>NZ_CP138955.1:1317485-2634970 GCF_047304175.1 Synechococcus sp. MIT S9503 | reverse complement strand
GTGCGGCCTCGCGGCCGCTTGTGAAACTTACAACACCGTGGGATCTCTCCCTCTCGGCCTCGTAAGCACCCCCAAACACTACAAGCTCGCGCTCTTCATGCTCAGAAGCTGCGCCTCAGGCTTCCGCCTTCCGCGCAGTCCAAAAACATAGCTCACCATCAACCCACAACGCAACTAATACGCATCTCAAGACTTGCTTCCACTGCCGTGATCGATCTCCAGCACTACGTTTCGGCTACAGGCAGCCGATCATGGCAGGACGCTTCAGCCAGCAGAACCAGCGTGTTCGACCGAGCTCGAAGGAAGATCAGGTGGTCCAGAAAGCCCGCGAGCACTTTGAGCGCACGCTTATACCACTGCGTGGTCACCTGGCGGGCAGCGTCGCAGCGCTGGAACATCCCCGACATGACGAAGCCCTCAACTACGGCGAGATCTTCCTGAGGGACAACGTTCCTGTGATGGTCTATCTGCTCACACAGAAGCGATTCAACATCGTGCGGCAGTTTCTGACCATCTGCCTTGACCTGCAAAGCACCACTTACCAGACCAGAGGGGTGTTCCCGACAAGTTTCGTGGAGGAGGAAGGCCATCTGATCGCTGACTATGGCCAGCGTTCCATCGGCCGAATCACATCAGTCGACGCGAGCCTCTGGTGGCCTGTTCTGTGCTGGATGTATGTGAAATCGAGCGGTGACGAGGAGTTCGCCTCCAGCCAGGCTGTGCAGCGCGGAGTTCAGCTGTTGCTGGATCTGGTGTTGCATCCCACCTTTGAGGGAACTCCGGTGCTGTTCGTGCCGGACTGCGCCTTCATGATTGACCGCCCGATGGATGTGTGGGGTGCACCACTGGAAGTGGAGGTGCTGCTTTACGGGTCCCTGCGCTGCTGCACTCAGCTGATGGAGCTGGGACGCAAACACCACAGCAGCCGACTGCTGGACCAGAGACTTGTGCTCACCCGTCAGTGGGTTCATGACCTTCGCCAGTTTCTGCTGAAGCACTACTGGGTCACGAGCAAGACGATGCAGGTGCTCAGGCGAAGACCAACGGAGCAGTACGGAGACAATCAGCACCAGAACGAATTCAACGTTCAGCCTCAGGTCATCCCCGACTGGCTGCAGGACTGGCTCGAGAACCGTGGCGGTTACCTGATCGGCAACATGCGCACAGGGCGCCCCGACTTCCGCTTCTACAGCCTCGGGAATTCGCTCGGCTGCCTCTTCGGGCTGCTGACCGCTCCACAGCAACGGGCGCTGTTCCGCCTCACGCTGCACAACCGCGATCATCTGATGGCGGAGATGCCCATGCGTATCTGCCACCCTCCGATGGAGAGCCTGGAGTGGCAGAACAAGACCGGATCAGATCCGAAGAACTGGCCCTGGAGCTATCACAACGGTGGGCACTGGCCAAGCCTGTTGTGGTTCTTCGGGGGTTCGATCCTGCTGCACGAACGACGCCACCCCCATGCCGATGTGCTGCTAATGGGGCAGATGAAAGCCTTGCTGGAAGAGTGCTACTGGAGTCATCTCAACCAGTTGCCGAGGCAGCAGTGGGCGGAATACTTCGATGGCCCGACCGGCACCTGGGTGGGGCAGCAGTCCCGGACCTACCAGACCTGGACCATCGTGGGCTTTCTGCTGCTGCACCACTTTCTGCGCGTCAATCCTGACGACGTTCTGCTTCTCGACCTGGATGAAGGAGCCGTGGCTGACCCTGCTGATGAGGAGCTTGAGGAGAGTCATAGCGATCTGGATCACCAGTAAAAAAGCCCGGCCAACGGCCGGGCTCATGCGATCTGAACTGGATCCGGTTCAGATCAGAAGAGACCCAGGGTCAGGGATTTATCAATGGGCATGGCCGCGCCGATACCCAAATAAATGGTGGTGGCGGTTCCAAACAGGAACACGGCCATAGCCACAGGACGCCGGAAGGGGTTCTGAAACTTGTTGAAGCTCTCAATGAACGGGACAAGCATCAGCCCGAGGGGAACAAGGGTCTGGAGAGCGATTCCCAGCAGCTTGTTGGGAACGACCCTCAGGATCTGGAAGACCGGATAGAGATACCACTCAGGAAGAATTTCCAGGGGAGTGGCAAACGGATCGGCCTTGTCGCCGAGCATGGCGGGGTCGAGCACGGCGAGGCCCACGATGCAGGCAATGGTGCCCAGGATCACCACCGGAAAGATGTAGAGCAGGTCGTTGGGCCAGGCAGGCTCGCCGTAATAGTTGTGGCCCATGCCCTTGGCGAGCTTGGCGCGCATTTTGGGATCATTCAGATCCGGCTTCTTGAGAATGTGCATGGATCAGTGAGTGATGTTGGAACCTTAATCAGAGAGGTGGGACTGAACTCCGCAGAGCACAGAGACTGAAACGGATCACAAGGGGCCGGAAATGCCCTGCTTCCTGATCATCAGGAAGTGCATCAGCATGAATACCGCCAGAAGCCATGGCATCACGAAAGTATGAAGGCTGTAGAAGCGCGTGAGGGTGGATTGCCCGACACTTTCGCCACCACGAAGCAGCTCGACCATGAAATCACCGACCACGGGGATTGCAGCAGGAACCCCTGAAACGATCTTCACGGCCCAATAACCGACCTGATCCCAGGGGAGTGAATATCCTGTAACCCCGAAAGACACTGTGATCACGGCCATGGTGACGCCGGTTACCCAGGTGAGCTCTCTCGGGCGCTTGAAACCACCGGTCAAATAGACGCGGAACACGTGGAGAATCAGCATCAGCACCATCATCGAGGCGCTCCAGCGGTGCACGGAGCGGATCAGCCATCCGAAGCTGACGTCCGTCATCAGATATTGAACGGAGCTGTAAGCCTCGGCGACCGTCGGCTTGTAGTAGAAGGTCATTGCGAAGCCGGTCGCGAACTGAATCAGGAAGCACACCAGTGTGATTCCACCGAGGCAGTAGAAAATGTTGACGTGTGGAGGCACGTACTTGCTGCTGATGTCATCAGCAATGTCCTGAATTTCAAGACGTTCCTGAAACCAGTCGTAGACAGGTGAGGAGTTCGCCATGCAGAGGTGGGCTTGGATTGCGAGAGTCTACCGATGACCTTCCAGTTGCGGGCAGGGATGAAGCCAATGTTGCCGACTGTTAATGGATGCAGGGATCGTCTGCGAAGCCTGGCTTTTGGTCTGGCGAGCGCCGTGCTCATCGTTCTGCTTGCAACCCCCCAGGCGCTGGCGCTGAACGACGCCCAGCAACTGGTGGTGGAGAGCTGGCGACTGGTGAACCAGGGCTATCTCGACCCTGGCCAGTTCGACAAGATCCGCTGGAAGCGCCTCCGCCAGAAAGCACTTGAAAACACGATTGAAACGAGCGAGGACGCCTACAGCGCCATCGAGGCCATGCTGCTGCCGCTCAACGACCCCTACACCAGGCTGCTGCGACCTGCCGACTATGAAGTGATGAAGGCAAGCAATGAGGGAAACCTCAGCGGTGTGGGTCTGCAGCTTGGCCACCGACAGGACAGCAACGCCACTGTGGTGATCGCTCCACTGGAAGGATCACCGGCGGCCGAGGCCGGCATCTTGAGTGGCACCGAGGTGCTTGAGGTGAATGGTGAAGCGGTTGAGTCACTTGGTCTCGAGGCCACCGCAGCGCGTCTCAGAGGTGCAGTCGGAACCCAGGTGGTGCTCAAACTGCAGTCACCGCAGGGAGAACAGCAGGAACTGACTCTTGAGAGGCGCAACATCGACCTGCGTCCCGTGCGGACACGGAGGCTGCGCAGTGATGCCCACACTCTCGGGTACATCCGGATCACACAGTTCAGCGAGAGCGTGCCCGACCAGGTCCGCGAAGCGATCGACGAGCTCTCCGACAAGAGCGTTGAGGGATTGGTGCTGGATCTGCGCAACAACTCCGGCGGCCTCGTCAGTGCCGGACTGGCCGTTGCCGATGCGTTCCTGGATCAGCAACCCATCGTTGAGACCCGGAACCGAAGCGGCATCGCCGATCCGATCCAGGCTGGACCTGAAGTGCTCTACTCGGGACCGATGGTGACGCTGGTCAATGAAGGCACGGCAAGCGCCAGCGAGATCCTGGCGGGGGCTCTTCAGGATGATGACCGTTCGCTGCTGCTCGGAAGCAACACCTTCGGCAAGGGGCTGATTCAGACCCTGACCAACCTCAGTGACAGCAGTGGCCTCGCCGTGACCGTGGCCGGCTATGTCACACCCAGCGGTCGAGACATACAAGGTGAAGGCATCACGCCGGACAGGATCCTGGACGGACCAGAACCACTGAATCCCGGCGGAGAGGGTGATCGCTGGCTGGCGGACGCTGAACGGGTACTTCAGTCGCTGATTGATCAGGAGGCCAGCCAGACCGACAGTGATGCGTCACCGACCAGCGACGAGGTTGAAGCGGAGCAGTTGAGCTGAATGAGCTCGCGCACCTATCACGATCCACTTCATCGCGGAATCAGCCTGGATGCTGATCAACCAGCAGAAGCCATGGTGCTCGAGCTCGTCGATACGGCTCCTTTTCAAAGGCTGAGGCGCATCCGCCAGCTCGGTCCGGCATTCCTCACCTTTCACGGCGCCGAGTCGAGTCGGTTCACGCATTCACTGGGTGTGTTTGCCATCGCGCGACGGGCAATGGAGAGGCTGGTTGAGCTTGATCCGGCACTCAACGACCAGAAGGGTGTGCTCTACGCCGCCGCTCTGCTGCATGACCTGGGCCATGCCCCGCTCAGCCATACAGGGGAGGAGATGTTCGACACCCACCATGAGCAGTGGTCTGCACGTGTGATCCGTGAACACCCCGAGATCGAGGCTCCCCTTGAGCGGTTTTCAAAAGGAACAGCTGATGCCGTGGCCGACCTCCTGGAGCACGGCCGTGCGGAGCGTGGCGTGATCAAGGCCCTGGTGAGCAGCCAGCTCGACTGCGATCGCCTGGATTACCTGTTGCGCGACAGCTACAGCACGGGCGCCCGTTACGGCCAGCTGGATCTGGACCGCATCCTTGCGGCGATCACGCTAGCCCCGGACGGCGAGTTGGCTATCCACCCAAAAGGTCTGATGGCTGTGGAGCATTACCTCGTGGTGCGGAGCCTGATGTACCGCAGTGTCTACAACCATCGCCTCAATGTGGTCTGCAACTGGTTGCTGGAGCAACTAATCCGGCAGGCTCGACAGCTCGGCCCCGAGCGGATCTGGGCTGATCGGATCATGCAGGCTTGGCTCTGGGACACCGGGGAGCTCGAACTGCACAGCTACCTAGCCAACGATGACCTGCGTACCGGGTATCACTTCCAGCGATGGAGAGAGGAAGCGCCCGAGCCGCTTGCCGATCTGTGCGATCGGTTCCTGAACCGCCGCCTGTTCAAGGCACTGGATGTCAGTCAGATGGATTCCTCGAAGCAGCTGGAACTGCTTGCCAAAGCCCAGACCTTTGCAAACAAAGCAGGCCTCGACCCTGAGATGTGCTGCGGCCTGCGACAAAATCAGATTCGTGGATATCACCCCTATCGAGGTGGATTGCGCCTCTGGAACGGCCACAGTCTGCGGGCGCTCGAACAGTGTTCGCCACTGGTGAACAGTCTCGCCATTCCAGCGGCATCAGCCTGGCTGATCCACCCTGGAGAGATTGCAACCGAACTCAATCAGGCCATGGCCAGCACGCGCTAAAGGCGGATGATCTGAGTACTGTCCGGCCATGACTCCTGAACCGTCATCGCAGACCCCTTTCTGCCTCCGCCTCCCGGCGTTCCGATCGGTGACCTGGCAGCAGTGGCTTCCCTCGCAGCTCCCCTCCATACCGCGCCAGGTGATCGATTTGGACACAGGAGACTGGAGCCTGAGCTGCCGTGATTTGGAGGAGCTGCTCGGAACCTTGAATGAGGCTGGCCATCCCGTTCAAGCTGTCACAACCCGCTGCAGAGACACGATGATCAGTGCTGCGGCTCTGGGATTGATCGCACGTCATGTGAGCCCTGACTCCACAAGCGATGGAGGCACGCATGACCAGGCTCACGACATCGGCACGGATGCTGAACTGACTGTCCATCGAGGAACGCTGCGCTCCGGTGATCACATCGAGAGCCGTGGGCACCTGCTGATCGTGGGTGATGTGAACCCGGGGGGCTCGGCATCCGCGAATGGAGATGTCTACGTCTGGGGACGCCTGCGCGGCAGAGCACATGCCGGACGCAGGGGAGATAGCGAAGCCAGGATCGTGGCACTGCAGCTGAGACCACTTCAGCTGCGCATTGCAGAGCTGGTGGCGCGTGGACCGGAGGAACGGCCCCAGCCAGGCCTCGCCGAGCAGGCCTGCATTGTTGAGGGAGCCATTTCTATCGAGCCTGCCAAGCCACCCTTCGCCGCCCAGCAAACCTGATCAAGCTCGGGAGGACGGAAAGGATCAATGCCATTAATGTGGCGCGATCAAAACGGGACCCGGTGACCAATTCGCGAACGATCCTGATCTGCTCGGGAAAGGGTGGCGTCGGCAAGACCACCCTCACTGCCAATCTCGGCATCGCTCTGGCCGGGCTAGGAGCTCGCACCGTTGTTCTTGACGCGGACTTCGGGCTCAGAAATCTCGATTTGCTGCTGGGACTCGAGAATCGAATCGTTTACACCGCGCAGGAAGTGCTGGCGGAGACCTGCCGACTTGACCAGGCGCTGGTGAAACACAAGCAGCAGCCGAACCTGGCCCTGCTTCCGGCTGGTAATCCGCGGATGCTCGAGTGGTTGAAGCCCGAGGACATGCAGACCATCGCAGGCATGCTTTCGGATCGTTTCGACTACGTTCTGATCGACTGCCCTGCCGGCATTGAAGACGGCTTTAAGAATGCCGTGGCCGCCGCAAAGGAAGCCATCGTTATCACAACCCCAGAGGTCTCAGCAGTCAGGGATGCTGATCGTGTGATCGGGCTTCTCAATACCCACGGGGTATCACCGGTTCAGCTTGTCCTGAACAGAGTCCGTCCCAAGATGATGGCCAACCAGGACATGCTGGCTGTCGACGATGTGACCGACATCCTGGCTTTGCCTCTGCTTGGGCTGGTTCTTGAAGATGAACAGGTGATCGTCAGCACGAACAAGGGTGAACCGCTCACTCTCAACGGCACAGCCTCACCCGCGGCCAGGGCTTACGGGAACATCGCCGGTCGTCTTCAGGGAGAGGACATCCCCCTCATGGACCCTGCGAAGGAACGGCGTGGGATCCGCGCCAGGGTGCGCCAACTGATGCAAACGAAGATTTTCTGAACGCCATGACCTTGCAAGACCTGCTCGACAAAATCCTGCGTCGTCAACCTGCCAGTGCCACCACAGCGCGTGAGCGACTTCAATTGGTTCTGGCCCACGATCGCAGTGACCTGAGCCCAGAGACTCTTGATCAGATGCGACGGGAAATCTTTGAGGTCGTGGCCAAGTATGTGGACATAGACCTGGATGAGGGAGATGTGAGCCTCGAAACGGAGGATCGCGTCACAGCACTTGTGGCCAATCTGCCGATCCGTCGTTCAATGGCAGCCAGCTCAAAGGATTGAAGCTGTCCGGAATGAGGGGGAATCCCTTCAACAGGATCTTTCTCAATCGATGACCAATTTTCAGCTGACCCCTGCTGAGATGGTGGTGCTTGACCTTCTGCTGCAGGGCATGAGCAATCGGGCGATCGCAGAAACACTGGTATTGAGCATCCGCACGGTTGAAAGCCACATCAGCACTAGCCTTGGCAAAACAGGCTGTCGATCACGGCTGCAGCTCAGCCTCTGGTGGATGCAGCAGATCAGATCTGGGGCACCGATGTACGCCGGTAGAGTTCCCTCATTGCCGGCTTAGCTCAGTGGTAGAGCAGCGCTTTTGTAAAGCGAAGGTCGTCGGTTCAAATCCGTCAGCCGGCTTTCAGGCACTTGAGTCCCTCTGTTCAGCGTGTCTTGTTCGAATCCGTGGGCCCAGCCAGAAACCAGAGCCCCACCAAGGCCAGCAACCAGGGCAGCAGCTTGAACTCGAACAAGGGCGTGACTCCGCGGATCACAGGCTCCAGAATCCAGTGGAAGAGAGCCTGAAGCACCAGCAGGAGCGCAATCAGCCAGAGCATGGAGGAGATGTTTCAGTCACATCAACCATCACAGCGCCCTGGCGCAACACTTGCCAGCAGCCTGGTGATGTCCAGGCAATCACAGTGCTGGCAAGGCCTGAAGGCACAGGCCAGGGCAGTGGTGACAGCAGCGGCAAATCGGGAAAAGCAGCTCCGGCTTCAGCCGCGCTCCGACTGGACGGAGCGCCCGAAGCATTGGCACTGGTTGTCGCCAGCGGGCCGCTCTGACTCAGGAGTGTTCGCGTGACGTCACAGTCCGGAACGCGCATCCCCAGAGTTGCCCTGCCGGGGTTGAGGTTCTGACTCAGGCGACTCGTCACGGGAAGTACAAGGGTGAGCGCGCCAGGCCAGAAACGATCGACCAGCGGTTCGGCATCATCTCTGGCCTCTTCGCTGGTGAGCGCAAGCAGCTGGTCAGCCTGAGAAGCCATCAGTATCAGCGGTTTGTCCTGCGGACGCTGCTTGAGGGCCCAGATCTGCGCCGCATGATCAGGAGCGGCTGCAAGTGCCGGCAGGGTGTCGGTGGGCAGGAGCGCAGCGCCACCGCCAAGGAGATGACTCGCCATCTCCTTGGCGGCCAACTGTGGAGGTCTGATATTGGTCATGGGCGAAACCGTGACACTGCTTCGGGGTGAGGCGCACGTCTGGCGATGGCAAAACGCTTGACCCCGCAGAGATCGGAGCGGGATTGAGCGAAGATCAGCCCGGCTGACCTCATCAGAGCCAACACCTGATCACTTTGGTCATGGTGATGCTCAAGCAGAAGCCAGCCGCCGGCGGAAAGAGCCCGGGGAGCCAGGTTCACAATTGCTCTGCAACAGTCCAGACCATCCTCTCCACCACAGAGAGCCTGTTTTGGTTCATGGTCGCGAACAAGCGGGTCGAGAGCATCAACAACACGGTCAGGGATGTAGGGAGGGTTCGAAACAACAAGATCGAATTGCCCCCACCACGGACGCAGAGGTTCCCACCATGAACCCTGATGCAGCTGCCAATTCGGGGATGTCGTCATGGCGTTGAAGTTGATGCGCGCCAGGCCGATAGCCGCAGCGCTGAGATCAACAGCATGCCCATGCCAACCGCGCAGAGCACGAGCCAGGGCAATGGCCATGGCGCCGCTGCCTGTGCCAAGGTCCGCCCACCGGCCGCCGTGGGGGAACCTGCCCTCCTCCCGCAGGCATTCGAGAGCGAAATCAATCAGCAACTCAGTCTCCTGACGGGGAATCAGCGCCGCTGGGCTGCTCCGAAGTTCTAGGTCGCGCCATGGACAGCGTCCGACGAGATGTTGCAGCGGCACATGATCCTGAACATGCCTTCCCCAGAGTTCCTCCAAGGCCGCAAGGGGCCTGGCAAGAGAAGCTGTTTCCTCAGGAAGAATCCGCAGTCTCTGAAGTTCAGCCCAACTCAGGTTGGCCTCCATCGCGAGCAGCCAGTCGAGATCAACATCCCGGCCTCCTCGCAGCAATTGTTGGCGACGCCAGGCCAGCAACTCCTGTCCCGAACACTGCTCGGACTCCATCGAACGAACTTAGAGCGTGCGCCAGCGCAAACCTGGCTGTGCTTTCACCCGACCGGCCAGTTCGAGCTTCAGCAGCTCGGAAGCGATGTTCTCAGGATTCGATTGAAGTGACTGAACCATCTCATCGAAGCTGAAATCGTCGTTCAGCAGCTTCAGCAAGCGAATCTGAACGGGAGTGCAAGGCGTGGTGTTCCCGTCATCTTCGGCGAGCCCTGGATCAGCGTGAGAACCAGGGAGACCGGGACCAGGTCCGAGCTGTTGAATCAGATCCTGGGGATTGATCAGCGGCTCAGCCACCGATCCGAGCAGAGCATTGCTGCCCTGAGCCGAATCACGCAGTGCATCTCCTGGAACAACCCACACAGGGATGTCCATCGAACGAGCCATGACAGCGGTCCGAAGCGCTCCGCTGTTCTGCGGGCATTCGACCACCACAACAGCCTTGGTGACGGCGGCAAGCAAGCGGTTGCGTCGAGCAAAAGAGGATCGTGAGACCCTCTCGGAATCACGGAACTCCGTGATCAGCAGCCCGGCGTCGGCGATCGCCTGTTGCAACTGGCGATGCTCAGGGGGATAGACACGATGCAGCGGGGTTCCCAGAACAGCAACGGTCTGGCCTCCAGACTCCAGACAGGCTCGATGAGCAGCTGCATCAATTCCTTCAGCAAGGCCGCTGACCACAGGCCAGCGCGCCCTGGCTAGGGCTCGACCCAGGCCTGCAGCCATGCGAAGGCCGTGTGATGAAGGTCGACGCGTGCCAACCACGGCAATCGCCTGCTGAGACGACAGCAGAGGGAGGAGACCTCTGGTGCCACGCCACTGAATCGAAAGCGGCGGGCGCTCCAGGTTCTCAAAGCCCGCTGGCCAGCCAGGATCACACGGCAGAAGAACGTGACTCGGAACCTCAAGGCAGGGCTGCAGACCAAGATTTGTCCTGTAGCGATCAAAGGAGCACAACACCTGCTCCGGCCACCCGAACGCCTTCTGCAGCCGGGGAAGGGACCATCTCCAGGGCTCCTTGAGTCCCCCGGGAGCCTCAGCGACAGCAGAACAGAGCTGGCGCATCCGGACGGCACCAATTCCAGGACACTGCATCCATAACCACCACCAACCCCTCTCCGACACGCGCTCATTGCTAGTACAAAAATACTATCAATCAGGCTGATCAGGGCCTTGGAGGAGGGTTTTGAATGCCAACGCAATCTCTTCAGGCGGGCGACGCAGAACCTTGCGGTCCGGCCGCACGCTCACCAGAACAAGCTCCACCGAGGCCTCCGCCACGCAAACTCCACGCCTGATGAATCGGGTGAGCCAGGGCCAGCGAACCCCCCTTTGGACAGAGGCGACACTCATCAGAACCACCTCATCGCCAAGCCTCAGCGCTTCCCGGTACCGGATCTGCAACTGAACAACAGGCATTTCCAAGCCGCCCGAAGCCATCGTCTCGTAGGGGCAGCCGGTCGAGGAAAGCGCTTCCACCCGAGCCTCCTCCAGCCATCCCACATAGGCCCCATGCCACATCACTCCACCATGGTCAGTGTGCTGCGGCAGCACACGCTTGGTCAGGCGCCATGGGGTTCTGGTAACGCTCTCATTCACCATCAGAACGTGCACTGCAATCAGCCATAGGCTGCTTCATAGGCCGAGGCTTCGCCGTGTTCAAGAACCTGCTGATCGCCGATTCAGGCAAAGGCCACGTCGGAGAGATGATCAAAATGCTGCGCGATCTGCCGGCCTTTCAGGCAGCCAGAATCAATCTGCTGCATGTGGTGCCGGAACAGACCATGTCAGCAACACAACAGCACTGGAAAAGCGCCGGCAGCTTGCTGGCAGGAGCGGTTGAGCAGCTGGGGCTCAACCCCCAGGACGTGAACTCGATCATTCGCCAGGGAGATACCAAGCAGACCGTTCTGAACGTGGCAGACGAACTGGACGTGGACCTGATCGTGATGGGATCACGAGGTCTCGGCAGGCTCCGCTCGATTCTGGCCAACAGTGCCAGCCAGTACGTCTTCCAGCTCTCAACCAGGCCGATGCTGCTGGTGCGAGACGACCTCTACATCCGCCACATCAACAGAATTCTTGTCACCATTGACGGAACAGGAGTCGGAGACGACGCGCTCACACTCGCCTGTGAGATGGCCAGGGAGATTCCCGGAGGAAAGCTGACTGGCGTCCATGTGGCTCGCCAGGAACCTGCGGCATCTCGAGGAGCGCCCAGCAAAAGTGATTCATACCTTGACAAAGCAGTGAAGAGAGCTCGCAACCTTGGGGTTGAACTGAACCCCCTGCACGTGACCAACAGTGACATCGGCAAGGGCGTTTGCCTGGCTGCCGACCAGGTCAGCGCCGATCTGGTGGTTCTGGCCTCACAAGACCGCCGTCCTCTTGTTGCAAGAGGGCTTGTCGATCTCGACAAGCTGCTCGGCGGCTCAGTCAGCGACTACATCAGAGTTCACGCCCCTGCCCCCGTGCTGCTGGTCAGAGAGCCGGAGCGGAGGTGATCAGAGTCGAGAGCAGAGCCGCTGATGGGCAGTCAGCCCTCGCGGCTGTTGGTCTGAATGAACAGGATGATCAGGAAGACGGTCGGCACCAGAACAAACAGCAGGCTGGCCACGAAGCCGAGATCGTTGGTTTCCATGAACGTGAAAGAACCTGCTGGAACGTATCACCGTCCGGAAAGTCTTGACTCGATCCGATCAGCGCTCTTCACCGGGCGTTGCAGGTAAAGCCTTACCTGAGACCTCCATCGATGAGCTGATCACGTCTGCCGCTGGGCAGGCAGACATGATCTCATCACCAACAACGGCACCTGGCCACTGCTGCGGCCCTTCTGGAAGAGGAGCCGCCAAGGCCGCAGCAATTCGGTTGACCTGGGCAGGCATCGAAGCCTGAGGCTTGGTCACCACCACCACCGACTGCTCGACCAGAGACTGACAAGCCAAACGCCAACCCTCAGGCCTGCGTCTGAGCTTGGACTCCTCCACTTCAGTTTTTTTGCTCAGGGCTGAAGCGGAGCTTTCACCTTCCACCTTCACGAAACAGGTGCTGCACTGTCCGCAGCCGCCGCAGTTGCCCAGCTGACCTTTAAGTCCGTAGAGCTGAATCCCCTCCCGTAAGGCCACAGCGCGGAGATTTTCACCCGGGAAGCATTCCACATCCCGACCTTCACGCACAAAACGGATGACAGGCATTGATTTTCAGAAAAAGCAGGGCGCTGCGACACGCCGAAACCACATCACTCTGGAGCCAGAGGTTGCGTTTTGTAACCCCCCAGAGCGAGATGAGCCGGCGAGCAGGCGAACCCAGGAGACCGGCGGGATCGAGAACTTCGATCATCTGAGTCACCTCCATTCACGTTGCAGGACACGACAGCCTGACGCGTACATCGAAGTGAACGCCCTACGATCGCCAAGTCTGGCTGCATTGGCAGCTCCGTTCCCCCGAACCTGACCCATGGGATTGCCCTGGTATCGGGTGCACACCGTCGTTATTAACGACCCGGGCCGTCTTCTGGCCGTGCACCTCATGCACACTGCCCTCGTCGCCGGCTGGGCCGGCTCGATGGCGCTTTATGAACTTGCCATCTTCGACCCCTCCGATCCAGTCCTGAACCCGATGTGGCGTCAGGGCATGTTCGTGATGCCCTTCATGGCCCGTCTTGGTGTGACGGACAGCTGGGGCGGCTGGAGTATTACCGGCGCCACTGGCGTGAACCCAGGCTTCTGGAGCTTCGAAGGTGTAGCCGCTGCGCACATTGTTTTCAGCGGTCTGTTGATGCTGGCCGCGATCTGGCACTGGACCTATTGGGATCTCGAGATTTGGCAGGACCCCCGCACCGGGGAGCCGGCTCTTGATCTGCCAAAGATCTTCGGCATTCATCTCCTCCTGGCGGGCCTCGGCTGCTTCGGCTTTGGAGCCTTCCACCTCTCGGGCGTCTTCGGGCCCGGCATGTGGATATCAGATCCCTACGGTGTCACCGGACACCTTGAACCGGTTCAACCCTCTTGGGGACCTGAAGGTTTCAACCCTTTCAATCCAGGTGGAATCGTCGCCCACCACATCGCAGCTGGAATTGTCGGCATCATCGCCGGTATTTTCCACATCACCACCCGACCACCCGAGCGTCTCTACAAGGCACTGCGGATGGGAAACATTGAAACTGTTCTGGCCAGCGCCATCGCAGCAGTTTTCTTTGCAGCCTTCGTGGTTGCAGGAACCATGTGGTACGGCGCAGCTGCAACTCCCATTGAGTTGTTTGGACCTACCCGCTATCAGTGGGATCAGAGTTATTTCAAGACCGAGATCAATCGGCGTGTTCAGACCGCGATGGATCAAGGCCAGACGGAGTCAGAGGCCTATGCCTCGATTCCTGAAAAGCTTGCCTTCTATGACTACGTGGGCAACAGTCCAGCCAAGGGTGGTCTGTTCCGTGTCGGCCCGATGGTGAACGGCGATGGTCTACCCACTGGCTGGCTTGGACATATTGCCTTCACTGACAAGGATGGTCGCGAGCTGCAGGTTCGCCGTCTGCCGAACTTCTTCGAGAACTTCCCTGTGATCCTCGAAGACTCAGATGGGATCGTGCGAGCAGACATCCCCTTCCGCCGCGCTGAAGCGAAGTATTCTTTCGAACAACAGGGAGTCACGGCGTCTGTTTATGGAGGTGCACTCGATGGTCAGACCTTCACTGACCCTGCTGATGTGAAGCGCCTCGCCCGCAAGGCTCAACTTGGTGAAGCGTTCGAATTCGATCGCGAGACTTACAACTCCGACGGCACCTTCCGCAGTTCACCGCGTGGTTGGTTCACTTTCGGACACGCCACATTCGCGCTTCTGTTCTTCTTCGGCCACATCTGGCATGGAGCAAGAACTCTGTACCGTGATGTGTTTGCCGGTATCGACCCCGATCTTGGCGAACAGATCGAGTTCGGTCTCTTCCAAAAACTGGGAGATCGCTCCACCCGCAAACTGCCCGAGGGTTATGTGCCCCCTGCAGGTACCAAGCTCAGCTGATCAGCTCTTAGGAGATACCCGATGGAAAGCTTCGCTTACATCCTCATCCTCACTCTCGCGATTGCAACTCTCTTCTTCGCCATCGCATTCCGCGATCCACCGAAGATTGGCAAGTGATCAATCAGGCCCCGCTTTCAGCGGGGCTTTTTTTATGCCTTCAACGTGAATTCATTGGCAAGATGTCATGGGTGGACGCGAGCCTTACAATTAATACATCTACGTACTTTCAAGGGCGTGCAATGCCCCTCCTGCCAAAACACGGATAGCCGGGTGCTCGAATCGCGAGCCGCCGATGGAGGAAGAAGCGTGCGTCGTCGCCGGGAATGCCTCAACTGCGAGTTCCGCTTCACCACCTATGAGCGGGTTGAAACTGTGCCGATCACAGTGATTAAACGGAACGGCAATCGTGAAACGTTCAGTCGCAGCAAACTCCTGCATGGATTAAGCAGAGCCTGCGAAAAAACGGGCATCGCTCCGGAACGTCTGGAAACCATGGTTGAGGAGCTGGAACTGAGCCTGCAGCAACGTAGTGGTCGGGAAGTGAGCAGCAGCGACATCGGAGAGCTGGTGCTTGAAAAGCTCAAAATTCTCAGTGAAGTGGCCTACATCCGTTTTGCATCCGTCTACCGCCAGTTCAGCGGCGTAAGCGATTTTGTCGCCACCCTGGAAGGCATCAACGCGACCAAGGCGGAACTCACAGCTGCGATTCGAGCCTGATCGTCGATCTGTAGAATCGATAATCCCTTGATTCGGGTCGGCGGGCCTGTATCAGATTCCTTCGCTCTGTCCCATGGGCAGACCGCCAGCGTTCCATGACTGTCACTCCCACAGATCCTTCGCAGGAATCTGCAGTGGATACCGCGGAAGCGGTCTCGTCCGAAGCCGTGGCTGATCAATCAGCCAAGCAAGCCGACTTCGGTACGGATGATGACCTAGGCATTCCCGAAGACATTCCCACAGCTGACGATCCCAGCAGCAGGGCAACCAGCCGGGACATGGAGAACGCCGGATTCACACTCGACGAATTCGCTGCCTTACTGAGCAAATACGACTACAACTTCAAACCCGGCGACATTGTCAACGGCACGGTTTTCGCCCTGGAATCAAAGGGGGCGATGATCGATATCGGAGCCAAAACCGCGGCCTTCATGCCGTTGCAGGAAGTATCGATCAATCGTGTCGAAGGATTGAGCGATGTGCTGCAACCCGGAGAAATCCGGGAGTTCTTCATCATGAGCGAGGAGAACGAAGACGGACAGCTGTCACTGTCCATTCGCCGCATCGAATACCAGAGAGCCTGGGAACGAGTACGTCAACTCCAGAAGGAAGACGCAACCATCTATTCCGAGGTGTTTGCCACCAACAGAGGCGGTGCACTGGTCAGGGTGGAAGGCCTGCGCGGATTCATTCCCGGATCACACATCAGCACTCGCAAACCCAAGGAAGAGCTCGTAGCCGACTTCCTCCCCCTCAAATTTCTTGAGGTCGACGAGGAGCGCAATCGTCTGGTGCTGAGCCACAGACGCGCTCTGGTCGAGCGCAAGATGAATCGCCTCGAGGTCGGTGAGGTCGTTGTTGGCACGGTTCGTGGCATCAAGCCTTATGGCGCCTTCATCGACATCGGTGGTGTCAGCGGTCTGCTTCACATCTCTGAAATCAGTCACGAGCACATCGAAACCCCTCACTCGGTGTTGAACGTGAACGATCAGATGAAAGTGATGATCATCGATCTCGACGCCGAACGGGGCCGGATCTCACTCTCCACCAAGGCTCTGGAACCGGAGCCCGGCGACATGCTCACCGATCCCCAGAAGGTGTTTGACAAGGCCGAGGAAATGGCAGCCCGCTACAAGCAGATGTTGCTGGAACAGGCCGAGGAAGGTGAAGAGCCCCTGAGTTCAATGATGATCTGAGGAAACTGAGCCCATGGCTCATCTCAATCTCAGAAGCCGCGATCTCGGTCCGGTGAGGGGGGTGCTGTTCGACAAGGACGGCACCCTTTCCCATAGTGAGCCTCGCCTGATCGAACTGGCTGATGATCGTATTGAGGAATCCGCTCGCAGATTCCAGCAACGGGGAGCCCACGGCACCACGATTCTGGAGCTGAAGGATCTTCTGAAGAGAACCTTTGGACGTTCGCCGCAAGGTGTCATCCCCGACGGCACGCTTGCTGTTGCTTCAAGACATCACAACCTGCTGAGCACTGCAACAGTGTTCTGCCAGATGAATCTGAGCTGGCCGCAATCACTGTTGCTCGCGGAGGAGGTGTTTGCTCAGGTCGATGCATGCAGACAAAAGCGTCACCCAAGCGGGAAGCCTGTTGGCCTGTTACCGGACGCGGCGAGACTTCTTCGTGAACTGGCCGATGCGGGGATCATCTGTGCCGTGATCAGCAATGACACCACTGCAGGAATTCAGCAATTTCTCGATCAACACCAACTCAACGATTGCATCAGCGGGCTGTGGAGCGCTGATCACCACCCAGCCAAACCGGATCCAGGAGCCGTTCATGGACTCTGCTCGCAGCTGAAGCTGGCGGTGGACACCTGTGCCCTGATTGGAGACGCAGACACAGATCTGTTGATGGCGCGACAAGCCGGCATCGGTCTGACCCTCGGCTATGTGGCGGGATGGCATCGAGAACCCAAGCTGACTGGCCATGAGCATCTGATCAGTCACTGGAGCGAACTGACTGCGACCAAAGACGAAATGTCAAAGCGCTGAAACGCCGACCTCTTACAGTCGCCGGCAATCACCGATGGTCATGAGTCGATACGTCTTCACCTCCGAATCCGTCACGGAGGGGCATCCGGACAAGATCTGTGATCAGGTCAGTGATGCCGTACTCGACGCGCTGCTTGCGCAGGATCCATCCAGCCGTGTGGCCTGCGAAACGGTCGTCAACACCGGCCTCTGCATGATCACGGGTGAGGTGACATC
The DNA here is from genome assembly GCF_047304175.1 of Synechococcus sp. MIT S9503. Taxonomy (GTDB): domain Bacteria; phylum Cyanobacteriota; class Cyanobacteriia; order PCC-6307; family Cyanobiaceae; genus Synechococcus_C. Next base: position 2,617,432 of record NZ_CP138955.1, on the reverse strand, counting down.
CAAAGCGCAGGTGGACTTCATCCATCTTGTGCGCAACGTGATCAAGGAGATTGGCTACAGCGGCGCTAGAGCCGGCGGCTTTGACGCCAACAGCTGTGCGGTTCTGGTGGCCCTCGACCAGCAGTCTCCAGATATTGCTCAGGGAGTAAATGAAGCCGATGATCATGCCGGCGACCCCCTCGATCTAGTCGGAGCAGGCGATCAGGGCATCATGTTCGGCTATGCATGCAACGAAACACCCGAACTGATGCCCCTGCCCATCAGCCTGGCGCACCGCCTCGCCAGAAGGCTGGCGGAAGTTCGTCATGACGGCACTCTGGGATATCTGCTGCCTGACGGAAAAACACAGGTGAGCGTTGTTTATGACAATGACAAACCTGTCGCGATCGACACAATCCTGATCTCAACCCAACACACCGCTGAAGTGGGAGGCATCAGTGATGAACAGGGAATCCGCGAGCGCATCACGGAGGATCTCTGGACCCACGTTGTGGAGCCTGCAACCGCTGACCTGGCACTGAAGCCGAGCCGTGAAGCAACCAAGTATCTGGTGAATCCCACCGGAAAATTCGTTGTGGGTGGACCCCAGGGTGATGCGGGCCTCACCGGGCGCAAAATCATTGTGGACACCTATGGCGGTTATGCCCGTCATGGCGGCGGCGCCTTCTCCGGAAAGGACCCCACCAAAGTGGACCGTTCGGCCGCCTATGCAGCGCGTTACGTGGCGAAATGCCTCGTCGCAGCTGGCCTGGCTGAAAGAGCAGAAGTGCAGCTGAGTTACGCCATCGGGGTTGCCAAACCGGTTTCAATCCTCGTGGAATCCTTCGGCACCAGCAAGTTGGCCAACGATGCACTGACAGGTCTTGTCCAGGAGCACTTCGACCTGCGACCAGGAGCCATCATCGAAAGTTTCGGACTGCGCAATCTGCCTCAGCAACGTGATGGGCGCTTCTACCAGGACACCGCGGCCTATGGACACTTCGGCCGAAACGATCTGAAAGCCCCTTGGGAGAACGTCGATGCCAAGGCGGCTGAACTGCGTAACACCTGATCCCTAGATGGGCGATTCACTGGCGCTCGGAATCGATCTGGGCACCGGTGGTGTGCGGGTTGCGGTTATCAATCAATACCGTGATCTGCTCTATTCGGACTCAACCGACTACGACCGAAACCTGGAGTATCCCGATGACTGGCGGAACAGCTGCATCCAGCTGATCCAAGCCATCCCGCAAGAGCTTCGCTCCAAGCTCGGAGCTCTTGCGGTGGACGGAACCTCCGGGACCCTGGTGGCCTGCGATCAGCACGGCGAGCCCCTTGGCAAGGCATTGCCCTACAACGTTGCCTGTCCGGAACAGCTCTCGCAGGTTCGTGAGCTGGTCCCCGCAGGCACTCCTGCCGCCAGCGCCAGCGGCAGTTTGGTGCGTGCTCTCAGACTGGCGCTGCTGCACACAGAGCCCCTGCTTCTTCGGCATCAGGCTGACTGGATCACCGGCTGGCTGCTGAAGGACTGGACTCTTGGGGAAGAAGGCAACAACCTCCGTCTGGGCTGGTCACTGACCGATCAGACATGGCCGGAGTCCTTTGACCAACAGTCCTGGCGAGAAGCGCTGCCGGAGATCAGACCCAGCGGCTCTCTGCTGGGGACCATGGACCCTGCGCAAGCCAGCAAGCTCGGTCTTTCCGAAGACATCCTTGTGATCGCAGGAACCACCGATGCCAATGCAGCGGTGCTCACCGCCGATGCCGCCGATGATGAAGGCATCACCGTGCTGGGCAGCACCTTGGTCCTGAAACGGTTCACGGATCAACCCCTGAGCGATGGCGCGGGAACATCCACCCATCGTGTGGGAGGTCGCTGGCTTGGAGGAGGAGCCTCCAACAGCGGTGGTGCCGTGCTGCGAGAGTGCTTCCCAGGGATAGACCTCAACGAGCTGAGCCGACAGATCGACACCGATCAGGAGAGCGGCCTGAAGCTGCTGCCCCTGATCGGCAAAGGAGAGCGCTTCCCCGTTGATGACCCGAACCTTTCTCCGGTCATGACACCTCGGCCGGTCAGTGATGCTCTTTACCTGCATGGCCTGCTGGAGGGCCTGACCCGGATCGAATGCCAGGGTTGGAAGAGGCTCACTGAACTGGGAGCTCCAGCGCCGAAACGCCTGGTGACCCTTGGCGGAGGTGCCAGAAACCCCCAGTGGCGACGCCTACGTCAACGATTGATAGGCATTCCGATCCGCAGTTGTTACAGCCCACCTGCTGCAGGGGTCGCGCGACTCGCACTCACCGCTCTGCAACAGCAGCATGAAGATCTCCCCGTTCCGGGAGAGAATTGACTGAGCGAGCATCCATGAGCCCTTGGTAAACCGAATCCGTGACGCGCTCGCCATCGGGCTGTTCATCGTGTTGGCCGGATACGTGGGGTACAGCGGTTTTCGACTGGCCCTGCTGCTCTGGCAGCGTCTCAGCTGACTTCATCCATTCATCTTCTCTTTTCCATGGCCGCCGATCCGCTCACCCCAGCCATCAGCGAACGCATCTGTCGTCATATGAATGACGACCACAGTGATGCTGTGCTCCGCTACGCGCACCACTACGGAGGCCTGACATCCGCAACGGCCGCAACCATGACAGGAGTCACCGCAGAGGCCATGACCCTGGAGGTCAACGGAGAACCCATCAGCATTCCGTTTGATCACACCCTGACCGACAGCGAAGATGCACACCGCACGCTCGTGGCGATGTTGCGAGCCATGCCCGCCGGAGCTGAACAAGGGGAATCCTGAGATCAGCCGCGGAACAGCACCTTGCTGACCTCCCTCAAGAGATCTCTGAAAGAGCTGTTGATCGAACCGAGCTGTGCGATCTGCAAGCGCCTGTCCTTCTCCGAAGCGCAGCGACCGGATCTCTGCGAGACCTGTCGACATCGGCTCGGTCTTGCAGAGTCAGCGATCAACGGGACAAGACCACTGCCATGGCATGCAGCGTGCTGGTACAACCGCGACATGCGGCGTTTGATCCTGTCATTGCGGCGCAATCACAACATCAACGCACTGCAGGCGCTCTGCACGATCCTCCAACGCGACCTGCCACAGCAAACTCTGCTGGTTCCAATTCCCGGATGGAAAGAGCACAGCCGTGCCAACCCGATTCCTGATCTGATGTGTGGCTGTCTGGATCGACCAGCGCTTCAACTGCTGCAACGGTGTCGCCCCACGGTTGGCCAGCACCGACTCAACCGAAAGCAGAGGGTCAGCAATCAGCACAACAGCTTCAGCCTGAAACGTTCATCTGCTCAGCAGCTGATGCCGCATGGAAAAAGGGATCAGCTGCAGGAGGAGATCTGGCTGGTTGATGACATCCTCACGACTGGGGCAACCGTTGTGGCCGCGCAACAGGCCCTTAAGGCCTCAGGAATCGCCGTCCGTGGCGTGCTCTGCCTGGCCAGAACGGGCCTGAGGGTTCCACCCCGTGATTTAAGATTCAAATGTCGCGCAGACAACGCGCCGGGATAGCTCAGTTGGTAGAGCAGGCGACTGAAAATCGCCGTGTCCCCAGTTCAAATCTGGGTCCTGGCACCTCTCTTAAACGGCAACAAAGCACCGCGCAGTGCCATTCTTGGTCCTGTTCGGTGCTTTGTCTTGTCTGACGAGCGCCGAGGGTGGTCGCAGAATCAGCACTCCCCAAACAGGCACATAAAAAACGGGATGGTCTCCCGGTCCACCCCGTCGCCTCGATTGGCATCTTTCCTCTTTCAGCTCCCTGCTGACTTGTAAGTCGCCTCTGTGTTGTGTATCAAACAGCTACACAAGGTCGTCAAAAGCACAGTTCAGTGAACAGGTTCAGAACTGCACAAAACAAAGAAGCCCGTCAAGGAAGGATGGGTGCGTGATTCCGAAGCGGAACATCTTCAACGTGTCCATCCAAGAGACATGTTCTCTGCGATAGAGGTCTCGATTGAATCAGAGACGCCCTCCGTTACAGAAGCGAACCGCTTCAGCGTTGGACATGCCATCGGCAATCACTTCGTTGACACAGCCGTTGAACACCTGACTTTCCCGCTTCACAGCACAGAGCCCCAGAGCGATCGCCGCCAGGGAAATGGCAGAAACAACAGTGGCAGAAATTTGAATCACTCCGTAAGCAAGCATCGCTTTTCTGTTGCCCTTACACCCCTTCTTGTTTTGTTTACTGGGCGCTGTTTGTGAGGGGTTCTCTTCTGTCATGAGAAACGCAAAACTCCAAAAACTTTATGGTCCATGAATGGTCATCGCAGGCACATGTGGGCAGTGATAACCGCCCTGTGAGTTCACAAGGAACAAAACCTCCATGAAGGAAGGGGGCATTTCTGCCCTCTCCCTACCCATGAGAACTCCGTCTCCCCAGACTTGCGTTCCTCGGGTCTATTGGCGGTTTAGACAGGTGAACCACTCAAGGCAAGTGATCTGCACAACACAGGAAAAGACAAAATTCAGACAACGCCCCTGACCGCTGCGCGACAGACTTCAAAGAACACAAAAGCGTTGCCCTTTCCCGCCCAACAAACTGGAGCTGTCGCCAAGGGGAAGGTACGACGACATGCCTGCGATCGTCGATGAACCGGTAGGCGTTTCAGGAACGCACCAAGATAAAGACCCAGGAGTACTTCAGCACCAGCCGCCGTGCATTTTGACTTCGGATTGCTGAACTGAGTCCAGGTTCAATTGCATCGCTGATGGAATCAGGTATGGGAAGGATCGCTTATCTCCCTGATGACCGATCGCAAGAAGACATCGACCCCAATTTTCAGGCTGACTCTTCAACTTCTTACTGGTCAGCAGAACCATAGCGGATATACGAGATCAATCCACTTGACGATCGGAAGCAGACTCTCTGGAAACATATTCACAGGCAGTTGTCTGCTCAGTCATGGAGACATCATCTAAGCAACTGAGTTTGGCAGGAAGTTCAGCAGCAGTGAACTTCAAATTGAAAAACCGTCAAATAGAACTCCAATCAACCTGAGCGACAGGAAAAAATAACCGACCAGATCCACAAGGTATCTCAGATCACTGATGAAAGTCTGTTGGTTGCCAGAACCACACTTGCTATAACTGAGAAAGCAGTCAGTGGCCCGTGTCTCTCGAGCACCTCACAGAGTTCGAAAAGAGAGTTAAAGAAGACAGAAGTCTTCAAGAGAAATTGAAGGACGCGAAGTGTGAGGGGTGCGTAATCTCTGTTGCTGAAGACGAGGGCTTGACAATTACCGAAGAAGAAGTGAAGGGACTTGTCACTGACAGCGGAAATCAATCAGGAATGAATGCAATCCTTGAGTACTGGAATGGACATCGTTAGAGCATCAACGCCATGGATGGCGTCCTCGAATCCCTCTCCACAGATGCACTGAAGATCATTTCAATCAAGAGAAACAGATATGTCATCCATGACCTCCTTTCAAAAGGAACTCCAGGATCTGCGAGACAACAAAATTCGCTTCCCATATGACCTGAGCATTGAATTGCTTCAGCATCTGAAAGATTCGCTAAGTGGAGGATGGGAACTGCTCAGAGTTCGGCATGAATTGATGATTCGTGAGCATGGGCGCTCTTTGGTTGCTGTCGCCATGGAAGACGAGAAAGGAAATATCGTGATTAAAGATGGAAAGGCACAACCTCAATTCGTCTACACCCTTGGACAAGGCAGGAAAGGATTTCCCGAGATTCTTTGCTTCTTTCCATCCGCATACATTGGACATTTTATTAACAATTTGTGCAACAAAATGGAGTCGGGAGAGGCAGAACCCAATGAAGACGGGAGCTATCTGATAGGCGGGTGTTTTCCACTTAAACCCAAACTGAATTTCATCCTTCTTCCTATCGTTGGAAGTCAGAGAGAGCTTGCCGCAGAAAAGTATGCCTGCCAGTGCGAAAAGGACGAACCACTACTCCTTGCCGTCGCACCATATGAAGATGGAACTCCCTGCACTGATTTCATCCCTGAAGACTTCCATTAACAACAGACACTCTCAAAGCATCCCGTTACGGGATCACTGCTGTAATCAGTCTCCCAGAGCCTATCGTCATCAGGAAAGACATCATGATCACAACGTCCCATGCCTTCGATTTAATGAAATAAGGAACTGAGATCATCATTGCAGCAAGGTGCACAACGACGCCTGTTACAACATCAAGATGGAGCGTGATGAAATAGGCAGCGATAACCAAACAACTGCCAAGAACCCTCATTCGCTGAAGCAAATCCATCCGACTCTTTCCATTGATATCAAGATTAAAGATGACTGGAGTCCATCTGCGACATAGGCTTGATAGGGATTACCGTCACAGCCAAGGGAATGGGCATCACCAAGGAAAAAGAACCGCAATTTCAATTGCTGTAGGATTCAATACCTGCAGATGGAGAAATCTTGGAAACAAAGTCGGCACCAACCGCAAGAGCTTTCGAACACTGGATTGAATACATTGAGGCTTAAGAAAAACAACATCTTTGCCTCCAGAAAACATCACTTTCAATTTGCAATGAGAGATATGAGTTACTCAATTGCTTATAGAGACGGTAAAACTGACTATTAACACGAAACTCTTAACGACCTGGAGGATGCGTGACAGACCCACGAGAGAGCAATCGAAGAGATCGAGGATGCCGAGCTCATCAGACTGGTGGAAAGTGCTGGCATGACAATTGAAGATCATGTCTTCTGAGCAGAAACTGGCAAAGCTGAGTGCAATATTTGCCTTGAAAAAACCTTTAGGAAAGAGTCAATACATTCTGGAAACCAGTCGAAACATTGGCAACAGACGGAAGACCAATAAAGCCAACAAACACTCGGTTCAGCGTTTGCCGAGGAGGGTTGATTGCATCGCGCGATCCGAGAAGAAAAGACTTATCACCTCGACCATCCGAGTCATCACTTCCAAACAGCGTTCAGCAGCGCGCTGAACAATGCCATCGGCACCTCTGTTGGGTTTGCTTGATTCGCCAACCCAGATGCTCGCCAAATCACTGCGGATGCTTTGCTTGAGAAAGTCCAAGAACAACCATGAGATCACTTCCACTGCTGATGTTGATACCGCTGATGCCAGCCAATGCAGAACAACCAGACATTCAGTGCCCAGGAAAGAACACCATCGAAATGAGATGGTGCGCCTCCAAGAGCTTGCGAGAGTCCGATGCAGCACTTGAGAAGAAACTCTCTGCAGAGACTCTGAAGCAATGGAAAGAAGCAACCCAAGAAGCCTGCACTGCCGCATATAGACCTTATTTGCAAGGCACTATCTACCCGCAAATGGTTGCTGGCTGTAATGACCGACTCAACAAAGCTCTGTTGAAAGAAATGGAGAGCCTTGGCAATTAAGACTTGAGATTGTTCAGACATCTGCTACAAGTCAGTAGCAAGCAAAGCACACTGCACAGTCAGTATTTAGCGGATATTGAGAACATCACAGTTCAAGTGGTCTTTTGTATACCTGAACACGAGCCAAGGAGTCAACCATGGTCCACAGACTAGAGACAGACGATGAGTATTTGATGATCCAGGAAATCAAAGAAAAACTGGAGATCGCACGCAATGCAATCAAGCATGCTTCTGACAATCTGCGTCAATTGGAGATGCTTGAAATCGATGCCGCAAACCAAATCATGATGCATCAAACCAACAGGGATGCATTAAAAGACAAAGGAGACATTTTGATTTCGTTCAACAAAGCGCAGCAGGCAATCCTCGAGACAACTCAAATCATGCAATCACACCAGGAGAACACGATTCGCTGGCGAAAAGAAATGAGCGATATCATCAACAGCATGTTTCTATAAAAAAATCAGAATCGAACTTCTCAAGAGCCCTTGAATCGAGCCTGGATAAGCAAACCAAGAGATTAATTTCTTTTGCTTCACATACCTTCTTCAGTAGTAACTGAGAGTCTCTTCGATTTTACCTGCCTCCTGACTGCAGGAAAATCAGGGCGAGTAAGCGCAGGAAAATCTGCCCTTGCTTCCTTGAAGAGATGGCGGATCAGGATTTCGTATTTCCGCCTGGCCTCTGCTCCAGAGTTCCCCGTTGCTTCACAATGCTTGCGAACGATGAGAAAGAACTCCAGAAAGTCGTTGCTGCTGATCCGCTCAACACTTTTGTTGGTCGCCCAGGGTTGAAGACCTAGACCATTAGCTCCTTTCCATAGGTTCTGCTTGTCGGCCAACCAGCGGTTGCGTTGATTCCGGGATTCCTGCTCTGCCCTGGCGAACCAGCGTTCCCAATACACCGAAAGAGCAAGATCCTGCTCAGCCTGCTGCTGCTCCAGTTCTTTGTGTAAGTGCTGCCACTTTTCCTGGGAGGCAGAGATGGCGACCTTTGCTGCTTCCCACGGATCAGGTGTTCCGCAGGAGCCCTCGATGTAAAGGCGCTTTCCCTGACCACGCTTGGTCCGACCAGCAAACGGACGGGGGTCATCGTTCTTCGCAGGAAGGAAACGCCATTTGAGGTTTTGGGTCTTCCTGCTCCTGGCGCTTGGTTTCACACGCACCACAGAGAGGGAAGTGTGAACGATCTTTCCTTGACCACCAAGATCCCGCACAACATTGAGGCTGTGCAGGGTGCCGTTGGTCCAGTCCTGGGGAAGCGAGCGAGACATAGAATTCCTTGGCCGGCGCCATCCCTCAGGAGGGTGACAGCACTGCTGCTCAACACACCAAAAAGTAAGGGAGCAGTAGGGGAGCAGCAAGAAGACAAGCCCGAAAGGCGAGTTCTGGATCGCTGCAAGACCAATTTGAACGTTCTAAAGAGTCAATAGTCGCAACGCCTCTAGTTCAAATCTGGATCCTGACAAATAGCAGAATCGGTCATTGATTCCAATACCGTTAAACGACGATCGAGAATTCAACAACCCTGATGGCTTTGCCATGGCGTTTGACCCGGCATGGAAAAAATGCCTGAAGCAAGGGGAGCTTGACGACAAATCCGTCGAAGAAAAAATCGAGACAGTGATCCTTCGTTTGAACGATCACCCTTTTGTGCAATCAGAACCGGAACAGGCGCGACAGGTGGCTCGCTTCAGAGTGCGCCTGCTTGATCTTTGATCCGCTGGGTTGCACTTAACTCAACACCTCATGCACTGAGCAGATCAATCTGATCATTTCCACTCTGCTCTTCGAGCTCGTCATGAGCAGGATCGATCTGCGGGTCATCCACATAAACCGTTTCGTTCACCGATGGCTCAGGCTCATCGTCATCATCAGCCTCCTCTTGGGGGCAGATCGAATCTGCCAGCGGAGCATCCTGCATCTCCTCATCCGTTGGGGACACCAGCTCAATCACCTGACTCGGAGAATCTTCATCAAGAAGCCCTCGCAGGTGTCTGAGACGGTCACCACTGTCATTCAGCAATTGTCTGCTGGCTTCATCCGGCTCATCATCTGAAAGCTCAGTCGTCGACTGCTGATGGACGTGTTCAAAACGCTCCTCCAAGGCGAGCAAACGCAAGGTGAGTGACTCAGCGATTTCGCTGACTGAATGCAGCTGACGACTGAGCTGCTGGACCATCGCGGAATTGATTTCAGCTGCAGCCATGAGACACAAGCAGTGAGGGCCCGATCGTATCGATCGTGTCTGGGTTGTCCAGCAGTGGTCACTTCAAGACGGTTTCCACCGGTGCATCAACAGATCTGCTGCCCACAGATGGCGTGAACGTCTTCTGTTGACATCCCCAACGATCAGCACCAGCGAATCCGAACAGTAGGGATACAGTTCCCGAGGCCGGACTTGAGCGATGGAAGGATCACAACAGGCCAGCCTCACGTCGTGGATCGAGGGGCTAGGAGCTGAAAAAGAGCAGATTCATTCTGTAGGAGATCAGATTCTGCGGCTCAACCTGAAGCCGGACGACCTCCAACTCTGGAGGGATACCTTCAGCGCAATGGCCAAGCCTGGAAACGTGCTGCTGGCCTGCGAAAGCGATGCCTGCCCATTGGAGGCCACCAGACTCACATGGGTTGTGGGAGCTGCAATCCGCAGCGCTGCTGTCAACTCTGCTGCCGAAGTCGGCAAACTCTTGAAGCGCCTTGGAGTCAGCGACCCAATTGCCGAGGCAATCCCCTGCCACTGTCCAGGGGTTGGCAACGAGATCGCATGGGCGTTCTATCTGGAACGCCATGGCTGGCTCACAGCCTGCCCGATTCTTCCTATCTCATCGACCAACAGCTCGGTTCATCCTTGAACTCCGCTTCAGCAGCACAGATCAAGGAACTGGCACTGCGTTCGCAGGTCTGCGGCCTCGGCACGGATTGCAGCCTTCCGCAGCATCTCCGGAATCTGGTCAATGATGCCGACAAGGGAAAACGTCTTCTTGATGATGATGAAATCCGTTTCTGCTGTGACTGGTCAGGCGCTGATGCCGCTCCGCTGATAGCGCTGCAAAACCAGACCTCGGAACTCGTTGATCAGGCGCGTTCAGATCTTCTGAAGCAGCAACCGCATCTGACGAAGCCTGGTGGCAAATTGTTCCCCAAAGAGCGGGCCGAAGCCTGCTGGCGAGACTGCTTCCATTTTCTCAGAATCAGCATCTACGGAACAGCCTTAGGGCGATCTGAGATCACAGACAGCAACGGGATGCGATGCCTCGCTGAGCTTTATGCACTGCTCGATGTTCCGGTCCCGGCGTTGTTGCTGGCATTGGATCAGCTGCGAAAGCACTCAGTGATCACATACGCCGAACTCGGAGCGGGATCAAGTGCAGAAGCACTGGCTGACGCACTGACTCATATCTGCAACATGATTCGCAAGGAGATGAAGGAACACGACGGCACGCAGCAGTCAGACCATGAAGCAGACATAAAATGATCAACAACAACTGAGCATTTCTACGGATGGCGCTTCGGCTGCTCGACTACCCGCTCACAAGTCAAAACAACCGTGTCGGGAATCAGGGCGGCCTGGAGTCTGAGCTCACCCGCGCCACGTTCCCCAGCCGCGAAGATCGAGCCGCTCAGATCGAGCAGGCCTATCGCCAGATCTTCTTTCACGCGATGAAATGCGATCGCGACGTGAATCTTGAATCCCAGTTTCGCGATGGAAGCATCACAACGCGGGATTTCATTCGAGGACTGCTGCTGTCAAGACGCTTTCAGGAAGGCTACGTGGCCTGCAGCACAAACTATCGACTCGTCGACCAGGTCGTTGGCCGTGTTCTCGGTCGAGAAGTGCATGGACAAAGCGAACGAATCAGCTGGTCAATCCTGATTGCAGAGAAGGGTTTCAGCAGTTTTGTGGATGCTGTGCTCGACAGCAAGGAATATCTCGACTCATTCGGCTACGACGATGTACCGAACCAGCGTGCACGGATTATTCCAGGAGCTTCAACCGGGGAAATGCCCATCTATCAGCAATTCCCTCGTTATGGAAGTGATTGGAGAGATCGCCAGTGGGACATGAAACTGCAGGCCAGAATTGAAATCGAGACACTGGTTCCCGCGTACATCAAGACTCCAGAGTGGGCCAAGAAAGCATGGCTGGGACTGGCTGCTATTGGCGCTTTCGAACTGATTCGAGTTCTGCTGATTGTTGCAGGAGAAATGTATAGCACTCGCTGAGTTTCAATACTGAATACATAAAACTGTCGGCAAATCGTCGATCAGTAAGACAAACGGGCACCAATCACAGTCAGTTCCTCCTGAGAAGCCTGAGGCATAACCTTCTTTCGCCGATTAAATGCTACGTTCATCTGTCGCATAAGCCCTCCAGGCTCTCCGTCAGAAATTCGGCAATTTGCAACCGGAAAACCGACAGCAAAAACATCGCACGAATACCATTAAGAAATTCAAAGCATTGTCAGAAAACATTTTGTTGCAAGCCTGAAGGCCCGGTGGAGTTCACAGGAGAAGGGGTTTAAGGTCTGCTCAGATGTTTCCGCGCAGATCAGTAATGGTCGTCATCAAGCCGACACGCGATTTCACCGATCAGTACCGCGTCTCTTACTCCGGAGACAAATCTGCAAAACAAAAATCCAATACTGCGACCAATCTTTATCGCATGGAATCGGAGAAAGGCGGCTTTCTCCCCCGAAGTGGCAAAGCAGGCATCACCATTCATGAATACAAGGAAAATCTATGTTCTGCGATGGGCATCGGCATCGGACCAAGGGTTCACTCCGAATGTCCGTTCAGCAGCGTTAATGAGGTCTATGCAGCCACTGGGAGTGAGGCGTTAGCAACAACTATTGCGGCAAGCTACAGGCAGGTTCTGGGAAACCTCGGACCGATGGATAGCCAGCGCAGTATTGAACTGGAATCTCAACTGAGCAACGGTGAAATCAACGTCAGAGATTTCGTTGCGGGCCTTGCGAAATCAGACTTGTATAAAGAGAAGTATTTCCGCAGCGTTTCTCCAATTCGCGGTGTTGAACTTAATTATAAACACCTTCTTGGCAGGCCGCCTGTGAACCAGGCGGAAGTCAGCGCTGCAATTGCAACGATTGCAGAGCATGGTTTTGACGCCCTAATTGACAAGATCACTCGCTCGGGCGAATACCTGGAAGTCTTCGGCACTGATACCGTTCCCTACCCTCGCGCCTGGACGTCAGCAGCTGGGGCCTATTGCTCCACATTCACAAATCTTGCCAGGGTCACTCCTGCCAACGCTGCCTCTGACACAACAATCGAGTCGCGAAGTCAGCTCGTCATGGAGTTCTCCAACGCTCGCAGAATTTCACAGTCGGGCGCTGGCTTCGATGTCAGTGGTTTCGTGTATTCCAAAGCCGTTAAGGATCCTTACTACGGAGCATTCCAGAGAATGTACCAATCAAAAAATGCGAAAACCTGGTCTCAGCAGAGCAGCTAAACCTGACTCATCGAGCCAAAACAACTCGTCGATATTCGTTCCTTAAAAGCACTGGTCTTGATATCAGTGCTTTTTAATGTTTGCACATTACGGAGACCCAATCGTCATCGCGATGGCAGTCTCAAAAAGACTGGCAGAAGAGTAAAATACGCATCAAGCATGACTAGGTAGTCGAACTGTGACGTCAGAATTTGTTGACCTCAGGCAGTGGACTGCACCGGAAACAAAAAGACCAGAAAACAATCAGCCACCTACATTTGATGCGAGGGGGGCCAACTGGAGTGATTTGGACATTGGCGAACATGATCTCAGCGGCGCCCTACTTTGCCGATGCGATCTGCGTGGCAGCGATCTGAGTCGATGCAACTTGAATGGTGCCGATCTGCGTTTGGCGATTTACGACTCAGGAACACGTGTTCCTGAAAATTTTTCAATTCAGGCAAGCGGTGCTGTCGGTCCAGGCGCAAAGTTGAACGGAGCATTTTTAAACAATGCCGATCTGAGGGGCGTCGATCTGCGCCGATCAATCCTGATGGGCGCATACCTCAGCGGAGCTGATCTGAGTGGTGCGATCCTCGACGAAACCTCTCTGGCTGGAGCTGATCTCCGCAATGCAAAGTTGCGGGGAGCCATGTGCAGGGGAACACGCTTTGGCACCAGCCAACTCGACATGGCGGATTTCCGCGGCGCAAACCTCGAAAATGCTGCTCTCGAAGGCGTGGAATCCATCAAGGGAACTGATTTCAGCCTATGTACAGGCCTTGATCATCAACTCGAAAACCTGCTCAGCCGTGATGCCATGGAACTGGACCACTGGAACCCGTTCACACGCAGCACGGCGAGAAAAAGCCTCGAATCGCTCAAAAACGAAAAGATGGCGTGAATTAGCCTCTGATCTGCGTCAAACCCCTTCCCGCAGCACGCGATTGTCATGTCACGCAATATTTAGACACACTTGATTGAGGTTTATAAAGAAGCCGCTCGCGCACGGCACTTCTGACTGACGATAGGCAGGCGAATAATGCGAGAAACTACATGCCCTTCGGTCCTGCCTCGCTATTGGGGGTCGAACGCTTCTCGGACGAGAGTGAAGCGCCCCTTGAGCTGCTACCAGGCGACGATGACGCCAAGAAAGAGCAGATCATCCGTCGGGTCTATCAGCAGGTGCTTGGCAACGCTTATGTGATGGAAAGCGAGCGCCAGATCGTCGCAGAGTCCCAGTTCAAGATCGGCGAAATCAGCGTCAGAGAACTGGTGCGGCGCATTGCCAAAAGCGAGCTGTATCGCACTCGCTTTTTCGACACATGCTCGAGATATCGCTACATCGAATTGGCGTTCCGTCATTTCCTCGGACGAGCACCAGAAGATTTCCAGGAAATGCGCACCCACGCCGAGCGCCTGGACAGCAAAGGCTATGAAGCTGACATCGACAGTTTTCTGGATTCAGCCGACTACCAGAATGCATTTGGCGAATGGGTGGTTCCGTTCCAGCGGGGATGGAAAACAGAGTGCTGCACCACTCTTCAGGAGTTCACTTGGAGTTTCCAGCTTCTGCGAGGCAACAGCAGCAGCAGCCTGAAAGGCGACCTGGCTGGAAACAGAAGCAAGCTCGGTGGAGCGGTCTATCAGAACCTTCCACTACCGGTGGTTCCACCCTCGTCCAATGAGACAACGGGCTGGAGCTTCCGTCCGGCCAGCAACCTCCAGGATGCGCCAACGCGCCTTGGAGCTGGCGCGGGTCAGGAAGGAGTGACCTACCGAGTGGAAGTCACGGGTTACAGCGCCAACAATGTGCGACGTATTTCCCGATATACACGCAGTAATCGGGTCTATTACGTTCCTTTCGACAAGCTTTCAGAGCAATTCAAACGAATTCACAGGGAAGGAGGAAAGATCGCAAGCATCACTCCAGTGACATAAGCGCTTCAGAGCCAACAAACAACACAAATTCACAGCAAACAACCTCACCGATCAGAACCATGGCAACCAATCAAACTTCAAACGGATTCGGCGCTGAAAGCAAGTGGAAGTCTCCTGTCAGTTTTCAAAGAAAGGGGCAGGCTGAGCCAAAACCCGCGCTCACGATTGGTGAATTTCTGAAGCAATCCTGCGACCAGATGGGCATCGGCGTGGGGCCTCGCAGCCACGAGGATTGTCCTCACCGAGTCACTGCAGAGTGCTACAGCCCAGATGATGACAGCTCGCTCAACGAAGTAATCGCAGCTGCCTATCGACAGGTCTTCGGTAACGCTCATGTCATGGATTATGAGCGTTGCGTTGAACTTGAAGCACAGCTTCGCAACGGCGATCTGGATGTTCGTAACTTCATCAGAGGACTTGCCAAGTCGAGTTTCTACAAGTCTCGTTTCTTCTCCTCTGTTGCCCCGCAACGCGGAATTGAACTGAATTTCAAACATCTGCTCGGGCGTGCACCTCACTCACAGGCAGAAGTCTCAGGGAAGATCACTTTGCAGGCTCAGAATGGCCATGATGCGTTAATCGACAGCATTGTTGACTCCGCTGAATATCTTGAGGTCTTCGGTAGTGATGTTGTTCCCTACGCACGCGCCTGGAGTTCCCCTGCTGACCTGGCGACATCAGCATTCCCCATGCTTGCCGCACTGCAGAAGAGCTTTGCAGGCAGTGACAGCGCACGGGGCGGCAGCAGTGCACTGACCAGCAGCATGGCTTCAGGGAATGCTCCTCGCATCAGCAGTCCTTCCGAAGCCATCGGTGTCAGACCCTCTACCGCCTTCTCGAAGGGTCAGATCATCAGCAGACCACCTGGCGTCACAAGCGGCAAGGACTCGGCACCGATGCGTGGTGACGCCTATGTCTTTTTCGGCCTTGGTCAGCGGGAACAGGAAACCTATCAGCGCTGTCCCGGCGATTCCGCAGACCAACTGAATGCACTGATCCGCGCCTCTTACAAGCAGGTGATGGGCAATCCTCACCTCATGGAGTTCGAGAGATCTGTCACGGCGGAAAGCAAGTTCCTTGATGGCTATCTGAGCACCAGGGAATTTGTCAGAGCAATTGGCCTTTCAGCTGAATACAAAAAGCGGTTCTTCGAGACGAATGCCCCTTATCGCTTCATCGAACTCAATTTCAAGCATTTCCTCGGCCGTGCCCCCAAATCACAGGCGGAAATCAGTGAGCACACCAGAATCCTGGCTGACCAAGGCTATGAAGCTGAAATCTGCAGCTATGTGGATTCCGAGGAATACCAGAGCACGTTCGGAGAAGACACAGTGCCGTTCGCTCGAATTCTCTCTGAAAACGGCCGATCTCAGGTTGCCTTCAACCGGCATCTGAAGCTGGCTGAAGGCTTCGCTGCCAGCGACACGGTATTGAGCAGTTCTTCCTTAGTCACCTCAGTGGCGACAGGAATGGTTCCTGGAGGGTGGAGTTCCACCACAACACGGATCAACAGAACCGGAACTCAATCCGGTGCGCCTGATCCGACCAAGAAGCGCTTCAGGATTGTGGTGGCAGCCCAGACCGCTCGCTCCAGACAACGCACCGCTGGAAGCACTTATCTCGTCTCTGGAAAAGATATGTCCAGCCAGATGAAGTACATCCATGCAAGAGGAGGAAAAATTGTATCCATCACAGAGGTGATGTAACAGCAAAATCACCAACCAGTTTTCACCTAGGCCTTTTCAATGAAAAGGCCTTTCAATTCTTTATCACCTAATTCACCATCAACATGCCTCAAATCACAACTCTTTCTTCCCAAGCCAACGCTGATTTAGGTCATGCTGATGAAGTGATTCAAAGCATTTACAAGCAGGTTTTTGGCAACCGTCACCTCATGGAGCTTGATGTAAACAAGTCTCTGGAAGCTTTGTTCATGAATGGAGACCTCACCGTTCAGGGATTCGTGACAGCACTTGCTCAGTCTGATACGTATAAGAAACTCTTTCTCGACGATAAGAGCCCCTATCAATTTGTAGAGTTGAATTTCAAGCATTTACTAGGAAGACCACCACATGATCAGCAAGAACTGATGGAGCATGTTAAAAGAATGAATACGGAGGGTTATGATGCTGAAATAGCCAGTTATACATACAGCGAGGAGTACTTAAGCGCATTTGGTATTGATCAAGTCCCATACAATCGTTCAAGCGAATCAATCAATGGCGGAAGAACCATCAACTACACAAGAGGAATTGCAGTTGATGCGGGATTCGCTGGTTATGACGCAGCAAGCAAAGGATCCAAACTGCTGAGCAGCCTGTCCACTGGAAATGCTCCTGCGATTGTCGAACGCAAGAGTGTTGGTAACGCCAACGGCATCTCAATCTTCTGGACATCACGTCGACAGATCAGCGGGAACCGTCGAGTCATGCAGAAATCAGTTGTCAGCCAAACTTCGATGTCTGCGACTCTGCGCAGCATCCAGGCTCAGGGAGGACAAATTATTTCTATTTCGAAGGCTTAACTCTTCACAGAATCAAGCTCAAATTTCAAAATTAGTTTGAGATAATAATGTTGGCGGCTACGTTCGCCAGCATTGCCTATTTGCAAAGCCAGACCAAACCACCATCCCGGTTTTCTGATTCCCACATGCCGATTCTCAGAGATACTTCAAGATCAGACCCAAACCAGTCTGATGCTTTCAATCAGTCCGTCTCTTCTGTGCCAATGGCAATGTCGATGATGGTCGACTCTATGGTGAACATGATGCAGGCAAATCTGCCCAAAAATTCTGAGCGGTCGAACGCCAACACAGATAATGGATATTGAGCAGTTTGTTGCTCAAAGCATTGGAGAGTGGCGCTCAATGAGAAGCGGGCATTCTCTTGCCTTTCAACAATTTGAAGATGTCCTCAGTGAGATATCCATCAGTGCTGTCGATGATAATGAAGAGCAGCTTTTTGATCTGATCAAAGCTTCATCACAACCGGATAACAGTCACTACGTGTCTCCCTTCTCAATGGAATGGAGTGCGGAGAGTGACTGGGAGCCTGATGACCCAAGTGAAGTTTCAAGTGGTTCATGCCTGATCATCCCCATCCCCAGGGATGACCGAACGGGAAAACTGCTGAGAAGCGTAGGTTACGCAGAATCGGTAGCTGCAGAGTCGGAATATTGTTTCCTTGATGATGGCACGTTCATTCTCAAGACTCACTATGATCAGTCCATCGCTGAAGAACGAATCTGGTTCGTTTCTGATCACGTTCGCTGCCGTTCATCAGTTCTAAAAACTTCAGAAGGTTCGGGCATTTTACAATCTTCATTTGCCTCTGAAGTCAGAAAAATCTCCGTCAAGTGATTGACACCAAATCGCATTTATGAAACTCGAAGAGAAGGTAAGGTTTGCAAAAACTCTTTGCGGAGTCTTCGATAACTTTGCTCAGTCACAAGAGCGGCCTAAAGACTTTGCGAGGATCAATATTGTATTCCGGCCACTACCTTGGGAAATTTTTCAAGGCCCTGGTTTTTATTCAGAGCAATACTACGATTATTCTCCATGGGAGCCCTACAGACAAGGAATTCATCGCTTAACTTACGATAATAATATCTTCATTGTAGAAAACTACGGCTTCAGTAATAAAGAAAGATTAGCTGGTTCTGGTAGAAATCCCGAGTTGCTTGATTCACTTGATGTGAACAGTCTGCAAAAACGATGTGGATGTTCAATGCAATTCAAAGAGACCAAGACTGGGCATTACGTGGGTAATGTGGAACCAGGCAAGGAATGCATGGTTCCGAGAGACGGCAAATTAACCTACCTGGTGAGCGAAGTTGAAGTTAATGAACAAACGTGGATCAGCCGAGATCGCGGTTTCGATCCAGAAACTGATGAGGTGAGGTGGGGTTCAGAACATGGTCCCCTCAAGTTCAAACGAGTTGAAGATCTTTCCGAAATGGTGACATCTCAGTGGATTAATGAAATTCGAGAGTGAATGGAAAACAGTTTAAAACAGCTTAAAGGGTGGATACGGTCACAACATTTGATCTGTGAAGGAACTGATTTTGTCTTTGAAACAGTTGATCAAACACAATTAGAGAAATTTGAACTTTGCATGAGTGAGATTGGCGGCAAAGTGAGGCAGATCAAGGCTGTTGGCAACTGGCCAATGGGACCGAATCGATCATTTAAAATTTTACGTGCTATCGCGAGTGTGCCCAGGCCCGGAGGTGAAAGCCTGGTGACCTATTGGGCAAAACGAGGAGGGAAGCAAACTCGTTATTCAGAGATCAACACTTAGGATCAGTCAGTGAACCAGCCCATCCAGGTTGGCTTTGAAAAGTCGGTGTGTTGGCTCCATTTGCGCAGAATAGCAAGCGGATCAATCTGAAATCCGCGTTCAGCTGCAATGGCAATTACCTGATCCTGGTTGAGTGCAGATTTGATCTCATCCTGAAGGCTTTGATCTGCTTTCGCTAAGGCAATAAATTGTTCAAGGATTTGATCCTGTTCAACATCAGACATCATTAAACTCTTCATATCGTGATGAAAGCGCGACTGTTACGAATAACTCGTGTCTGCGCCTTCCATCAGCATAGCTCTCCAAGCAGAGAGCTGACGAAACGCCCAAGACCAATGGCTGGTCTGAGCAGCCAATACTTTTTGCTGTATGGAGTCAGATAGTTGTGAAAAGTCTCGTTCAAAGTAAGCATTCCATTCGTTCTGATT
Organism: Synechococcus sp. MIT S9503; assembly: GCF_047304175.1. GTDB lineage: Bacteria > Cyanobacteriota > Cyanobacteriia > PCC-6307 > Cyanobiaceae > Synechococcus_C. Next base: position 2,597,969 of record NZ_CP138955.1, on the reverse strand, counting down.
AAAAACAAAACCCTTACTTCGCGCATAAGTAATGATCTCCATATGAGATTCAAGAGTTTTTAAACCGGTCGCAAGCTCATGAGAACGAACCACCTCATCCACAAAACGTGTCAGTTCTTCGGAGTTCATCAGCAACTCTCGATCCAAATTGCAAAATTTGCTTTGGTGCAGATCAGCTGCAAAACAAGCGGACCACCAGTGCAACGAAGAAGCCTCCAAGGAGGCCCCTGATTGATCACACCGGAATCCACAAGGATCTTTGGAGGCCGAGTGGCCTGATCGAGTGGTATCAAAGCTGCACCGGTCAGAGAAGTGTCAACAGATTGAACAACCTTGCGCAGGGTGTCTATGTCACTCACTTGATTCAACTGATCGCGAACATTCTGATCATTTCTCAGTGTCTCAACAAAACGTGGCAAAGCTTGTTCCGCTTCAGCAGAGACTGGCATTTGATTGAAAGAAACCTGAATGATCCTAACAGAGAGAATGAGAGCGGTTTAATCACGACATTCCAGAGGAATCAGAAATTTTTTGAAAGGGTGTGAATCACCAGATCAAATCATGCCCAGTAGACCAGGCGACACTAAACTTAAATAGTTTAAACTCATGGTCAAGAATAGGCGTCAACATCAGCAAACTTTCAAGACCAAGATCAATCAAATAAGCTTCCTTGAAAAAGAAGAATTCACCAACAGGACAGCAAAAAAGTTCCTGAAAACAAATGCAGCCATTGCAGACACTGAGAAAGAAAGTAGCTTCCCGAACGAGAGTCAGCTCTGCATGCGAACGAGGGGGAGGTGATCAAATCAGACTGATCATCTTCTGTTCCAACAGCCCTTACTGCTCAACAGCCCTTACTGCTCAACAGCCCTTGCTGCTCAACAGCCAGTCAGGATTGGCATTGGACTTCCTGTGGTTGATCAAAGACGGGGACATCGAGAACTCCCAACAACCCCGTCGCGAAGAAACAACGCCGATGTAGCGGGAAACTCAGAGCCATGGCAGGTGGTTTCAAGCCAAAGCGACCCTGCTGCAACGCCGACGCAGCACATCAACATGGCGGTCACCCGTTTTTGACGAGGGCTCGTCGATCCACGAACGCATCACAGACAGCAGTTCGGGGTGTTCGCAAGCTTGCAGCAAAACCCTCGACCAAATGGCATCACAGATTTCAAGAGAGAGTTGCGTTGAAGGCCGTCATTAGCATTGAAAGAGAACTCTGAACGAGTCCTTAAACAGTCGTCATAAACCTGCACTCCTTCTGCAGCGCAGGGCATCCAAAGCCAGGTGTACAAGAGGTTTTGCGAATTTTATTTTTTCCTTCGAATTGACTTTGCAAACTTGTGTGTCCTGACAATCTGCTTTTGGTGGAGGGGCAGAAAGCAGGGTTAACGTCATTCGTGATGCGGATTTGCATCCCCCTCTAAAACTTTCCGAAGCACCCATGCTCGACGCATTCTCCCGGAAGGCCGTCTCGGCCGATTCCAGCGGCGCTTTCATCGGCGGAGGCGAGCTGGCCTCCCTCAAGTCCTTCATCTCCGATGGCAACAAGCGCCTTGACGCTGTCAATGCGATTACTTCTAACGCCGCTTGCATCGTGTCTGATGCAGTTGCAGGTATCTGCTGCGAAAACACCGGCCTGACAGCTCCTAACGGTGGTGTGTACACCAACCGCAAGATGGCTGCCTGCCTGCGCGACGGTGAAATCGTTCTCCGCTACGTGAGCTACGCCCTCCTGGCTGGCGACGCTTCCGTGCTCCAGGACCGCTGCCTGAACGGTCTCCGCGAAACCTACGCCGCTCTGGGCGTCCCCACCGGTTCCGCTTCCCGCGCCGTGGCCATCATGAAGGCTGCTGCCAGCGCGCTGATCAGCAACACCAACAGCCAGGCCAAGAAAATGCCTGTCACCCAGGGTGACTGCGCAAGTCTGTCTGCTGAAGCCGGCAGCTACTTCGACATGGTGATCAGCGCTATCAGCTGAACCCTATCTGCTTGATCGTTCAAAACAACACACACTCTTCATCATGAAGTCCGTCATCACCACTGTTGTCGGTGCAGCCGATAGCGCTTCCCGCTTCCCCTCTGCTTCCGACATGGAATCCGTTCAGGGTTCCATCCAGCGTGCAGCCGCACGTCTGGAAGCTGCTGAAAAGCTTGCTTCCGGTTACGACGCCATCGCTCAGCGTGCAGTTGATGCTGTGTACGCCCAGTACCCCAATGGTGCTACCGGCCGTCAGCCCCGCGCATGTGCCACAGAAGGTAAGGAGAAGTGCAAGCGTGACTTCGTTCACTACCTGCGTCTGATCAACTACTGCCTGGTCACCGGCGGCACCGGCCCCCTGGACGAGCTGGCCATCAATGGTCAGAAAGAGGTTTACAAGGCCCTCAGCATCGATGCCGGCACCTACGTTGCTGGTTTCGCACAGATGCGTAACGACGGCTGCGCTCCTCGCGACATGAGCCCTCAGGCTCTGACTGCCTACAACACCCTGCTGGACTACGTGATCAACTCCCTGGGTTGATTGATCAACTCACTGTTGAATATTCAGCAATGTGATTGGGGTGGGCATCTCTGCCCACCCTTTTTTATTACCGTCAGCTCGAAGGTAATCTCCAATCTCATCGCTGTGATTTACTCAACAACGAGACACCGCGTTCGGCCAATCAAATGGCCACGACAACAAAGACTTGCCCCAATCACAAACGAATCAAGAATCCATTAGCGGACTTCTTGTCACCTCAAAGCTTGAAACCGATTTGCTCTTGAGCTTCAGTACGTAAAGCAACTATCAGGGGTAATTCCGGACAAATAACCAACCTATCCCCAACTCACATCATGCTCGGCCCAGAAACCAGTCTCAAATCAATCACGTCAGCGACAAGAACCGGCCCTGCGGCGTATTCCACGCCCAGCAAAGCTGGCAAAAATACAATCCACCGCACATTTGCAGGGGCTCGCGCTGAGTACAAGAGGCAACACTGCGCCTCCATGGGAATTGGGATCGGTCCTCGTCTTCACTCCGAATGTCCCTTTGGAGCTGTTTTCGATCAGTACAACCCAGATAACTCTGCAGCACTCGAGCGCGTTATTGCTGCTGCATATCGTCAGGTTTTCGGAAACCTTCATCCCAGGGAGAGTCAAAGAGAAACCTCATTGGAGGTCAGACTGATGAATGGCGAAATCACAGTGCGTGATTTTGTCAACGGCTTAGCCAAATCAGATTTCTACAAGTCAAACTTCTTTCACGCTGTAGGCGCACAGCGTGGAATAGAACTGAATTTCAAACATCTGCTTGGACGTGCCCCTCTGAGCCAGGAAGAAGTTCAAAATCACATCAAGCTCCAGGCTGAAGATGGTTTTGACGCACTGATCGACAAACTGACTGATTCGGCTGAATACACGGAAGTGTTCGGTTCAGACATCGTGCCCTATGAAAGATCTCACGATTCCTATGCGGGGATGTTCAACCGTTCCTTCAACCTGATGCGGGAACTGGGTGGCATGAAAGTTGCTGTCAGCGACAATGCCCAGGGTCGCAGCAGCAGAACAATTAATCCTCTGGCAATCGCATCAAGAGAGGAGTCCAAGCCCCAGGCCTTCAGCTACAACGCGGTTCAAAAAACCCCTGTGAAGCTTCCACAGCAGCAGTACAGCGGCCATCAGCCACCGAAGGTGACCGACTATGTGGCATTCCGACCTTTCGGAGTGCATTTCTGATCAACACCAATGTTGATCAAACAGCTGAACCCCATCCTTGGATGGGGTTTTTTTTGACTGTTGATAGCCTCAGTGATTTCTGCACCAAAGGTTGTGAACATTCAATTAGATTCCATTCAAGAAACATGATTAACCATGCAAGAGGCAACATCTGATCAGAAGACGAATGAGCTGGATAATCTCACAGAACAAGAAGCTTTTGAACTTGCGGAGGTACTAAAAAGAAAATTAGCTGAGCAGGAAACACCGGAAAGTGACCAGACATCAATCCAGCAAATGATTCGCGGTCTTGGAGATCATCGCGGTGCTTTGCGTCTCACATTTGCACAAAGTCTCGGGAATGTTGGTGAAGAGGCAATTCCATATTTATGTGATGCACTGAAAAATGATCCAAATGTGATCATTCGACGAGCATCTGCAAAAACACTCAATCTGATAGGCAGCAAAAAAGCTTTACCGAATCTGGTTGAAGCATTCAAAACAGATCAGGATCCAGTTGTTCAAGGTTCATCAGCAGGAGCAATGGCAACCATTGGAGCACCTGCCATCGATGAGTTACTGAAGATACTTGTGGATCCTGGTTGCACGGCTTTCCAGGTGGGATTGATCAATCTTGCACTCAGCTTTATTGGCTCAAAGGCACCCGACGCATTTGATCAAGCAACGCAATCAGACAATGTGGAGATCCGGATCGCGGCGATCACCGTTCTTGCAGAGCAGATTCAGGCACAAACAAACAAATCAGCAAAAAGCGCACTTCTTAAAGCACTATCAGATGAGGCCAGCGAAGTGCGAGCTGAAGCAGCCACAATGGCAGGAAAAACACTTGAACCCGAAGATGCCAGCAATCAATTGTGCATGATGCTTCAAGACGAATCGGATCAAGTGAGAAAGAACACATCACTTGCGTTAATGAAAATGGAAGCAACAAATGCGATTGAACAGATTAAGGATGCAATTAATGCAGAAAAAAACGAACAGGTAAAGTCTGTGATGACTGTCGCCGTTAATGTATTAGAGAAAGCTTAGGGACTTGGTCAATCAAAGCCCAAACTCTCTCGCCTCTCAAGACTTGCCTGAGCGACTTCGCGGATTAACGCGTCTTTGCCTTCGTCTGCAGCCAGACCTTGCAGGCACTGATTGACCAAAGGCGAATCTAATTCAGCGAGCGACATAGCCGCACCTTGAACATGGGCAATATTGCTGCTGTCGCAAGCCTTGATTAACAGTGGAATCACCCGAGCTTCTTCTGAAGCTTGTTTCGAAAGATGGCCAAGAGTCATCAAAGCAGACTGTGCCACCACTGGGCTGTCATCATCCAGAGCTTTTTCCAACATCGTCAGCGTATCAACAGAGAAAGCATCATCAGGAAAGCTCACTGAGACCTGGACGATTGCCTTGATGCAACATGCTCTGATTGTTCCGTTATCAGATGAATTGAACAGTTGAATCAGATCAGGCACGGTCTGATGGCCAATCATCCCTAATGCTTTGACCGCGGTGCGATACACACCTGGATCAGGATCATGCATTAAGTCAAACAGGCGCGGCATTGCCTCCTCGGGAAATTGCTCAGCAAGAAGTGAACAAGCAGTAAAACGAATATTAGGATTCGGGTGGACTAAGTCAGCAAATAAAGCATCAATCGAGTTACCAGACGAGCCCATATAACACGTGCAAGAATGAAATAATACTATTTTACCATTAGGGGCATTTCGAAGCTGATTCCATCACACGAGAACAAGAGGTACCATTAAGCCAATTGCATGGATGCCAGCTTAGCTTTTACAAAACAATCATCATCTTCAACAAGTGGTGTGAGTAGCTCATCTAATTGAGCTTGTTCAAGACGATCAGAAGCTGCTTCCAGTGCCAGCACAACGGCATAACGACAATCCCATTGTGGCGAATAGTCGCCATCCAAAAACATGGGGATCAGCTCAATAAAGCGGTCTGGATTCAACTGCGCGATGGAGTAAATTGCTGCAGGGCGGCTTTTTTGAAACTGAGGCCGCATGTTGACTGCCGCATTTCTCAAGATTTCATCAATACAAATCATTGACTGCTGAGACCAGTCACTACGGGAACCAATCAATCTCATGAAGAAATAGTGGGCACCGTAGTCATTATGAGCCTCTTCGTTCCATTGTTCTGAAATCAAAGGCCAAAGCGAATCCGAAGGAACAGAGCTGAGGCTCTTCAAGGCAAGATAACATCGGCTGAAGTCAGCATTGAAGAGTTCACGTACTAAAAAAGCAGGATCGGGGGTCACGTCATACTCATGAACAATCTGGATATTTGATGGATCATCAATGAAAACAGAGTCAACGAGGTGAATTGATTGGAGCAATTCAGAATATTTCTCTTTTGCATTCAGCAAGAGCCGGCATGCACGTACCCGAAATGCTGGAGATACTGGTGATGCAATGATTTGGGGCAAATATTCAATGGCCTGGGCATCAATTAAATCCTGGATTGCACAATGCCGATCCATCTGATTGGGAAGCAGAAGATGATCTATGATTTCAGAAAGCTGCTGCCTGTTTCCGGAGAGTTGAGTGTCAGCAGAGATTGCTGCTCCTCTGACACCAGGAGATTCTGCATTTTTCAACGCCTCGATAGATGGAAGACTTTCGTTAATAGATAAACTCGCCAGGCATTGAATCAAAGCTCGTTGATTATGCAAATTATCATTCAAAAGATTGATCATCTTTGCAATTAATTCAGGCTGATTACACTTCAATTGCTTAAGAGCGCAGATAGTATTTTCAACCAAATAATGATCATCAGACCATAAGCATCGACCAATCACAGAGGTCAATGAGACAGCACCAATTTTCCCAAGAACTTCTACAGCCTTTCTCTTGGCAATCTTGACAGCTTGGTCGTTGAGTGGATTCTCAAGCAAACTTACTAAAGCATGCTCTGTCTCAACTCCCGGACAGTTAATTAAATGAGATGCAGCAGTATAGTAATCACTTTTTGACTCCAACTCATTAACGGGTTGACGAAGAATTTGCCGAGCATGCTCACATGTCAGCCCAGGATGAATATTGTCAAAACGACCTGTCATCAAGAGAATAAATAATGTATAAATTGTACCTCAATCAAGGCAAGGCGTCTTCACTAAACTCAAAGTAGTCAAAAAAAACTAACCTAATGCCCTGAAAAGGAAAATCATCATAGACTCGCGCGAGTTACATGAACATTGTGGGACCTTTTCCTGGGAAGCAATTCAAAGTACAGACGTTGGCAATGAATCGCTCAAGGCCTTCGATTTCCGTTAATTTCAACATTCCATTCGATGGACTTTGTCACGGAATGCAAGTGATGCGACGATCTGGTTTTAGCGTCACTCATTTTAATTCAGGCACCGTTCAAAACGATCTACTTGATCAATCAAAAACTGGAGAGAGCGGTTTAACAACCAAGCGCACACAAAAATCACCAACACAATCAGCGACTCCTAAAAGTGGAGCAGTGAAATCAGAAGTTAAAGCCGAGAACACAAAAACGTCAGACAAAAAAACCACGCAAAAGGCGAAGCGTCAACGACGCAAATGATATGACATCAAAGTTGAATCTCAATTCTTAATCTCAAAGATTGCATCACTGGGTCGCCCACTTTTGAGGCCTTCCCAGTTGATGCCGATCAAAAACTGCTCAGGATCAGTGCATTCCACAACATCAACTCCCCAGGACCCTTCCTGGAGTGGTGACCCGGATGATCCTGGAGAATCTTTGCGGCCTCCAAGAGCAAGCCAGTGATGTTCAGACCCGTGAGACGCGGTAATACGATATTTTTTCCAGGCTTGAACAAGCTCTTTAGCCATATCTTCCGGAGACAAAGAAGATTCCAAACGTATTAGCCAATGTGGATGATTCAATGCTTCCGCAGCATCAAAAGCGTTTGATTGACTCTTCAATGCCTCAGCTAACTTTTCAGCGGATAATGCTGGAACTTGGTCTGATGTAATCTGAAGATTATGAGAAACAACAAAAACAGTCATGGCTTAAGCTATGGTCAAAGTTAAGTGTGATGGAGGAGCTTAATGAATGACTTCACTGAAACACAGTTAAGTCAAGAAGAAGCTCTTGATCTGGCCAATCATCTCAAAGAAAAGTTGAGAGCAGGATTGCCGATTGACGCAGATCCGGATTCAATCGCAACAATGGTAGCTGCCCTCGGAGACCCTCGTGGGCTTCTGCGTCGCCAGATTTCTGAAGGTTTGGGATCAATTGGCGAAGCAGCAGTGCCTGCTTTATGCCAGGCAATGCGGCGCAGCGATCAGGTCACAGTGAGAAGAGCAGCTGCTAAAACTTTGGCCTTGATCGCTGATCGAAATAGTCTTCCTGATCTGCTGGCAACTTTTCTGACCGATACGGATTCTGTTGTTCAAGGCTCCAGCATGGGAGCAATGGCTTCCATGGGTGAAGACTCGATTGGAGCGATTCTGAGCATCGTCGAAAATCCCGAAAGCACCGAAATGCAGATTGGCCTGGCGAATTGGGCTCTTACTCTTATTGGCGATCGAGCTCCAGAGGTTTTAAGAGGTGCAATATCTTCCGAGAATTCCAAAGTACGGAAAGCTGCAATCTCAGCTCTTGGCAGTCAGATTCAATCCCTGAATTCCCAACAGGACCGTGACTTACTCCAGCAAGCTCTTCACGACACATGCGCTGAAATACGTTCCGAAGCAGTGATTCTCCTTGGCAATCTTGAGGATTCAGAGTGGGCCTTGCCGTTACTCTCTCCTGCTCTGTCAGACCAAGACAGCTGGGTGAGAAAAAATACAGCGTTATCTCTGATGAAGCTTGGCTGTAGTTCAAGCATTCCGAATCTGCAAACACAACTCGAGAGTGAATCTGACTCAGTGGTCAGAAAAGTTCTGCAGCTTGCTGTTGATCGACTACAACAATCAGACAAGAACTAACCATTAAAAAAGGGGATGCCGAAGCATCCCCTGATCTTGGCGATGAATTTAGATCAAACTCAGGAAAGAGCGTTGATCACGTAATCAAGGTAAGACTTGAATTCGTTGAGAGCTTGAGGGCTCATATCGCGTGGTGCGCAAGCGCGATCACGTGTATAGGTGAGAGCTTCTACGTAAGGGCCAGTCGGCAAGCTCAGTGAGCGGTAAACCTCACGGGCGCCCGCAATGCCCCACTCATCCAGAGGACCGGTACCGCCAACAACGAGGCAGTAGTTGATCAGACGGAGATAGTGGCCGAGATCGCGATAGCACTTGTCAACTTTGACCTGACTGTCACCGGCCTCACCGGGCTGCTTCAGGTAGGCGTACTTGTTGAAGCAGGCATCACCGGCTTCACGGGTCACAGCGTCAAGGCCTGCGGCGAGCTTTTCAGCAGCTTCCAGACGGGCGGCAGCACGTTGGATATTGCCCTGAACAGCTTCAAGATCGTTCTGGGAAGGGAAGCGACCTGCTGCGTCTGCAGCAGTCACGACGGTGGTAACGACGGACTTCATTGATGGGTTCCTTTAAGAGGGAGAATGTCTGAAAAGAAAGCGAGAAGCCGTTCAGGAGACGGCGCCGATCACGCGATCGAAATAGGAACCAGCTTCAGCCACCAGAGCTGAGCAGTCGCCTTGCGTGGTCTCCATCTTGCGGTAACGCTTGCCGCCGGAAGCAGGAGAGTTGGTTTCGCCGATGAGAGCAGTTGCTGAAGCCTTCATGATCGCCACGGCACGAGCTGCCGACTGGGTGGGAACTCCCAGAGCGATGTAAGTCTCTTTGAGACCATTCAGGCAACGGTCATCCAGCACGGATGCGTCGCCGGCAAGCAGCGCATAGCTGATGTAGCGAAGCACGATCTCACCATCGCGCAGGCATGCGGCCATGCGGCGATTGGGATAGCAGTTACCACCGGCCTGAATCAGGCCGGTGTTTTCGCAGATCATGCCGGTGACAGCATCAGAAACGATGCAGGAGGCGTTGGAGGTGATGGCGTTGACGGCGTCCAGGCGCTTGTTGCCTTGGCTGACGTAGCTGCGAAGAACAGCAAGGTCGCTACCACCAACAGGTGCGGTTTTGGCGTCAGCGCTGACGACCGAACGGGAGAATGCGTCGAGCATTTTGGGCCAGACAGTTTTGTGGGGGAGAGGCTTCTAATGCCGTGAGGCAACCAGTGAGCAAGTCCTTTTCAGGTGTCTTGAGCAGTTGGCTGATAAACCCAGGGGGTTGGAAGCGCATTAGTAAGCTAAGCCGGGTCAACCAAGCAGCGGTGCGGGATCTGCTGATCACGCAAGAGTTCGTCACCTTGTGAGCACAACCACCCCTCATCGGGGTTCCTCCAGCGCAGCCGATCAGGGCTACAGCAAGAACAAAGAGCACCAGCGATGGTTAAATCTGAGCATCCAGGCGGCTTGATCACCAATCGCAACGCAGTGAACACATGAGCTTCAGCAGGCGGGTAGGCTCACTTATGCATTTCTTTTCATGTCGTCAGCATGACGGAACAACCGCTTCAGCAAGAAGTCAGCATTGAAGAATTGCAGGAATCAATTGATGAACTTTCTGCCTACCGAGAACGTCTTTACAATGATGTTGTTGGCCTTGGCAAAAAACTTCGCTTGTCCCAAAAGAAGATAGACGCCACAATCAGTGAACATCCTGAGCTCACACGAATTGATGAAGTTCTTGATCAGCTGAAAGCGCAGAGAAATGCTCAGAGCAGTCAATGATGAGTCAAGTGGATTGTGTCCCGATGACAATGGCGAGCTTTTTTGAAGCAAGCCGAGGTACATGGCTCAACCGCCGTGTTGTCCATCATCTTGATTGCCAGGATGATGAAGCCGCCGATTCAAATCTGATCATTGAGCCCTTTGACCAACATGATCCAGCCATTGCAAAAGTATGCGCTGCACTGAATGTTGATTCCAATGATGCGGCTGGTGGCGCAAGATTCTGGTGGGAAAGCAATCTGATGAAAGAGGCGCGCAACGATGATTACGCAGCTGTTGTTGTTGATGCCCCACATCCGGAAAATCCACGCCAGGGTTTCTTATTAAGAGACGTTGGTTATGTTGAGAAGAAAGCTGTTGTTAGCACCTATTCATTTGCCGACGATGGAGTATTAACCATCAAAACCCGCTACGACACCAACATAGGTGTTGAACGATGCTGGTTTGTGAATGACCAGATCAGAATGCGTGTGAGTTCTGTGCAGTTTCTCAACGGTGTTGCCATGACCACCTATTGCACTGAATTTCGTTGCCCAAGTGAAGCCGAAATTCATGCACTTTCGTTAGCCACAAAAAGACGAGCTGACCAAACACCCCCAAATTCAGTGGAGCTGAACCGTGTTTGACCCTTTTCTCAACGAACTTCATCAGGGCATCGAAGCCAGGGGCGGCAAACCCATTGAGGTACCTCAGGGTTTGGAAGAATGTCATTCAGGCAAGGGAACCAGTGTGATCCGCAGCTGGCTCTGGCAGGTGCCGAATTTTCGTCGTTGGCGTGTGACCCGTCTGGATGCGGGTGAAAAGCTGCAGGTTCTCAATTCAGTCGCCTACCCCGACTACGACCTTGACCACCCGCTCATGGGTGTTGACCTGCTTTGGTTTGGTGCTCGTCAGAAACTGGTTGCCGTTCTCGATTTTCAACCGCTCGTTCAGGATTCGGATTATCTCGATCGATACTTCAGTGGTCTTAAACAACTCAACAGGGATTTCCCTGAGCTGAACGGAGAGGAGACGATGCGCTCCTTTGACCCAAACCAATATTTCTCCTCCTGGTTATTGTTCTGCCGCGGAGGTGCTGATCAAGCTGAAACCTCCTTGCCAGCAGCTTTCAGTGCTTTTCTGAAGGCTTACTGGGCACTTCACGACCAGGCACTCACGAGTGATCCACTGATGCCATCCGAAGAAGTGAAGCGTCTGCAGGACAACTACGACGTCTACAGCGCCGAACGAGACCCTGCACACGGTCTTTTCACCAGCCACTTCGGCAAAGAGTGGTCCGACCGGTTCCTCAGCGAATTCCTTTTCCCAGCATCAGCCAAACAATGAGTTCAACCCGAAGCAACAGCCTCGATCCTGTTGCCATTGAAGGCTGGAGCTGGCAGCCGTTCCTCGAGGATGCCGTCGATCGCCTTCGGCCGATGGGGCTTGAGCCTTATCCGGTGAGCGATGAGTTTCTGTTCAAGCAGGACCAGACAGGATCAAAAACAAAACCCACCACTGTGACGACAGCCACCTGGGCCTGTCGAAGTGAAAAATTTCGCCAGGTGAGAGCAGCATGCGTCTGCGCCGGGGCATCCGCATCGGTTCTGAACTTTGTCATCAACCCTCTCCCCCGTTACGACCTGCCGTTTTTCGGTGGAGACCTGGTCACTTTGCCCTCAGGTCATCTGCTGGCACTTGATCTTCAGCCGGCCGACAAAAGCGATGAGAAGCACACCAACCATGTGTGGGAGAGGCTGATGCCGATCTTCGACCGCTGGCGCTCGGAATTGCCGGACGGAGGTCCCATTCCTGATGAAGCCAAGCCGTTCTTTTCGCCAGGATTTCTTTGGACAAGACTGCCATTGGGAGAGGAAGGGGACAAAATCATCGCGTCCGTGGTGCGTCCGGCCTTCAACGACTACCTCAAGCTGTACCTCGATCTTGCTGCAGCCGCTGTGCCTGTTTCCGATCAGCGCAGGGATCATCTTCTCGCTGGTCAACGGCGTTACACCGACTACAGAGCAGAGAAAGATCCTGCACGAGGCATGCTGACGCGCTTCTACGGCAGTGAATGGACCGAGGCCTACATCCACAACGTGCTGTTTGACCTCTGAAAGACGGCTTCAGGCTTTGAACAGCCAAAGCCCTGCTTTGACAAGGGATTAAGCATTATGAACAGCAATCGGGTGCGCTTCGACCACTTAGCGAGAATCAGCCTTGACCCCGACGGGACTTTTACGATGTCCCTCCGGTGTCTGTGACACCCATTTAGACGCTGCCAAGAGGAGTTCCAAATGTTCGACGCCTTCACCAAGGTTGTCGCCCAGGCCGACGCCCGGGGACAGTTCATCAACACCAGCGAGATTGATGCTCTCGCCGCCGTCGTCGCTGACAGCAACAAGCGTCTGGACGCCGTGAACCGCATCTCCAGCAACGCCTCCACCATTGTTGCGAATGCTGCGCGTGCTCTGTTTGCCCAACAGCCTGCACTGATCGCCCCCGGTGGCAATGCCTACACATCCCGTCGCATGGCAGCGTGCCTCCGCGACATGGAGATCATTCTCCGCTACGTCACCTACTCAGTGTTCACTGGTGACGCCTCCGTGATGGAAGACCGTTGCCTCAACGGCCTGCGCGAAACCTATCTGGCCCTTGGAACACCAGGAGCTTCCGTGGCAGCAGGTGTCAACCTCATGAAAGAAGCTGCCCTGGCGATCGTCAACGACAAAGACGGAATCACCTCCGGTGACTGCGCTTCCCTCAATAGCGAGATCGGTACCTACTTCGATCGTGCCGCGGCCTCTGTCGCCTGATTGAAATAGCCCCATTTTTCGCTTAAACCCTTCTTCATCATGAAAACTCCCCTCACCGAAGCAGTAGCCGCCGCAGACTCTCAGGGTCGCTTTCTGACCAACACCGAAGTGCAAGCCGCTTCTGGTCGCTTCACGCGCGCCAAGGCCAGCCTTGAGGCTGCCAAAGCCCTCACCGCCAAGGGTGATGCTCTGGTTAACAGTGCTGCACAGGCTGTGTATACCAAGTTCCCTTTCACCACTCAGATGGAAGGTTCAAACTATGCCTCAACCACTGAAGGCAAAGCCAAGTGTTCAAGGGACATCGGCTATTACCTTCGAATGATCACGTATTGCCTGGTGGCTGGCGGAACCGGTCCCATGGACGACTACCTCATTGCCGGTCTTGCTGAAATCAACCGCACTTTTGAGCTCTCTCCGACCTGGTACGTCGAAGCCTTGAAGCACATCAAGGCCAACCACGGGCTTTCCGGTGATGCAGCAACCGAAGCCAACAGCTACATCGACTACGCCATCAATGCGTTGATCTGAACAGTACTCATCGCACATATTTTCAAAAGCCCCCGTTTGGGGGCTTTTTTATTTTTATAGTCTTCCAATGAAACCTTCTCTGCAACGATTTCTGGACCTGCTCTGCGGGGAGTACAGCAATCAACAGCAGGCCCTAGACAACCCTCCGTTATTTGCTCATATTTTTCTGAGATATAAACCAATAGAACATCTCCAGCCAGGGTCGATTCTGCTTGAACAAACCTATGCTGTTGACCCTGAACATCCATACAGACTGCGAATAATTCGAGCGGAAGAAATCGAAAATGGAGTCATCAAACTCTGGAACCATCTTGTTCGTGAACCAACGCGATACAGCAAAGCAACCTCTGAACTGAACCTACGAAAGCAAATCAGAGAGACTGATCTGATCCCAATGGATAATTGTCATTATCAAGTCATGGAAAAAGAGGATGGTTATTACGGAGCAATTGAGCCTGGCTCCCAATGCATCGTGAATCGGAACGGAAAAGAAACGGTTCTTGTCAGCTCGTTTCACCTGAATGGAGAAACACTCTTAACTCTTGATCGCGGCCTGGATCCTGTAACCAGTGAGCGATGCTGGGGCTCGATTGCAGGAGAATTTCGATTCAAAAAATCTGAATCCTGGGAGGCAAAATGGAATGGATCCTCTTGAAAAACATCGTCAGGATGCAGGCGTCTCGGAGACGCACAGGTCTGAAAAGCCACCCTTAAGCTGGTTCTGATGATCCGATGCTGAACAATCAAAACTTGATCCCAATCAATTCAACACAATCAGCGATTGAAGCTCTTGATCACGACGACGCAGGTATTCGATACCACAGCGCTTGGTGGCTGGGTAAACACAGAGCTGTCGAAGCAGTCGCCAAGCTGATTGAGTGCCTGCAGGATGAAAGAGAGGTGACCTCTTCCGGTGGATATCCATTAAGAAGACAAGCGGCACGCTCGCTGGGAATGATCAAAGACAAAAGTTGCGTAGATGCGCTCCTTGAAACACTCAAGACCAACGATGTTCAACTACACGAAGCAACGCTGAGAGCATTGATCGAACTTGACAGTGATCAATGCGCGCGTTCACTCATTGTCTACCTCAATGAAGATATTCAGAACAAGCCCATCGAAGCCCTTATAGAAGCCCTGACTCATCATCATATTTGGGAGGTTGCAGAACAAATCAAACCTTTCCTGGAATCAGATTCTGAAAGAATTGCCAGCTCAGCCGCGTCATACTTTTTCATCCTCACAGGCGAGCAAAAATATCTCGAAAAAATTACTTCACTCCTCAACAATAACAACCGCTTCGTAAGACAATCAGCCGCTTTTGATCTTGCGCGCATTGGAACCATTGAGGCAACCGAGCCAATCCTGTCGGCAAAAATTCCAAATAACATCAAAATGCACGCCATCAAAGCAATCCTTTCCGAGTCACTCAAGCAATCAGACGGCGAGGATAGCTTCAATAATTCTGAGGATAAAGATTCACTCCATTCTCTTTTCAAAACGCTTGATGAATTGGCAAGAGAGAACTTTGCAGGTAATTTACTGATTGAGCAAAGTACGCAGATATCACCCAAGCCAGACAGTCAAATCGTCTCCAAGGAAGAGATTCTCTCAACTGCATTCTCAAAGCTCAAATCGCCGTCATTGTCAGACCGCGAAGAAGGCATACAAGAGCTCACTGGAAGTTCAGAGAGTGTTAGAGCCAAATTACCTGATTTATATTTTTCAGAGCCAGACCAAGACATCCGCATGGGACTAATCAAAGCCATGTCCGAACTCAGAGACATTGCCTATGTCTCTGCATTGGTTGATGCAATTGGAGTCGAAATCGGCAACCATTGCCAGGGCAACATACGACGTATTGCCGCCTGCGCACTGGGAGAGATTGACTGGAACCAGCAATTCGATTGCCAACCATTTTCCATCGCGGTGGATAAATTAAGCTGGACTTTGCAATATCCGGATGACTGGGGACTGCGCTACAGCGCTTGTATCGCCCTGGAAGGAATCGGTAACAGCAAAGCCCAAGCTCTTTTACTTCAAATAAAACCAAAAGAATCGGATCCAGTCATCTCAAGTCGTATCGATATCGCCTTATCCAGAACTAACGAAACCAATTGCTTTTAAGAACCTTTTGTTCACTGACTTCCCACCATTTCGCACCACCAAACTCTTCGATTCCAGACTCCAGGATCAATGAAACTCTTGTTCGTTTGCCTTGGCAACATCTGCCGTTCACCTGCCGCCGAAGGTGTGTTTCTGCATCTTCTCAATCAACGAGGACTGAACGATCAGTTCATTGTTGACTCGGCAGGCACCGGCAACTGGCACGTGGGACATCCTGCTGACCGTCGGATGACTGCCGCTGCCCAGCGCCGAGGGATTCATCTACCTAGCCGGGCACGCCAGATCGAACTCGATGACCTGGAAGAGTTCGACATGGTGCTCACCATGGACGATGACAATCTTGAGACCGTTGCCGGCCTGGCCCGCGAAGCAGGCAAAAAGGCCACGGCCCAGATCAAACCAATGCTCAGCTACGGCAGACACCACAACGAAAGCGAAGTTCCGGATCCTTATTACGGCGGGGATGCCGGCTTCGATCACGTGCTTGATCTGCTCGAGGATGCCTGTGAGGCATTGCTCGATGAATTGACCGACAGTGACCGCAAGTCCAGCGGCGAAAACTGAGATTCGATCAGCGTTCAGGAATCGGCCAGACCTCTTCAGCCACACGCTCACGGAACAGATCTTCAAGAGCATCAATCACAGCCTCGATGCTCTTCCCATCAGTGATCAGCTCCATGGCATCCTCCGCCTGCACCAGAGGTGCAATCGCCCTGGTGCTGTCCAGCCTGTCTCGTTCAACAATCTGGTTTTCGAGTTCGCTGAGTGAAGGCACGGAATGTCCCCGAGATTGCAGATCGCGGGCCCGTCGCCGGGCCCGCTCCGCGGGAGTCGCTGTCAGGAACACCTTGAGTTCCGCATCAGGGAACACAGCCGTTCCGATGTCGCGGCCTTCTGCGACCAGTCCACCCTGCTCGCCCAGTCGCTGTTGTTGGCGGGTCAGCAGTGCTCTCACACAGGCATGAGCAGCGACCTTTGACACCGAACCGGTGACTCGGGGATCGCGGATGGCTTCGGTGACATCCCTGCCATTGATGCAAACGGTCTGCACCCCATTTCGCAGCGGCGAGAGATCGACCTCCAGTCCGTCGAGAAGCGTCTCAACCGCCTCGGCACTGGCTGGATCTGCTGCATGCTCCTGAACCCACAGGGTCACTGCCCGGTACATGGCACCGGTGTCGAGGTAGAGCAGTCCCATGCGTTCAGCGAAGGCCCTGGTGACCGTGCTCTTACCGGCACCGGCAGGACCGTCGATGGCAACGATGGGAGAACGGGTCATGACGAAGATGTGATCGATCAGGCGGGTTGAGCCACAGCGCACAGCAATCGCAAGCAGTCGCAGAGACTGCTCTGAGGCTGGAGGCTGCAGTGTTGATGGATCCACAACCTCTACATACTCCACCTCCAGTCCGGCATTTTCGAGCTGATTGCTGAGGCTCTTGAGAACATCATTTTGACCAGACCGGCCGCACTGAAGCTCTGTTGCTGCACCACGCAGAGCGACTTGGATTGAGGACGCACTGCAACGCTCCGACGAGATCAGATAACGGTTGCGTGAACTGGCAGCCAATCCGTCCGGCTCACGCACGGTTGCAAATCCCCTCACCCGCACCGGCAGGCCAAGGTCTGTCACCAACCGCCTCAGAATGACGAGTTGCTGCCAGTCTTTTTCGCCGAGCCAGAGCTGCCTTGGCTGAACCAGCGCCAACAGGCGACTGACAACGGTGCAAACTCCATCGAAATGGCCTGGTCGCGAGGGACCACACAACCCCGACTGCAATGTTGATGGTGCCTGAAGCCTCCATCCCGAAGCGACCCCCTCCGGATAGATCTGATGGTCATCAGGACACCAGAGTGCTGCTGCACCCGACCGCTGAGCCAGAAGACAGTCAGCTTCCAATGAACGGGGATAACAATCAAAATCCTCCCCCTCACCGAACTGCAGAGGATTGATATAGACACTCACAAGCACTGAACCTTGCTCAGCGCATCCGGCAACCGCCCTGCTGATCAGACGAGCGTGCCCCTCGTGCAGACCGCCCATCGTGGGAACGAAATCCACTGGACCGGGCTGCGATGCAGACCAGGCAAGGAGATCAGATCGAGTTCGAAGGATGCGAAGACTCAGCGAAGCACCTCAAGGCGGACTTCTGCGATGCCACTGCTCATCAACCCCAGTTCACGCGCAGCACCATGAGCCAGATCAATCACCCTGTCCCCTGCGAATGGGCCACGGTCATTGATACGAACAACGGCTCTGCGACCGTTCCAGAGATTGGTCACACGAACCTTTGTCCCGAAGGGCAAAGTGCGGTGAGCGGCTGTCATCGTGCCCGGTCTGAACACCTCACCGTTGGCGGTTCGATTGCCGTAAAGGCCTGGCCCGTACCAACTCGCTTCACCCGAATGCGTTGAGATGACAACCGGTCCAGCAGGCTTGAGCGGTTGAGGCGGTGCAGGTGGCGCAAAAGACGCAGGCTCGGTGATGGCTGTGACCGGAGCATCCGGTGTAACCCTGCCGTTTTCGCTGCTTTCAACGGCAGCAACCGGCTCCATGGGCAGCACCAGATCAAGGGGATCTGTGATCTCAAAACCATCGAGATCTCTGGCAAGAACCGGGTAGAGAGCCAGACCTGTCAGCGAGAACCCGGCTACCGCTGCAATGGCAGGTGAAAAGCGAGCCATAACGTTGGGTCAGACAGCGGAGAGAGAACAGCTTTTGACTGAACCGCACTAAGAAAGGATCCGCTGGGACCAGAACACTCGAAGTTCACGCGAACGTAAAAATCCCCGTCCGCTTCCGGAAAGGCTGTTGAGAACGCAGAAGCACAAGTCTGTGGCTGGAAAGCTGCCACGAAAGAGTGTCGTGACTGGGCTGCGAAGGCTCCGCCCATCAAGACCATCGATCAGCTCAGCTAATTCCGGCCACAAGCCCCGCTGATCACGGCGGGGTCGGTGAATGCTGCGGCACAACCGCAAGGTCTGAGGGTCTGCTCGCGAGGGGAGAGGATCAGGGCAGAACTACTGCAGCTGATGGACTACCGAGCCGCCGGTGTGGACGTGGAAGCCGGTCGGGCTTTCGTGCAGAGGATCAAATCCGGCGTGGAAGCCACGCATCGCCCTGAGGTGGTCGGTGGCCTGGGTGGCTTCGGAGGCATGATCCGACTGCCTCAGGGGCTCAAACGTCCACTGCTGGTTTCAGGAACCGACGGGGTCGGCACCAAGCTGGAGCTCGCCCAGGAGCATCACAGCCATCACAACGTTGGAATTGATCTGGTCGCCATGTGCGTCAACGACGTGATCACCAGCGGCGCTGAACCTCTGTTTTTTCTTGATTACATGGCCACTGGAGCCCTGAGCCCCGATGCGATGGCCACAGTTGTTGAAGGCATTGCCGATGGCTGCCGGCAGAGCGGCTGCGCGCTGCTTGGGGGGGAAACCGCTGAGATGCCAGGTTTCTACCCTCCTGGCCGCTACGACCTGGCAGGTTTCTGCGTCGCTGTCGTTGACGAGGACGCCGTTATCGACGGCAGCCTGGTTCAGGTCGGCGATCGCATCCTGGGAATCAGCAGCAGCGGCGTGCACAGCAATGGCTTCAGTCTGGTGCGCAAAATCCTCGAGGCGAATGGAGCTTCCGCTGAAACACGATTTGGCTCGGATGATCAGCCTCTGATCGAGGCACTTCTGCAGCCAACCCATCTGTATGCAGAACTCGTGAAGCGATTGCTCGCATCAGACACTCCGATTCATGCGATGGCTCACATCACGGGTGGAGGGATTCCCGAGAACCTGCCTCGCTGCCTGCCGGAGGGCACGATCGCCAGGGTGGATGGGAACAGCTGGCCACGTCCAGATCTGTTCACCTGGCTTCAGTCCCACGGCGGAATCAAAGAGCGGGATCTCTGGCACACCTTCAATCTCGGAATCGGCTACTGCCTGGTGCTTCCTGAGCCAGCCGTCAGATCGGCCCTCAGCCTCTGTGAAAAGCAGGGATTCCGCGCATGGCAGATCGGGGAAGTTCTCGCTGCGACTGACCAGAGCAACACGCCAGTGCTTGGACTTCCGGCCTGATCAAAGCCCGCGTCCAACAATCTCCAACAGCTGAACGCCGAAGCGCACTGTGGCCATGGAGTCCCGTTATTCTCCGAACAGACAGATCGATCAAAAATCGATCAATGCGTCGCGACATACGCCCCAGTAAGACATGCCATTTGATAGGCCTCAGCGCACAACCCGACGCCGCTCATCGGCAGGTCCCACCCCGCCGAGGCGTCCAGTTGGCGCCGGGTATGAGAAAAACGGAATCCACCGACAGGGCGGAGCCAGACCGACATTTCTCGCACTGAAGGACCACGGCAAGGTCTTCGTAGCTGATATGCCCTTTCTCTCTGACGGTCAACTGGCCAATATCAGCAAGGAAGCCGGGGAGGTTCTGCTCAGCCTTGAGAGACGCATCAGCGAACTGGAGCAGGTGCAGGGTGACAGAGACACGCTGATCAAAGCCTGCACGAAGCGTGATGTCACCCATCGCTTCCTGAGGGCGATTGAGGATGAGCAGCAGCAGCGCCGCGACAATCCCGCCATCCGCCGTGCAGCTGGAGAATCTCTACCGCGCACATTTCTGGAGATCGCACGGCACCGTCTGCCCGGAGCAACCTTTGATTCTCTGCTTCAGGAAGCCCTTTCAGCCTGCGAGCAGTCGACGGAAGAACCTGCGGCCAAATCCAAACCGCCGCTCAAGGTTGTAACCCTGCCACCACAGGCATCATCGCTGCCTGTGGTCGTCAGCCCAGATCCGGAACCCAGTGATCAGGCGCTCTGAAAAGGATTGTCCGGCATGCGAACCGGACACTCCAGACTGAGCCTGTCGAGCTGAAGACACTCTTGTTCGGAAAGCATCCAGGTGAGTGCCTGACGAGCATCCTCAACCTGGGCCGGTCTGCGGAAGCCGGGGATCGGACATGTTCCATGAGCCCGACACCAGTTCAAGGCCACCTGGACCTGACTCACCCCTCGATCCTGGGCCATCTCAGCCATCGCCTGACGCAATGGACGTGATCCAGGCAGGAGTCGACGAAAGAGACCCGAGCGCAACAGCGTGGTGTCACCTGGAGTCCAGTCAGGGCGGCGCGCCAGCACTCCCAATGCAAGTGGGCTGTAGGCCAGCACATCAACACCGAGACTTCTGCAGGCGTCAAGGATGCCTCCAGCCTCAAGCGGTCCTGGGGCCAGCAGTGAGAACTGGACCTGCACGCTGACCAGCCGCACACCTCGGCTTGCCAGATGATCGTGCAGAAACCGCAGGCGCTGGGGACCGATGTTGGAGACACCGAGCTCGCGGACTTCACCCTGTTCCACAAGATCAGCGAGGCCGTCGAGCAGCGGACGCTCCTGCCAAGGGGCATAACGGGCTGTGCTCCAGTGCAGCTGGACCCGATCGAGCTGGCCGTTCAGCCGCTGCCGACTGGCGTGAAACGCTTTGAGCAGTCCGCGACGGCCAAGCCGCCAGGGGAAGGGCGCCAACTTGGTGGCCACGACAAGGTTGGCACGTGAAAGCGGGTCCAGTGCTTCGAGACACTGGCCCAGGAGCTCTTCACTCCTGCCGTTCAGGCGACCTGTGCCGTAAGAGTCGGCCGTGTCAACAAGCTGGAGCCCTGCACCAACGGCGGCAGCGAATGTCGCCTTCAGCTCTGGATCGTCTCTCTCTGGGCGATAGCCCCAGAGCAGCTGGTTGCCCCAGGCCCACGTGCCGAATCCGATTCCTGTCACAACGCCGAGGATCGCTGCACGCCATGATCGCTTCAGTGCGGTCCTCGCGATGTTGCTACCCGTTGCCGAGACAGCTCCCAATCGGGGAGAGGAGGCCGGGGCGCGGGATTCAGCGAGCCCCTCCGGAGAGGATCGGGTGCTCTGCAACCACTGTGGTCGTACCGCCAGAAACGGAATCAGCTGCATCGGCATGTGCGTGGCCGACAGCGACTATTGATGCGATGTGCTTTCCATCAATTGTTCGCGAGGGTGCGATCGCATCGGTTCTGATCGCTGGGATGGTCATCGCACTGCCAGTGCATGCCGCGATTGAAGCCTTCACGGGTCGACATCAGACCATCAGCCGCAACTGTCGCTTCACGCCAATGACAGGCAAACGGCGTGACTGCAAACTGATTCAGATCGATGGCAGGACAGCCACGATCCTCAGCCTGCGCTTCATTGGTGATGGAGAGCGGCCCGGTTCCAGTCAGAGACTCACCTTCGTTGTGTCGACATTGTCAACTCCTCCCCTCCTGAGCTGCAATCTGGGCATATGCCAGCTGAGGACTGGCGACTGGGAAGGCAAGATCAACGGTGTGTCCGAAACGAACTACGACGTTGATGGGCTTGCTGAAGGTGTGCCGAATGCCTGGGCCGTGAGACAGGGAAACTGCAGCGTTCAGGCTGGACGCATGACCTGCCGTGCCGAAGTTCCAGGAGGAGGACAGATCAGTGCAGAAGCAGAACTCTGACGACCTGGGCCAGGTGATGAATACAAAGGCGGCACCCAGATTCGAACTGGGGATAAAGGATTTGCAATCCTCTGCCTTACCACTTGGCCATGCCGCCGCTCGGAGCCGAACCGCTCCAATGGCGGATCGTATCAGCGAGACCGCCCCGGCTCTGCTGGTGATCAGCAACGGCCACGGTGAGGATCTGATCGCGCTGAAAATCATCGAGGCGCTGCATCGACTGCAACCGGCCTGGACGCTGAAGGTGCTGCCCCTCGTGGGTCAGGGCAGCTGCTTTGAGGCCGCTGTGGAACGAGGATGGGTTCAGAAAATCGGTCCTGGCGCCGGGCTTCCCAGCGGCGGATTCAGCAATCAGAGCATGGGAGCGCTTCTCTCCGATCTCATGGCTGGCTTGCCTTTACTCACCTGGAGGCAATGGGTCTGCCTTCGGAAGGAGGGTCGAACCAGTGCCGGGATTCTGGCGGTGGGAGATCTGCTGCCATTGCTGATGGCATGGAGCACGCGCAGGAGGTTCGGATTCATCGGCACTCCGAAGAGTGATTACACCTGGACCAGCGGCCCCGGGCAGGCCTTCAGCGATCGTTACCACGCCCTGAAGGGCAGTGAATGGGATCCCTGGGAGTGGCATCTGATGAAGGGGCGGTCATGCCGCCTGATTGCGATGCGTGACCGTCTCACCGCGAGGGGGCTTCGTCGCCACGGAGTCAAGGCGACCAGTCCGGGCAACCCGATGATGGACGGTCTTCGGCTGTCTACACCTCCAGCCAGCCTTGAGCGCTGCCGGCGGATTCTGCTGCTCTGCGGCAGCCGGATGCCGGAGGCGCTGAACAATTTTCGCCGCCTGATCCAGGGCCTGATGCAGATGCCAAGCCCCGTGCCGCTGGCTGTGCTGGCAGCCCTTGGCTCCAGTCCTCATAGGAACGAGCTGGATGAACTGCTATGTGGCCTGGGATTCCGCAGCTGCCCAGCTCCGAGCACTGCCCTTGAAGCTGCGGAGTGCTGGGTCCGAGGGCCAGTGATGCTGCTGATCGGACCCGGCCGATTCCAGCAATGGGTGTCCTGGGCCGAAGCGGGAGTCGCCACTGCCGGAACCGCCACGGAACAGATGGTGGGGCTTGGGATTCCAGCCCTGTCACTGCCGGGTCGAGGCCCGCAGTTCACTCGCGGATTCGCCCAACGCCAGAGCCGGCTGCTGGGTGGCGCCGTGCGCACCTGTGAATCAGAGCAGGCGCTGGGTCGACGCCTCGCCCAACTTCTGAATGACCCTTTGCTGCGACAGGAGATGGGGCGTATGGGGCGTCAGCGCATGGGCCCTGCCGGCGGCAGTGAAGCCATTGCCCGCGCGGTGATCAGCCAGCTCGCACCTGAACGCTGATACTGGGTTTCTCTTCAGAACGAAGGATTTCCTTCCCACCGCCATGGCCGCCATCCAGGACCGTGACTATCTGAGGCTTTGCGCGGAACTGGCCAGTGTGCTCAGCATCAGCCAGGCCTCCGCTCGCAGGCGGGTCGACCAGCAGGCGGCCCAGGGCGGTGCTCGGGATGTTGAGAGTCGAAAGGCCGTGGCCACAAGCCTTCTGGAAGCAGCCAGAACACAACAGGGCCAGCGATCTGCCTGCAAAAACCTGGATACGCTGCTGGAAGCTGACCCCAAGGACGAGCACTTCATGCTTGAGGACTGAATCAGATCAGTGCTCGAAGGTATTGACGAAGCGGAAACGATCCAGATCTGAGATCACAGCAATGCAGGCGAAGCATCGCTGCGCCAACTCCCAGCGTCCCTCGCGCCGCAGCATCACCTCCAGCTGGCGACGTGCGGGAAGCAGAAAACGGACATCATTGGCCGCATAGGCCAGCTGAGTGTCAGTCAACTCATCAACCCTTCCCCAATCACTGCTCTGGGCCTGCTTATCCAGCTCAACACCCACCAGTTCCATGACCAGATCCTTGAGGCCATGCCGAGGGGTGTAAGTGCGCGCCAGCCGACTTCCGACCTTGGTGCAGAACACAGGATTGACCTGAATCGAAAGCCCGGAGGCCAGCGCCGCCACATCAAACCTGGCGAAGTGAAACACCTTCTCAATCTCCGTAGATTCCATCAGAGCCCTGAGACGAGGGGCCTCCGTCTGCCCGAGACCAATGCGAACGCAGGCAACCTGGTCCCTCTCGTCGCAGATCTGTACAAGACAGAGTCGGTCACGGCCATGGATCAGACCCATGGCCTCGGTGTCGACAGCAAGAGCCTTCGCCTGCGCGTAGCGGTCGTACCAGTCCTGATCCAGATCTCCGTCAAAGACTGCGAAGGCGCAGGGCTCACTTGGAATCTCAGCCATGACAAGAACGCAAGAAGTTGCAGAACAACGCTCCCACTCTGGCCTCAGCAGGTGATTCAGCGAGTTTTAACTGGGCGCTTGAAAATCAGAACGAGACCGGGTTAGACAAAATCGAGACAGCTTGATTCCATGCTCACTCAACGCAAACCAACGCGCTCCTGCCTGGCTGACATCGAACACTATTTCCGGCAGCCACCCCCGCTTTTCCTTGATCTCGAACTGGCGGTCTGCTGGGTTCTCGACTGCCTGCTGAAGAACGACAGCTATCCCTCAGGACTGCTTCAGCGCCTTCAGAGTGACCATCCCAAGCTGCGACTGTCCGAAACGGTGCTGCATCAGGCCGTCGACTTCCTCGAGCAGCAGGAAATGCTGGACTGCTACACCAAGCGCTGCCCCAGCAGAGGGCGCCCACGCCGCATGCTGCATCTTCACCAGGACGCCAGGGGGCAGGCCGAACGACTGATGGAACCCTGGGGCCGCTGGCTGCATGAACATGATCCACTGACCACCTAGAACAGACTCACTGTTCAGGCGGCAGCGGATGCCATCCCCCCAGACGTCCACCCTTCTGCTCACTGGATTACTGGGGGTCGGCCTGTTCTTCTTTCTGCGTGCCGCCAGCAAGGACCGAACCACTGTTGTGGAGGTTCGATCGCCGCGGCCTCCTGTCGAAGTGCTGAATGGGCTCGACAGCTGGTTGAAGCAGCGGGGGTGGAGCCAGCAGGGTGGGGACGCCGAGCGCTGCCTGCTGGAGTACAGGGGCCAGGTGGACAGCAGCACCCCCCTGGCGGTTCTGCTCTCTCTGCTTGGAACCGTTGGAGCCTGCAGCCTGGGACTGGTTGTGCGCCAGATGAACCCGTCCCTGAACTGGTGGCCTCTGCTGCTCGCAGCCCTGGGTCCGCTGGCCGGCTGGATTTACATCCGTCGCTCCAAACGCGTTGAGGAGATTCAGATCCGACTGATCGAACCGGACGCAGGCAATGGCAGCACACTTCGTCTGAGGGCCCACCGCGATGAGCTGATCGCCCTCGAGCTCGCCCTTGCCGATCCGCTGGAACTGGCGAGCGACGGAGCATTGCTGTCATCACCGATCTGAACGCTCTTCGAAAACGACTAGGCCTGTCAACCGCCGTTCTCGCCGCAGGGCTGATCGTGTCGGGTGTGATGGCAACCTCCGCAAAGGCACCTGTCCCGCAGGAAGCAGACCCCCTGACCGGGGTCAGAGTTGCCGCGCCAGTGGACTGGAAAGGCAGAAAAACAACCCCGGACAATCTGGAGATCCTTGTTCTCGCAGGACATGCCGACTCACAGGGCATGGAGGGGGCAGGGACATCCGGCGCAGCCGTTGACCGTGGAGGAGCCCGACCCATGGATCCACGCATGCGTGATGAGCTGTTCTGGAATCGACGCATCCGCGACGCGGTGGCGAGGACCGGCCAGCAACGCGGACTGCAGATTCGTTCCTACGAACCGGATCAACTCACGATTTCCGATGAGGATGATCCACGCACAAACTGGTCGGAGGGGCGCCGCCATCACGATGCAGGTGGCTACGCCCTTGAGATTCATTTTGATGCTTATGGCAGACACGGCTTCGGATCAGGGCTGATCCCCAACCTGCGCAGTCCAGCAACGAGGATTGATGAGAGCCTGGCCTTGAATTTCGGGCGCTATCCCCTGAACTTCAGGGGCGGGCTGGGCGCTCCACGACGAGGCATCAGCATTCTGGAAATCGGCAAGCTGGAGGGGCAGCTGGAACAGAAGCTGCGTGATCCGAGAAGCCGCAATGCGGTTGTCTCGGCGCTGGCTCTTCGGATAGTGACCGCCATGGAGCTGGGCATGGCGAAAGCACCAGCCAGTCGTTTGCTCAGTTCACCGCCTGATGCGGACGACAGCGCTCCTCAAGGGAGGGATCGTCAAACCAGTGCTGAGGACGGGTGAACAGGTCGGTGAGCAGAGCTTCGCGGGACCCCTCCTGTGCCTGGTAGCCGTATTCCCAGCGAGCCAGAGGCGGCAGAGACATCAGAATCGATTCAGTGCGGCCATTGGTCTGGAGGCCAAAGATGGTTCCCCGGTCCCAGACAAGGTTGAATTCGACGTATCGGCCCCGTCGATACAGCTGGAACTGACGTTCACGGTCGCCGTAGGCGAGACCGTTGCGCTTCTCGACGATCGGTGTGTAGGCAGGAAGGAATGCCTGACCGTTGGCCCGTGCCAGGTCATGAAGCTGCTCCCAGGAAAGCTGGACTGAACCGATCTCGGCAGCTTTTTGAGCTGCAGGCCCTTCGGGATCCTGGCCGCGGTAAAGAGACCCAGAGCCATCCTGATAGTCATAAAAGATGCCGCCGATCCCTCTCGTCTCCTGGCGATGTTTCAGAAAGAAGTATTCATCGCACCAGGGTTTGTACACCTGATAGAGACGCTCATCGACCGAATCACAGGCCTGCTTGTGGGTTCGATGGAAATGACGGGCATCCTCAAGAAAGGGATAGAAGGGCGTGAGGTCAGCACCACCACCGAACCACCAGACCGGTCCCGCCTCGAAGTAGCGGTAGTTGAGATGCACTGTCGGCACAAATGGATTTCTGGGATGCAGAACCATCGAGGTTCCGGTGGCAAACCATGGATGCCCCTTGGCCTCCGGCCGCTGTTTGAGAATTGAGGGCGGCAGTTCCTGGCCGTGCACCTCCGAGAAGTTCACACCTCCCTGCTCGAAGATGCGCCCTTCACGCATCACCCGGGAACGACCACCGCCTCCTTCAGGTCGATCCCAGCTCTCCTCCTGAAACCGCCCCACACCATCAATCTTTTCCAGGCCTGAGCAGATCTCATCCTGGAGACCCATCACCAGAGCACGGGCGCGCTCGCGCGACTCAGCAGGTGGACGCTCTCCGGAGACAGCCGACTCAGGCGGCGAGAGCACTGTCCCGAGCATCCGGCCCTTCAGACGCTTAAGCAGGGAACGGACCATGGTCAACAGTGTTGTGGAACTCCCGACCATTTCAGCCCAGCGCCGCCTCCGACAAGTCCGTGTGAAGGACTGTCATGGAAAAGCGCCCCTAGGATCCAGCCAACGAAGGTGACGCATGACCACCGCGGAACAGGCCACTCAGGCGCTCAGCGACCTCCGCGATGCCGGCAGTGACCGTTCCCTTTTGGATCTGGGTTGGCTTGATCAGGTGCGCGTGGCACCACCCCGGGCAGTGATCCGGTTGAACCTGCCGGGATTCGCTCAGAATCAGCGCGACCAGATCGTCAGTGGGGCAAGGCAGCGACTTCTGCAGCTGGAGGGCATTGATGATGTCCAGATCGAACTGGGACAACCACCATCGCAGGGTGGCATCGGCCAGGCAGGTCATGGACAGGTCGCCGAACGCCAGTCGATACCGGGAGTTCGCCATGTGATCGCTGTCAGCAGCGGCAAGGGCGGTGTCGGGAAAAGCACTGTTGCCGTGAACCTGGCCTGTTCTCTAGCGGTGCGTGGAATGAGGGTGGGTCTTCTCGACGCAGACATCTACGGCCCCAACGCCCCGACCATGCTCGGCGTGGCTGACCGCACGCCAGAAGTGAGCGGCAGCGGGGACAACCAGTGCATGCAGCCGATCGAGACCTGCGGCGTTGCCATGGTCTCCATGGGTCTTCTGATAGAGGAGAACCAACCGGTGATCTGGCGCGGACCGATGCTCAACGGGATCATTCGTCAGTTTCTTTATCAGGTGAACTGGGGAGAGCGTGATGTGCTGGTGGTAGATCTGCCACCGGGAACCGGCGATGCTCAGCTGTCCCTGGCTCAGGCCGTCCCCATGTCGGGCGTTGTAATCGTGACCACCCCCCAGCAGGTGGCACTTCAGGATGCACGGCGCGGGCTGGCCATGTTCCGTCAGATGAGCATTCCGGTGCTGGGGGTTGTCGAGAACATGAGCGCCTTCATTCCCCCGGACCAGCCCGACCGGAGATACGCCCTGTTCGGCTCAGGTGGTGGCCAGACCCTTGCCGACGCTTTCGATGTCCCCCTGCTGGCCCAGGTCCCCATGGAGATGCCTGTTCAGGAAGGCGGAGATCAGGGCAGACCGATCAGCCTGTCCAAACCCGAATCAGCCAGCGCCAAAACGTTTCTGGCACTGGCTGATCGTCTCTCACCCGTGGTGACCAGCGAAGCCTGATCATGATGTCCGGAATCGGCCTCAGCGGACAAGATCTGTTCAGAAGGTCGAGAAAACGGCGACGACGGGGGCGCGAAGTGGACTGGATCCTCTGGGGAATTCCCCTGGCCATGATCGGCGTGGCTGGAATTCTGATCGCCAGCACTCAGCGTCAGGCTGATTACGCCGACTGGTATCACCACTGGATCACCGCTGGTGTGGGGGTGGGCATTGCACTATCACTTGCCCGGTTGTCGCTGTTGCGACTTAGGCCCCTGCTGATTCCGATCTACGGACTCACCGTGATCAGTCTTGTTGCTGTTCGGATGATCGGCACAACAGCCCTTGGAGCACAACGCTGGATCAGCGTCGGGGGGGTTCACGTTCAGCCCTCTGAATTCGCCAAGTTGGCTGCCATCCTTCTGTTGGCAGCCGTGCTGGATCGCCACCCGGTCGAACGCCCTGTGGATCTGCTCAGACCTCTGGGAGTGATTTCCCTGCCCTGGCTGCTGGTATTCATCCAGCCCGACCTGGGCACGTCACTGGTGTTCGGGGCGCTGCTGTTGACGATGCTCTACTGGTCGGGAATGCCCTTCGAGTGGCTGGTTCTGCTGCTCTCGCCCCTGATCACGGCCCTGCTCGCAGGCCTGTTCCCCTGGGGTCTCGCCGCATGGATTCCTTTCTCTCTGGGAATCGCTTACCGATCCCTTCCCTGGAAGAAGGTGGCTCTGGCCTTGGTGATGGCTGTGCAGAGCGCCGCAGCGCTGGTGACGCCCTGGCTCTGGGAAAACGGGTTGCAGGACTATCAACGCGACAGACTGGTGCTGTTTCTAGATCCCACCAAAGACCCCTTGGGAGGGGGCTATCACCTGCTACAGAGCACGGTGGGGATCGGTTCCGGAGGACTGTTCGGCACAGGCCTGCTTCAGGGACAACTCACCAAGCTGCGCTTCATTCCTGAACAGCACACCGATTTCATTTTCAGCGCACTCGGCGAGGAGATGGGATTCATCGGCACCATCCTCGTGGTCATTGGCTTCGCATTGCTGATGGGTCGACTGCTTCAGGTGGCAGGGCGGGCCCGCACAGACTTCGAGTCACTGGTGGTGATCGGTGTGGCCACCATGTTGATGTTCCAGGTCGTGGTGAACATCTTCATGACGATCGGTCTTGGCCCAGTGACCGGAATCCCGCTGCCGTTCATGAGCTACGGGCGCAGCGCCATGGTGGTGAATTTCATTGCTCTTGGGCTCTGCCTTTCGGTGGCAAGACGATCCAGACGGGCACTGATCCGTTGAAGGACTCCACACCGCTGCTGCAGTCAATCCAGGCCTGCATGGCGACTGGAGTCCCCGCAGGCCAGGCCAGCGATGCCAATGCGAGGAGGCTTTGGTGGGGGGGATTGGAAGTTCTGCAGGATCTGCTTGAGATCCAGGACAACACCGCCGCAGGAATCTGGCTGGCAGCCCCATTGCCGGCTCTATATGCACCTGATCTGCTCCAGCGCTTTCAGGGCTGGGTCTGGGCACCTGAAGCCCTGGATGTGCTGAGCGCAGCCGAGCGTTCAACCCTGCTGCCTCCGGACCCGCTCAAGGCCCGCGAAACCCCTTTCCCATCGGCCACATCCAGTGACCATTTCCAGCGATTGCCTCTGCGTGAATCCGACAGTCACGATCCATTGCTGATCGTGATTACAAGTCAGCTTCAGGTGGCCCTTGCCCTGCACGGCGAGGAAGGACAGCGACAGCTGCTCATGCGCAGCGAACCCGATATTCTCGGCCAGGCTCTGACACTGGTTGAGCAGCGCCTGCGCCTGGATGCGCCGGCACAGGCCGACGGACTCCAGCAGGCGGTTCGTCAACTCGGTCCGTTGCAGAGCAGCAGCGATCTGGCCACACGGTTCTGGCCCCTTCTTTCGGAACGACTGGCGGGGATGGCACCCACGGTCATGCTGCAGACGGCACAGACAACCAAATCCCCACCTCCACCGCCTGAGACGGCCAGCGAACGTGTTGATGAGGATGCGGAGTTGTCTCTGCTGGAAGCCATTACCCATGAGGTGCGCACACCTCTGGCCACCATCCGCACCCTGATCCGCTCGCTGCTGCGCCGCAGCGACCTGCCGCAGCAGGTGCTGAGTCGACTGCATCAGATCGACACGGAATGCAGTGAGCAGATCGACCGCTTCGGGCTGATCTTTCAGGCGGCGGAACTGCAGCGGCAGCCCGACAGCTCTTCAGCTCTGGCCCGCACCGACCTCAGTGCAATGCTCAATTTCCTGGCACCGGGATGGGAGCAACAGCTTCAACGCCGTGGCCTGGATCTAGAACTGAACCTGGAGAATGGCCTCCCACCGGTGCTGAGCGATCCAGGTCGACTGGAGCCCATGCTGGGCGGACTGATGGATCGCTGCAGCCGCAGCCTGCCTGCAGGAAGCAGCCTTGAACTGACTCTGCAACCGGCGGGTGCCCGCCTGAAGCTGCAGATCCTCACTAGAACGCCCGACCAGCTCTCCAAATCCGTTGAAGAGCACGACAACCTCTCCCAGGAGCGCCTGGGACCGGTGCTCAGCTGGAACACCAGCACCGGCGGACTTCAGCTGAGCCAGACCGCAACCCGTCGTCTGCTCGAGCGTCTGGGTGGGCGACTCACCCAACGCCGGGACCGGGGACTGACAGTTTTCTTCCCGATCGCCGATCATTGTTGACTGGTGTGAAGGTCAAGACCCGATCACCAAACCAGAGCCGAATCATTTGCTACTTTCCAAGAAGATCGGCATGCAGATTTCCTCAGGACAGCCATGACATCAACCCCACTGACAGGACAGCTTCCTCAGTACATCGGAAGCACTGGTGGTCTGCTCAATTCAGCTGAAACCGAAGAGAAATACGCCATCACCTGGAGCAGCAAAACCGATCAGGTGTTCGAACTGCCGACTGGGGGCGCTGCTGTGATGAACACCGGCGAGAACATCATGTATTTCGCCCGCAAGGAACAGTGTCTCGCACTGGGCACTCAGTTACGAACCAAATTCAAGCCTCGCATCGACGACTACAAGATCTACCGGATCTACCCCGGCGGAGATACTGAATTCCTTCACCCCAAGGACGGTGTTTTCCCCGAGAAAGTGACCGAAGGGCGCCCCATGGTGGGGCACAATCCACGTCGAATCGGCCAGAACACCGATCCTGCAAAGATCAAGTTCAGCGGTCGCGAGACCTTCGACACCTGACCACCGCTCTCTGTAATCCATCCCACCGTTCTGTCGAACGGCATGATGGGCGGCGGTCGGCTTCGACGACTTCTTCATGCTCAGTCCCGACCGCAATGCATTTCTGAAAGCCGCTGAATCAGGTGCAACCCTGATTCCAGTGGCAAGCAGCTGGCCTGCGGATCTGGAAACACCACTCACCACCTGGCTCAAGGTCGGGGATCAACGCCCCCCCGGGGTGCTGCTCGAGTCTGTTGAAGGTGGTGAAACCCTTGGGAGATGGAGTGTTGTTGCCTGCGACCCCCTGTGGACTCTCGCGGCACGGCGCGATGGACTGGAGCGAACCTGGAGAGACAATCACCGCGAGTCTTTCAGCGGCAACCCTTTCGACTGCCTGAAAAGCTGCCTGCAGCCTTACAAACCAGCCACCCTGCCGGGACTTCCTCCGCTGGGCCAGCTCTATGGGATGTGGGGCTATGAGCTGATCCGCTGGATCGAGCCGAGCGTTCCAGTGCATCCTGCGATTGCCGATGGTCCACCAGACGGATTGTGGATGCTGATGGACAGCATCCTGATCTTCGACCAGGTGAAGCGACTGATTACTGCCGTGGCCTATGGCGATCTCAGCGGCCAGCGCACTGCTGCTGAAAGCCCGGACGCAGCCTGGGAGAGCGCGATAACCCGCATCAACGTCCTGCGCGAACGCATGGCTGCACCCCTTCCTCCCGTGCGTCCCCTCAACTGGAGGCCCAACAAAGGGGCGACACCAGAGACCAGCAGCAATCGGACCAGGGAGGATTTCCACCGGGCGGTGGATCAGGCTCGGGACCATATCGCTGCCGGCGATGCCTTCCAGCTCGTGGTGAGCCAGCGGCTAAGCGCTGATGTCAAACATCCTCCGCTGGATCTGTATCGCAGTCTGCGGATGATCAATCCATCCCCTTACATGGCGTTCTTCGACTTCGGAGACTGGCAGCTGATCGGCTCCAGCCCCGAGGTGATGGTGAAGGCGGAGCCTGACCAGGGAGGGATCCGCACGGTTCTAAGGCCGATTGCCGGAACAAGACCTCGGGGGGGGAATTCCGTCGAAGACCGAAACTACGAAGCCGACCTGCTCGCTGATCCCAAGGAGAGAGCCGAGCATGTGATGCTCGTTGACCTCGGTCGCAACGACCTTGGCCGGGTATGTGCTCCTGGTTCGGTCTGCGTGCGAGAGCTGATGGTGATCGAGCGTTATTCCCACGTGATGCACATCGTGAGCGAAGTGGAGGGTCGCCTCGCCCCCGGCAAGGACATCTGGGATCTGTTGATGGCCTCCTTTCCGGCAGGGACCGTGAGCGGAGCCCCCAAGATCAGGGCGATGCAGCTCATCAACGACCTCGAGCCCGACGCCCGCGGGCCCTACTCAGGGATCTACGGCTCGGTTGACCTTGCTGGAGCTCTGAACACCGCCATCACCATCCGCACAATGGTGGTGAAACCCAGAGCCGGTGGCGGCTGGACACTGCAGGTGCAGGCCGGAGCAGGAATCGTTGCCGACTCCCAGCCTGAGGCGGAGTTTCAGGAAACTCTCAACAAGGCGCGAGGAATGCTCACAGCCCTGGCCTGTCTCGAGGACGTCGGGGCATGACCCGCAACAGACTGCTCAAAGGTTTTGAAGTCGAGCTGTTCACCGGTCGACCCGATGGACGCAATGTCGGCATCGCAGCCCGTGCCAAAAGGGAACTGCAGGGCTTCGTGACGGAACCGGATCACCGCAATCTCGAATATGTGACCGATCCGCTGGCAAATTACGACGCAATTTCCGAAGCACTGCTGTCACCTCGCCGCAGGCTGCGTCACTGGCTGATGGAGCAGGGTCTCACCCTGCTTCCGGGAAGCACCCTCAGCCTCGGCGACACCACCAGGTTTGAACGTTCCGATCCTGACAACGCCTATCACTCACTGATTGAAGCCACCTACGGCACGGCAGTGGTGACAGCAAGCATCCATATCAATCTGGGAATCGAGGATTCAGACGAGCTGTTCGCCGCCCTGCGGCTTGTGCGCTGCGAAGCCGCACTGTTGCTGGCCCTGAGCGCCAGCTCACCGTTCCTCAACGGCCGCATAACAGGAGCCCATTCCCAGCGATGGCTGCAGTTCCCGCTCACACCGGCGCGTGTTCCTCTGTTCCTCGACCACCAGCACTTCATCACCTGGACCGATCAGCAGATTCAGGCCGGGGCCATGCACAACGTCCGGCACCTCTGGACCTCCGTTCGACCGAACGGACCGAACCGCCCGCACCGGTTGAATCGCATCGAGCTGCGAATCTGCGATCTGATCACTGACCCAGAGGTGCTGATTGCGGTGACTGCTCTTCTGGAGCTGCGCGTGCAGCAGGTCCTCCGAGAGCCTGAACAGCACGACCCCCTGCGATGCAGCGCACTCAATCTCCAGCAGCTTGAGGAACTGAGCATGAGCAATGACCGCGCAGCGGCCCGCTGCAGTCTCGAAGCCACTCTGCACAACTGGCGCGACGGGCGTGAACGCTCCTGCAGGGTCTGGCTGGAAGACCTGATCGACTCCTTGACTCCGCTGGCTGAAGAACTTGGGCTGAAGCAGAAGCTCGGTCCACTGGGAGCAGTGTTGACCGATGGCAATCAGGCCATGCGCTGGCTTGAAGACATCCACTCAGGAGAAAGCATCGAATCCGTCATCGGCGAGAGCATCGAGGCCATGCGCAACGAGGAGATGCGTGGAGTCCGCACCCCGGCCGAACGCACTTTGGGATGATCATGACGACGCCAGTTCCCGATTCGCTCTCGATGTCCTCCTCCCCCGCAATGATTCCTGCGAGCGATCAGCCCAGGGATGCGGCACAGGAGACATCCGAAAACGGCCATCTGCTTCAGCAGCGCCTGGCCCTTGTGGAGGATCTTTGGCGAACCGTCCTGCGCAGCGAATGTCCAAGCGAACAGGCTGAGCGGCTGCTGCGCATGAAGCGGCTCAGTGATCCTGCGTTACCGGAACCCAGTGCCGTGAGCTCGGATTCCGTGGTCTCGCTGATCCGAGACATGGATCTCTCGGAAGCCATCGCGGCGGCCAGGGCCTTCTCCCTCTACTTCCAGCTGGTGAACATCCTCGAGCAGCGCATCGAAGAGGACAGTTATCTCGAGAGCATCGTTCGTTCACAGGAGCTGGCAGAGCAGGTTGATCCGTTCACTCCGCCACTCGCGACACAGACCGAACCAGCAACCTTCAGTGAACTGTTCGAACGCCTGCGGCGCCTGAACGTGCCTCCTGCGCAGCTGGAGACACTCCTGCAGGAACTCGACATCCGACTTGTCTTCACGGCCCATCCCACGGAGATCGTGCGTCACACGGTGAGGCACAAACAACGCCGGGTCGCCAGTCTTCTGCAACAACTCGAGACGGCATCCGACAGCAGTCCACTCGAAGCCGCGGGCATCCGTCTTCAGCTTGAAGAGGAGATCCGTCTCTGGTGGCGCACCGACGAACTGCACCAGTTCAAGCCATCGGTGCTTGATGAGGTGGACTACGCCCTCCACTATTTCCAGCAGGTTCTGTTCGACGCGATGCCGCAGCTGCGGCGCCGGCTCACCACCGCTCTCGCCGGCAGCTATCCCGATGTTCAGCTGCCGCCGTCCTCCTTCTGCACCTTCGGCTCCTGGGTCGGATCCGATCGCGACGGCAACCCCTCAGTCACCACCGACATCACCTGGCGCACAGCCTGTTATCAGCGTCAGCTGATGCTGGATCGCTATATCAGTGCAGTCCAGAGCCTGCGCGACCAGCTCAGCATCTCCATGCAATGGAGTCAGGTGAGTGCTTCCCTGTTGGAATCACTGGAGATGGATCGGTTCCGCTTTCCAGAGGTCTACGAGGAGCGAGCCACCCGCTACCGCCTCGAGCCCTACCGGCTGAAGATGAGCTTCATGCTCGAGCGGCTGCGCCTCACCAAGCTGAGAAACGATCAGCTGGCGGATGCAGGCTGGCGGGCTCCTGCCGATAGTCCGCAGCCCTTTGCCCCCGACAGTCAACCGAGCGAAGCCCTTCACTACGGCTCGGTCGCCGAATTCCGCAGTGATCTTGAGCTGATCCGAACCAGCCTTGTGAGCACGGATCTCACCTGTGAGCCTCTCGATACGCTGCTCACTCAGGTTCACATCTACGGGTTTTCCCTTGCGGGACTTGATATCCGCCAGGAGAGCACACGGCACAGCGACGCACTCGATGAACTCAGTCGATACCTGAATCCGGAGCAGGCCTATGGCGATCTGAATGAGCAGGAGCGGGTGAACTGGCTGCTGCAGGAGCTGCAGACGCGTCGCCCCCTGATTCCCCCTGCCGTTGATTGGTCAGCCACCACGGCGGAAACGGTGGATGTCTTCCGGATGCTGCATCGCCTTCAGGACGAGTTCGGAAGTCGGATCTGTCGCACCTACGTGATTTCCATGAGCCACAGCGTTTCCGACCTGCTGGAAGTGTTGCTGCTGGCCAAGGAGGCAGGACTTGTTGACCCCTCCGCCGGACATGCGGATCTGCTGGTGGTTCCCCTGTTCGAGACGGTTGAGGACCTGCAGCGCGCCCCCGAAGTGATGGAGGAGCTGTTTCAGACATCTCTTTACAGGAACCTGTTGCCACGCGTGGGCAGTCAGGGGCTGCCGCTTCAGGAACTGATGCTCGGGTATTCCGACAGCAACAAGGACTCTGGATTTCTATCCAGCAACTGGGAAATCCATAAGGCTCAGATTGCTCTGCAGGATCTGGCAGCGCGCCATGGCGTGGCGCTGCGTCTGTTCCACGGTCGCGGTGGTTCAGTCGGCAGAGGCGGCGGCCCGGCCTATCAGGCGATCCTGGCTCAACCGAGCGGCACGCTTCAGGGAAGGATCAAGATCACCGAACAGGGCGAAGTGCTGGCTTCCAAGTACAGCCTTCCCGAGCTGGCTCTCTACAACCTTGAAACGGTGACCACTGCCGTGGTGCAGAACAGCCTGGTAACCAATCAGCTTGATGCGACGCCGAGCTGGAACGACCTGATGGCTCGACTGGCGAAATGCTCACGGCGCCACTACCGCGCCCTGGTTCACGACAACCCCGACCTTGTGGCCTTCTTCGAGCAGGTGACTCCGATTGAGGAGATCAGCAAGCTGCAGATCTCGAGTCGTCCGGCCCGACGCAAATCCGGTGCCAGGGATCTGGCCAGCCTGCGTGCAATTCCCTGGGTGTTCGGCTGGACCCAGAGCCGATTCCTCCTGCCCAGCTGGTTCGGTGTGGGGACAGCTCTGAGTCAGGAGCTGCAGGCTGATCCCGAGCAGATGACTTTGCTGCGCACGCTTCATCAGCGCTGGCCTTTCTTCCGGATGCTGATCTCCAAGGTGGAGATGACCCTCTCCAAGGTGGACCTGGATCTGGCCCGTCACTACGTCAGCAGTCTGGGCAGCGCCGATCATCGCGAAGCCTTTGAACGGATCTACACCACGATCGCCGATGAATACACACTCACCCGTCGCCTGGTGTTGGATATCACCAGGCAGGAGAGGTTGCTTGATGCCGACCCTGCACTGCAGTTGTCCGTAGATCTGCGCAACCGCACAATCGTTCCACTTGGATTTCTGCAGGTTGCCT
Organism: Synechococcus sp. MIT S9503; assembly: GCF_047304175.1. Lineage (GTDB taxonomy): Bacteria > Cyanobacteriota > Cyanobacteriia > PCC-6307 > Cyanobiaceae > Synechococcus_C. The sequence goes on along the minus strand of NZ_CP138955.1, from coordinate 2,560,278 downwards.
TGCTCAGGCGACTGCGTGATCAGAATCGTCAGCCACCAATAAGCGAGTTTCCAAGTGATGGCGACGGAAGGACCTACAGCCGCAGCGAGCTTCTTCGTGGAGCCCTGCTGACCATCAACGGCATCGCTGCCGGCATGCGCAACACCGGTTGAGTGGCACTGCTTCCCTTTCGTCAACAGGCTGCCGCTCCAAGGCTCCCGGAGCGCTACACCATGAGCATGGAATTCGTACCCGACGGGGCCAGCATCAACGCACTGCTGGAGGATTGTGGGGATCAGCCCCATCCGGTGGATCGATGGCCACTGGCATTGCAGCGCAGCATCTGGCACCTGAGCATCCTCGACAACGAGAACAAGCGGCTCGTGGGCTTCGTGAGAGCCACCAGTGATCAGGCACTCAATGCCAACCTCTGGAATCTGGCAGCCGCATCAGGACCTGATCAATCCAGACTGCTCTCCGTACTGGTGCACCGATCTCTGGCCTGCCTGCGCAAAGACCTGCCCGGATGCAGCATTTCCATTGCCGCACCGGCTCAGGCGCTGGACGCTCTCAAATCACGCGGATTCATCCTTGATCCAGGCGGTATCAGAGCCATGGGGCTGCGGCTGCGGTGATCACCCGACAATCTTTTTGAACACGAGCATGGAGGGACTCGAACCCCCGACCCTCAGAACCGGAATCTGATGCTCTATCCAACTGAGCTACATGCCCACGCGGCGGATGAGAGAACTACCGCGACCCGGCTACCTTAGCCACACACCGCACCAGGACCGATTCGGCTTCTCCGGCTCGAACTGCAGGAGTTCCGCAACCACTGCCATCTGCGGCTGGAGATTGATGCGCCTCGTCTGCTGGTGATCGGCAGCAACGGAGTCGGCAAATCAAATCTGCTCGAGTCCGTCGAACTGCTGGGCAGCCTTCGCTCCCATCGATGCAGCCAGGATGCTGACCTGATCCACTGGAATGCCTCTCGCTCCCTGCTGAAGGCCACCTGCGTGGATGACGATCTAGTGGAGCTGGAACTGCGGCGCAAGGGCGGTCGGCAGGCACGGCGCAACGGCAAGGTGCTGCAACGGCAAATGGATCTGATCGGTCCGCTGCGCTGTGTTGGATTCAGCGCTCTGGATCTGCATCTGGTGCGGGGCGAGCCCGCTCTGAGACGTCAGTGGCTGGATCGGGTGGTGTTGCAGCTGGAACCGGTTTACGGCGACCTGATCGGTCGCTACAACCGCCTGCTGAGACAGCGCAACCAGTTCTGGAGACGCGGTGGTCTAGGCACATCTCTGGAACAGCAGGTCCTGCTGGACAGCTTCGACACCCAGATGGCACTGGTCTGCACGCGCATCCATCGCCGCCGCCGCCGCGCTCTGGAACGCCTGAACCCGCTCGCCGCGGCCTGGCAGCAACGTCTCAGCCAGGGTCATGAACAGCTGGAGCTGCGCTACGCGCCGGGAAGCCTGCTCGAGGGGGAGGAGGCCGAGGAACCGTGGCGGTTGTCAATCGAGGAACAGCTACGCCGACAGCGCCCCGATGAGGAAAGACTTGGCAGCTGCAGGGTGGGGCCCCATCGCGACGAAATCGAGCTGATGCTCAACGGCACTGCGGCACGGCGATTCGGATCCGCCGGTCAGCAGCGCACGACGGTGCTGGCACTCAAGCTGGCTGAACTGGAACTGGTGGCTGAACTGTGTGGACACCCCCCTTTGCTGCTGCTGGATGATGTGCTGGCAGAACTGGATCCACGCCGCCAGCTGGCCCTGCTGGAAGCGGTGGGTGATTCGCATCAATGCCTCGTGAGCGCCACACATCTGGACGCCTTCGAAGGGCGATGGCGGCAGCGCTCCCAGATTCTCAACGCTGATCACTTGAGAAACGGGATGAGAAAAAGCTAGGGTCTGGAACCCTTTGCCTCGATGCCCTGATGGAGCAGACCCTGTCCTGGCTTCATCCCAACCCGGGATGGGACGACGCTCTGACCGTTTCAGCACCCGGCGCCACCCAGGCCAGTGCGACTGACATGGTTGGCAAACACTGCATTCTTGAGCTCTACGGCTGCGATCAGCGCAAGCTTGACGACGAAGCTTTTCTGAGAACCACCATCACAACAGCAGCGAAACGTGCTGGTGCCACTCTTCTCAACCTCATCACCCACCGATTCGAGCCTCAGGGCGTGACAGGACTCGCCCTTCTGGCTGAGTCGCACATCTCGATCCATACCTGGCCCGAAAATGGCTACGCAGCCGTGGATGTGTTCACCTGCGGTGATCACACCATGCCCGAGTCAGCCTGTGAACATCTGCAGGAGGAGCTGGGTGCAACGAAGCACGCCCTCCGCAGTTTTCTGCGGGAAACACCTGCGGCCGTCGCCGATGTGGAACGCACCCCCAGTGTGCAGGTGGGGTGAATGATCACTCAACCGGGTCCCACCCGGTTGAGCTTTCCGCTTACCAACCCCTCGAGGTCGAGGCTCACACTGGTGAAGCCGAGCTCAAGCATGAAGCGAACCAGATCTTCTCTGAGCTCAGAGGCAAGCAGTTCTGCCAACCGCTCGTGGGGAACTTCGATCCGAGCCGAGAGCCCCTGGGAGCGCACCCGCACGCGAGGGAAGCCGCGTCCGATCAGCCAGGCCTCAGCCTGTCCCACCTTTCGCAGTCGGTCATGGCTGATCGCCTCGCCATAGGGAAACCGTGAAGCCAGGCAGGGTTGCGCTGGCTTGTCCCACCAGGGGAATCCCAGAGCTCTAGAAAGCCGGCGCACCGCAGACTTGTCGATCTTCAGATCCGCCAGCGGAGATCCCACACCGGCTTCACTGGCAGCCTCAAGACCGGGACGGTGATCGCCTAGATCATCGAGATTCACACCATCGAGGACCCTGGCGCCTTCAGCGGCCTGAGCGATGGGCGCAAGATGACTGTGCAGTTCCCGCTTGCAGGCGTAGCAACGATCCCTGGGGTTGCTGCTGTAGGCGGGATCCTCAAGCTCTCTGGTTTCTACTTCACGATGGCGGATTCCCAGCCATTGGGCCTGCTGGCGGGCTTCCGCCAGCAGATGCGGCGCCAGTGAAGGGGAGACGCCGGTGATCGCGCAGGCTCGATCGTCAAGCTGCTCCCGCGCGATGGCCGCCACCAGAGTGCTGTCCACTCCACCGGAGTAAGCCACGAACACACGATCACAGCTGAGGATCCAATCCCGAAGCCTGTCCAGACGCTGCTGATCGTCAACTGAGAGAGGTTCCAGCAGGCGAAAGGTCTCAGGGGCCACTGCTGAAAGCTGGAATCTCGGTATGCTCCGATCGTAAGAAGCGCCATCCAAACATCGACGATGGACGCAGTCCGGTCATCCGATAGCTCCAGCGGAGCGCCCCGCCGCAGCAATCCAGGCATCGGCATCGTCACGGCCGCAGACAGCCGAGAGCGCAGTCTTGGCCAGCTGCATGTCTACGACGGAGAGGGCAAGGGCAAAAGCCAGGCAGCCCTTGGCGTTGTGCTGCGCACCATCGGTCTCGGGATCTGTGAACAACGGCGAACCAGAGTCCTGCTGCTGCGATTTCTCAAAGGCCCCGGAAGGGCCTACGACGAGGATGCGGCGATCGAAGCTCTGCAGCAGGGCTTCCCTCACCTCATTGACCAGGTCCGGACCGGCCGGGCCGACTACTTCAATGCCGATGAGGCGACAAAATTCGATCAACAGGAGGCCCAGAGAGGTTGGGACATCGCCCGAGGTGCCATCGCCAGCGCCCTGTACTCCGTCGTTGTCCTCGACGAGCTGAATCCGGTGCTGGATCTCGGACTTCTCGATATCAATGATGTGGTGAACACCCTCTCCGCACGACCGGAGGGTATGGAGATCATCGTCACCGGCCGTGCGGCCCCACAGCCGTTGATTCAGATCGCCGATCTGCACTCTGAAATGCGTGCCCACAGACGGTTGGACCCCAATGACGACTCATTGCTTCCATTCCCTTCACCCGGTGGAATCGAGATCTACACAGGAGAGGGCAAAGGAAAATCCACCAGCGCCCTGGGCAAGGGCCTCCAGGCCATCGGCCGAGGCATCAGTCAGGACAAGAGCCACCGAGTGTTGATCCTGCAGTGGCTCAAAGGCGGCAACGGTTACACCGAAGATGCTGCGATCGCGGCCCTGCGCGAAAGCTATCCCCACCTCGTAGACCACCTCCGATCAGGACGGGATGCGATCGTCTGGCGTGGTCAACAGGAACCGATCGACTACGTGGAGGCTGAGCGTGCCTGGGAGATTGCCCGAGCGGCGATCGCCAGCGGTCTTTACAAGACGGTGATTCTTGACGAACTCAATCCCACCGTCGACCTGGAACTCCTGCCTGTCGAACCGATTGTTCAGGCCCTTGTGCGCAAACCTTCCGAAACCGAAGTGATCATCACAGGCCGCTGCAAACATCCTCCGGCCTACTTCGACCTGGCCAGTGTCCATTCGGAGATGGTGTGCCACAAGCATTACGCCGAACAGGGGGTCGACCTCAAGCGTGGGGTTGATTACTGAGGCATCAGTGACGAAGGCACAAACATGACAGCTCCGGGAGGTCAGTAACGCGGCACGCTTGAATCCACGACCTGAGACCAGGCATCAATCCCGCCTGCAACATTGGTGGAATCCATGTCATGCAGAGCGAGAAGCTCGACGGCTTTCGCCGAACGTCCTCCCAGCTTGCAGTGCACATAGATCGGTCGATGACAGGCCATGCGGCGAATCTCATCGACACCCTCGCCGGTCTCGATCCTGGCAAGCGGGACGAGCTGCGAGCCGGGTATCACAGCCACATCAGCCTCCGAGGGATTGCGCACATCAATCAGCAGCAGGTCACTGCCTTCATCCAACAGTGCGCTGAGCTCCTGCACGGAGATGCTCTTCACGGTCTGATGCCTCCTCTTGCCCGCCGGACTCGTCGCCGCCGCAGAACTGCTCACAGTCAATCAGATCCGTGACGGGAGGGCGGCATCAGGACGGTCTTGCGCGATTGCACAGGCAGAAATGGGCGATCAGCACACGACGAGACAGCGTCTGCCGTCAGGGGACCGCTGCTGTCAACCATGGAAAGGGGGCTGGGCTGTTGACCGCTTGCACCGTGCAGCCACCAGGCCCGGAGACCGGCTGCACCGGCATCGATGATCATGACTCCTTCGGAGATAGCCCAGCGTCGGTCCAGCTCACTGGGGACGGGCTGCCCACCCGGGTGGGAATGCGCACTGCCAAGAACCTGCAAACCCTTTCGGCGTGACCATCGCTGCGCTGCGATCTGCTCCATGGGATCAAGCGCGAAGCGTGATCGGCGCGACAGGTTGATCGAATCCTGATCACCTCGCTCTTCCAGCCCATGACCAGATCCAGGGAATCCTGGAAGCCAGACATTGCAGCAGGGCCAGACGACACGCACGCTGATTTCAGGTGTTGCCTCACCAAGCAGCAACGCGCAACCTTCCTCCGGTGCAGCGGCCCCGAGAGAGGTCCTGAGAATCATCAGACAATCGAGATCGATACAGAGCCGGCATGGCATTCCAGTGAGCTTGCCGATATCGTCGCGGAGTATTAGTAGCCAGCCTAGGCGTCATGAGCGACGAAACCACTACGCAGTCGACGGAAACCGCCTCTGGCGACAGCGTTGCCTTCGCCGAGCGGTACAAAGACGTTCTGGGCAAGGTGAATGAAACGCTCGACAAGGTCGACTGGAGCCAGGCCGGGCGGATCGGCAAGGTTGTCGGCATCTTCGCTGCTGTGATCGTGGCCCAGATCCTGATCAAGGGCATTCTCGACACGATCAACCTGTTGCCGGTGGTTCCTGGCCTGTTGGAACTGCTCGGCGTGGTGGTGGTCGGGCAATGGAGCTGGAAGAATCTCACCACCAGCGACAAGCGCGATGCTCTGGTGGCCCGCATCCAGACGCTTCGCAAGGAATATCTGGGCTGAAACAGCTGCCGCTCAGCAGCCACACAGCAAGGCTCCTCAGAGCAAGCGAAGCCGCAGGGTCTCCAGGATCCCGCGGCTTTGCTGTTGATAGCCACCGCCAAAGAGGTTGGCGTGGTTCACCAGGTGGTAGAGGTTGAGCACATCAACTCGCTCTTCTGCTCCGGCAGGCAGAGGCCATTCACTGCTGTATCCCTCCATAAAACGCCGGGAGAATCCACCGAACAGGCAGGTCATGGCCAGATCCACCTCACGGTCAGCCCACCAGCTGGCGGGATCAATCAACAGGCCCCGACCATCAGCCAGCACTGCAGCGTTACCCGACCAGAGATCACCATGCACCAAACAGGGCTCAGACGCGTGCCGGTTGAGCCATGCGGCGATCGGTTGCAGCAGCGGCTCCCATTCCTGCGCATCCAGACCCCACGTCCGGGCCAGGTGGAACTGTGGCCGGAGCCTGAGTTCGGTGAATGCTTGCCCCCAGTTCTCGCGCCAACCGCGGGGCTGGGGGCCAAGGCCGATGAAACCATCCTGATCCCAGCCGAAACAACCTGGCCCGCCATCGGCCGATGCACGATGCAGGAGCGCCAACCCCCTGCCGAGAGAGAACTGATCGCCGCTGCTGAATTCACACCAGGCCATCACCAAAGCTGACTGCCCAGACAGTGGCAAGCAACCAAGCACCTGAGGCACTTCGATCAAGGAGAGATCCGCCCAGCCCCTCAAAGCCTGCAGGCCGGACTGTTCTGCCCGCAGATTGGCGGAGTGGGCCACCTTGACGAACAGAGCCTGACCATCGCTCAGACTCACCCGCCAGCTGGATCCGACACTGCCGCCGCCCGCTCTGAGCAGGTCAGTCACCTGACGCCCCTTAAGCAGACCAGCGTCTGTCGCCAGAGCCTGTTGCAGCTGATCACGCATCCACGCTGATCGAACTCTGCTGTCAGCATGCCGCGATGGAATCAGTCCAGGACGTGATCGTGATCGGTGGCGGCATCGCCGGTCTCACTGCAGCAGCCCTGCTGGCTCACGAAGGCCTGTCCGTCACGCTTCTGGAGTCACATCACCAGCTGGGAGGTTGTGCTGGAACGTTCCGCCGGGGTCCATACACATTTGATGTCGGCGCCACCCAAGTGGCTGGACTCGAACCGGGCGGCAGTCATGCCCGACTCTTCCGTCACCTGAAGATCAAACCTCCCGAGGCTGCTCGTCTGGACCCGGGCTGCGTGGTCGACCTCAACGACGGTTCGCCTCCGGTGCATCTCTGGCACGACCCCGAGCGCTGGCGCCGGGAGCGCAGCCAGCAGTTCCCAGGCAGCGAACGCTTCTGGCAACTCTGCCGCTGGATTCACCGGCAGAACTGGCAGTTCGCCGCCGCAGATCCGGTTCTGCCTGTGCGGACAGGCTGGGATCTCGGACGAACCCTGGCCGCACTGAAACCCGGGAATCTGGCCTGTGCTCCCTTCAGCCTGCTGACGGTCTCCGACCTGCTGAATCTCAGTGGATGCGGTGGAGACATTCGACTGCGCCGCTTCCTCGACCTTCAGCTTCGGCTCTATTCACAGCAACCATGCGACCGCACCGCCGCCCTCTACGGGGCGACAGTCCTGCAGATGTGCCAGGCGCCACTTGGACTCTGGCATCTGCATGGCTCAATGCAGAGCCTCAGCGATCAGCTGGTGATGGCGCTGCAACGGGATGGTGGACGTGTGCATCTGCGTCATCGCGCTGTGAAACTGGAGCGCGACCACGACTTGGCCGAATGGCTGGTCACGGTTGATGCCCATGCTCAGGGGAAGCTGCGCCTGAAAGCCAGTGAGATCGTCTGCAGCCTTCCGCCGCAATGCCTGCCGGGGCTGATACCCGACCCTCAACAGATGCCCGAGGCTTATCGCAACCACCTCGACACACTCAAGGCACCCAGCGGGGCGATTGTCTTTTACGGAGCTGTTGAGCGTCATTATCTGCCCGACGACTGCCCCGGCCATCTGCAGCGTGATGAGGAGTCCCCCGGTTCACTTTTTCTGTCGGTAAGCCATGACGGTGATGGTCGAGCCCCGGAAGGACAGGCCACCGTGATCGCCAGTGTGTTCACCTCACCGGAGGGATGGCTCGACTTGGATGAAAAGGCCTACCAGAAGCGCAAGAAGGAACTTCGCGACTCAATTCGTGCTGGAGTGAACGCCGCTCTGAACCTGCCCGATCACGCCTGGCTGCATCAGGAGCTGGCAACACCGAGAGGTTTTGCCCACTGGACCGGGCGACCGCATGGAGTGGTGGGGGGCCTTGGTCAGAGCCCCGATCGCTTCGGACCCTTCGGACTCGCGAGCCGCACCCCCATTCCTGGTCTCTGGCTGTGTGGAGACTCCATTCATCCTGGAGAGGGAACCGCCGGTGTCAGCCTCTCCGCATTGATGGCTTGCAGGCAACTGATGGCCTCAAAGGGGCTGAGCATCAGGCTTGCCGACTAGAAGAATCCGAGGGCTTCTCCAGGAAACCGGGACGCAGTGCACGGGTGTTCTCCAGTTCCCTCTCCAATTGAGCCCAGTGGCCATTGATGATCGCCTCCTCAAGCTGCTCCAGGCTCCATCGATAGGCGGCAAGGGCTTTCAGCAATGCAGCGGTGTTGCGGCTGGCCATCGCAGTCCCCAGGGCTGGATTACCTCCACCGACACGTGTCGTGTCCGCGAAGCCACTGGACGCCAGTTGGCGGGCAAGGTCGCGCACACGCGGGTCTCGCTCCTCCCCGAGCACTCGCAGCAGTGCTGCACTCACCATCACGGGCAGGTGTGAGATCAGGGCAACGGCCTGGTCATGGATCAGCGGATCGGCGCTGATCCAGTGCGAACCCAGAGAACAGGCCAGCGCCCGCACCTGCTCGACGGCGCCTGAATCGGTATCGGGTTCCGGAGTCCCCACCCAGGGGCGCCCCCTGAACAGGCCACTGCAACCGGATTCCACCCCCGACTCCGCCGTTCCCGCCATGGGATGAGACGCCACGAAACGTGGGTGAAGATCTCGCCAGACATCGAGAACGGCTCCCTTGACCGACCCGACATCCGTGATCACAGCCTCAGGCGGGAGCGCCTTGATCAGTGCGTCCTGCGGCTGCAGCAAGGCTTCCAGAGGCAAGGCCAGCACGACAAGGTCACAGCCCTCAAGGCAGGCAGGCTCACAGCTGACAGCATCAACAAGCCCGCGTTGCAGTGCTCGGTCGGCCGTGCTGGCTCGATGCACGAGGCCCTGAACGCTGACTCCCAGAGCACGCAGATCAAGACCGATCGAGCCACCGATCAGGCCAAGCCCAACGACACCCACCCTTCTGACACCTTCCAGCGCTGCGATCCGCTCCTGATCCATGACCGCCGTCTGCATGCAGTCCATGTTGCTCTCCAAGGCAAGGGATCGGAACGGCTCAGCCTGAACCGATGCGCGGCACGGCGGTTCTTAGGCTTGCCGGATGCTGGAAGTCGAGGCCCATCAGCAGCTCAAACACCTGCTCAGGGGGGAAGCAGGCCATTGGGAGCATCAACTGACACTGAGCCGGCTGGTGGGGCGAAGCCTGCGCAGACAGGATCGAACCAGAATCCAGCTTTCCGCTGGCGGCAGCGAGCGCTGGTGGCTGGCCCTGCTGGTGCCGCTCAGCCTGCGGAGTCGTCACACCGTGCTGGTGCTCGATGAAAGCCAGCAGCAGAGGTTGCTCCAGATCGAACGACCACGTCTGCTGCAAAGCGGATTGAAGCTTGGGTGCTGGACAGGCTATGAGCCTCCACCTGGAGACCAGATCTGGCTGCTGACGCCCGAACAGCTGCTGGAGGCCCATCACTCCGGGCAACTCCGGCCGGAGGACCATCTGGTGATTCCAGAGGCTGAATGGCTGCCCTCCCGTCTCCGGCACGCCATGACGGTGCAGATCGACGCCTGCCACTGGGAGCAGCTTCGAGCTGCATTCCCCTCCGCGGGCAAGGGGCTGCTGGATCTGCATGAACGCCTGAGCCGCCAGCTCGTCGTTCTTGGCGGCGGAGCGAACCGCGATCTCGTCATGCCAGAGAGCGCTTTGACCATGGTTCGTGATCTGCTGCAACTGCTTGGATCGACACCAGCGCCGTGGTGTCAGCTGATGTCCATGGAGCAGACGTCTTGGGCCAGCTGGGCCCGAATGGATCCGCTGACACTGCAGTGGTGCTGGCAACTGCAACCGCTGGAACCGGTCATCGCGCTGGATCCACTCTTCTACAGCCATCCCTGGACACTGATCCACGTTGACGGAGGCTGTCGGCGTCATGGCGAAGCGCGCGGCACCGCTGGCGATGAACTGCAGATCGACCTGCGTGATGCGCCAAGGGGCGAACCGCTGCCGATCTATCTGCCGAGACGTCAGCCTCTCCCGAACACGGAAATTTTCGCCGACCACCTGCTGGAACAGAGCCGACGGCTGATTCTGGGGAGATCCGGACTGACAGCGGTACTCGTAAACCCTCCGCGCATGCGTCAGCGTCTCTGCAGTGAGCTCGCAGCGGAATTCGGCAGCAGGGTCACCCTGGAAAGCACCGCTCCGGAGACCAATGGAGTGGTCTGCTGCAGCTGGGGCTGGTGGCTGAGTCATCAGCATCTTCTCCCCGAACCGGAACAACTGATCGCGGGCATGCTGCCGATCGCCAGTCGGGAAGATCCCCTCACCGCAGCCAGGGTGGAGTCATTGAAGCGACAGGGACGAGACTGGTTTCGATCGCTTCTTCTGCCGGAGGCACTGGCGATCCTGATCCCCGCCATCGCCTCCTTGAGACAGAGCGGTGGACGCCTGGCCATCCTCGATGGGAGAGTGCGCGGCCGCAGCTGGGGTGAGCACGTGCTGCGGGCGCTCGAACCCTGGGAAGCACTGCAGAGACTTCGTCCTGACTGACAAACACTTCTAGGCTGAGCAAGAGCCAGAGAGGCCTGTGATGGGAGAAGCACGACGCCGAGCCAGTCAGGGACTTCCGCCTCGCCAGCGCAAGCCGGATCCCAAGGACGCTGAGCGATTCATCGCCTGGTTGCCTCTGACCCGCGCCCAGGGAGCACAATTCGTGTCAATCACGACGCGAGGCGCCTGGATTGGGATCGCAGCACTGGTGCTGTTCTGGGTGGTGGTGCGCTTTATCGGTCCGGCGGCAGGCTTCTGGACCCTTGCTGACAGCCCCTAGAACCGGAAAAGCTCACCTTGATCCTGAATTCGGAAGAAAACCTTTAGAATCATTTGATCCTGAGAGGCGTTCCCTGTGTTTCTACGACTTTCCGAGCAGTACCGTTCGGTCGTCCAGGATCTGGTCATGAGCCTGCAGGCTCTGGCCGCCAATCTCAGCAAACAGGGAATCACAGCAACCTGCTACGTCTGCGATGACGGCCAAGACGGAAAAGGTGCTTCATTCATGGCTGAACTCGGCGATCAGCACATGGTTCGTTTTCTGGTCTCCGACTTCGGGATCAGCTGGGTCGAATCTCGCAATGGACGAGAACTGGTGAAATTCGAGGGCGCTGAAGCCATCCAAGAACTTCAGCGCATCACGGGAAACCGGCAGATGAGCTGCAGGGAACGCAGCTCCTCACAGCTTCAGAACAGCTGATCAGGCTGCGTCCTTCGACGAAGCAGCCTGGTCGGCGGACTTGGGGAGAGGCTTGGCTGCAGCCGAACGTGCCGCAGCTGCCAGAGGGCGCATCGAATTGGAGGTGACCTCCGAACCTTCCGTCAGCTTCTGACGCACCAGCACCTCAATCGCATCCTTGGCTTCTGGATTCTGTTCCAGCCAGCCGATGGTGTTGTCACGACCCTGACCGATGTTGTCGCCTTCATAGCTGTACCAGGCTCCCTTGCGGGTCACGACACCCGTTTCCTCCGCCAGGTCGAGAAGACAGCCCAGCGTGCTGATGCCACGACCGAAGAGAATGTCGAATTCCGCGATCCGGAAAGGAGGAGCCACCTTGTTCTTAGCCACCTTCACCTTGGCGCGGATGCCGTATTCCTCGGTGCCGCGCTTGAGCGTTTGAATACGGCGGATATCAAGCCGAACCGAGGCATAGAACTTGAGAGCGTTGCCACCGGTGGTGGTTTCCGGGTTGCCGTAAGTGACGCCGATTTTGAGACGCAACTGGTTGAGAAAAATCACCGTGCAACCTGACTTGCCGATGTTGCCGGTGATCTTTCGCATCGCCTGGCTCATCAGACGGGCCTGACTGCCAACAGCAAGATCTCCCATCTCGCCCTCGATTTCGGCACGAGGCGTGAGAGCGGCGACCGAGTCAACCACCACGATGTCGACTGCAGCTGAACGAACCAGCTGATCCACGATCTCCAGCGCCATCTCGCCGGTGTCTGGCTGAGAGACAAGCAGATTCTCGACATCCACACCCAGCGATGCGGCATACACAGGGTCGAGAGCATGCTCGGCATCAACGAAGGCGGCGACGCCTCCGTTGCGCTGAACCTCGGCGATGGCATGCAGGGTCAACGTGGTCTTACCCGAACTTTCCGGGCCGTAGACCTCGACAACACGCCCCTTGGGATATCCACCACCCAGGGCGAGATCAAGGGTGAGGGCACCTGTGGAAATCGTCTCGACCCGCATCCTGGATGCGTCCCCAAGGCGCATGATCGATCCCTTGCCGAAATTGCGCTCGATCTGACCGAGCACGAGGTTGAGCGCTTTATCACGCTCACCGGGGCGGACATCTCCACCGGAGGACTGGGAGGCTTTCACATCGGCTGGCATGGCTGAAACAGTTAAAGAGCAGAAGAACGCCGCAGGCAGCTGATCGGGACGGCGGGTGAACCGACGCCTCGGTGGGATCAGAGGCTGGACAGATCATCCAGTGCCCCGATCCAGGCCATCCGTCTCACGTAGTACAGATGTACGTTATCGAATCAGGGCCAGTCCGCCAAGGGGGCAGCGAACTGTTCCGGATGGAGCAGGCTGATGCCTTTGGAGAGATCGATCACATCGGCGGGCCTCAGATATCCCCAGCTGACCAGCCAGCAGGGCAGGGTTTCAAGACCTGGTGTTGCCCTCACCGCTTCCAGAGTGGGGCGACGATCCTCAACGAAGCCGCCAAGCCGCCAATCACAGGCCAGGCGGCGCAGCACTTCAGGCTTTGAACCCGATTCATGGCCATCGATCCGTTGAGGCTTCAGGCCCATCGAGGCGAGCAGCTCGGCGGTGAAGTCGCGTGCCTTGGTGGTAAGAACCGCCCAGGAGAGGTTTTCTTCCGTGAACGCCATCAGACGTTCAGGAACCCCTGGGTAGGGCTGATGCAGAGCAAGCCAGGCGTCACGATCGTTGCGCACGGCCTCGGCCCGCACGCCCTCCAGGGTCTGCTGCAGCAACACTTGATTCCAACCGAAGCGATCGAGTGCTGCAGAGCACTGAGCACCGTAGTCACGAACAAAAACCTCGGTGCCCAGCCGCTGGAGAGGACCACGACGTTCAGAGAGCATGGCCGCGATCAGAACCATCTCCCAGCCGTGATGAATCCAGGGTCTGAGCTGAGCGAACTGCTCAGGCGCTGACTCGGGGAGATCGGCACCGGGAAGCAGCTTCAGGCATGCACGCCGGGAACTCCACCAGTATTCCCGCATGCCGTCCACAATCACGCCGTCGAAATCAAAGACCAGCAGATTGGGGGGAAGCACCGATGATCCGGAAAAACTGGGCCGCTAGGATTCGAACCTAGGAATGGCGGGACCAAAACCCGCTGCCTTACCACTTGGCGACGGCCCATCGACTCCAGCGGTGACACTCGCTATGGAGATCAGCCCTGGGGTTCAAATAGTTACCCACAGCGAAGCGACCTTCGTCAATCCATCCGGGCCAACTGTCGGCTTATCAGGGCGGGAAAACCCTGAGGCGACGCTGGTCGCTCGAGCCGTAGACATCGCTCTGGAGGCTGTACCGGGCAACCAGATCCGCCTGCATCTGCAGAACGTTCTCATTGCGCGGGAGAAGTTCAACCGGACGCCCCTCCGGCATCACGATCTGCTCCACTGCAAGCCTGCATTCCTCAAGTGCTGCCAGAGCATCAGCTCGATCCGACTGCTCTGATGAAACCTCGATGCCCTGTTCCTTGTGGGACGGAGCTCGGCGACTGAGCAGGCGCTCAAGAGCGCGTTCCACCTGAGCCAGCGAGTCCGACTTGATGACCAGGATCGGCACCCCGGCCTCACGCGCCTGACGCCGAAGCCCGGGATGACGACCCAGTCCCTGACGAACGCTCAGAAGAACATCAGCAGAAGCAAGATCATCAATGGCTCTGACAGGCCAGCTGTGGCATCGGACAGCCTCCTCAAGCCGTTGCCGGCTGAGGCCGCAGCACAACACCTGCAGATCGGTCTCAGGCGGGGCTACGGCAGTCGGTGAGTCGCTGGACCGAGAGCTCCCGGGGCCGGATCGCTCGGGATCTGGCACTGGCACAACAGCCAGGGCGGGGCGTCGCTGAGGAGGCTGCGGCATCGACGGCTCAGGGTCCACAAGCCGCACTCCACCATCCGCCATCAGCTCACGCTGCTGAGGCCTGGGGCTTTGGCCGCGCAACAGGAGATCCACGGTGCGTCCGACATCGTCATGAACCGCCCAGCGGTGACGGCTGTGCATCTCCACCGCGAGGGGGAACGTCGGTTCGGCAGCACGCTCGAGAACGGTTTTCTGAGTCCGTCGGCGTCGCGCTTCCTCATCGCCCAGAGTGACGGATTCGATCCCGCCCACGAGATCGCAGAGAGTGGGGTTCTTGATCAGATTGGCCAGGGCGTTGCCATGGGCTGTGGCCACCAGCATCACGCCTCGCTCAGCGATCGTGCGGGCCGCCTGAGCTTCCAGCTCGGTGCCGATCTCATCAATCACGATGACTTCCGGCATGTGGTTTTCAACCGCCTCGATCATCACCTGATGCTGCAGCTCGGGCCGGGCCACTTGCATGCGCCGGGCACGCCCGATGGCGGGATGGGGAATATCACCATCACCGGCGATTTCATTGCTGGTGTCGATCACCACGACCCGCTTCTGAAGATCATCGGCCAGAACCCGGGCAATCTCTCTGAGTGCCGTGGTCTTGCCCACACCGGGACGTCCCATCAGCAGCAGCGAATCACCGCTGTCGAGCAGATCGCGAACGATGGCGACGGTGCCGAACACGGCGCGCCCAACCCGACAGGTGAGACCGACCACATCACCACGCCGATTGCGGACAGCACTGATTCGATGGAGAGTGCGCTCGATCCCCGCCCTGTTGTCGGCCCCGAACTGGCCGATCCTGCTCACCATGTCTGCGAGATCCTGGCGCTCCAGACAGCGCCGGCCGAGTTCAACAGAACGACCTGGATAACGGGCTTCCGGAATCCGGCCGAGATCCAGCACCACCTCAAGCAGCTGTTCACGGCGCGCAGCAGGTTCGAGAGCCTCCTGAACCGGAGTGGGCAACAGCGCTAGCAAGCGCTGGAGGTCATCGGTGATGCGCTCGGTACTCATGGACCAGGCTCCCAGTGTTCATCAGGACCCAGTCGCCTTTTAGCAGGACTGAGCCTCCTGTTGAGGATGATCAGGGGCGCGAAAGCCAGGGGGTCACAAGATCCCTTGCCAGCGCGAGGGCCTGCTCCCAGCCAAAAGGCCAGTCACGCAGTGTTGTCCGGCGGCACTCCGCTTCCTGCAGAAGCGGTAGGACAACAGAACGCGCCATACCGCCGAAGGCCACTCCTGCCGGCCCCATGGAGCGTGGCAGTCCCAGACCATCCAGCAGACCGATGGTCGCCCCATTGGTTCCTCCCGCCAGCTGCAGAGGTCCTGGAGGTGCGCTGGTGCGCACCTGTTGCCAGAGTCGCAGAGCCGCGCGGGCCGTTCCTGCGCCCACGTCGCCGCTCATCGGGCGTCCATCGAGCTGCCAGAGAGGGCGGAAACCCCGTCGACGCAGTGCTTCATGTCGGCCCCAGAGCTCCGTGGCCAGATCTGCTGCACGCAGTCCATGCCCCTCCAGTCCGCAGCTCACCGCAAGCCTGCGCAGAGACACTGAGGAAGCAACAACCTCATCAAGCGTGCGTTCAAATTCCTCGAAGCGTCCCGGTGCCGTGTGAACTTCGAGCGCATCGGGTTGCAGCTCTGCCAGCAAAGAAGCCAGGTTGTCCAGCCCGACGCGATGGTCCGAGGTTTCAATCAACCCGAGAGGGCAGGCAGGCAAACAGCGGCCACAGCCATAGCAGCGGCTTGGATCCACACCGGGACCCTGATGAATGGCATCAGCAGGACAGACCCTCTCGCAAGGCCGCGAGCAATCCGGAGGGCAGCGCGACGGATCAAAGACTGCCTTGCGGAAATGGGCATCGCGCCCGTCACTGACACTGACCATCAGCCAAGGTGAATGACCGGTGCGCGCACGGGCCCAGCTGAGACCCGTGCGCGCTGCTGTGACGACAGCGGCATCGGCTGCCACGTCAACACACTGCACACCCGCGACTGCATAGAGAGCGCAGAGATCAGCCACCGCAGCCAGGTCCTGGTTACTGGCTCCACAGATCAATTTGACCCAGCGACCCTCGCCGAGAGCATCATCACCGGCTGTCAGAGAACCGGTGACCGGCAGAAGACAGGAAGTCAGGCTCCCAGCAGCCGTTTCATCGGCTGCCAGCGCAGGCTGCGCGCACCACCCATTTCCACAACCACCTTCAGTCGCGGCTCACGCCTGCAGAGATCACAGAGGGAAAGCAACTCGGATCGGGACAACACCTGACCCTCAATCAGCCAGAGGACCACTGGCTTATCTCCAAGCAGAAGCTCGCCGAGCTGGGGCATGACCTCCTGAACTTCACCAACCGCTGCACCGCGTCCCACACTCTGATGCCCGAGATGGGGAGGCCTGACACCATGTTTCTGCAAGAGGAACACCTCCGGATCTCCAAGACCGCGTGCCGAGGTGATCTGGGTGCGGTAACCGGCAGCGCGCAGACGTCTTAACAACCGTGTCTCCGCACCACCTTCCAGTGGAGCGTGAACGGCCATGACCCCGGCGGATTCCAGTTCACGGCGGAAACCCCCACCCAAAAGCAGCAGCGGCATGGAATCAGTCCAGATGATGTGAGTCTGGCAGCTGATCAGGGTTGGAGGGAACCCGGAAGGCAGTGATGTAGTGTCTTTGTTTGCTCCGCCGATCTGTGCCCGTCCGCTAGCCGGGCCTCCAGTTCCAAGAGCAGGTCCGGCGTGTGCGCCGGATCTTCAGGCCAGTGCAATACAGCGATTCCATTCGTTGCATTGCCGGGAAACTACCGATCCTTACCGGTCGATCAAGTCCCAGCCAGCTGATTCGCTCGCTAGCCCCATTCCGAAATGCCCCAGCGGTTTCCGTTGAAGCGTTCGGCCATGACTGCGTCATCTCAATCAGCGCCCACTCAGGCCACAGCTCAAGCAGCGTCAAGTTGCAACGGCTGAGGTTGTTCACGCTGGCGTCACTACCTCCCATGTCCATCGGCATCCTTGGGAAGAAACTGGGAATGTCCCAGTTCTTCGACGAGCAGGGCAAAGCCGTCCCGGTCACCTTGATCGAGGCGGGGCCTTGCCGGATCACCCAACTCAAGACCACTGAAACTGACGGCTATGAGGCCGTGCAGATCGGCTTTGGCGAAACACGTGAAAAGCTGATCAACAAACCCGCCAAGGGTCACCTCGCCAAGTCCGGCGAAGGGATCCTCCGCCACCTGCGTGAATACCGCGTCGACGACCTGAAGGGTCTTGAACTGGGTGGAGCGATCACCGTCGGTGATTTCGAGGCAGGCCAGAAGGTGGACGTCAGCGGCGACACCATGGGTCGTGGCTTCTCCGGCTATCAGAAGCGTCACGGCTTCAGTCGAGGCCCGATGACTCACGGTTCGAAGAACCACCGCGAACCGGGTTCAACCGGCGCCGGCACCACACCAGGCCGGATTTATCCAGGCAAGCGCATGGCTGGCCGCTACGGCGGCAAGAAAATCACGACGCGCGCCCTGACAATTCTCAAGGTTGACAGCGATCGGAACCTGTTGGTGGTCAAGGGATCCGTTCCAGGAAAACCCGGATCACTGCTGAACATCCGGCCCGCCAATCGCGTTGGCGCCAAGCCCGCCAAAGGAGGTAAGTGATGGCCAATTGTGTTGTTCGTGACTGGCAAGGCAAGGAAGCCGGCAAGGCCTCCCTCGACCTGAAGGTGGCCAAGGAAGCCACCGCTCTCGACCTGATGCACCGTGCGGTTCTGCGCCAGCAGGCCCACAGCCGTCAGGGCACCGCAAGCACTCTCACCCGTGCGGAAGTACGGGGCGGGGGACGCAAGCCTTACAAACAGAAGGGTACCGGCCGGGCCCGTCAGGGATCGATCAGAACTCCTCTGCGTCCCGGTGGTGGCATCGTGTTTGGCCCCAAGCCCCGCACGTACAACCTTGCGATGAACCGCAAGGAACGTCGACTGGCCCTGCGCACAGCGCTGATGGCCCGCATCGACGACGTGACCGTGGTGAAAGATTTCGGGGCAGCGATTGAAACCCCGAAAACCCGCGAAATCGTTGACGCACTAGGGCGTCTAGGCATTGCTGCCGGCGCCAAAGTGCTGATCGTGCTCACCGACCCTTCTGAAGCTGTGCGACGTTCCGTTCGCAATCTTGAGAAGGTGAAGCTGATCTCGGCCAACCAGCTCAACGTCTTCGATCTCCTCCACGCCAATGCTCTGGTGCTTGGAGAAGAGGCACTCGCAACAATCCAGGAGGTCTACGGAGATGACTGAGCGCTTCACAGGGCGTCTGGCGGATGTCATCCGCAGACCTCTCATCACAGAAAAGGCCACGCGTGCACTGGAAATGAACCAGTACACCTTCGAGGTGGACCACCGAGCTGCCAAACCCGACATCAAAGCCGCCGTTGAGCAGCTGTTCGATGTCAAGGTCACTGGCGTCAGCACCATGAACCCACCCCGCCGCAGCCGTCGGGTCGGCCGATTCGCCGGCAAGCGCTCTCAGGTGAAAAAGGCCGTGGTGCGCCTCGCCGAGGGCAACTCCATCCAACTCTTCCCTGAGTCCTGAGGGGTCTGAAACGTCATGGCAATTCGTACCTTCCGCCCCTACACACCCGGAACCCGTACCCGGGTCGTCACCGACTTCAGTGAAGTCACCAGCCGCAAACCTGAACGTTCCCTGGTGGTGTCCAAGCACCGCCGCAAGGGACGCAACAATCGCGGCGTGATCACCTGTCGCCATCGCGGCGGCGGTCACAAGCGGCAATACCGCATCGTCGATTTCCGACGCAACAAACACGGCGTACCCGCCAAGGTCGCCGCCATTCACTACGACCCTCACCGCAACGCGCGGCTGGCACTTCTCTTCTACACCGATGGAGAGAAGCGCTACATCCTGGCTCCTGCCGGAGTCACCATCGGCCAGACCGTTGTGTCCGGACCTGAATCGCCCATCGAGATCGGCAACGCCATGCCGCTCTCCGATGTACCCCTGGGTTCAAGCGTTCACTGTGTTGAGCTTTATGCCGGCCGCGGCGGCCAGATGGTGCGTACAGCCGGAGCCAGTGCTCAGGTGATGGCCAAGGAGGGTGATTACGTCGCTCTGAAACTGCCGTCGACCGAGGTTCGCCTGGTTCGGCGTGAGTGTTACGCCACCATCGGCGAAGTCGGCAACTCGGAGATCCGCAACACAAGCCTCGGCAAAGCAGGTCGCCGCCGCTGGCTCGGACGGCGTCCTCAGGTTCGAGGCAGTGTGATGAACCCCTGCGATCACCCCCACGGTGGTGGTGAGGGTCGTGCACCCATCGGCCGTTCCGGTCCTGTGACTCCGTGGGGCAAGCCGGCACTGGGCCTCAAGACCCGCAAGCGCAACAAGCCGAGTAACAAGTTCGTCCTCCGGAAGCGTCGCAAGACGTCCAAGCGGAGCCGTGGCGGACGCGACTCATGATGCTGCTCACCATTCCGTCGTTCGCTTAATCCGCCATGGGACGTTCACTCAAAAAAGGCCCTTTCATTGCTGACAGCCTTCTGCGCAAGGTTGAAAAGCAAAATGCCGCCGATGACAAATCGGTGATCAAGACGTGGTCCAGGGCCTCCACGATCCTGCCGATGATGATCGGCCACACAATCGCGGTTCACAACGGCCGCACCCACGTTCCGGTCTTTGTGACCGAACAGATGGTGGGCCACAAGCTCGGCGAGTTCGCGCCCACCCGCACCTTTAAAGGCCACATCAAAGACAAGAAAGGAGGCCGCTGAGATCATGACAACGTCATCCCCAACGGCAAACACTGCCCAGGCCCACGGTCGCTTCATCCGCGGTTCCGTGTCGAAGGTTCGGCGGGTTCTCGATCAGATCCGAGGTCGCAGCTACCGCGACGCGCTGATCATGCTCGAGTTCATGCCTTACCGCTCCACCGGACCGATCACCAAGGTGCTGCGTTCCGCAGTGGCCAATGCCGAGCACAACCTCGGACTTGATCCCTCCACCCTGGTGATTTCCCAGGCCAGTGCTGACATGGGCCCGTCCATGAAGCGCTACCGGCCCCGCGCCCAGGGTCGCGCCTTCGCGATCAAGAAGCAGACCTGCCACATCAGCATTGCTGTGGCTGCCCAGACCGATTCCTGACCCCCGAGCACCCCGACTGATGGGACACAAAATCCATCCAACCGGCTTACGCCTGGGGATCACCCAGGAACACCGGTCACGCTGGTACGCACCCAGCAAGAGCTATCCGAGTCTCCTCCAGGAAGACGATCGGATCCGCAAGTTCATCCACAAGAAATACGGCTCCGCCGGCATCAGTGATGTGCTGATTGCTCGCAAGGCCGATCAGCTCGAAGTTGAGCTGAAGACCGCACGCCCAGGCGTGCTGGTAGGACGCCAGGGCAGCGGCATTGAAGAGCTGCGCTCCGGCATTCAGAAAACCGTCGGTGATCTGAACCGTCAGGTTCGAATCAATGTGGTTGAGGTTGAGCGCGTCGATGCCGATGCCTTCCTGCTTGCCGAGTACATCGCTCAGCAGCTTGAGAAACGCGTTGCCTTCCGTCGAACCATCCGCATGGCTGTTCAGCGAGCTCAGCGCGCTGGCGTTCTTGGCCTGAAGATTCAGGTTTCAGGTCGCCTCAACGGTGCTGAGATCGCTCGTACCGAGTGGACGCGTGAAGGTCGTGTGCCCCTGCACACCCTGCGCGCTGACATCGACTACGCCACCAAGGTGGCCAGCACCACCTACGGGGTGCTGGGCATCAAGGTCTGGGTGTTCAAAGGCGAGGTGTTGGGTGATGAAGCCCAGCAGCAGCTGCCTGTGGGGGCGACCCCGCGGCGTCGGGCCGGTCGCAGGCCCCAACAGTTCGAAGACCGCTCCAACGAGGGTTGAACAGGAGGCCTGAACCATGCTGAGTCCAAAACGCGTCAAATTCCGTAAGCAGCAACGCGGCCGCATGCGCGGTGTCGCCACCCGTGGCAACACCATCGCTTTCGGTCAGTTCGCTCTGCAGGCACAGGAATGTGGCTGGATCACCTCGCGCCAGATCGAGGCCAGCCGTCGTGCCATGACCCGCTACGTCAAGCGTGGCGGAAAAATCTGGATCAGGATCTTCCCTGACAAGCCCGTCACCATGCGCGCGGCCGAGACCCGAATGGGTTCCGGTAAGGGCAACCCGGAATTCTGGGTGGCGGTGATCAAGCCAGGCAGGATCCTGTTCGAGATGGGTGGTGACGAAATCACCCCCGAAATCGCCAAGGAAGCCATGCGCCTCGCGCAGTACAAGCTGCCTGTGAAGACCAAGTTCATCACCCTCGATGAACAGGAGCAGACATCCGGTGCGAACGCGCCGGCCGCTGCTGCCGCCTCAGTGGAGTCCTGACAATGGCCCGTCCCAACGCCTCCGAGCTGCGTCAACTCTCCGACGCAGACATCACCGAACAGATCACCGGCCTCCGTCGGGAGCTGTTTGATCTGCGTTTCCAGCAAGCCACCAGGCAGCTGGCCAACACTCACCGCTTCAAGCAGAGCCGCATCAAGCTGGCCCAGCTGCTGACGGTGCAGAAGGAGCGCCAGAGCTCCTCCGTCTCCTGATCCTTCGCTTCATACTCATGGCACTCAAGGAAAGGGTCGGCACCGTCGTCAGCGACAAGATGGACAAAACGGTGGTGGTTGCGGTGGAAAACCGCTTTCCCCATCCCATCTACAAGAAGACGGTCAGCCGTACCACCCGTTACAAGGCTCACGACGAGAACAACAGTGTTCGCGTTGGTGACCGTGTCCGCATCACCGAGACCCGTCCGCTCAGCCGTCACAAGCGCTGGGCTATCGCCGAGGTCCTCAGCCACAGCCCCAAGGCTGAGGAGGTCAACAAATGATTCAACAGGAATCCTTCCTCACGGTCGCTGACAACAGCGGAGCCAAGCGCATCCAGTGCATCCGCGTGCTGGGCAGCAATCGCCGCTACGCCCATGTGGGTGATGTGATCGTGGCCGCCGTCAAGGACGCCATGCCCAACATGGGCGTGAAAAAGTCCGATGTGGTCAAGGCAGTGGTGGTCCGCACCAAAGCCACCCTGCGTCGTGACACCGGAAACTCCATCCGGTTTGACGACAATGCCGCCGTCATCATCAATGACGACAAAAACCCAAAAGGCACTCGCGTGTTCGGTCCTGTGGCCCGTGAGCTGCGCGACCGCAACTTCACCAAAATCGTCTCCCTCGCTCCGGAGGTGATCTGAGATGGCAACTGCAACTCCGAAATCCGCCGCAAACCAGCGCATCAAGATGCGCCTGCGCAAGGGCGACACCGTTCAGGTGATCACCGGCAAGGACAAGGGCAAGACCGGTGAGGTCCTGCGCACCCTTCCCAACGAAAACCGAGTGGTCGTGCAGGGCGTCAACATGCGCACCCGCCACGTGAAGCCCACCCAAGAGGGTGAAAGCGGGCGGATCGTCACTGAAGAGGCCTCACTGCATGCCTCCAACGTGATGATCTACTCCACCGACAAGAAGGTGGCCAGCCGAGTCGAGCTGATCACCGAAAAGGACGGCAGCAAAAAGCGCCGCCTCAAGAAAACCGGCGAGGTGATCGACTGATCGCCTCGAACCGCCTTCTGACCAAGTCCAGAAGTCCCATTCCCCAGCCATGTCACTGAAACAGCGCTACCGGGAGACCATTCAGCCCAAATTGCTGAAAGATCTAAGTCTCTCCAACGTCCACGAAGTTCCCAAGGTGGTGAAAGTCACCGTCAATCGGGGACTCGGCGAAGCTGCCGCCAATGCCAAGTCCCTTGAGGCCTCGGTCAACGAACTTGCTCAAATCACCGGCCAGAAAGTGGTTGTGACGCGAGCCAAGAAAGCCATCGCAGGCTTCAAGATCCGCCAAGGCATGCCGATCGGCTGTGCCGTGACTCTGCGCGGCGATCGCATGTATGCGTTCCTCGAGCGACTCATCAATCTGGCACTCCCTCGCATCCGCGACTTCCGCGGCGTCAGCCCCAAGAGCTTCGACGGACGCGGCAACTACACCCTGGGGGTTAGGGAGCAGATCATCTTCCCTGAGATCTCCTTCGACAAGATCGACGCGATCAGGGGCATGGACATCACCATCGTGACCACTGCCCGTTCGGATGAAGAGGGCCGGGCCCTCCTCCGCGAGATGGGAATGCCATTCCGCAGCAACTGAGCCCTCCTCGGAAACCATTATGGCCAATCACGACCCTATTTCCGACATGCTCACCCGCATTCGCAATGCGAGTGAGAAACGTCACCAGAGCACGAAAGTTCCCGCCTCCCGCATGTCTCGCAGCATTGCCAGGGTGCTGCAGCAGGAAGGCTTCATCGCCGAAATCAGCGAAGAAGGCGAAGGCGTCAGCACCAACCTGGTGCTGGAACTCAAATACAGCGGCAAGCACCGCCAGCCCACCATTCGCTCCATGCAGCGGGTGAGCAAGCCCGGTCTGCGCATCTACAAGAACACCCGCGGACTTCCCAAGGTCCTCGGCGGATTGGGGGTGGCGATCATTTCCACCTCCAAAGGTGTGATGAGCGACCGCGACGCCCGAAAGCAGGGCGTCGGCGGTGAAGTGCTCTGCTACGTCTATTGATCCGGAGCCAGAACCATGTCACGTATCGGTAAAGCCCCCATCCCCATTCCTGAAAAGGTGACGGTGAGCCTCAACGGCCTCGCTGTCACCGTGAAGGGGCCGAAGGGCGAACTCAAACGCACACTGCCTGAGGGCGTGAGCATCGATCAGGTGGAGAACACCATCGTGCTGGCTCCCACCAGCAGCAAGCGCACCTCCCGCGAGCGCCATGGCCTTTGCCGCGCACTTGTCAACAACATGATTGTTGGTGTCGAGAGCGGTTTCAGCAAAAGCCTGGAAATCATCGGTGTGGGTTCCAGGGCCCAGGTCAAAGGCACCACGCTGGTTGTCAGTGCCGGCTACAGCCATCCGGTCGAGGTCGCAGCCCCGGAAGGGATCACCTTCAAAGTCGAGAACAACACCAAGGTGATTGTTTCCGGAATCGACAAGGAATTGGTCGGCAATGAAGCCGCCAAAATCCGCGCCATCCGTCCGCCTGAGCCCTACAAGGGCAAGGGGATCCGGTACGAGGGCGAGTGGATCCTTCGCAAGGCAGGCAAGTCGGGCAAAAAATAATCCACTGCCAGACGCTGTTCCTCATTACCCACCATGTCGACCCTTTCCCGAAAACAACAGACCCAGAAGCGTCATCGACGCCTGCGTCGTCACATCAACGGCACCGCCGGCAAACCTCGTCTCGCCGTGTTCCGCTCCAACAGCCACATCTATGCCCAGGTCATCGATGATGACGCGCAGAGCACGCTCTGCTCAGCGTCCACCGTCGACAAGGACCTGCGCACCAGCCTCAAAACCAACGCCAACAGCTGCAATGCATCCGTTGCCGTCGGTGAACTGGTGGCCAAACGAGCCCTCGCCAAGGGCATCCAACAGGTGGTCTTCGATCGCGGCGGCAACCTGTATCACGGCCGGGTGAAAGCCCTCGCCGACGCCGCCCGGGAAGCGGGCCTTCAGTTCTGATCCTGCTCTCAACATGACCGATTCCAACCCCCAGACCAATCCCAACGACGTGCCCTCGGCAGCGGATGTTCCAGCAGCGGCTGAAGGCCAGCAGGAGCAGCGCCGCGGTGGCGGTCGCGACCGTGGTGACCGCCGTGGCGGACGTCGCGGCGACCGACGCAACCAGGAGCGCGACTCCGAATGGCAGGAACGGGTTGTTCAGATCCGACGCGTCTCCAAGACCGTAAAAGGCGGCAAGAAGATGAGCTTCCGAGCCATTGTTGTGGTCGGAAACGAGCGTGGTCAGGTCGGCGTCGGTGTCGGCAAGGCCGGCGACGTGATCGGTGCTGTCCGCAAGGGCGTCGCCGACGGCAAGAAGCACCTGGTCAAGGTGCCTCTGACGCGCCACAACTCCATCCCGACTCTCTCCAACGGGCGTGATGGTGCTGCCAGTGTGTTGATCCGCCCTGCCGCTCCAGGTACCGGTGTGATCGCAGGCGGTTCGATCCGCACGGTCCTTGAGTTGGCCGGCATCAAGAATGTGCTCGCCAAGCGACTGGGCAGCAAAACCCCACTGAACAACGCACGGGCCGCCATGGTGGCTCTCGACAGTCTCCGCACTCACAAGGAGACCGCCAAGGAACGGGGGATCTCCCTCGAGCAGATCTATTCCTGATTCCCCATGACACTCCGACTTGAATCACTGAAGGCCAACAAAGGTGCCCGTCGTCGCAAACTGCGCAAGGGTCGCGGCATCGCCGCCGGCCAGGGCGCGAGCTGCGGTTTTGGCATGCGCGGCCAGAAGTCTCGTTCCGGCCGTCCGACCCGCCCAGGGTTTGAGGGTGGTCAGATGCCCCTCTACAGACGGGTGCCCAAGCTGAAGCACTTCCCTGTGGTGAATCCCAAGAACTTCACCGTCTTGAATGTGTCTGCGCTCAACGAGCTCAAGGCAGGCAGCACCGTCAACCTCGACTCCCTCGTTAAGGACGGCGTTGTCACCAGTCCCAAGCACCCTCTGAAAATCCTCGGTAACGGGGACATCAAAACCAAACTGACTGTTCAGGCAGCCGCTTTCACGGCATCAGCTCGAACCAAAATCGAAGCAGCCGGTGGCACCTGCGAACTGCTGGACTGAGATCCTTCGGATCAACCTTCACAGATCTAGCGTCTGAGCCGTCCGCCGATCCACTTCCGCGGACGGCTTTGCTGCATCAAGCTCAACCAAACACCCTCTGTTCCATGCTCGTCAGTCGGGGACGCAATCCCAGCGCCAGTGAAGTCATCACCCAGCTGGTGCAAAATCCGGAGCTGAGAGGCCGGGTTCTCACAACCCTGGGTCTGTTGATGCTGGTGCGCCTCGGCATCTACATCCCGATGCCCGGTATCGACAGAGTCGCCTTTGAGCAGTTCATCCAACAGGGTGGGCAGCTGATCGGCTTTCTCGACATCTTCACCGGCGGCGGCATCTCCACGCTGGGAATTTTCGCCCTCGGGATCCTCCCCTTCATCAACGCCTCGATCATCCTGCAGCTGCTCACAGCCTCGCTGCCGCAGCTGGAGGATCTTCAGAAGAATGAAGGCGAAGCCGGCAGACGCAAACTCGCCCAGATCACTCGCTATGTCGCTCTCGGCTGGGGTTTAGTCCAGAGCGTGGTCTTCGCCATGATCCTTCGTCCCTACGCAGTTGAAGGACTTCCCGTTGCTGTGTTCGTCGTGCAGACGGCCCTCGCTCTGGTGACCGGATCGATGATCGTGATGTGGCTCAGCGAAGTGATCACGGAACGAGGAATCGGCCAGGGAGCCTCTTTGGTGATCTTCCTGAACATTGTCGCCACCCTGCCCCAGGCGCTTGGTTCAACCATTGAGAAAGCACAGACAGGCGATCGGAACGATGTTTTCGGAATCGTGATCCTGGTGCTTGTGTTCCTCGTCACCATTGTGGGGATCATCTTCGTGCAGGAGGGGCAGCGCCGCCTTCCGATCGTTAGTGCGAAACGTCAGGTGGGTGGTGGAGCGGTTTTACCCAACCGCCAGAGTTACCTCCCCCTCAAACTCAACGCCGGTGGCGTGATGCCGATCATTTTCGCGTCGGCACTGATTTTTCTCCCGATCACCATCGCCAATTTCAGCCAGAACCCGTTTCTGATCAGAGCGGCCACAGCACTCAACCCAGGCAGCTCTAATCCCTGGCCCTATGCCCTGGTGTTCTTCTCTCTGATTCTCGGCTTCTCCTACTTCTACGCGTCTCTGACCTTCAACCCGGTTGATGTCGCGAGCAACCTCAAGCGTGGTGGGGTGGCGATCCCTGGTGTTCGGCCCGGCACTGCAACAGCGAACTATCTCGAGGGAGTGAAAAACAGACTCACTCTTCTGGGCGGACTCTTCCTTGGTGCTGTCGCCATCATTCCTTCCGCCGTTGAGCGGGCGACGAATGTGCAGACATTCCAGGGCCTCGGTGCCACCTCTCTGCTGATCCTGGTGGGTGTGGCCATCGACACCGCCAAGCAGGTGCAGACCTACGTGATCTCTCAGCGTTACGAGGGGATGGTCCGCCAGTGACGCTGATCCAGCAAACGTTCACCCCCCTCACCCAACAATTCTGATTCGCCATGAAACAACGCCTTCTGTTTGTTGGACCGCCAGGCGCTGGGAAGGGCACGCAGGCTGCACGCCTTTGTGAGCAACACGCACTGCGGCACCTGTCGACAGGCGATCTCCTCAGAGCTGAGGTTGCCGCAGGCAGCGAACTGGGGAAGGAAGCGGAAGCCGTGATGAACCGCGGTGAGCTGGTGACGGACGCTCTGGTTCTGGCCATTGTCAAGGCACAGCTTTCTGCTCTTGACGGCCAGGGCTGGTTAATGGATGGCTTCCCACGCAACGTGGCCCAAGCTGAGGCCCTGGCACCGATGCTGAAGGAGCTCGATCAGGCGATTGAGGCCGTGGTGCTTCTGGAAGTTGATGACGCCGTCTTGGTTGAGCGACTGCTGGGCCGGGGTCGTGCTGACGACAACGAAGAGGTGATCCGCAACCGACTTACGGTCTACAAGCAACAGACAGCACCACTGATCAATTACTACAGCAGTCAAAACCTGCTGATGACAGTGCAAGCCGACGGGACCGTTGAAGCCATTGCTGAACGGATTGAGAGCATTCTTGCTTGACCCGCTGTGGTACGTTAGCTGTTTGCAACATTGGAGAGCTTCGCCCCATGAAGGTGCGTTCCTCAGTCAAAAAAATCAGCCCTGACGATCAGATCGTCAAGCGCAGAGGTCGCATCTACGTGATCAACAAGAAGCGTCCTCGCAACAAACAGCGCCAGGGCTGAAGCCTCGGATCAACGCTCTCCAGGCAGGGGTTTCTCTCTGCCAGCCTGATTGAAGACTTCCCAGGCATAGGAAGTCATTGTCCACCTCGATTAATTGCTCAGTGGCACGGATTGCTGGTGTCGACATTCCCCGCGACAAGCGGATCGAAGTCGCCCTCACCTACATCTATGGAATCGGCCCGACCAGGGCCAAGACCATTCTCTCCAAGACAGGAGTCAACCCCGACATCCGGGTCAAGGATCTTGAGGACGGTGATGTACAGAAGCTTCGTGGTGCCACCGAGACCTACACGATCGAGGGTGACCTCCGCCGCCAGGAGGGCATGGCCCTCAAGCGTCTGCAGGACATCGGCTGTGTGCGCGGTCGTCGCCACCGCATGAGCCTTCCGGTGCGCGGACAGAGAACTCGCACCAATGCGCGAACCCGTCGCGGTGCCCGCAAGACCGTGGCCGGCAAGAAGAAGTAATTCCCTTCGGCCGATCGGATCCTTCCCGTTCCATAAGCACCTTCCATTCCCAGGCCCATGGCCAAAACAGTCAAGAAATCAGGCCCCAAGAAGGCCAAGCGCAACGTTCCCAACGGAGTTGCCCATATCCAGAGCACCTTCAACAACACCATCGTGTCGATCACCGACACCACAGGAGAAGTCATCTCATGGTCTTCGGCAGGTGCCAGCGGCTTCAAGGGTGCTCGCAAGGGCACGCCATTCGCTGCCCAGACCGCAGCGGAAGCAGCAGCACGCAGAGCTCTTGAACAGGGCATGCGTCAGATCGAAGTGCTCGTGCGCGGGCCCGGCTCAGGTCGTGAAACCGCAATTCGGGCGCTCCAGGTGGCCGGTCTCGAAATCACGCTGATCCGCGACGTGACCCCTCTGCCACACAACGGCTGTCGCCGTGCCAAGCGTCGGCGCGTCTGAAGCCAACGCGTCCCCGTCCAGGTCCCTCTCTCCCCCGCCTCAGACCGTGTTGCAATACCAGATCGACCGTATCGAGCATCAGATCGCCGACGATCGCTCCCAAACCGGTGTGTTTCTCATCGGCCCCCTCGAGCGGGGGCAGGCCACAACCCTGGGCAATTCCCTTCGGCGTGTGCTGATGGGCAACCTTGAAGGCACCGCGGTCACAGCCGTGCGCATTGCCGGCGTGAACCACGAATACGCCACCATTCCTGGAGTTCGTGAGGATGTGCTCGACATCCTGCTGAACTGCAAACAGATCACGGTCAACAGCCGCACCAACGAACTTGAGATCGGCAGGCTTGTGGTTGCAGGCCCCGCAACCGTGAAGGCCCGCGACCTGCAGTTCTCCTCACAAGTGCAGGTGGTGGACGGGGAGAAGGTCATTGCCACGGTGAGTGACGGCTACAGCCTCGAGCTCGAAGTTCATGTGGAGCGTGGCATCGGCTATCGCCCCGTCGATCGTCACAACGAGGACACCAGCGCTATCGATCTGCTTCAGATCGATTCCGTGTTCATGCCTGTCCACCGCGTGAACTTCACCATCGACGAAACAGCTGTTGCTGAAGGTGGTTCCGCACGCGAGCGCCTGCGCATGGAGGTGGTGACTGACGGTTCCATCACCCCCGACGATGCCATTGCTCAGTCAGCGAACCAGCTGATCGAACTGTTCCAGCCCCTCGCCACCGTCACCATGGTGGAGGAGGTTCAGGCTGAACCCGAACCCACAGCCGAAGCGCAGATCCCCCTTGAGGAACTGAACCTGTCTGTTCGCGCCTACAACTGCCTGAAGCGTGCACAGGTCAATTCCGTCTCCGACCTGATGGGTTTCAGCTACGAGGATCTGCTGGAGATCAAGAACTTCGGCTCCAAGTCCGCTGATGAGGTGATTGAAGCCCTTGAGAGGATCGGCATTCAGATCCCACAAAGCCGCACCAGCGTCTGACTCCTTCCCAAACCCGCAATTCAGCACCTCCAGAACCATGCGCCACCAATGCCGAGTCCCTCAGCTGGGACGTCCAGCTGACCAACGCAAAGCGATGCTCCGCGGCCTGACCACACAGCTGATCCGTGAAGGTCGCGTAACCACCACCAAAGCTCGTGCCAAGGCTCTGCGTGACGAAACCGAACGTATGATCACGCTGGCCAAGGAAGGAAGCCTCGCTTCGAGACGACGGGTACTCGGATACGTCTACGACAAGCAGCTCGTGCATGCCCTCTTCGATAAAGCTCCTGATCGCTACAGCGATCGCAAAGGTGGCTACACCCGCATCACCCGCACCGTTCGTCGTCGCGGAGACAATGCTGAGATGGCCATCATCGAACTGGTCTGAATTCCGGTCTCAGCATCACGGCAATCAACATCCCTGAACCCTCGACTGATACTGTCGGCAGCCGTCTCAAACGGATCGCCCTCAGTCTCCAGTACGAGGGTTCACTGTTTTGTGGCTGGCAGCGTCAATCCAACGGCACCAGTGTTCAGGCCGTTCTTGAGGATGCCATTTCGGCTCTCGACCCCCATCGACCGGTGCAGACCGTTGCTGCAGGGCGCACCGATGCCGGCGTTCATGCGGCCGGCCAGGTGGTGCATTTCGACAGCAGCGGGCCGATTCCTGCCAGCCGCTGGGCTCCGGCTCTCAATGGACGGTTACCGTCCTCGATCCGCATCCGAGAGGCGGTGGAACGCCCTTTGCGCTGGCATGCCTGCTATTCGGCAAGCTACAGGCGCTATCGCTACACTCTCTACAACGGTCGAAGGCCGAACCTTTTTCTGGCTCCCTGGAGCTGGCATCGCTACCAGACTCGCCTGGATGACAAGGCGATGGAACAGGCGCTGCATGGTCTGCTGGGATGCCATGACTTTGCAGCGTTCCAACGCGCTGGAAGCCGCAGATCTCACTCACGCACCACGATTCAGGATGTGTCCATCCAACGTCGTGGAGATCTCATTGATCTCGAGATCCAGGCCAGCGGGTTTCTGTACGGAATGGTGCGTCTGCTGATGGGGCAGCTGGTGGCCGTTGGAGAGCATCGCCTGACCCCGGAATACTTTGAACGCCGCTGGAGAGAGCGTCGCCGCAATGAAGTGAAGGATGGAGCACCGGCGCAGGGCCTCTGTCTGTTGCGTGCCGGCTATCCCGAGAACATCTTCAGCGAGGGGGGCTGGTACGATTGCAAACCGACTTTTTTCTTGGCCAGCGAAGATCCACCTCCGGATCCTCCGCCCTGGCCAGTCCATTCCTGAGAGGCCGGCACCGCCCACCTGATTTGATCAGAGCGAGACCCACCGACAGGTAAAGTCGATCTTTGAGCTCTGAACAGCACGCCACGGCGTACCTGAAGCTCCCTGCCCCGCTTCGTCGCTTGCGACGAGGCATACCCGAACCGGCATGCCGGCGCGATGAACAAGACCTCAGTCCCTTCCATCGATTCAATCGACCGCCAGTGGTATCTGGTGGACGCTGAGAATCAAACCCTCGGTCGCCTGGCCACCGAGGTCGCTTCCGTGCTCCGCGGCAAGAACAAAGCCAGCTACACCCCGCATCTCGATACCGGCGACTTTGTCGTTGTTGTGAATGCCGACAAGGTGAGAGTCAGTGGCAGCAAGCCGCAACAGAAGCTTTACCGCAGGCATTCCGGACGTCCGGGTGGGATGAAGGTTGAAACCTTCGCTCATCTGCAGGAGCGCCTTCCCGAGCGAATCGTGGAAAAAGCCATCAAGGGCATGCTTCCCCACAACGCCCTGGGGCGCCAGATGTTCCGCAAGCTGAAGGTGTACAAGGGTGCCGATCATCCCCACGCCGCCCAGCAGCCTCAGCCCCTGCAGCTTGATCCCGCCGCTTCCGCCAAATGAGCACATCCAATTCCGTCGTCTACTGGGGCACTGGTCGCCGCAAGACCTCCGTTGCACGTGTTCGCCTGATTCCCGGCAACGGCACCATCACCATCAATGGCCGCCCCGGAGATAACTATCTCAACTACAACCCTGCCTACATCGCTGCCGTCAAGGCTCCTCTCCAGACTCTGGGGCTCACAACTGAGTACGACGTGCTTGTCAACGTGCGCGGTGGTGGTCTGACAGGTCAGGCCGATGCCATCAAGCAGGGTGCCGCAAGAGCCCTCTGCGAGCTTTCCGCAGACAACCGAAAACCCCTCAAAACCGAAGGTCACCTCAGCCGTGACCCCAGGGCCAAGGAGCGTCGCAAGTACGGCCTCAAGAAAGCCCGCAAAGCTCCCCAGTTCTCCAAGCGCTGATCCCCGTCATGCCAAAGCCCGACATTCATCCCACCTGGTATCCAGACGCCAAGGTGATCTGCAATGGAGAAGTGGTGATGACCACTGGCTCCACCCAGCCCGAAATCCACGTAGACGTTTGGAGCGGCAATCATCCGTTCTTCACCGGCACGCAGAAGATTCTCGACACCGAGGGACGCGTGGATCGCTTCATGCGCAAGTACGGCATGGGCAGCACCGGCAGCGTCAACGACGACAAAAAAGCTCCCACCAAGGAAGAAGCAAAAGCCGAATCCTGATGCACAGAGCAATCGACGCACTGGCGTTCGATCACAGAGAGACTTGTCCCCGGATGCAGACATGGCTCTGCCTCCGGGGCTTTTGTCTGCAGGGCCCAACCCATCAGGCCCCTTGCCGACCATGCTTCTGAGGCGATGGACTCCTCAACTCTGATCAGTCGTCTTGAAGCGGCGACCAGCAGTTTCCACAATCTGGAACGACAGCTCGCTGATCCTGACGTGGCCTCGGATCCGGAGCGGCTCCAATCAGTGGCCAGGGAGCGCTCACGACTTGAGCCGCTTGTCCTCGACTACGGCAGCCTCCAGAACGTTCTCCAGGAAAGGGAACAGGCACGGACGCTGTTGCGGGAAAGCCGCGGTGACAGCGAGATGGAGGAACTGGCTCAACTCGAACTTGAGTCTCTGGAGCAACGTCACGATGAGTTGATTCAAAGGCTGACCGTTGCGCTTTTGCCACGGGATCCCCGTGATGAACGCAGCGTGATGCTCGAAATCAGAGCAGGTGCTGGAGGCGATGAAGCCTCTCTCTGGGCCGGAGATCTTGCCCGCATGTACGAACGCTTCTGCAGCAGGCGCGGTTGGACGGTGATGCCTGTGAGCGCCAGCGAAGCCGATCTTGGCGGTTACAAGGAGCTGATCCTTTCCGTGAAGGGTGAAGCTGTCTTCAGCGAATTGAAATTTGAAGCCGGAGTCCACCGCGTGCAACGTGTCCCTGCAACGGAATCCCAGGGTCGCGTTCACACCTCCACAGCAACCGTGGCGGTAATGCCGGAGGCGGATCCAGTCGAGGTGCAGATCGAAGCCGGAGATCTTGAGATCAGCACGGCGCGGTCTGGCGGAGCTGGTGGGCAGAACGTCAACAAGGTTGAGACAGCCGTTGACCTGCTGCATAAACCCAGCGGCATCCGCGTGTTCTGCACGCAGCAGCGCTCCCAGCTGCAGAACCGTGAACGGGCCATGGAAATTCTGCGGGCCAAATTGTATGAACGCCAGCTCGCCGAAGCGAATGAACGAGAAAGTTCAGCCCGACGCTCTCAGGTTGGGACGGGCGACCGCAGCGAGAAAATCCGCACGTACAACGCCAAGGACAACAGGGTCACCGACCATCGACTGGGGCGGAATTTCAGTCTTGAATCTGTTCTCCAAGGTCAGATGGAGGATGTGATCGGAGCCTGTGTGGCCGAAGAACAACGCAGCAAGCTGGAACAGCTCAGCCAGCAGAACGATGATTGAAACAGCGGCTCAGATGCCGATCACATACTTCGCCCACTCACTGTGGCGACCGGAATCGATCTGACGAACAGCCTCGAAACTCAGACTGCTGAGAGGGCGTCGCGGGACCCGCTTGAGAGGCATGTCGGCTTCGGAGGGCGTGCGGCTGGCCTTGCGAACATTGCAACTGGTGCATGCCGTGGTCACGTTGTCCCAGGCATCGGTTCCGCCACGACTGCGCGGGATCACGTGATCGATCGAGAGCTGTTCGCGGCTGCCGCAGTACTGGCAGGTGTGATTATCCCGCTGAAACACGTTACGGCGGGTCAGCGGCACCTGACGGAAGGGGACTCTCACAAACTGCCGCAGACGGATCACCGTGGGAACGTGCATATCACGCCGGATCAGTCGCTCGGAGTCATGTTCGAGACTTTCGGCTTTTCCCTTGATCATCATCACGACGGCGCGACGCCAGGTGGTGATGTTCAACGGTTCATAGGACGCATTGAGAACGAGAACCTGGCCCATGCCAGCTCCCTGATTACGAGGCATGCTATCGGGGTCACAAGGGCGGCCTTGTGACCTTCACTACGCGGCCCCCATGCCAGACCTGTCTGCCGATCGCCCCAGCCCCTCCAGCCCTGAGAAGGCTGCTGGAGCGGACCCCCGGCAGCGTGCCTGGATGGAGGTGTCGGCCTCAGCCGTTGAACACAACGCCAGAGCGCTGAGACGCCTGCTGGCCGAGGAATGTGCCCTGATGGCAGTCGTCAAGGCCGATGGCTACGGGCATGGGGCCGAAACAGTGGCCCGGTCGGCCATCTGTGGAGGAGCGACCAGCCTGGGAGTCGCCACCCTTCAGGAGGGCATCGAACTGCGTCGCGCCGGACTGGAGCTGCCGGTGCTTGTGCTGGGCAATCTGACCCAACCCGAAGAACTGCGGGCCTGCCTTCACTGGCAGCTGATGCCCACTCTGAGCAGCATGCGCGAGGCACTTCTCTGCCAGAACCTTGCCAGCGGCAGTGGCCGTCAGTTCACGGTGCAGCTCAAGATTGACACCGGAATGACCCGACTCGGCTGCGACTGGCAGGACGGCGAACGCCTGACCGAGGCGATCCTGCAGCTCGATCAACTGAGCCTCAGGGGTGTCTACAGCCATCTCGCGCTTGCCGATGGTGACCTTGTAGGACAGGCCGAGCAGATCACACGCCTTCAGCAGGAGCGATTCGAGGCTGTGACACGTACTCACGGGCAGCAGGGTCTGCAGCGACATCTGGCCAATTCAGCGGGCACCCTGCGTGACCGGTCGCTGCATCACGATCTGGTGCGGGTGGGACTGGCGCTTTACGGGCACGCCCCAAGCGCCCAGTTCGAGAAGGATCTGGATCTGCAGCCGGCGATGACGGTGAAGGCTCGGGTGAGCCTGATCCGGAATGTCGCGGCAGGAGTGGGAGTGAGCTACGGGCACCGCTTCCTGACCAGCCGGCCCAGCCGACTGGCCGTGGTCGGTATCGGCTACGCCGATGGTGTCAGCCGCTGCCTGTCAGGACGGATCCATGCACTGCACAGCGGCAGGACTCTGCCCCAGGTGGGTGCGATCACCATGGACCAGCTGATGCTGGATGTCACCGACCATCCCGATCTGGAGATCGGCGATGTCGTCACGCTTCTGGGAGAGGATGATCAACAGGTAATCCGACCTCAGGACTGGGCGGAACTGTCG
This sequence comes from Synechococcus sp. MIT S9503, assembly GCF_047304175.1. Lineage (GTDB taxonomy): Bacteria > Cyanobacteriota > Cyanobacteriia > PCC-6307 > Cyanobiaceae > Synechococcus_C. The sequence continues at coordinate 2,524,578 of NZ_CP138955.1, read as the reverse complement.
GATTCCATCCCTTGGGAAGTGTTGTGCAGCTTCAAGCACCGCCTGCCACGACTGGTGGTCTGATTGGGAGCCCTCTTGATAGGGTGGGCGAGCCGCTGGAGAGGTGGCTGAGTGGTTGAAAGCGGCTCCCTGCTAAGGAGTTACAGGAGGCAACTTCTGTCGAGGGTTCGAATCCCTCCCTCTCCGTTGAACTGAAGATGAGTCGTCAATCGACGCCGAATCGTGCGAGTTGACTTGCCATCAGGGGCAGGAGTTGTTCATCGCCGGCACGCTCCGAACCTTCGCTGAACACAACCAGCAGACAGGGGGGATTCCCGTCGCTGCACCACCATGCAGCGTCATGACGTGCCCGGCTCATCCAGCCGGCCTTGCTCCAGAGCTGACTGCCCTCCGGCAGCCCCTCCCCGAGAAAACCGTCCACCTGATTCTCAGGATCTGCCTGCCGGGCTGACCTGCTGAGCGATCGAGCCAGTCGCGCGCGAAGTCGCTGACATGCTGGGGGTGAAAGGATTCCATCGGTCATCACCGCCTCAAGGATCCTGGCGACTGCTGCTGTGCAGAGAGCGTTGCGATTGCTGTTGTTTTCCCCGTAGAACATCCGCTCGCGTCCATAAGGACCATCACCCCAGGTTTTCTGGCAGCAGTTGATGCGCTCCAGCTCTGGCCAGCCGAAGCCGTGAAACCAGTTATTGACGATGCGTCGCTGCTGCTGCCACTGCTCCCAGGCAGGTGATCGCAACGCCGGACCGCTGGTGGTGCCGGTGAGCAGATCCACGATCAGACCCGTGGCGTCATTGCTGGAATCCGCAAGCATGTCAAGAAGCGCTCGACGGAGTTCCTCGCTGTCTGGAATCAGATCACGTTGCAGCCAGTGCTCCGCCGCCACCGCGTACAACAGCTTCACCACACTTGCCGGATAGAGCAGCTTCTGATCAGCCCATGCAGCACCGCTGCCGCTGCCGTTCGCCGGAGATGTTGCGTCATAACGCACCCAGGTCACGGCGATCTGGTCATGCAGTCCGGGGCGGTCATCAGCCGCGAGCCGGTCGATCACAGCGACCAGATGCTGCTGCATCTCCGGCTCGGGACGGTAGAACGCCATGGCACTGGCTACTGGCAATGCCGACCCTAGGCACACCGATCTCAACGGACCTGATCACCGAGGGGAGCTGCTGGAAACTGCTGAGTGGACAGAACGGCTACTCCGGTGCACAGGGCCACGGACTCGCAACCCAGGCCGCAGCCGGACGGGGCTTCCGAATCGCAGCACCCCTGAGACCCGAGGATCACGGGCGAGTGCAAGCTGTGCTTCTGGAGGACGGCTACCCCTGCTGGCTGTCCATGGATGATCTGTCTGAACAGGCTGTGGCCTGTGAGGACTGGACCCCATGCCTGCTTTCCAGCTCGGAGATCACCATCAGACTGGCTTCGGTGCTGAAGTGGCTGACGACCGCAGCCACGTTGGAGAACACTTATCTCTGGGGAGGCACCATCGGGCCTGATCTTGACTGCTCCGGTCTTGTGCAGACAGCCTTCGCGAGCACTGGGATCTGGTTACCCAGAGATGCCTATCAACAGGAACGGTTCTGCCAGCCGCTGCCGGTGCAACCGGACGATGTATCTCGATTGCGCGCCGGTGATCTGATCTTCTTTGGCACCCCGGAGCGCTGCAGCCACGTCGGCATCCACCTCGGAGAGGGCCGCTACATGCACAGCTCGGGCATTGAACATGGCCGCAACGGCATCGGCATCGACAGCCTCGACCCCGGGGACCTCCACCCTGTGGCCATGCACTACCGAACCGAGCTGCGGGGGGCTGGCCGCGTCAGTCGCTGCCATGACGGTACGACTCTGCCATAGTCGGGAAGTCAAAAACCCAGTGATTGCAAGGCATCTTGGCCCCACCTGTCACCACGTGTCATGCCATTTCAGCGCATAGTTAACGCAAAAAGCGCGCTATGGGAACGCGCCATGCGGCAGCAGTTGCGGACCATCGCGGGAGGTGGGTTCGGACTTCGCCAGCAGTCGGGCCAGGCACAACTCACGGTCCGGTACGCGGACGGCACGCGGAGCAGCACGAACCTCCGAATCTTGTGGGAACCGTCAAAGGCCCAAGAGGAGGAGACACTGCAGTCAGTGCTAGAGAAACAAGCCCTCGACCCGCAGGCCTGGACCGCCCACTGGCACACACTCGAAGAGGAAGCGTTCTGCTAATTCTGCGCTAAATCCGCGCTACTTGTAGACGGACGACCACCAACTGCCTCTCTGTCACTGGGGTTCCTGGCGCTTGGCGTCGTGCCATGACGACAGCACCCTTCCATGAGGAAGTGACAATAGGAAAGACCTCAGCTTTGTCGGAAGCATGGATCCGCTGTCAGTGTTCGCCGGCCCTCTGATCGCCCAGATGAATCTGGGATCGCCCGGCATCTCTGGCAGCAACGCGATCAGCATTGATGGCGAGTTTTTTCAGCGCAGTCAGCCCATCCAGCAGCTGACCTTGATGCGCACCACCTACAGGGGCGATTGTCCCGGCGAGAGTGTCACACCGATCCGCGGGATGAGCTTCCTGGCCTCCCTGCCCCCTGCAGGCGATCAGCGGATTGTGATCCGCAACAGGCGAACCGGCGGCTACACCAACCGTGAATACGGCAGAGGAAGACGACGCTCGGAGAGTTTTTCAATCAGTCTTGGGGAGCGGCACCATGGCAGTTTTCTCTCCGTGACACCAGGCGAGAACCAGTTCCGCTGGTCGGTGACCAAAGCCCGCAACGCAGATGGAGCGACCAAGGGCAGCGCCAGGTTGATTGTGAACACTGAAGAAAGACAGCGTTTTCGCAATTTCCGCTCCATTGATGAAGACGCCTTCTGCCCTGGCCAGGAATACAGCTACTCACGCACACCTATTGGAGAGTGCAGTTCCGGCTATTTCAAGGTGAAACGGCAGGGCATCTGTCCCGACGGCAGCAAGATTGATCTGGGCACCCAGACCGTCTATCGGCGCTACCGGTCCTGGTGACGGCCTGGACGCTTGCCAGCATTTACCCCTGAACAGTGGACCGCCTGGCCCGGATTAGGTTGCTTGGGCATCGATCGGATCCCGATGACGGCTGGGCTGGACCTTTCGGTCGTGGTGCCGCTCTACAACGAAGAGGAAAGCCTGCCGGAGCTGGTGGAGCAGCTCCTGAACGCACTGAGACCCACCGGAGAACGCTTCGAGCTGGTGCTGGTCAACGATGGATCAACGGACGACACAGCATCAGAGCTGGAGAGGCTCAGCGCCCAAGTCCCTGAGCTGGTTGGAGTTCTCCTGCGCAAGAACTACGGTCAGACCGCCGCCATGGCGGCTGGTTTCGATGTCGCGGAAGGGCGGGTGATCGTGAGCCTGGATGGGGACCTTCAGAACGACCCCGCAGACATCCCCCTGCTGCTGAACAAGCTGCGCGAGGGCTATGACCTGGTGAGCGGCTGGCGATTTGACCGTCAGGATGCCGAAATTCGCAGGAAACTTCCTTCCAGACTTGCCAATCGTCTGATCGGACGCGTCACAGGAGTTCGTCTGCATGACTACGGCTGCTCTCTCAAGGCCTATGACCGCGACGTGCTCTCCGACATGCGGTTGTATGGCGAACTGCACCGTTTCCTGCCGGCACTCGCCTTCATCGAAGGAGCACGGATCACTGAGGTGAAGGTGAATCACCGTGCACGTCAGTATGGAACCAGCAAATACGGCATTGATCGCACATTCCGGGTCCTGATGGACCTGCTCACGGTGTGGTTCATGAAACGGTTCCTCACCAGACCGATGTATGTCTTTGGGTTTGGCGGTCTCATCGCCATCGCCACAAGCCTTGTGGCAAGTGCCTATCTGCTGGTGATCAAATTGTCGGGCGAGGATATCGGCAACAGGCCGCTGCTCACGATGGCGGTTGTGCTCGGGCTGGCAGGGATTCAGCTGTTCTGTTTCGGACTGCTGGGCGAACTGCTGATCCGCACTTATCACGAAAGCCAGGGGCGCCCGATTTATCGCATCCGGGCAACGTTGCGTGGTGGTCGGGCCACCTGAACCGGAGAGGGTCGGGTCGCGCCGCGGTGGCGTTCAATCGCCGCTGCGGCAGCTTCCACGACCTGGATGTCGGCGTCACGCAGACCGCGCCGAAGCAGAGGCAGAACGCTGACATGCCCCCACTGACCGGCCAGCCGCACAGCTTCAAGCCTCTGAGCCGGATCGCCTTGATCCATCGCCTCACGCAGCTGACGCTCAAGAGTGATCCGCTCGGCACTGCTGCGCGGAGCTGTGAAGAAAACCGACTTGGCGCTGTCCTCGGCAGACCCAGGCTGGATCTCAGGATCCATTCTTGGTGTCAGGGCCTCTACCAGACCCAGCTGAGCTCTGTTGATGGCAGCCACCGATGTGGCATCGGTGCTGCTCAGCAGGGTTTTCCCAGGCCGTCGCCCCAGTCCCCACAGAACGGCCACCAGCACGAGGGCGGCACCACCTGCAAGCAGCTGATTCATGGGTTCTGAGCGGCGGAGGCCGGATGGATTGAACTTTTATGTCACCGTCCGGATCGGTCGAAGACCACCAGATAGGCAGTCTTTACAGTAACCGCAGACATTTGGGCTGCTGCCATGACTGGAGAATTTGCTGCTGCCTGGATGCCCTCGATTTTCATTCCTCTAGCTGGAGTTCTCGGACCGGCAGTGGTGATGGTTCTGATGTTCAACATGATCGAATCCACCGACTGATCGGTTGCACGCCAAACGCAACGATTTCGCGCTCCGCAGCTCCCACCGCTTTTTCTTCCATGTCTGTTTCACCCGTCGCCGATCCAACCGTTGGCAACTTGGCCACTCCGGTAAACAGCAGCTATTTCACCAAGGCGTTTCTCAACGCCCTGCCCATCTACCGGCCATCCCTTTCACCCAACAGACGCGGGCTTGAGATCGGCATGACCCACGGGTATCTGCTGTATGGACCATTCGCAGTCTGCGGCCCCCTCCGCAACAGCGATTACGCGTCTACAGCGGGGTTGCTCGCGTCGATCGGTTTGGTTTCGATTCTCACCGTTTGTCTTTCCATCTACGGCACTGCCGGCAATGGCCCCAAGGTGCAACCGGCTGATGCCACCATCGACAATCCCCCCGCCGACCTCTTCACCAAGCAGGGCTGGTCGGAATTCGGCAGTGGCTTCTGGCTCGGTGGCTGCGGCGGCGCTGCATTTGCATGGTTCCTAGTGAGCGCAACACCGTTGCTTTATCTGGCAAAGATCGCTGGTGGCGTCGCACCCGTCAGCTGATCCCCTTGATCAGTCAGCAATAGTCCAATCAGAGATCACTCCATGCACGCCCCGGATGAGCCACAGATGAGCTCATCCGGGGCTTTCTGCTGCCAGGATCTTGGCCCTTGCTGAGCGGTCGCCGACTTGCGGTCCATCTCCCAGCCATTTCTGAGACGGCCCGTCTTCACCATCGTCTGCAGCTTGCTGGTGCTGCTTGCAGGGTTGGTGTCTCTGGTGGGGCTCGGTCTTGAAGACCTGCCTCAGCTGGCACCCACCCGCGTGAGCGTGAGCGCCAGGTTTCCCGCTGCAGGGCCGGAAGTGGTGGAGCAGAGCGTCACGACAGTGCTTGAAAACCAGCTCAGCGGACTGGACGGTCTGGAGAGCATGACGTCCAGCAGTCGTCAGGGTGGGGCCAGCCTCAGCCTGCGCTTTGAGTCAGGCGATGCAGAACTGAATGCGATCAGGGTTCAGAACGAAGTCAATCTGTCCAGTCGCCGACTGCCCCAGTCAGTGACCAGGCAGGGGCTGACGGTGAATCGTTCAACCAATGACCTGCTGCTGATTCTCGGCTTCAGCGCTCCTCCGGGGCTCTATGAACCGATCTTCATCGGCGGCTGGCTCGACCAGCGTCTGAGCGAGAGCCTGCGAACCATTCCTGGGGTTGGCGACATCCGCGTGTTTGGCAGCAGCGAGCTGGCCTATCGACTCTGGCTGGATCCCAGCCGGCTGAAGCAGTTCGGACTGTCCACCAACGACATCACCACTGCCCTGGCGGAGCAGAACGTGCTGGCCGCAGTGGGCAATCTCGGTGAGTCGCCGGCACCGCCAGGACAGCTTTTCAGCCTGCCTGTGGACGCCGAGGGTCGTCTGCGCAGCCAGGCCGATTTCGAATCAATGGTGGTGAAACGCACCGATCAGGGAGGTCTGATCAGGCTCAGGGATGTCGGCCGCGTTCAGCTTGGCCAGCGCAACTACGGCAGCAGCGCGCTCAATCTTCAGGGAGAAAGCTCCGTGGCTGTCGGCATCTTCCAGCGAGACGGATCCAATGCACTGGAGGTCAGCCGTGCGGTTCGGCAAAGGCTGAAAAGCCTGGAGAGCAGTTTTCCTCCAGGACTCAACGTGCAGTTGATCGTGGATGTGGCGGAAACCATCCAGGCCAATCTGGATCGCACCAGGGACACACTCAGGGATGCGGTGCTGCTTGTGCTGCTCGTTCTCGTGTTGTTTCTGGGACGCTGGCGCCTGGCGCTGATTCCTGGCATTGCCGTGCTTGTGGCCTTGATCGGCAGTCTTGTGGTGGTTCGCCTGAGCGGCTCGAATTTGAACAGCCTGATCCTGTTCGGGCTCGTGCTGGCCACGGGAATCGTGGTTGACGATGCCATTGTTGTCAGTGAAGACATCGCCGGTCGAATCGAGCAGGGGGCTGAGCCGAGGGGGGCTGCCGAGGATGCGATGGCGGAACTGGCGGGCGCGGTTCTGGCGACGTCACTGGTTCTGGCTGCCGTCTTCCTGCCAGTGCTGCTGATCCCTGGATCCATCGGTCGTCTCTACCAGCCGATCGCACTGGCAATCAGCGGCGCCATCCTGTTCTCCACATTCAATGCCCTCACTTTCACGCCGATGGCCTGTGCCCGCGTGCTTGGGCAGGGCAAGGGACGGTTGCCAGGACCGCTCAGGCTGATCAGTCGCAGGCTGCGCGACGGCATGGTCCGCTTGCAACGTATCTATGCGGGGATGCTGGCGATCTGGCTGGAGCGCGGCAGAGCCGTGATCGCGTTGGTGCTGGCAGGGTTGATGCTCACTGCGATCGGTCTGGCAACCATTCCCACCTCGTTCATCCCTGATGAGGATCAGGGTCAGGTGCGCGGCTATTTCACCCTGCCGGAAGGGGCAAGCCTGGAACGCACCGAGGCCGTGATGGAACGCATCCGCCAGGTGGTCGCCGAGGAACCACTGATCCGCGGCGGCAATTTCTACGCCGGAAACTCGTTCGGACAGAGCGGCGAGGACACCGGGTCCTTCTATCTGCGATTGAAGCCTCTGAAGGAACGCCCTGGCCGCGAGAACAGCAGTGAAGCTGTGAAACAGCGGCTGAGCCTCGAGCTGAGACGACGTATCACCGACGCACAGGTGATTGTCACCACCCCAGCGACCGTGAGTGGTTTCAGCAGTGAGTCGGGGCTGCAGATGGAACTGCTGGATCGCAGCGGCGGTCAGCTCAGTCTGCAGGACTTCGAGGAACAGGCTCAGCAGTTCATCACAGCCGCTCAGAACTCAGGACAGTTCCAGCGCGTGAGCACGCGCTTCGATGCCAGCTCGCCGCGCTGGCGCCTGGAGCTGGATCGCAGCCAGATGGCCGCTCTCGACCTTCCCGTGGGTCCCACTCTGAGAGACATCGGTACCGCGATCGGCGGTCGTTTCATTGATGACACCTTCGCCGGTGGTGAAATCCGCAGCATCTACATCCAGCTGGAAGGAGCTGATCGCAGCACCCCTGATGATCTGACAAGCCTGATGGTGCGCAACCGCAGCGGCGAACTGGTTTCGGTGGCGAACGTTGCCCGGCTGAAGCGGGATTCAGGAGCGAATCGAATCACCCACTACAACCAGAACCGTTCCATCAGCATCACCGCCGTCACTGCGGACGGCATCAGCAGCGGCCAGGCGATCGATCTCCTCAAGAGCATCAGCGACAGAACCGGAGGCGACAACCTGGCACTGGCCTTCACAGGTCTCGCCAAAGAGGAAACCAGGGCGGAATCCGTGTCCTGGGTGCTTTTTGCCCTCGGGGTCACGGTGGTCTACCTGCTGCTCGCAGGTCTCTACGAGAGTTTCGTTGACCCGCTGATCATTCTGCTCACAGTCCCGATGGCATTGCTGGGAGCTCTGATCGGCCTGAAACTTCGTGGTCTTTCCCTCGACGTGTATGCCCAGATGGGCCTGCTGGTGCTGGTGAGCCTGGCCGCCAAAAACGGCATCCTGATCGTTGAATTCGCGAATCAGCGTCTGAGGCAGGGCATTGAACTGGCAGAAGCAGTGGAGGAAGCGGCGCTCAACAGGATGCGACCGATCCTGCTGACGGCGGTGACCTCCCTGGCGGGATTCCTGCCGTTGCTGCTTGCCACCGGAAGCGGTTCCGCAAGCCGCATCAGCATCGGCACGGTGGTGTTCAGCGGGCTTCTGGTGTCCACGCTGCTGTCGCTCTTCGTCGTGCCGGCAACCTATCTGCTGCTCAAGCGCTGGAGAGGGGTCGGCCCAGCCAAGCCGGAACTGGATGGCTGAATCAGCAGGGTTCAAACCGCTCATTCAAGGCCGGTCCTCCACTGGGGGGAACCGTACAGACACCTCCAGTCGACACCTCAGCCTTGGGCTGCATGCTCACCGACTGCTCTGATGCACGCATCACGACAGGGGCGGCAATCTGTTCATCCGTCGCGAAGCGCGCCAGATCGATCTTCTCTCTGGGCAGAATCCGCATGGCCAGGTTGTAGCCGGCGGCGACACCGATGAGCATCACCACAAGCTCCAGCCGTGGTGGAAGAGAGGGAGGAAACATGCGGGGCTCGGCAATGCACTGACGGCCCAGTTCACAGCAACAACGCAGTGAACAAATGACTGAGATCTTTCGAAGCGATGACGCTTTGCATACGAAGAGCGGATGCAGCGATTTGTAAGGTGTGTGCTCATTGAAATGCTGGGAAGCCACGGCATGTTGAGCAGCGCAACAGATCGCCAAGCGTCATCTGCCCAGGCTCAGTACTTCTCCTACGGCGAGGCCGCCAATCCCATCCGCAGCGGACTGACGGTGGGGGTTCCCTACCGCTCCTTTTCACCGACTTTCTTTGCGGAGCGTGGCAGTGCTGTGATGTCGCTCGATCTCAGCGAAGAACTGCAGTGCAGCGGACCTGCGACAGGTCCATCCCTGTGCGCCAACTTCATTCGAGTGGATGACGGAGAACTGCGAACCTCCGCTGTCGCGACCAGCCAGCTGTTCTTCGTGGCTGAGGGCCAGGGAGAGTCGGAAGCCTGCGGCGAACACTTCCGATGGAGCAAGGGTGACATGCTCGTGCTTCCCGCCGGTGGAGATGCCATCCACAGCGCATCCGCCAAAGCCTCTCTCTACTGGGTGCACGATGCACCCTTGTTGCGGCATCTGGGTGTGACTCCCTCCGAAGCCCGTTTTAAACCAACGTTCTACAGCCATCTCGACAGTCAGGGCCGGCTGGCTGAAATCGCGGCCAGCCCAAGCGGCGCGCGTGCCAACCGGGTGAGTGTGCTGCTGGGCAATGCAGCCTTTCCCCAGACAAGAACAGTGAGTCACACCCTCTGGGCAATGCTCGGAATCCTCCCTGCAGGGCAGGAACAGAAACCGCACCGACATCAGTCGATCGCCCTGGATTTCGCAGTGGATTGCCGACCTGGCTGTTACACCCTGATTGGAACGGAACTTGATGAGCAGGGAAGGATTCGCAACCCCCATAGGGAAGACTGGTCGACTGGCGCAGCCTTCGTGACACCACCGGGGTACTGGCATTCCCACCACAACGCATCAGCTGCTGATGCCTATGTGCTGCCGATTCAGGATGCAGGACTGCACACCTATCTCAGAACGCTTGACATTCTTTTCAGCGGCTGAAGGCTCTGAACTGTTGGGCTCTTCTTGTCATAAAAAACCCCCGCCAGAGAGTCTGGTCGGGGGAGATTGTTGTGAATGAACAGTGATCTCAGGAGATCAGAGATGGTTCAACCGAATTTGCCTGACGTCGACGCGATCAGGAAAGCTGCATACGTGAGGATGTAGCCAATCGTGAAGTGAGCGAGTCCCACAACACGTGCCTGAACGATGGACAGTGCCACCGGCTTGTCGCGCCAGCCAACAAGGTTGGCAAGCGGAGTGCGCTGGTGAGCCCAGACGATGGTCTCGATGAGCTCCTGCCAGTAACCACGCCAGGAGATCAGGAACATGAATCCAGTCGCCCAGACCAGGTGGCCGAAAAGGAACATCCAGGCCCAGACAGCGAGGTTGTTGCTGCCGAAGGGGTTGTAGCCGTTGATCAACTGGGAGGAATTCAACCAGAGATAGTCACGGAACCAACCCATCAGATAGGTGCTGGACTCATTGAACTGAGCCACGTTGCCCTGCCAGATCGCCAGATGCTTCCAGTGCCAGTAGAAGGTGACCCAACCAATGGTGTTCAGAGCCCAGAAGACGGCGAGATAGAAGGCATCCCAGGCTGAGATGTCACAGGTGCCGCCACGACCGGGGCCGTCACAGGGGAAGGAATACCCGAAGTCCTTCTTGTCGGGCATGAGCTTGGAGCCACGGGCATCCAGAGCACCTTTGACAAGAATCAGGGTTGTGGTGTGCAGTCCCAAAGCGATGGCGTGGTGAACCATGAAGTCACCAGGGCCGATCGGCAGGAACACATCGGTGTTGCCGTTGATGGCATCGAGCCAGCCACCCATGTAGGCGGCATTGGCATTGGCAGCGGCTCCAGCTGAATTGGAGAGCAGCACATCGAAGCCGTAGATCGCCTTTCCGGATGCGGCTTGCACGAACTGGGCAAAGACCGGCTCTACCAGAATCTGCTTCTCAGGGGTGCCGAACGCAACAACAACATCGTTGTGAACGTAGAGACCCAGAGTGTGGAAACCGAGGAAAAGAGTGATCCAGCTCAGATGGCTGATGATCGCTTCCTTGTGCTCAAGCATCCGAGCCAGAACATTGTCCTTATTCGCTTCCGGGTCGTAATCACGGATGAAGAAGATTGCACCGTGAGCAAAGGCACCGCACATCAGGAAGATGGCGATGTACTGGTGATGGGTATACAGAGCTGCCTGAGTCGTGTAGGCCTTCGCGATGAAGGCGTAAGACGGCATCGCGTACATGTGCTGAGCCACCAGAGAGGTGACCACTCCCAGCGATGCAAGAGCCAGGCCGAGCTGCATGTGGAGGCTGTTGTTCAGAGTGTCATAAAGACCCTTGTGGCCAGCCCCGAGGTTGCCGGGAGTTCCCTCGGGAGGGTTATGGGCTTCGAGAATCTCCTTGATGGAATGGCCGATGCCGAAGTTGGTCCTGTACATGTGACCAGCGATCACAAACAGGCATCCGATCGCCAGATGGTGATGGGCGATGTCTGTAAGCCAGAGAGCTTCGGTTTGCGGGTGGAATCCTCCGAGGAAGGTCAGAATCGCAGTACCGGATCCCTCAGACGTGCCGAAGATCTGACCCATGGAATCTGGATTCTGGGCATATACACCCCAGTTGCCGGTGAAGAAGGGCCCGAGGCCTGCCGGATGAGGCATCACACTCAGGAAATTGTCCCAACCGACGTGCTGACCCCGGGATTCGGGGATGGCGACGTGCACCAGGTGGCCGGTCCAGGCGATGGAACTGAAGCCGAACAGAACAGCCAGGTGATGATTAAGGCGTGACTCAGCGTTCTTGAACCAGGCCAGTGAAGGCCGGAACTTGGGCTGAAGGTGCAGCCAACCTGCGAAGAGCGCCCAGGCCGACAGGATCATCATGAAGATGGAACCCTGATACAGCTCGGCATTCGTCGTCATGCCGATTGTGTAGAACCAGTGATAAAGGCCGGAGTAGGCAATATTCACTGGCGATGTGGCCCCCGCCTGAGTGAAGGCGTTGATGGCGCCTTGACCGAAGTGGGGATCCCAGATTGCGTGAGCGATGGGCTTCACGTGCAGGGGGTCGGCGACCCACTGTTCGAAGTTGCCCTGCCAGGCGATGTGGAACAGGTTTCCCGAAACCCAGAGGCCGATGATCGCGAGATGCCCGAAATGCGTGGAGAAAAGCTTTTGGTAAAGCCTCTCCTCCGTCATTCCGTCATGGCTCTCGAAGTCGTGAGCCGTGGCGATCCCGTACCAGATGCGGCGGGTTGTCGGGTCCTGTGCCAGACCCTGGCTGAACGAAGGAAATTTCGTTGCCATTAGAGGGAAAGTTCAGGAAAGGTCAGCCGCCCACCACAAGGATGTGGGCGTGGAAGAAGGACCACGTGACTGTGATGCCGCCCAGAAGATAGTGAGCAACACCGACAGCACGGCCCTGGATGATGGACAGCGCACGAGGCTGAATGCCAGGAGCCACCTTCAGCTTGTTGTGAGCCCAGACGATGGACTCGATGAGCTCCTGCCAGTAGCCGCGGCCACTGAAGAGGAACATCAGGCTGAATGCCCAGATGAAGTGGCCACCAAGGAACATGATTCCGTAGCCGGCTGTGTTGGAGCCGTAGCTGTTGATCACCTGCACGGCCTGGGCCCAGAGGAAATCCCGGAGCCAGCCGTTGATGGTGATGGCGCTGTTGGCGAAATTGCCGTTGGTGAGGTACTGGACTGATCCATCGGGCCTCACCGCACCCCAAACGTCGCTCTGCATTTTCCAGGAGAAGTGGAAAATGACAACCGACAGGGAGTTGTACATCCAGAACAGACCAAGGAAGACATGGTCCCAAGCGGAAACCTGGCAGGTGCCGCCACGGCCGGGGCCGTCACAGGAGAAGCGGAAACCTAGATTGGCCTTGTCTGGAATCAGACGGGAGTTACGGGCGTAAAGAACACCCTTGAGAAGAATCAGCACCGTCACGTGGATCGTGAAGGCGTGAATGTGGTGGACCATGAAATCGGCTGTGCCCAGGGGGATCGGAGCCGCGGCAACCTTGCCTCCGACGGCCACAACCGAACCGTTGAAAACCTCGCTGACACCAGCCAGAGCATTGGGAGCGGTTCCCCCGGCCGCTGCAGCGTGCAAGCCCTGAATCCACTGGGCAAAGACAGGTCTGAGCTGAATAGCGGAATCGCTGAACATGTCCTGGGGACGGCCCAGAGCACGCATGGTGTCGTTGTGGATGTACAGACCGAAGCTGTGGAAGCCCAGCCAGATGCACACCCAGTTGAGGTGGCTGATCAGAGCGTCACGAGCCTTGAGCACCCGGTCAAGCACGTTGTCGACATGCTTCGCAGGGTCGTAATCGCGAATCATCGCGATGGCAGCGTGAGCTGAAGCACCGACGATCAGAAATCCGCCAATCCACATGTGGTGAGTGAACAGGCCGATCTGAGTCGGATAATCGATGGACATGTACGGATAGGGGGGCATCGCGTACATGTGCTGAGCAACGATGATGCTCAGCGAACCGAGCATGGCGAGGTTCAGTGCCAGCTGGGCATGCCAGCTGTTGATCATGAACTCGAACAGGCCGTCATGGCCCTTCGTTGCCGGGAAAAGCAGGGGATCACCTTTTTGTCCCTCGAGGATCTCCTTGATGGAGTGTCCGATCCCCCAGTTGGTCCGGTACATGTGCCCGGCCACGATGAACAGCACCGCGATGGCCAGGTGGTGATGAGCGATATCGGTCATCCACATGCTTCCGGTCACAGGATTGATCCCACCCCTGAAGGTGAGGAAATCGCTGTATGCAGCCCAGTTGCCATTGAAGAAGGCACCGATGCCTGCATTGAATCCCGGATAGAGCTGGGCCAGAAGACCCTGATCAAGGAATTCGTGAGGAAGCGGGATGTCTGCCACGGAAGCGATGGTCTTGCCGTTCAACACCAGCGGCTGGCCGGCATCGATGGCATCCATCAACTTGGTTGTGGGCAGCGACACATGCAGCAGGTGACCTGTCCAGGACAGTGAGCCCAGACCCAGCAGACCTGACAGGTGGTGGTTGAGCATCGACTCAACGTTCTGGAACCACTCAAGCTTCGGAGCTGCCTTGTGATAGTGAAAAACACCTGCATTGAGCATGAGGCCGGCCATCACCAGGGCGCCGATGGCAAGAGACATCAGCTGCGTCTCGTTGGTGATGCCCCAGGCTCTCCAGACGTGGAAGAGACCTGAGGTGATCTGGATGCCCTGGAAACCGGCACCCATATCGCCGTTGAGGATTTCCTGGCCAAATACCGACCACACCACCTGAGCGCTTGGCTTCACATGGGTGGGATCGGCAAGCCAGCCGGAGAAATTGGAAAAGTGAGCGCCATGGAAAAAGGCACCGCTCAGCCAGATGAAGATCACGGCCAGGTGGCCGAAGTGAGCACTGAAGATCTTCCGAGAAACCTCCTCAAGGTCACTCGTATGGCTGTCGAAATCGTGAGCGTTGGCGTGGAGGTTCCAAACCCAGGTGGTGGTTTTGGGACCTTTCGCGAGGGCTTTGTCGAAGTGTCCGGGCTTGCCGAACAGCTCGAAGGTCGCTGGATTGTCGACCTTCTCGACCTGAGTCTTCGCTTTGCTCCCACGCTCTGGTGGGCTGATGGTCATCGAGTCGTTCCTCGAGGGACGGGATCGAGGTGGTGGGACACCCCTCCGGAGATCCATAGGACTTCCGGGGCCCCGGGGACGGATCAGCAAAGCTTCACCGTGACCGGGCGCCAGTGGTAATCAGAGTAATGAACCCTGGCTCTCACTGGAGCGTGGGCCCCAACGAGGGGACCGCTGGCGGCAGCATAGGAGGGCAGGCCCACTTCACACGAGAGGGAGTTACAAAGGTTAAATCCGGCTGCTGGCCTGTCCAGACCTGGGGTCTGCAACCGCCCGAGCATCAGCGAGAAGCACTCGATTAAACGCATTGAGCAACACAAACGGACAACACATATCGCTCTATTTAATGCAAATCATTCCCAATAGTGCGCCGCTCCCGTGGGTGCCCAGAATGGATCGACTCAAGCTTTGCTCCATGGCGGCATCAGGCCGGACGCACCGCAGTCATCGCTGGCTTCAGGCTCTGCTGGCCCTGTGGATCATGGTGTTTCCAGCCGCCACGGCACAGGCCTGGCCCTGGGGAGGTGAGGGTGCCAGAGGTGTTGAGAAACCGGTTGAGATTGTCGGTGCCACTCCGCCTTCAGGTCGACTTCAGGAAGTCAGTCCGCCCGGAGCTGTCCAGCAACTGCAGGTGGCCTTGAGCCGTCACACTCCGCGGCTGGAGCTGATCAGCCCCGCCGACGGCAGTCTCCTGAAAACCGGCGACGTGCAACTCACCCTGCGGATCGAGGACTGGCCATTGGCTGAGGATCCTGAACTGGGCCTTGGAGCGCATGTGGCCCTGCAGATCGACGACGCTCCCCCGCTTCGTTTCGGCCACTCTGAAAACAATCGACTTCAGATTCGTCTCCCCGACCTCAGCCCGGGCAGCCATCGCTTCACGGCCTATGCCGCGATGCCCTGGGGTGAATCGGTGAAATCCCAGGGAGCCAGCCTCCAGTGGCGGCTGAATCTCATCAAGGAGCTTCCAGGCACTCAGCCGGATCAGGATGCCCCCTGGCTTGCCGTTGTCAGCCCCTCAGACCTGGGCAGCGGTGATCCTCTGCTGCTCGACTGGCTGATCTGGAATGCTCCGCTCCAGAACCTCAGGGAAGGCGATGGCCGCTGGCGACTGAGAATCAGCGTGAATGGAGACAGCTTTCTCGTGGACGGTCAGGAAGCGCTCTGGCTGAAAGCTGCAGGAGGGGGAAGCGGCAGCGTGCAGATGGAACTTCTTGATGGTCTCGGAGAGCCCATCGCCCCTGTTTTCAACAATCAACTGCGTGCCACAACATCGCGGTCCGGAACCCAACCGATCTGGATGCAGTCGAAACTCAGTGATGAGGAGATGGCTCGCCTGCTTGGGGAAGCCCTTCCCGAAGCCGAGGACGCACCAGAGGAGGAACAGAAGCCTGAGCAGGAAGTGCCAGAGCCTGCTGCTCAGGAGCAAGAATCCGGAATCTCCGAATCTGACGAACCCGCATCTCAGGGCTCGCTTCCCCAATCAGCGGCGGAGGATTCTGATGAGACCGAGCCGACTGACTCCTTGCAGGATCCAGAAAGGGGGCAGATCATCGACACACCCCCTGACACGGCCCCTGAGATCACCTCTGATGGCGAGTCTTCCATGTCCGCTGACGCGGAGGACTCCGATTCAGAGCACCCGGATCGGACCATCGCCGGCAGCGTTCTGCCCCTGAGCGAACCGGCAAGCGAACCTCCCAGGTTGCGTGTCACCAGCAGCCTGGGAGGATCAGCCAGGGAGCTGTTGAATGACGATGGCACCGAGCGCTGAATCACCGAGGCCCCCTGCCCTGAACGCTGTCGATTCCACCCCCAACCCGCTGGCGGGTGCATCACTGGCACTCGGCCTTTCCGTGAGTGCATGGCCGCTGCTTCAGCAGCTTCAGCGATCCGGCCACACAGATCGGGTGGGGCTGACACCAGTCGCGGCCTCCGCACTTGGGACAACTCCGGGCGACATCTTGGTCGGAACGGCAGGGGAACTGCTGGCTGATCAGTGGCGAAAAGGAGAAGCCACGATCGTGGTTGGAGCTCTCGGTGCCATCACCCGACTGATCGCACCCCTGTTGAAAGACAAGCAGAAAGATCCTGCTGTGATTGTGTTGGATGCCAACGGACAACACATCGTTCCGCTGATCGGTGGTCATGCAGCCGGAGCGGAGCGACTCGCTCACCAACTGGCCGCTTCACTGGGCGGGGAGGTGGTGCTGACCGGTGATGCGGCAAGTCAGCAGCGACTGGCACTTGATGCTTTCGGTGAGGCCTGGGGATGGGTGCGTGGCGGAGCACCTGAGGCCTGGCATGAGCTCATGCTCACACAGGCCTCAGGTCGCAACCTGACTGTTGTTCAGCAGTCAGGAACTGAGCTCTGGCGCAGTAGCTCTGCTGGCCAGGCCTTCGGATTCACCCCGGAAGGGAACAGCGGCTCTGCACTGGCCATCGGTTCAAGATCCGATTCAGCACCCTGCCGCTGGCATCCCGCCACACTCTGGATCGGGATCGGCTGTGAACGCTTCAGCAGCCGTGGGTTGATTGAAAGAGCTGTGGATGAGTGTCTTCAGGCCAGCGGTCTGGCTCAGGAAGCGGTTGCTGGAATCAGCAGCATCGAGGCCAAGGGAGACGAACAGGCCCTGCTGCACTTCTGTGAACGGCGAGGCTGGCCGCTGCGATTGCTTTCGGCTCACGCACTCGCAGAAGTGACAGTGCCAACGCCATCCACTGTTGTGATGGCGGAGATGGGCACAGCATCCGTTGCAGAGGCCTCAGCGCTGCTGGCTTCAGGGCATGAGGCGCAGCTGTTGCAGACCAAGCGGATCTTCCATGCCGAGGATGGTGAGAGGGGAGCTGTGACGGTGGCGATCGCAGAGGCTGCCAGGGCTCTGGCTCCGGAGAGAGGTGAGCTGCATCTGATCGGCAGTGGGCCTGGGTCATTGCAGTTGCTCACTCCTGATGCCCGCGAAGCCCTCAGTCGATGCGTCATCTGGGTGGGATACGGCCTCTACCTGGATCTGCTTGAACCACTGCGCCGCAGCGACCAGGCCCGGCTGGACGGACAACTCACCCGCGAACGGGATCGCTGCAGCCAGGCGCTGGATCTGGCCAGGCAGGGCGCCCGAGTGGCACTGGTCTCTTCCGGAGACAGCGGCATTTACGGCATGGCGGGGCTGGCGCTGGAGCTGTGGATGGATCTGTCCGAAATCGAACGTCCTCAGTTCCAGGTGCATCCAGGCCTCTCAGCACTGCAGCTGGCTGCCGCGAGGGCAGGGGCTCCGCTGATGCATGACTTCTGCACCATCTCTCTCAGCGACAGGCTCACACCCTGGGAGGTGATCGAACGAAGACTCGAGGCCGCTGCTGCGGGAGACTTCGTTGTGGCGCTCTACAACCCACGTTCAAAAGAACGCAACTGGCAGTTGGCAAGAGCCAAGAAAATTCTTCTCCTGGAGCGTCCGATGTCCACTCCCGTGGTGATGGCCCGACAGCTCGGACGCAGCGATGAACAGGTGAGCCTTCACAACCTGGGCAATCTGCGGCCTGAAGACGTGGACATGCTTACGGTGCTGATAGTTGGTAACAGCAGCAGCCGCATTCAGAGCGGCCGAGTTGTGACCCCCAGGGGTTACCCAGGTGCCGCTCTGAATTGATGACGATCAGTGCAGTCGGGATGACAGGATTCGAACCTGCGGCCCCTTCGTCCCGAACGAAGTGCGCTACCAAGCTGCGCCACATCCCGATGGCCCGACTGTAGAAGATGACCTCAGTTCTGAAACCTGACTGGTTGCGCGTCAAAGCCCCTCAGCGGGAACGCATCGGAGCTGTTGCCGACCTGCTTCTTGACCTCAAGCTCAACACGGTCTGCCAGGAAGCCAGCTGCCCGAACATCGGGGAATGCTTCGCGGGGGGAACAGCCACCTTTCTGATCATGGGGCCGGGCTGTACACGCGCCTGCCCCTACTGCGACATCGACTTCGACAAAAGCGTTCGGGCTCTGGATCCAACCGAACCTGTGAGGCTGGGTGAAGCGGTGTCCCGCCTCAGGCTGAAGCATGTGGTGATCACCTCGGTGAACCGTGATGACCTCAAAGATGGGGGAGCGAGTCAGTTCGTTGCCTGCATCGAACAGGTCAAACAACGCTCACCTTTCACCACGATCGAACTGCTGATCCCCGACCTCTGCGGGAACTGGGAAGCACTTGCCACAGTCATGGACGCGGCCCCGCACGTGCTCAACCACAACATCGAGACAGTGCCCCGGCTCTACAGAAGAGCTAGGCCTCAAGGCAATTACGAACGTTCCCTGGAACTGTTGAAACGGGTCAGGGATGGATGGCCGAGGTCTTACAGCAAATCCGGGCTGATGGTGGGACTTGGAGAGAACGATGAGGAAGTGATCGGAGTGCTGCGCGACCTGCGCGCCCACCGTGTCGACATTGTGACCATCGGGCAATATCTCTCTCCCGGCCCGAGACACCTACCGGTGCACCGTTTCGTGACACCTGAACAGTTCGACGGTTATCGACGCATCGGGGAGGAGGAGCTGGGTTGCCTGCAGGTGGTCAGCAGCCCACTGACGCGGAGCAGCTACCACGCCGGTGAGGTGCAGCGCCTGATGATCAGTCACCCGCGCTGACGGTCAGAGCTGGTCACCGCCGGTGTGGATCCATTCCTGCAAGCGCCAGTTCACAAGCCCGGAGCGAATCATCGGATCAGCCTGAACCCAGCTGAGTGCCTCTGAATAATTCCGGGCTTCAAACAGCAGCAGCCCACCGCCGCCTGGCTGCTGCTGTTCATCCACCAGATAACCGCTGTGGATGCGTCGACCGCAATTGCACTGGTCGATGACCCATTGTCGATGCGCCTCAAGATGGGGCCGCCTCTGCTCGAAGGGCATGGCGGCCATCTCGGGGGTGAAGGTTTCGGTCTTGATGAACCAGCGCACGACGCTGAGGAGCAATCAGGCTGCTACCGCCTGTTTATCGGTCAACCCCATCGCAGCTCGTTCACTCGGTGGCACCAGAACCTTGAAACGGCTCCTCGCTGCAGGCCAGTCGGAGAGCAGTGCCGTGGCCTTCTCACTGCCGGTAGCTGCGACATGAAGTTCCAGCAGACCCTTGAGTGTCGACTCCTGCTCCGCAGTGGTAATCGGACAGACCGCCACGATCTCCGGATTGACACGCGCAATGACACGGTCACCCTCATCAAGCAGGAATGTGACACCACCGGTCATGCCGGCACCAACGTTGCGGCCAGTGCTCCCGAGAACAACAACAACCCCTCCGGTCATGTATTCGCAGCAATGGTCGCCGGCGCCTTCCACCACCGTGCGTGCTCCACTGTTGCGCACACCGAAACGCTCCCCTGCACGCCCATGAGCGAACAGCTCCCCACCGGTGGCGCCATAGAGGCAGGTGTTGCCGAGAATCACCTGTTCGCCTGGATGCGCTGTTGAATCAGCCGGCACAAGGGTGATGCGACCACTGTTCATGCCCTTGCCGACATAGTCGTTCGCCTCCCCTTCGAGACGGACATTCATGCCCCGAACGAGGAATGCACCGAAGCTCTGACCCGCAGCTCCGCGGAAGGTGAGATCGAGCTGACCCAGAAAACCGCGGTTGCCGTGACGCTGAGCGATCTCTCCGGCAAGGCGAGCACAGACGCTCCTGTCGGTGTTGATGATCTCAACGGTGCGGCGGATCGTTCGCTGGCTTTCAATCGCCTCCATCAGCTCGGGATCAGCCAAAAGCTGATCCTCCAGGATCGGACCGTTGCCGTGGGCTTCAGAGCTGTGCGTCAACCATGAGCGGTCTTCGGAACCGGTGATCGGTGCCAGCAGGCTGGAGAGATCAACGCAGCTGGTTTTGGCCAGTGACACATGCCTGGGCCTGAGCAGTTCACTGCGGCCGATGAGATCCTCAAGTCGGGCCACTCCAAGCAGACTCATCAGCTGACGGACCTCTTCAGCGACATACCAGAAAAAGTTGACCACGTGCTCAGGCACTCCCGTGAAGCGCTCACGCAGGTTCTCCTTCTGGGTTGCCACACCAACCGGGCAGCTGTTGAGGTGACAGACACGGGCCATCACGCAACCCTCGGCGATCATGGCGATCGAACCGAAGCCGTACTCCTCGGCGCCGAGCAGGGCAGCAATCACCACATCCCAGCCGGTCTTGAGACCGCCGTCGGCCCTGAGCAGAACACGATCGCGAAGACCGTTCTCAAGCAGTGCACGATGCACCTCTGTAAGCCCCAGTTCCCATGGGCCACCCGCATGCTTGATCGAACTCAGCGGTGAGGCTCCCGTGCCGCCGTCATGTCCGGAGATCTGGATCACATCGGCATTGGCCTTGGCCACACCGGCCGCAATGGTGCCGATGCCGATTTCGGCAACCAGCTTGACGCTGACCGGAGCTGCGGGATGCACCTGGTGAAGGTCATGGATCAGCTGGGCCAGGTCCTCAATCGAATAGATGTCGTGATGAGGCGGTGGCGAGATCAGGGCCACACCCGGTTTGCTGTTGCGCAGCCAGGCAATGTACTTATCAACCTTCGGACCGGGAAGCTGACCTCCTTCGCCGGGCTTGGCTCCCTGAGCCACCTTGATCTCCAGCTGTTTTCCGCTCCTCAGGTATTCAGCTGTGACGCCGAAGCGCCCCGAGGCGATCTGTTTGATCGCTGAACAGGCGGTGTCGCCGTTCTGGAGGCCTCCGATGCTGGGGAAGGCGACCGAACGACCCTCTTCATCCACATCCGTGAGCACCTGAAAACGAGCAGGGTCTTCACCACCCTCTCCGCTGTTGCTCTTTCCGCCGATGCGGTTCATCGCCACGGCAAGCACTTCATGAGCCTCCCGCGAGAGGGCTCCGAGGCTCATGCCACCGGTGCAGAAGCGGGTGCAGATGCTCTCAACGCTTTCCACCTGATCCAGGGGCAGTGGAGATGATGCGACCTTGAACTCCAGCAGATCGCGCAGGGCCATCACCGGACGGTTCTCAAGCAGCGTCTTGTAAGTGGAGAAATGGTCGTAACCGGGGCCCTGGGCGAGTGCCTTGTGCAGCGCTTTGGAAAGCTCAGGGTTGTTGCGGTGATACTCCGCACCATTGCGGTACTGAACGAAGCCCATGAACTCCAGCTTGCTGCGGTTCAGCTCAGGAAACGCCTTGGCATGCATCGAGAGTGTCTCGTTGGCCAATTCCGCCAGGGTCATCCCGGCAACGCGACTGGTGGTGCCGCTGAACGCCGTATCGATCACGTCAGCTCCCAGCCCGATCGCCTCGAAGATCTGCGCGCCGTGGTAGCTGGCAAGCAATGAAATGCCGATCTTGGAGAGAATTTTCCTGAGACCGTTTTCCAGGGAAATACGAACGTTGGCCTGAACCTGATCCGCACTGAGATCGGGAAGCTTCCCCTGCTCGATCCGTTTTCTTGTTTTGGGATGCTGGAGCCAGTGGCGGGTGGTCTCCCAGGTCAGCCAGGGACAGACGGCACTGGCGCCGTAGCCGATCAGACAGGCCATGTGATGCGTGCTCCAGCACTGGGCCGTGTCGACGACCAGGGAACAGCGCAGACGCAGCTTGCTGCGGAGCAGATGGTGGTGAACGGAGCCCACAGCCAGAAGAGCAGGCACCGCGACAGTGGTGGCAGTCAGTGGTGTGGTCGAACCATCGGAATCAACCCGGTCGGAGAGCACCAGAACCTGAGCACCGTCATGAACGGCCTGCTCAGCGGCCTGGCAGAGGGCCTCAAGAACGGACTGAAAGCCACCCGTGCAGGATTCAGCAGCCACCTGGGTGGAGAGGAATTGAACCGGCAGTCCTTGCTGGCTGATCCCCTCCAGCTCGGCCTCGTTGAGAACAGGAGTTTCAAGGTGAATCACCGAAGCGGCTTCTGCCTGGGGTTTCAGCGCCGGACGCCGCTCTCCGAGATGCATCTCGAGGCTCATCACCAGCTGTTCCCGCAGAGGATCGATCGGCGGGTTGGTGACCTGAGCAAAACGCTGCTTGAAATAGTCGTAGAGCAGGTGGGGTTTGTCTGAGAGAACCGCCAGGGGAATGTCATCCCCCATGCAGAAGGTGGGCTCCTTTCCGAGGGAGGCCATGTCACCGATGATCAGATCGAAATCCTCTGCGGTGAAGCCCATGGCGGTCTGCAGACGCAGCAGGTCGAGCTCCCCGACCTGCTGCGTCTGAGTCCAGGGCTGGGGTCGCACGCTGCGGCGGTGCTGATTCAGCCAGTCGGCATAAGGGAAACGAGCAGCGGCGTCCTCTTTCACCAGCCAGTTGTCGAGGAGCTGTCCGGTCTGCAGGTCCACCGCCAGCATCTGGCCGGGGCCTAGCCGGCCTTTCTGAACCACGGTTTTTCCGCTGAGATCGACCACACCGGTCTCAGATCCCATGATCACGAAACCGTCGTCAGTGGAACACCAACGAGCCGGACGCAGCCCGTTGCGGTCAAGGGTTGCACCGACGCGCTTGCCGTCGGCGAAAACCAGCAATGCCGGTCCGTCCCAGGGTTCCTGAATACCGGCATTGAACTCATACATCGCCGTGACATCAGGGCGACTGTCAAGATCCGGCTGGTTACGGAAGGCTTCAGGCACAAGAGTGATCAGGCTGTCAGTGACGGATCGGCCACTGCGCACCATCAACTCCAGCGTGGCGTCCAGGTTCGCCGAATCACTGAACGCGGGATTGACCACCGGATTGAGGTCATCGGCGGCGTCCCCCCAGACTCCCGAGAGGCTGGCTTCAGAGGCTTTGGCCCAGTTGAGATTGCCCAGCAGAGTGTTGATCTCGCCGTTGTGCCCAAGCAGCCGCATCGGTTGGGCCAGTGGCCAGCGCGGAAGGGTGTTGGTGCTGAAACGCCTGTGGTAGACCGCAAAACTCACTTCAAAACGGGCATCGCGCAGATCCGCGTAGTACTGGGCAAGCACTTCCGAACGCACCATGCCCTTGTAGACAACGGTTCGGCTGCTCAGAGACGCCACGTAGAGATCGCGTGACTTCTCCAATCCCCAGGCCTGCCTTGCCCTGGAACCCACACGACGCCTTAGACGCAGCAGCAGAGCTTCGAAGGCATCACCTTCGGGTCCACCCTTGACGAGCCATTGTTCGATGGCCGGCGCTGTTTCACGAGCCATTGGCCCAAGAACCGCCGAGTCGACAGGAACCTCACGCCAACCCGCGAACTCGAGTTGGAGGGCGGCGGCCTCCTCTTCAAAAAAACGTCGAGACTGCTCGCGGCGCTCAGCATCCGTGGGCAGGAACATCATTGCCAACCCCTTTGCAGCATTGGCTTCCGGCCAGATCGCTCTGAGGTAGGACCAGGGGATTTCACACAACACTCCCGCACCGTCTCCGGAGTCAGAGTCACCCCCGCAGCCACCACGGTGCTCCATGCAACCGAGGCCACGCAGGGCCTGTTTCAGCACCCAATTGCTGGGATGACCCTGCATCTGTGCCAGAAAACCCACACCACAGGCATCCTTCTCACCAGCCACTGCCTGGGGCGCAGCGCTGTCGCTGTAAGGCCAGGAGGAGCCGGTGAGGTGAGTCATGACCTGGATAAAAGTCGGGCTGGCTTCGCTCTGGATGCAACATCCATCACGGGGCATTTTCGATCCTAAGGATCGGCCACCCCGGCTAGCGTCTGCGCATGTTGATGCCTACCCCTCCTCCGGCACCGGTCGCTGAAATTCGCGCAACTAATCAGATCAGCGGCACGAAGCTGAAAGTGGGGGGCACTGAATCAAAGGGGTCCTGGCTGTGGGTTGGGGATGACCGACGGTCTCCGCAGCAGCTGTGGATCCCGCTGGATCTGCTGATCGGACGCCTCGGTTTTCAACGTGGGCGCTCAGCCAATGCCGAAACACTGGAATGGTTCGGTCAGCAATCACCTTTGGGAACACTGAGCAAGCGCTCCCTGGGTGATGAAGTGGCGATCGACGCCGCACCCTGGTTCCGGTCACTGAATGTCACAACCAGCCATCGCGCTGGAGTCCTGTCGGTTGCGCTGAAGACTCCCAGAGTGCTGAAGCTGCGTCAGGGGCGCGGCAGCATGGCCGGCCGGCTTGTTTTCGATCTCACCGGGCCTGCTTTGGTTCAGCGACAGAACAATGACCTGCTGCTCGGGGTTTCGATCACTGCCCCCCAGGCCGCACAGCTGCGAACAGTCGGCCTGAAGATCAGACGCGAACGTCAGGGGCTGCGTCTCGAAGACAGCGCTGATCGTCCGACGCTGACACTGGCGTCTCCCTGGAGGATCGTGATCGACGGGTTGAAGCCCCAGCAATCCTCCGCAGGCCGAACTACCGCCAGTGCATTGCAGGCGGCTCTGCTCAATCCAGTGATCCAGGCCGAAACCCGCAACGGTCTGGTTCTTGATGTGCGCACGGTTCGGGTCGGAGTCAAGCCGGTGAAAATCTTCAGAGCAGGCGCTCCGTTCAATAGCAGAACGCTCGGGCTTCGACCGCTTGCGGCGCGTGGAGCACAGACAGGGATTCGCTTTCTCAGCCAGCTGGCTCAGCCCGAAAAAGCACTGCTGGCAGTGAACGGAGGTTTCTTCAATCGAGTGCGCCAGCTGCCTCTGGGCGCTCTTCGTGTCGATGGGATCTGGTTGTCAGGACCGATTCTCAACCGGGGAGCGATCGGCTGGACGCCAGGTAACAAACTTCTTTTCAGCCGTCTCCGTCTCGATCAGTCCATGCAGGTCAATGGGGGTCGTCGCTGGGGCTTGGGATTTCTCAACAGTGGCTATGTCCAACGTGGACTGAGTCGCTACACACGGGCGTGGGGGCCCTTCTACAAGGCTCTCAGCGGAGAGGAGAGAGCCGTCACCGTGCGGGATGGAGTCGTCACCGAACAGCTTGATCGTGCCGCACTCAACCGGGGCGTTCCCTTGGCTGCAGGGACCTCGCTGATTGTGTCCCGTGCAGGAGCGCCACTTCCCGCTCGGCCCGGTGATCAGGTCAGCATCAACCTGCGGTCATCCAGTCCTGTCGGAAACCAGCCGAATGTGTTGGCGGGAGGTCCGCTTCTGCTGAACGACGGTCAGGTGGTGCTGAAAGGCCGTCAGGAGGGCTTCAGTACGGGATTCCTCTCCCTTGCGGCGCCGAGGACGGTCGTCGCCCAGGATGCCGCCAACGTCTGGCTGATGACTCTCAAAGGCGCCAATGGCAGTGATCCCACCCTGCTGGAGACAACACTTGCTCTCCGGCAGCTGGGAATGCTGGACGCTCTAAATCTTGACGGTGGCAGCTCAACCACCCTTCTGGCAGCCAACCGAACCGTGATGACCGGACGGGGGGTGACTCCCAGGGTTCAGAACGGTCTTGGACTCGTTCGCCGCTAAGCGAGAGTTGGCACACTGATTTCCTGTTGATCCCAGGATCATGGGTGCCTCGCTGCAAATCACCGCAACCGCAGCAGCCGAACTGTGTCGACAGGCCGCCGTTGCAGGCACTCCAGGAGTCATGCATTTCGACCTCAGCGCAGGTCGACCCGGTATTGTGGTGGATTGTCGAATCAGGTCGGATCTCCGGCCGCCACGCGACCGTCGATGCCAACCATTCAGCAACTGATCCGGACCGAGCGCCAGAGCTCCAAGGCGAAAACCAAATCGCCAGCTCTGAAGGCGTGCCCTGAACGACGTGGAGTTTGCACCCGCGTGTACACCTCCACACCAAAGAAGCCGAATTCGGCTCTTCGCAAGGTGGCTCGTGTGCGCCTCACCTCCGGGTTCGAGGTCACCGCTTACATCGGCGGCATCGGACACAATCTTCAGGAGCACTCGGTTGTCTTGATCAGGGGCGGTCGTGTCAAGGATCTTCCCGGAGTTCGCTACCACATCATCCGCGGCACTCTCGACACCGCAGGGGTCAAGGATCGTCGTCAGTCCCGTTCCAAGTACGGCGCCAAATCTCCGAAGGAATGACGTCTGCAGGTTCCCTTGGGGGCCGACGATCAACATCACCTTCACCTTTACCAGTTCACTTTTCATCTGACAGTCCATGTCACGCCGTAACGCCGCCGTCAAGCGCCCGGTCCTCCCCGACCCCCAGTTCAACAACCGTTTAGCCACGATGCTCGTGGCTCGGTTGATGAAGCACGGCAAGAAGTCAACGGCACAGCGAATCCTGTCCGACGCCTTCAGCCTGATCGGAGATCGCACCGGTGGTGATCCAATCGAGCTCTTCGAAACGGCTGTGAAGAACGCCACGCCTCTCGTTGAAGTGCGGGCACGTCGCGTTGGTGGCGCCACTTATCAGGTCCCGATGGAAGTGCGCCAGGAGCGAGGTACCGCCATGGCACTTCGCTGGCTGGTGAGTTTCTCCCGTGCCCGCAACGGCCGCAGCATGGCCCAGAAACTCGCCGGCGAACTGATGGACGCTGCCAACGAAGCTGGCAGCGCCGTTCGCAAACGCGAAGAAACCCACAAGATGGCCGAAGCCAACAAGGCTTTCGCCCACTATCGCTACTGATCCAACACCGCTCTGACGCCTCGTTTGCTCAGGGCGGACCTGTAGGATCTCACCCGCCTTTTTACGCCCCACCCCGGAGTTTCCTGTGGCTCGCGCCTTTCCCCTGGAACGCGTCAGAAATATTGGTATCGCCGCCCACATTGATGCGGGCAAAACCACCACGACAGAACGGATTCTGTTCTATTCCGGCGTGGTTCACAAGATTGGTGAGGTGCACGACGGTGCCGCAGTCACCGACTGGATGGCCCAGGAGCGCGAGCGTGGCATCACCATCACTGCCGCTGCCATCTCCACCAGCTGGAAGGATCACCGGATCAACATCATCGACACCCCCGGGCACGTCGATTTCACCATTGAGGTGGAGCGCTCCATGCGCGTGCTCGACGGTGTGATCGCCGTTTTCTGCGCTGTGGGCGGAGTTCAGCCCCAGTCGGAAACAGTCTGGCGCCAGGCCGACCGCTACTCCGTTCCCCGGATGGTGTTCGTCAACAAGATGGATCGCACGGGAGCAGACTTCCTCAAGGTTCACGGCCAGATCAAAGACCGCCTCAAGGCGAATGCGGTTCCGATCCAGCTTCCCATCGGCGCTGAAGGTGAACTCAGCGGCATCATCGATCTCGTCGCCAATCAGGCTCATATCTACAAGGATGATCTCGGCCAGAACATTGAGGTCACTGATGTTCCCGACGACATGAAGGATCAGGTCGACGAGTGGCGCAACGTGCTGATGGAGACCGTCGCCGAGAACGACGAAAAACTGATCGAGAAATTCCTCGAGACCGGTGAGCTCTCACTTGAGGAACTGAAGAACGGCATCCGTGAAGGCGTTCTGAAGCATGGCCTGGTTCCCGTTCTCTGCGGCTCCGCCTTCAAGAACAAGGGTGTTCAGCTGGTGCTTGATGCAGTCGTCGACTACCTGCCCGCTCCTGTGGACGTTCCTCCGATCCAGGGCGTTCTGCCTGACGGCAAAGAAGCCGTTCGTCCCTCCGATGACAAAGCACCCTTCAGTGCTCTGGCCTTCAAGGTGATGGCAGACCCCTACGGCAAACTCACCTTTGTTCGGATGTATTCCGGCGTTCTCGAGAAGGGCAGCTACGTGCTCAACTCAACCAAGGACAGCAAGGAGCGGATCTCCAGGCTTGTGGTGCTCAAGGCGGATGACCGAGAGGAGGTTGATGCACTTCGCGCCGGTGACCTTGGCGCTGTTCTGGGTCTGAAGAACACAACCACCGGCGACACCCTTTGCTCTGTTGAAGAACCGATTGTTCTGGAGACACTGTTCGTTCCGGAACCCGTTATCTCAGTTGCCGTCGAGCCCAAGACGAAGGGTGACATGGAGAAACTCTCCAAGGCACTGGTGGCGCTGGCTGAGGAAGATCCCACTTTCCGGGTCAACACGGACGCTGAAACTGGTCAGACCGTGATTGCCGGAATGGGTGAACTTCACCTGGAGATCCTCGTTGACCGGATGCTTCGTGAATTCAAAGTGGAAGCCAATATCGGCGCACCGCAGGTCTCCTATCGCGAAACCATTCGAGCTTCATCAAGAGGAGAGGGCAAGTTCTCTCGTCAGACTGGTGGTAAGGGTCAGTACGGCCACGTTGTGATCGAGATGGAGCCAGGAGAACCGGAATCCGGCTTTGAGTTCGTCAACAAAATTGTTGGCGGTGTCGTTCCAAAGGAATTCATCAAGCCCTCTGAGATGGGCATGAAGGAGACCTGTGAATCCGGCGTGATCGCCGGGTTCCCGATGATCGACGTCAAAGTCACCATGGTCGACGGCTCCTATCACGATGTGGACTCGTCGGAGATGGCATTCAAGATTGCCGGCTCCATGGCCTTCAAGGATGCGGTCAAGAAGTGCAACCCAGTGCTCCTTGAGCCGATGATGAAGGTCGAAGTCGAGGTCCCCGAGGATTTCCTCGGTTCGATCATCGGCGACCTGTCCTCTCGGAGGGGGCAGGTCGAAGGTCAGGCAATTGACGATGGCACGTCAAAAGTCTCGGCCAAGGTGCCCTTGGCCGAGATGTTCGGCTACGCCACCGAACTCCGATCCATGACCCAGGGTCGGGGTATTTTTTCGATGGAATTCAGCCACTATGAGGATGTTCCTCGCAACGTGGCTGAGGCCATCATTTCCAAGAATCAGGGCAATTCCTGATCTCTACCCCCCTTTCAATCCACCCCCGATTCTTTAACCAAAATGGCACGCGAGAAGTTCGAAAGGAACAAGCCCCACGTCAACATCGGCACCATTGGCCACGTTGACCACGGCAAAACAACCCTCACTGCAGCGATCACCAACGTGCTCGCCAAAAAGGGGCAGGCAGAGGTCCAGGATTATGCCGATATCGACGGTGCACCCGAGGAGCGTGAGCGCGGGATCACCATCAACACCGCCCACGTTGAGTACGAGACCGATTCCCGCCACTACGCCCACGTGGACTGCCCTGGCCACGCGGACTATGTGAAGAACATGATCACAGGTGCCGCTCAAATGGACGGCGCGATTCTCGTCTGTGCCGCCACCGACGGCCCTATGGCCCAGACCAAGGAACACATCCTTCTGGCCAAGCAGGTGGGCGTTCCCGCTCTGGTGGTTGCACTGAACAAGTGCGACATGGTCGATGACGAAGAGATCATCGAACTGGTGGAGATGGAGATTCGCGAACTGCTCTCCAGCTACGACTTCCCCGGTGATGACATCCCCGTGGTTCAGGTCTCCGGACTGAAGGCCATCGAGGGGGAGGCTGAGTGGGAGGCCAAGATCGAGGAGTTGATGGCGGCTGTTGACGCCAACATTCCAGAGCCTGAGAGAGAGGTGGACAAGCCTTTCCTGATGGCGATCGAGGATGTCTTCTCCATCACCGGCCGAGGCACTGTCGCGACCGGTCGTATCGAGCGCGGCATGGTCAAGGTCGGCGAAGAAATCGAAATCGTCGGCATTAAGGACACCCGCAAGACCACGGTCACCGGCGTGGAGATGTTCCGCAAGCTGCTCGACGAGGGCATGGCCGGCGACAACGTGGGCCTGCTGCTTCGCGGCATTCAGAAGGAAGAAATCGAGCGCGGCATGGTGCTCGTTAAGCCCGGTTCCATCACCCCTCACACCAAGTTCGAAGGTGAGGTGTACGTATTGAAGAAGGAAGAGGGAGGTCGCCATACCCCCTTCTTCGCTGGCTACCGCCCGCAGTTCTACATCCGGACCACTGATGTGACTGGTCAGATCACCGCTTTCACCGCTGACGACGGCAGCGATGTGGAGATGGTGATGCCTGGAGACCGCATCAAGATGACCGGTGAGCTGATCTGTCCAGTGGCCATCGAACAGGGCATGCGCTTTGCCATCCGCGAGGGCGGACGCACCATTGGTGCCGGCGTGGTCTCAAAGATCATCGAGTGATCTGAATCAGAGATGAACAGAAGGATGGCCTGATTCCTGTCAGACCATCCTTTACTATCTCCAAATGAATCGAACGTTGTTCAACACGCTCGATCCGCACCTCGACAATCCACCTCTCGTGATCTCCCCAGGAGATTTCTTCGCGCTTCATGTCCACTGCAATTGCCCAGCAGAAGATCCGCATCCGCCTGAAGGCGTTTGATCGCCGCATGCTGGATCTGTCCTGCGACAAGATCATTGAAACCGCCGATAACACTGCAGCCACTGCGATCGGACCGATTCCTCTTCCAACCAAGCGCAAGATCTACTGCGTGCTCCGCTCACCTCATGTGGACAAGGACTCACGGGAACATTTCGAAACCCGCACGCATCGCCGCATCATTGATATCTACAGCCCTTCCGCAAAGACGATCGATGCTCTGATGAAGCTTGATCTGCCCAGTGGAGTGGACATCGAGGTCAAGCTCTGAGCCGAGCACGATCACCTGGTCAGCTGCCTAAGATTCTTTCCTTCGACTGTTTCATGTGTGGCTGACCTGTCCGTCAGAGAACTGCCTTTATTTCCTCTGCCGGACGTCGTTCTGTTCCCCAGCGACGTTTTGCCGCTGCACATCTTTGAGTCGCGTTACCGGATGATGCTGCAGAGCGTTCTTGAAAGTGACCGCCGCTTCGGGGTTGTTCGCTGGGATCCACGCAGTCAGAGCATGGCCAGCATCGGCTGCTGCGCTGAGGTAATTCAGCACCAGACTGGTGATGATGGTCGTAGCAACATCGTGACGCTTGGGCAGCAGCGTTTCAGAGTGCTCAACGTGACCCGCGAGACCCCTTTCCGCAGTGCGATGGTGAGCTGGATTGAGGATGATCCGGAAGCTGACATCGACCAGCTGCACACCCTCAGTGAATCAGTCACCAAGGCTCTGCGGGATGTGGTCGAATTGACCGGCAAGCTCACCGATTCCCCCACGGCACTGCCGGAGGATCTCCCTGACCTGCCGAGAGAACTTTCGTTCTGGATCGGGGCCCACCTCGGTGGTCCTGTGGCAGATCAACAGCAGGAGCTGCTGGAACTCACGAGCACCCGGTCCCGACTGGAACAGGAGTTCGAAATGCTCGATGAAACCCGTCGTCAACTTGCGGCACGCACAGTGCTGCGCGACACCCTTTCCTCCGCCGATTCAGGCAACGGTTGATGTCTCTTTCCACTTTTCTTGGTCCGGCCGTCATCGGACTCGCCGCTGCAGCCGGTGCCTACGCACTCTGGACCAGACGCAGCAGAACCTATCACTCCAGTGAAAGCGTCGCCTCCGCTTACGACGCGTGGACAGAGGACCGGCTTCTTGAAACCCTCTGGGGTGAACACGTGCACCTCGGGCATTACGGCGATCCTCCGGTTCGACGTGATTTCCGTCAGGCCAAGGCGGATTTTGTGCATGAACTGGTGCACTGGAGCGGACTGGATCGCCTGCCACCGGGATCGAAAGTTCTCGATGTGGGCTGCGGGATCGGCGGCAGTGCAAGGATCCTCGCGAGGGACTACGGCTTTGATGTGCTGGGAATCAGCATCAGTCCGGCGCAGGTCAAACGTGCCACTGACCTGACGCCCGACAATCTGTCCTGCCGGTTTGAGGTCATGGACGCGCTGGATCTGAAGCTTGAGGACGGGACATTCGACGGGGTCTGGACCGTGGAGGCAGGACCGCACATGCCTGACAAGCAGCGCTTCGCCGACGAACTTCTACGGGTTCTGAAGCCGGGCGGCACGCTTGCAGCCGCAGATTGGAACCGTCGTGACCCTCGCGATGGCGCACTCGATGCCCGCGAACGCTGGGTAATGCATCAGCTGCTGACCCAGTGGGCTCACCCGGAATTCTCCAGCATTCCCGGTTTCAGGCAGAACCTGGAATCCAGCAATCAACGGCATGGACTGGTGGACACCGATGACTGGACCAGAGCCACACTGCCGTCATGGAATGAGTCGATTCTGGAAGGGTTCCGCAGGCCCGCCGCAGTGCTGAGACTCGGCCCACCTGCTCTTTTGCAGGGACTGCGGGAGGCTCCCACCATGTTGCTGATGCGCTGGGCTTTTGCCCGGGGAATGATGCAGTTCGGTGTGTTCCGTTTGTCTTCCGATCAGGTGAACTCCGAGCTGGGATAAGCGCCGAAATCAGCCAGATGCTCACACAACGGCTGAAGAAGAGTCTGCAGTTCCATCAGCACGGCATCAGCTGCTGCGATTGGCAACTCCACATCAACAAAGAACACGTACTCGCCGAGCTCCCGCTTGGAGGGTCTTGACTCGATTCGGCTCATGTTCAACCCCAGGCCAGCAATGGCCTGAAGAGCTTCGATCAGAGCACCAGGGGCATTGCGGTGCAGGGAAAACGCCAGGCTGGCCACCTGGCCATTGCGCAGACGCTCACCGCGATGCAGAAGCAGAAAACGCGTCCTGTTGCCAGCGACATCATTCACCGGGAAAGCCAGTTCCGTCAGGCCCTGAAGTTCCCCGACGGAACGATCGGCGATCGCAGCTCTGAAACGACTGCCTTTCACCATCCTGGCTGCTTCGGCTGTGGACGTCGTTGGCAGCTGTAGCGCCTGAGGAAGATGGGTTGCCAGCCAGCCACTGCATTGCGCCAGGGCCTGGGGGTGTGACAGCACCTCGGTCACACCCTCGATCGAACCACTGCCGAGCAGAGCGTGCCGGATCGGAAGAACCAGCGCTCTGCGGATACAGAGATCGGAATGTGACCAGAGAGCATCGAGGCTGGCCGTGACGCCACCCTCAACAGAATTTTCAACCGGCACCACGGCGGCTTCGCAACGGCCATCAGCAACATGATTGACCACTGAACGAAGCCCTGTGCAAGCCACCAGTTCGGCCGCACTGATCTGCTCAAGCCGGAGCATTTCCCGGGCTGCGCGCTCACCGTAGGTGCCTTCCGGCCCAAGAAACGCGATCCGCATCGGCATGGATCCAAGCACTTGCATCGATAGGATCATGCCGCGTCAGCACAAGGGGCATGACCCTTGCCTTCCGCGCCAGCCAACATCTAGATCTGCCGGTCGAACACCAGACTGAGCGCCTACGCAGCTACCTGCGAGAGGAAGACCGAGTGATCAGGGCTCTTCTGGATGCTCGCCAGATCGACAGGATCGAGCCAGGGCGCTACCGCTACGACCTCACCACTCTGAAGGTGTTTCAGCTCCAGGTCTGTCCAGTGGTATGGCTGGGAATCAAGCATGGAGATGGAATCATCACCATCCAGGCAACCGACGCAACGATTGAGGGAGTTGGCCTTGTGGATGACTTCGAGCTGAGTCTGGAAGCAGTGCTGGAAGTCGCTGATCAGGGCCTGAAGGGTGAGGCCAGGCTTGGTGTGAATGTGAGTCAGCCGCCCTTGCTGAAGCTGATTCCCAAACGGGTGCTGGAAAGCACAGGAGAGTCCATTCTCAGCGGAATCCTGATGACGATCAAAGGTCGGGTCGGGCGTCAGCTGGTCAGGGATTTTCAGGACTGGTGTCTGCAGTCAACTGAGCAGCAGGAGACAGATTCAGACACCTCTGAACAGCTTGGTTAGAAACGTGTGACGATGCATCGGGGTGGGTCCTGAAGCCAGCAGAGCCGCGCGATGTTGAGCGGTGCCGTAACCAGCATGCCGCTCCAGTCCATAACCAGGAAATCGTTGCGCAAGCCGGCGGATCAGCGCATCTCTCGCTTCCTTAGCCAGAACACTGGCGGCAGCGATCGATGCCTCCTGACTGTCGCCGCGGACGATGGTGCGCTGCGGTCCGGCCCAGGGGCGAAGGGTGAGAACACCATCCACAAGCACCAGCTCAGGGGGCTGGGGAAGCCTTTGAAGAGCACGGAGCATGGCAAGTTCAGTCGCCACCCTGATGCCCTTGGTGTCCACCTCTCTGGCAGACCCCTGGCCAAGTGCCCAGCACGTGGCACGGGCTTCGATCTCCGGCACCAGGGCAGCCCGTCGTCTTGGCGACAGGGCCTTGCTGTCAGTCAGGCCAAGAATGGAGAGCTCCTGCGCAGCGGAGTCGCGAAGGCTGACAGCCGCAGCGAAAACAGGTCCGAACCAGCATCCACGGCCAACCTCGTCAACGCCGACAATCACTCGCTGGCAGCGGAGGAACGGCGGCGACGGCGACCCGGACGCGCCTCCTCAGGAGACGTGTGAGGCTCGGCGACCGCAACTGCAACAGGCTCAGGTGCCTTTGACTCAGTCTCTGCAGGGGGCGGCGGATCAGACGGGGCCGCGTTGTCAGCCGATCCCTCCAAAGGAGTGATTTCAACAAGCAGCGGAGCATCGGCCGAGACTCCCGGAGTGGATGCTGAAGCCGACACCGATGCCGCTGAAGCCTGTCGCCCTGCACCGCGACCTCCGCGGGAACCGCGGCGACGGCGGCGCCCTGAACTGGCCGCCAGCTGCTGTCGGGCTTCCTCCAGGACAGCGTCAGCATCTTCTCCCGGTCGCACCACACGCACCAGCAGATTGTCGGTGTCAGGCGGTGGATCCAGGAGCAGCACAGGGTTCAGACCCAGCCAGCCGTAGACCTTCTCCTGATCATCATCCATCGGAACAGCGATCAGTTCAGGATCCTGACGCCGATTGGCACCAGCAGGCTCAGTGGCCTCGGACGATGATTCAACGGCGACAGTCGGCTCCAGACCGGATTCAACGACAGAATTTCCGACGGCGCTGTTGGCACGACCTCGGCCGCCACGGCGGCGACGGCCGCCACCTGAGTCGGATGTTGCGGAGACTTCCGCCCTCGCCGAAGCCGACGATCTCACGAGACCGGTGGCGGACGCCTGTGGCTGGGGCAGAGCCTGACCTGGCAGGACGGGTTCATAACCAGGAGAGGGACGTCCAAACAGCTCATAAATGTTCTGCCCCTGACGCTTGCGCGTCATCTCAACCAATCCCAACTCAGTGAGCTGAGCGATCTGGGGGCGCGCCGAGTCATCGCGCATGGATGTCATGAAATGCTCCAGCAGCTGCAGCTGGTCTCGGCGGGAATCCATATCGATGAAGTCGACGATGATCACACCACCGATGTTGCGCAGCTTGAGCTGTCGCCCGATCTCTGCGGCAGCCTCGCAATTGGTCCACAACACCGTTTCCCTGGCGTTGGCGGAGCGAGTGAAGGATCCCGAGTTCACGTCAATGACCGTGAGAGCTTCCGTGGGTTCAATGATCACGTAGCCGCCTGATGGAAGATCCACCCTCGGCTTCAGGGCATCTCTGATGGCGGCGTTGACCTTGAAATGCTCGAGCAGCTCACTCGATTCGTTGTGAGCCTCCACAGACACATTCGCCCCCTCCTGTCCCATGAAGTTGGCCACACGTTCCACCGCTGCGGCGTCGTCCACAACGACACGCGTCAGCTCCGGGCCGGTGTGGTCGCGAAGGATGCGATGGATGAAATCCTCATCCCGATTGAGCAGCACCGGAGGCGCCGCTGTTTCAGCGGCTTTCTGAATGGCCTCCCACTGGCGCAGCAAGGACTCCAGATCATCGATGAGCTGGTCTTCACTGACGCCTTCGGCTTCAGTGCGAACAAGCAGACCGGCACCGGGAGGTTTCACCAGAACTCCAAGCGCTCGCAATCGATTGCGTTCCCCTTCTGCACTGATGCGTCGTGAGATGTTCACGCCCTGACCGCTGGGCTGCAGCACCAGGTAGCGACCAGGCAAAGCAAGATTGCCGGTGAGACGTGGTCCCTTGGTCCCGGTGGGCTCCTTCATCACCTGAACCAGCACTTTCTGGCGGGGTTCAAGCAGTTCCGTGATCCCGGCAGCTCCTTTTTTCAGACGCAGTGGACCGAGGTCGGTGACATGGATGAAACCGTTTTTCTCACTCTCACCGATATTCACAAACGCGGCATCAATGCCGGGCAGCACGTTTTCCACCGTGCCGAGATAAACATCACCGATCTGATAGCGACCTTGCGCCACGATCAGTTCATCAACACGATCATCGTTCAGAACCGCCGCGACGCGCAGCTGTTCAGCGATGACGATTTGCTGGGGCATAAACAGGATCTGACGACGTCCGTCAGGACAGATCCCGATCAACGAGCCATCGGGCCCATTGCACGGGGGTGAATTGAAATTGCTTGAAGAGACCCTGAGGTCGGAATGGCACGGAGTAAGTCACTCCTATGGCCGATCCACATCAGCGCATTGGCGCTGGCTGGAGCAGAGGCTTAGGCCTCTCGTTCCAAACAAAGAAGGGACAAGAAGACCGGGACTGATCCGTGGCTCAAGCCTCCGGATGGAAGTCCTCAATTGAATTTAGCACTGCACCAGAGTGAGCTCCACCCGGCGAACACGGGAGAGTGACAACTTTGAACCCAGTTGATGTGAAAGCCAGAGCTGCAGCTGTGCTGGCTTAAGGCTGCGTCCCTGCGGATCAACGGCAGCGAGTAGCTCCAGCTCAACACTGCAGCCTCCTGAACCGGGTGAGGCCACCGTCCAATGGAGCAGGTGCAGTTCCCGCAGCAGACCACGGAGATCCCGACGACGAGGCCGTCCCTTCTTGTCGGTGTCCTCCCAGATCAGCTCGTTCTGTGAGACCAGATCCGTGATGGCCTGCGACCAGAGGGTGGCATCTGATCCCAACGACGGCTCGCTGGAGCTGAGCACGAAGCGCCAGCGACTGGCCTGCAGTTGCTGAGCGAGGCTGGGCGACGAAACGGGCACCGGATCAGCGGAGATCAGATGCAATCCGGGAGGCAGAGTCTGCTGCCAGAGCTTCATCACCTGCATTGCATCCACAGGCTCGACAAATTCCAGGTCCATCCATTCACCCTCTCCTTCAACACCCAGTGGGAGTGCAAGAGCCAGCTGCAGTCTCGGCAGGGGATGAAACCCACCTGTGAAGCTCACAGGCAGCCCGGTCCTTCGTAAAGCCCTCTCCAGCAGCCGCACTAGGTCGAGATGACTGAGCAGCGCCATCGCACCGGTTTTGCTGAAGCGAAAGCGGATACGGCTGGCACGTTCACTCGGCGGCGCCTGCTGTGGCCTGGCCAAGGGAACCGTCGGTGGAGCCACCACGATGTTGTGGCCCAGCTCGGGGCCACAGACACCGCAGCTGCTGCACCCATCAAACGAACAGTCAGGCACAACGGTCGAGGCAAGCGCACGCTGCAGATCCTCTGCAAGCCAGTTCTTATCGATACCGCTGTCGATGTGATCCCAGGGGAGGGGTTGCCGGCAGAAGGTCTTGAGATCATCGCGGTCAAGAGCCGACACCGCCGACCAACCGCCGAGCTCCATCTGCCGGTAACGACCGTCCAGGCCGGCATGAGCAATCGCTCTGGTCCATGCGTTATATGTGCGATCCAGAGCTTCGAACCAGGCATCCATTCCTGCCCCAGCTCGCCAGGCCGCCTCGATCACAGGTGCCAGCCGCCGATCTCCCCTGCCAACGAAATCCTCCATCGCCGAGAGGCGCACATCCGTGAAGTTGAAACGCACTCCGCGAAGGCGTCGACCTGCATCTCGCAGAAGCTGCTGACGTCTCAGGAACTCGGCGGTGGAAACGCTGTGCCACTGGAAGGGAGTGTGGGGCTTCGGCGTGAAATTGCTGATGGTGATGTTCAGGCTGAGACGTCCCAGATCCCGGCAACACTCCTGAAGCATCCGGCAGGTTTCGGCGATGCCGAGCACGTCGGCATCGGTCTCTCCAGGGAGTCCGATCATGAAATAGAGCTTGACCTTGCGGTATCCGTTCTGCATGGCGGTACGGATCCCCTGCAGCAGGTCATCGTCGGTGAGACCCTTGTTGACGATGTCGCGCAGACGCTGGGTGCCTGCCTCAGGGGCGAACGTGAGGCCGGCCTGACGGGCACCACCGAGGATATGGGCGATGTTCTGATCGAAACGATCAACTCTCTGACTCGGGAGCTGAAGGGTGACATTGCGATCGGCCAGTCGATTGCGCAGCTCCACACCGACGGCCGGCAGCGCCAGGTAGTCACTGCAGCTGAGCGAAAGCAGTGAAAAATCGCTGTACCCCGTCTGACGCATGCCTGTCTCGACAGCCTCGATCACGGCTTCAGGCTCCACATCCCTGGCCGGCCGGGTGAGCATCCCCGGCTGGCAGAAACGACAACCTCGCGTGCAGCCCCGGCGAATTTCCACAGTCAGCCGGTCATGGACAGTCTCCACGTGGGGCACCAGCCCCATCGCGTAATGGGGCATCGGCGTGGCCACCCTGCGAAGCACCCGTTTGGGCAAGCCTGGCTTCAGCGGCTCAAGGCTGACTCCATCCTTCCCTGGGGCATACAGAGAAGGCACGTAAACCCCTGGCACCAGTGCCAGATCAAGCAGCAGATCTGAACGGGTCAGTCCTGCCTCCTTGCCTTCGGCCAGCACCAGGCCGATCTCCGCCAACAGCTCTTCACCATCGCCCAGAGCAATGAAATCGAAGAAGGCGGCATAAGGCTCCGGATTGCTGGTTGCAGTCGGCCCACCCGCAAAGATCAGTGGAGGGGCCCCAGGGTGGTTGAGAGGGAGGTCTCCCCGATCTGCAGCCCGGATCGGGACCCTGCAGAGATCCAACATCTCCAGGATGTTGGTGGCACCCAGCTCGTAACTCAGGCTGAAGCCGAGGATGTCGAACGCATTGAGAGGCCAGCGACTCTCCACACCGAATAGTGCCTGTTCACGCTGCCTGAGGCGTTCGGCCAGATCAGCTGCAGGCAGGTAGGAACGATCACAGACCTGCCCGGGAAGAGCATTGAGGATCGAATAGAGGATGATGTGCCCAAGATTGCTGGAGCCGACTTCATACAGCTCCGGGTAGGTGAGGGCCCAGCGGACTCTCGCACCGTTCCAGTCCCTTGGCTCGACTCCAAGTTCATGGCCCATGTAGCGAGCGGGTCGATTGATGCCCGCATCAACCAGCTCGTCAAACGACACCGGAGTGGTGGAGGTATTCAGCGCGACTGTCACGGTCTGCCGACCCGACTTTCTTCATCGTATGTAGCAGGATGCCCGCAGAAATCGGTCTTTCTGTGGTCCAGGTCAACGGCAATTACCTCAAACTCAAGGCGGGCTATTTGTTCCCTGAAATCGGGCGTCGGGTGAAGGCCTTCGGCGCCGCCAACCCCGATGCAGCACTGATTCGCCTGGGCATCGGAGACGTGACGGAGCCGCTGCCACTGGCCTGTCGGGAAGCGATGAAAACGGCCATCGATGAGATGGGAACCGCGGAAGGATTTCATGGTTATGGCCCTGAACAGGGTTACGGCTGGCTGAGAGACGCCATCGCCAGGCACGACTTCCAGGCACGAGGCTGTGACATCAGCGCCGATGAGATCTTCGTTTCCGACGGATCCAAGTGCGACAGCAGCAACATCCTCGACATCCTCGGAGAGGGCAACAAGGTCGCCGTCACTGACCCCGTCTATCCGGTTTACGTGGACAGCAACGTGATGGCCGGTCGCACAGGTGAATCCGGAGACGAAGGTCGCTACGCAGGCCTCAGCTATCTGCCCATCAGTGCCGA
This sequence comes from Synechococcus sp. MIT S9503, assembly GCF_047304175.1. GTDB lineage: Bacteria > Cyanobacteriota > Cyanobacteriia > PCC-6307 > Cyanobiaceae > Synechococcus_C. The sequence goes on along the minus strand of NZ_CP138955.1, from coordinate 2,484,611 downwards.
CAACGGCTTCACTGCCGAGATCCCCAGCGAACCGGTGGATCTGATCTACCTGTGCTTTCCCAACAACCCCACAGGTGCAGTGGCGACGAGGGAACAGCTGCAGGCCTGGGTTGACTACGCCCGTGCCAACGGATCCCTGATCCTGTTCGACGCCGCTTACGAGGCCTTCATCCAGGACCCCAGCCTTCCCCACTCGATCTTCGAGATTGAGGGAGCCCGTGACTGCGCCATCGAATTCCGTTCGTTCTCCAAAAATGCAGGGTTCACAGGCACGCGCTGCGCACTGACCGTTGTCCCCAAGGGACTCAGAGGCAAAACCTCCGATGGTGAGCAAGTTGAACTCTGGAGTCTCTGGAACCGGCGTCAGAGCACCAAGTTCAATGGTGTGAGTTACATCGTGCAGCGCGGCGCTGAAGCCGTCTACAGCGAGGCGGGCCGGCAAGAGGTGAAAGATCTGGTGTCCTTCTACATGGAGAACGCCGCAATCATCCGCCGCGAACTCAGCGCAGCTGGCCTCACCATCTATGGCGGCGAACATGCTCCCTATGTGTGGATCAAGACTCCCGACGGGATGGATTCCTGGGGATTCTTTGATCACCTGCTCAACCAGGCGAATGTTGTCGGAACTCCCGGCAGCGGATTCGGCGCGGCGGGCGAGGGTTACTTCCGCCTCTCGGCATTCAACAGTCGCGACAATGTCGACACCGCGATGGCGCGGATCAAGGCCCTCTGACTCGTTCGCTGTGCTCCCAGTCCCTCTAAATTGCCAACATCCGAGATCCATGGTCATGGCGGTGGACACCCCCAGCCGTAGCCCAGGTGGAGCAGCTGTTCTGGACAAGGCGCCGGAAAAGGTTCGAAAACGCTCCCCCCGATACAAGGTGCTGCTTCACAACGATCCGGTCAATTCCATGGAGTATGTGGTCACCACCCTGCGCCAGGTGGTACCCCAGCTCAGTGAGCAGGACTGCATGGCGGTGATGCTCGAAGCGCACAACACGGGTGTTGGGCTGGTGATCGTCTGTGACCTCGAGCCGGCTGAGTTCTACTGCGAAACTCTCAAGGGGAAAGGACTCACCAGCACCATCGAGCCGGAGGAGTAATCGTTAATCCCGTTGCAAACGCCTGGGGTGGACTGCTGAGCTTTCGTCCCCGCTGGATCGTGGCGATCACCTTGATTCCAGCGTTGTACGGGCTTGGATGGCTGCTGGCCCAACCCATCGGCCGGGTGATGCCCGATGCCTCGGGCTCGCAGATCTCCCTGATCGGCACGGTGATCACCTTCGTTCTGTTCATCCTGGTGCTGCCCGGCTGGGTCCGTCTTCGCTGGAACAGCCGTCAACCCTGGCTGGCGCTGGGGCTGCGCAGCCGGCGCGATGAAGCATCGTCCGGTACCTGCCTGCTTCGGGGACTGCTCCGCTCAGCGGGGCTGCTGGCACTGATCTGCCTTCCCCTGCTGCTGGGCTCCTGGGGACGCTGGCTCGGTGAGCTGACCGCAGCCGATGCGCTGAACGCGCTGTTGCTCTTTCTGGGGCTGGGACTGGCGGAGGAACTGGTTTTCCGCGGCTGGCTCTGGGGTGAACTCAACGCACTCAGTGGTCCCAGAACGGCGGTCATCGGCCAGGCTGCGATCTTCAGCCTTGCGCACACACGCTTCGATCAGGGTGTGTTTCCAATGCTCGGTCTGCTGACAGGCCTGTTGTTGCTCGGGCTGATTCTTGCTGTGCAGAGACGCCTGGATGGAGGCTCCCTCTGGGGCTGCATCGGTCTCCATGGTGGGCTGGTCGGTGGCTGGTTCGCGCTGCGATCAGGTGTTCTGCAGATTTCACCCAGTGCTCCCGTCTGGCTCATCGGGCCAGGTGGTGTTCATGCCAATCCACTGGGGGGCCTAGTGGGAATCATTGCTCTGTGCGTTCTGCTCTGGCGTCAGCTGACGGCCTTGGCCAGAGCGGCCCGGCCCTGAAGCGGCGCCCGGAGAGCCTCCTGCAATGGAGCCACGCCGTAATCACGTTCAAGCAATGACATCACGGTTCGGCCGAAATCGGAGGGATCGAGGTCAAAGGCCTCCAGACAGATCGTTCCGAAGGTGCTTCCCATCGGCTCGGGATTCCAGAGCAGCTTGCGCGCAGTCCAGGGCATCATGCTCATCGGGTTGTAGCCGGGCTTGATCAGTCCCTGATCGAACCCGTACTGCTCAAGGTGCGTGTGGGGCTGCAGGCCAATGAAGAAAATCGCCGGTTCAACGAGATCGGCACCGAAGATGTGCTCGAGCTCACGGTGATATGCCACGGTCTGACGGATCGTCTCCGGACGTTCGTCGATCACGTTGAACGAGTAGTTCACCGAGACATGATCACGGAAACCGGCATCCGCGAGCATCCTGCAGCTTTCCAGCACAGTGCGCAGGTTGTAGCCCATGCGCATTTTGCGCACGAGCTCCTGTGAGCCCGAGGTGATCCCGATCTCGAAATAGCTCATCCCGGTCTCCACCATCAGCTTCGCCAGTTCGGGGTCCAGGTTGTCGGCACGGATGTAAGCCGCCCAGCGGATGTCTGTGAGTCCCTCCGCTTTGATGGCGCGCAGGAGCTCCTTGGCGTCTTCGATGTATCGCTTGGCTGGGATGAACTGAGCGTCAGTGAACCAGAAACCGCGGACGCCTCTGTCGTAGAGCTGTCGCATTTCCGAAACCACTTCCTGAACAGGGTTTAGGCGAACCTGCTTTCCTTCCACAGCGGTGTAGACGCAGTAACAGCAGTTGTGTGGGCATCCACGCTTGGTCTGCACGCCCACGTAGAAATCACCCCCTTCGAGGTACCAGCCGAGCTGCGGCCAGATGGTGGCGATGTAGTCGTAATCGCAGGCCGTCTTCGGACGACTTTCCGGCTGTTCGTGAATCAGCCCGGGCCGGGGCGGCTCACCAACAACGAAACAACGCTCGCCATCCAGTGATTGCCCCTGAAGAAGTTTCTCCAGCAGCGGTTCACCTTCACCGATGGAGACGATCGTTCCCTTCGGCAAAGATCGCCCGAGCTGTTCATAGAAAACACTCACGGCTCCTCCACCGAGCACCGCCTTGGCTTCAGGGCGGTGCCGCCTGGCCCGCCGCAGCCCGCGTCTGACCAGAGCCTGATTCCGCGATAGTTCCCCGTAATGACTGGTCATCAGCCGGAGGCCCCCGAGGGCGCCGTGCAGTCGCTTCAGAGGATTGCGGGCATAGAACACTTCAAAAGAGTTCTGAAGCGGATTCCCCCCCCTGCCATCCACGGGTGCATAGATCTGAATGTCACGCCAGGAGAACACCAGAAGGGTGGGACGGAACTGATCGATGGTGATGCGCAGCACCCGATGCACATCCAGAACGGGCAATGCAGCGAGATCGAGAATGCGTTGCGGAACCCCGGGGAAACACTTGTGCAGATGATCGGCGAGGTAGATCGGGCCGATCGGAAAGATGGGATTGCAGGGCAGTCGAACCAGCAGCACCCTCTCATCGGCAAGCTTGGGCTGAGGCAGAAGCTCGGGCTGGGGCAGAAGGCCTTGCATGGCGCGGACGCTAACAACTGAGTTCCCGCTGTCGCCCGTGGAAGTTCTCAACGGTTCTTCATGTCGGCTTCATAAAGCAGGCGACATCTTGCGCAATGTTGCTTTACAATCAGCGTTGGCAGGGCTTCCTGCCCTTCCGTAACCGTCTCCTCGGAGACATTCTTTTCCGTTCTCATGACCACCACCATTCAGCAGCGCTCCGGCGCTAATGGCTGGCAGCAGTTCTGCGAGTGGGTCACCTCCACCAACAACCGCCTCTATGTGGGCTGGTTCGGTGTGCTGATGATCCCCACCCTGCTGGCTGCCACCACCTGCTTCATCGTTGCGTTCATCGCAGCACCCCCCGTCGACATCGACGGCATCCGTGAGCCCGTCGCCGGCTCCCTGATCTACGGCAACAACATCATCTCCGGTGCTGTTGTGCCCTCCTCGAACGCCATCGGCCTTCACTTCTATCCCATCTGGGAAGCTGCTTCTCTCGACGAGTGGCTGTACAACGGCGGTCCTTACCAGCTGGTTGTCTTCCACTTCCTGATCGGCATCTTCTGCTACATGGGTCGCGAGTGGGAACTCTCCTACCGCCTCGGCATGCGCCCCTGGATCTGCGTTGCTTACAGCGCACCTGTGGCTGCTGCCTCCGCCGTGTTCCTGGTGTACCCCTTCGGTCAGGGTTCCTTCTCTGACGGCATGCCCCTCGGCATCTCCGGCACCTTCAACTTCATGCTGGTGTTCCAGGCTGAGCACAACATCCTGATGCACCCCTTCCACATGCTTGGTGTGGCTGGCGTCTTCGGTGGTTCACTGTTCTCCGCCATGCACGGCTCACTGGTGACCTCCTCCCTGGTCCGCGAGACCACTGAGAGCGAGTCCCAGAACTACGGCTACAAGTTCGGCCAAGAGGAAGAGACCTACAACATCGTGGCTGCCCACGGTTACTTCGGTCGCCTGATCTTCCAATACGCCTCCTTCAACAACAGCCGTAGCCTGCACTTCTTCCTGGCTGCCTGGCCCGTTGTCGGCATCTGGTTCACCGCCCTGGGCGTGTCAACCATGGCCTTCAACCTGAACGGTTTCAACTTCAACCAGTCCATCCTTGATGGTCAGGGCCGCGTCCTGAACACCTGGGCTGACGTTCTGAACCGCGCCAACCTCGGCATGGAAGTCATGCACGAGCGCAACGCTCACAACTTCCCCCTCGACCTGGCTGCTGCTGAGTCCACTCCTGTGGCTCTGCAAGCTCCCGCCATCGGCTGAGGCTGAAGTCTCCAAGAGATTCAGCTTTAGCTGAATCGGAAAGCCCCCTCGTGAGAGGGGGCTTTTTGATGGCTTGTTTTCAATTCAGAGGTCCACGCTGCCATTGAGTGGCGCGACGTCGAGCCTGCGCAAATCCAGGCACATTCAGACTCCCGGGCAGCTGATGCCGGAGGCGTTGATTGGATCCATCCTTTGAACAACAGTCATTGATCCAGTGCAATGACCACGATTGACCTCAGCGGCGGGTTGGTGTTGGTAACCGGTGGTGCGGGGTCGATCGGTCGTGCCATCGCCAAGCAGGCAGTGCAGGCAGGCGCCTGCATCGCCGTCTGCGACGCCGACATCGAGGGTGCAGACGCCGTTGCTGATGAGAGCAGAGCCAATGGTGCAGTGGCGGAAAGCTTCGAAATGGATGTCACCGATCAGAACATGGTGAAAGAGGTTATGGACAGTGCGGTCAAGGAGCTGGGCCCCCTGAGGGGACTTGTCACCGCTGCAGGCGTGCTGCGCACCGGCCCTCTCTCAAGTCAGAGTCATCAAGACTGGAAGCATGTGATGGCGGTGAATGTGGACGGAACCTTCCATGCCATTCAAGCTGCCATCCCCCATCTGGAATCCACACGAGGCTCAATCGTCACCCTCGGCAGTGTGTCAGCGTTCATCGGCTCAGCTGATGGAGGCGCGTACACCACCTCCAAGGGAGCCGTGCTCAGCTTGAGCTATGCCGCGGCCGGCGAGTTGGCACCAAAGAGCATCCGCGTGAACAACGTTGCACCCGGCTGGGTGGATGGTGGATTCACACACCAGGCGCTTGCTGCAAGTGACAACCCAGATGCTCTCAGAAAACATGCCTCCGCGCTCCACCCTCTGGGGCGCATGGCAACACCGAACGATGTCGCCAACGCAGTGGTCTGGCTGCTGTCAGATCAGGCGGCCTTCATCACCGGATCAATGCTTTTGGTAGACGGTGGGTACATGATTCAGCACAACGGCTAGACGTCGGATCAATGGGTCTGTCATGTCGAGGCGATCTCGCCGGTGATCCAGTAGCGAACGCGAGCCTGATGCGAAGCGATGTAGTCCTCCACCGCGGCCTCCGCCGTTCGGTCATTGGCCTGAAGCAGCAGATCAGACATCTCCTGATCGGGTAGATGAAAACGGGTGAGGAAGCCGGCGATATCCTGCATCTCCAGATCCAGCTGCGGACGGCCAAGTGCGTGGATCCACTCAATTCCTCCGAACACCCGCTCCGGATCCTGCAGGAACCGCAACTGATAGCGGGCGAACATCCAGTGTGGAGTCCAGCTGGTGACGATCACCCAGCGTTGCTGGCGAATGGCCTGATCAAGCACAGCCGTCATGGCGGCACTGCTGGATGACACCAGCTCCAGATCCTTGAGGACGTAGGTCTTGAGTGCCAAGGCCGAGGCTTGATTCAGACCCGAACCGGGGTCAATACCCTGCACGCGATTCTCGAACCGGGCGGCCAGAGAAGGATCGCGAAGATCTGGGATGGAGGAGAGTTCGGATGCAGGCACATACTCGGGCACCACCCATCCCAGGCGCCCTGAATACATCGAACCGAAATCGACGACTCGTTCGCGCACGCGCCGGAAATAGTCTCGATGCGTCAACGGCAACCATGCCATCAGCATCAGATCAAGATCACCGCGGGCAAGTGAGGCGTACTGAATGCCGATATCGGCGAGGACACGCTCCACATTCACGTCATAAGCCTGCTGAATCACGCTCTGCGCGATCAGGCTCACCACCTCGGCGTCAGCCCAGGGTGACCAGCCCAGACGCAGAGTGGGCCGAGCTGATGCAGAGCCGGGAAGCGAACTGCGAGAGCTTTCCAGTCCACCCCCGCCAGACGTGGCTGAAGAACTCACAGAAGAGCGGGGTTCACTGAGCTTCACCAGGTTTGCGGCGGACATTCCCGCAATCCCCAGGCCTCCCAGCAGAAAAGCTCTTCGTCGGATCTGTCGAGCGCTCATGTCGCCCTCCACAGAGCGAGCCAGCCGCGCAGACGCTGCTGCGGTGAGGATCCACGACGCCCCGCCAGGCTCTGACTGAGACGGTCAAGGATCACCGCCAGAATCACCACGGCGATCCCGCCTTCAAAACCCATTCCCACATCAAGCTGCTGGATTCCACGCAACACCACATCGCCAAGACCGCCGCCACCGATCATCGAGGCGATCACAACCATTGAAAGAGCCAGCATGATGGTCTGATTCACACCGGTCATCACGGTGGGAACGGCACTGGGCATCTGAACTTTCCAGAGCAGCTGTCGATCACTGCAGCCGAAGGAGCGGCCCGCTTCGATCAGATCATCAGGAACCTCAGTGATTCCCAGATGCGTGAGACGAACCACCGGTGGCATCGCGAAGATCAGCGTGGCCAGAATTGAGGGAACAGCGCCGGTGCTGAACAGCATCACAGCGGGAATCAGGTAGACAAACGCCGGCATCGTCTGCATCAGATCCAGGCAGGGGCGCACCAGCCTCCAGGTCAGTCGTGATCGTGCTGAAAGGATGCCGAGGGGAAGTCCGATCAGCAGAGCAAGGCCGGATGCCGTCAGCACCAGCGAGAGAGTGGAGATCATCTCGCTCCACAGATCCATGGAAAGCACAAGATTGAAGCCGAGCAGAACAAAGAGGGCGAACCCCCCGTTGACACGCCAGAACCCCACTGCCGCTGTGATCAGGGCGAACAGCCAGGCCGGCGGCCACTCCAGCAGCCACCCGGTGATGGAGACAAGGCCCAGCACTGTCACTTTGACCACATCAAACAGTTCCTGGGCATTGGCCAGCAACCACTCAACGCCCAGATCGATTGCCTGACCGAGCCAACCGGCTTGGTGCGCTGCAGCAAGGATCAACATCAACCTCCTCCTTCCATTGACAGCAGAAGCTGGCGAGGAGTGATCACTCCCAGCAACCGTCTCTCATCATCCAGAACCGGCACTGGATCGGGACTTTTCGCCACAACATCAGTGGCATCCTTCACGGATGTGCCGGCGGACAACGTGCTGACGACACCGACGTCGACCCAGCCGGAATCCGCCCGGAGCACACCGCGCAGACGATGCAGACGGTCGGTCACATACACCGTGACATCCCCGTGGTCAGGGAGAGGCTCACCCAGCTCACAGATCAGTTGCTGAAGGGGAGGCTGAGCAATGGCCTCAACAGTCAGAACCGAAGCCACATCAACATCGCGGAAGAAGCGCCTGACAGCGTCACTGGCGGGATTGTGAAGCAACCTCTGCGCTGTATCGCATTGCAGCAGCAGGCCCGAATGCATCAGGGCGATGCGGTCACCGATCCGGATCGCCTCATCAAGGTCGTGGGAAATGAACACCACCGTGCGCCGGTGCTCTGACTGCAGATCCAGCAACAGATCCTGCATGTCTTTGCGGATCAGGGGATCCAGTGCGGAAAAGGCCTCATCCATCAGCAGAATCGGCGGATCGAGGGCCAGAGCCCTGGCCAGGCCGACCCTCTGCTGCATACCTCCCGACAGCTCACGTGGTCGTTTGCGGGCCTCGGTCGCGAGACCGACCCGCTCCAGAGCCTGCATGGCGCGATCATGGCGTGCCTTCCTCGGCAGACCAGCAACTTCCAGTCCGAAGGCCGCATTGTCGAGCACGCTGCGATGAGGGAAAAGCGCAAACGACTGAAAAACCATGGCCATCTGATGACGTCTCAGCGCTGCCATCTGCCGCGCCGTCATCGCTTTGAGCGACTGACCCTGAACAATGACCTCTCCCTCACAGGGGGAGATCAGACCATTGAGCATCCGCAGCAAAGTGGATTTTCCCGACCCGGAAAGACCCATCACCACAAAAATTTCACCGGAGTGAATCTCCATAGAGACATCGCGCACAGCAGCACGCACTCCGTGACTGGCATGCAGCTGCTCAGGATCCGTACCTGAGCGGAACTGGGCGATCAACTCAGGCGAAGAGTCTCCGAACAGCTTCCAGACCGACTTGATGGAGATCTCTGAGTGCACTTCAGAGCCTCCGCCCGGGTCTGAGCTGCTTATAGCAGTGGCCTGATCAGCTGATCACCTATCAGCCACCATCAATGGGCAGCAGATGTCCCGATTCGTTTAGCTGACAGCTGCAAACGCCGTGATTAGGTTGCGAACTGAGCCCTGTTCGCCACGTCGAATCAGCTCAGAGGGTCGGTGACGAGCTGTCAGACAGCGCCGCGCTGTCCTTCGCACCGCCCCAGCGCAGTAGAGGACCCGACCGGCATGACCACACTCAGAAGCCACCCTTCAGCGGAATCCGGTGATGAGCAACGCTTCGGGCAGCGACCAGAACGCGTCCGAGAAACCGATCACTATCAGCAGGAATACATCGAACAGTTCGCGGACCGCTGGGATCGCCTGATTGACTGGGATGCCAGGGAAGAAGCCGAGGGCAACTTCTTTGTGCGGTTGCTTCACGAGCATGGCGCCCGCTCCGTGCTGGATGTAGCCACAGGCACAGGCTTCCATTCCGTGAGGCTTCTGCGCGAGGGCTTCGACGTGGTGAGTGTGGATGGCAGCCCCAACATGCTGGCCCGTGCCTTCAAGAACGCCCGCGAACGCGACCTGCTGATGCGCACGGTTCATGCCGACTGGCGCTTCCTGAATCGTGATATCCACGGTGAGTACGACGCGGTGATCTGTCTGGGCAACTCCTTCACCCATCTGTTCCGCGAACGGGACCGCCGCAAGGCCCTGGCCGAGTATTACGCCGTGCTGAAGCACAACGGCATTCTGATTCTCGATCACCGCAACTATGACCGCCTTCTGGAGGGAACCTCCACAAGCGGCAAGAGCAATGTTTACTGCGGCAAGGACGTGGAGGTTGGGCCGGAACACGTCGACGACGGACTGGCCCGTTTCCGCTACGCCTTCAGCGACGGCAGCACCTATCACCTGAACATGTTCCCGCTGCGCCACGGGTACGTGCGGCGTCTGATGCGTGAGGTGGGCTTTCAGAGAATCACCAGCTACGGCGACTACCAACGGGGTCATGATGATCCTGATTTCTACGTTCATGTCGCTGAGAAGGAGTATCTGTTCGACACCGATCTCACAGCGATCTGAGCGATGTCAGGCACTTATTCGCAAGCTGCCAGCACTGCAGCGAGCTACTACGACAGCGACGATGCCGATCGGTTCTATGCAGGCATCTGGGGCGGCGAAGACATTCACATCGGTCTGTATGAGCGTTCCGATGAGCCGATTGCAACCGCAAGCCGTCGCACCGTTGACGCACTGATTGAACTGATCGGCACGCCACTGGACTCCAAGTCAACAAACGATCTGCGTGTGGTCGACTTCGGTTCCGGCTATGGAGGGGCGGCCAGGCGGCTGTGCAGCAGTCCCGGGATCCGGGTGGATGCCGTCAACATCTCCGCCGTCGAGAACGCACGGCATCGGCTCTTGAATGAGGAGGCCCGCCTGTCGGAACGGATCACCGTTCACGACGCATCCTTCGAGGCGGTGCCTCTCGCCGATGGTTGCGCTGATGTGATCTGGAGCCAGGACGCCATCCTCCATTCAGGCGATCGCAGAACGGTGATGAAGGAAGCCGCACGTCTGCTGAAACCGGGAGGCGTGATGGTCATGACCGACCCAATGGCGACCGATGGGGTGAATGCTGATTCCCTCACGGCAATTCTCGATCGCATTCATCTGGCGGATCTCGGATCACCTGAGCGTTATCGCAGCTGGGGCAATGAAGCCGGGCTGAAGCGCACAGACTGGAATGATCAGACCAAGATGCTGATCGAGCACTACAGCCGTGTCCGCATCGAGTTGCGCCGGCGGCGGCAGGATCTCGAGAGCAGTATCTCTCCCGACTATCTGGAGCGAATGGATGCAGGACTTGGCCACTGGGTTGAAGGTGGCCAGTCAGGCAGGCTCAGCTGGGGGCTGATGCGATTCATCAAACCCCTGAACTGATGGAGTCATCTGGGGGAGAAGACACATCGTCGAACCGCTCACCGATGGAGGTGGTGCAACAACTGATTCAGAAGTGGAGCCTCGAGCCGCATCCAGAAGGGGGCTGGTTCCGTGAACTCCATCGCAGTTCGACACTGGTCACCCGGGACGATGGCCAAAGACGAGCGGCGATCACCAGCATCCTTTATCTCCTCGATGCAGGTTCAAGAAGTCGCTGGCATGCCGTGCATCATGCCGATGAGGTGTGGACCCACCTGCAGGGCACTCCGCTGAGTCTTTGGACGCTCGAGCCGGAGGGGGGCAACGCGGTGCAGCACGTGCTGTCGATGCACAATCCGGTGCATGTGGTGCCCGCCGGCCACTGGATGGCTGCGCGCTCGGAAGGGCAGTACTCCCTGGTGAGCTGCTGCGTTGGTCCTGGGTTCGATTTCGTCGACTTCGAGATGCTTCGAGACAGACCCCAGTTCCAGCAACCTTCCGGGGCTCTGAGCGAGCTGATCTGAGCTCTCTTACGCTCAACCGAGAGAGAACATTCCATTGGGCAGCAGTTTCGGCACCCTTTTCCGCATCAGCACCTTCGGAGAGTCCCATGGCGGCGGTGTGGGGGTGATCCTCGAGGGCTGCCCGCCGCGGCTGGAGATTGACTTGCAGGCGATCCAGGCTGACCTGGATCGACGCAGGCCCGGCCAGAGCAGAATCACAACACCCCGCAAGGAGGCCGATCAGGTCGAGATTCTCAGCGGGGTCATGGACGGCATGACTCTGGGCACGCCGATCGCAATGATGGTGCGCAACAGGGATCAGCGCCCCCAGGACTACAGGGAGATGGAGGTTGCTTTCCGTCCCTCCCATGCCGATGCGACCTATCAGGCGAAGTACGGCATTCAGGCCCGCAGCGGCGGCGGGCGGGCGTCAGCTCGGGAAACGATCGGCCGGGTGGCTGCCGGTGCGATTGCCCGACAGCTTCTGAGCAAGACTCACGGCACCGAGGTGATGGCGTGGGTGAAACGGATTCACGACCTCGAAGCCAGCGTGGATATCCATGCTGTGAGACGCGAAAACGTGGAAGCCAACATCGTGCGCTGTCCGGATGCCGCGATGGCGGAACGGATGATCGAGCGGATTGAGACGATCGGTCGCGATGGCGATTCCTGTGGTGGACTGATCGAATGCGTTGTGCACAGCCCCCCGGTGGGTCTCGGGATGCCTGTGTTCGACAAGCTGGAGGCGGATCTGGCCAAGGCGGTCATGTCGCTGCCCGCCACAAAGGGATTTGAGATCGGCTCAGGTTTCGACGGCACCCTGCTGAAAGGAAGTGAACACAACGACGCATTCCTGCCCAGCGAAGAGGGTCGGCTGCGCACAGCAACCAACAACTCCGGCGGCATTCAGGGAGGCATCAGCAACGGCGAACCCATCGTGATCCGTGTCGCCTTCAAGCCAACAGCGACGATCCGCAAGGAACAGCAAACCATCAATGACCGAGGTCAGGCCACAAAACTGGCAGCCAAGGGTCGGCATGATCCCTGCGTGCTGCCGAGAGCCGTGCCGATGGTGGAGGCAATGGTGAATCTCGTTCTCGCCGACCACCTGCTCAGACAACAGGGTCAGTGCAGCCTCTGGTGAGGCTGCACAAGCGTTTTCAGCTACGGGCCGTTGACGAGATGCCAGTGCCATTCACAAGCTGAGCTGCTGCCTTGGCCATGCGGCCGGCCACTGAACCAGCAGCGGCGGATGACTTGGTGGTCTTACGGGCTCGACGGGCCGAGCGCGGCTTGCCAGCGGTGCTGACTGATGTCGACGCCGTCCCGGCCTTCTTGGCAGCCCTGGTTGTGGTTGCCTTTCGGGTGGCGGGCTTCTTCGCCGAAGCCTTGGCAGCCTTTGCTTTTGTGGCGGGAGCCTTGGCAGCAGAGGCCTTCACAGTCACACGCTTTTTGGCTGCGGTTTTCTTGGCAGCCGGCTTACGAACAGCCTTGCCGGAGGTCTGTCGATTGCGATGGCTCAGCACCATCACCCACTCTTCATCCGTGAGTGAAGAGGGTTTGCTGCCGTGAGCGTTGGCGAGCTTGGCAGCCTTTTCAATGTCCTGAATCAGGTTGACCCAGGAGGTGGAGAAACGCTTGTCGGACTGCGAACGAGCCCCGCTTTCCACCAGGGTCTCGACGACGCCCGAAGCGGTGACCTTCTTGCGACGCCGATTGAAAATTTCCTTCTGCAACTGGGCGATCAAAGCATCAGCCTTGTCGCTCAACTTGATGGATAACTGAGACATTGTCGCTGGAACATCTCTCTTATCTGTAGCAGATGGGTCTCATTACTACAACTCATGCGCCAAGCCAGGCGGTCAGAGCTGGATCAAGACCATCGTTTTCAAACACGGTTCGTCCCAGAGCGATGGCGTCATATCCCGACTCCAGCCAGGAGAAAAGATCATCTGCTCGCAGGCCTCCTGCAGCGATGACGAACGGGAGACTGCCCATCGGAACAGCGATCTGACGACAAAAGCCGCGGCCGAGAACGCTCGCTGGAAACAACTTCACCAAACGGCAACCCAGATCGGAAGCCTGCCTGATCTCGGACGGGGTCATCACTCCGGGCACCAGCAGAAACCCCAGCTGCTTCGCTGTTTGCTGCAGCGTCGCGTTCAGCAGAGGTGACATGGCGTAGCTGAACCCGAGTTCAGACACCTGCTGAAGGGCTGACTGCCGCGTGATCGACGCCACGCCGAATGAAAGAAATGCATGCCGACTTCGCGCAGCCGTGACGAGATCCGTCCAGCGGGGGTGATCAACCCAGGCGATCTCCACATGCTGAACACCCGCCTCAACCAGCTGATCAAGCTGCCGGCAGAGACGGGTGAGGGGAAAAGCAGCATCCAGGTCAGCAGGCTCAGGACGCAGAACAACCAGAAGAGGCTGGATTCGCAGTGAACGAATCAAGCCCTCCTCTGCATCAGACATATTCGGCGATACGGACATCACTGCGGATCAGCAGTTCCTGGAACTCCTCTGCGTCAACGGTTTCCTGATCAACGAGCATGTCGGCCAGTTCGTCGAGCACGGAACGGTTATCGACAAGAACCTTCGTGGCCCGTCGATAGGCCTGAGCCACGAGATCCGAAACCTCTTCGTCGATGGTTGCCGCAGTGTCTTCGGAGAAGTCTCGTTCAGCTGCGATGTCGCGGCCGAGGAACATGCCTCCCTGAGAGCGACCCAGTGCCACGGGCCCGAGCTTGTCGCTCATCCCGAAACGGGTGATCATCTGCCTTGCGGTGGACGCCACCTGCTGGAGATCATTGGAAGCACCGGTGGTGACTTCATCCTCTCCGTAGACAATTTCCTCAGCAACACGACCACCGAGAGCGACAGCCATCTGGTTCTGCAGATAGGTCCGTGAATAGAGGCCGGACTCCATCCTTTCCTCACTTGGCGTGAAGAAGGTCAGGCCTCCCGCATTGCCGCGGGGAATGATTGAAATCTTCTGAACAGGGTCGTAGTCGGGCATCAGTGCGCCGACCAGAGCATGGCCAGCTTCGTGATACGCGACAAGGCGCTTGCGGCGATCACTCATCACGCTGTCCTTTTTCTCAGGACCAGCCATCACCCGTTCGATGGCATCACTGATTTCGTCGTTGCTGACTTCGCTCAGGTCACGACGAGCCGCAAGAATCGCTGCCTCGTTGAGCAGATTGGACAGATCAGCGCCGGTGTAGCCGGGGGTTCTCCTCGCCACCTTGTCGAGATCAACATCCTTTGACAAGGTCTTGCCGCGAGCATGCACACCGAGAATCTGCAGACGGCCTGCATAGTCAGGTCGATCTACGGTGACCTGACGGTCAAAACGACCAGGGCGCATCAGAGCGGAGTCGAGAACGTCAGGGCGGTTGGTGGCCGCGACAATGATGATTCCTGTGTTCCCCTCGAAACCATCCATCTCAGTGAGTAGCTGATTGAGCGTTTGTTCTCGCTCATCGTTACCTCCACCCATACCGGCTCCACGCTGACGACCGACCGCATCGATCTCGTCGATGAACACGATGCAGGGAGCATTTTTCTTGGCCTGCTCAAACAGATCGCGGACGCGGCTCGCACCAACTCCGACGAACATCTCCACAAATTCCGAACCGGAGATCGAGAAGAAAGGAACATTGGCCTCGCCGGCCACAGCTTTGGCCAGCAGAGTCTTGCCGGTGCCTGGAGGGCCAACCAGCAGAACACCTTTGGGGATCTTGGCTCCGACAGCCGTGAAGCGGTCAGGGTTCTTGAGAAAATCAACCACCTCGGTGAGCTCCAGCTTGGCGCCTTCGATGCCGGCAACATCCCCGAAGGTGATCTGGGTTGAAGGCTCCATCTGCACACGAGCCTTGCTCTTGCCGAAATTCATGGCGGGATTGCCACCACCGCCACCGGACTGTGCGCGTCGGAAGAGGAAAAAGAGCCCACCCAAAAGCAACAGCGGGAAGATCAGGCTTGTTGCAGCCTGCTGCCAGGCGCCGGGCTGGCGGGATGGCTGTACGGCGATATCAACGTTGTGATCGGTGAGCAGCTTGAGAAGATCCTTGTCGGGCGCGAGGTTCACTTCGGCGCGGCGACCATCGGTCTCGACGACCTGAGCAGTGCCCCTGTCGGGAGAAAGAAGCACACGGCTGACCTGATCTTCCTGGACCCGCTCAACAAAATCGCTGTAACGCAGCGAGCGAGCCTCGGGCTGTGGGCCACCGTTACCACCAAAAAAAGCCGGTGCGATCACAACGATCGCGAGCACCAGCAGGGCCCCTAGGCCGATGTTTCGCCAACGTTTGTTCAAGGGTCTTCCGCCTCGGATGAAGGAATGTTAATAGGAAGCTGAGAGCTCAGGTGGTCCGGAGCACGTCAACCACGCTCCTGAAGGCGAACCACTCGGGAATCTCCTCGCCACTGCGCAGCATCTTGCGGAACTGGGTGCCGCTGAGTTTTTTCACGTGCAGCCCTCTGGCCTCGGCGTGTTCCGCCGTGACGTAACCCTCCTCCTCCGTGTAAACGAGATTGAGCGAGGGAACGGTTTCCATGGTGAGCTCAGGTGCGCACTCCTTGGCGAAGTTCT
Source organism: Synechococcus sp. MIT S9503 (assembly GCF_047304175.1). Classification (GTDB taxonomy): domain Bacteria; phylum Cyanobacteriota; class Cyanobacteriia; order PCC-6307; family Cyanobiaceae; genus Synechococcus_C. The sequence continues at coordinate 2,468,759 of NZ_CP138955.1, read as the reverse complement.
GAGCGTCATAGGGGCCGTAGAAGTCATCACCACTCAGGGAGGACTTACAGCCGGCCATATCGCGGCCGATGATGAAGTGGGTGCAGCCGTAATTACGGCGGATGATCATGTGCTGCAGGGCCTCACGCGGACCGGCCATGTGCATCGCATAGGGGAGATAGGCCCAGCGGATACGGGAGTTGTCCACCTCGGCAGCGAGCCGCTCGTAGGTCTGGAAGCGCACAGCTCCGGGAATGTCATCCTGCTGGGTGGGACCGCAGGTGGGATGCACAAGCACCACAGCGTTCTCACTCACATTGCTGGCATGCAAGGCTCGGGTGAACAGCTCGTAATGCGCTCTGTGGATGGGGTTGCGGCACTGGAAGGCCACAACGTCCTGCCCTTCCGGCAGACCAGCCCTGACCTCAGCAGGGGTCTTGCAGGGGAAGACGCGGGAAGGCAGTTCCAGTCCCTGAATCACACCACCCAGATAGAAGCGACGGCGCTCGGTGGCAATCATGCGCACCGCCGGATGCTCCAGCGACGTTGTGCCGTAGCACCCCTTGGCCTCAATGACCTTGTCCGGCTCCCATTTGTCCTCCACCGTCAGAACCGCGAGCTCCTGCCCCTTGTAGGTGAGCAGAATCCTGTCGCCGACAGCGATATCCTCTCGGTCGGTGTCCATCACAATCGGCAGTCCGAACAGATAGCCCGAGGTGGTTCGGTGCCCTGCCACCACCGCGTCGTAGTCGGCCTGATGCATGAAGCCCCTTTCAGGGGAAAAGCCCCCGACCACAAGCAGCTCCACATCACAGGCATTGCGATCGGAGCACTCAATGCTGGTGGTGGCGGAAGCTTTCACAGCAGCCTTCTCACTCTCGGTGACCATCAGGTCGACGAGGGTGCCGCCGTAGGGGGCGATCACACCGGTCGGGGAGGACGGAGTGCTGGCAGTCATGACAGGCCGGAGTGCGTTTGGGAAACGGCGCGATTCTCCCAGACAACGGGATGCGAATTCAGCAACAGGCACTCACAAAAAAAGGGGCCGAAGCCCCTTTTGATGCATGAGTCCTCTGGAGCGGATCAGGACTCCTCAAGCTGGCCGTAAAGCTCGCCGGTGATCTTGACATCCACAGTCTCTCTGCTGCCCATATCGGAGTCAGAGGGCTGGATGGCGGAGAACACTCCGGCGAATTCACCCGTGGAGGGATCAACACGTGTGATCGACATGCTCATCACACCCTGTCCATCGATGTATTGCTTCTTGTTCTCTTGGTCGAGCTCCTGATAATCACCGCCGAGACCGATCAGACCCTGCGGATAGTCCACACCGGTTGTGAGTGAACGGCCTTTGGGGTCAAGGAAGTTGCTGGTGCGGTAGCTCGGTGTGCGGTACTCGCCTTCAAAGTCGGTGCTGGTGGTGATGGCCGCGCCCTCAGCTTCGGCCTTCAGGTCTTTGCTGGAGAACGTGAACGGAAACTCCTCTCCGCCTGGAACCAGAACGGTGATGGCCTGGAAGTCGATGCCACCCTCCTCAGTGAAGGAAAGGCCGTTCTGACCCACGACCAAATCGCCGTAGACCTGATCCAGGCTTGAGGTGTAGCGGGTGAGGATCTTGCCCTCAACGAACTGCGCCTCCTGGCGCTTGTTGGCGGGCTCACCCTTCACGAAAACCTGACTGGGATGCATGCAGATGGCACGCAGCTGGTAGTCGTTGCCGGGAGTGAGGGAGATGGAGCCTCGCGCTGATTCAGGAAGCGTGGGGCAATCGTTCGCTTTGCCGGTATTACGGATGTCGTCGTAAGTGATGTTCGAGCGATCAACAGCCTGAGCACCTCCGCTGCAGGCGGTGACGAAGGTGAGACAGAAGGCCAGCACAAGTGCCAGCAGGGGTCGGATGCGCATGGAGGAGAAGCCGAAACGCCGGTTGATGACGGTGTCCACCGGTGAAAAGGATCCTACAGGGCTCAAACGCCGTCACCGGCTAGCATTTTGCACGTCTCAACAACGTGAAGTGTTCTCAGCACAGAACAACTGAGGCCAGAGCATGGTTCAAAGCTGCAGCCAGTGCTGGAAACACTTCGTGATCAGCTGAAACAGCACTCCTCGGCTACGGCTGGTTGAGCTCAAGCAGCCGGTCGAGCAGTCGATGAGACAACACGAGCTTGTCCTCAAGTGGACACTGCTGATGCCGATCGCCCGGGCCCAGCAGCCAACCGGCATTGAGGGAACTGTCAAAACCCTGCCCAGGTCGGTCGATGGGATTGACCATCAACAGATCACAGCCCTTGGCACGGAGCTTGCTGCGGCCAAGCTCCAAAAGTTGCTCGTCAGGTCCTGCCAGCGCGGCGAAACCGAGCAGGACCTGTCCCGCGGGACGCCTGCTGGCCAGGCCATGAAGCAGATCAGGAACCAGCTGCCAACCATCCTGCATCGAGGCGATCAGGCGTTCTTTCGGCAGCTTCTTCACGCCGTTTGTGCTGGTCCGTTGCACATCCGCGACAGCAGCGCACATCACCACTGCATCCGCTTTCGGCTGCAGGTCTTGAAGCGCCTGATCCATCTCAGCGCTTCCGATGACGGAATGGCACTGCAGACCCTCCAGCCACGACTGAGGGAGCTGCAGCGGACCATGAACAAGGTCGACGGTGGCCCCGCGCAGATGGGCAGCCTGAGCCAGAAGAACCCCCATACGGCCGCTGCTGTGGTTGGACAGGAAACGCACCGAGTCCAGAGGCTCCAGGGTCGGACCGGCGCTGATCAGCAGATGTCTGCCACGCCAGTCGGATTTGAGCTGCCCCTGCGAATCGGCCTGCAACAGTGCGCTGGCCGCAGCCAGTTCAATCCGGCCGGGATCTGCCATTCGACCTGTACCGATGCGGTCACAGGCGAGCAGGCCATCTCCCGGCGCCAGGGGCAGCACTCGCGGATCGTCCTGAAGGAGACCCCAGTTACGGCGTACGCCAGCGTGCTTCCACATGGCCGTGTTCATGGCCGGCGCGGCCAGAACGGGGCACTCACAAGCCAGCAGGAGGCTGGCCAGCAGACCATCGCCATCGCCCCGAACCCAGCGGGAGAGGGTGGTGGCACTGAGTGGCGCCACCACCACCAGATCCGCCCATTCCGCCAACTCGATATGCAGAGGTCGCGGTCGGGCGGGATCCCACTGGTCAACATCCTGCAGACAGGGTTGACGGCTCAGCGTTGCCAGCGCCACAGGGCTCACCAGGCGTGCTGCGCTTGCAGTGACCACACAACGAACCTGAGCACCCGCCTGCACCAGCGCACTGACAATCAGTGGTGTCTTCACGGCCGCAATGCTTCCGCAGGCAGCCACCAGCACGCGTCGTCCCTGCAGCAGCCCCAACATTGATTCAGTCCTCGTCGAAAGGTTCCTGATCGAACAGATGGGCGTAAGGGGTGGTGAGCTCCGGTCGATGAATCGCAAGAGCTCTCAGCAGATGCCAGTCACTCAGTCCCTCAAAAGGAGTTCGGTAGTCGTCGAACTCAAGACGCCGTGCCAATGAGGCGACGGACGTCTCGTCAAAGGAGGCCAGTCGCTCCGGAGTGATCGGCATGGACGCACGAGGCACTGACTTCATCTTGCATCTAAAAGCGCTGGAACACCGGCGCTAGGTTGCGCTGCGCGGGGAATTAGCTCAGCTGGTAGAGCGCTGCGATCGCACCGCAGAGGTCAGGGGTTCGAATCCCCTATTCTCCATTCAGGTCTCAATAGATCAAGGTTGAACTGGAGTGCAGAAGCCGAGCAATCGCTCAAGGAAGTTCCCTTTTTTGTGCGGCCAGCAGTTCGCCGGAGAATCGAATCAATGGCGATTGAGCGTCAGCTTGAGTGCATCGATTCAACGTTTTACGCCGAGGCCAGGGCGAAGTTTGCGAAACGCTGATTCATGATCAGATCCATGACCGGCAACCGACACTCACTCAGGCCTGCATTGCTCATCGCATTGAGCACCACCACCTGTTTGTCAGTGCTCGTTCGACCTACGGCGTTGCTGACCTTTGGGCTGATTCTTCTGGCAAGTGGCCTTGCCAGGCGCTGACTAAGGCCGAACAAGGCATTCGATTCAGGCCATGCGGTAAAAGAGAGGCTGAGAAAGCCACGATTGATGTCTCAGTCGAAACGGGAGCAGGTGGTGAGCCACCTTCGTTACATCCGCCAGGAACTGCGTGAAATGCACCAGGGGGTCATGGAGGACGGGCTTCTTCCGGAGGCCGGAGAGGTCCGTGGCGTGATGGCACAAATGGAAGCACTGCTGGAACTGCTGGAAGGCAAAAGCTCCCGCAAAGCCAAAGCCGAATCCGACTGATTCCTGGTGCTTGCTCTTGCCAAACAGCTCTGTTCAGGCTTTTCTTCGAAAGCATTGATTTTCTGAACCAGACAATTTTCAGGCTTTTTGCATCGCAAGCCTCAATATGTAGCGGTTGATAGAGGCAACTACTCCACAAATGGTGTATATATTGAATGGCAGGGTTCGGGCCGGGTGATGGGGATCATCGGTTGTTATCCCTGCCCCTTTATCGGGAGGTGTTTTCGTTGACTGTGCGTCTACAGACAACACGCCTTCAACGTTCACTTGGTGATGCCGGTTCCAGATTGGATCTGTGGGCGACGAATCCATGGAGACGTTCATCGCTTCTGTTGATTGCGCTCACCGGAAGTTTCATGATCGGCAACGGCATTGCAACCGTGTCCGGCGCGCTCTCGCTGATGGATCCCGTCGCCGCGATGCTCAGCGTGGGACTGATGGAGACGATGGTGAGGGTGAGAAGAAACTGGGGCGGAGATCGCGGTACTCACCTCGGCCGCCAGTTGCTCGACATGACAAGAATCGGACTGCTGTACGGATTGCTGCTTGAAGGCTTCAAGCTGCTTTGAACGCGGTGACGTTCTTTTGAACGCGGACAAATCCATCCAGGATCCATACGCTGACTTGAGAGTGTCAGGGTTGTATCCATGTCTGGAGAGCATTTCTTCCTCGAGCTGGATCCACCTGAAGAGAGGCTGCGTGACGCTCCACATGTCGTCATCGTCGGCGGCGGTTTCGCTGGTGTGCGGGCCTGCAAGGCACTGGCGAAGGCCGACGTGCGCATCACGCTGATCGACAAACGCAACTTCAATCTGTTCCAGCCTCTGCTCTACCAGGTTGCGACAGGGCTTGTCTCCAGTGGTGATGTCGCCACACCTCTGAGGCAGCTGGTTGGACGCCAGAGCAACGTGCAGGTTCTGCTCGGGGAAGTGACCGAAATCAAGGCGGAAGACAAGCAGATCATCTTCAGCGGCAAGGCCTACAGCTATGACCACCTGGTGCTGGCGACAGGATCCGGAAGCACCTTCTTCGGCCATGAAGAGTGGCGGACTTTCGCGCCACCCATGAAGATCCTCGAGCATGCCGAGGAGATCCGGCGACGCCTGCTCATGGCCATGGAGCAGGCCGAACAGTCACCAGATCCTCAGGCACGTCGTTTCTTGCAGACCGTGGTGATCGTGGGAGGCGGACCTTCAGGATGCGAAATGGCAGGAGCGGCATCCGAACTGATGCGCAATGCAATGCGCAAGGAGTTCCGCCAGCTGAATCTGGAAGACACCAGGATTGTTCTGGTCGACCCCGGCGACCGCGTGCTCAGAGCAATGCCGGAGGAGCTGTCGAAGGCAGCGCAAAAATCCCTGGCGGCTCTGGGCGTGGAGTTCCTGTTCAAGGGACGTGTGCAAAGCATGCAACCCGGTGAAGTGATCATTGGGACCCCGGATGGGGAACGCCGTCTGCAGGCAGCGACAGTGATCTGGACTGCCGGTGTGCGCCCCTCTCACCTGGGGCGCCAACTGGCAGATGCCGTTGGTTGCGAAACGGACCGTGCCGGTCGCGTTGTTGTTGAGCCGGACTTCTCAATGAAGGGGCATCCCGAAATCCGTGTGGTGGGCGACCTCTGCTGCTACAAGCACACCAAAGACGGCAATCAGCTGCCTGGGATGGCTGGACCAGCAACTCAGGCCGGAGGCTTCGTGGGCAAGGACATCGCCGCGATCGTCGCCGGTGGATCGCGTCCGACTTTCAGCTGGTTTGATTTCGGCAGCATGGCGGTGCTGGATCGCGTCGACGCCGTCGCCGACTTGCGCGGATTCAAGTTCAAGGGTGGTGTTGGCTGGCTGTTGTGGGCTGCTGCCCACCTCGCCTTCATGCCCAATGAGGAGAACCGCTTCTCACTGCTGCTCAAGTGGATTTTTGCGGTGGTGTCTCAGGCCAGAGCATCGATGTTGCTGACGGGCATGCCAAGTCAGCACATGGGTCTGGATTCTCCCGATGCAGCATTCCCGATGGCGCCAGGATTAGGCCCATCGATCTCAGAACCTGGAGCCGCTCTGCGGGCAGCGATGGACTACTACTCCAATCAGGTTTCCGGTCTTTCGCCTCAACCTAAGGCAGGTGAGTCGACGGAGGATTCCGCCGCTGCCATCAAATAAAGCAACGCCATCCTGATCGGGATGCCGTTGCTCACCTGACTCTCCACCAGCGTGGAACTGAGATCATCGAGCAGGGCTCCACTCATCTCGATTCCTCTGTTCACAGGGCCGGGGTGCAACACGGGGATCGAAACTCCAGCTCGAGCCAGCCGCTCATGCGTGAGGCCGTAATCGCGGTGATAGCGATGCAGATCGGTAAGCATCTGCTGCCGCATGCGTTCCTTCTGCAGGCGGAGTGTCATCACCGCATCGGCTCCTGCCAAGGCCTCATCCAGGTCACGGCAGATGCTCAGAGTGCCACGGTTGGCAACAGGGTCTCGATCCTGACCAGGAGGGGGCTCGGAGAGGAAGTCGGCGAAAGCCTCAGGAAGCAAACTGGGCGGCCCACAGAGCACAACATCTGCACCACAGGCACTCAGTGCCCAGAGATTGGAGCGGGCCACGCGTGAATGCAGGATGTCTCCCACGATCACGATCCGACGTCCGTGCAAAGCCTCCGGCAGAGGATTAGCAGCATCGAAATAATGGGCCAGGGTGTAGAGATCAAGCAGACCCTGGCTGGGATGACTGTGCAGACCGTCGCCGGCATTGAGGATCACGGTGCGCTCACCCGTGCGCTCTAGAGCTTCAGCCAATTGGCGAGGCACACCGGTGCAGCGATGGCGCACCACCAACATGTCGGCTCCCATCGCCACGTAGGTGCGTGCGGTGTCGAGCAGTGACTCCCCCTTGCTGAGCGAACTGCTGGAAGGCGAAAAACTGGAGACATCTGCCGAGAGACGCTTGGCCGCCAGCTCGAAACTGCTGCGCGTGCGGGTGCTGGGCTCGAAGAAGAGGGTGGCCACCAAGCGCCCCTGCAACGCCGGCAACCGACGAGCACCTGTGACAGGCATCGACCGGAACCGATGGGCCAACTCCAGAACAGTCGCGAAGTCTTCCCTGGAAAAGGCCGCGAGATCAAGGATGTGTCGGTGTGTCCAGGTGCTCAACTGAACGTCAGCTCACCTGGTTGGATCGTAGATCCGCAGTGTTCAGCTGCACAGCGAACCAGCGCAGAAAGCTTGTGAGGGCCTCGGGGAGCGATCACCTCGGGCACGTTTGCTGACACTGCGACTGGCCTGCAGATACCAGCGCAGAGGCAGATCCTCGCCCTGACTGATCCCGATCCTGGTGGTGGTGACCAAAGCAGGGTGGATCAGCTCGATCGGGCGGGGTGCAATCCAGAGATCACAGTCTCCGCAGACTGAAAGGGCATCACAACGGCGATCGATCCCAAACCGGCGGGCCAAGAGGCCCGGCCCTGCCGCGATCCGTTCAGGCTCATCAGGCAATGCCACAGCACGCAGCAACACGCCATTGGCCCATTCAGGGCGCTCCGTCACCACATTCACGCAGTGGTGGATGCCATAGCTCACATACACATAAAACCGCCCTGGCTCTCCAAACAGGGTTTCGTTCTGCGGTGAGCGGCGTCGGTAGCCGTGGCAGGCAGGTTCATCCTGTGAATACGCCTCCGTCTCCACAATCACGCCCCAGAGCAAGCTGCCATCCGCCTGGAGTTTCACCAACCTGCAGCCCACCAAGTCAGGTCCCACTACCTCTGCAGGGCGGCAGAAGAAGGATTGAGGGAGAGATTGGAACTGTCCACGACTAGGCGCGATGGCCATGACAGCGGAATTACCAACGTTTTCATCTTGATCGCGCCCAAGCCACCACGATCAACGCTCGCCACGCGTGCAGCGAAAGACCTTTCCATTCCCTCAGCTTCCTCCCATCAAGCCAGCCATCAAGGCCAATGCCAACAGCGCGGAACAACAGAAACTGCCAGCCTGAAAGCATTGGCGACAGTCAACGATGAATCCAGCCCTGCAGCAACGGCGAGAGTTCTGCTTTCTGGTGCTGGCCGGACTTTTCCTAGGAACCCTGGGGATGCTCAACATCCTGGGTCTGACCCGTTTCCTCGAACTGGGGCACATCGGCTCCTGGCCCATCGTTGTGGCCGTGGGTGCCCTGCCCTACCCGATCACGTTTTTATGCACTGATCTGATCAGTGAACTATGGGGTGAAAAGAAAGCCGCACAGCTGGTCTGGGTTGGCCTGCTGCTTAACGGCTGGGTGGTTCTGATCCTCTGGCTGGGAGGGGTCTTACCTGGCGTGAAAGGTGCTCCGGATGCAACCTTCTTCGAAATCCAACGCCTGGCCTTCGGATCCGTGATCGCCTCCATGGCCGCCTATCTAACAGCCCAGTTCGTGGACGTGCGCATGTTCCATTTCTGGAAAAAGGTGAGCAACGGCAAAGCACTCTGGCTGCGCAACAACGGCTCAACACTGGTGAGCCAGCTGGTGGACACAAGCGCCGTGGTGCTGATCAGCCATTACGCATCGGGCGTTCTGCCTGTACGGCCCAGTGAGCCGGTCGCACCGCAACTGATCTCGTTCATCGCCAGCGGCTATTTGTTCAAATCCTTCGCTGCTCTGGCAGACACCCTTCCATTCATCTGGATCACGGGTCGACTGCGGCAGTGGCTTGAGATACCCAAAATCGGCAGCGAGATCGGTGGCGATGACGATCCCAGCATGCAGTTGATGACAAGCAGCGATCCGCTGCCAGGCTTGAAGAAAGGTATCTGACGTCATGGATGCAGCACTATCAGGCTTCAACCTCGGCACCGTGATGTTGTTCAGCAGCGGTCTGTTTGTGACCGCCACCATGTTCTTCGGAACCCAGGGCGGTTACTACAACACGGATCAGTACGACGGCAACGGCACTGCTCACTAGTTCCTCATCGCAAGACCGATCATCCAGCCAAAGCCCCGTCCGGCATGCCTTCAATCCTCCCCGGCCCGGCCTCCAGCAGAGATGCCATTCGCCTGGCACTGCAGACCTGGCCGGACATTGACCACTACCTGCAGACGTGCAAGGGAATCATCGTTCCGCTTGGTTCTACCGAACAGCACGGCCCGACTGGAGCCATCGGCACTGATGCCCTCACCGCCGAGGCCGTGGCGCTCGAGCTGGGTCAACTGAGCGGCGTTCTGGTGACGCCGGTTCAGGCCTTCGGCATGGCGGAACACCACCTTGGCTTTGCTGGAACCATGAGCCTGCAGCCTGCAACGCTGCTGGCGGTGATCCATGACCTCGTGATCTCACTCGCCACCCACGGATTCGAAAGAATCCTTGTGGTCAATGGCCATGGCGGCAACATCGCCACAACCAAGGCTGCCTTTGCCCAGGCCTACGGCACGGCTGCAAGCCGCGGTCTGAAGGTTGCCCCACGCCTGCGCTGTCGGCTGGCGAACTGGTTCATGGCCGGACCGGTGATGCGGCGCGCCCGTGAGCTCTACGGCAACCGGGAAGGACAGCACGCCACACCCAGCGAGATTGCCGTCACCCTGCATCTCCACAACAGCCTGGTAAGCAAGCAGCGCCCGCTGCCAGAGCCAGCACCCTGCGGATCGATACATGGACCGGTGGACTTCCGCCGCCGCTATCCGGACGGTCGCATGGGATCAGACCCCTTCATGGCAAAGGCTGAACATGGCCAGGAGCTGTTGAATACAGCCGCACGGGCATTGCGCGAGGATCTTGAAAGCTTTCTCAGCGCTGAATGAGCAAGATCACCGCCGATGACGTCCGCAAGGTGGCCAATCTGGCCCGCCTCGATCTGCCTCAGGAGAAAATCACCACCTACACCGGGCAGCTTGAGCGCATCCTCGATTACGTGGATCAGCTTCAGGGCGTGAACACTGAAGGGGTTCCGCCCACCACCCGAGCGGTGGAGGTAGTCAATGCCACCCGTGAGGACAAAGTGGAGCCAACAAAGGTGCGTGAGGAACTTCTGGATCAGGCTCCCTTGAGAGAAGGTGATTTCTTCCGGGTACCGAAGATCCTGGCCGAATGATCAGCGGGACAAAGGTCGTCGCTGTTCAGTTTTGATTGCGATCTGATTGACAAACCCGAGCCAAAGTCTCCTCAATCGTCTCAGTGGCATGAATCTGGCCACGCGACGCATTTTTCCTCTGCGGCGCTTGTGGCTGCGTACACCAACAAGAATGTCGTAGAGGAAGTTGTATCCATCTCGGCGCGTTTCAAAAATCCCCAGACGCTGAGGCGAGCCTTTGGAGTCAAGAAGTTCTTTGGTTGCCTCGTAGGCAGGCTTGTAATCAAACCAAGGAATAGAGGGCCACAGATGATGAATCAGGTGATAGTTCTGGCCCATGATCAGCCAATTCATCAATCTACCGGGATAAATCCTTGAGTTTTTCCACCGGTTGCGGGAAGTGAAGGGTCGATGCGGGAGGTAATCGAAAAAGAGACCCAAGGTCACTCCCACCATCAGGGCGGGAGCGAACCAGCAATTGAAGATGAAGGGCAGGAACTGAAACTTGGCCGCAGCAATCACGATCATCAGAAACACACCACGCTCAAGTCCCCACTGCATCAACTCCCAGCGTTTCCACAACCTGCGCTGGAAGAAAAACCATTCGTGGTAGAAGAATCTCGGCGCGATCAACCACAGAGGCCCGAAGGTGCTGACGATGTGATCAGGGTCGTTATAGGGGTCATTCACGTGAGCGTGATGCTCGAGATGAACACGCGTGAACACGGGAAAGCTGAAGCCGAGCAGTAGTGCTGAGCCATGGCCCATGGCCTGATTGATCCACGGGACTGGATGCGCCGACTTGTGGCAGGCGTCATGAATGACCGTGCCTTCAAGATGGAGTGCCAAAAAACCGGTGATCAGCAGCACTGGCAAAGGCCAACCCGCTGAAAACCAACCCCAGATGGTGAGAGCAGCCAGCACATACCCACCGAAGAACAGCGCCAGGGTGAGGTTCAGCGCTGCAGGAGGTGCCAGAAACCTGCGGGGCACTGAGCGCAACCGAGTTTCAGCGCCTTGCGTTGCTGGTTGTGCGAGGGCCTGTGTCATCAGCGGGGGGAGATTGGCTGACCGCAGTAAGTGAGACCAAATTAGGGAAACGGATGCCCACCGGGGGACTTGAACCCCCACGACCGAAGCCACTGGTACCTAAAACCAGCGCGTCTACCAATTCCGCCAGATGGGCAGATGTCAACTCTAGGCAGCGAATCAGAATGGACTCAGACACGCGGACGTCCTGATGCTGGCCACACTCGCCGGAGACCTCTGCCTGCTGCTGGGCCTGGCGGTACTGCTCCTGCCCTTGCTGGCCACTGAACTGAGCCGGCCCAGGGATGGGATCTGGGGAGGTGTTGTGCTGCTGCTGGGTCTAGTCCTGGTGACCAGCAGTGACCGTCTGCGCGGCGCGCCCATGCTCGCCGTCATCTGCAGCGCTCTGCTGATCAGTCGCCTGGGCTCTGAAGTGGCGCAGTCACGCTGGCAGCGTCTCAGCCAGGAGGAACAGCAAAGACTCCGGTCAAGGGAACGCTGGTCAACAAGCTTGCAGCAGCTCGGAAACTCGATCAACACTCTGCTGAGCAACATCAATGCTGCTGTTGGCAGCCTCAAACCAGAGCCGGCTGCAGCAAACCGCGAGGAAGGCAGCAACCGCAGCGGCAAACGCTGGATTCGTCCGGATCAAACCGAGCCGAACAACAGATCAGACAAGGCTCTTTCACCCGAACTGGAGACGTCGCGGGAGCCAGCAGCGGCCAAGTCGGCCAGCGAAGACGGATAATTCCGTCTGCAGCTGCCCCAACGTGAGCAAGGAGACGCGCGACGCCAACGCCGAAGGACGTCCCTCCTACAAGGACACGCTCAACCTGCTGCAGACCGGTTTCGGCATGCGCGCCAATGCCGTGAAGCGGGAACCAGAGCTGCAGGCGTTCTGGGCCGAGAAAGGGATCGACCTGAAGCTCGGCCTGCAGAACAGCGGTCCGACCTTCACCCTGCATGACGGTCCGCCCTATGCCAACGGACCACTGCACATGGGCCATGCCCTGAACAAGGTCCTCAAGGACGTGATCAACAAATATCAGGTCCTGCGGGGTCGCAAGGTGCGCTATGTGCCCGGCTGGGACTGCCATGGACTGCCGATCGAGCTGAAGGTGCTGCAGTCGATGGATCAGGAGCAGCGCCAGGCTCTCACCCCGATCAAGCTGCGCAAGAAGGCGGCCACCTACGCCCGCAAACAGGTTGACTCCCAGATGAAAGGCTTCCAGCGCTGGGGCATCTGGGCTGACTGGCAACATCCCTACCTCACCCTTCAGAAGGACTACGAAGCAGCCCAGATCAGAGTGTTCGGTGAGATGGTCCTGAAAGGACACATCTACCGGGGCCTCAAACCCGTGCACTGGAGCCCCAGCTCGCGGACAGCCCTGGCTGAGGCGGAACTTGAATACCCCGATGGACATACCAGCCCCAGCGTGTATGTCGCCTTTCCGGCGGTGGAACTGCCCGCAGCTTTGCGCGAGGCCCTCAAGACCGAGGGCATCACCTTGCCGAGCGATGCCGAAGCACTCGGCAACGCTCTGTGGGTGGCGATCTGGACCACCACACCCTGGACGCTTCCAGCCAACCTGGCTGTCTCGGTCAATGAACGGCTCGACTACGCCATGGCCGACGACGGCGACGGACGACTGCTGCTGGTTGCAGCAGACCTTGTCGACTCCCTCTCCGCAACGCTCGAACGACCACTCGTCTGCAAAGCCACGGTCAAGGGAGCACAGCTCGCCGGACTGACATACCGCCATCCTCTGCTGGACCGCACCAGTCCCGTGGTGATCGGTGGCGACTACATCACCACGGAATCAGGCACTGGCCTGGTGCATACCGCTCCTGGTCATGGTGTTGACGACTTTCACACAGGGCAGAAAAACGGCCTGCCTGTTCTGTGTCCTGTCGATGAAGCAGGAACGCTCACGGTGGAAGCAGGCCCATTTGCGGGCCTCAACGTCCTGAAGGACGCCAACCAGGTAATCATCAATGCTCTTGAAACGGCGGGAGCTCTGCTCAAGCAGGAGGCCTACGGTCACCGCTACCCCTATGACTGGCGCACAAAAAAACCCACGATCTTCCGTGCAACTGAACAGTGGTTCGCCTCCGTGGATGGCTTCCGCCAGCAGGCCCTCGATGCGATTGATCAGGTCGAGTGGACTCCCGCTTCTGGGCGGAACCGCATCGAAGCGATGGTGAAAGAGCGCGGTGACTGGTGCATCTCGCGTCAGCGCACCTGGGGTGTGCCGATTCCAGTTTTCTACAACCGCAGTGGAGGCGACGTCCTTCTGAACGCCGACACCCTGGCTCACATCGAAGCCTTGATCAGCGAACACGGTGCTGATGTGTGGTGGGAGAAGGAGGAGGCAGACCTGCTGCCTCCCTCCTACGCCGACCAGGCTGATCAGTGGCGCAAGGGCACCGACACGATGGATGTGTGGTTCGACTCCGGCTCAAGCTGGGCTGCGGTTTCCAGCCTCAGGGAGACCCTCAGCTACCCCGCCGATCTCTACCTCGAAGGTTCGGACCAGCATCGAGGCTGGTTCCAAAGCTCCCTGCTCACATCCGTTGCCGTCAACGGCGGCGCCCCCTACCGGCGAGTGCTCACTCACGGTTTCGCCCTGGATGAGAAAGGTCGCAAGATGAGCAAATCACTGGGCAACGTTGTCGACCCGATGGTGATCATCGAGGGTGGCAAGAACCAGAAGCAGGAACCTGCCTACGGCGCTGATGTGCTGCGCCTCTGGGTGAGCTCGGTTGATTACTCCGCTGATGTGCCGATCGGTGCCGGCATCCTGCGCCAGCTCGCCGATGTCTACCGCAAGGTGCGCAACACCAGCCGCTATCTGCTGGGCAACCTTCACGACTTCAACCCGACCTGCGACGCCGTTCCTGTGGCGGAGCTGCCGTTGCTTGATCGCTGGATGCTGCAGCGCACTGCGGAGGTGATGGATGAGATCACGGAGGCTTTCGAGAGCTATGAGTTCTTCCGTTTCTTCCAGTTGCTGCAGAACTTCTGCGTGACCGATCTGTCGAACTTTTATCTCGACATCGCCAAGGACAGGCTCTACGTCAGCGCTCCCGCCGACCGGCGACGGCGAAGCTGTCAGACCGTGATGTCGATGATCATCGAACGCCTGGCTGGTCTGATCGCTCCGGTGCTCTGCCACATGGCCGAAGACATCTGGCAGAACCTCCCTTACGAGGTTGAGGAGACATCCATTTTTGAGCGCGGCTGGCCAACCGTGCCAGCTGACTGGCGCGATCCGAGCCTCAGTGAACCGATTCAGCGGCTGCGAGAGCTGCGTGCAGCGGTGAACAGAGTTCTTGAGGAATGCCGGAGCCAGCAGGAGCTCGGGGCATCGCTGGAGGCCGCCGTCAGAATCGAGACCCACAACGCCGAGCTGCAGTCGGCGATCAACTGGTTGAACGAAAACGGCGACGCCGAAGCGGATGGCCTGCGCGACTGGCTGCTGGTCTCCCAGCTGCAACTAGGTGGAGAGCCCTGGGCCGAGCTCCTGGCCAACCAGACAGGCGAAACGGCAGTAATCGAAGTGAGCAGGGCACGTGGATTCAAGTGCGAGCGCTGCTGGCACTATGAAGCTGACGTCGGACAGCACACCCAGCATCCGGCACTCTGCGGCCGTTGCTGCAGTGTTCTGGAGCGTCGGGATCACCAATTGGCCTGAGTCAGCAGGTCTTGCGGATTCAGAGGGCCGGCAAGACGTGTTTCGCCGGCGGGATCCAGTGGGCCCTGAAGAAGTTCAGCCCACTCCAGACGCGTGTCCTCAGGAAGCACCGAAGCATCAGGATCAAAGGCTGTTGGATGCGTTGTGCTGCTGCTGAATCCACGAAAGATCAACAGTTCAAATGGCTCATCCAGCACAAATCCGTGCAACCTCACCACCCGATCAGGGTTCAGACGTGTGCGCTCTTCAAGCTCCTGAACCAGGGCGATTGACTCCATGATCAGAAATCCCCTGCGACCCTTCCCTGCTTGGGCAGACGAACCAGAGCCCACTGCAGCAAACCGACCGCATAGGCAACCAGTGCCACGTAACCAATGAATGCGGCCACAGCCATCGTCCACTCACCGCCGAAGACGAAATCAAACAGCCGTTCAGCAACGCGATGAAGCCCCTGAGGCGCTTCCAGCCAGACCCGGCAGGCATCAGTTCCAACCTGACGGGTGCAACCCAGTGCCGAACCTGACATGACTGCAGCGAATAGGGCGAACAGCGTGAGAGCCCATCTCCAGATCCGCACCGTGATCGGCAGTGCACGGCCTGGAGGACTGTCGGCCAGTTCCTCATTGAGATCCACCCAGAACCAAAGTGATGCAGCCATCAGCAGAGGTGCCAGAAATGCCGTGAGGTATCCGATCGGTCTTTGATCAGTGAGCAACAGCACGCTGATGGCCAGCAAACTGGCCACTTTCCAGTAGATCCCCAGCAAGCGGACCAGCGCAGGGTCTCGTCGCAGCCCTGACCAGATCAGCAGCACCAGAGGGATGCCGAGAGCGATGGTCGCCCCCAGGCGATAAGTCAGCCACACCAGGGTGCGTGTTGTGAAATCGGACACGGTCCAGGCACGTCAGAGGGCCATTATCACGGTGATCCAGCAGGACCACAGGATTGGTAAGGTCCAGTTCATGGTTCCGTTCAATCCCCTCGACTGGCTCCGGAGCCGCGGGCAGCAGGCCCGATGTCGACATGCACTCTCCAGCAAGCCTTCTCTGGAAGAAGCTGCGCGGGAAGTCACCGTTGCTTTGGGCCCAGCTGAAGCGGACCTTGCGCTGGTGTTTGTCTCGAGTCACTTCGCGAGCGATCTGACCCGCCTGCTGCCGCTGCTGCAGAAGCGACTGAATGCAAGACACTGGCTGGGATGCCTCGGCGGTGGTGTCGTGGGAACGACGCCCTCCGGCGAGGCCCATGAAGTGGAACGCACGGCAGCCATCAGCGTCAGCCTGCTCAATCTTCCAGGAGCTGAACTCAGCAGCTTCAGGCTGGACTGCACACAGCTGCCCGACCTCGATGGACCCGCCCAGAACTGGCAGGACTGGGTGGGGGTGACCCCTGCCCAGAGCCGTTCGATGCTGCTCATGCTCGACCCAGGCTGCAACGCCGTGAATGATCTAGTCAGTGGACTCGATTACGGCTACCCCGGGATTGCCAAGGTGGGAGGCATCGCCGTTCCACACAATGGGGATCACGGCTCTCTGCTCCATGAGGAGCAGGTGGTGGGAGGCGCGATTGGACTCAGCATCGGCGGCACCTGGAGCCTTGACCCTATGGTCGCCCAGGGATGCCGCCCCATTGGGCCGGTGTTTGCGATCGAACAGGCGCAACGCAACGTTCTGCTTGAACTGAGTGACGGCGATCGCAGAGCCAGCCCTGTGGCCTGCCTGCAGCGTGTGCTTGCCGATCTCAGTGCCGAGGACAGGGAACTCGTTCAGCACTCACTGTTTCTGGGTGTGGAACGAGAGGAACTGATCGCCGATGCCATGTTGGCTGGGCTGAATCAGAGCGATGGATCCGCGAATCAACCGGAAAGGGCCTTTCTGGTGCGCAATCTGATCGGTGTCGACCCGCGCAACGGTGCGGTTGCCGTGGCCGACCGCGTTCGTGCCGGCCAGAACGTGCAGTTCCAGCTGCGAGAAGCACAGGCTTCCCGGCTGGAAGCCCGCCAGCTGCTGCAGGCCCACAGCGATCAATACGGCGATGAGACGCCGCTGATGGGGTTGCTCTTCGCCTGTCTGGGAAGGGGCAGCGGATTGTTCGGCGGTCCCGACGGCGATGTGAGCATCGCTCGCGATGTCTTTCCCCAGCTTCCAGTGGCAGGAGGCTTCTGTAACGGCGAGATCGGCCCCCTTGGAGGCGCGACGCATCTTCACGGCTACACTGCCTGCTGGGGTCTGTTGCGCTGTGATCCGCCCGCGGGTGCGACCCAGTCCTGATGCGGCAGCACGTCAATCCCCTGAGCCGGTTCTTCCAGCTGCCTCTGGAGCTGCCTGCTCCCGATCAGTTGTTCGATGCAGCCAATCGCCCCATCCATCTCGACATCGGCTGTGCCCGTGGCGTCTGTCTGCTTGAACTTGCAGCGCTGAAACCCGACTGGAATCATCTGGGTGTAGAGATCAGGCGTCCGCTGGTGCTGGCAGCTCAGCGTGAACGAGACCGGCTCGCTCTGAGCAATCTTCACTACCTGTTCTGCAACGCCAACATCAGCCTGGAGGGTTGGATGGCGGAGTTACCGGATGATCAGTTGCAGCTGGTGAGCATCCAGTTCCCGGATCCCTGGTTCAAGCGTCGCCACCGCAAACGCCGGGTGCTGCAGCCATCGCTGCTGCTGGCGATCGCCTCTGCACTGCTTCCAGGACGGGAGTTGTTCCTGCAGAGCGATGTGCTTGAGGTGGTGGAGCCGATGGTGACCCTGGTGGAACTGAGCGGATGTTTCGATCGCCCCGCCGTGGACGCACGCCCCTGGCGGGCTGACAACCCGCTGCCGGTGCCGACGGAACGCGAGCGCTATGTGCATGAACAGGGCCTGAAGGCCTACAGGGTGCTTTACCGCCGCAACACTCAGCCTCTGCCGCAGCGAGAAGAACTGGAGATCGCCTGGCAACGGGTCGATAATCCCGCTGACGTTTCTGTCAATCACTGATGGCTGAGGCTGCAGTCCCCTGGTTGCTGCGCTGGCAAGGGCTTCTGCCAAGTTCTGAGGCACAGCAGAAGCGCCTGAGCAACCTGGCGGGCATCGTGCTCATCCTGCTGATGGTCGGCCTTCCGGTACTCACCCGCGCTGGACTGGGCCTGATCGTGCTGGCCTGTGGAGCGCTCTGGCTGCTCTGGTCGCTCACCCGGACGCCCGCCCGCATCGGAGCCATCAGTGGCTGGCTGCTGCTGTTCCTGGCTGTGGCGGTACTGGCCACAGGTGTTTCACCGGTCCCCAGCGCCGCCGCCAAAGGACTCTTGAAACTGATCAGCTACCTCGGCGTCTATGCACTGATGCGCCAGCTGCTGGAGGTCAGACCTGAATGGTGGGATCGACTGGTCGCGGCTCTGCTGGGAGGATCTCTGCTGAGTACTGTGCTGGCCCTGCGTCAGCTTTACGCCCCCACGGAGGAACTGGCTCGCTGGGCCGATCCCAACTCGGTGGCGGAGGGAACCATCCGCATTTACGGGCCACTGGGCAACCCCAATCTCCTGGCCGGCTATCTCGTTCCGATTCTGCCCATCGCCATGGTGGCGATGATCCGATGGCGCGGCTGGGGATCCAGGCTGTATGCCGCAGCTGCTCTGGCACTTGGCTGTGCCGCAACGCTGTTCAGCTACAGCCGCGGAGGCTGGCTGGGGATAGTGGCCTCGCTCGGTGCACTGCTGCTGCTGCTGCTGCTGCGCTACATCCGCCACTGGCCAGCGTTCTGGAGGAGGCTTCTTCCATTCGCCCTGCTGGCTGTTGCTGGCTTGGTTCTTGCCATTGCGGCCACGCAGGTGGAACCGATCCGCACCAGAGTTGCCAGTCTGCTGGCAGGGCGAGGCGACAGTTCCAACAATTTCCGCATCAATGTCTGGCTGGCGGCGATCGACATGATCCAGGACCGCCCCTGGCTTGGCATCGGACCAGGGAATGCAGCCTTCAACAGTGTTTATCCCCTCTACCAGCAACCGAAGTTCAACGCCCTCAGCGCCTACTCAGTCCCCCTTGAAATCCTCGTGGAAACTGGCGCCCCTGGCCTGCTCGCCTGCCTGGGTCTTGGGGTGGCCAGCATGCGCAATGGCTGGCGGGCACTGACTGCAGAGTCGGATCTTGCTCTTCCCTGTCTGGGCTGCCTGGCGGCGATCGCCGGACTGCTGATGCAAGGTGCGGCGGACACGATCTTCTTCCGCCCTGAAGTGCAGATCAGCGGCTGGTTCTGCCTGGCGACACTGAGCCAGATGCGCCGGAACCTGTGAATCAAGAAGCATCCCTCCTCGCTGGTTTTGATGCCGGACAGACCCGCTGTCGTTGCAGGCTGAGTGTCTTGAGGGACGGTCAGCTGCAGCGACTCGGCGATGGCGATGGCCCTGGGGTCAGCCATCTCGATGCCGCAGACGGCGAAGAGCGCTTCCGATCCGCGATCCGCTCCAGCCTCAACAACGCGCGACTCGACTGGCAGCGGAGATTCAGACAGGCAAGCAGCGAAACTGCGGCGATCAAAGCTGCAGCAATCGGTGCCAGCGGTATTGAGGCTGGGAGCCGTCTTCAGACGCGAGGGGGTGCACTTCTGGCTGCAGAACTGGAGCTGCCGGAAGATCGTTGTTTGGCAACCGGTGACGAACGCACCGCCCTGCGGGGAGCCTTTCCGGATCAGGCGGGCATCGTGCTGATCAGCGGCACGGGAATGATCGTGGTGGGACGAGACGCCAACGGTCGCGAGCACCGCTGCGGTGGCTGGGGCTGGCGCCTGGATGGCGCGGGATCTGCGTTTGACATCGGCCAGCAGGCGCTTCAGCTGAGCGTGAAGATGGCCGATGGCCGTGCTGCTGATGGGCCCCTGCGCCAATGGCTGTGGAATGCGCTCGGCTGTCAAAGCGCCGCCGATCTCAAAGCCCTTGTAGTCAGCCCTGGCCATGGGATTGCCGATCAGGCGAAACTGGCGCCGCTGGTGGACAAGGCTGCTGCTGCAGGGGATGCCGCTGCGCTGACCATCCTGAATCGATCGGCCGCGGCCCTTGCTGAGGCCACGGCGGCAACCGCGAAGGAACTTGATCTGAACACTCCATCCCTGAGTGCTCGAGGGGGAGCCCTGGAGCACCTGCCGGTGTTTCATCAACTGGTGCAGGCCACGGTTATTGACCTGCTGCCAGGCAGCCGCTGGCACTCAGCCAGCGGAGATGCCTGTGATGGTGCTCTTGCCTGCGCCCTGGACCGTTCCGGTCTCAGGCCACGTTGAGATGTCGATCGGCCACTTCAGCCAGGCGTCCGGTCCAGAGTTCCACCTCATCCGTTTGCGACGCTTCCACCATCACCCTCAGCAGTGGCTCTGTTCCGCTGGCACGCACCAGCACCCGGCCCTCACCGGCCATCGAGCGCTCCGCTTCATCAACCAGATCGCGCAGAGGAGTGCACTTGGCCCACCCCTTGCGGCGCTCAAGATCCGTCACTCGGACATTCACGAGTTTCTGGGGATAGGCCTGGAAACTGCGATCCAGCCAGTCCGCCAGGGTCATCTGCTGGCCATGGCAAAGCGTCGCGAGCTGAAGTGCAGTGAGAACGCCGTCGCCGGCGAGGCCATGCGCGGAAGACAGAATGTGACCTGACTGTTCACCCCCAAGGGCAGCACCACTGCTCACCATTGCAGCGTGAACGTGCTGGTCTCCCACGGGAGTGCGCTCCAGTTGTCCGCCTCTGGCCTGCCAGGCACGCTCGAACCCGAGGTTGGACATCACCGTGGCGACAAGGCGCTGATCGGGCAGAGCACCACTGTCCTGCAGAACGGATCCCCAGAGATACAGCACATGGTCGCCGTCAACAACGCGGCCACGACCGTCCACAGCGAGCATGCGATCGGCATCACCGTCAAAAGCGAAGCCCATCGCCGCTCCACGTTCAATCACCGCCTCGCGCAGCGGTGCGAGATGGGTGGAACCACAGCCCACGTTGATTCGCTCACCGTCAGCGACTCCGTGCAGCACCGTGAGATCGGCCCCGAGTGAACGAAAAACCTCTGCACCGCAGGCGGTTGCTGATCCCCAGCAGAGATCGAGCACGATCGGCACACCATCAAGCCGTTGATGCTGAACACTGCTGAGCAGACTCTCGCGGTAATGATCCAGCAGGTCCGGGCGGTGGCTGGCTGCGCCGCAGGCCCCAATCGCCTCGGCAGCCAACGACTCTCCACGCAGGCCCGATTCAATACGGCGTTGCAACTCAGTGCCCAGCTTGCTGCCATCGGCACCGAAGACCTTGATGCCGTTGTCTTCGGGTGGGTTGTGACTTGCCGAAACCATCAACCCACCCGAAGCCTGGAAGCGACGGATCAGCCCAGGAACCGCAGGAGTTGGACAGAGACCGAGCGTCCAGACCTCACGGCCTGCAGCGGCAAGACCTGCGGTCAGAGCAGCCACCACCATCGAACCGCTGCTGCGGGAGTCCATCCCGATCAGAACGGGACCTCCTTGGGACAGAACACGTCCACACCAGAAGCCCACCTGCAGTGCCAGCGCGGGAGTGATCGCCGAACCGACACGGCCGCGCAGACCATCTGTCCCGAAACTGACCTCGGGAGACTGCAAGGAACCGAGCGGATGAACGGCGGAAGAGGCCATGAGGTCTCATTTGTGGACTGAACCATAAGAGCCCTGAGACACGTGATCGCCGCATCAGTGACAGGGCCACAGCCGCACGATGCCGATCAGCGCCATCGCCGTGGGGCAATCAGAACAGCTGCCAGTTCCAGCAGAGCCCACAGCACCACAAAAAACACCACCCATCCCGGCAGCCACTGCATTGGCCAGAGCCAGCGGAAGCCCCAGATCAGAATGGCTGCGGCGGACGCCACAGTCCAGCGCAAGCGCTGTCGCTGACCGGGCCGCGGTTGCCGACGCTGCGCAGCCATCCACTTCGATCTTGCTGGGCACAGAATGCCAGCAGTTTCCAGCCATGGCTTGAACGCTCGAGAAATCCGAGGACCGCTGCTTCTGGGCGGCACCACGCTGCTGAGCATTCTGGCCATCCTGGGCGGCCGTTCACTGCTGCGTCATCAGCACATTCCGATCACGCCAGAGCTGAGCGATATGCAGCTCTGGCGGCAGTACCGCTGGTCAGTGAACCCACAGGAGCGGCGTGAAGCGGCGCTGATGCTGAGCAGCCGCAGCAGAGAGTCCCCCCAGAGGCGCAGGCATCTGCTCAGAGGACAGGGCTGGGGGCCAGCTCCACTGGCCGCCGTCGCTCTCAAGCAACAGGCACTGGCGGCCAAAGCGGTGGGACGCAGTCAGGAGGAGAGAGCCCGCTGGAAGGCTCTACTGCGGCGTTTTCCCACCTCAGTGGCCAGTGCTGATGCCCGTTACCACCTCGCTAACCGTCAACCACAGCTGAGGGACGAGCTGCTCAGACTTCAACCTGCTCATCCAGCGGCACTTGCAGCCGCTGCCGAACTGCCGGCGGATGCCGATCAGGCTCGGGTTCAGTCAAGCGCCCTGCATCTGGCCCGATGGGGAGCCAGCTGGCCAGGGGCAGACCGTTTGCTGCGTGAGGCCTGCAGTGCGATCACGGGGGAAGGGCTGCAGCATCAGCAACGGCTGCAGCTGGCGTCGGCACTGGCCGAACTCGGTGATGGCCGATCAGCTCAACTCTGCCTGCAGGGAACACCTCTGACACCGCAGCCTGCACTGGCCATTGGACGCGCGCTGCTGCGAGGTGACAGAGAGCAGCAGCAACGTGGAGAAGCGATGCTGCTGAAGTTGACCCAGGATCATCCTGAGAGCTTGGAGGCTCTGGAATCTGCAGCGCTGCTGAGTGAGCCCCTGCGTCCAAGACAGGCACTGATTGACGCCTTGCCCGACTTTCTCAAGCAAGGTTCGGCGGACGTGGCAGCAGCCCTGGTCCGACTGGCCGGTGGCGAAGGAGGGCTGATGGTTCTGGAACGCTGGCCAGACCATCCGGCCAGCTGGCAACTTCAATGGGACCTGGCTCGTGAAGCCCTCCTCAAGGATCAGTGGGAACTGGCGCGGTCATGGCTGAAGGCCATCCCAGCCGCACAGCTGCCTGACCCACTGCGAGCGCGCCAGCAATTCTGGCTGGGAATGAGTATTGACAAGCTCGGTGGCAGCGAAGAGGCAAACAGGATCTGGCAAAGGCTGTCGCATGAGCAGCCACCCGGCTACTACACCTGGAGAGCCCAGGTCAGGCTGGGGGGGGGCGACTTGCCGGTTCTCTCAGGGGACAGGATGACTGCTGTCGCGGAGACCGACAGGCTGCAGTCAGCTCAGACATGGAGCCCACTCGAGAGCGGAAACCTGTTGATCGATGAGCTCTGGCGACTTGGTCTAAATCAGGAAGCCTGGGAGACCTGGCGCAGTGAGGCAGGGACAACATCCCAATCACCACAGAGGCTCGTGGCGGAAGGGAGACTGCGGCTGGGGATGGATGATTACTGGAACGGACTCAGCCGGCTGTGGAAAGCAAGTCTGCGACTGGTCTCACCCACCTGCAACAACCGCCATCTGCTGCACAGCAGCCTGCATCCTCAACCACTGCTGCCTGTGTTTCAGGAAGCTTCAAAGCAGGAGAACGTGCGACTGGAGTTGCTTCAGGCCATCGCCCGTCAGGAATCGCGGTTCTCCCCCGGTGTGGCTTCACCGGTGGGAGCCGTGGGTCTGTTGCAGCTGATGCCAGCCACTGCCGACGAGATGGCAGGCGAGAAGCTCAGTGCCGATGACCTGCGTGAGCCGGTTCGCAATTCAATTCTTGGAGCCCGCTATCTGGCAGGTCTTCTGAACCGCTGGCAGAGCAATCCTTGGCTGACGGTGGCCAGCTACAACGCAGGGCCTGGCGCCGCAGCCACCTGGGTGACTGCTGAACTCGAACAGGACCCTGAGCTGTGGGTGGAACGCATCCCTTACCCGGAAACTCGGCTTTACACCAAGAAAGTGCTGGGCAATCTCTGGGCTTATCTCAACAACGACTCAGCCACTGATCGCTGCACCGAGTGAGGTCGCTGAACTGGGCAGACCATGGCCGATCCAGATGCCTGCGATCACGATCACTCCAAGCCAGAACGCCGTCAGCTGCGGAGGGGGCACCACTTTGATCCGGCTTAGATCAAGCCTTGCCAGCAGAGTGGCCGAGCCGAGAATCAATACATCCGACAAGAGGCTGAGACTGAGCACGTACAAACCCACGGTGATCAGCAACGTGAGGGTGACCACCAGGCTGAGCACACGACTCGAGGCCATCAGCAGCGAGAGCTGGCGTAGCAGCAGGTCGGGCATGGTGCAGATCACCACCACCACCACAGCCTGAATCAACTCAAGAGCCCAGAAGGTCTTCACCGAAATCGAATGAGCCTCGGCAAGCCAGGTCTCCTGGATCGCCCAGTGATGGCCGAGAAACATCGACACCACGAACAGAACGATCACCAGGGGAGCCCGAAGCGGTAACAGCAGGAAACGCAGGACGGGCATCGGCTCGGAAGCAGATTCGAGGCGGACCAACGTCGATCAAAGGTGCCGCCATCTGCGGTCAGACGCTAGCAACAGCAAGCGGTTTGTCCTGTCAGAGTGGAACTCATTGTTGTCAGTGCGCGATGACCGACAGCGCCCCAAGCTCCAGCCTCAGCACACTGCAGAAAATGCTTCTGCTGATCTCAGCTCTGGCCCTTGCTGTCACCCTTTTTCTTGTGCGCAACGGCGGGTCGATCGAATCGCCCCTGGATCAGCTCGCCAGACGCTCGCTGACGCCTGAGGTGGCACTCAGCAACGGCCGGCCAACGATCCTTGAGTTCTACGCCGACTGGTGCGAGGTGTGCCGCGAAATGGCTCCGGCCATGCTGGAGGTTGAACAACGACACAGCGGCGACCTGGACGTGGTTCTGGTCAACATCGACAATCCACGCTGGCTTGACCTGACGGATCGTTATGAGGTCACTGGAATCCCCCAGCTAAACCTGTTCTCCGCGGACGGCACAATGCGTGGTCGCTCACTCGGAGGTCGCAGTGAGAACGAGCTGGATTCCATCGCGAACGCACTGATGAGCGACAGTCCTCTTCCTGCTCTGGCTGGGGTCGGTGACACAAGCCCTCTGCCTGAAAGCGCCTCGGCGGAGTCCACCGGTCCGCGAAGCCATTCATAAATCCGCTCGATCCTGGCCCAAGAGGCGATGATCGACCGACATTCCGTACCAGAAACTCAAAACCCCATGGATTCCCGCTTCCGGGTCGAACTGATCGCCGCGACACCCAATCCCCAGCAGAGTGTGTACGCCGGCATGCACCAGGACTACAGCGAGGGGTTCGTGGTGACGGAACGTGAGCAGTGGCCGAATGAAACAAGAGCAGGGGAAATCTGCATTAAACGCTTACTGGGCGGCATGAAAGGCCATTACGGACCTCTGGAACATGCCCAGATCGTGCTGAACGTGGGCTGGTTCCCACACTCCGTGATGCAGCAGGCACGGACACACCGAGTTGGGGTGAGTTTCGATGTGCAATCAATGCGCTACACGGGCGAACGCATCTGTCGGGCTGCCGATGGAGAACTCGATCTTGAGGAGGTGTTCTACCTGCGACCGGTGGGCGAGTACCGCGATCGACTGGGCAAGAAATACACCTATTCCGATGAACAGCGCACAACGGACCTCGGTCTCTGCAAACAGGCCGCAGAGCGCTATCGCGATCTGCTGAACGACGGGTTTTCCGAGGAACACGCCCGAGGGATCCTGCCCTTTGACTACCGACAGCACTTTGTCGTCAGTTTCAGCCTGAGGGCCTTTCTTCACTTCCTTGATCTGCGTTCCAAACTCGATGCGCAGCAGGAGATCAGAGAGCTCTGCGACCTGATGTGGCCCCACCTACAGAACTGGGCACCGGAATTCGCCGCCTGGTACGAGAAAAACCGTCTGCACAAGGCGCGGCTAGCGCCCTGATCAACAAGTGATTCCTAAACCTTGGCCAATGTCACCCTCTCGGGTTGATGCTGGTACTTTCCCTGCCGGTCGCTGTAGGTGGTGTCACAGGGATCACCCTCAAAGAACAGCAGCTGACAGATGCCCTCGTTGGCATAGATCCGGCAGTCAGCTCCTGAGCTGTTGCTGAATTCAAGTGTGAGATGGCCTTCCCAGCTGGCTTCAGCGGGAGTCGTGTTCACGATGATTCCCAGCCGGGCGTAGGTGCTCTTGCCGAGACAGATCACCGTGATGTTTGCAGGCACCTTCATCTTTTCGAGCGCAACTCCCAGGCCATAGGAATGGGCCGGAAGGATGAAGTAGTCACCATCCTCATCATGGTGAAGCTCTGTGGGTTCCAGATTGCCGGGATTGAACCGCTTGGGGTTCATCACGGTTCCAGGCACATGCTTGAAGATCAGAAATTCCTGGGGAGACAGACGCAGGTCGTAGCCATATGAAGAGCATCCGAAGCTGAGAACAGGTGCCTGCTTCTGGTCAGGATCAAGATGGCGAACAAGGCCTTTCTGGAAGGGATCAAGCATGCCCGCTGCGGCCTGTTCTGTGATCCAGCGGTCGTTCTTGAGCATCAGAAACCCCTGCGCAGTTCCGTCACTTGATCCGCCAGACCCATCACTGATTCGGGTATCGACGGTCCTGTGATGATCACATCCATGGAACCGGGGCGGGCATCCAGACTGTCACGGACTTCAGCCTCGTCGAGGTAACCAAGCGCGATGGCCAGCCCAAGTTCATCCAAGACCAGTTGATCGAGATCAGCACTAGCAAGGTGGCGTCTGCAGACCTTCCAGACCTCCTGCACAGCGATCACTGTTGGGGATTCCGATGGACCTGCAGGTTCTGAAAGACATCCCATCACCGCAGGCCTCATCCAGACCATGCGATCGCAGAGTGTGATCGCAGCCTCAGGCCCCTGGGCAACACCACCCTTGAGAAACTGCATCACGGCAACACGGCTGCCAAGCCCGGCCGCACGCAGAGCCTGACTGAGCACCGTGCCGAAACTTCCGCGATAGGGAGCGGTATGCACCTGCAACTGCCCCTCCGGCACCACAAGATGCAGGGGTTGCTGAGGTTCGAGCGAGGGCAGGGAATGCAAGCCGGCACGATTCAGAGACCGATGGTCTGCAGTGCTCTGCTGGCGGGATCGATGGCTTGGGCTCAGGCTTGCTGTCATCTCGATCGGGTTCGTTTTGGCTGGTATCGAACCGACCCAGCAGGCTTTGAATCTAGCGGCGAAAGTGCAAATCACAATCCCTTTGACACCATCCATGGTGTCTCTGCGTCAACTGGCAGGCTCGTCATTCCGACCCGTTTCCCCATGAGCGAGACCCAGCGCAACGACGGCCGCCAACCCCACGACCTTCGCCACTTCTCGATCGACTGGGATCCCATGGGCTTCGCTCTGAGTTCGGTGATCGTGCGCACCGGGCGCACCACCGTGCTCTGCAGCGTCTGCCAGGAAGATGGTGTGCCGCGTTGGCGACGCGATCAGGGTCACGGTTGGCTGAGCGCCGAATACCGTCTGCTGCCGGGATCCACCCCTGATCGTCAGCGGAGGGAACTGATGAAACTGTCAGGACGCACCCAGGAGATCCAGCGACTGATCGGCCGCAGCCTGCGTGCCGCCGTCGACATGAAATCACTTGGGGAAAACACCCTTCTCATCGACTGCGATGTGATCCAGGCCGATGCAGGAACCAGAACCGCAGCCATCACCGGCTCCTGGCTTGCACTCGCAAAAGCCGGCGAACGGCTGCTTGCTCAGGGCCGCGTCCGCACCAATCCCGTGATCAACCAGGTAGCGGCAGTCTCTGTAGGACTGATCGAGGGACATCCCTTGCTCGATCTCGACTACAGCGAAGACAGTCGGGCCGATGTGGACCTGAATGTGGTGATGAACAATGCCGGCGATCTGCTGGAACTTCAGGGCACCGCGGAAGGAGCGCCATTCAGCCGTCAGCAGCTGAACAGTCTGCTGGACCTTGCCGAACCAGGGCTACGGCAACTGATGGCTGCACAGCTGGATGCACTGCATGGAAACTGAGCCGAAAGAACCGTGTTCGTTGCTACAGGGTGAGCGCTCATCGCTCCTTAGCTTCCCCGCATTGATGCGTTGGTCATGGCCGAAGTGATGCGCGGCTTCAGTCGGACTGCTCCCCAGCCCGGGCGATCAGCGGAGACAAGCCTGACCAATGCACCCAACCCCTCCAGCCGCACCCTGCTGGAGGTGATCCGTGACCTGGAAGGTGCCAGCACGGAAATGGTCGAACGCAACAAAACGATCTTTTTCCCTGGCGACCCAGCCGAACGCGTATACCTGATCCGGCGGGGGGCTGTGCGTCTTTCTCGGGTTTATGAGTCAGGCGAGGAGATCACGGTGGCTCTGCTCAGAGAGAACAGCTTGTTCGGGGTTCTTTCACTGCTCACCGGGCATCGCTCCGATCGCTTCTATCACTCGGTGGCATTCACGAGAGTCGAAATGGTGACGGCTCCGGCCAGCTCGGTGCGGCAAGCAATCGAAGCGGATACCAGCGTGGGATTGCTTCTGCTTCAGGGTCTTTCCAGCCGGATTCTGCAGACCGAAACCATGATTGAAACCCTCACTCACCGCGATATGTCATCCCGGCTTGTGAGTTTTCTGCTCGTTCTGTGCAGAGATTTCGGCATGCCCGGCTCCCAGGGCATCACTATCGATCTGCGTCTCTCTCATCAGGCCATTGCCGAAGCGATCGGATCCACACGCGTGACGATCACGCGGCTGCTGGGTGATCTGCGCAACTCTGGTCTGGTGGAAATCGACCGCAAGAAGATCACCGTTCTGGATCCGATTGCACTGGCCAAACGCTTTAGTTAGCCCTGGACAGGTGAAAATGGGCAGCACCTTCAGAGCCCAACGCATGTTTGATCGTCCGTGACCGGCTGGGTTCTGCTGCTGTCCCTGCTGATCCTCGGAGGGGTGCTGTCCACCCTGGGGGATCGACTCGGTTCAAGAGTCGGCAAGGCCAGGCTCAGCCTCTTCGGGCTTCGTCCACGCCAGACAGCCGTGGTGATCACGGTGCTGACGGGGAGCCTGATCAGTGCTCTTTCGCTTGGCCTGATGCTGCTGGTGAGCCGGCAGCTCCGCGTTGGCCTGTTCGAACTCAATGACCTTGAGGCACGCCTGCGCAGCAGCCGCTCGGATCTGAAAGGAAGCCGCAAAGCCCAACGCAAGGCTCGTCAACAACTCGAGCAGGCTCGTGCCGATGAGGTCGAAGCAAGAAAGATCTTGGCTGATGCCCAGGCTAGAGCCAGTGAGCTGCGCAGCACACTCAAACCACTGCAGGAACAGACACGCCGACTCGAAGAGGAGCGCCGAAGACTCAGCCAGGATGTGCGTAACCGCGATGCGGAAATCAAACGCACGGATGATGAGCTCCGGGCAGTGCGCGAGCGCATCAGCTCCGGTGAGGCCGAGCTGCAGCAACTCGAGGAGAACCTGCTGGCTCTGCGCCGTGGAGATGTGGCCATCAGCAGTGGCCAACCTTTGGCCACCGTCACCCTCAAGCTGGATCGACCCGATCAAGCGCGACAGGTGATTGATCAGGTTCTGCGGGAAGCCAACATGCAGGCCTTCCAGCAGGTTCTGCCTGGACAGGCGCCTGACCGACAGATCATCCTGGTTCCCCGCCAGGACATTGAAAGACTGGAGCAGGCCATCCGCAAACCAGGGACCTGGGTAGTGTTGCTGCGCTCAGCGGCCAATGTGCTGAAAGGCGAGGGTGTGGTCTATGCCTTCCCAGACGTGCGCGCCAATGTGGCGATCACCATCGAAGGGGAAGTTCTCTCCGAAACAGCTCTTGCCAGCAAGGAGACCAGTCCTGAAGCCATCAGGAACCGCATCAATCTGCTGCTGGCCTCAACCCTGTCTGAAGTGCGCCGGCGGGGGTCCCTCACCCAGGGGCTTCAGTTCGATGCCAATGCTGTGAATACTCTTGCCAGGCAGCTGGCCGACCGCAATGGTGGGCGGGTTGAGCTTGAAGCGGTGGCCTTGCGCCGCAGTGAAACCGCCGATCCCGTGGCCATCGAGCTACGCCCGAAACGCAAGGTGCGTTCAGCACCCCCACTACAGGACGACATCCCATGAGCAGGGTCGTCTCTCTTGACCCTGGACGCAACAAATGCGGCCTGATCCTTGTTGACTGCAACCGGCACAGCGTCATCGAAGGTCATGTGCTCGCCACCGAGGCTGTGCTGGGAACCCTGTTGCGCTGGAGAACGATCGCTCCAATTGAGAGGTTGGTGATGGGAAACGGCACAGCCAGCGACAGCCTGAAGAGCCAGCTTCCGGCTGATATTCCCGTCATGGTTGTTGATGAGGGTGGCTCCACTCTGAGAGCACGCAAGCGCTACTGGCAGCTATGGCCCCCCAGAGGGTGGCGACGCTTCATTCCACAGGGCCTGCTGCTGCCTCCCACCGAACTGGATGCTGTAGCAGCCCTGGTGATCCTGGAATCCGAGCTGGGTCAACCGCTTGCCTGGCCTGGACCAGCTCCCATCAGAACCGGGCACGCACAGTGAAGCTGTAGTCACCGCCGGCTTCGAGCCGGTAATCGGATTTCACAAGAAAGCGCAGCAACGCGTCCTGAATCAACGCCCTCCCGAGAGAGGGCTCCACGCTGAGCTCACCCCGGTCAAAGAACCAGTGGAATGTCCAGGTGAAGCCACCGGCCTGCACCTCTCCCCGCAGACACTGATCCCTGAAGCTGTGCTGATGCACCCGAAGATGAGCCGTGGTGACGGGCAATGGCGCCATCAGGCCGGATCATCCTCATCAGCCGGTGCCAGATTGACTGCATTGATGGCATTTCCGGCTCGATCCAGGCCTAGTCGCTGGATCCGATCAAGTCCTGACAACACTTCCCGGAGCACCTCCTGGAGCAGAGGCTCCTCAGCACGGTTGAACTGACCCAGGACATGAGACACCGTGCGCGCACGGCGTTCCTCGGGATTGCGACCAGGAGCTCCGATTCCAATACGCAGGCGGGCGAACTGCTGTGTACCGAGATGCTGGATGGTGCTTTTCAAGCCGTTATGTCCACCAGCACCACCACCCGCTCTCAGGCGCAGCCGCCCAAGCGGCAAATCCATGTCATCGACGAGAACAATCAGCTGATGAATCCCGAGATCAAACCAATCCAGCGCCGCGCGGATCGAACGACCGCTGTCATTCATGTAAGTCTGTGGCATCAGCAGCCTGAGCCGAGCGCTCCCTGAGCCGACATCAGCGAGATCCCCCTGAAGCTTTGACATCGCCTTGAAACGCCCCCCCTCACGAGTTGTGAGCAACTCAAGAGCCATGAATCCGACGTTATGCCTCGTCGACGCATATTTTTCACCGGGATTGCCCAGTCCGACCACCAGACGGAGGTCACCACTCTCAATCACCCTTCAATCCTCAGAAGCCTTTGGTGATGACGTTTGATCTGAAGGCGAGGAAGAGGAAAGTTCCTCCGGATCAGCCATCGCCTTGCTGATTTCACGCTCGAATTCTTTCGAGGCTGTCTGGAAACCCTTGAGCGTCTTGCCGAGCGTCCGACCGAATTCAGGCAGACGCTTGGGCCCGAACACCAGAAGCGCGACGGCTCCGATGACGGCCATCTCAGGGAGTCCGATGCCGAAGATGTTCATGGAAAGCGATGGGCGTGCCTGATCAGGCGCCGCCGTTCCAGTTCACATTGATGCCCTCAAGAATCAGTGACTGGTTGTAGAGCTGAAGGATCACCAGCAGGAAAACCAGAAACAGAACCATAAAGATGCCCATGACAGGGGTTGTTCCCCAGCCGGGAACAACTTTGCCGTACTCGGAATTGAGTGGACGGAGCAGATCGCCCAAACGAGTGCGTTGTGCCATAGCGGCCCTGAGGTCTCGGGTGAAGTTCAGTTCCGATACTCTAAAGCTCCCGGCCCTGTTAAGGGTCGATCCTGTCGAGAGATGTGATGGAAAGCTCCTCCCCGGCGCTGTCGGTTTCGATTGCCGTGCTGACGGCCCTGTTCGGGCTCACCGGTTTTGGCGTCTATACCGCCTTCGGTCCGCCGTCGAAACAACTGGACGATCCCTTTGACGATCACGACGATCACTGAAGTGGCCTAGGGGTCAGTCGAACTTCCCTGAGTGCTCCAGGGGAGATCGATACGGAGCTTTGATCTCCCTCAACCCACCAGCCTTCAGATCCAGTTGCCCATTTGACTCTCGCGCCACCAGGGTTGAAAACCTGGACGAGAACTGTGCCTTGTTCTGCATCTTCCGACTCATCGGGTCGCATTGAGATCGGAACGAGTGCAGTGGGCAATGCTGGAAACCCCTGCCAGCGATTAGCGATGTCAACAGGGCCAAGCCATCCAGGTTCACGAAAGTGAATTGCTGCCTGCGCCAGACCGTCGCGGTACCAGCCGTTTGTCAATGGCATCAAGGCCAAACGGTGACGGTGCCAACGCTGATCAGCCGAGGGGTCAGGCCAGGTTGGCCCTCGAAGCAATGAAATCCCGAGTTGCTGCGGTTCCGCATCAACTCCCTGTGGGCCGTCGAGCAAAACGCCAAGCCCGCCACCGGGTGCTTCCTGCTCACTGGCAAGCCAGGAAATCACGGGGACTTCCCAGCGGGCCTGCTCCAAGGCTGTTCGGGGAAGCGAGGGGCGTGAAATCACTCCACCGCTGGTATCCGCAGCCCAACGCACCGCTGGCCTGGCAAGCGGACAAATCAGGCGAATGAGTTCATGGGTCTGACGCCAGTCAACGGTCAGCTGAAGCTCCACGGCAGGGCTGTCGGCTCTGAGCAGCACATCCATGCGTATCGCACTGTCTCCAAATGAGCGGCGCAGTACAACCCTCGCCACCAGAGGGCCCCTCTCCGTCAGCGCCAACCGCCAGTCGCCAGCGATCGGCAGCTGTTGCTCCGGGTAGTTCGCTGCAAGATCCCAGGCATCCCAGAATTCACCATGGTCGCGGTAACGCCTGAGATGTAGTGGGGACGAAAGTTGATCAACACCCTGGCGGTCCTGCAGGCGGATCAGTCCTCTTCTGTCGAGCTCCACTGACAGACAATCGTTGGAAAGGCGCCAGCTCTGCTCAGCGATGCGCTGCACCTGCACTGGATCGCGCACAACCGGATCAACGCCTGTGATCCTCTGGGCATCTGCACGACACTCGAGAGGAAGTGCCACAACCCCCTTGGCCTCGGGTAACTGAACCCAGAGATCACCGCCCGGGGCCGGCTGGGACGGCAGATGCTGTCCTTCACAAGTCCACTGCCCCCGCTGCAGACGAACCATTGGTGACCAGCTGTGGAGAGGCTGAAGGCCGCACCATGCCCAGCGTTGACAACCGGTCTCACCGGCTGATTCAGCCCTCGATGCAGGCTCGAGCAGCTGATGCAGAGCGGCCTTGCGCAGCCTTGCGGCACGTCGGCGAGCAACACGCCATTGCGACTCGGCCTGATCAAACACCTCCGGAATTGATGTTCCCGGAAGAATGTCGTGGAACTGCTGGAACAGCAGCACAGGCCAGTCGTTTGCCTGCGCAGACTCAGCTCCCAGAGCCGCCAGCAGATCGGCCTCCCTCAGCAATCGCTCCAGGGTGCGGTTGTGGCGTTTCTGATCCGGGCGGGAGGTGGCGCAGCCGCGATGCAGTTCCAGGTAGAGCTCATCCTTCCAGACGGGTAACGACTCCCTGAACGGCTCCAGCCTCTGCAAATACTCACGAACTGTTCCCGCTCTGCGCGGAACGGCCTGTGGATGGTCGTTCCAGAGCTGCATCTCTTCAAGCATTTCCCTGGTCGGGCCGCCGCCGTGATCACCCACCCCAGGCAGCCACAGGGCCTGCTCCACACCTGTGGTGGCCTGAAAAGACATCTGCTCCTGCTGCATCGCTTGTGGATCAGCATCCGTGCCGATTCCTGGCAACATCAACGCCAGCAGCTCGGCTCCGCCACGGCCTCGCCAGCGAAACAAACGGTGCGGGAAAGCATTGGTGGCATTCCAGGCCAGTTTGTGAGTGCAGAACCAGCGAACGCCTGTGGCATTGGCAACGGCGGGGAGCCCGGACGCGAAGCCGAAACTGTCCGGCAACCAGGCCAGGTCATGGCGCCATTCGGGAAACTGCCTCCGGCTGGTGTCCTGGCCGAGAGCGAATTGCCTCCAGAGCGAGGCCGTGCTCACAAGGACACAGTCGGTTTCAACCCATGGGCCGTTGATGGGCTCCCAACGTCCCAGTCGGCTGGCTTGCTGAATCCGGGCGAAGAGTGCTGGGCGGTGGCGTTCCATCCACTCGTAGAGAGCGGGGGTGGAATGAGCGAAATGCAGCTCTGGGTAGAGCTCCATCAGCTTCAGAGCGGAGCGGAATGTTCGTTCCGCCGCCTGCCAAGTATCAGCAACAGGCCACAGCCAGGCCAGATCCAGATGGGCATGGCCAACCCAATGCACTTCACCTGTGGATGAAGCCTGTCCTGCGAGGTGGTGATGGACCTGAACCGCAGCATCCTCTGACAACGGATCGCAGCCAAGCCAGGACTCAGGCATCGACTGAGCGTCGATGCAGGCCAGGTCGAGAGCCTGCGGCAGCAGACATCCCCTGGGATCAAGAGCAGGCACTCTGGGTTCCCGGACCAGCTCACTTCTGATCAGGGCACCATCGTCATGGCAGGGGCTGCGCAACTCCAGAACAACCCGCAGCCCTGATCCCTGCCTCCAGGAAACCGGCAACATCCAGCGGCAACGGGTGTCGAACAGATCACCTTCATGCACGAGAACCCCATCGACCCACAAACGCACCTGGTCCGCCCACCAACTCAGCACAAGGCGCTCTTGGCAGTCCTGACAGTGCTGCCAGTGTTCCGGCCAGGTGATGGTCTGCTCAATGCGCAGCCACACACCACCCCTCGGCCAGATCAACAATCCACGCTTCGCCCAGTCGGGACGGTGCAACGCTCCCCAGGGTTCAGCAAGGACGGAATGACGCTGAAAATCGCCGCAACGATGCCAGAAAGAGAGCAAATCAAGGCGGCTGCGACTTCGAAACGTTTCAATCCACGCCAATCGTTGGGCCTGGAGAGGGGGCTGCATCGTGATCTCACAACCTTGACCCATAAGATGATGGCGCTATCCCAGACGCCGGTCGGTCTCCATGCTCGCCCTCAAGATCTCCGTTTACTCGGTCGTCTTCTTCTTCATCGGGATTTTCGTCTTCGGTTTTCTGGCGAGTGACCCGAGCCGTACCCCGAGTCGCAAAGACCTGGAAGATTGAAAGCAGACGTGAACTGAACGCAGTTCGTTCAGGGGTCACGACGCGCACTGGTCATTTCCATCGCTGATGGAGCAAAGGCTTGTGTGAGGATCGCTGGCCACACCTGAGCGGATTTGCCAGCTTCCCGGTCCTCCATCACGATCACGGGACTCCTGGCTTTTGCTGCAGTCCTGGGGATTCCTGCTCGATCAGACGAGATCGACAATCTGATCGACTTCGGTGTGCTTCCAACAGCACCGCTGCAATCCTCTGATGAGGCCGATGACGAGCTGATCATCGAAACCAAGGAAACGGAACCCGCAGTTCCCTCAACAGTTGTTCAGCCTCCAATTGAACTCGGGCTCGAGGCCGATCGCCAGAGCTATGACGCCAGGCGTCGGCTGTTCGTGGCCGAAGGCAATGTGAAAGCGTTGGTCAACGGCGGTGTGCTTCAAGCCGATCGTGTTGAATTCGACACGAGCTTCAACAGCCTTTTCGCCCGAGGCAGTGTTCGTTATCGGAAGGGTGCTCAGTACTTCCAGGCCAGCAGCCTCCGGTTCAGCCTGATCCAGGGAAGCGGCTCGATGGAGGACGTTTACGGCGTTCTCGATCTCGATACCGCTGCCGTTGATTTCAATCCGATTCCAAGACCTGATTCAAGCCCAACTCCCAATTCACAGTCAGCAGCTCAGAGCACAAGCCAAAAACAGAGCCAGGAGAAACTCCTACCAGTGGTCGAAAGCACTGGCCTCGGGTTCCCCACAGCGATCGACATCGAGCTGGACGCTTTCACCGCCAATCGCATCAGCCCCCAGGGCGATGATGCCAGCTTCTGGGAGGTACAACAGCCAGTACCAAGAGAAGAATTGCTGGTTCCGAACTCCGGCCAGCCAGAAAGCGAGTTCGACAAAGACATGTCATGCCCTCCGGAGATACCAGCAATCCCCGAGTGGCATCCACACCCCTGGGCCGTGACCGGCTGGGGTGGACAGATGATTGATTCCAACTTCGGCGACACATTCCTGTTCAACGGCCGGATGCGTCCTGAATATCTGCTTGGGATCAGCATGCAGAAGCGAATCTGGCGCGCCGGACCGCTGCAGCTGGAACTTGAGGCCGACCTGTTTGCTCACCATGCCTACGAACAGGAGGGTGGGCCCTTCAATCAGAGCGTTCCCAACGCGAACACCCCTGCGCAGACATTTGGCGAAGGCATCCTCGGCATTGGTGCACGCGTGTGGGTTCAGCCCTGGCTCAGCCTCGGTTTTGTTGAAGGCATCAGTTACAACTCGGCTGTCAGCAACTACGAGCGCACGTACCGGGAGAATTACGCCAATCTGCTCAATTACCTCGCTTTTGAGCTGGAAGCAGCAGTGTCTCCGGACCTATCCATGGTTGGACGCATTCACCATCGCTCGGGAGCTTTCGGTACGTACAGCGGTGTGAATGAAGGCAGCAACGCCTACCTGATTGGCCTGCGCTACCGATGGGGGCAGGACCAACCTGCACCGGTGAGTCCTGAAGCACCACCACCGCTTGGGTGTCCTGACCCCGAACGCGCCGCCAGGATCAGACCGCAGGGCCTCAGAGAACAACTGGAAGACATCACGATTGGCAATCCGCCGCGTGATTCAGCAACGAACTCGGCTTCCGCCACTGTCGAAGAGCAATCGCCGAAGTCCAATCCATCAATACGCTCGCCGTGGGAACAGGAGAAACTGCGCAGTGAGGCGATCGCTGCCATCGATCAGCGAATCAGCAGCATCCAGCTGCAACAACGGCTTGTGTTCGAACAAAGCCAGGGTGTCGGTGACGAGGTGCGCAACAGCGAAGTGCTGGCCGCCAATCGCTACGGAGGAGTGAAGCCCTCACAGCTGAACAAACGCGGACGCAGTCAGTTGATCACCGGTGAAATCAGCCGCTGGCGCATTCAGGCTGCAGTGTTGCAGTTCACGCCCGATGGCTGGACAGCCAGCCGTATGAGCTTCACCAATGATCCCTTCACACCTTCACAGACCCGCATTGATGCCGAGGATGTGGTGGCCACTGAAGAAGAGAACGGTGACATCCTGATCAAAAGCCAACGCAACCGACTGATTGTTGAAGAGCGGCTGCCGATCCCAGTATCAAGAACGCAGAGAATTCAGAAGCAGGAAGAAGTTGTGAACCGCTGGGTGCTGGGCATCGACAACGATGACCGCAGTGGTTTCTTTGTTGGCCGTGAGCTCAAGACCATCGAGCTGACAGACAACATCCGCCTGGATCTGCAACCGCAGTTCCTGCTCCAACGGGCCATCGATGGCAGCAACGACAGCTATGTGGCTCCAGGCACATCGATCGACAGCTCCGAGATGAGACAGGAGAACGCGATCGGCGACCTATTCGGCCTCGAAGCGGAACTCAGTGGTGAAGTGCTGGGCTGGAACACAAAGGCGGAAGCCGACATCAGCACGTTCAACCCCGACAATTTCATGAACGGCAGCCGTTTCTGGGGCAACGTCAACCGCTTCTTCAAGCTTCCACTGCTTGGCGAGGTGGAGACACGGTTGTTCGCCGCCTATCGCTATCGCACCTGGAATGGATCACTGGGTGAGACAGATGTCTACAGCGCCTACGGCGCTTTCGCTGAACAGAAAGGTGACTGGCGATGGGGCAAGCTCTCAAACGATTACATCTGGCGTATCGGCCTCGGTAATTATCAGGCAGAGAGTTTCACAAACACCGACCTAGTCGACACCCTGCGCGGAAATTTCTATGGATCGATGAACAGCAGCTATCCAATCTGGCGTGGAAAGCCAGCTGCTCTCACTCCGGAAGCGGCCTATCGCTACTCGCCGGTCGCCATCGTGCCTGGCCTGACTCTGCGCACCAACATCAATACATCCTTGATCGCTTTCGGAAACGGAAAAAGCCAGACCACCATCAGCCTCTCAGGTGGACCAACGCTCACCCTGGGCACATTCAGCAAGCCTTTCCTTGACTACACCCAGCTGTCTATCGCCGGTGGCGGCACTCTCAAAGACGGAGACAGTCCGTTTGAATTTGATCAAGCGGTAGACCTCGCAACTCTCGGTATCGGCATCACTCAGCAGCTTGCAGGGCCGCTGCTTCTGAATGCCGGGGTTGGCGTGAACATTGATCCCAACTCGGAGTTCTACGGCAACGTGATCAACTCCAACATTGAACTTCGTTGGCAGCGACGCAGCTATGACCTGGGCTTCTACTTCAATCCTTATGAAGGGATTGGCGGTTTCCGCTTCCGCCTCAATGACTTCAACTTCACGGGAACCGGCCGGCCGTTCATCCCCTACACACCACGCAACCTGCCCGACGAACTTGAGAGGCGACCGTTCTGATCAGGACCTGCGTCAGTCTGGTCCACCTCCGTAAATGAGATGGCTGCCAGTGAGATCCGCACCTGCATATCGCATTCCTGCAGTGCGCACATCCGGCGCATAGGCATTTATTACCACGGCTCCACGCAGATCAGCACGACGAAGATCGGTCGCTGAGAGGTCGGCATTGCTGAGCTGAGCGCCCTGCAGATCAGCACCATCTAGACGTGCTCGACTCAGATCGGCACCCTCCAGGTTGGCTGCACGCAGATTGGCATCTCTGAGATCAGCATCCCGAAGATCAGCGCCGATCAGATGGGCACCCTCCAGATAAGCCGATCGCAGATCACAGCCTGAGCAGGCACCGCTGCTGAGCAATCGCTCCCTGGCGGAGCCATGAGGCTGCACAAGCAAAGGCTCTGCACGCTCAGCGCTCACTGCGACAGGGATCAGCACACTGACCACAAGGGCCGCGACAAACCGAGCGGGTCGACAATGAATCATGGAAGCTGAAGCGCTGTAGCTATATGGCTCTATCTCAGTCTTAGACAAATTGGTCACTCTCTGCCGTGGAGCACTGAACGCATGGCATAGCCCAGATCAGAAGCCATGCAGATAAGGAAGCGAAGCCATCGTGCGCGTCAATTCGGCATCTCTCGCCACAAGCTGTCCCGTTGCATCCCACTGGCCGGTGCGCAGCATGTCCAGTGCACCCGACGCAACGGAAATTGACTGAGACGTTGATCCATCACTGAACGTGAGCGCCTGAAGATCGAGCCTCCAATCCGCTGCAGGATCAGCATCCACAGCATCCTGCAGAGCATGAATCTCATCGGCAGACGCGATGGCACAGGGAATTCCCAGAGCGAGACAGTTGCCATGAAAGATCTCGGCATAACTGACTCCGAGCACAGCGCGGATTCCCCAGCGCATCAGCGCCTGGGGAGCATGTTCGCGACTTGAACCACAGCCGAAGTTGTCATTGACGACCAGAATCGAGGCCCCCTTGTGCACTTCCTGATCAAAGGGATGTGCCCCCGCCAGCTCCTTGCGGTCGTCTGCGAAGGCCTGTTCTCCAAGAGCCTCAAAACTCACGCATTTGAGAAAGCGGGCAGGAATGATCCGATCGGTGTCGATGTCGTCACCACGCAGCACAAGCCCACGACCGGTGACGTGGCCGATCGGCCCCTGTGGGAAAGCGATGGTTTCAGTCGTCACGAGACAAGATGCGCAATGAACATGGGCAGTGGCGGGACAACTCCGAAACGATGCGATTTCAACTCAGCTGACGGACATCACTCACGCGTCCGGCGATGGCCGCCGCAGCGACCATTGCCGGACTCATCAGCAACGTCCTGCCGCTGGCGGAACCCTGACGTCCTTTGAAGTTGCGGTTGCTTGAACTCGCACTGATCTGACTGCCCTCCAGACGGTCGGGGTTCATAGCGAGACACATCGAACAGCCAGGCTCGCGCCACTCAAAACCTGCTTCACGGAAAACCTGATCGAGCCCTTCATTGATCGCGGCACGCG
Organism: Synechococcus sp. MIT S9503; assembly: GCF_047304175.1. Taxonomy (GTDB): domain Bacteria; phylum Cyanobacteriota; class Cyanobacteriia; order PCC-6307; family Cyanobiaceae; genus Synechococcus_C. The sequence goes on along the minus strand of NZ_CP138955.1, from coordinate 2,428,592 downwards.
CGACCTGTTCGGAGCCAGGCACGACAAAAGCCTTGATGCCCTCGGCAACATGACGACCGCGTGCCACAGCGGCGGCGGCCTGCAGATCGCTTAGACGTCCATTGGTGCAACTGCCGATGAAACAGACATCAACAGGCACACCCTCAATTGGCTGACCGGGTGCAAGATCCATATAGCGATAAGCCTCTTCGGCAATCGGGCGATCAGCAGGATCGAGCTGATCGGAGATCGGCACACGTTCATCGACGCCAATACCCTGCCCAGGGGTGATTCCCCAGGTCACTGTTGGGGCGATCGTTGCCGCATCAAAAAGAACTTCATCGTCGAAACTCGCATCGGCGTCGGAGGCGAGGGAACTCCACCAGGCGACAGCACGATCCCAGATCGCCGCTGAAGGAGCCTCGGCGCGACCCTGCAGATAGTCGAAGGTGATTTGGTCAGGGTTGACGTAGCCACAGCGGGCACCTCCCTCAATCGCCATGTTGCAGAGGGTCATGCGCTCTTCCATCGACAGAACCTCAATCGCAGGTCCTGCGAATTCATAGGCGTATCCCACACCCGCCTTGACACCCAGGGTGCGAATCACATGCAGAATCAGATCCTTGGCGAAGACGCCATCGGCAAGACGGTTCTCAACCCAGATGCGACGCACCTTGAGCTTGCTCATGGCCAGACTCTGACTGGCAAGCACATCCCGCACCTGGCTGGTGCCGATGCCGAAGGCGATGGCACCGAACGCTCCATGGGTGGAGGTATGGGAATCTCCGCAGGCAACCGTCATCCCCGGCTGGGTCAAGCCCAGTTCCGGTGCGATCACATGCACGATTCCCTGACGGCCGCTGCCCAGCCCATTGAGGGTGATGCCATGTCGTGCGCAATTGCGCTCGAGAGTGCTGAGCATCTCCTCAGCCAGCGGATCAGAGAAAGGACGTGCCTGACTGATGGTTGGAACGATGTGATCAACTGTGGCGACGGTTCGTTCAGGACAACGCACCGGCAGACCCTTGTCATGCAGAGCGGCAAACGCCTGCGGACTGGTGACCTCGTGAATCAGATGCAGACCGATGAAAAGCTGTGTGGCCCCTCCAGGCAGATCCGCGACGCGGTGCAGATCCCAAACCTTGTCGTAGAGGGTTCCGCTGCTCATCCGATGTCAGCCGTCAACAATCAACACTAATGGCCAACATTCATGACCCAGCCTCAATCAGACGTAACCGCAATCGATTGAGAGCCTCTCCGGCGCTGACGACCCGAACCCAGTCACGTCCTCGCGTTTCACCCAGACGAATGGGTGAGCTGACACACCCATCAGGACCGGCAACGGCGATGTGAACCAGTCCGACAGGTTTGTCAGCTGTGCCACCCCCCGGGCCGGCGATGCCGGTGACAGCCATTGACCAGTCACTGCCCGTCAGACGTCGCACCCCCTCTGCCATGGCTTGGGCCACCGGATCACTGACGGCTCCGAATTGCTCAAGTAGTTGGCATGACACATCGAGAAGATCCTGCTTGAGGGCATTCGAGTAGGCGATCACGCCTCCCAGCAGAACATCGGAGGATCCAGGAATCGCCGTGAGTTCAGCACCAAGGCCGCCGCCCGTACAGGATTCCGCAACCGCAAGGGTTTGCTTGCGCTGGCGCAGCAACTCGAGAACAACGGAAGCCAGCGACTGATCGTCACTGCCGAAACAGAATGTGCCGGTGCGCTGGCGCAGTTCAGCTTCCGTGTCATGCAGCAGACGCAGCGCTTCGGATTCAGCTGCGGCATGCGCTGTGATGCGTAGTTTGACTTCACCACGCCCCGCGTAGGGCGCCACCGTGGGATTGGTCTGGTCAAGCTGATCGTGAAGCTGCTCCGCCAGCCTTGATTCACCGATGCCCCAGAAACGCAGCAAGCGGCTGCTGAAAACGCCTTGAGACAGACCGGACTGTTGAAACCATGGCACTGCGGTGGCTTGCCACATCGCTTGCATTTCACTGGGAACCCCTGGGAACGTGAGCACAGTGAATTCCTTTTTCGGGGACCAGATCATTCCGGGAGCCGTCCCGGTGCGGTTGGGCAGCACATCTGCTCCAAGCGGCAACAGAGCCTGCCGGCGTGTCTCGGCTCCAGGCTCGCGGCCACGACAGCGCGCTTTAGCTGTGATGTCTGACCAGACCTCGGGGCGCTCCTCAAGGGGCGTGTCGAAGGCTGCTGCAATCGCTTCAGTCGTGAGGTCGTCAGGCGTCGGACCCAGGCCACCGGTGGTGATGAGGACTCTTGAACGGCCGGAAATCGCCTTCACCTCCTCGATCAGCCGCTGACGGTTGTCCCCGACGACGGTCTGACGGAAGTGAGGCAATCCGAGAGCTGCCAGTTGCTCAGCCAGCCAACGGGCATTGCTGTTGTCAATATTGCCGAGCAGCAGCTCGGTGCCGATACAGAGAACCTCCACTCCTGAAGGAGGGGAAAGCTCAGCCACGAGAATCCGAGCAGCAAGGCTGGGCGGACTCCTCCTGAGTGTGTTGTTCAGGCGCGAGGAGCACTGTCCCAGTCTGACGATGACGCTGCATCAGCATCACAGTTCCGACAAGGATCGACGTGGCCAGTCCCAGCCAGAGAAAGCGCATCTCCACGTTGGCCACAACCATGGCGATGGATGCCAACCACTGTGTGAACACGTAGATCAGCAGAACTGTTCTTCGATGACTGAATCCAGCCCGCAGCAACCGGTGGTGAAGATGTCGACGGTCGGGATAGAAGGGCGAACGACCTGAACGCAGACGACCCATGATCACCGCTGACATATCGGCAAGGGGCAGGGAGAGGATCAGCAGTGGCAGGAGCAGGCTGACTGTCGTCAACCCCTTGGCGGGACCGACGATGCTGATCGCCGCAAGGCTGAATCCCAGAAAATAGGAACCACCGTCGCCCATAAAGATGCGGGCGGGATTGAAATTGTGTCGGAGAAATCCGAAACAACAGCCAGCAAGCCCTGCAGCCAGGAAGGCAGCAGCTACCTGATGCAGCGAAAAACTCACGGAGACCAGACCGATCGCGGCGATCCCGGCCACGCCTGCTGCCAGCCCATCGAGTCCGTCAAGCCAGTTGATCGCATTGGTGATGCCGACAAGCCAGATCACGGTTGCCAGAAGGCTGATCACATCAGGCAGAATCACTGCCTCGGCGCTGCTTGATAACCAGGGAAGGTCAATAGCACCGATCTGAACCCCCTGCGACCAGACCACGACGGCGACCGCCACCTGGCCAGCCAGGCGAGGCCAGGGGGACAGGGAAAACAGATCATCAGCCAGGCCGATCACAAAAAAGCACAGTGATCCGGCAAGGGTTGTCCAGATGAGCTGGTCTCGTGCCGGGGTCAACATGCCGAAACCACCGACAAGCCAGGTGAGACCCAGTGCCAGGCAGAATCCCAGCACCATCGCAATGCCGCCAAGCCGCACCATTGGAACGCTGTGCTGCTTGCGCGCGTCTGGAGTGTCGGTGAAACCGTGCCTGAGTCCGAGCTTCCTCACCAGAGGGGCAATCGCTGTTGTGATCAACGTCGCCATGACGAAGATCCCGACAGCAACTGCGAGAGGAGTGCTCGCGAGAGTCAAGCAGAACTCCGGAAGAGGCAGCCCGGAATGGACCGAAACAAGAAGATCCTAGGCAGACCTCAGGTCAGCAGCCAGTGGACTGTGGTCCAGTCAGGCAAGCGCCGGCTCCGCGGCAGCGGCATAGAGGGGGAAACGAGTGCAGAGGCTGGCAACTCTCTCGAGGCAACGGACCTGCACAGCATCATCCTCAGGGTTGAGCAGGCGATCGGCGATCACATCCGCCACCTCACGGAAGGCTGCGGCATCAAAACCACGTGTTGTCAGAGCAGCGGTGCCGAGACGCAGTCCGCTGGTGACAAAGGGTGATTCGGGATCGAAGGGAACGGTGTTCTTGTTGGCAGTTATATGAACATCACTGACAAGCAGGTCTGCGACCTTCCCTGTCATGCCGATGCACCTCAGATCAAGAAGAACAACATGGTTTTCGGTGCCGCCGCTCACCACATCAATTCCACGTTCGATCAAGCGTTCTGCGAGAGCAGCTGCATTGGCCACGACCTGCTGGCTGTAAGCCCGGAAGGAAGGGTCTAAAGCCTCACCGAAAGCCACCGCCTTTGCTGCGATCACGTGCTCCAGAGGTCCGCCCTGGCTTCCAGGAAACACAGCCTTGTCAAACTTTTTGGCGAACTCAGCATCACGGCAGAGAATCAGGCCACCACGGGGACCACGCAGAGTTTTATGGGTTGTTGTGGTTACAACATCACAGTGGGGGACTGGGCTGGGGTGCACGCCCGCAGCCACCAGACCGGCAATGTGAGCCATGTCGGCGAGGAGATAGGCGCCAACCTCATCGGCAATTGCGCGGAATGCTGCGAAATCGATGATGCGGGGATACGCCGAATACCCGCAAACGATCAGTTTCGGCTTGTGCTCGAGGGCCAGGGTGCGGATCGCCTCCATATCCAGGCGTTGCGTTTCCTTGTCAACGCCGTACTGAACAACGTTGAACCACTTCCCACTGACGTTGACCGGTGAACCGTGTGTGAGATGACCGCCATGCGAAAGGTCCAGACCCATGATCGTGTCCCCGGGCTGAAGCAACGCCAGGAACACGGCAAAATTGGCTTGAGCGCCGCTGTGTGGCTGCACATTGGCCCAGGCTGCACCGAACAGTTGCTTGGCACGCTTAATCGCCAGCTCTTCGATGGCATCGACGTGCTCACAGCCCCCGTAATACCGCTTGCTCGGCAAGCCTTCGGCGTACTTGTTGGTCAGCACAGAGCCCTGGGCCTCCATCACTGCCCTTGAGGCGAAATTCTCGGATGCGATCAGCTCAAGATGCGTCTCCTGGCGCTTCTGTTCCTGATCAATCAGACCGGCGATGGCCGGATCTGAAGATGCCAGAGATGCATTGATCGGTGCCGAAGCGAAATCCGCCATGCGTTGCAATATTGCTTTGCCCGAATCGTAAGCAACGAGCCCTGACTGAGGTGCGTGCAAAAAAAAACTGCCCTGAGGCAGTTTCTCAAGCGCGCCTGGAGAGATTCGAACTCCCGACCCTCTGATCCGTAGTCAGATGCTCTAATCCGCTGAGCTACAAGCGCTGGAGTCACACCATCTGACCCCACGGAGGTGCCGTTCGTCAACTGGGGCACATCCACGCGCAAGAATCAATGCACTGCAACGTCACTTCCCAATGCCCATCCGCTGGTACGGCAACGGAGACACCACTGATCCCAGGTACAGGCACTTCGGCCGGATCGTGAATTTCACTCTGCACGCCGGGGTGTTTGCAGCTGTGAACAGTTCACTGTGGTTCATCCAGACCATCCGGCAACCGTGGAGTCACCTTGATCGCTTCAGCGAACTGTGGCTTGTCGCACTCTTGACCCACCTTGCGGTTGTTCTGAAGCAGCGCCCCATTGAGAGCGCGGACAGCAGTGAATCCTGACGGCACGATGGTTCAAGACACCCTCTTGCCATGACCCTGGATGCAGCTGACCTGAAAGACCTGACTGCAGCCTTGAGTGACCGGCTCTATCTCCAAATCGCTGGATGGCATCTTTACCTTGGCGATGCTGGCCTAGCTGAGACCCTGGCCATTGAGTGCAGTGCCCTGCTGGACCAGGGGCCAGCAGTCTGCGCTCGACGTGCACTGGAGGCCGTGCAGGTGCCCATCGGTGCCGGAAGCGGCAAACTGCCACTCGCCCGCTTGTTGCCGTCCTCTCAACTTTCCGAGTTAGAACAGATTCTCGAGGACCACTGCCGATAAGGTTGCTGACCTTCAGGGAGTGCGCGTGCTCATCATCGAGGTCACCAATGCCCGCGACGTGGTTCGTCAGCGCCTCGGACGGCTGGGTGAGCGGCTGATCGGCAAGGTGGTTGATCCCGAAGCACAGGTGGAGAAAGCCCTGATCCAGGAGATTGATACGGCTTTCAGAGAATTTGGAATCGAGGCGAGGATTCTTTCTGTGCAGGGTCCACAGCTGGTCGGACGTCAGCACCTTGAGTTGCCGATTCAGGTGAGGGAGGAGCGGGACGTGCGGCTCAACGACGCCTGAAACGCCCTGAGATTCCCTCAGTGATCTCGCTGACCTCAGGCACCGACAAGGCCTGCGCGCTGAACACGAAAAGAAGCAAACCCAACGCACCGGAAATCCCCACCTGGAAAGCTCGTCCAATGAAGTCGAGCGGCCAGGAGACGATCTCACTGAGTGCCCAGGCCGCAAATCCTGCAGCAGCGGCAGCGAGAGCGAGCCGGAGAGCATCCAGCCCCCACTCGCGCAGCGGCAGTCCACCCAGCCGCTTCTGAAGAGCCAGCAGCAAAGCAAGGCAGGTGAGCAGGTTGATCAGAACCGTGGCCAGCACCAGTCCGGGAGCCCCGAAATTGATTGGAGACTGGGGCCCCCAGGGAGAGGGGCCACCCACCAGTGCCCAGTCAAAGATCACATTGAGGCCAATGCCCGCCATCGATAGGCGGAAAGGAGTGTTGCCATCACCAAGCGCGTAAAACACCCTTACGAGCACATCCCGACCGAGGTAGGCAGGCATGCCGATCCCGTAGGCCATCAGCAGGCCCGTCACGAGCTGCACAGCCTGTTGATCAAAGGCGCCGCGTTCATAGACAAGCGCAACAATGGGTGTCGCCAGGGCCAGAAACAATGCTCCAAGCGGAAGCATTGATGCGGTCGACAGCATCAGTCCCTGCCGGATTCGTGCGATCAGCGGCAGCCGGTCCTCCGGATCTGTGAGCCGTGAGAACGTCGGCAGCAATGGCACCAGCAAAGCATTGGAGATCAGCCCCAGAGGCGTCTGCACCAACAGATTCGAATAGCTCAGACCTGCCGCAGCGCCGAGGATGCCTGACGCAAAAAACATGTCGGTGAACACATTGATCTGCAGCATTCCCGACGAAAGGGTGGCGGGGCCCATGACCCTCCAGACCTCGCGAACACCGGGATGACTCCAGTCCCATGACAGGCGCAGGCGTGCCATCCCCTGACGTGCCAGCGCCGGCAGCTGCAGCAGCCACTGCAGCAGAGCTCCGATGAGGGTGGAGAGCGCCAGAACCACGCCCCCCCAGAGGGCATTGACAGGCAGTGCGATCTCAGCACCGAGCTGCCACCACAGCAAACCCACGCCAAGAACCAGAGCCACGCTCGACATCAGCGGTGAGATGGCGGGGATCCAGAACTCATCAGCGGCGTTCAGCGATCCGAAGCCAAGGCCGATCAGACCTGCCAGCAGGGCCATCGGGGCCATCACTTGCAACTGCGCCACCGCAATACGGTGCAGCTCGGGTGTCAGCCCGGGACCCACGAGCGTGATCAAAGGATCGGCGGCCAGGACCAACGCCACAGTCACCACGAGCAGCAAGGCACTCACGGTGGTGTTCAGTGTGGTGAGGATATGGGCTCCTTCCTCCCTTGGCCGGCGGCTGAGCACACTGACCATCGCGCTGTGAAAGGGGCCGTTGATCCCCCCCAGCAGAATCAGCAGGAAGCCAGGGAGAATGTAGGCGTAGTTGTAAGCGTCGTAGGCCGCGCCCACGCCGAACGCTGCAGCGATCACCAGCTGGCGGATCAGGCCTCCCGCTTTGCTGAGCAAGGTGCCGTAGGTGACCACCAGGGCAATGCGCTTGAGAGATCTCCCCATCGACGCCCGCTCAACCTCGCGATCACTGAGAGATCTTCGGTCCATCGCCAGGCACCATGGCGCCAGTCAGCCCGCCTCCATGACCGGCACCCCACTGCTTGAATTCGACCCGCTGACTGAGGGAGTGCTGATCAAGCGCTACAAGCGCTTCCTGGCCGACGTGGAACTCAAGGACGGAACGGTCGTGACAGCGCACTGCGCCAACACCGGGCCGATGACCGGTGTGCTCCATCCAGGCGGCAGGGTCAGGATGCGCTACGCCCCCTCACCGAAGCGAAAGCTGGCCTGGACCTGGGAACAGGCCGAAGTTCCGAGCTCCGATGGCGGCTTCTGCTGGGTTGGCATCAACACATCCCTCCCCAACCGACTGATCAGAGCCGCCATCGAGGCCGGATGCCTCAGCAACGCGCTGGGAGCGATCGCTGGGATCAGGGGCGAGGTTCCTTATGGCGAAAACCGGCGCAGTCGCATCGATCTGCTGCTCACTCCAAATGAGGAGGCCCCAGACCAACGTCCGATCTATCTGGAGGTCAAGAACACCACCTGGAACGACGGACCGCTGGCGTTGTTCCCCGACACAGTGACCGAGCGGGGACAGAAACACCTGCAGGAACTGATCGATGTGCTGCCTGCAGCACGAGGGGTTCTGGTGCCATGCCTGAGCCGGCCGGATGTTTTGCGATTCGCACCCGGAGACAGCGCTGATCCGCGCTACGGAGAGCTGTTCAGACAGGCCGTCGACGCGGGCGTTGAGGTGATCCCTTGCGCCTTCAGTTTTCATACCGATCGAGTCGTCTGGGAGGGCCAGAGGCCTGTGCAGGCGCATCAATCGCCAGTTTTGTAGCAACGGCGACTCGGAAAGTGTTCGCTATTGAGCAATTTGGCTATGTCTGATGGTCATTACCAAGACTGTCTGAATCGCAGTTTCGCTTTCTTTCCATGACAACTGCTCTGCATCCGCCGTCGCGGCGGCGCAAAGCGCGCCTCCAAGAGGCAAGCCTGCTTGAAGGGCCCATGCTCCTCCTTCAGAGCATTCGGGGTTTCAAATCCAATCGAGCAATGGTCTGGCTCGCTTGTGCGCCACTCGCGCTCATGGGCCTTGGCGTTTTCAGTCTCTCCGCTCATGCCAAGGATCTGCCTGAACTCAGTGCAGCATTTCTGGCCAACAACCTCTGGCTTTTGATCGCGGCCATTCTCGTGATCTTCATGAACGCCGGTTTCGCCATGGTCGAAGCCGGGATGTGTCGTCAAAAAAATGCCGTCAATATTCTTGCCAAGAACTTGGTGGTCTTCACCCTTGCGGTGACCGCTTACTGGTTTATTGGCTACAAAATCATGTACAACGCCGATTGGGTCATTCCAGGCGTCTTCAAATTTGGCGGATTGTTTTTTGATCCCACCGTTACATCTGAAATGGTGACAGGCAATGCACTTGTCCCCAGTATTGATTTTCTTTTCCAGGCAGCCTTTGCAGGCACGGCAGCCACAATCGTGTCCGGCTTGGTTGCAGAGAGAATCAAATTTGGTGAATTCGTTATTTTCTCGCTGATTCTTGTTGGCGTTCTTTATCCGATTTCAGGCTCCTGGCAATGGAATTTTCCTGAAGACGGTGTAGGCGGTGGCTGGCTTGCACGGCTGGGCTTCATCGATTTCGCCGGATCAACCATCGTTCACTCCTTTGGAGCCTGGTCAGGATTGGTTGGTGCAGCACTTCTTGGTCCAAGGATTGGCAAGTTTGTCGGTGACCGACCACAGGCCATTCCAGGCCACAACCTTGCCATCGCAACCCTTGGCTGCTTGATCCTGTGGATTGGCTGGTATGGGTTCAACCCTGGCTCTGTGCTGGCCATGAACGAAACGGTTCCCTACGTGGCTGTCACCACAACTCTGGGAGCTGCCGGTGGCGGTATCGGCGCCATGGTGGTGAGTCAGTTCACGAGCGGCAAACCTGATCTCACAATGATCATCAACGGGATTTTGGCTGGCTTAGTTGGAGTCACGGCGGGTTGTGATGGATTTTCAATGCCTGCAGCTTGGGTCGTGGGCTTCATTGCTGGTGTGCTGGTGGTCTTTTCAGTGAGCTGGCTGGACTCCCTCAAAATTGATGATCCAGTGGGTGCTTTTTCCGTACACGGAACCTGCGGCATCTGGGCGACTCTCGCTGTCGGTCTTTTCAATGTCGACAAGGGTTTGTTCACTGGACATGGATTCAGCCAACTCGGCATCCAGCTCATCGGCGTCCTTGCCTATGGAGTCTGGGCTGTTGTGACGACATTCATTGTCTGGAAGATCATTGGTGCTCTCTTTGGTGGCATCCGTGTCACTGAAGATGAGGAAAAAACCGGCCTCGATATCGGTGAACACGGCATGGAGGCTTACCCCGACTTCGCCTCTGCCGGTAACTGAAAGGCTCCTCAGGGATCTTGAACCCCGGTCGAGGCGACCGGGGTTTTTTCTTGGTTTGGCCAGCTCGACCCATCACCAGGAGACAGCTTTCACCCACAGCCCATAGAGTCATCGCACTGCCGCCGCGGCCATGGATACCCACGCCTTCAAGCGCTCTCTTCATAATTCCGACCGCTACAACCGTCGTGGCTTTGGACGCGCTGATGAAGTGGCTGGAAGCCTGGAGCAGGCCTATCAGAGCAGTTTGATCGGGTCCATCCGTGAAAATGGTTACAAACTCAGTCACGGACGCCTGAACGTTCGTCTTGCTGAAGCATTTGGTTTCTGCTGGGGAGTTGAGCGGGCCGTTGCCATGGCTTACGAAACCCGCAAGCACTATCCCAGTGAGCGGCTGTGGATCACCAATGAGATCATTCACAATCCTTCGGTCAACAAACACCTGCGCAACATGAATGTCCACTTCATCCCTGTGGACCAGGGGGTGAAGGACTTCTCAGGCGTGGAGTTCGGCGATGTGGTGATTCTTCCCGCTTTCGGAGCCACCGTGCAGGAGATGCAACTGCTCAACGATCGGGGCTGTCACATCGTTGACACCACCTGCCCCTGGGTTTCCAAGGTCTGGAACACCGTGGAAAAGCACAAGAAGCATGTCTTCACCTCGATCATCCACGGCAAGGTGAAACACGAGGAGACCCTCGCCACCAGCTCATTTGCAGGAACCTATCTCGTGCTGCTCGATCTTGAGGAGGCACAGACCGTTGCGGATTACATCCTTGGCAAGGGAGATCGCGACAGCTTCATGGCGCGTTTTGCGAAAGCCTGTTCGCCGGGCTTTGACCCTGACCGCGATCTCGAGCGTGTCGGAGTTGCCAACCAGACCACCATGCTCAAAAGCGAAACCGAGGAGATCGGCAGGCTGTTCGAGCGCACGATGCTCAGTAAGTTCGGCCCTCTTGAGCTCAACGACCACTTTCTGGCCTTCAACACCATCTGCGACGCGACGCAGGAGCGTCAGGACGCGATGTTCTCTTTGGTCGATGAGCCCCTGGATCTGATGGTCGTGATCGGTGGTTACAACTCCTCCAACACCACCCATCTTCAGGAGATTGCTATCAGCCGTGGGATCCGCTCCTTCCACATCGACACGCCGGAGCGGATCAGCGAGGACAACACCATCGAGCACAAACCACTCGGGGAGGAACTGACCCGCGACTCCAACTTCTTACCGAATGGTCCAATCACTGTTGGCATCACATCCGGAGCCTCGACTCCCGACCGGGTGGTGGAACACGTGATTCAACGCATGATCGCCATCAGCGACGCAGACTGATCGCCGCGAAGCTTTACATTGATTCACCTCAGCAATCTCCCTGATCGGAGCTCGTCCGTGCTGCTGTTGTCGAGAACATCCGGCGAAGCCCTACGTCACCGCGTGGAGATTGATCCGCAGGTGCGCTGCTATCGAGCCCATTTCAGCGACCGCATGGAAATGCGTTCCGATCCAGGCACAGTTGCTGCCTATCTTGACCAGCACGAAGGTTGGTTCTGCAGGTGTGCGTCACCCATGGAGGTTGAAGCACTAGACCCTCAGGCCTATGCACTGACACTGGGGCATTTCGGAAATTTCGGCTTCGAAGTGGAACCCACCATCGGCCTGCGATTACTGCCACGACAGGAGCGGAGCTATCGCATCGAAACCGTTCCTCTCCCCGAGCTGGATCCAGCCCTGTCGAAGATGTACGACGTTGATTTCCAGGCAAAGCTTTGCCTAGTGGACAATTCTGAAAACAAGTCGGAGCATGCTCAGACATGGGTCAGCTGGACTCTTGACCTGACGGTCTGGATCACACTGCCCCATGTGATCACGATGCTTCCGAACGGACTCGTTCAATCCAGTGGCGACCACCTTCTGCGCCAGATCGTTCGCCAGATCTCACGCAAACTGACCTGGAAAGTTCAGGAGGATTTCCACGCAACCCATTCACTGGCATGCCCTCCGAGACGAAGAGCAGCTTTCTGAGCATGTCCCAACCAACATTGAATCAGAGCTGATCTTGGCCAGGCGCTGCAGGAAAGCATCAGACAGGTGCTGCTTGCCGAGAGCTTCACTGATTCGCGAATAATGATCCTTTTCGAGTCTTTTCAGGGCTCTTTGCATCCCAACAGGAACAACTTGAACATCAAGGAAACAAGTGCACATCAATCATGATGCGAAAAACCACAAATCGTTGATATCAACTAAATCTCATATAAGCAGGCTCAAGAGCAAACCTGAAACAGTCTGATTCTGCCTGCTGGAATTGTTTCAAACTGTGAAAATGGTGGTGTGTTATGTTTTCTTTTCCGCGATCAATCAGCAATGGCGTTGTCAGGGTTTGAGATTGCCGTTGGCGGCATCGCTTCAATTCCAGTGTTGGGTGGTCTGATCTTTCTCGGCTACAAAGCTTTTGGCGAAAAGAACCTCGACACATCAAAGCTGAAACCGAAAAAGCCTGCTGCTGCAGACAAAAAAGCGGCTCCTGCTGCTGACAAGAAAGCTGCACCAGCCGCAGGGAAAAAAGCAGCTCCTGCTGCTGACAAGAAAGCCGCACCAGCCGCAGGGAAAAAAGCGGCTCCTGGTGCCGACAAGAAAGCCGTACCCGCTGCAGAGAAGAAAGCGGCTCCCGCTTCCGACAAGAAAGCCGCACCTGTTGCAGAGAAGAAAGAGGCTCCCGCTGTAGATAAAAAAGAGACTCCCGCTTCCGACAAGAAACCCGCACCCGTTGCAGAGAAGAAAGAGGCTCCTGCCGCTGTAGATAAAAAAGAGACTCCCGCTTCCGACAAGAAAGCCGCACCCGTTGCAGAGAAGAAAGAGGCTCCTGCCGCTGTAGATAAAAAAGAGACTCCCGCTTCCGACAAGAAACCTGCACCCGTTGCAGAGAAGAAAGAGGCTCCCGCTGTAGATAAAAAAGAGACTCCCGCTTCCGACAAGAAACCCGCACCCGTTGCAGAGAAGAAAGAGGCTCCCGCTGTAGATAAAAAAGAGACTCCCGCTTCCGACAAGAAAGCCGCACCCGTTGCAGAGAAGAAAGAGGCTCCCGCTGTAGATAAAAAAGAGACTCCCGCTTCCGACAAGAAAGCCGCACCCGTTGCAGAGAAGAAAGAGGCTCCTGCTGCTGATAAGAAGCCCGCACCCGCTGCAGAGAAGAAAGAGGCTCCCCCCGCTGAACAGAAAGCCACACCACCCGCTACTGACAACAAACCAGCTCCTGCTGACGAAGCAACGAAACCCAAGGGAACGTAAATCAACTAACCGAGAGCTCAGCCAGACGACTCAATTAAGAGCAGGCATTCATCCACTTAAAACGTAAACATATTTGCAAAAATCCAAAATATGTTTACATGATTTCAGCAAAGCTGATCTCAATCTTGATCTGTCGTTAGCCAGGCGAAAAGGAATGCGGCAGTGATCATTGGAGCATGCGGCCGATAAAAACGATCCATGAATAAAGTCATCGGCGACTAAACTTAGAAAGCAATGATTCACAATCATGGCCGACTGGCGGCAGCAACTTCTCGACCTTCAATTCAAAAAAGAAAAAAAAGATGATGGCTCGATCACATATACATTAATTCCAGGACATCGACGTGCCTCTTACTGGACAAAAATCACTGTGAAACAGGTTGGTTCACCCTCGCCAGACGCCTGGCAAGTGACTTGCGCAAGATCAGAAATTCAGATTGGAATCTGGACAATCCATGATGCAACACAGGACATCAGCGTCGTCGTTCACACAAGCGCTCAAAAAATGATCGAAGATATTACTTACCAAAAAAGCTTAAAACCAAGTTTTTTATCAAAAATAAGCAATTGACGCCTATTAATTTCAAAGCCAGAGACCTTGCAATACTCAGGCTAAGTGATTAATAATCCTAAAAAATCGCTTTTATGCCTATATCTAGTTATTCAGCCATAATGAACTGATCCACATCAGTCGACAAGAGTCGCCAGTCGCCACGTGAGACCCATTCTTAATCCAGAAGAGCTCGATACCGCCATCAGCCTTGCAGATCTCAGCGAAATTGAGATCGAAATTGTTGAATACATACGTTATGTAGGGGTTTTTAATGAACTCAGCCTGAGGAAAGCACTCTCAATGCCGTCAAAACCGCCTGCTTTGTATCGACTATGCAAAGCATGCGAAAAAATAGGTCATCAAATACCTCAAGTATTCAACAGCATGATGACATGGTCTGAACATCAAAGCGATGACAAAATTGCTTGGCAAGGAAATCTTATCTGCGCAATCGCATACACATGTGACGGAACAAAATTACAACCTGAAAATAAAACATCTCTCTATCACACCTTTGTGGTTCACAAAGAATTGTTCAACGGGCTGGACGTTGACTGACAACAGATTCGCAGCAGATGCGATGTATACAAAGCAACAATGCATCGTCAAATAATTGTTGATCGATGCTAGCTTGCGAGAAAGAATAGGTCTGATTGGTTTTTCTATGAAATTTACAATCGTCTACGCATCCGCGACTGGTCATACGGAAGACATCGCCGAACGACTCGACCAGCTCTTGCCGGATTCCGAACTCAAAGAGTTGAGTGATTTGAATGACATCAAAGATATTGAAACTTGTGAAGCATTGATTTGCTGTACTCCTACATGGAACACAGGATCAGACGTCAAGAGATCAGGAACAGCATGGGATGACCATATTGAGCAAATACCAACTCTCAACTGTGCAGGGAAACCAGTGGCCATTGTTGGCCTAGGAGACTCTGCGGCTTTCAGTAAATTTTTCTGTGATGCCATGGAAGAGCTCTACACAGCTTTCCAGAAGGCCGGAGGGAAGCTGATTGGCCACGTCTCCGGAGAAGACTATATTTTTGATGACTCAAAAAGCATGAATAACGGCATGTTCTGCGGTCTTCCTATTGACGAAGACAATGAATCAGAAAAAACTCAGGATAGGCTCGAAGCTTGGTGCCAGACTCTTCTCAGTGAGTCCCAAAACTAACTGATTAATAAATAATTTAGCTTAATGCAATATCTAAATTTAGAGCTCAAGATATCATGCTCAATATTTTATGTGCTATTTAATTTTTCCGGAAATTCATACAATTTACTGGCAAGCCGGCGATAATACTTACCAATATCGGGGCCATCACCATGGCAACGATAAGCAATCCCAGGGGTTGAGGGGTTGATTCACGAGTAGCCTGCAATAACGCGAGCACGCAACTACTCACATACAAAAGCGAGATCAAAATTGGCTTCAGCATTGGGATTTCTCGCAAATCATAAGATTCTATGACACCCAACAGTGTTTTGCCTGTCAAGCCCAGTCAAACGCTCAATAATCAATCAAATATATGGCTAACCAACGCTCATGAAATCAAAAAATTGAAGCAAAAAACAAGCTGAAACAACGTCTGTTCAACAAGAGTCGACTTAGCGTCAAAAGTTGCATTGCAGATATCGATTTAACGCGGCAAGAGCAACAGATTGCCTATCCTCAAATAAAGAATGGGCGTTGCCTACTGATGGAAATTGGGAAAATTAACTGACCGCAATTGTTTGATGGTTGAGCCGAACTGGGACTACTTCATCAATGCACCCCTTGATCAAGGCACAATTCGCTTTGAGACAAAAACCGAAAGAGCTCTCCACGCCAGAGTTGTTGCAGCAGAGGCAAACTGGATGCAATACAAAACATGTGAGCAGCTCAGTGCCTACTGGGCTGCAAAGCGAGATCTCGAAGTGTTTCGGGAGGGTCGAAGGCGAACACAACAGGATTGATCCATTCCATAAGGCATTTTTTTGCAGCACCGATATCTGTAATCAGACGTTCCCAGAGCAAAGATCAGGGTTTCGCGGAGGCAAACTAATATATTCTTATTAAGTATAAAAATCTCGCGCTGCAACTATTGTATAGTTAGTAAGTTTTTGAAAAATTATGTATCAAGACTACACAGCCATCGCGATTTTATTACTGACAGCCGTTCCGGTTTTGGCTGTTGCAGCAACTGTATTCTTCTACGTAAGGAACAACGAGAGGAAAACTCCTTTGACCAGAGAGGACTTCTATCGTTGATTCAGGCAGTGCACAATTGCCTTCAACAAAGCTCAGATTACCGAGGCTTATCTGACATGAAAACGGACAAATAAATCGACAAATTCATTCATTAAAAATCAACAACATCAGTGATTTTTAAGTGTTTAACCCATTTTTATAGGGCGATAAGAACTGATCCTTGCAGCCTCACAAAGGCCGCATGATTAGTGCAGAAAATGACGACGACCTGTTAGGAGCATCGATAATCCGAGCTCATTACAGGCCTTGATTGAGTCTGCATCCCTTTTACTGCCGCCCGGGTGAATCACGGCTGTAATTCCATGTTCAGCGGCCAGACGGACGGTGTCATCGAATGGGAAAAAGCCGTCACTGGCGAGAACAGCACCCTCACTTCCGTCACCGGCTGCTTGCAGCGCGATCTGCGCTGAACCAACCCTGTTCATCTGACCGGCACCGATCCCAAGACTCTGTCCTTCTTTGGCAACAACAATGGCATTGGAACGCACATGGCGAACCAGCTGCCAAGCGAAGCAGAGATCATTGCGTTCGCGCGTGGTTGGAACGCGATCAGTGGCGACTGTCCACTCATCAGGCTTCACGGGCTGATCATCAAGATCCTGAACAAGGACACCCCCGAGAATGCTGCGAACATGATCGTGACCAGCTGCTTCAATCGATTGCGGGGAAAGCTCAAGCAACCGCAGATTGGCTTTGGCAGCGAGAATCTCTCTTGCCTCGGGAGCAAATTCCGGAGCAACGACACATTCCAGAAACAGGCTGGTGAGCTCACGGGCAGCAGTCGCATCGACACAGCGATTCAGGGCGACAATTCCTCCGAACGCGCTGACTCGATCTGCGTCGAGTGCACGACTCAGAGCAGCAGCAATGCCATCTCCGATCGCCACACCACAAGGGTTGGTGTGCTTCACCACAACCGCTGCCGAACAGCTGGCTGAGTGGATCTCACCGGTTCCGTAACCGAATTCCCGAACCGTTGCCAGAGCAGCCTCGAGGTCCAGGAGGTTATTGGTGCTGAGCTCTTTGCCCTGCAACTGAATTGCTCCGCCCCAGCCTGACTTGGACGCGCTGTACCAACTGGCTTGCTGATGAGGATTTTCCCCATAGCGCAGGCGTTGACGCAATGGCAATGCCTCCAACCAGGGAAGATCAGCAACGACAGCATCATCGCTGTCCGTCACTTCCGGCCTGCGCTGCATCCAACGGGTGATGGCAGCGTCATAAGCCGCCGTATGGGCGAACGCCTCCAATGCGAGCTGGCGACGCGAGGAACTCGTCAGCTCACCCTGCGATGCATCAAGCGCTGCCAGAAACCCGTCGTACTGGTCCGGGTCGGTGAGCACGGCGACATGTGCATGGTTCTTGGCGGCAGATCGCACCATGGTCGGTCCGCCGATGTCGATGTTCTCAATCGCCGTGTCCCAACTCACCGCAGGATCGGAAACCGTTTCCCGAAAGGGATACAGATTGACGACAACAACATCAATCGGCGCGATGCCCTGAGCAATCAGATCGGCTTCATGAATGGCATCGCCGCGTCGAGCGAGGATGCCGCCGTGAATAGAGGGATGCAGAGTTTTCACACGCCCGCCAAGGATTTCAGGAGCACCGGTGTGATCAGCAACGGTTGTGACTGGCAGACCGGCCTCTCTGAGCACCTTGGCTGTTCCTCCACTGGAGAGCAGCTGATAGCCGTAGCGGTGATGCAAAGCCTCGGCGAGCGGCACCAGTCCGCGCTTGTCGGACACGCTCAGCAGCGCAGTGGGAGCCATGGCAGCAGGACAGGAAGGAGACCTTGGGCCAACCTACGCAGCAGCAGGTCAACCACCTGATGTCTGATTCAGTGATTCATGCCGCTCCAGAACCAGCACACATCCGAATCGTGCTGTTGCATGGCTGGGGGGCTGATGCAGGGGATCTGATGCCCCTTGGAGATGAACTGGCGAAAGCATCAGCAGTTTCTGCTGAATGCGTCGGTCTGCAGGCACCTGAACCTCACCCGGGCGGACAGGGAAAGCAGTGGTATGGATTGTTCCCTGCGGACTGGCAAGCCGTGCCCTCTGCCGTCAGCCAGTTGCGCACGCGCATCGAACAACTCGATCTCGAGAGCATTCCTCTCTCCAGAACGGTTCTGATCGGTTTTTCTCAGGGAGGTGCTATGGCTCTGCACGTGGGTTGCAGCCTGCCGCTGGCAGGTGTGATCGGCTGCAGTTCCTATCCGCATCCCCAGTGGCTGCCACCTGCAAATCGTCCACCTGTGCTTCTGCTCCACGGCCGCAACGATGACGTTGTGCCTCTCGCCGCGGCAGAGAGGCTGCAGGAACTACTCAAACCGGGTTCAAACGCATGCCACCTGCACACCTTTTGCGGTGGTCACACCATCCCCAGCGAAGCTCAGGACGCAATGACTGAAGTCATCGGATCCTGGCTGGCATGACCAGACCAGGACCATGAAACGACTGAATCAGACGAAAGCGTATTCGTACTCTTCCATTTCCTCCCAGTCATCGGAGGAGAGCTCAAGACCCTCAAAGATCACCTCTTCGCCGACGCTGTCGACGATGGTGCGCAGCGAGGGGAAGAGGAAGTGGTTCTCCTCCGCGTACTGAGCACTGAAGAGACCTTTTTCACCCCAGAAGAAGCGATCGGTGGTGTGCTCGTTGCGGCGCACGTTCAGCAATGCAGGGGGAACAAGACCGCCCTCGGCAATAAAACGACGGGCCGCGGTGACAGGCTTGTGTTCACCGGTTTCCAGATGGAACGTGGGAACGTGGGCCAGAACACGCTGACCGGCAAGACGGCGGCGGCTAATCCGCTTGCGCTTCTTAGACATAGGGTTGCCTCCCGCAGACGGGAGCTGAGAGGTGGACTGAGGGGAGCTGTTGGACAGAGCCGTTGGTCAATGCAGTGCCTTGATGCGCCTTTGGTGAGGTGCATCCGGTCATCAGCGTTCGGACTGCGGAAATCCGGTGAAGGCCGGCTCGCAATTGGACACACTCCATTGCTCACAACGACAGAGAGTCGAAGTCAACAGGGGATTCATCAACCTCTGCTGTAGCCTTGGTTGGACAAAAAGTGCAACCTCAAGTTGGAGCAACGAAGGTGCACGGCCTACCAAGGGACGTGCTGTCTGTCGCATCTCCGATCTTAAGACTTTTTCCCAATTTGGCAAGCAGTCCAGATGCAGTTCCGCACGCCTGTCTGTATTCAGTGACGCAGTTCGGCTGATGCAACTGTCCGATCAGTTCTTGGAGCTTGCTCAGCAGCAGCTGCAGACGCTGGCAGCCGATACGGCCATGGCACGTCTTGCTCTGTATGTCACCGATCGCGACCAGAGCTCCACACCGACTCTGACGCTTGTTGCTCAGTGGCCCCTCGACTCAGCACTGCCACCAGCCATCACCGAGGACCCCAGCCTGCGCAGCGTGGCCCAGGAGCGTCGCTGGTACCCCCTGCGGCACGAAAGCCTGCTGCTCGGCGTGCTGCGTGCTGAACAACGACCGCTTCCAGGCAAACCGGTCAGACATGATCCACGCCTCCAGATCTGCGCCGAGACACTCGCGTGCATCCTTGGTCTTGAACAGGACCGTCGACGCCTTCACAACCAGCTCGAACAGCAGCGCCAGCAGTTGAATCTGGTTGTTCATCAGCTGCGCAATCCGCTGACAGCGCTGCGCACCTATGCCCAGCTGCTGCTGCGGCGCATCGGCCCTGAGGATCAACAGCGCTCACTGGTGGAAAGCCTGATTCAGGAACAGGATCAGCTCGACCGTTATCTCCAATCCCTCGACAGGATCGGCCGGGGCGACCTCAGGCTGGAAGCGGATGTTTCCGCACCCTTGCTGCTTCCACCCGTTCCAGTGGATGCTCCCGACCTCACCGTGGCTGATCTGCTCACACCACTGATTCAGCGAGCATCTGCAACTGCGACTCTGCAGAACAGGCCGTGGCATGGCCCAGAGCAGTGGACGGCCTGGACCCAGGCAGCTCGCCCGGCCGCTGATGCCGTGACGGCTGAAATCGTGGCCAACCTGCTGGAGAACGCCTTCCGTTACAGCCCTCCCGGATGCGCTCTTGGCCTGAAGCTTCTGAACCATGCGATCTGCGTCTGGGACGCAGGCCCCAGCATTCCGGAAGCGGAGCAGGGGATCATCTTTCAGCAAGGAGAGCGTGGCAGCAGCAGCCGCGACCGTCCTGGCTCAGGGCTGGGCCTGTCCCTCGCCCGTCGCCTGGCGGAAAACCGCGGCGGATCACTGGAGCTGCACACCGAACCCAGCAGCCTGGACAACAACCTGCCTGCCAAGGGAAACGCCTTCCTGCTCAGGCTGCCGCCAACAGAACGGGAGCAAGCAGGGCCGAACCCAAAAGCGTGAGTGTCTCGCAGACCATCAGAGTGGCGCCATAGCTGTCGCCGGTATGGCCTCCGAGATGCCTGCCCAGCCACTCGGCTGGAAGCAGGGCAGACAGAGTGCCGAGCAACACACCCCCGGCAAAATCAGCCAGACGCTCTGGCTGAAGCCAGAACAGGAGCAGCGCAGTCACCACCACCAGCAGCAGTGTTGGAAGGCCTTCCCGCCATCCACACCAGTTGCTGCGATGGAAAGCCGCTGTGCCATCACGGCGCAGATAACGAAAACGTCCCATGGCCCAGAGCGGCGAGACCCTTGCAAAAAACGCCGAAGTCACGAGGGCCACGGGGGCCAACCCACCCAGTTGCACCAGAGCTGAGAACTGGAGCAGCAGCACGATCACAAGGGCCTGTGCACCACTGGCTCCGACACGACTGTCATCCATGGCCTCCAGACAACGGTCATTGCCTGCCGCGAGACCATCGGCTGTATCCATCAGGCCATCAAGGTGTAGTCCCCCTGTGAGCCAAAGACCAAAGGCCAGTGCCACTGGCGCAATTGCAGCGGGCTGCCAGTTCAGTGCACTGAGCAGAAGCCACACAGCTGCCGTAAGCCCGCCGATGACCGCTCCGATCCAGGGAGCGAAGCGGGCGATGCGGACGAAACGTGGGGCTGGCCATGGCCAGCCGGGCAGCACGGAATAAAACACCCAGGCACCGGCCAGATCACGCAACCAGGCAGAAGGGACAGACCGCAGAGCAGAGCAGAGCAGGGAGTTCACTCACCGTAGGGTCAGAGGCAGGAGGAGGTGCGCGTGTTCGACTTCAGCATCAGCGCTCACTGTTCGTGCACGAAGGCCCGCTGCGGAGCGTTCTCAACCCCGCACGGAACAGTCGAGACTCCGCGATTCATGCCGGTTGGCACTCTTGCCACCGTCAAAGGTGTCAGCACGGATCAGCTGGCAACCACGGGCGCCCAGATGGTGCTCTCCAACACTTATCACCTGCATCTGCAACCCGGCGAGGCGGTCATAGAGGCCGCAGGCGGCGTGCATCGATTCATGGGCTGGAACGGACCGATGCTCACCGATTCCGGTGGATTTCAGGTGTTCAGCCTCGGCGATCTCAACCGTATCGATGACCAGGGAGTGGACTTCCGCAATCCACGCAACGGCAGTCGCATCCTGCTCACCCCGGAGCGTTCGATGGAGATTCAGATGGCGCTGGGGGCGGATGTGGCGATGGCCTTCGACCAATGCCCCCCTTACCCGGCAACCGAAAACGATGTGGAGGAGGCCAGTCGACGAACCCACACCTGGCTGGAGCGCTGCGTGAGCGCTCATCGGAGGACTGACCAAGCGCTTTTCGGCATTGTTCAGGGAGGCTGCTTCCCACACCTGCGCGAAGCCAGTGCCAGGTCGGTCGCCGGCTTCGATCTGCCGGGAATCGCCATCGGCGGGGTCAGCGTGGGCGAGCCCGTGGAAGAAATGCACAGGATCGTGCGCCAGGTCACGCCTCTGCTGCCGGACGATCGCCCTCGTTATCTGATGGGGATCGGCACCCTTAAAGAGATGAGCGTTGCCGTGGCCAATGGCATCGATCTTTTTGACTGCGTGCTGCCGACCAGGCTTGGTCGGCACGGCACGGCCCTCGTGGGAGGCGAGCGCTGGAATCTGCGCAACGCCCGTTTCCGACACGACCACACACCACTGGACCCGACCTGTTCGTGTCAGGGCTGCCGGCTGCACAGCCGCTCCTATCTGCACCATCTGATCCGCAGCGACGAATTGCTGGGCCTGACCCTGCTCAGCCTGCACAACCTCACGCACCTGATCCGATTCACAACCGCCATGGGCAAGGCGATCCAGGACGGCTGTTTTTCAGAGGATTTCGCTCCCTGGGAAGAGGACTCTCCGGCCCACCACACGTGGTAGCGTCCGCACACTGACCTTGTTCCGCCGGGATGGCTGCTTACTCCCTTGATCTGCTGGCCCAACTGCCAGAGGCCTACCAGGCTTTCGGCCCGCTGATCGACATCCTCCCGATCATTCCACTGTTTTTCCTGTTGCTTGCCTTTGTCTGGCAGGCATCCGTGGGTTTCCGCTGAACCCTTCAGCGACGACCGTCACCACCGCGCAGCACGGACCAGGCGAACTGAGGCAGAACCAGATATCGCCTCCATCGGCTGGGATCCTGCAACAACCTGTAAAGCCATTCAAGCTGCAGTCGGCTGGTCCAGCCAGGCGCTCGCTGTTTCAGACCTGACCAGACATCAAAGCTGCCGCCGACGCCCATCCAAAGGCCGGGGAGCTGATCTCGCATTCTCTGGATCCAGATCTCCTGAAGCGGAACACCCAGAGCCACCAGAACCAGATCCGGACTGAGGCGCCTCAGCCTTGCCTCCAGTTCCGGCCATGCAGAGGCATCCTGATATCCATGCTCTGCAAAATTGAGTTGCAAAGCCGGCAACTGCAGCGAAAGGCGATCACACAGAGTCTCCATCACTTGAGGGGACGCACCGACGAGAGCCACGCGCCAGCCGTGAGCAGCTGCATAACTGAGCAACGACCAGGCAAGCTCGATTCCCGGGCTCCGCTTCACCCTGATTCCCTGCCTTGAGAGTGCCCAGACAACACCTGCTCCATCGGGAACCACGAGAGCGGCAGCGCTGATCACCGCTCCAAGATCTGAATTGCGGCGAGCAGTCATCGTCATCTCTGCATTGAGCGTGACGATCTGACCACCACCATCGGCATGCAGCCCGATTGCCGAGGCCGTCACATCCCGGCAGGCATCAACGGGGACGTCGAGAACGAAGCAACGACGCTGATCGCGCGGACCGGTTGTCAGTGCTTCCATCCCCGTCTCCGCAGCAGGAGAGAATCTAGATGCGGTCGTGTTGAACGCCATGGTCCTCTCGCAGCCGACCCTGGAGGAGCGTCAGCGGAAGGAGCAGCGACTGATGAAGTTCGATCGATCGATCGATCGAGTGGTGCTGCAACGGCAACACCCGATCAGCGGACTGCTGCCGGCGAGCACGGCGCACACCGTGCATGGCAATTACGGCGATGCCTGGGTGCGCGACTGCATCTACTCCATTCAGTGCGTCTGGGCTCTTGGCATTGCTCACCGCAATCTGCAGGGCCCATGTCAACGCAGCTGGGAACTGGAACAACGCGTCGTTGACCTGATGCGCGGACTGCTCAACGCCATGATGCGTCAGTCCGCAAAAGTGGAGCGCTTCAAAAGCAGCCTCGATCCACTGGATGCACTGCATGCGAAGTACGACAGCTCCAGCGGCGAACCCGTGGTTGCCGATGATGGCTGGGGGCATCTGCAGCTGGATGCCACCTCACTGTTCCTGCTGCAGCTGGCTCAGCTGAGCGCTGGCGGACTGGCCGTCATTCACAACAGCCACGAAGCCTGCTTCATCCAAAACCTGGTGTATTACGTGGCCAGGGCCTACCGGGTTCCTGATTACGGAATCTGGGAGCGCGGCGACAAGGGCAATCACGGACTGCCGGAACGCAACGCCAGCTCCATCGGGATGGCCAAGGCCGCGCTGGAGGCGCTGGACGGAGTTGACCTGTTCGCGTCTCACGGCGACGGAAGCATGCAGGTGCTGATCCCGCACGGCGCTGTGGTTCGCCTGAGGCGAGCCCTGACAGGCCTTCTGCCTCGCGAATCCGCGAGCAAGGAAGTCGACAGCGCCTGTCTTTCGGTGATCGGCTATCCCGCATGGGCCGTGGAGGATCGAGCCCTTGTGGAACGCACCAACAGACGGATCAGGCGCGAACTGGGTGGTCCCTACGGCTACAAACGCTTTCGCAGAGATGGCCACCAGACGGTGGTGGAGGACATCAGCCGGCTGCACTACGAACGTGACGAGCTGGCCACCTTTGAGGGCATCGAATCGGAATGGCCGCTTTTCCTGGCCTACGAACTGGTCACAGCCTGTTTCGAGCAGCGCTGGGATGACGCCGGTCACTGGTGGGAACGTCTTCAGGCACTTCAGGTGGAGAAAGATGGTGAACAACTGTTCCCTGAGCTGTATCGCGTCCCCGCGGAGCTGCTGGAACTGGAACGGCGCGAGCCGGGAAGCCAGCGTCGGTCCGCCAATGAGAATCTGCCGTTGCTCTGGACTCAGAGCCTTGCCTGGATCGGGGAGATGCTCCTGGATGGGCTGATCAAGGCGGAGGACCTTGACCCATGCAAGCGGCGTCTCCCCGCCAAAATTGGAGCAGATACTGTGCTGGTGTCGCTGGTGCCTAGCGATGAATCAGTCGCCAAACAGTTGCGGGCGCTTGGGTTGCCGGCCAGCGATCCGCAGGCCTCAAACCTGTCGGTACTGACATCCGATGCCCTGCGCGAGCGGCTTGCAAACGTGGGCAGCGATCCAGCACTTGGCCTCAGCGGTCACCCACCGCTGAGGCCCGAAACGGCGGTCACGGCTCGACTCTATCGCCAAAGCGACCAACAACTGGCTTTTCTGCCGGCAGTGCTGGAAGAGAGCACGTTCTTTCTGAGCCATGACCCGCAACAGCTGGTCGAAAGCATCATCAACGAGCTGCATCTGCTTCAGCGACATTGGCAGGGAGAAGGTGCACCGCTGCTGCTGATCCCCGTGCAATCCGCTCTGCTTGAGCAGCACGAAGCGCTCCTGCTCGAACTCACCGAACGCCTGCAGAGCGGCAGCATTGAGGGAGTTGCTGTTGAGTTCGCTGACCTTGAGACCCTGGCCGGCAAAGCCCAGTGCTTGAGCCTGCCTGATCACAGACTCGCAGCCGTCAAATCAGACCTGACGCAACAGGCAGCTGAGCTGCTGCAGGCTTCCACCGATCTGAGCGATCTCACTGCGGCTCAGGAGCAGGAGCTGGACGACATCCCTCTCGAAGAGCTCAGGCAGAGGCTTTGGAGCAGCCACTCTCTTCGGGAACAGGCGGAAGTCCTGGAGCTGTTGACACAACGTCTGGGCCATCAGGCCATCCTCAGCGGTCCCAAGGGAACCCCTGTTGAACTAAACACACTGCTGAGGGAGATCTACCGCCGCGGCCTTGGCCAGGAAGACTGGAATGTGGCCAGGCGCTGCGCCGGCGCCATGGGTCTGATGCATCCTCAGCTGGAGGATGCACTCACGGATCTGCTGAGTCGCCAGAAGCAGGTCGTTGTGGGCAGGAATTACAGCAGCGACTCCCGACTGACAAGTCCTGTCTCCAGCCAGTCGATTGCGGCACTGATCGAGCGAACCTGCGGCAGCGACGGCCGGGAAAGGATGCTCCAGCAGGAGCTGTTGCTGGCCCTCGACGGCATCGCCAGGAGGGAACCGACCATGATCAGCGGGTCGCTGACTGTTCAGTTGGGTCAGCTGCTGCTCCTGCTGACCTCAGAGCTGGCCGCCGAGCAGCAGTGCAGCCAAGACGAGGCATTTGAGGCCCTGTGCGATGAACCTCCCCATCGCATCAGTCTGCGGCTGCGAACGGTGCTGGCTGATGTGGACCACGCCAGGGCATCGCTGCAACGCCGGGAACTGCTGCACCTGAGTGGCAAGGTGCAGTGGAACATCCCTGAACCTCTTGAAGAAAGCCCCAGCGGCAGCGACTGGCTGCAGCACAGGATTCGCCTGGGTTCACTGCAGCAGGTGCCCAAGGAGTTCTATGCGGGGATCTGGTCGCTGCTCCACCACTGCCGTGGTTTGGTGATCGGCGACAAGCTGGAGCGACGCAATCGCCTGACCAGCGCCCTGCTGCTGGAAAAGACCCCTGGAGAACGCAACTTCGCCATTCAGGTGGAACATCTGCTCAGCCGCATCGGCGCTCCGGAATACCGGCAGCTCTGCACGGAAAGCCTGCTCTCGCTCATGGCGTTTGCAACCACCAATCCGGACATGCGTTTCGACGACGACATCGCACTGGATGTGGTGATCGGCCACGCGGTAAGGATCGGATGGAGAAATCACCATCCCGAACAGAACACAGCTGACTATCCACAGCACAAAGCCGCTGCATGGGATCAGTTCTATCGATCCTCTCCGGCCGCATGCAGGCAGTGGCAGATTGCAGCACTGCGTGAACTCGCGGAACAGGAAGGACTGGGCTGATCGCGTTCAGATGGGGGTTTCGATCGGCACACCGACGCCGGGCTGCTCGACGGCCTGCTCGATCAGATCTGCCAGTCGCAATGCCCGTGAAGCCTGCTGCCCGTCCACAGCGGGGGTTTCCCGACCTCGCACACATTGCAGAAAATGTTCGAGCTCGGCATAGAGGGGCTCGATCGAGGTGGTGCTCACCTCCTCAATGAAGCCGTCGTTGCGGTAGAGCAGCTCACCGTGATCAGCGGAATACCACTCATGGGCCCTTCGGTGAATGTGCAGGTTGTGATTGAGGAAATCGGTCTCAACCAGGCTGGCCCTGCAGTGGGCACTGAGTGTTCGAATTTTGCGGTGACTCATCTTGCTAGCCGTGAGACTGGCCACGACACCGTTCTCGAAGCCGAGTGTGGCGTTGACGTAATCGATCGGTCCCTCCGAACTGCGGCCGCCTGCCGCGGCCAGCTGCACCACTGAGGAACTGGCCAGCTCAAGAACCAGATCCAGGTCATGGATCATCAGATCGAGCACCACGGACACATCATTGGCTCGATCGGCATGGGGGCTGTGTCGACGGGCTTCGAGCACCACCACCTCCTCATTGGCCACCACCTTGGTGAGCTCGCGGAACGCGGGATTGAAGCGTTCGATATGCCCCACCTGCAGCAAACGGCCAACCCTGCTGGCGGCATCAATCAGTGCAGCAGCCTCCTCCTGACTGGCGGCGATCGGCTTCTCGATCAGCACGTGGGAACCGGCCTCCAGGCAGGCCAGGCCGACGGAGTGATGCAGCAGTGTCGGCACGGCGATACAGACCGCTTCAACCTCTTCAAGCATGCTGCGGTAATCCGAAAACCAGCGGCATCCGAACTGCTCAGTGGCCAGAGCCCCGCGCTGCGTATCCGGATCCGCCACGCCGACCAGATCCGCGTCTTTGAGCAGGCTGAGCACACGAGCGTGATGCCAACCCATGTTGCCGATCCCGATCACACCGACCTTCACCGGAGCCATGGCGTCGGTCATCAGTGGGACTGCACGAACCGGCTGATTATCGGTGATCAATGCAATGCGGGGTGAATTACACCAAGCCCGGTTCCGGATCGGGGGGATCCGACGGCAATGCCGGCTCCTCAATCAGAACCAGCAACACCCTCACGATGCGGGGGCCTGCCATGGCAACGATCTCAAACTGAAGATTGCGGTGACGCAATGCCTCTCCCGGTGATGGGATGTGCTGGAGCCGCTCCAGAAGGAATCCTGCCAGGGTGTGATGGTCACTGGCTTCAGGGAGATCAAGCTGAAGCTGACGATTCAGTTCGACAATCTCGAGATCACCGGCGACCGACCAGGTTCCCGGCTGATCCTCTATAGGGACGAGGTCCGGTTCATCCGTTTCGTCATCGGGTTCGTCACCGACGATTTCCCCCGTGAGATCCGCAGCGGTGACCAACCCCTCGGTGCCACCGTGTTCATCCACCACAAGCAGCAGGGGATTGCCTGATCGAATGATGGCGAGCAGATCTGCAAGGTTGCTGGTTTCCAGAACCGTCTCAGCCGGCATCAGGTAAGGCTCGAGCCAAGAATCCTCTCGCAGTTCGCCCTGGGCGATGGGCTCTGCCAGGCGACGCAGATCAAGCACTCCACGGACATCGTCCAGCGACTGGCCGATGACGGGAAACCGTGCATGGCGGGTGCGATGGACAGCCTCCATCAGCTCGGCGAATCGAACCTCAACAGGCAGGGTGACCATTCCGGAACGTGGCACCATCACCTCCCGGACCTGGGTGTCACGCAGTGCAAACACACCCTCGAGAATGTTGCGTTCATCGGGTTTTAGACCCGTCACCGCACCACTCTCGATCAGGGTCTCCAGCTCCCCGGCCGTCAGGGCTGGCACCGGTGCATCCCAGTGTCGGGTCAGCCCCGCCAATCGCAGCAACAAGGACGCCAGTCTGTCGAGAGCCGAAAGCAGAGGCCGCAACACACGGATGGCGCCCTCAAGCACAGGCCCCAGCTGCAGGGCAGCGAACTCAGGGCGGCTGAGCACCCAGGCGCGCGGCAACAAGCCGGCAACCAGTGTCGCCAGCACAACAAGCAGCAGGAACCAGGCGAGATCCCACCAGCGACCTGCAGGTATCTCCAACGGCCACCAGCGCTGACCGAAGCCGCGGCCGATCCAGCCCAAGGCAACGAGCGACAGCGAAGCGCCGAACTGTGTCATCAGCAGTGCAATCCGCAGATGCCGCTGCAGTCGTTGCACCGACTGAGCACCAGGGCGGCCCTCGTCACTGAGGGCCTGCACCTGACTGGGCCTCAGTCGAAGCAGCGCCACCTCAGCAGCTGAAAACAGAGCCGGCAGAACCAGCAGCGCGATCAGCAAAAGGGTGCGCATTGGACCAGAACAATGGGGGTCGCGGGGATCGAACCCGCCTTAGGCGAATTATGAGTTCGCTGCATTCACCAGATTGCTAGACCCCCCATATGCGTGGATTTACCACAGGGCACGCACCGGCGAAAAGACGTCCTCTTCCCGGCTGACCTCAGGGACTGGGGTTGAGCTGTCCTCAGCGATGCTGCCACTGAAGCCGTTGGGGATATCAACAGTGCGCCACGGGATGGGATCACTCTGCTCCTCAAGCATCGTCCGGTAGGTGTTATCAACAGCCGCTCCGTCCCAGATGATCGTCTGATCGGGGAAACCAAACCCCATGAAGCGATTCCCCTCGGGACCGGCAACGGAGATGCCCAGAATGTCTGTGATCTGATGCAGAAGATCCACGCCGCTCTCGTAGGGAGCTGTCCAGCTGTAGAGACGCTCATGCATCAGCTCTGACGTGCTCTGCACAGCCCCGCAGCGTGTCACCTCCACCGGTGATTGAGGCCTATCGCCTGCAGAGATCGCCGTCGATGGGGCCTCCAGTGTGGTGGAGCAGACCACAGGTCGAGCCATGGCAACTGCCGGCACCGTGCTCAGTGAAAACAAGAGAAGCAGAAGTCTGAATCGCAGCCTGTCCAAAGGAAGAGGCACCACTGCGCGCAAACTAGGCAGAGGATCCGCGAAGCACCAGCCCCCCATGCCCGTCAATTCCGACCCATCCATGGATCGCCAGGTTCTGCTCGAGCGGCTAGCGAGGGAGGCGTACCGGCACGGCCAGTTCACGCTCGCATCAGGACGCAGCAGCGAGCACTATGTGAACTGCAAGCCAGTGGCTCTCAGTGGCAGCGGTCTGGCGCTGCTCAGCCCAGCCATGCTGGCTCTGGTTGAGAAGGATGCCGTGGCCGTGGGGGGCCTCACGCTGGGGGCAGACCCTCTTGTAAGCGGGGTGGCCATGGCGGCTGCTCAAAAAGGTCGCGATCTCAATGCGCTGATCGTGCGCAAACAGGCCAAGGGCCATGGAACAGGTGCCTGGCTGGAGGGCCCACTGCCTCAGGTCGGAGCCCTGGTGACGGTTCTCGAAGACGTGGTCACCACAGGAGGATCATCCATCCAGGCCGTCAACCAGCTCAGGCAGGCCGGTTACTCAGTTCAGCGCGTGATCACCATCGTGGATCGTGAGGAAGGTGGTCAGCACGCCATGGATGAGGCTGGCCTGCAGCTGGTCAGCCTGTTCCGCCTGAGCGAAGTGGCTGCCAGAGCCAGGGAGCTGCAGCAGTGACCAAAGGGAATCAAGCCGAATCCATGCTGATCTGGGATGCGCGATTCCCGCTCATCCGTCTGGAGGGCAGTGGATGCAGCAGCTTTCTGCACGGCCAGACCAGTGCCCGAGTTGACGGGCGTGCCATCGGCGATCTGATCCAGGCCTGCTGGCTCAATGCCACGGGCCGGGTGCAGGCTCTGCTCGAAATCCGCCTCGACTCTGCTGGGGCCGACGTTCTGCTGCTGAACGGGGACATTGACAGCGTGGCCCAAGGATTTGATCGGGTGATCTTTCCCGCAGACCAGGTGCGGCTCGGCGAGCAGCGTCAGCAGCGCCGGATGCAACGCCTTCAGGCAGAAATGATGCCCGACCTCCAGCAGGTGATCTGGCTGGATGACAACGCCGATCCGCCGACCTCCTGGCAGGACCCTGCACCCTGCAATTCCTCAGAACTGGAGTGCTGGCGCAACAGGCAGGGATGGCCCCTGGGAGACAAGGAACTGACTGGAGACACCAACCCCTTTGAACTGGGTCTCATGCATTGGATCGAGCTCAACAAAGGTTGTTATCTGGGACAGGAAACCGTGGCCAAACTGGCATCCCGCGGTGGAGTGAAGCAGGAGCTGCGCTGCTGGAGGAGCACTGCCGACGACGGAACAGCTCTGACCAGCGGAGATCAGCTGAGCCTGAACGACTCAAGAGCCGGAATCATCACAAGCGCGTCCAGGGACGATGTAACCGGAGGCAGCTTCGGTCTTGCCTTCGTCAGGCGTCAGGCGCTCGATGCCGAAACACTGCTTGCGGGGGCCAGTGGTGTGGAAGTGTCGATCTCGCGTCCCAGCTGTTTCTGGGAACCACCCACACGGGATTGAGAGAGATTGTCCGCAGACAGCATCCAGGCAGCCACGGCCCAGGTCGCCAGGCCATCATCGCGGTTGTAGGTGAAGATCCAGCGCAATGCCTGGACATGCCCGCGGTCCCGTGGGCCGGTGCCCCGCCACTGCCGCCACCAGAGCAGCGCCCTGGCACCATCAACGCCGGCCTGACTCCAGCTGAATCCAAGCCAGCTGGCCACCGCCTTCAACCCGTAACTGCTGAGGGGAAG
This sequence comes from Synechococcus sp. MIT S9503, assembly GCF_047304175.1. GTDB lineage: Bacteria > Cyanobacteriota > Cyanobacteriia > PCC-6307 > Cyanobiaceae > Synechococcus_C. Next base: position 2,397,222 of record NZ_CP138955.1, on the reverse strand, counting down.
CCTCCAGTGGCTGCGGAGCCTGGCATGCACATCCACCAGCCGCGATTGCAGGGCATGCCTCTCAACATCACTGACGCCCTGACGCTGGGCCATCTTGCAGAGGGCGAGCGACTCGGTTTCTCCGTAGTGAAGAATCGGCCAGCTCTCGTAACGCTTCAGGAATCGCTTGATGCGTTGCCAACAGCTAGCCTCCCCGTGCTCCTGCAGCATCAGCAGAGGGTGGTAGGTGGCCCGTTCGAGAGCCCAGCGGCCGTCTCGATCGCGGGGGAGACAGAGAAACCCATGCAGAAAATCATCGCGGGCATCAGGGTCGGATTCGATGTCATAGAGCAGCACCCCTGGTGCCTGGATCAGTTCAGGCAGAGCAGGCGAAGCGTCGAGCGCTTCGCAGTGTCCATTCCGCTGAGCACGAGCCTGCGCCACGAGCGGCGCCGCCACAGCGCCGTGCTGCTCACCAAACCGCTGCAACTGCTCAGACAGGCGCTGAGGATCGGCATCGGCCAGGGCGTTCAATCCATCAATGCCCAGCTCGAGCAGCATCTCGCGTCTCTTGGCACCGATGCCACTGACTTCACTGAGATGCCCGATGCGTCGGGCCTCGGCATTGCAGACACCCCGCCAGCTGCACAAGGAACATTTGCGCCGGTCCGAGGCGAGAGGGGGTGGCTCGCTGCGCTCCAGATCAGCGGCCAGTTTGCGCAGCGCGTCATCGAGCTGGCGTTGAAGGTTCTCACCCAGAGCAACCGTGTTCTTCTCGAGGTGGCGGCCTGCCCCCGCCACAGCCAGACCGGCGTTCACGGGAGACTGCTGGTAGGAAGCCAGCAAACGGGCTGACAACGCCAGCTGAAGACGATGTTCTCTGGTGAGCCGTCGTCCCTGCCTGGCCAGCACGGGGCGATAGACGTAATCACCCCAGCGACTGCGTCCGGGCTGACGCTGCAGCAGGGCTGGATGCGCTTCAAGGATCTGACCTTCCGCGGTGCGGCCACGCAGCCGCAGTCCCACCACACCGACATCGCCACGTTCGCAGGCGGCAAGCCCATGGCCTGGCTTGCGCGGCAGCAGTGCAACGAAACTGCGCTGCTGATCATCAAGTTGAAGTGTGCGGTGGGCGGTGTAGACACGACCGCTCTGATCGCCATGGCGATCGAGCCATGCCCGGCGCCTGCAACGGCTCCAGCTGCGCAGCAGTCGATCCGTCAGGGGCTTGTCAGCAGCAGGGGTGTCACCCATGGCCCGAGGTTAAGGCGGCCAACTGCTAAATCCAAATGGATTGCAGACATGCCATGGCGTCGGCTCCACTCCCACTGAGCGCAGCACCGATCCGTTTCGGCACCGATGGATGGCGAGGTGTTCTCGGAGTGGACATCACCGTGGAGCGTCTGCTGCCGGTGGCGGCGGCGGCGGCAGAAGAGCTTGCGCATCAGGCGCCGAATGACCTCGACAGCAAGATCGTGGTGATCGGCCATGACCGCCGCTTCCTGGCACCGGAACTGGCGGAGGCGATTGCCTCCGCCGTCAGGGGAGTGGGGCTTGATCCACTTCTCACCAGCACCGCTGTGCCAACGCCGGCGTGCAGCTGGACAGCCGTGCAACACCGGGCTCTGGGAGCTCTCGTGATCACCGCCAGCCACAACCCTCCCGAGTGGCTGGGCTTGAAAATCAAGGGTCCATTCGGCGGATCGGTGGATGTCACGTTCACAGCTGCGGTGGAGCGGCGATTGGCTGCGGGGGGCGTGAAGGTGCCGATTGCTGACGAGCTGCAACGCTTTGACGCACGTCGCGAACATCTCGAAGGACTTCGCAGCAAGCTCAATCTCGAAGCCATCACCGCAGGACTCAAGGCCATGGGGCTGAGGGTGATCGTGGACCCGATGCATGGCTCTGCAGCAGGGTGTGTCTCTGATCTGCTCGGAACCGATGCCGAGGGCCTCGTTTCAGAGATCCGCAGTCAACGTGATCCTCTGTTCGGCGGCTGTCCTCCGGAACCCCTAGCTCCACACCTGCAGGAGCTGATCACTGCAGTTCAAGCCTCCGGACGCGAGGGAAAGCCAGCCGTTGGACTCGTGTTCGATGGCGATGGCGATCGGATCGCTGCAGTCGATGAACAGGGTTGTTTCTGCAGCACCCAGCAACTGATGCCTCTGCTGATCGATCACCTTGCCGGAGCACGACAGCTGCCTGGAGCGGTGGTCAAGACCGTGAGTGGCTCCGACCTGATGCGTCTGGTGGCTGAAGACCACGGCCGAGAGGTGCTGGAGCTGCCAGTGGGTTTCAAGTACATCGCTGCAGAGATGCTGGAGGGCGAGGTGCTGATCGGAGGGGAGGAGTCGGGAGGGGTTGGCTTCGGCATGCATCTGCCCGAACGCGATGCATTGTTCGCCGCCATGCTGGTGCTGGAGGCCCTGGTCGAGGGCGGCAAGCCGCTCGGAGCGCGCATGCAGGCTCTACGTCAGCGCTGCGGTGGTGAAAGTCACTACGACCGCCTGGACCTTCGTCTGCCGGACATGGAATCAAGACGACGCCTGGAGGAACTGCTGGCAACCCAGCCTCCGGCAGAGGTCGCAGGCCAGACCGTGGCGGAAGTGATCACAACGGACGGTGTGAAGCTGAGGCTCGGCCCCAGTCACTGGTTGATGCTGCGTTTTTCCGGCACTGAACCGCTGCTGCGTTTGTACTGCGAAGCTCCCGACAGCGATCGGGTTGCGGCTGTGCTCACCTGGGCGCGCGGCTTCGCGGAGGCGGCTTGAGCATGGACACGCGAACACTGGTGATCGCCAGCGGCAACCCCGGCAAGGTGAAGGAATTCGAAGGTCTGCTGCGTGACCTGCCGCTGAAGGTTCAAGCCCAGCCCGAGGGACTGGAGGTTGAAGAAACCGGCAGCACCTTCAGCGCCAATGCCCGCATCAAGGCGATTGCCGTGGCGGCCGAAACCGGAGAATGGGCCCTCGCGGATGACTCGGGACTGAGCGTGGATGCTCTCGATGGAGCTCCAGGGGTTCACTCCGCCCGCTACGCCCCAAGTGATCCGGAACGGATTGCTCGACTGCTGCGCGCGCTCGCAGTTGAAGACAATCGCAGCGCCCGTTTCTGTGCAGCCCTGTGTGTGGCGACTGCCGACGGCACGGTGCTGCTCGAGGTGGAGGGCCACTGCAAGGGAAGGATCACCCGATCACCGAGAGGACATCAGGGCTTCGGTTATGACCCGATTTTTGAGGTGAATGGCACTGAAAAAACCTTTGCGGAAATGTCTCTGCTGGAGAAAAAAGCCCACGGGCATCGCGGTCGCGCTTTCACCATGCTGGAACCTCAACTGCGACAACTGCTGTCTCAGCGGTGAGGCGCGCGAATGCGCTGGATGTAACGGTCCTTACAAAAGGGTCCTGTACGGTGTGATCTGTCGCTGACGAGGTCGATGGCCATCGCCATGACCACCGGTTACAGCGCACAGACTGAAGGCGCTCTGCTTTGCATCGAAGCCGCCTCGGACTGGGCCCTGACTTGTGTTGACCAACTGGCTGCCGCTGACAGCCATGTTCTGATTGATTACGGAGCTGCCGATGGCGGCACAGCTGTGGGTCTGTGGCACCAGGTATTGGATCGGCTGCATACCAACCAGCCCCAGGCTCACCTGACCCTGATCGGCAACGATCTGCCCAGCAACGACAACGTTGCCCTGGCCGAGAATCTGGCACTGCAGATTCCCCGCACTCCCAGACCCACAGTGCTGGTGAGCGCCCGCAGCTTCTATGAGCCCTCCGTTGGCCCCAACACGGTGAGCTTCGGATTTTCGGCCACCGCCATGCACTGGCTGAGTGCATCACCCGGTCCGCTCGAGACCCACACGCACGTGCTGGCATCCGGTGACGCCGAAGCGCTGAAGCGCTTCACGGCGCAGGCCCTTAAAGACTGGACCTACATCCTTGAACTGCGCAGCAAGGAGCTGAAAGTCGGCGGCAGGCTGCTGACCGTGAATCTGTCCCGCGATGAAGAGGGTCACTATCTCGGACACAACGGCGGAAAAACCCGCAATGTGCATGACCAGCTGCACCAGATCTGGAAAAGCCTTGCCGATGAAGGCGTGATTTCGCAGGAGCAGTACCGCAACGGCACAGTGCTCAATTTCTACAAATCACCGGATGAGTTCATGGCGCCTCTGAAGGATCAGGCCACAGCGCCCTACCGCAATGGACTGCGTCTGGTGGATGAGCGCACCGTCTACGTCAAATGTCCTTACCGGCGTCGCTGGAATGAAAACGGCGACACTGCAGATTTTGCTGCAGGCCTGATGGCGACCATCCGCAGCTGGAGTCGACACAGTTTTGCCAGCGCTGCCGGAGATGCCGCGGCAGACGAGGTCTACCGTCGCCTGGAACAGCGCATCGCAGACGCCCCGGATGAGTGGAGCCTGGATTACGTGGAGCACCACCAAATGATGGAGAAAGTGGCCTGATGACAACGACAACCCAAACTGCTCCAGACGTCTCGGTGCTTGCAGAACACGTGTCCGACCATCTGTCGGTGTTCGTCGTGGCCGAGAACACCGATGCTCGCCGCCCTGCAAACGGAGGCCTGCGTCTGCTCAATTACCCAAGTGATGAGGCCTGCATCGCCGATGGTCAGCGACTGGCCGGCCTGATGACCCACAAACACGATCTTTACGGGACCGGTTTCGCCGGAGGCAAGATCGTGGCTCGGGCCGCCGAGCCTGAAGCGGTGAAGGATGAACTGATCAGCATCACCGCCGGTCTCCTGGAATCCCTGGATGGAGCGATGATCACTGGATGTGATCTCAACACCAGTCTTGAGGATATGGAGCGCCTGACGGAGCTCACTCCCCATGTGCTGGCTGCCGTGGGAAGTCCGGTTGATGCCAGTGCGGCAACGGCCCACGGCACCCTTGGCGCCGTTGAAGCTGTGCTCGAATCAACCCTCGCGGATGCTGAACCAGGTCGAGCGCTGGTGCATGGCTGCGGTGCGGTGGGTGGCACCGTGGCCAGGGCGCTGGTGCAACACGGCTGGACTGTCTTCACCGTGGATCTGAGTCCCGAACGGGCAGGCTTCGCCGGCGCTACCCCGCTGTCCAGGGACTGTCCCTGGTGGGAGTTGCAGCTGGATCTGCTGCTGCCCTGTTCGATCTCCGGCCTGATCAATGCTGAAATCGCCTCGGCTCTGAGGGTGAAATCGGTTGTTCCGGCAGCCAATGCTCCCTTTCAGAGCCCGCAGCTGGCGGATGACCTGCGTCGGCGTGGAATCCGGGTTCTGCCTGACCCTCTTGTCAATGCCGGTGCCGTGATCGCTGACTCGATTGAGCGCTTCTCACCCGACGCCTGGAAGGATGCAGGCGCGGAGGATGTCTACGCCTTCGTGCGCAGTGAGGTGCGCCAGCGGGCCAGCGAGTTTCTGAACCAGCGCGATCAGGGCCTCTCCGTGGGAGCCGCCCTTGTGGAGGTGACCGCCGAGCGGGAAACAGATCCGATCGGCCTCAGCTTCGGAGATGCAGCATGAGCTCAGCCTCTCTTCCCTCCAGTACCGCGGTGGTGATTGTTGGCGGCGGCATGGCCGGCCTGAGCTGCGCAGCGGCACTGGCACGTCGTGGCGTATCCGATGTGGTGTTGCTCGAAGCGAGAACTCTGGCCAATGCCAAGGCCAGCAGCTACGGCGAAACAAGGATGTTCCGGGAGATGTATTCCGACCCTGTGCTCTGTCGTCTGGCTCAGGAGGCCAACAGACTCTGGCGTGAAGAGGAGACGATCGCCGGGGAGCAGCTGCGCGAAACCCATGGGCTGCTTTTCTACGGAGAAAGCTGGGACGAGGAAACGATCGAAGGGTCGATCCCCGGGGCACGCCGTGTAATGGACGAACAGGGCATCCCCTATGAAGCTCTCAACGCTGCAGAGATCACTGCCCGGTTCCCTCTGAAACCGAAAAACGAGTTCACGGGGCTGTTTGAACCCACCGCCGGTGCCGTGCGCAGCGACAAGGTGGTTGCCCACTGGATCCGCACGGCTCGCAACGCCGGACATCAACTGGTCGAGCACTGTCCTGTGGCCAATCTGGATTCAGACGGTGGTGGCGTCACCCTGGAGAGTGGACATCACATCGCGGCAGGACAGCTGATCGTGGCCTGCGGCATCTGGAGCCAGCTGATGCTGGCGCCACTGGGCCTGGCGCCGAAACTCGAGGTGTGGCCCATGCTCTGGGCTCACTACACCGTGGACCCTGATCTGGCGGATCGTTATCCGCAGTGGTTCTGCTTTCAGCGGGAACGTGGCGACGACGGAGGCCTTTACTACGGCTTCCCTGTGCTCAGCCGCACCGATGATGGCCGACCTCGCATCAAGGCGGGTATCGACTGGGCACCCAAAGAGCTGCGGGTTGCAGAACCCAATGCCATGACCACCGAGCCGCCGGCGAGACTGGTCGAACTGCTCGACACCTTCCTGTTCAACGAACTTGAAGGCGTTCAGGAACGCGTCGAGACCGTGATCAGTCCCTACTCGATGGCCAGTGACGTCAATTTCGTGCTGGATCGTCTGAGCCCGAAGCTGAGTCTGTTTGCAGGTGGCTCAGGCCAGGCCTTCAAATTTGCTCCTCTGATCGGCGACTCACTGGCACGGCTGGCCAGCGGCGAAGCTCCTGCAGTGGATCTCTCCTGCTGGAGTCACCAGCGCGAGGCCGTCAACGCCTGAAGCCCTCTCGACGAGACACCTCCTTTGCTCGAACAATCAACCGTTCCCAACGGCGCAACAGAAACCAGCCCCTGGTGGCGCGGCAGATCCCTGTGGATCGGCGCGGGACCTCTGCTGGTTTTTCTTGTGGTCGCAGCCATTGACCTGAAACTGGCCAAACACTTCACCAGTTCCGGCAAGGCCATTGTCAGCAGTTCACTCGGCGGCGTCTGGCAGTGGATGGTGCTGCTGTTGTTTGCGATCGCCGTCGTGCTGGCGATCAGTCCGATCGGAAAGCTGCGGCTTGGCGGAGCTGAAGCCAAACCCAGTCTGAAATTCTTCGACTGGTGTGCTGTGCTGATCTGCACGCTGCTGGCCGGCGGTGGTGTGTTCTGGTCTGCGGCCGAACCGCTGTTCCATTTCCGCGATCCTGCTCCCTACTTCGCGGGCGTGAAGGGATCAAGCGCTGCTGCCGTCGATCCCTCTCTGGCTGTGAGCTTCCTGCACTGGGGGTTTCTGGCCTGGGCACTGGTGGCGACAACAGTGACGATCACCCTCTCAATCCAGGAGCAACGGGGTGAACCGCTCAGGCCGCGCACCCTGCTGGTGGGAATCCTCCCAGCTCGCTGGGTGGATGGCCCCCTGGGGGATCTCGCAGACGGACTTTCCGTTGTGGCGGCCATCGCGGGAACCGTGGGACCTCTGGGTTTCCTGTCGCTGCAGCTGAGTAATGCCGCAGGGATGTTGCCTGGTTTCAGCGACAGCGCCGGACTGCAGTCTCTGGTGGTTGTGCTGCTCACAGCTGTATTTGCGACCTCCACAGTGAGTGGAATCCAGAGGGGGATCAAGTGGCTGTCGGAGCTCAACGTTTGGCTGACCCTCGGGCTTGCCGCCGCTCTGCTGCTGCTGGGCCCGGGGCTATGGCTGATTCAGCATTTCATCAGCGCCTTCGGCCTCTACCTCACAAACCTGCCGCGCATGGCGCTTGCCGCCAACAGCAGCCAAGACAACTGGGTGAATAGCTGGACCGTGTTCTATTGGGGCTGGTTCCTCGGCTACGCACCGCTGATGGGGCTGTTCACGGCAGGGGTCAGCCGCGGCCGCACATTGCGCGAACTGGTGTTGGCGGTGGCCATCCTCTGCCCGATCGTGACCAACATCTGGTTCACATTGCTCGGCGGCACGGGCATGCAGCTTGAACTCGCAGACCCCGGATCCATCACTGGCCCGCTGTCAGCCAGCGGAGAGTCGGGAGCACTGCTGGCGATTCTGGGCCAGCTGCCGTTTTCCTGGCTGCTGATTCCCGTTGGTCTTGTGCTGGTGGTGCTGTTCATGGCCACCAGCGCCGACTCCATGAGTTACGCCGCGGCCATGGTGGTGAGTGCTCAGCGCACACCTCCCGCATTGCTGCGCCTGTTCTGGGCCCTGATGATCGGCAGCCTCACCCTGGTGCTGCTGCGCATCGGAACCAGTCTGGGCGACAACACCTCGATCAACGCCCTGCAGGCCTTCATTGTGATCACAGCAGTGCCCGTTACGCCCCTGGTGCTGCTGAGTCTCTGGACTGCACCGCGTCTGGCCTGGAAGGAATGGCAGCAGCGCCAGCAGGCTCAGAGCTGAAACTGATCCAGCTGGCCATCGCAACACCAAACAGGGCGAGCGCTCCGTAGATCAGCAGCACCAGCGACAGGTCTCCCTGCGGAGAGGCCTGAAGAATCAAGCCCGACACGATCGTCATCAGTCCGCCCATCACCGTGCCTGAAGTGTTGACGATCGAAACGGTCATCGCCGTCTGACCTGCTGGTGCTGCCGCTTCCGCAATCGGGAACGCCAGCACTGAGCTGCCGATGCCAACCCCGAAACTGAAAGCAGGCAGCATCAGAACACCACGCGGCAGTGATGGCGTGATCAACAGAAGCAGCGACAGCAATGTGATCACACTGCCTGCCAGCAGCAACCGCCCACGATTCTCAGGGCGACCGCCGAGGGCCCCACTGCCGACCATCCCCACCACCAACCCGATCGACATCACCAGCGTGAGGCCTTCCATCAGCGGATTGGACCAGCCCCTGAGGCTGGACAGCAGTCCGTACTGCGCCATCCCGAACACAAAGCCCAGCCCCCAGGCATAAAGCAGACAGCACTGAATCAGGCGATTGACTCCGGCTCTGGTCCAGCGATGCCCATGAGTGTCCTGCTTCCCAGCCGTTGAAACAGCAGATGAGCTTCGTCTGACACCAAGCAGAAGCATTGGCAAGGCAACGATCAGCGACAGTACGAGCCCCTGGAGCAGCACCAGGTCCCGCCAGCCGGAACGCCCCAGGAGCAGGGGCACCATGGCCGCCAACGCGGCACCGATTCCCAGCAGGCCATCGGTGAATCCCATGGCCAGGGCGAAGCGATTCTCCGGCAGGCTGCGTCGTGCCAACACCGCTGAGGCCGGGAAGACCACCGCACAGGCCATCCCGGTGCCGATGCGCGACAACAACAGCCCCTGCAGGCTGTCACTGCTGGCGAACACAAGACTGCAACACGCTGCAGCCAGGGCAGCCAGCAGCAGCCAGAGCTCAACCCTCCCCCGGTCAATCAGCCGTCCGATGGGAATCTGAACGAGGCCGTAAGGCAACAAAAAGCTGCCGGCCACCAGGGCCACCCCCGCAGAATGAAGCCGCAGCTCCGAACCCAGGGAACCCTCGAAATACTGAAAACTGGTTTCAACCCAGACCAGCCAGACCACAAAGAGAAGACTTGTGATCCAGAGCAGTCGATCGGTGCGTCTCCCCTCCAAAGCTCAGCCGCCAACTGAAAGACAGTGTGGGGGAATCCTTCAGCTGAGGCAGTAATCGAGGGCGAGGCTGAGGCTGCCTGTGGGCAGCGGCGCTTCCTCCGGTCTGAATCGTGGCGCCGCGCTGACCCCCATCGGAGAAGGGCGCAGCGAGGAATGAGAGCGCTGATCGATGCGAAGCAGAGCAATCCGACGAAGCTTCAGGGCTGCTGCCGTTCGCTCAGCCTGCCTGCGTCCGCGCTGGAGTGCTCTTTCAAGCAGCTGTTCCTGCAGACGATTCTGCCCTGATGACGATGGCAGAGACGTCATGCCCTGGAGCCGCACACCCGGCAAACGGCCAGCACGCTGAATGAGGGTGTCGTAGTTGCCGCGACCAACAGTTCCTGTGATGGTCGTGACGGCCCGAAACCCACTGGGTGACTTGGAACCAGCCATTTCGTAAGTGTTTGGAGCCGGAATCACAAGCCGTCCCTGCACTAGCGGTTCCAATTGTTGACGCAGCCTGTCCTGACGATCACCCAGTTGATCGAGAGCTGCCGCACTGGTCGGAGCTTCCGCTTCGAGGCGCAGGTTGAAGCGGAAGCTCTCCGTTGGGCTTTCACCGCTTTCGCGCAGATTCAGCTGTAAAAGGATGCCACGACATTCAGGGCCTCGAATTTCCGCCAGGGCCGCGAGCGGAAACAACGAAACAGTCGGCAGCACCAACAGTGCGATAGCCAGCTTGTTCAAATGTCGATTCAGATCTGATGCCATATCCAACGAAACAGGCGCAGAAACACTCTTGGCTATCTACGTCAGGCATCGCCTGAAAAGGTTGCAGAAGCATGTCTGATGCCAACGAAGTCAACACCGAATCAGACTGACTCAGCTGGCATCAACCCAGCTGCCATGGAGGCCGTGGGGGATCGCCAACGGCAGCTCGAACACCGCCAGTTCACGCAGATCAGCAGCATCAAGAATCACCAGATCGGAACCTTCCCGATCCCCGTTCCACAGCAATTCGATCACCCAGCCATCATCTTCCTCGCTGGATCCTGGCCGAGGAACCATCAGCGGCTCACTCACAAAACCGTGAGGCACAGCACTCCAGAGATGGCGCTCACCGCTGACAAGATCCAGCTTTTTCACCACCTGAAGCGGATCATTGCCCTGCTCACGTGCTGCTGCCGCCATCCAGGCATAACGACAGGGCAGACCTTCCTTGCCGGGGTTCACCATCGCGAACTCGCAGCAGCGTTCACTCAGGCGCGTGGTCTCAACCGCGCCGGTCTCGAGATTGATTCGGCACTGCTCGAGAAGACCTTCAGGGATCAGATCAAAGTCAACCGCTGCGAAATCAACATCAGGGCCGATGGAGGGGAAATCTCTGTAGTAGATGCTCTCCACCACCACATCTCCGTCCTGTTCCCAGGCATTGAGGTGGTGGAACACAAAACCATCAGGCGCACCCACGATGCGCGGGGGCTGCCCGGCAAACGCACCGCTGTCGCGTGGAATCAGCCAGAACTTGGCCTGGCCATCCGGTTTGGACTGCAGACACTGCGCTGCACCTTTGCGGCCGAGCACGAAAGGCAGTGGATTGAAATCGATCGCGTTCTGGAGAAACACCGCCCAGTTGGGCGTGATGGCGAAATCATGCAGAAAGGCGAAACCGTTGAAGCTGTCGCGACGATCGTCGAGCAGATCTCCCGCCTTGATTCCTGCCTGAGAGTCATCGTCCGTGGCGAATTCCATCAGGCGGATGGTGCTGCGCGGACCCGTGCTGACCCCGAAGGTGACCATGCGCGGGCGATCGTGGTGGCCGGGATCAAAGCGGGGGTGGGCACTGAAAGCCTCACCTTTCTTAAGTACACCACCCAGCAGGCTGATGCCGTGGGTCTCGAGTGTTTGAGGATCGAGAGCATGAGGCTCAGCCGCTTCCCAGAGCGCCAGCAACTGGTCACCAAGCTGAACAACGCCGGTATTGGCGATGTTTTTCAGACGCAGGTCGAATGCATTGGCCATCGGGCCGCCCGGCTTCTGACTGCCGAAAACGCCTCGATACAGCACCTTGCCGGCGGCCTCCTCAGCCTTCCAGCCCGCGGTGCGAACAAAACGATTGGTGAGCGAAACACCTTCAGCGTTGAACTGAATGGCCGTGATCATGCCGTCACCATCGAACGGATGATGCACACGCTGACCACCGCGTTCCAGCACACCCGGGCCGTTGCGGTAAAGCGTTCCCAGCAGCTCAGGCGGCACGCTTCCCCTTGAAGGCTGCAGCGCAACATCGGTGAGCTCCTGCTCCACATTGCGGAAGGCACTGGCCCATTTCGACCGGTTGAAGCGTTCAGCGGCGGGAGCGACGGTCACGGACGACGATTGCAACGACACCCATCCTCTCGTAACGGACTGTGAAGCGCGGGCATGATCAATTCGCGCCCGCCTGTTCAAGCACACCCTTGCTGCTGGGGACGGCACCAGCCCGACGCGGATCAATCTCCGTCGCCATCCTCAGGGCCCGTGCAAAGGCCTTGAAACAGGCTTCGACGATGTGATGGGAATTGGTTCCATCGAGCTGGCGGATGTGCAGGGTCATCCCGCTGTTGTTGACCACAGCCACGAAAAACTCCTTCACCAGCTCAGTGTCGTAGCGGCCGATCTTCTCGTTGGGAATGCTGAGGCTGTAGGTGAGGTGAGGACGACCGGAGCAGTCCAGCACCACCTGCACCAGCGCTTCATCCAGAGGCGCGACGAAGTGGCCGAAGCGCACGATCCCCCTGCGGTCGCCGAGTGCCTGAGCCAGGGCCTGACCAACCGCGATGCCCACATCCTCATTGGAGTGATGGTCATCAATGTGTGTGTCTCCCACCGCATTGATCTCCAGATCGATCAGGCCATGGCTGCTGATCTGATGAAGCATGTGATCGAGAAAGGGCACTCCTGTGCTCACCTGGCAGGACCCGTTGCCGTCCAGATCCAGGCAGACCTTCACATCGGTTTCACCGGTGACTCGATGGATCTCACCCGTACGCATGCTGTTCAGCTCCGGAGGTGGCAACGTCGCTGTTCCGATCATGCCGAAACAGTTGGCTGTGACCAAGGGCTTTCACCCTGAAATCACATGCCGTTAATGCAATAGCCGGCATCCACGTAGATGGTCTGGCCGGAAATTCCACTGGAGAGATCGCTTAGCAGGAATGCCGCGGTGTTGCCCACTTCCGTCTGTGTGACGGTACGGCGCAGCGGCGCTTTCTCCTCAACGTTATGGATCATGTCGAGGATGCCGCCGATGGCGGAACTGGCCAGCGTGCGGATCGGGCCTGCACTGATGGCATTCACGCGAACCTGCTTGTCGGGACCGAGTTCCGCGGAGAGGTAGCGAACGGACGCCTCAAGAGCCGCCTTGGCCACACCCATCACGTTGTAGTTGGGAATAGCCCTCTCAGCGCCGAGATAGGTCAGCGTGACCACACCAGCTTTCTCGCTGAACAATGGCTTGGCGTGTCTGCAGAGAGGTGCGAGTGAATAGGCGCTGATCTCCAGTGCACGCGCAAAACCCTCTGAGCTGGTGGCGCTGTAATCACCAATCAGCTCTTCCTTACCTGCGAAGGCAAGACAATGCACCAGTCCATCGAGCACACCCCACTTCTGCTTGATCTCTGCAAATACCGATTCCATCTGCACGGAATCCTGAACATTCAGCGGCAGGAACAACGAGGGTTCAAGGGGTGCGGTGAGCTCACGCACCTTGGTCTCGAAGCGCCCCTTGTCGTCGGGGAGATAGGTGATGCCGAGCTCAGCTCCAGCAGCTTTGAGCTGCTGGGCAATGCCCCAGGCAATTGATCGATTGTTGGCAATGCCGGTAACAAGGATCCTCTTACCACTGAGATCGAGAAGCATCAGACCGGTGTTCGCTGAACTGTTGGGGGATTCTCCACCATCCCCGACCCGAACTCCTTGGAGCGGTCGCGTTTGAGCCGCTGGATCGACAGGATGACAAGCCACAGTCCCGTCATCAGGTGCCCTCGCGTTTCAGCTCCGCTGCTCTTTCCTGGCCAGACCAGCCGGGGGATCTTCCCAGGGATCTGTCAGACCGTCGCGCCCTAGACCATCTGCTGGCCGAAGAATTCCCTGAAGCCAGCGGAACGCTTAGCCCGCTGCGCGGAGGCCGACACGCCGCAGACGAAAAGCTGAGGCGCATCGACCCACGGCGTTACACCAAAAGCCGCAACCATTTGAAAGGCGCTGTCACCGGACTGTCTCCCTATATCCGCCATGGCGTGATCACCCTCGCCGAAGTGCGTGATGCCGTGTTTGAGCGCATCCGCAGCCGAGATGAAGGCAGCAAGCTGATCAACGAGCTGGGCTGGCGGGACTTCTGGCAGCGAATGTGGCTGGATCTGGGCGATGGCATCAATAACAGCCAGGAGGATATGAAGACCGGGCATGACCCCGCCTCCTACGCCCGCGAACTGCCCGAGGACATCCGCGCAGGCAGAACAGGTCTGGCCTGCATGGACGGATTCCGCAATCAGCTCACCAGCAGCGGCTGGCTGCACAACCACGCCCGGATGTGGATGGCCGCGTATCTGGTGCATTGGCGGAAGGTGCACTGGAAAGCGGGAGCTGACTGGTTTCTGGAACACCTGCTCGATGGTGATCCCTCCAGTAACCACCTGAGCTGGCAATGGGTGGCCAGCAGCTTCAGCCACAAGCCCTACTTCTTCAACAAAGGCAATCTGGAGCGGTTCAGCGATGGACAGTTCTGCAGGAACTGTGAGAGCACGGAGCGCTGTCCTTTCGACGCCAGCTACGAACAGCTTGAAAATCAGCTGTTCGCGAGCCAGGCCAGCATTCGAGATGTCCCCACCGGGCGAAACCGCAACCACCGCGATCACGGTGATCGGCGGCAGAGCCCGAAACGAAGCGGCAGGGGCAATGCGGCCATGGCACGTCCGCAGAGATAGGGCATGACGATGCAACGACCAGTTCTCTGGGTCCATGAAGAGGCACTCGGGCCACGCAATCCGGCTCTGCTTGAGCGACCGGACAGTCCAGGCATCTTTGTGTTTGACGCCCGATGGATCAAGGAAGCTCGCATCAGCCGCAAACGCCTGGGGTTTCTCTATGAAAGTGCTCTCGATCTGCCGATCACGCTGCGCAAGGGCGATGTGGCCACCGAAGTGCTCCGCTTCGCCGAGCGCCACAACGCCGATGGCGTTGTGAGCAGCCTGCCTGTGGATCCCCGCCTGGAACGGATCGCAGCCTCCATCGAGCAGCACTGCCGGCTGGAACTGCTTGAACCCGAGCCATTTGTGACCATGCCGCGCCCCCCTCGGCTAGGACGCTTCAGTCGCTACTGGCGGGATGCTGAACCGGTGGTCTGGGAAGGCTTCTGATCCTCACCCAGCAGCTCCTGCTCACGCTTTTTCTCTTCAGCAGGAGCCGTGAGCAGATCTTTCTGCTCGTACGCCGGTAGCTGCACGGGCATCACCTGCGCAGCATCGGTTGGCGGGGCAATCCACTGCCATCGGGCCATGGGAGCCCTTTGCTGGCAGAGAGACTTCAATTCAGACTGAAGAGCGCGGCGCACATCGCTGCGACGAACGACCGCAAAGAATTCCTCACGCGGTGCCAACCCGGCACTGAAGGGAGCTGATCCGTTGCCATTGAACAGGCGCGCAGCATCGGGAAACCAGCGAGGCGTGCACACGTCTGGATCGTCGGTGTTGGTTTCGAGAAAGACGTGAAGACCGAAGCCGTCGGGCTGGCTGACAACGGCCAGACCGTCATGGGGCATCCGCCGCTGCAGCGGAAACACACGCCAACTCGGTCGTTGAGGGGCTGTACAGGCCGTCAGCAGCAGAAGCAGTGTCATGCCTGAAATCCGACCTGCCATGGCACGCCTGAGCATGCGTTCACTGCACCGCAGAGCAGAAGTCTGAATCAGGATGAAGAGCGCTGCACCATTTGTTGCTCGTCCGCCATGGCCCTCACCCCCTCAACGATGCTGGCTCTTGGATCAGCGCTGCCTGCCTTCCGCTTGCCCGTGGTGAGCGGAGGTCTGAGTCAAACCGCGGCGGCCGAAGTGCTCAACAGCAACGAGCTGCCGGCACAACCACTGCTCGTGATGCTGATCTGCGCTCACTGCCCCTTTGTGAAGCATGTGGAACCCGAGCTCAGCAGGCTCGCTGATGACTACAGCTCTGCTGTGACCCTGCTGGCCGTTTCCAGCAACAGCCTCACCACACACCCGCAGGATGGTCCCGATGGTTTGCGCCATCAGGCAGAGCAACGGCAGTGGACTTTCCCCTATCTGCTGGATGAGCAGCAGAACCTGGCCAAGGCACTGAAGGGAGCCTGCACACCGGAGTTCTATCTGTTCAGCCCCGACGGCTCAGGGCATCAGACCCTGCGTTATCGCGGCCAGCTCGACAGCAGCCGCCCGGGAAACGATATGCCGCTGAATGGCCGGGATCTGCGCATGGCACTGGATGGGGTCCTGAACGGACAGCCCGTGAGCGCGGAGCAGCAGCCCTCCGTGGGCTGCAATATCAAGTGGCATCCCGGACAGGAGCCACCATGGTTCGGGGCACCGGCTTAAGGTGCCATCCATGCAGGTGCCTCCATTCAGTCTCAGTCAGCAGCTCGCCGACCTGGGGCCGGAACTCGATGAAGCCGTTCTGCGTGTGCTGCGCAGCGGCCAATACATCGGTGGAAGCGAAATCAAATCATTTGAAACCGCTTTCGCGGCCACTGTCGGCAGCACACACGCCGTTGGCTGCAACAGCGGGACGGATGCCCTGATCCTCGCCTTGAGAGCCCTCGGCATCGGGGCTGGCGATGAAGTGATCACCGCCTCCTTCAGTTTCTTTGCCACAGCAGAAGCGATCAGTGCGGTGGGTGCAAAACCTGTGTTTGTGGATGTGGATCCACTGACCTACCTGATCGATCTTGAACGGATCGAAGCCGCGATCACATCGGCGAGCAAAGCCGTGATGCCGGTTCATCTGTTCGGACGTCCTGTCGATATGACACGGCTGATGGCGATCGCCGCACGGCACAAGCTCCGCGTTGTTGAAGATTGCGCACAGGCCACCGGTGCCAGCTGGAACGGCCGTCCGGTCGGCAGCTGGGGCGATATCGGCTGTTTCAGCTTTTTCCCCACCAAAAATCTCGGCGGAGCCGGCGATGCTGGAGCGGTGACCTGCAACGATTCCGGCCTTGCTCAGCACATGCGTGAACTGGCCGTGCATGGCATGCCACGTCGCTACCTGCATACGGAACTGGGTTACAACAGCCGCCTTGACGCCCTGCAGGCCGCTGTTCTCAACGTGAAGCTGCCCAGGCTGAACCAGTGGGTTGAACGCCGCAGAACCATCGCTCAGCGCTACCGCGAAGCGCTTGAGGATTTGCCAGGCCTGCTGCTCCCCGATGCATCAGCTGGACACGGTCATGGCTGGAATCAGTTTGTCGTGCGCGTAACGGTCTGCCCGAACGACGCATCATCCAGCGCCACCCATTCACCCTGTGAGTTCGGCCTGCCCAGCAGTCATTGCCGCGACTGGCTGAAACAGAACCTGCAGGAGCAGGGTGTGAACACGATCATCTATTACCCGATCCCCATCCACCGCCAGCCTGCCTACGCCGAGCAGCATTGCTCTAGCTGTCTTCCGGTGACCGAGCAGCTCTGCAGCGAAGTGCTCAGCCTGCCGATCTTCCCGGAGCTCACCAACGAGCAACAGGAACAGGTGATCTCCGTTCTGCGCTCGCTGCTCATTCAGAACGCCCCGCTCAACTCCCAGACCTGCAGCGTTGCTGCCTGAGTTCAGGATCGGATCGTGGCGTACAGAGCCTTGAAGCGGGCCTGCTGTGTTTTGTGATTGATCAGAAGCTCTGGATATCCACGCCTCTCGAGAGCGCCGATGTCGCCGCTGAGCAGATCCTTGGTGTTGACATGCCGCAGCTCCGGCAACCAGTGACGGATGTAGTCGCCCTCGGCATCGAACTTTGATGCCTGCGTGGCCGGATTGAAGATCCGCAGTGGCTTGGGGTCCATGCCACTGCTGGCACTCCACTGCCAGCCGCCATTGTTGGCTGCGAGGTCACCATCAACCTCCAGCTCCATGAACGCCCGCTCGCCCCAGCGCCAGTCGCAGATCAGGTCCTTGACCAAAAAGGAGGCAACGATCATGCGACAGCGGTTATGCATCCAACCGCTCTGATTGAGCTGACGCATCGCCGCATCAATCATCGGCATTCCCGTTAAGCCATCCCTCCAGAGAGCAAACCACTCTTCGTTGTTCTCCCAGGGGAACCGTCGCCACTGCTCGCGATAGGGACCATCGGCGAGTTCAGGGAAATGGAACAACGCCTGCTGATAGAACTCGCGCCAGCCCAGTTCCTGCTCCCACACGGTGATCGCATGCCGCTGTTCGTCGCTGCGCGCGATCTGCTTGGCGCTCTGAGCAGCACACCAGGCCTGTCTGGGGCTGAGCGTGCCGACACTCAGAGCCGCACTCAACGATGAGGTCCCCTGCTGACCAGGGAAATTGCGATCAGGCTCATAGCCGAGCAGGGGGCCTTCAGCAAATATGTCGAGCTGATAGGCAGCCGCCGCTTCACCGGGGCGGCATGGACAACACTCAATGCCGGTGAATCCATGGCTGCTGCAGAGACGCTCAAGCTCAGCCTGACCCTCGGAACAGAGCCGACCGAGATCTCCTTCACGAGAGCTGATCTGCTGAAGCTGCTGCTCGGTCAGATCCTGAAGACCCTGCGGCGCTTTCGTGGTGCTTGGAGCTAGCCGTTCAACCTGTCCGCGCCAGTTGCGCAGGAAAGGCCCATACACCCTGTAAGGATCGCCGCCACCGGTTCTGAGTGACTCCGGCGCAACCAGCAACTGATCCCAGTCGACCAGCAGCTTGCGCCCATCGGCCTGCAATGCCCTGGCCACCTGACGGTCACGCTCTCGGGCATAGGGCTCCACATCGCGACTCCAGACCACGGTGGGGGCGTCGAGAAGAGCCGCGAGCTGCGGCAGCAGCACAACCGGATCACCGGCCAGCACCAGCAGGCGACTGCCGGCCTGACGCCAGCGCTGCTGCAGTTCAACCAGGCTCTCCACCAGAAACCACAACCTGGCCGGTGCCATCGGCGGCAGATGGGCTGGAGGGGCGATCAGAGCTGGATCGAGAACATAGACACCTGTCACTGAGGTGCCCAGTGCAACTGCGGCGTGCAAACCGCTGTTGTCAGTCAGGCGCAGATCACGGCGATGCCAGAACAGCAAGCGAGGGGTAGTCATCCTTGATCGCGAATTCACAAACCGAGCAACTGCTTGGCCCGATACCAGGCCGTGACACTCTTGCCATCGAGCAACTCCTCACCAGAGGCCAGGCAGGCATCAAGCTGCGTGGGGCTCATGTGCACGACCTCCAGATCCTCATCGTCGTCTCCGGCTGGAGGGTTTTCCAAGGGCGTGAGCTTCCTGGCAAGGAAGCAATGGATCACCTCATCGGAATACCCGGGGCAGGGCAACATCGGGCCGAGAGCATCCCAGCGGTCGGCGCTGTAGCCCGCCTCCTCTCCCAGCTCCCGCTTCATCGACTCCAGAGGATCCTCTCCCTCCTCAAGCGTGCCGGCGGGGAACTCCAGCAACCTGGCCTGAACGGCGAATCGGTACTGACGCAGCACCACCACCTGGCCATCGTCAGTGATCGGGACCGCGAGGGATGCACCGGGATGGCGGATGATCCCGAAGGTGCCCTCCACGCCCATCGGCAAGCGGATGCGATTGCGTTCGAAACGGACCTTGCGGGCATCCAGAGCTTCGATGGTTTCCAGTAACTCGTAGGGCTCCGGAGCCGGAAGCTGGGCCATGGGTTCTCTGTGAAGAGAAAACCAGCATGGCGGTTGAGCGGCAGGGTCTGTGGGCAACTGACTCAGGAACGCCAGTCCGCTGAGCGCTGCATGGCCGCCAGCAGAGGCTCAAGTACAAACTGGCGCAGATGCAGGCGAGGGTGGGGCAGCACCAGGCGCGGATGATCCAGTCGCCATTCCCCCCAGAAGAGAAGATCCAGATCCAGGGTGCGCGGACCCCATTGCGGCTCAAGATCGCGATCACGCCCAAAACGCCGCTCAAGCTGATGCAACTCCTTAAGCAACTGAAACGCGGCAGCCTGCGTCGCCTGCCGCTGCACTCCGTCGCACAACACCACGGCATTGCAGTAATCGGGCTGGCCGGGAGGCCCACCGACAGGGGCTGTCTCAATAAGCGGTGACCACGAACAGCGAATCTCTCGCTGGGAAGCCTGGGCCCAGTCGCTCAGAAGCTGCTCCAGCAGGGGACGCACCGCGATCAGAGTCTGGGGAGGAAGACCCGCAGCGCTCGGCAGGTTCGCCCCAAGGGCGATTGCAACAGGATGAGCCTGATCAGCGAGAGTGGGGCTCACGCGCAGGGCCGGCAAACGTTCATGGTTTCAGGTGGAGGGGTTGCCAGCGGTCTGGCCAGCACAGCTGCTCAGGAGCAGGCGAACCGCGCCTTCCCCCTTGCAGCCATCACAGGCCACGGAACGCTGAAACTGTCGCTGATGCTGGCAGCGGTGGACCCCGGCCTGGGGGGCGTGATCATCGCCGGGGGCCGCGGGACCGGAAAATCGGTTCTGGCGCGGGGCCTGCACGCGCTGCTTCCTCCGATCGAAGTGCTGGATCAGGACCAAGCAGGTGTCCCAGCAGGACCAGGTCTCAACCTCGACCCATCCCGGCCGGAGGAATGGGATGCGAGCTGGCGCGAGCAGCTGGCCAGCAAGCCACCCTCCAAGGTGATTCCCGCTCCCTTTGTGCAGGTGCCCCTCGGCATCACCGAAGACCGACTGGTCGGTGCTGTGGACGTGACTGCATCACTGGCCAGCGGCAGTCCTGTTTTTCAGCCGGGGTTGCTGGCGGAAGCTCACCGGGGGGTGCTCTACGTCGATGAGCTGAACCTGCTCGATGACGGCATCGTCAATCTGCTGCTGGCAGCCGTGGGCGCCGGTGAAAACCAGGTGGAACGGGAAGGCCTCAGCCTCAGCCATCCCTGCAGGCCGCTGCTGATCGCCACCTACAACCCCGAGGAGGGAGCTGTGCGCGATCACCTTCTCGACCGCTTTGCGATCGCCCTCTCAGCCAATCAGCTGGTGAGCACCGAAGAACGGGTGGAAATCACCAATGCGGTACTGAGCCACGGCCAGTGCAGCCGCAGCTTCTCCGAGCGCTGGAAGGAAGAAACCGATGCCCTGGCCACCCAGCTGCTTCTGGCGCGTCAGTGGCTGCCGGATGTGCGCATCAGCCGTGAACAGATCGAGTACCTGGTCACCGAGGCGCTTCGCGGCGGCGTGGAGGGGCACCGATCCGAGCTCTATGCCGTGCGCGTCGCCAGAGCCCATGCAGCTCTCAGCGGCCGTGAACAGGTCGAAGCGGATGATCTGCAGGTGGCCGTTGCCCTGGTGATCGCACCGCGTGCGTCGCAACTGCCGCCACCTGATCAACAGATGGAGCCGCCACCTCCGCCGGAACCACCGCAGGATCAGAACCCACCACCACCGGAGGCAGGAGAGGAGAACCCAGAGAACCAGCCCCCTCCGCCCGAAGCCTCTGATCAGGATCAGAACGACTCGCCTGAGCAGGAGCAGGACTCCAATGACAACAACCAAGACGACAGCGACGAGGAGTCAGACCAGGACGAGGCACCGCCATCGGTGCCCGAAGAATTCATGCTCGACCCGGAGGCGGTGTCCATAGATCCCGACCTGCTGCTGTTTAATGCCGCCAAAAGCAAAAGCGGCAGCAGCGGCAGCCGCTCGGTGGTGCTCAGCGACAGCCGCGGCCGCTACGTCAAACCGATGCTGCCCAGAGGACCTGTTCGGCGCATCGCCGTTGATGCGACGCTGCGCGCAGCGGCCCCTTACCAGAAAGCAAGGCGCGCACGACAGCCTGACCGAAACGTCATCGTTGAGGAAGCCGATCTGCGCGCCAAGCTGCTGCAACGCCAGGCGGGAGCCCTGGTGATTTTCCTTGTGGATGCAAGCGGTTCCATGGCTCTGAACCGCATGCAGAGCGCCAAGGGTGCGGTGATCCGGCTGCTCACCGAGGCCTATGAAAATCGCGACGAAGTGGCACTGATTCCTTTCCGAGGCGATCAGGCCGAAGTGCTGCTTCCCCCCACACGCTCGATCACGGCAGCGCGCCGCCGCCTGGAGTCGATGCCCTGTGGCGGTGGATCACCCCTGGCCCACGGGCTGACGCAAGCAGCACGCGTCGGCGCCAATGCGCTGGCCACTGGAGATCTGGGTCAGGTGGTGGTGGTGGCGATCACCGACGGGCGCGGCAATGTGCCGCTGAGCACCTCACTGGGGCAACCGGAACTGGAGGGCGAGGAAAAGCCCGATCTCAAACAGGAAGTGCTGGATGTGGCGACGCGTTACCGGATGCTGGGCATCAAGCTGCTGGTGATCGATACCGAGCGCAAATTCATCGGCAGTGGCATGGGCAAAGACCTCGCCGAAGCCGCCGGTGGCAAATACGTGCAACTACCCAAGGCCAGCGATCAGGCCATCGCCGCGATCGCCATGGAGGCGATCAATGCGGTCACCTGACGGTGAGAACTATGGCGATGTGCCGGTCTGAGCCGGATAGACCTCATCGAACAGGGCACCAAGTCCGATCATCACGCTGCGCACTCCCTGCATGAAACGAGGGTCATCGGTGAGCTGCTCGATGTCGCCACCAACCTGATCGATGCGGGCCGTGAGATCGCGGGCATTGGACACGGTTTGCTTCAGATCACTGACCGTTTCAGGGTTGTTGATGGCTCCAACCAGATTGTTGATGTGTGCTGCGGCGTCAGCAGCATCCGCCGTGGCCCGATTGAGATTCTGAATTGTGGGTTGGGCCCGGGCCACCTCAGCACGCAGCTGGTGGACCAGGGTGTCGACATTTTCCGCGGCCGCATCAGCGGTATCAAGGAATTTGGAGGCATCCTTGCTAGTGACCCCGAACTGCTTGGTGGACGCCACCAATTCAGAAATCAGATTCGATTTCTCTGCCTCGTTGAGCAGCTTTTCCAGAGAAGCCGTCGCGGTGGAAAGACTGGAAGCCGACTCACCGGGCAGGGTGGCGCCGTTGCAGAGGATTCCGCTGTCTTTGCATCGACGCGACTTGGGTTTCGGCGCATCCTTCGGCAGCGGCACACCGGTGGTGACCAGCTCGACCTGGGAATCACCCCCCAGAAGCGATGCCGAGGACACCGAGGCCTTGACCGGAAGGGGCAGCTTCAGATCATCAGCGTTGATCTCCAGTGTTGCCTTCACCGACAGCGGAGTGACATCAATGGATCGAACAGTGCCGACCATGATTCCCCGAAATGTGACCGGTGAACGGGCAGCCAGTCCTCCGGCGTTGGCGAATTCAGCGGTGACGGTCCATGTCTCCGACCCGAGACGCACCCCTCTGAGCCACAACATGGTGCCGGCAAATCCAGCGATCGCTCCAACGATCGAGAATCCGACAATGGCTTCGCGGACACTACGGCGCATGGCTCAATGGTCGGAGGGCTGCATTGGTCCGCGCAGATTACCCGTCCTGAACTGAACGACGTAGGGGTTGTCGGTGGAGCGGTACTCCTCGACCGTGCCGTCCCACTGGAATCGCCCGCCGTAGAGCATCACAATCCTTTCTGCGGATCGCTCAATGGTGCTGTGCACATGGCTCACCACAACGGAGCAACCGCGGGCCACGGTTGTGGTTTTCACGATCAGATCCTCAATGCGGGTTGACGCCACCGGATCAAGCCCTGCCGTCGGCTCGTCGTAAAGCAGCAGAGGCATGGCACCTTCCTCACGGTCTGGATCATCGATCAGAGCTCTGGCGAAACTCACCCGTTTCTGCATGCCGCCACTGAGCTGACCTGGATATTTGTCGGCAACATCGTTCAGTCCAACGGCCTCCAGACACTGCTGAACCCTCTCGCGGATCTGGAGAGGTTTCATCCGACCGAGGCGCATCAACAGAAAACCAACGTTTTCCTCAACCGTGAGTGAGGCCAGCAACGCTGGGTTCTGAAACACCAGACGAACGTCTGCCGGACGGCGCTGATCGAGGCGAAGGTACTCCTGCAACTCTCCAAACAGGCGCAGTTCACCAGCCGTGGGCAGCTGCAAGCCGGCAAGCAACCGCAGCACTGTGGACTTTCCCGCCCCCGAAGGCCCCACAACGGCAATGCGCTCTCCGGGCTGCATGGAAAGCGAGACGTTCTCCAGCACAGGCTTTGATCCCCACTGCATGGTGAGGTCGCGCATCTCCACAACGGGAGTCTGCGCCGCTGGAGAGATGGTTTCCAGCCTGGTCTGCACAGGATCACTCCAATCGAGGAGCCCATCCTGGCGTGTCTGGCACAAAGGGATGGCCATCGGGGACAACTTCCGTACAGTTCCCCCATCGCAAGGGAAGCGACGACCCTGGCCCCGGATTGCACTTGACCAGCCCAACCCGCCGCGGACACCGTCAACGCATCCGTGCCATGCAGGCCGCACGGCAGCGCGACCTGATGCTGCGCTCCCGCAGAGCTGTGCGCTGGCTCCAGCCAGGACTGGTGGTGAAGCGCTGGCTGCTCACCTCCGGGATTGGGTTGGTGCTGGCCCTGCTCGGAGCAGCGGTCTGGGCCGATCTTCAGCCGATCTACTGGACGCTGTGGGCCATCCAGGAATCTCTGAGCTGGATCACCAGAGTGTTGCCCAGGGGGATCACCGGGCCCCTGGTTTTACTCGTCGGCGTCGGCCTGCTGCTCTGGGGCCAGAGCCGCAGCTTCGGCTCAATCCAGCAAGCACTGGCCCCTGAAAAAGACACCGTGCTGGTGGATGCACTGCGGGCCAAGAGTCGTCTCAACCGAGGCCCCAACATCGTGGCGATCGGGGGAGGAACAGGCCTGTCCACCTTGCTGAGTGGCCTCAAGCGTTACAGCAGCCACATCACAGCCATCGTCACCGTGGCCGACGACGGTGGCAGCAGCGGTGTGTTGCGAAGAGAACTTGGCGTGCAGCCGCCGGGTGACATCCGCAATTGCCTGGCCGCGTTGTCGACCGAGGAACCGCTGCTGACGCGTTTGTTCCAGTACCGCTTTTCGGCCGGTGGCGGGCTGGAAGGTCACAGCTTCGGCAATCTTTTTTTGTCGGCACTCACCGCCATCACCGGCAGCCTGGAAACTGCGATCACGGCCTCCAGCCGTGTTCTGGCGGTGCAAGGTCAGGTGGTGCCTGCCACGAATGTGGACGTGCGGCTCTGGGCGGAACTGGAGGACGGCCGCCGCATCGAAGGGGAATCAACGATCGGCAAAGCTCCAAGCCCGATTGTTCGCCTGGGCTGTCTGCCCGAACGACCGCCGGCCCTGCCGAGAGCGCTGGAGGCGATCGCCCAGGCAGATCTGATCCTGCTCGGACCAGGCAGTCTTTACACCTCACTGCTGCCCAATCTGCTGGTTCCCGAACTGGTGACAGCAATTCAGCGCAGCCGTGCACCCCGGCTCTACATCTGCAATCTGATGACGCAGCCCGGTGAAACCGATGGATTGGATGTGAGCGGCCACCTTCGGGCCATTGAGGCGCAGCTCGCCTCTCTGGGCATCAGCCATCGACTGTTTAGTGCTGTGCTCGCTCAGGAACCGATCGCTGAATCTCCGCTGATCAACCATTACCGCTCTCGCGGCGCTGAGCCGGTTAACTGCAACCGCCGCGAGCTGGAAGCCGAGGGATATGACGTGATGGAGGCACCGTTACAAGGAACTCGGCCCACCTCCACACTGCGCCATGACCCCAGAAGCCTTGCGCTCGGGGTGATGCGCTTTTACAGAAAACACAAAGCCGAGAAACCATCCAATACGAGCTGAATCTCTTCGATCTCAATCACTCATTCGAACTTGAGAGTTTTTCTGATTCGAATTCAGTAAGCGTCCTGCATCTCATAAAAATCAGGCTGAACGTAGTCCTTGCGCAGAGGCCATCCCGTCCAGTCTTCAGGCATCAACAAGCGCTTGGGATGAGGATGACCTTCAAAGTTGATTCCGAACATGTCGAAGGTCTCACGCTCCTGCCAGTCGGCTCCACGAAACAGTCCATAGAGGCTGGGAATACTCGGTTGTCCTTCCCTGGACAGGAACACCTTGAGGCGCACCTCGCGCAACGTATCCACCAGACCATCAGCGACTTCAGCCAGGGCGATGAAGTGGTAAAAGCTGACCAGCTGTTGACCGGGACCCTCGTCATAGCCGCCCTGGCATTGCAGATGGTCGAAGCCATGACTCTTGAGCGCCGCAGCAATCACGGGGAGAAACAGTGCTTCAACACCGATCTGTTCAACACCGACATGGTCAGGATCGAGCACAACATGCTCAAACCCCTGATCACTGAGCCACTCACTGACTGGCCCGGGTTCTGGGCCTGTTGCGACCGGAGTGTCCTTTTTGGTTTCCTTGCTGGGGATGTCGCTCATGACTCCTCAGGAATCGTGACGGTTTCGGCTTCGACTGTTTCAGAATCAGCTGTCTCGAGCGCTGGCATCGGCAGACCGGCTCCGGGCTTCAGAGCAGCCACCTGCGTTTCAGCACGCAGGTAGGCACCGGTCACAATTGGCTCAACAGGAGTCATCGCATGCTCAACAGTGCAATAGCGGTGGGTCTGGATCAGTAGACGGCGATCGGCCACGGACTCGTTGGCCACCTTCTTGCGCAGCTTGATCACTGCATCAAAGATCGCCTCAGGCCTTGGCGGACACCCGGGAAGATAGAGATCCACTGGAATCAGCTTGTCGACGCCACGAACAGCCGTGGTGGAATCGGAACTGAACATGCCACCAGTAATGGTGCAGGCACCCATGGCAATCACATATTTGGGCTCCGGCATCTGTTCGTAGAGACGAACCAGTGCTGGTGCCATTTTCATGGTGACCGTGCCGGCGACCAGCAAAAGGTCGGCTTGGCGAGGTGAACTTCGGGGCACCAGACCGAAACGGTCGAAATCGAAACGCGAACCAAGCAACGCGGCGAATTCGATGAAACAGCAGGCCGTGCCGTAGAGCAGTGGCCAGAGGCTGCTCAAACGTGCCCAGTTGTGAAGATCATCCAGGCTGGTGAGGATGATGTTTTCACTGAGGTCCTGAGTCACCGTCGGCACACCGTCAGCGGCACCGGCCACGGGTCCACAGCTGGATTCCCTCAGATCACGAACGGCCTGGATCGAGGGGGATTCTCCGGTTGTTGCAGCTCGTTCGATCGATGAGGTCATGGGATCAGCTCCACTCCAGGGCGCCCTTGCGCCAGGCATAGGCCAAAGCCACCACGAGGATGGCGATGAACACCAGCGCTTCTATGAAAGCCAAAATACCTAGTCGATGGAATGCAACGGCCCAGGGGTAGAGAAAAACCGTCTCCACATCGAAGATCACGAAGACCAGGGCAAACATGTAGTAGCGGATGTTGAACTGAATCCATGCAGCGCCGATCGGCTCCATGCCCGACTCGTAGGTGAGCTCGCGTTCTCCAACCTGGCTGCGAGGCGACACAAGCTTGTTGGTCACCAGGGCCAACACGGGCACAGCTCCAGCGATTAGCAGAAAGCCGAGGAAAGCGTCGTACCCCGGGAGGACAAACATCTGGGCTGAGCCAATTGGGCTGCAGTCTGGCATTTGCAGCTTCTGGCTGACGTTTGACCGAGCCCCATCGATAGAATGAATTTCCCCGGCCTGTCAGTGGTGAGCGACGAAACACAACCACCGCAGGACCCTGCGATTGAGGCTGATTCTGGTCTTGAGCCACCGACCGCCAAAATAGAGATTGCTGAAGAGACCTCAGACGAACCAAAGGCCCGTGCGCCTGAAAAAACCCTGGCGGAACAAGCGACAGATCCACTAACGCACCGTTTTGAGTGTCGCAGTTGTGGATTTGTCTATGACCCAGAGGAGGGTGTCAAAAAGCTGCAAATCGAATCAGGCACAGCCTTTCAGCAGCTGGATGCCATGGTTTTCCGCTGTCCGGTCTGTCGCAGCAGAGTTGGCGCATTTCGCGATATTGGTCCGCGATCCAAGGCCAGCGGCTTCGAAGAGAATCTCGACTTTGGCTTCGGTGTCAATCGTTTAACGCCAGGCCAGAAGAATGTGCTGATCTTCGGTGGCCTAGCCCTGGGATTCGGTTTCTTCCTATCCCTGTACTCACTGCGCTGAAGACGTCGCGCTGACCCACCGTGTGCTGAAGTTCCCGCACCGCTCCATTACTGCCTCCACTGCTCACCTGGCATGAAATCACTGATCAAATCTCTGGCCCAGCTGGCACTTGTGATCTGCATCGGCTTCGGTCTTGGTGGTTGCGTCACAACCAAGGTGCCGACAGCCACCACCAGCCCCTGGCAGGTGATCGATCTCAACACTCAGGCCAACCCTCTTGATATCGCCTTCACCAACTCCGATCACGGCTTCCTCGTGGGAAGTAATCGCCTGATTCTGGAAACCAATGACGGTGGTGCCAGCTGGAACGAGCGCAGTCTCGATCTCCCCGATGAAGAAAACTTCCGGCTGATCAGCATCGCTTTCGACGGTGATGATGGCTGGATTGCCGGCCAGCCCGGCCTGCTAATGCACACCACCGACGGTGGTCAGAACTGGACACGTCTGTTCCTCGACACCAAGCTGCCAGGTGAGCCATACCTGATCACAGCGCTTGGACCCAACAGCGCCGAACTGGCCACAAATGTTGGAGCTGTCTACCGAACAGGCGATGGCGGAGGGAGCTGGGAAGCCGAGGTCAGCGATGCAGCCGGCGCGGTGCGCGACCTGAGGCGCAGCCCTGATGGCGCGTATGTGAGCGTCAGCAGTCTGGGCAACTTCTATGCCACCTGGGATCCAGACCAGCAGACGGTCTGGCAGGTTCACCAAAGGGTCAGCAGTCAGCGTCTCCAGAGCATCGGCTACCAACCTGACGGCCGTCTCTGGATGGTGGCCCGCGGCGCTCAGATTCGACTGAACGAGGATGCAAACGACAGGGAAAACTGGAGCAAACCGATCATTCCCATCACCAATGGTTATGGCTATCTGGACATGGCCTGGTCAGATGACGGGGCGATCTGGACAGCCGGCGGCAACGGCACGCTGCTGGTGAGCAGAGACGGCGGAGACAGCTGGGAGCGCGATCCCGAGAGCGTCGAAGCCCCCACCAATTTCACGCGCTTTATCTTCGATGACAGCGAAGGGCAACGCCATGCCTTTCTCCTTGGCGAGCGAGGCCTGATGTTGCGCTGGTCAGTTGTGAGCTGAGCCTGCAACTCTCAACCGACAACTCTTCGTAACCAACTTGAAGGGTCGTGCACGGCCAAGAACCCCATTCCCTTAGAGTCCACCTGTCTAGAGGATCTTTTTATGGCTGGAGGCTCAACAGGCGAACGCCCGTTTTTCGAGATCATCACCAGCATCCGTTACTGGGTGATCCACGCAATTACGCTGCCTTCCATTTTCCTTGCAGGATTCCTGTTTGTGTCCACGGGCCTCGCCTACGACGCATTTGGGACACCTCGCCCGGATGCTTACTTTCAGGCCAACGAGGGCAAAGCTCCCGTTTTGAGCCAGCGCTTTGAAGGCAAGTCTGACCTCGACCTTCGCCTGAAGAAATAGACCCAATTCATGACTCAGTCTTCAACCACCTCAAAACCACGCGTTTATCCGATCTTCACGGTGCGCTGGCTTGCACTCCATACTCTTGGGGTGCCAACAGTTTTCTTTCTGGGTGCACTAGCAGCCATGCAGTTCATCCGTCGCTGATTTCAAAGATCTGATTCCCTATGGAGCGCAACAAGAATCCCAACACGTTGCCCGTTGAACTCAACAGAACCAGCCTTTACTTAGGACTGCTGTTTGTGTTCGTCACCGGCATCCTGTTTTCCAGCTACTTCTTCAACTGAGGATTTAAATCATGAAGCCCAAGAATCCAGGCAATCTGCCCGACGGTCGTATTCCTGACCGGCTTCCTGACGGTTCTCCAGCAGTCAAGTGGCGTTCACGCTGGACTGAAGGCGCCCTTCCTCTCTGGCTGGTCGCAACTGCAGGTGGAATGGCTGCGATTTTTGTTGTTGGATTGTTCTTCTACGGCTCTTACACAGGTGTTGGTTCAGCTTGATTAATCGTTCAGCACTCCAAATAAAATTCCGGGGTAATACCCGGTTTTTTTATGGTGTTTTTACGGATCAACCAAGCAATACATTTTTCGGATGCACCTTGCTTCCAGCAATGCATTTGGTGCGTCGGCAAAAGACGTAGGTCACCTCGCCGGCATACGGTTGAAAAGCTTGCCAGTCTCTGATGGTTCCTCTGACGCAAAAGCCAGCCGACTCAAAAGTTTCAAGTTCAAGCAAGCGCAATCGCCGCCCCAAGAAGCGGGAACTGTTTTGCCCCGCCCACCCTGAGCAGCTGATCGAAGGCAACGGCAGAAAGTACTACCTGCACCTGCTACAGCCTGGGCAACTCCAGCAGCGCGGCATTTCAGCCAAACGCGCCCAACTGATCATCAACGCCTATCCAGTGCTGGTGCTCAGCAATGAGTGGCTGGAGGAGTTGTATTGCGCCAAGTGCGGGTGCTTGCACTGGTACCATGTGCTCAAGCACGACAACGTAAATCACACGGTGCGTTGGGCTCCCAGAGAGCTTTGGGAACAAGTGGCACATGTGGACCCGATCGTGGCCAACCCCACAGCAAGCGAGTATTCCCGCAGAGAAGCAGGGCGGCACCGCCAGAAAAGGGTGGATGGCAAGCGCTATTACGACTGCAACTGAAATCGCTGGTTCGATCAGCTGAAATCGCTCTTCCCCTATGAGCAGCCCTCAAAGATCTGCTTTGCCATCAATAGTCTTCAGGCCAACCAAACCTGATCCAGCTCAGTCATAGCCTCAAATTCCGGATCCTTATGCAGCAATGTTGCCAGGCTGAGGATCGCCGTGGCGGCGATCCAGGCATCAGCAACGGAAAGTGGATGCGACGCCTTGATCCGAGAGGCCTCAAGCAACAAGGGTTCGGTCTGATCAACCCATTGGATTGGAAGAGATTGCAACTGTTCATAGGCGAGACGCCCACTCCTCTCTCCTTCGTCTTTCCAAACCCGGTAAAGCACCTCCATGCGCGTGATGAAGCAAGCAAGGCAAGTTTCAGGTCCTTCCAGCAACGTGGCGACGCGCTCGGCACCGGGTTCGTCGTCTCGCAATGCCAAGATTGCTGAGGTGTCGAGACAAAAAGCGGGCATCACAGCTCAGCTTTTCGATCGAGCTCCCGATCCGCCAGGAGCCTCGCTGTAGAGCCACCTGCACGACCCTGTCCGCGGAATGCCTGCACAGGAGAAGCCACTACAGGCACCACTCGAATCGAACCGTCCTCTTCAACCAGCCACTCCAAGCGTTGAGATGGACCTAAATCAAAGCGCTCACGAATCGCAGCTGGGATCACGGTTTGACCACGCGAGGTAATCGTGCTTCTCAAGACCTAACCAGCGAATTACCAAAACAGATTATATGTAATTCACTGAACAAACATCTCCCCATCAAGCCTGATTGCTGTCAGCGAAATGATCAAAACCTGATGCGAAGAGCTACCAGGCCCGATAAACCAGTCTCCCAAGCCATTCACGCAAGGCCCGTGAGGTGCCATCAAGAGCCGAAGCGGTCGGAAGAAGCCACTGGGTGGGATCACGCCAGACTGGCCCTGCCCATTGGCCACGGGCCTGGAAATCCACCGGGAATGGCACGACCTTCAGCCCCTGACGCTCAAACAAGCGTTGCGCTCGGCGCATATGAAACGCACTGGTCACAAGAAGTATGCGTGGGCTTACTGCTGAGTGATCAACCCCCTGGAGCAACTTGCGAATTGCGATGGCTTCTTGCGCTGTATTGACCACAAGCGGCGTGCTCTGCATCGCCGCAGCAGGGATACCCAGCTGCTGAGCTTCCTCTAAGTAACGCTCCCCTTCAGGTGGCTGGCCTGGGGCTGAATGGACTGGCACCGCCGGTAAATAGCAAGCGCGGTGCTTTGCCTTCACGGAAGAGCTCAAGCCCCACAAAGAACCGATCCGGGTCGTGCCACTCGCTGACCTTCGCAGCGCCTGGAGCCGGGTGACGCCCGCCACTGAGCACAACGATCGCATCTGCCGATGCTGCTTCGGCTGCAGGTTGACGTTGCCAGGGTGCCTCCAACCAGCGCCAGAGGATCTGGCTCACCAGCCCCAGAGAAAACAGCCAAAGCAACACCACAGCCGTGATCACCAGCCAGCGCCAGCGACCAATCAGGCCGACCAGCAGCAGGATCAGACTGAGACCAAGGGGCAACACAGCAAGGGGCAACACAGCAAGGGGCAGAATTTTGCTCAGCCAGTAGGCCATAAGAAACTTTCAGCCCATTGGCGATGAGAATCAGACGCCGTAGAACTCCCGGTACCAACACGCAAAGCAATCCACACCCTCTTCAATCGGCGTGCTGGGACGGAAGCCAACCCAATCCTCCAGAGCCTGAGTATCTGCAGCAGTGGCCACCACATCACCAGGCTGCATCGGCTGGAAATCCTTGATCGCTTCTTGTCCCAGCGCTTGCTCCATTACTTCAATAAAACGAAGCAGTTGAGTGGGCTGGCTGTTGCCGATATTGAACACTCGATGGGGGGCTGCGGCGGTTGCCGGGTCGGGCTGAAGCGGATCGAACTCGGGATTGGCGGTTGCTGGTTTGTCACAGCAGTGCAGCACCGCCTCAACAATGTCGTCGATGTAAGTGAAATCTCGCTGCATCTTGCCGTGGTTGAACACCTTGATCGGATCACCGGCGAGGATCGCCTTGGCGAACAGCATCGGCGCCATGTCCGGGCGGCCCCAGGGGCCATAGACGGTGAAAAAACGCAGTCCTGTTGCAGGCAGGCCATACAAATGGCTATAGGTATGAGCCATCAGCTCATTGGCTTTCTTGCTGGCGGCGTACAGGCTCACCGGATGATTGACCGGCTGCTGTTCATGGAACGGCAGGTTGCGGTTGCCGCCATACACCGAACTGCTGGAGGCATAAACAAGGTTTTCAACGCCGTGATGACGACATCCTTCGAGGATGTGGCCAAAACCCACCAGATTGCTCTGGATGTAGGCCGCTGGGTTCTCAAGCGAATAACGAACGCCCGCTTGCGCTGCCAGGTTGACCACCACCCTTGGTTGCGCAGCCTCAAACAGAGCCAACAGCGCTTCACCATCCTCCAGCGCTAGCTGTTCAAACCGCCAGGCATCTGCAGGAGCTGCTTTCTCAATCTGTGCAAGGCGCGCACGTTTGAGCTGGGGGTCGTAGTAGCTATTGAGGTTGTCGATGCCAACGACCCGCTCGCCGCGTTCCAACAAACGCAGGCTGAGGGCTGCACCGATGAAGCCAGCAGCGCCGGTGACCAAAACAGGGCGTGTCACGGCTGGCCTTCACCCACACGCCAGAGGTTCAGACCAGCGGCCTGAACTTCAGCAGGTTCGACCACCGATCTTGCATCGAAGACCCAGGCAGGTTGACGCATCAATGGAGCCAGTGCCGACCAATCAAGTTCTCGATATTGAGTCCACTCCGTGAGGATGATTACGGCATCAGCGCCCTTGAGCGCAGAGGCGATGTCGTCACTGGGCCACCAGGTGCCCTCACCACTCAGTGCCGCCCTCGTAGGTCCGGATTCAGAATCGGGCGCTGTACTGGCGGGCAAGTTCAGATCACGGGCGATTTGCTCCGAGTCAACCTTGGGATCATGGATGGCAAGCTGAGCACCCTCTTCCAATAGGTCCTTGGCAATGCGGATTGCCGGGGCTTCGCGGGTGTCGTTGGTGTCGGCCTTGAAGGCGAAACCAAGAACGGCCAGGCGTTTGCCTGTGACGGTGCCGAACAGTTTCTGCACCACCATGCGAGCAATGCGGTGCTGCTGCCAGCTATTCAGCTCTACCACTGATTCCCAATAGTTGGCCACATCTGGCAGCCCGAAATGCCTACTGAGATAGACAAGATTGAGGATGTCTTTCTGAAAGCAACTACCCCCGAAGCCCGGACCTGCCTGAAGAAATTTCGAACCAATGCGGGTGTCGCTGCCAATCGCCCGAGCCACCTCGCGCACATCAGCACCAGTAGCTTCACAGATGGCAGCAACCGAATTGATCGAACTGATCCTCTGGGCCAGAAAAGCGTTGGCCGTCAACTTAGATAGCTCACTGCTCCAAAGATTGGTGCGCAGAATGCGCTC
The DNA here is from genome assembly GCF_047304175.1 of Synechococcus sp. MIT S9503. Taxonomy (GTDB): domain Bacteria; phylum Cyanobacteriota; class Cyanobacteriia; order PCC-6307; family Cyanobiaceae; genus Synechococcus_C. The sequence continues at coordinate 2,363,488 of NZ_CP138955.1, read as the reverse complement.
TTGAGGAACCCAATGGCCATACACCGATGCCAAAGCATCAATGGCCTCAGGATGTTCACCACCGATCAGCACCCTGTCCGGCGATTCAAGATCAGAGATTGCAGTGCCTTCCGCCAAAAACTCAGGATTGGACAGCACCGCGAAACTGCAATGGGCACCTTCAGAGGATTGCTCCGCAGCAGAGAGAATGGCCTTGACCGCTTCAGCGGTGCGCACCGGCAAGGTGCTCTTCTCAACAACGATTGTGTGGCCCGTTGCCGATTGAGCCACCTGGCGGGCACAAGCTTCCACCCAGCGCAGATCGCTGGCCTGGCCAGCACCAAGGCCTTTGGTTTTGGTTGGTGTGTTCACCGAGATGAACACCATGTCTGCTGCGACAATCGCCTCATCCACACCGGTGGAGAAAAAAAGGTTGCGGCCTCGCGCACGCCCAACCACGGCATCCAAGCCTGGCTCGTACACCGGCAGCATGGTCAAATCACTGTTATTCCAGGCATCAATCCGGGCTTGATTGATATCAACAACAGTGACTTGAACGTCTGGACAGCGATCGGCGATGACCGCCATAGTAGGTCCGCCCACGTAGCCGGCACCGATGCAACAGATCGAGCGAATTGAAGCAACAGGCATCCAGTGGTGGGGCTAGGCGGGTGGTAATTGGAAGGTTATCGCTGATTCTTAGGGGCGAAACGGTCCTAGGTGGTGGTCTTTAAGACGGCCACCACCACATCCAGATCATTCAGCGCCAGACGATGCTCCTCGGCTACAACCTGCAAGGGCTTAAGACGCACTTAGCCTGCTTCTGCTTGCGCACAAGAGCTCATTGAATAAGGATCAGGATCGATAGAGAGTTTGGTTCCCGCAACACTTGCGTAAATAGCTAGTGAGATATCCCTACGGACTTTCAGCCTCTCCCTGCACTACCCAGCACTAAAGTTTTGAATTGTCCAGAGCGGTCGTCAACCAGCAGGTGTGGTGCTGCTGAGCAGTTTCGGGCTTAGTCAGTTGATGCCATTGCTTCTCGCCCTGGCCGGTGGCATCAGCACGGCTATTCCCCAATGGAGTGCCCGCCAACTTCTATCTCCAGGCCTATGCGGACATCCCCTGGCTGGGCATGCTGCATGGTGAACAAGTTCTGTGGCTGCAACTCGACCATGTTTATTCCTGCAGCTGGTTTCAGGGCAGTCCACTGGCTGGGGCTGTCTCTGATTCTCTGCAGCTGGCGACGGCAGTGGCCCTCCCTGATGGCTGCACGCCGGTAGATCGATTACCGCACCCTGCGCCAGCTCAGCAAGCTTAGCATCACTGAAACCCGAATCTGCCCAGACACCACCTTCATCCCACGTCTCTCCCTCGGTTACGCCTGGGATCTCGGTGAAACCGATCGCTCCCTCACCGCGCGCTTAAATTCCGCTCCGAAAGGGTCCTTCTACGTTGACAGCACCCCCGCTCCCTCCTCGTGGTTCAACTTCGAACTTGGCCTTGATGTCGCCATCAATGACCGTTTCTCCGTCTACCTCAATGGCCGCGAGCAGCTCTCACCCTCCAGTAGCCAATCCATCAACTACGGCGGTGGCTTCCGCTGGTACCTCTAACCAACAAGGTTCACAGCGAAGAGCAAATCCGAACAGGCTGAAGGGAAAAACTTACTGGGAGAATCAAAATAAAAGCGTTGGTATACCAAAGCCGCATACGCCGATAAGCCCACAACTTGCCAACTAATAAGTCTCCCCGTCAGCAGGCAGCGGCCATGCTGAAATAGCAACGCGCAACATTAAATATTTGAGCCTGTCTAGCGCTCGCAAAAGCATCATCCTCGCCGGCGGCAGTGGCTCAAGGCTGCATCCGATCACCCAGGCGGTGAGCAAACAGCTGCTGCCGGTATACGACAAGCCGATGATTTATTACCCGCTCAGCACCCTGATGCTGGCGGGGATCCGCGAGGTGCTGGTCATCACCACCCCCCACGACAAGGAGACGTTTCAGCGCTTGCTTGGCGATGGCAGCCGCTGGGGCATGACGATCCAGTACGCCGTGCAACCGAACCCGGACGGATTGGCTCAGGCGTTTCTGATTGGTGCCGACTTCCTGGCGGGCCACCCCGCCGCTCTCGTACTGGGAGACAACCTCTTCCATGGGCACGATCTGGTGCCACAGCTGGTGAACAGCAACGCGCAAGCACAAGGGGCGACGGTGTTTGCCTATCCCGTCAGCGACCCCGAGCGTTATGGAGTGGCCGAGTTCGATGCTGAAGGTCGCGTGCTGAGCCTGGAAGAAAAACCCCACCAGCCCAAAAGCCACTATGCCGTGACGGGGTTGTACTTCTATGACGACAGCGTCGTGGATCGCGCCCGCGAGGTGAAACCTTCCGCTCGTGGAGAGCTTGAAATCACAGATCTCAATCAGATGTACCTGGACGAAGGGCTGCTGCGGGTGGAGCTGATGGGCCGAGGTATGGCTTGGCTCGACACCGGCACCTGCGACTCCCTCAACGATGCCGGCAGCTACATCCGCACGCTGGAAAATCGCCAGGGGCTGAAAGTGGGCTGCCCGGAGGAAGTGGCATGGCGCCAGGGCTGGATCACAGCGGACCAGCTGAATCAGCTGGCTCAACCCCTCAAGAAGAGCGGCTACGGCACCTATCTCCTGCAAATGCTCGAGGAGAGCGTGAGCGATCACGCAGCCCTGCAAACAAGCCTGAAGGTCCGCAGTGCGGCTTAAAGAACTGACAACACTTTCCGGGGCAGTGATGCAGGGCCCGCTGCTGATCACACCCCAAGCCTTTGGCGATGACCGCGGCTGGCTCTTCGAAAGCTGGAACCAGCGAAAGTTTGATGACGCCGTCGGCGAATCTGTGCTGTTTTCCCAGGACAACCACTCGCGCTCGATCCAAGGGGTGTTGCGGGGACTGCACTACCAGCTCGCACCGGAACCCCAGGCCAAGCTGGTACGTGCCACAGTCGGGGCGATTTACGACGTCGCCGTCGACATCCGAAGCAACTCACCAACCTTTGGCGCCTGGGTCGGAGCCGAACTGAGTGCCGAGAACAAATGCCAGCTTTGGATTCCTGAGGGCTTCGCCCACGGCTTTCTCACCCTCAGCGATTTTGCGGAGGTGCAATACAAGGCGCGAGGGTTTTGGAACAAATCCTGTGAACGGGCCATCGTCTGGAATGATCCAGATCTGGCCATTGCTTGGCCCATCTACCGGATACAAGGCGCAGAGGTGAGCCTCTCAGGCAAAGATGCCGAAGCAGCAGGGTTCAAAGCCGCTGAGGGTGCTGGAGACGTTTTCCCATGAAGGTACTGCTCACCGGAGCTAGCGGTCAGCTGGGCCAAGCTCTGATCGCTTCCGCCCCTAAGGGAATCGAGCTGGTAGCCACCAGCCGTCAGCAGCTTGACCTTGCTGACGCTGAAGCCTGCCGCGGCGCCGTGGAACAGCACCAACCCGCCTGGGTACTCAACGCAGGTGCTTACACAGCGGTGGACAAGGCCGAGTCCGAGCCCGAGCTAGCCCACGCCGTGAATGCCGGGGCACCGGAGGCCTTTGCCCGTGCTCTTGCTCAACAAGGGGGACGCCTACTCCAGATCAGCACCGACTACGTCTTCAACGGAACCCAGGGCACGCCGTATCAACCCGAGCAGGCCCGCGACCCTCTCGGTGTTTACGGCGCCAGCAAAGCTGCTGGTGAAACAGCTGTCCAAACAATTTTTGGCGCAGGAGGCCGGGGCCTGGTCCTGCGCACCAGCTGGGTGATCGGGCCCGTTGGCAAGAACTTTGCCCTCACCATGCTCCGACTCCACAGCGAACGTGATCAACTGAGCGTTGTCGCCGACCAAGTTGGCTGTCCCACCAGCACCCTCAACCTTGCTCAAGCATGTTGGCAAACACTTCAGATCGCTGGTGACCGCGAGTTGCCAGCTGTCATGCACTGGAGTGATGCCGGCGCCGCCAGCTGGTACGACGTGGCAGTTGCAGTAGGCCGGATCGGGGCTGAATTAGGACTCATCAGCACACCCGCAGAGGTTCATCCGATTACAACAGCGGACTACCCCACATCTGCAGAACGACCCGCATATGCCCTCCTGGACTGCACCACCACCCGAGCAGCCCTGGACCTCAATGGCGAGCACTGGCTGAAAGCCCTAAGAGATGTGTTGCAGCAAGCCAAAGCGCCATGAAGGGCCACTGAGTTCAACGCCCCAACCCCAAACAAAGCCCCACCCCACGCTCTCACCAATGGTTTCGTCCATGCCTTCCGCCTCCGTCCTGCTGGGAGGTCGCCGCAGAGTTCTGGTAACCGGAGGTGCCGGCTTCATTGGCGGCGCCGTCGTGCGCAGGCTACTGCGGGAGACCAAAGTCACCATCTTCAATCTCGACAAGATGGGCTATGCCAGCGACCTGTCCTCGATTGAGGAAGTGCTGAGCGAGCTGGGCGAAGCGGCGAACGATCGGCACAGGCTTCAGGAGGTGGATCTGACCGATGAAGCCGCCGTTGAGGCTGCGGTGCAGAACGCCGACCCGGATCTGGTATTGCATCTGGCGGCGGAAAGCCACGTCGATCGTTCGATCGCCGGGCCCGAGGCGTTTATCAGCAGCAACGTAACCGGCACCCTTCACCTTCTCCAGGCGGTACGGGCCCACTGGGAGCAGCTCACTGGGGAACGCCAGGCGAACTTTCGGATGCATCACATCAGCACAGATGAAGTGTTCGGCTCGCTCGGCCCAGAGGGACGATTCTTAGAAACCACGCCCTATGATCCACGCAGCCCTTACTCCGCCAGCAAGGCAGCGAGCGATCATCTGGTGAATGCCTGGCATCACACCTACGGCCTGCCGGTGGTGCTGACCAACTGCAGCAACAATTACGGCCCCTGGCAGTTCCCCGAAAAACTGATCCCGGTGGTGATCCTCAAGGCCGCCGCTGGAAAAGCGATCCCGGTATACGGCGATGGGCTGAATGTGCGCGACTGGCTGCATGTGGAGGACCACGTGGATGCCTTGCTGCTGGCAGCGTGCCAAGGCGAGCTGGGTCGCAGCTACTGCGTAGGCGGCTTCGGCCAGCGCACTAATAAGGAAATCGTAGAGCTCATCTGCAACCAACTTGATCGAGCACAACCCAAAGGATTTCGCCACGCCCAACTAATCCAACTGGTCAGCGATCGCCCGGGTCACGACCGCCGCTACGCGATCGATCCAAGCCGCATTCAAAGCGAACTGGGTTGGCAGCCTCGCCACAGCCTGGAGGTGGGCTTAGCAGAGACAGTGTCGTGGTACATGACGCAGCGGGACTGGTGCCGCAAGGTACAAACTGTCAAGACTGGGTAAGCCTGAAACAAACTGCTGCACTTTTTGAATGAATTAGTCGGATGTGCTTGGGGTGGTCGAGTTGGTTCTGTAGCTGGACAAGAGCGCATCGATTTTGGAGTTGCGTTGTCGAACTACTCACGATCGACAACAGGTCGCCAGTTGAGCATCTTCAACAGGCGCCGGAACCAAGGCAGCGAAAAGGAATTGCCCACCGATGGCCTGCTAAGTGCGATCACCCTCGCCGAAGCTGCCGAGCCACTGGCTGTGGACGTGAAGAGCAGGGAAGCTCTCAGCGATGCTCTGGTGAAACGGCTCCAGCGCCGCAGCCAAACTCTCTGAACACGAGATCACAGCAGTCCAGCTATGCAAGCCGCTTAACTGCTGGAACTGCGCAGCGAAACTTAGGCAGAAGCACTGTTTAATCAATGCGAGGAAAACAAAGGAAAACGGAACGATTCACTGGCATGAAAATTAATTTCTTATTGATCAGAACGAAACCTGCTTGGCAAGCAAAATCGGCTCACCCACACCTGTAAACATACCAAGATTTCGAATCAGAACCAACTTTCCCTTTAGAGGTGCTTACACCCGCAAGCTCTTTTAATTTTGCGACCAAGAGATGATTGCGAGGGGGAAGAGCAGGAAAAAATAAATTTTCAGTGACATCACATAGCCCATCCCATCCATCCTCGTTCTTTAAAGCCTTACTAGATACGACCGCACTCAATTTCCTATCACCCAAGTAACGAAGTGAATTCCGCATAACCTCTTCTTCAACATCAGGCCTTACCAATGCACGCCTTTTAGAAAAGTAGGGAAACGCAGAACTCCAATCATCTCCAAATACAATAATTGCAGAATCAGGATCAGTCTGTTCTTTAATGTATCGCCCTATATCAAGCTTTGGACTGTCGTAACGAGCAAGGTAAGGAGCATAGAAAAAACTAAACGCTGACAAATCCCACACTAAGTAGAGAGAAACCACTAACGTAGGCAATGATCTAACAATTCGACCAGCAGATTCAACCCCTGAGACAATCTCGACAGAGGCAGCTACTGCCATTAAAAAATAAACTTGAGCAGCAGCCTGGTAATAATCGTGAACGATATGTAAATTCGCAAAAATAATAATGGGAAGCACAGAAAGACTAATTGTGAGCGCCAAAAACTGCTTCTTTTTCCCCGACGAGTTACTCCAGGAATTGAAAAGTATAAGCAAAGCAGGGACAAATGGCAGAACGCCAACAATATTCCCCGCAAAAACTTTACCCCATAACAAATGACTAAATCGTTGACCCAAAGAGCCAAAATTCCACTGGCGCAATGCTGAGGACGTAATATCAACACCAAAAGGATTTAAACTCTTCAATTCATTGGCATGGTTCGTCCAAAAATATAATGCAAGAAAGGCAAGTGCCATCACAAAATAGGAGATTATGATCGAGAATTTGTTGCCCGTTTTCTCCCTGCCAAAGAGAGCGGGCAAACCGACAAGACCCATTACCAAAAGGCCTGGAAGAGCGGTCGTCGCCTTTACAAGCAAACCAAGCATCAAAGAAACTAGGAACAAAAGAGCTCTTACCCAAAAGCCAACGTCAGCAAATTTTTGATTATCTTTAATCTTAAAGAAATACGACAAGCTCAGCAACGTGAAGAAGGAAGCCGCGCCCTCAATCATGAATGATCTATTCCAATACAAATACAAAGGCGACAAGAAATATAAGATTAAGAAAACTTTTTGAGAAATTGCTTTGAATCCAAAATGACGAAATAGATCTAGCGCTGGCCATATACAAGCAATCCCAAAGATAATATTTATCAGCCTCCCCGACAAAGAAAGCTCCAAACCGGAGAAGCGGGAAATGGCAGCAACTAAGAGTTGGTAAAAGGGAAATTCAAAAGGGATACTCCAAGGAGCCCCTAAAACTGGGGTTTCGTAATTAAAAAATTTGCGTAAATCAAACTCCAAAAAAAAAGTTGTCAATGCTGTCTGAGTTTGCCGAAATTCATGCCGATCAATCAAAGGCTGATTAATGGATGCAAACCAAACAAGAAGAGCAACTGCAATGGATAAAATAACAAGGAAATTAAGCCATCTATCCCTCAACATTGAACTTTCCATAAGGAATCATTAAAAACATAGTACTTGCAAAAACCACGAGCCAAATCGTGAAAATCCGGCGCAGGATTGCAATGCTCAGAGCCAGGGATGTGGGAATGCCAGCCTGATGGAGGAGCAAAGTCGTGGCGGCTTCATTCACGCCCAGTCCTCCTGGCAGGAGCGAGGCCATACCGGCGGTACCTGAGAGCAGATAGATGCTGATAGCGGCACCGGCGCTGATGGTGGCGGTCGGGCTGATCGCCTGAACCAGCAGCCAAAGAATCATCGCTTCTGCAGCCCAGAGGCCCAAACTCAAGCCACTAGCGGGCAGGCAGGCACGGTAAAGGCGGGCGCTGGGGAGGTAATGACGCCAGCGGGAGCGACGGGACCAGAGCAAACGGCCCAGCGCTGCGACCAGCAGCAGCATGAGACTGCCAAGCCCCAGAGCGGTTGCTGAAGACCATCCTCCGATGCGCTCCTGAAGCTGCCCTGGGACCAAAAGCACCAGCCAAATCAGCACGGCGACAGCATCACAGAGCCGTTCCGCCAGGAAGGCATGCAGCAGAGGTGCGCGTGGGTAGCCCAGATGCTGATGGAGCTGCTGCACCCGGGTGAGTTCACCGAGTTTGCCAGGGGTGGCGGTTAGGGCAAAGCCCTGAAACCACACCAGAATTTCCCGGCGGCTGGTGTGGCCGATGCCTTGCGCTTGGAGCAGCCAACGAAAGCGTGCAAAGCGGCCGGCGTAACTGAGCACCAGCAGAGCAACAATCGCGGGCATCCAGGCCGGCCACCCTTCGAGGCCGCTACGCAGGGTGGCCTGGGTGGCGGGATCCAGCTGCAGAAGCCCGGCAAGGGCTGAGACCAGCAGCACCCCGGCAGCCAGGCCAAACCAACGGTTCACAGCGGGCGCTGCCAGGTAGGGGCAGGCCTCGGCGCCGAAGTCGCGCCAGTGGGGGTGTGCAGCGATCTGCAGCAGTTCTCGGTCGCCGCGGCTGTCGCCGTAGGCATGCAGCTCGACGCTGTGGGGCGGCTCCCCGAGCCATTGCTCCAGCCGCCGCAACTTCTCGCCCCCTTTGCAATTCGGCGAACGCAGCTCGATGGCATTTCCGCTGCAGGGGTTGCTGGTCTCGGTGGCAATCAGCTCAACGTTCAGCCGCTCGGCGATAGGCTGTAGCAGGCAGCGGGGTGAGGCCGACACGATCACCAGCCGATGCCCCTGCTGGCGATGCCACACAAGGCGAGTCAGTGCCTGGGGTCGCAACTGTCGCCAGAGGGCATTCGCCAGGCTGTTCTCTAGCAAGGCAATGCACTGTTCCTCTGAGCGTTGCTGCATCGCTGGGGTGAGAAGCTGTTGGAGCACGCGCTGTTTGAACCAGGCTGTGCTGCGCTGGCCGCTCTTCCAGAGCAGCAGAGCTGGCAGCAGCACCAGGCCATCGATCAGTTGACCCCAGGGGGAGCGCACCAGCCGGTGCAGGATCAGCAGCGTGTCGCCCGCGAGCAGGGTGCCATCGAAATCGAAGGCAGCCACTGGCCTGGATGCGATAGCTACGGGGATGGCTCCACTCATCAGCGCTGCCGGAAGGAGATGTATTTGTGGCCGAAGTAGCTGCTTAGCACTGGCACTGCCACACCGATGCCATGGGCGATCAGATCGCACAACACCACAATCCCGAAGAGGGGTAGCAGCCAGTTGCGCAGGCCCACGCTCACCAGCCAGGTTTGCAGTACGGCGAATAGGTTCACCAGGGCGAATGCGGCGAAGGAGCGGCGCACGCTGGTGTTGCTCTGGAGAAACACAAACTTGCGGGCCAGACCGTAGGCCGTAAGCATGCCCACCCCATAGGCCAGAAGCACTGCCAGCTCAAAGCGCAGCATTTGTGAGAAGCCCACCCGGCTCAGGACATTCACCAGGGCGGCCACACCGCCTGTGATGAGGAACAGCAAAAACTCCCGACGGGGCGAATGCACGGAAGTGGACTTGGTTGTCATTGCCTTCTAGTGCGTAGCTCCCGAATGACCTTCTTGGCCAGCTCGCGCCCGTAGCCCACGCTTTCGGATATGCCTCGATCTTCCGGGTAGTACACGGTGGTGTCGACCGTGGTGATGCCGGGTAGGGGGTGCAATGGCGGCAGACTCTTCTGGAAGCGCGTGCCGCACACGGGCTGTGCATACCGATAGCGGCTCCCGTGGGCTGCCAGCACATCGCTCTCGCTGAGATCCGAATTGATGGCTTGGAGGCAGGCGATCGAATCGGCAATGAAGGCATCATCCGGGCGTTGGTAATCCGGGTGGCTCGCCGGCATGTAGTAGGGCACGTAGGTGATATGACCCTCGAGCGGCCTCAGATTGGAGAACTCGATGATGCCTGGGATACCGAAGCGCTCATCATTGATGTTGGTCCAGAAGTTACCGGTGATCGGCTGGCGGGTTTGCAGCACCACGCAGGCACACGCCACTGACACCTGGTTGGCGTAGCGCTGGACCAGGGCGGGATCGGCCCCGCCGGCTTGGAGCATCGGAGCCACCAGCGGCAGCGGCACCGTGGAGATGACCGCATCGAAGTGGTGCTCACCAGTTGGGGTGCGCACCACAACCCCCTGACCAGGGCCTTCGGAGCGAATCGCCTCCACCGGACTGGAGAGCTGGATCTCACAGCCGAGCTCTCGCAGGCGCTGCTCGAGGGCATCGATCCAGCGCTGGGAGCCGCCCTCCAAGTAGCCGAGGGTTTCCTTCAGCCAGCGGCGCGATTGCCCGAGCCGGCGGATCCGGCTCCAGATCCAGGCGGCCGAGAGGCTGTCGCTGTGCTCGTAGAACTTGTAGGCAAACAGCTTCTGCCAGAGCAGGGCATAACCCTTGACGCCCAGCCAGGTTTTCAGCCAGTCGGTAGCGCGCATGCCATCGAGGTGCTGCCAGTTGCGCAAGCTGAGGCAGCGTGCAGCGTGCAGCAAATAGCGGAGTCGGGTGAGCATCGGCAGCCGGCGAAAGCTGAGCACTGAACCAGCGCTGCCCCAGGGGTAAAGCCGCCCATCCATGAAAAAGCCCATGGAGGTTTGCTTCCAGCGCAGCTGATCCGCCAGGCCCAGCTCTTCGAGCAGCGCAAAGAAAGCGTGGTCGCTCAGACAGTGAAAATGGTAGTAGCGCTCGAGAGTTTGGCCAGCGAATTGGAAGCTGGCGGCCATGCCACCAAGGCGATCATCCGCTTCCAATAGCACGGGCTTGGCGCCTTCTAGTGCCAGTTGGTAGGCCACCGCCAGGCCCATGGGGCCGCCGCCCACTACCGCAATTATTGGCGCCATCAGAAAGGAATCACCACCTGGGAATAGCGAGGATCCTGATAGGTGATCCGCAGGGCATCGGCCAGGTCGGTGGGCTGCACAGAGAAGATGCCAGGCCAATCGATCACCTCGAATTCGTCGCCGGCGGTGAGGGCGGTGAGCTGGGAGCGGGTGAAAGCCGGCTGACGGCTGATCAGCGCCCAGAGCTGCAGCAAGCAGCCAAACAGCGGAATGGGCAGGTGGATGATCCAAGGGCGGGCCTGCACGGCCTTGCGCAATTGGCGCATCAGGCTGATGTAGCTCACCTGCTCCAGGCCGGTGATGTCGTAGCTGCCGCTCAGGTCCGGCCGCTCGAGGCAGCTCTGGATCACCTGGCAGAAATCACCCACATAGAGCGGCTGTCGGATGAAGCGGCCGCTGCCTGGGATCGGGAACACAGGCAACTTCTGCATGAAGCGTGCAAGCCAGCCCAGATGTTTGCGATCAAACCAACCAAACATCAAGGTAGGGCGGAGGATCACCACCCTCGGCCAGCTGCGTTGCACCAACTGCTCCTGAGCGCGTTTGGTGGTGGTGTAGAGATCGGTGGCCACCGAGTTCACCACCGAGCTGCTGATGTGCACCAGCTGGTGGATGTCATTGCGCTTCAGCTGCTCAAGCACCACCTCAGTGGTGCGAATATTGTTGAGTTCGAATTGCGATGGATCGGTGTTGCCGATCTCGGCCTGGAGCATCACGCAGGCATCGCAGTCCGCCAGGGATTGGGGCCAGCTCACGCCGCTTGTGCAGGTGAGGTCTTCGCAGAGAAACTCCACGGCTGGAAATAGCTGGCGGCCGGCTTCCACGGCGTCGCGTTTCTTGTCCACAACCAGCAGCTGCCAGTCGGGATGGTGTTGCTGGAGCAGGGCGATCAGGTTCAGCCCCACCAGGCCAGCACCTCCGGGAAGAAACACTTGCATCAGAGCTTCACGCGTTGAGCCAGATCGGAGCTGAACACGCCGCGGGGATCGAGCAGCGCCCGCTGCTGGCGCCACTCATGCAAGCGTGGATAGCTGCGCTCAAGCATGGTTGCAGATTGGCGAGAATCTTTTGCCAGATAAAGGCGCCCGCCCGCTTCGGCCACCTTTTCATCCAGTTGATCGAGCAGCGCGAACAGGCCCGGCACTGCGGCCGACACGTCAGCGGCCAGCGTCCAGCCCGGCATCGGGAAGGAGAGTGGCCCGGGGTTGCCAGGCCCGAAGCGCTTGAGCACGGTGAGGAAGCTGGGGGCACCGATCTGGCGAAGGGCTTCAAGGGTGGTGCGCACCAGATGGGCGGCGGTATCCGGCACGGCGAATTGGTATTGCAGGAAGCCGGCCGGGCCGTAGATGCGGTTCCAGTTGCTCACCCCATCAAGGGGATGAAAGTAGGGGCTGATCGCCTGCAGTTCGCCCTCGCGCTGCTTGGGGGCCTTCCGGTACCAGGCTTCGTTGAAGGCCCGCACCGTCCAGGTATTTAGCAGGCCGCCCGGCAGGAGCGATGGGGCACCGGCGAGGGCTTTGGGGTCGTAGTGGAGGGGGTCAACGCCCCCCACCTCTGCGGCCTGGGCATGGTCACCGCAGGTGAGCACACCGCGACCGGCCAAATTGAGACTGTCAACCCAGGCCACGCTGTAGCGGGTCCGGGCATCGGCCTCAACCATCGCTGCCATCAGGGCGTCGAGGTCGCGGAAGCGAGTGGTGTCGACGCTGATCATCGAACTGCTGATGGGGATCAGGCGGAAGCAGGCTTCCACGATCACACCGGTGAGCCCCATACCGCCAGCTGTGGCCCAGAAAGCTTCGGCTGTAGCTGGATCGCTGGGGCTGAGCTGACGTAGCTGGCCGCTGCCATCCACCAGCTTCAGCCATTGCACGTGACTGGCAAAGCTGCCTTCCCCGTGGTGGTTTTTCCCGTGCACATCGGCAGCGATGGCACCGCCGATGGTGACGTTACGGGTGCCGGGGGTGACGGGCAGGAAGAACCCCGCAGGCACAGAAACTCGCAACACCTCATCAAGGCTGGCGCCCGCTCCACATGTTGCGTAGCCGGTAGCAGCGTCGAGCTGAATGTGATCAAACCCCGTGAGCTCGAACACAGTGCCTTCAGCGCATTGTGCAGGATTGCCGTAGGAACGGCCGAGTCCTCTGACAATCAGGCTGGCAGGCTCTGCCGCAGCCAAAACACTCTGAATCTGTTCAAGCGACCTGGGTTGATAGATCTGTGCGGTGCTGGGATCAGTTCGGCCCCAGCCGGTGAGGGTCTTCATCATGGAATTAGAGCTTGGCTGCAAAGCGGGCCGGAAGACGGCGCACCAGTGCCATCAACGGTGCCCACCACCAGGGAATAGTTTCAATGCCACGACGGAAGGGTTTGCGCAACAGATCGCGGGCGATCTGCTCGGGCTTGGCGCAGAGTATCGGTGGTGCTTGGCCGTCGGTCATCGGACTGGCGATGAAGCCGGCCTTGAGGATGCGCACAGCGAAGGGGGTGTCGTGGCAGCGAAGCAGCAGGCCTTCGCAAAAGCGCAACAGGCCGGCTTTGGCAGCGCCGTAATGATAGTTAGAGGGCCGACCGCGATCGGCGGCAACTGAGGAAAACACCCAAAGTGCTCCTGGCTGATTGATTCTTTCGGGCGACACGATCGCTGTGAGCCATGGGATCAATCCGGTGAAGTTGGCCTGTGTAATCGCCTGGGCTTCAGCGGCATCGGTACGCGCACGTTGGGCATCGCCGAGGCTTCCAGCCGCAACTAGGTAGAGGTCGAACAATTCATAAAGCTGGGGTTGCGGGGGCTGCGGTTCCAGGAGATCAATGGCTTCACAGCTGACATAAGCACCAAAACGTTCGCGGAGCTCAACGGCCAGGTGATCATTGCGATTCGTATTGCGAGCTAAAAGGTGAAAGCGACGGCACCCTTTCTCTGCCAAGGAAATACACAAAGATTTTGCAACCGTACTGGTACCACCTAGCACCCATACAGAAGAAAAAGTCACGGCAGAACACCACTCCCGTTTAAATAATTAACACATACAACTGTTACCAGCCATCCAGTCAACGTCAGCTGAATACCGGGATCGTTTATGAGAATCTCTTCAGGCTTCTCCGAGGCAATTCCATAGCTCTTACTAACTCGACGCTCGTTTTCTTCAGGATCGCTAAGAAGTTGATATCTAAATATGCCTACGAGCACAAAAGGCGTACTCAACAACATCCAACTAGTCTCGGCACCCCTCAATGCTGGCCCAGCGCTCCATAGTGCATATGCCATAAAACTAGAGCTAGCGACAATTGACTCTAATCTCAGCAACAATGGCAAAGAGTATCGCAATAGAACTTTTCGGGTAACGACTCCGCGATCAATAACTGTTCGGAGCTCAGCCTTGCGTTTTTCGACAGCTAGAAACAGAGCAAGCAAACCAACAGTCAACAAGAACCAAGGAGACCAAGATTCAGGGGCTGCCGCAGCAAGTCCAGCAATTGCTCTCAAAAGAAACCCAGATGCTATACAAAATAAATCCAAGAGAGGCTTCCGCTTGAGATAAAAGCAATAAAAAATCTGAATTACAATATAAACAATGAAAACGGAAACTACAACCAGATTCAAAGAATAAGCAAGAAACAGACCTAAGGCAATCCAGAGAAATGAAAGCGTCAAAGCAAGTTGAAGAGAGACCTGCCCTGAAGCAATCGGCCTAAAACGCTTACGCGGGTGGGCACGGTCAGCCTCCCTGTCAACTACATCATTAATTAAATATATAGCACTAGATACAAAGCAGAATCCAAGGAAAGCGACCAAGCAATGCCACCAAAGAGACAAAGACTGATGTTTGCTGAAGATTGCAGCAGCAAACACAAGTAGATTCTTGGTCCATTGACTAACCCTACTAGCCTTTAATAACAACTGAACTTCCATGACCCAACATAAAAGATAAAAAACAATGAGCCCAGAACAAAACCAGACCCGCGCAAGACATTAAATTAAGGCCACTTAATTTAACACAAAACGAGGAGACTCGAAACAGGAATAGAATTAATTAACCAAAAGAACGTAGACAGGTCCAAAGCATAGGGCTGCAACGAGAACTCAAAAAGATAACATTTTAAAATAGAACAAATTCAATAAAGCTTAAACTCTCAATATTTAAACTGCTTGACAGCAGGCGCGCTAGAGTGAAGAGAAAAAGAAAAAGCAGGTAAGACTAAAAATATTGAATAAACAAATAGCCTGGACATTAGAATTTCAGAGCCATAAGAAACAAAAAACAAGCTTATCGATACCATTAAGAAATCAGTCTTAACCACAAAACTATTTTTAAAAATTCTCAGACAAGAATAAAATATTATTAAAGATAAGAAAACACCGAAAGCACCAGCCTCAATTAAAGGTTGAACAAAACCAGAGTGAGCACCCCAACCAGTAATCAACTCGGGAGCCTTGAAACCAATTCCTGTGAAAAAATGAAAACTCTGAAACTGATCGAGCAAGTAAGCCCATTTTTCAGCCCTACTACCCAAAGAATATTGCAAATCAACGCCAACATAATTATACAAATAGTTTGTTACCGTGAAAAGAGCCACAAAGAAAATACAAAATATAGTAGATGCTATTAAAAAAACAAGAAATCTTCTGAAAGACTTTGTAAACTTGCCACTCACAAGCCACATCAAATAAGAGACCAATGCATAGACGTTTAGAAGTAACAATGGCTTGGAGAAACAGGTGATAGACGAAAATTGAATAACAAACAACTGAAGAGCCGTAATAAAGTGTGGTTTCTCAGTTCGCATCCATAACAAAGAAACTATAAGAAGTGAAAAAGTATAAACAGAAGGATCCATAGTGGAGGAACCTAAATTCCTATTAACAATAGCAAAAGGCAAGACTATATTAGCAGGAAATACGTGCAATTCGAATGGAAGTAAATTGAAAACATCAAGCAAGGCAATTGCGGAGGAAAAGAAAAAAATATTGAGAATCTTAAATCTAATTTTATAAACTTCCTTCGCCTCCAAAGCTTGAATACCTGAAATAAATCGAAGCCCAAGAAAAATAGGGGCTAAAATCAACGAAGGGTATATAACTGCTTTAAGAAAAGAGTCATTGTCGAGTTGATTTATCAAAAAAGAACCAGAAGTAGAAAGATAAAACAACAATGCCGCGAAACTATAAACCACATATATAACGTAGGTCGATGAAATGAGTCTAAATTTAGAAGGAAGAGTGAAAGTCAGTCCAAAAATAAGTCCGTCAATAACAACAATTAACGCCAAAGAAAATGCATAGTAATTGGATGGAAGAAACAAGCAAGTAGAAAGGGCCAGTAGAGGCAAAAACTCTGGATTAATTTTAAATTTCATCTATACATAGCGTGGCACTTACCTTCTCGCTAAAGCTTTTATACGAAAAAATAAAAGCCTGATTAAGAATATTTTCGCAAAGAGTTAAATAACTAGACTCATCTAATGATGCAAGTTTAGAAATAGACATGGCTAGAGCTTTTTTATCGCCAGGTGGATAACAATAAGATTTTAAGCAATCTGGTAGATATTCATATTGTCCTCCAATATTAGTAGTAATGACTGGGACCCCTAAAGACACAGCTTCAATCAAGGTCATAGGACATGCTTCACACGCAATAGAAGGTAAAACCAAACAAAATACTTCGTCTCTGAGGACAGATAGCACATCGCTAACAAACCCCCTAAAAGAAACTGAGTGCAGGCTCAGTTCAATAGAATGTCGCTGAAGCACCTCTAAATAATTTCCTTTGCCATAAATTCTGTGAGAAAGACGGGGCGCAACACTGTCGTGGAATTTGTCGATAAGAGGAATTGCATCTAGGTAATTTTGTATACCCTTCCACTTAAGCAAATTTGACATTGTAGCAAAGCATTTGTCTTGAAATTTTAGATTAATTGTATCGTGTAAAAGCGTAACCTTACTAGACGAGGAGGGATTTGGTATAACTATGGAGGTATTGGTAATAGATGATGCCTTTGAAACAGAGATCTCTTGAGCCCCGGTAATTCTCATTATTAACAATAGCAAATTATTCATAAGGCCTTTTTTCGCTACATTATGAGAATGATAATAAATCCTAGGGCGAAATATTGTTAATATGATTGATAAGAACAAAGGGCTTTTCGCGGATATGTAAACTGCAAGCTTATCCCTATCCCTAGTCCTAGCCCAAAGAAGGGAATAGGAAATAAGCAAAACAACAGAGTTGACAACAAAAAAAAGTGGGTACGAAATAGCCTCAAAAAGATATACCGAATTAGAAGACCTTACGCTAGAAGGCTTTATTTGAAAAAGATTTACAAAAAGACGCCTATAATGAACATTGGGTATCTGACAGGCAGATTTTGAGAACTCAGTCTCAAGATGAAATGGGTTGTAAAAGTCAAAAATATATATTTGATTGCAAGAATCAAGACGAGAAGACTGAATAACATTAATAATATTTAATGTAACTCTTTGACCTCCACCAAAACCACTCTTAGATGAATCTTCGAGAATTAAAAACTTTGTCATTAGTTTATCAGGAAATATAGTCAGGTGTTGAATATATTACTAATATTGGAATCAAAATTTTTCTTAGTGAAGACTCGAGATCTATTGAGGCAATTACGGGAAAATTTATGCCATAATTGTGGATCAAGAAGCTTATTAATGTAGTTAAAGTGAGATTCAAATTTAATTTGAGGTGTAAAGCCCGTAACACCATTAATGTTGACCCAAGAAACACCTGATCCTTCAATATTATAAGATAAGACTGGCGTTCCGCATGAAAATGCTTCACATTGAACAATACCAAATGCTTCTGCTTTTCTTGTCGAACTTAAGATAAAAATTCTGGAATTACAGAGAAGATGGTATTTAATACTATCTGAAACTAGGCCGTAAAAAGTAATGACTTTATCTGGACCACAAAGTTTTCGAGCATACTCTCGGAAATAAGTTAAATCACGACCTGATCCAGCGATCGCCAATGTACGAGCATTAGATAATATAAAGTCATCAATAAGAAGCTTAATATTCTTATATGATTCGACCCTGCCGACGTAGATACAATCATATTTCCGCTGTTCATAAGATCTAATTTCTGGTTGCCAAGGTGGGTCACAGAAAAGAGGAACAGTAGCTATCTTCCTACAATATTTTCCTATAGAGGATGACTCTTTGGCTAGCTTTGGGGAAGTACAGATTATTCGATATGATTTACTGAGACACAACTTTTCCAAGTGAGACAACAAAAAACTGAATATTCCACTTCTACCATGATCAGCATGCCAAAAAACAATGAGCTTTGTATTATTAGTAGTCGCAAAAAGAAACGATACTAAGGCGAAATAAGGGTCTGGAAAATGTACAATTACATGAGAAGAATGACGGAGCTGCTTGATAAAGTCGAAAAGTTTAAAGCTCGGGAAAGGAAGCTTAAGTTTAAACAAATCAAATGACAGCAAAGAGCATTCGTTCAAATCCTTAATGATTGATGATTGATCTATGCTGCATAAAGAATACGTAGTCCCCTTACAAGGAGATACTATTTGCAAATGTATTTCCCTGGCAACAATTTCAATACCACCTTTATTTCGCAAAGGATGTCTAACTAATTGAATAATTTTGGATGACATAATTTTAATAATTAATCCTCACTTGGTATAAAATTCTATTTAACAGGTAAAGCAAAAATGGTTGTCGGTGGAAATACAATGATTGTTGGAATGCCTCTCGAGCATTAGAAAAATAGTTTGATAGTCGCAAGGGTAAGCGAAGAACAATTTTCAGCAAACTAGACTTAGTATGCCCGCACACATTATTACTATGTTGCCTATACATAACAAGAGGTTGGCTTAAATAAATAATTAACGAGTCGCAGTATAATGCGCTTTGTAATATCCACCAATCATGCATAACTATGTTATCTCTCAACTTAATTTGCTTCAAAAGGATTGCATTAAATGCCATAGCACAACCTGGAATAGGATTACCATAGAGCACAGAATTTTTATTAATTCGATTTTTTTGATTATTTATAAGAATATTGTGCGAGGGGGCCATACATTTGAGGTAGTCATCAACAATGGACAAGTCTGAATGAATTAATATAGGTTTATTTTTGTCATTCAATAAATAAGCGTCCACCATCAATGTTAATTTTTGATCGTACCATATGTCATCCTGGTCGCAGAAAAGAAAGAGCTCCGCATCAGGGTTAACATTGCTAAGTAAATGAATAAAGTTTTTCTTTGCACTTCTGAATACCTGAGAATCCTTCAAGATAAATATCTGATTCGGATACTTAGCCTGGTAAGCATCAATTATTTCTTGGGTTTTATCTGTGCTCCCATCATCATGAATAGTGGCTATCCAGTTGGAATAATTTTGATTTACAATTGAATTTAGTTGTTCAGCCAAATAAAGCTGGCCATTGTGTGTTGCCAATAGTATCTGAACCAAAGGCAGAAAAGTTGAATCTTTCTTCGTCAAGAATTAAAAACCTACAAGGTGTGATAAAGATCGTGAATCAAATGGGCATTTCGGTTTGAAGTAAAATTCTTACAGGCATGATTATATGCTGCAATTCTCAATGCATTTTGAAGTTTTTTATTTTTGCAAAGGGATAATATTTTTGAGGCTAATTGAGTATGATTTCCATACTCGTATGTCATGCCGTGCATCATATTTATCATAATTTCAGATGTAGCACCTGAAGATGCTCCTATCACGTTAACATTGGAGAGGAAAGCTTCTACTGTCACACGTCCAAAAGCTTCACTTCGAGAACACATCAATAATATATCATATTCTCTAAGAAGTGTATGTACGTCATTTCTTGGTCCATAGATCAACACTTTTTCAGGCATATTGTTATCGTTGATAAACTTGTTGAGAGTATCTAAGTAGTATTTATCTATCGGTCCAATGATAGAAAGATGAAAATCATGTTCTTTAGATTTAGACAGCATCTGAACAGCCTTTACTGCGTCGAAATGTCCTTTAGATTCAGTCACTCGACCTAGAATTGCTAACTTTACTGGCGATGAAAAAGACTTTGTTGAAACATAACCTGAATCAAATTTTTTATCAATACCGTTGTAAATAGTAATTAAGCTTTTATGTGCAATGTACTGAGACAAATAATCTTTAATGGAATTAGAAATACATATGACTGAATCAGAGCACCTTTCAACATATTCAAAATACTTTCTTTTGTGGTGAAATTTCAGGCCATGATCAAGATCGACAAATTCACGAGCATGCCAAATATGTGGTAAATTCATCAGTTGTGCTAATACAGCACCAGCGTCAATAACTAATGAGTTGCTGTGGATAATATTTGGCTTAAAATTAAAAACTCTTGGAACAAGAAAAAGAATAGATAAATAGGATAAGAAGCGTAAAATATAATTTTTAATCTTTGAACTACGTCCACCTGAGTAAACAGACCAACAATATTTATGTACTATAAAATTTACAGATTCTTTCTTTAGAATCCGAACAAGCTCGCAAGACATGCATGGAAAAACAACAAGTGTCTCAACTTCTAGATTACGTAATGCAATGACCAAGGCAATCAGCGAGTGTGTTGCTCCGCCGAGCTTAGATTCATGATTAAGAAGAAGTACTTTCATTAATACCAACAAATACCTAGAGTTTGCAACAAGCCACTACTTCTCAGAAAGTAATAATGCTGAATTACTATTGATAAAAAGTGATCTAGATTGTGAAAGATTCATCAAAAAGAATAAGTCGTAAAAAGTCAAAATTGATGTCAAAGATATTCAGTATACGTTTTAAATGTAAAAAACAAGACGAAATACACTGAGCGATATATTATAGCCGTCAAATACAAGAAATAGGGAGGGAAGCAGATCATGAAAGGGCACCGAGTTATGGACAAACTAGAAATATATTTTAATTCACCAAGAGGGTGGCTTGCTGAATTAAGAATATTACCCAAAGTGTTATCAGAAAAATAGAAGATATATTGGCGCAAACATCCTAAATACAATCATACAGGCTTTATTTATATATTTATTAGATTCACTAAAATTTAAATCCTTGTAAATTACAGAGTACAAAGAATGGCTAAACTTGGCCAATTTGTAGGATTTTGAGATATTTAATATAGGAGAAATTTTTACATATGAAACCCCATATCCTACCTTCGAGAGCTTTTTATATCCAAATGATACCATAATTTGATGCCAGCTAAAACGAAGATGATAATTTTGAGGCAGATGGCATTTGATTACTGGATAAAAACAGTTGGCTATTAAAAAAATGCCGTCAACTTTTAAATTTTCGGATAATTTTGCTAGTAGAGCGATGGGATCAAAGACATGCTCAAAAACATCAGTTGCACATAGAAAATCATAGTCGCCACTAAGGCTATCTTTAAAGCTTAGATTTGG
Source organism: Synechococcus sp. MIT S9503 (assembly GCF_047304175.1). Classification (GTDB taxonomy): domain Bacteria; phylum Cyanobacteriota; class Cyanobacteriia; order PCC-6307; family Cyanobiaceae; genus Synechococcus_C. The sequence goes on along the minus strand of NZ_CP138955.1, from coordinate 2,342,355 downwards.
TATTAATTTGGCCCTTTCAAGTGCAAGTTTGGTTGGAAATGGTTCAATGCATTCAACATTAGTGGAAGGTAGTTTAGTGGCTACTTTCATAGATAACATGCCTAGTCCACCACCTACATCAGCAAAGCGTAAAGGCATAAAGCTAGCTATATATTCACAGTATAAGGCCTTAATTATTTTGCTAGATTCAAGATTTTCATGCATCAAGCCATTTAATAGCCAAACTGGATGTGAATAGAAGGAATGAATTTTTTCGTCGTTTATCGTAGAATTACAACCTAAATCATCCCACACTGCATCAAGTAATTTACGGCATTGAGTAACATTTGGAAAGCCAGCATAGTTAGTTAAATGATCTTGTAAATATGAAATTTGCCGATCATCTAAAGAGTTTTTGGGTTGTTGATTGAAAAGTTCTTCGAATGAAGTCATATTCACTGATTTATTATTCATCAAGAATTAAGCCTTGGAGGAGAAAAAGGAAGTAGAAGAGAATGGAAGTAGAAGAGAAAGGAAGTACCCTTTTGTTTTGCTAGTATAGACCCCTACGATATACACACTGGCTATATATGCTATTGATGTAGAAACAGCAGCACCATATATATTATACCTTGGGATCAGGACTAGATTAAGAGCTATATTTATAGCAGCGCCAAGGGCTGCTCTCTTTATCATGATATCAGTATGACCATTTACATTTAACCATACGCCAGAGGCACCTCCTACGATCATTGCAAAAATGGTGGGAAAAAAGAAATAAATAACTTTTGATGCAGGTGAATACTCATCACCGTAAAGAAGCATAATCAGGCTTGGCATGAATACAATACCTATTACTGCAAGAAAACTCCCCATCAACCAAGCAAGTCTATTATAATAAACAACATTTTGAATATACTCTTTCTTGCTTATTCCCTCTGGGCTCAATTTACTAGCGAAAGTATTGAAGAGTACTGGCCCAAATATGCATAATCGTTCAATTGATGAAATTGAAGTAGTGTAATACGCTAGGTATGAAAACCCTGAAATCCATTGAATCATTAGTTGATCAATTTTTGTATACAGTGATATCGTCAGACCAACTAATATCAATGGCTTGGAGCATTTAAACAATGAGAGAATAATTTCTCTACTTAAAGGGCGCAAAAGATCCTTGAGACTAGTTTCACTGCAAATACATAGCAATGCAATAAATCTATAGGACGCATTCAATATTTGCATGACAACAAAAGCATAAATTGGCATGCTAGTATATACTGCAAACAATACAAAGCACAGATTTAAGAGTACTCCTAGGAATTCAACTTTGGCAATTAATCGCCCCTGGTGTTGATTGAAAAGTACTACTTCTATTGCTTCAAAACTTAGAAAGATATTCCATATGCATGCCAAAAAATAAAGAAGCAATACCTCATTACTTTCAAATATCATTATTAATGGAGCGAACGCAAGCGGCACTAACGTTCTCCCGACTATTTCTAATATAAGAGCACTTTGTATATACTTTTTTCGGTTTATATTTTTGCATAAAGCTGCCGTTAATCCACCTTTTATTCCCAGCGAAGAAATCGGAGATAAAATTCCTATTACAGATAATACGAAGAAAAGCTTTCCGAGTTTTTCGGATCCTAGATACCTGGCAACCAAACTGGCAACAAAAATAGAAATTAAAGAACCAAAAATCTTAACAATGGCTTGAGCAAAAAGCGAGTTTTTTAAAGTGTTATCCGAAAATTTACTTAAATAAATCACATTTTAGAGATGCAGTGATACTGATTGCACTATTAAAAGCAAATGAAGTGATTATCTTGCATTAACTGTTAATACCCAATCAAAGAATCATGAGTCATTAATATACTCATAGAAACTAGAAAGACAAGGAACTTTGGTTCGATAAATTTCAAAAACTTTGACCAATTATGTATCATAGGCGAGAAAAAGCCTCAAAAATGCAATAATTTTAATTATCAGCTTCCGTTACGTGAATAAATCCTATGGTCAAACTGATTGATTACTGGAATAAGGTAACGCACCGTCTGCGTTGAACACCAAACGGATTGTTTTGAACAGGATCAGAAGATCCAACCAAAAAGAGAAATTACGAAGATAATAAAGATCGTAACTGAGTTTATTGGCTGCATCCTCAACGGAAGCCCCATAGGGGTAATTGACCTGAGCCCATCCGCTGAGGCCTGGCCGCATGCGATGCCTTAAGCCGTAGTGCGCTATCTCAAGTTCAAGCTGCTTATCAAATTCGGGCCGTTCAGGCCTTGGACCGATCAGGCTCATGCTGCCGGTGAAAACACACCAAAGTTGGGGGAGCTCATCCAGCCGTATACGCCTCAAAACAGAACCAATTCTCGTAATGCGTCCGTCTGCACGCTTGACCCACTGGGCACCATCGCGCTCAGCATCAACGCGCATGCTTCTTAATTTGTAGATGGTGTAGGGAATACCATCTACGCCGGTGCGAATTTGTGAATACAAAATTGGGCCTCCATCTGATAATTTAATTATAAAAGCTGAGATGACTAATAGAGGGCTTGCAATTAACAAAAGGAAAGCCGACAGGAGCACATCGCCAAGACGCTTCAAACGCGATTGAAAAGTATCACTAGGAAAAGAGAATTCACCTCGCAGCAGATCAGCATCGCTTAAGTATTCAGAAGGGAATCGCTGCAAAACCGCCTCACACCAATCGAGGCGACTGACAACTATGGCGCCACCTTGTTGAAGCTTTAAAAGACTGGCAAGGACTGAAGCTTTTTCAACAGAAAAGTCTTCAACAACAATTGAAATTTTCCTTGATTCGCCAATCTGCTCATAGTTCAGATAATCAAGCAGAGCTGGCAATCTCGCCCATTTGAGGTGATACTGAAGCCGCTGAAAGACCTCATAATTACCTAAAAAATACCATTGATTACCCTCAATCTGCATGTTTCTTACCCATGAACCCAACAAGTTCTGAGTTGCTAGGCTGAACAGCCCAAGAAAACCTAGATACGGAATCAGAAAGCTGCGAAACAACGAATTACCCGCATTACTTTTGAACAGCCAGAGATAAGTCAGCGTTCCAGCAAGACTGAAGCCAACCACAAGCGTTGTCTTGACCACACCCTGCAGAGCCATAGCAGAGGCTCCAGGACTGCGCATACCGTCAACTCCTTGGTAGCGCCAAGTACATAGCTGCTGAGCAACCACATAGCCCACAGAACCGGCAGAAAAATCGATCCATCCGGCCATCGCCCAAAGCGTTGCAAGAACAGTCCGTTGTACAGAACCAAGAACAGAAAGCTGTCGAGGATGACTGCAGCTATGAGACGGCGTCGAGACAGAATCCAGGGGAGCCTGAGTTGCATGGGTCGCGATGTAGCTCGTAATTCTGAGTTGAAGCTGAAAAGCCACTGATAAAGCAGGCACACCAAGGATGCCTGCGGCCGCAGCGGACGGGAGCGGAGCTCAACCGACTCGGCTGCGACGTGATCTGATTCGGAGTTTGCCATGGAAAGGGGTCCTGCTCTCGAAGGCATCGACGGGCTCAGCCGATCAGGACCCATCATTTCTGTCGCAGGCCAGGACAATCAGGCATAGGAGAAGCGTTGGACCCACCTGCTGATCAGCCCGTTGGATGATGGGTTGCCACCACGTGACCAACCCCATGGCATAGCTTCTGATTACGGGTGGGGCTGGCTTCGTTGGAAGCCATACCTCGGTGGTACTGCTGGAGGCGGGCCACGAGCTGCTGGTCTTCGACGATTTCAGCAACAAGAGCCCGATGGCGCTTGACCGTGTGCGCGCACTCGCTGGCCCAGCGGCCGCACTTCGGTTGCGGCAGATGCAAGGCGACATCTGTAACCCCAGGGATCTTGAGCAAGCCTTCACTAATGCGCCATCTGGGATTGATTCTGTGATCCATTTCGCCGGCCTCAAGGCTGTTGGGGAGTCTGTGGAAAAGTCACTTCATTACTGGGATGTGAATGTGAATGGCAGTCGCTGCCTGCTGGAAGCCATGCAGACCCATGGCTGCCAGACCCTTGTTTTCAGCAGCAGCGCCACGCTCTACGGCTATTCAGAATCCGTACCGATCCCTGAAACCGCTCCGATCGCTCCGATCAATCCCTACGGCCACACCAAGGCCGCTGTTGAGCAGATTCTGTCCGACCTCCAGTGCCCCGGACACCTTGCGGATCGCTTGCCTGCGCTATCTCAACCCAGTTGGAGCCCATCCATCCGGCCACATTGGCGAAAACCCGCTGGGCATCCCCAACAACCTCTTCCCCTTCGCGAGGCATGTGGCCGTCTGCCGTAGAGCATAGCTCCAGGTGTTCGGCCGGGACTGGCCCACCCCCGATGGCACGGGCGTACGTGACTACATCCATGTGATGGACTCGCCGAAGGGCACCGACCCACCCTGGACTGCCTGCTAGCTGAAACACCGCAGCTGCTGTCCCTCAACCTTGGCAGTGGCCAAGGACAGTCCGTCCTGGAGGTGGTTCAGGCCATGGAAGCCGCCAGCGGCCGTTCCATCCCCTATGAGATCACCGACCGTCGGCCTGGCGATGCCGCCATCAGCGTCGCCGATCCCAGCCAAGCCGCTCAGTGCCTGGGCTGGCGCACCCGACGCGAACCCATAGGCATCTCCCGAGACGGCTGTGCCTGGCAGCAGCAGAACCCTCAGGGGTATGGAGGAGTCAATTCAGTTGGTGTTGATCCAGCGGAGTCAAATCTCAGGGCACTGAGCACCATCTCGAAGGACTGAATTTTCATTTGAAGCCCGCTCACACAAATCAGCGAAATAGCACTAGGTAGCCGTCTGCAAGACAGCCACTAATTGAGCAGGATCATCAAGCGCAACTCGGCGCTCTTCGCCCTTCACAAGCAATGGTTTCAGCAGTAGTTCGCCCGCTTTGACTTCCTCCTCGCCAATCACCGCGGCCCAAGCAGCACCACTTCGATCTGCACGCTTGAACTGCTTACCGAAGGCAGCTCTAGAGCCATCAAGCTCAACACACACTCCAGAAGCTCGTAATTGCCTAGCCAGCCCTAAAGAGAGAGCTTCAGCGTGCTGGCCGCTATTCACGATGTAGAGGTCCGGAGACTTTTTAGATGTGAGCTTGGCAGCATCGCCATCAATGTCCTCTGATGCTGCCGCTTCCAGCACCAGCATGAGTCTTTCCATCCCCAGTGCCCAACCCACTGCAGGCGTGGGAGGGCCGCCCAGCTGTTGCACTAAACCGTCGTAACGACCACCACCACAGACAGTTGCCTGAGCACCAAGCTGATCGCTTGTAATCTCAAAAGCTGTGTGGCAGTAGTAATCGAGCCCACGCACAAGCCGAGGGTTGAGCTGGAACGGAATCTCGAGCTGATTCAGAAAACGATGAACCGACGCAAAGCGGAGTGAACTTTCCTCGCTGAGAGCATCTTGCAGTGTGGGGGCATCTGCAAGCAGTGCCTGAGTTGTAGTGTTCTTGCTGTCGAGAATCCGCAGAGGGTTGGTGGTCAATCGTTGCTGGGAATCAGCATCCAACTGGTCGAATCGGGCTTCAAGCCAACTCACCAACTGCTGGCGATAGTTCTGACGATCCTTAAGGGTGCCAAGGCTGTTGATCTGGAGTTCCAGGCCGGATAAGCCCAGGTCACGCAGCAAATCCCACGCCAAGGCGATTACCTCAACATCACTGCGTGGGCTACCCACTCCAAGAAATTCAACCCCGATCTGATGAAACTGCCTCTGGCGACCGGCCTGAGGACGCTCATAACGGAACATGGGCCCGCCGTACCAAAGCTTCTGAGGCCCTTGACTCAGTAGGCCATGTTGAACTGCAGAGCGAACAACTGAAGCGGTGCCTTCAGGGCGAAGCGTGCAGGAGCGATCACCACGGTCCAGGAAGGAGTACATCTCCTTGCCCACCACGTCAGTGGCTTCACCAATCCCCCGAGCGAACAGATCAGTCCCCTCAAGCAAAGGCGTTCGAATCTCTTCGACTCCTGAGCGCAGGAAATGGGCACGAGCCACAGCCTCCACCGCTTGCCAACAACGGGTCTGATATGGCAGAAGGTCGACCATTCCTCGAAGGCTCTTTAACTGACTCACACCTGTTTTATTTGCTCAAACCAGTTTGCAGGGCCGCAGGAACTTTACGAGAAAGCGCAGGCCGCGCATAACCGTGACCACCACCTTGAAATTAGACGCATCCTCACAGACTGAAAAAATTTTCAATAATTTGCCAAAAGAGAAACAAGAACACTGTCCTCAAAGACAACAGACCAATAACTATTGGTGATAGAAGCGATTTCCTGCACAAAGAAGTCTCAAACGGACATCAGTCGGACCCGCTCCCCAACAAAAACAGCACCAGCAAAGACATTAAGGGCAATGCTTTTATCAATTTGATTGAAAACTTTTCCTAAGAATACTTTAACCGAGCCCAGAAGTGTCCTTGTAGATAAAGACCTTGCACAAGAACCACTACAGACCCTGGCCACCGAAAATCCCAGATCCTTAAAGGGTGACTTAAATTCTCGACCATGAACGGACTAGTGTCACCAGCCCTGAAGCGCTGCTTTCATCTCGCAATGAGTGCGACCTTTGCTATTGGAGCATCAGCATCCTTAGTGAACGCTCAAGGAGGAAGATCTCTAGCTAGTACGCACACAAAAACCTCATTAGACCAAGAGCTTCCTGTCTCAGGTACACAATCGGCATACATCCTGGGTCCAGGTGATGCGGTTGTGGTCGAGCTATTAGATGTGCCTGAGTATTCAGGTGTGTTCACCATCGGTCCCGACGGCACCCTCTACCTGCCGCGGCTGCGCTCTCTCTTCGTCGAGGGGCTCACGGTTGAGGAGCTGCGGTACTTCCTTACCCAGCAGTTCAGCGCCTTCGTGCTCGAACCCCAGGTGTTCGTAAGTCCTAGCGCTTACAGGCCGATCCGCGTCTACATCGGCGGTGAAGTGGCTCGGCCAGGGTATTACTACCTTTCCGGGCGCCAAGGCGTGATCGGTCTTGAAGAAGCCTCCAGATCCACCAATCCTGGCGCCACCAATCTCGCCACTGGGCAAGTGGGCGTCGCAGGACGTGCAAACACCGCTGGAATCACAAGCAACCCAGCTAGCCAGGTGGGTCCGCGGATTCTTGGCGTTCAAATCAATCAAGCCCTTCGCCTGCCCACGGTGTTTGATGCACTGCGCACCGCCGGCGGCGTCACCCCTTTTTCGAAGCTCAGCGAGGTGACCGTCACCCGAAAACGCCCCCTCAGCAGCGGCGGCGGCAAGATACGCACCACCCTCGACTTTCTCACACTTATCACCGAAGGGAATGAATCCCAGAACATTCGACTCTTTGATGGAGACACAGTTGTTGTGGGCCGTTCCCCCAAGGAGTTACGCGAGCAGATCATCAAGGCCGGCCAAACCAACCTCAGCCCCGATTTCATTCAGGTATTCGTCACAGGTCGTGTCCGCCAGCCAGGCTCCAAGGTGCTTCCCCAGGGTGCATCACTTGATCAGGCACTCGCGTCTGCAGGCGGTCAAAAGATCCTGCGTGGTCGAGTCGAATTTGTGCGTTTTAATCGCGATGGCACCACCGACAAGCGCAAGTTCTTCATCGGAGGGGACAATCCAGCTGGGTCCTACAAGAACCCAATATTGATGGCCGGCGATGTTGTACGCGTCAACGAGTCGCCACTCTCTGCAACCATCTCCGTCCTCGACGAACTCACCGGCCCGGCCGTTGGCATCTATTCCGTCTACAGCCTGTTCAGAGACTTCAACTGATGACCAATACCCCCTCTGAACAGCGCCTGGCCGCTTCCCCAACTAACGACGAAGAAATCAATCTACGCCAAGTGGCTGGCGCACTAGGGCGCCGCCGGAAATGGATCGCAGGTGGAGGCGCCATTGGCCTATTCCTCTCTGGCGTCTACCTACTCATCACCAAGCCGGTATATCAAGGTGAGTTCCAAATCGTGCTCGATCAGGGCTACAGCCAATCAGGTGCTGCAGCCCTGTTATCCCAGAACCCTGCCCTCGCAGCGATCGCCGGGATGAGCGACACCGATAGTAACGACTCGATCGCCACCGAGGTGCAGATCCTCAACAGCCCCTCAGTGCTGCGCCCCGTCTTCGATGCCGTCAAAGCACGTAAGTCGCCTGAAGAATCAAAAGACATGCGCTTTCAAGATTGGGCCAAATCGGCAATCACCGCCATAGCAGAAAAAGGCACGTCGGTGCTCAACGTGCAATTCCGCGACACCAACAAGCAACTGGTTTTGCCGATCACAGAAATGATCTCGAAGGCCTACCAGGGCTATTCCAACCGAGGCCGAGCCCGCGAGCTCAGCAATTTGATCGCCTATCTCGACGAGCAGATCAACACAATCAAGCCCCAGGCGACAGCCAGCGCACGTGCTGCCCTCGACTATGGCTATGCCAACGGACTTGGCCTGCTCGATGGCTTGCCCCTCGCTGGCAACGTTTCTGGTGCTGGGGTTTCCAAAGATGGCACCACCAAAGGTGCCACGGTAGGAACCAGCGGCGGCAGCGTTGAGGCGGCGCGTACAAGCGCGCAGCAGCAGGTGAAGGCGCTCCAGATTCAAATTCAAGAGGCAAGCAAAGCCGGCGCCGGCTCCCTCTACTTCGCCTCCCAGCTCGCCTCCCTCACCGACAAGTCTTCGACATTCGACCAGCTCACCTCAGTGGAGACGCGCCTTGCTGAGCTGCGCTCCCGCTTCAAAGCCAACGACCCCCTGGTACAGAAGCTGGAACGGGAACGCAACACCTTGGTCCGATACATCAACCAGCAAACGATTGCCCTGCTCAAAGGCGAGCTCGATCTGGCCAAAGCCAACCTGCAGGCCCTCAACCGACCCAAGGAAGTAGTAGCCCGCCACCGCGAGCTCACTCAAGAAGCCCTGCGCGATGAGGCCACTCTGGTGACCCTGCAGAACCAGCTCAAGCAGTTTGAGCTAGAGCAGGCCCGTGCCACCAGCCCCTGGGAGCTGATTTCCACCCCCACCTTGCTCGACAAGCCCGTGAGCCCTCGCAAGGGACGCACCCTCGCTCTTGGCCTCCTCGCCGGACTGGTTCTTGGGAGCGGCGGAGCCCTGGTGAGCGATCGCCGCAGTGGCCGGGTGTTCAGCCTCGACGAGATTGATCGTGATCTTCCCGGCCCTCTGCTTGAGCGGCTGCCCTGCAAGGGAGACACTCCATCGGCAGCAGCCTGGAGATCGCAGATCCAATTGATCGCGGATGGTCCTCTTCGAAACAGCAGCTCCGTCGCCCTAATCCCCGTGGGTGAGCTCGATGCAACGGCCCTCGAGGGCTTTGGCACCGAACTGCGCCGCGCTCTTGGCAGCGCTCGTGAATTAGTTGTCAGCCTGGATCTGCTTGCCACTCGCAGCGCCAACACCCAGCTGCTAATCACCGCTCCAGGTGCCGCCAAGCGCGAACAGCTGCGTCAACTGCGCGAACAGCTCGCCCTCCAGGGTGGACCGGTAGCTGGCTGGGTGCTTCTCGACACCGCGCTCGAAGCATCCGAGGTGGCCTGAGGAAAGCAAAATGGCCCGTTTGCTCATCACTGGGGGTGCAGGCTTCATCGGCAGTCACACCTGTGTGGTGCTGCTCGAAGCTGGCCACGACTTAGTAGTGCTCGACAACTTCGCTAACAGCTCGCCCATTGCACTCGATCGGGTGCAGAAGCTTGCCGGTCGTGGGCTGCAGTGCATTGAGGGTGATGTGCGCGACACCGCTGCGCTTAAGCAGCTCTTTGCCGATTCCACTGCCGCCGATTCGCCGATCGAGGCGGTGATTCACTTTGCTGGCCTTAAAGCCGTGGGGGAATCCGTCGCAAATCCTCTGCGTTACTGGGACGTGAACGTGGCAGGCTCCCTTGCTCTGCTGTCTGCGATGGACGCCAACGGTTGCCGCACCTTGGTGTTCAGCAGTAGCGCCACCCTCTACGGCTTTCCGGAATCGGTGCCGATTCCAGAAACAGCACCTGTACTACCAATCAACCCCTACGGCCACACAAAAGCAGCCGTAGAACGCATCCTGAATGATGTTTCCGCAAGCGCCCCAGGAACCTGGCGCATTGCCTGCCTTCGCTACTTCAACCCCGTGGGTGCCCACGCCTCCGGCCGCATCGGAGAAGACCCTAATGGGATCCCAAACAATCTTTTCCCCTTCGTAAGCCAGGTTGCCATTGGCCGTCAAGAAAAGCTCAACGTTTTCGGAGGCGATTGGCCCACCAGAGATGGAAGCGGTGTCCGCGACTACATCCACGTAATGGATCTGGCGGAAGGCCACCTGGCGGCGCTGAATTGTCTTCTGGCTGAGGCCCCTCAACTACTAACACTCAATCTTGGGAGTGGGATAGGAGCATCAGTTCTTGAAGTGATTCAGGCTTTTGAGAAGGCATCTGATCGTGAGGTCCCCTATCAAGTGGTCGCTAGACGCCAAGGTGATGCAGCAATCACTGTTGCTGATCCCGAACTTGCTGCGAATCGTTTGGGTTGGCGCACCCAGCGAACACTCATTGATATCTGCCGCGACGGCTGGGCCTGGCAATCGGCCAATCCCAATGGATATCGAGAAGCACCGTGACTACGCCGCTCCCCCGATCAAATAGCAGGCCCCTCTGGCTGCTCGCCGGCTTAGCTCCGCTCGCCATCGCAGCTCCATTACATGGGCAGGCACAAGAGCAAGTGATCTGGGAACCCGTCAGCGAAGAGCAAGCGGATCGGTTGCAGATCTTGGTGCCCTCCATCGATAGCGGAGCAAACAGCGACAAGACCACTCCCTACGAAACGCAAGCCGCACCAGAGCCGATTGTGTGGAAGGTGGTAGCAGACACTACAGATCCCTCCAACATCAGCCGATCAGACTCAACCACCGTGGTGTGGGAACCACTCCCCAACAATCCATCAGCCGAGGGTGATGGAACCAACGACCCAACGACCGCAATCGTCTGGGAAGTTCTTCCAGAAACCATTTCTCCGCTCACGCCTGAAGCAACGCAAACAATCGCCGAGGTCGACAAAGCTGAGCCATTAAACGTATCCATCAGCACGAACGAACGGCCACCGGCCGATGTGATCGCTCAAGAGGAAACCATGCCTTCACGTGTGATTCCTGATCCGCCACCTCCTCCCCAGCTTCAGGCACTAGATCGATCGATTGCTTATGCCGATGGATTAGTAGGTCCTGACATTGGTTGGTACGTGCCAAACGGATTTCGGTGGAGCCAAAGATGGTTTGCTGATGCGGCGATTCTTGGTCAGAGCCGCAGGAGAGATAATGGCCCTTTCTGGGGTTGGAATGATGGTGATGCGGTAGGAATCCTGCACGCAAACCTCATACAAACAAAGCAATGGAGTTTCGGCCTGAACACCTCGGTGCGAAGCGTCTATCAAGGAGATGAGGCTGCTGGGGGCAGCACACAAATTGGTGAGGGCATATCAAGCGGTTTTCGGATCGCTCGAAAAATTGGAGATACAGGCGGGATTTCTTTTGGAGGTGAACAAGTACTGCAATGGGATGACAAAACAGATACAGGTCGCAATCTCTATCTGATGGCCAGCAAAGGGTGGTGGCTGGGAGATAACAACAAAACGTTTCCACTTCTTATTGCCAACGGCGGGTTTGGGACAGGTCGATTCGCCAATCAAGATATTAACAACTTCAAAAATCCTCTTCGATTTGCGTGCATCAACAATGTCGAAGATCGAACAGACACCTTCGCTGTTGATAATGACCTTTGCTGGAGCCCAATCGGCAGCATCAGCCTCGTGTTCAATGAATGGTGGGGGATCTACACTGAATACCGCAGTGGCAGGGCGATTGCAGGCACATCCCTTAATCTCACAGGTGGAATTCCACTACGCCTGAACTGGGGCGTGGAATTTGCGAGAAAAAATGAGTTGATAGAAGCTGAAAGCCTTACATGGGTCTTCCGTGCCAGCCTCGGTTTTTAACCACACCGTTTTAGCAGGCGGTGGTCATACACACGCGCTCATCCTCAAAAGATGGGCATCGAAGCCAGAGCGACGTCCTTCAGGACTGATTACTTTGATCAACCGAGGCAGTGAAACGTTTTATTCAGGAATGATTCCGGGGCTGATTGCAGAAACTCAACAACCCGATGAAATCAAAATCGACCTGCGGTCTCTTGCCCAGCAAGCAGGAATCTCTTTTATTGACTCTGAAATCGCAGATATCAACGTAATCAAAAAAACCCTTCATTTTCAAAATCGTGATCCAATCAAATTCGACTACCTCAGTCTCAATATTGGAGCGACTGGCGACCCCAATCAAAAACTAGAACCGGAACAAGCAACGATCAAACCACTACATGAAGCCTTAGCGCTGATTAAACGCAATGATTGCCATGGACTAGATGCCAGGCATCAAGAGTTTTCTATCATTGGTTCAGGATTAGCGAGTATTGAAATCAGCTTCGCATTGCGAAACCGCTGGCCGAAACGGAAGATTACACTTTACGCAAAAGCAGGAAAATTAACATCGAGTATAAAGAAAGCACTTCAACAATCAAATATCAAAATAGTGTTATCAAGCAACAGTCAAAGGATCTCGGGGCCCGCACTTTTTTGTACTGGCAGTTTTACGCCTGGATGGCTTGAAAATTCAGGCTTAAGCGTCAATCACCGCGGTCGAATCCTAACGAAAGCAACACTACAAGCCATTGAACATCCCAGCATTTTTGCAAGCGGAGATTGTGGACTAATTTATAACAAACAGCGTCCCGCCTCGGGGGTCTGGGCTGTTCGTGCAGCACCAATCCTGGCCATGAATCTTGAGCGCATCAATAGCAAAAAGCCATTGCGCTGTTGGACTCCGCAAAAGCGATCACTCCAAATAATCGGCAAGCCACAGAATGCAGACATTGCAGCGAAAGCCTGGATTCAATGGGGCTCACATTTCATTGGCCCCTACCAATGGGCATGGCAATGGAAGCAACTGATTGACAAACGCTTTATCGAAATGTTTCGCATGCAGAGCACCATGGACCTTCAAAGTATGCCAATGGATTGCCGTGGATGTGCAGCGAAGCTGGCAGCTCAACCTCTGAAGAACGCACTTGAAACAGCAGAGCTTGAATCTCTGGGTAGGGCTCCAGAAGATGCAGCAGCCCTGGATCAGAACTGGTTGCAAAGCGTGGATGGGTTTCCTGCAATACTCAGTGACCCCTGGCTGAATGCACGAATCACAACATTGCATGCTTGTTCAGACATTTGGGCTTGCGGAACTACTGTTGCGTCAGCTCAAGCATTCATCACTGTCCCCAACATCCAAGCCAATCTGCAAGAGAATCTTCTCGAACAGATCCTTTCCGGGATTAAAGGAGCCCTTGAGGAGCAGAGAGCAACATTGCTTGGTGGACACACATTGGAATCACGTGATCAAACACCAACCCCAGCAAGCATGGGTATTCAGATCGGGCTCTGCGTGAATGGACAACAACCAGATCTCAATCCCTGGACTAAAGGTGGTCTGCAATCTGGTGATATGCTGCTCATCAGCAAACCTATTGGTACGGGAGTTTTATTTGCTGCTGCGATGCAGTATAAAACCAGTTCAAATTATCTCGATAAAGCTATCGAGCTGATGGCGACTAGCCAGCATCACCTTGTTAGACAATTAAGAGAATTAGAAATAAAGCATCCTGAGTCCATCCATGCCTGTACTGATGTCACTGGCTTTGGACTAATGGGACATTTGGGAGAAATGCTTGAGGCCAGCAACCATGAATGTTCAGCACACATCAAACTTGACAGCGTGCCTGTGCTGGATGGAGCAATCAGCCTGCTTAAACGGGGCTATGCAAGCAGCCTTGCACCCTCCAATCGACAGGCATGGAGATTATTGGATTCAAACGGTAACCAGCCACCACGCATCACAATCGAGACTTCTCAAGGTCTTACACCAGACAACAAGGATTACCTGGCGATGTTGGAACTTTTGGTTGACCCACAAACCTGCGGTCCGTTACTGCTTGGATGCAGCCCAGATATTGGAAATCAAATCTTGCAACAGCACTGCAATTGGAAGCAAATCGGAACGATTCATTCATGAGCCGCAAAGTCTTCATCCTTGGTCTCGGAGCTCAGAAAGCTGGAACTACGTGGCTTCATCACGAGCTGACCCAAAGCCCTGAAACCAACATGGGTGAATTAAAAGAATACAAAGCCCTGCGCAATCCTGAAAAGAACATCTCCCAGCAAATCAAACGCTGGCGAAAAGACAAAAAAATACTCATTCAGACTTTAGGCATCAATCAAAATCCAAGTATTGCCGAATTCGCAGAGCTGCCTAAAGACCAGAAGCAGATTTTAATGATGATTAAAAATAAGTACTATTTTCAATATTTCAAATCACTCGTCGCAGGAAGTGACAATATCAAAGCAACAGGAGACATTTCACCCCATTACTGTATCTTGAACAAGAACAAGCTTAAGTACACAAAAAAAGAGCTCGAAAAAATAGGCTTACAAGTAAAAGTGATTTACCTCATGCGAGACCCAGTGGAGCGTGTCTGGTCTCAACTCAGAATGATTCGCCGTAAACAAACAAATCGGCTCGTATGCAGTTATCCCACAGAAGCAGAATCATTGGAAGCACTCTTTTCCACGGAGCGGTTTGCTCGAAATACGCACTACGAAATCACCATTAATAACATCGAAAAATCCTTCGATCCAAAAGATATTTTTTATGATTTTTACGAAAATCTTTTCCAAGAATCAACTCTTTCTAGGCTTTCGCAATTCCTTGGGATTACATTTTCAGAGCCTGACTTTCAAACAAAAATTAATGCGTCTCCAAAAAGCGAGCAACTATCACCTGGGCTGAATAAAAAAATCGCCCTTGAATACAAAGAAACATATGTCAAAATGATCGAAAAATTCGGCCCTTCTCTCTATGATTTATGGCCAAACGCAAAATTCGCGCAATAAGTTCAGGCTACCAATTGGGAGAGGGGAGTTCATCGACAATTGACTTTAAGGCAGCGGCTGGATACAAAGGCAAACGAGAACGCTGTTTTTGAAGCTGTTCACAATAACGATCAAAGGTTAATCGGCATAGAGACTCATCTTCTGTATTAAGGCACTCACGAACCATCCTTTCCTCTAGGTCAAGCTGAAAATTCCTTGTCGGCATAGATGGAACTGGCAGAAAGCCTGTTTGGACCCTTAGGTAAGCCAAAAGCCGCAAACGAGCAGGTAAGTCACCGGCACGAATCTTCTCTAGCGCAAAACTCAGGTCTGAGCTTTTTGAGTCCTTGAAACGATTATTAAATGTCTTCAACAAGCAATCACGAAAACTACGGGACCAATAATGAACAATAACAAACCCAAACATGCCTGCAGGAGACGAACAATGCCTTGGGTCATTAGTTATGTCATCAACCCTAAAGGAATGATCATTAGCAACAGAGGCGATGCGCGACGAATGAGCAACGGGCTTACCTATATGACCCCAGAATCCCAAAAGATCGTCTTCTCTAGCTGTCAGAACAGGGCACATCAGCCATGGCAAATAAAATTGACCAACCGCAGGGAAAGCACAAAATAAGCCTGATATTGCTAAATCCGGACGCAATGCATAAAAATACTCATCACAATCCACCAGCAATGTGAAAGCCGCTTGATCTGAAATACTACGAAAGTCAAACTCCCGTAACGCAGAAGAGGGATCGAGTTTTGCATTAATTCGATGGCAGATAACTTTTAGCCCATCAGGGACAGGAGCGTGAACCACCGCATCGAAATCAGCCTCCGATTGAACACAGACATTCAAATACTTAACACCTAAATCACAGTAATGAGATAAAAATCCGTACCAATAAGGCTTTTCGGTCGCACAATAACGAGTCAAAACCTGAACACCATCAAGCGCGGCATTAGACGCATGCTTAGCGATAGCGAGTGAATCAAACTGGACAGACGATCGCAATAACCTTTTCGCACCAAATCCATTACCAGCATCGGCGCCAATCCATGGATCACTTGGTGCTGTAGTTGTGGTCTGAGGACCAACGAAGAGGCGTCTTGCAAACGAACGAATCCCCATCGATTTATCTCTCCAGAATCTCAATCAACAGGACATGGAAGTCAGGGGTTTTCCAGGTGATATCTGGAAAATTTACGCTATTGGCAATATTCTCTCCGACAACGCAGATTTGAGTGATCTCACCCAAACCCAATCTTGCATGACTCGTTATTTCACCATTCGCACGTAGCATCATCATGCGAATTCTCGTCGAAAAGACACTGGAAAGATATGAGCGTCGTGAATCAACTGTTCAAAAGCTGTAGCCAGTCTCAATCGGATTCAGAAACTCCATCTGAATCCACCGCCGTAGTTGATCGACTGCGTGCTGCCTGGTGACAGCTGGCCCAAGCCATTCAGATACACCGTTAATCGATCATTGATCGATACATCCACTCCCAGACCAAGGTTGAACCATGACGCCGGGGCCGGTGTTCCATCCACCGTGAACGATCCCTTCGGTGCAGACCTGAATCGTGCAGTCAGTGAACGCTGTGTGTCACCCAGATCCCACGCATAACCCACACTGATCCGAGGAATCACCGTCGTTGAACCAGCCTTGAACGGCTGCTTGTACGCCAGGCCGATCTCCAATGGAATCGAGTTATACGTCGCTGACTCATAGGTCAGCGAGTAGCTGGCCTTACCTGGATCGGGTGTTGGATCAAGTGGATTCCCGGGCTGCACATAAGCACGGTTGTTCGACGTCGTCGACTCCGAATACTGACCCTGATTCAGCTGCAGCCAGCTCAGACCCAGGCTCGGCGTCAGGCTGCCCTGCTCTCCCGTACTGATCCGATGGCTCAACCGCAGGCTGCCACCGATCGCGCTGCTGTTGCTCGTGCCTTCTTCAGTGGAGGAGTAACCCGGAATCTTCACCTGCCGGGTCGTATCGGTCACAAAGCCGCCGCCACCCACGGAGCCCGTCAGCCAGGTATCAGAACCCAGGCGCTGCTTGGCATAGAACATGCCGCTCCAGCCTTCTGTCTTGCCGAAGTTGGTTGGCTCTGTGGTCGTCGTCCACAGGTTGTCGAAACGACCGGCGATGCCCACCAGCGTGTTGTCTCCAACCAGAGCATCAGCTCCAACCGACGTGTTGAACGCATTGGTGCTGTAGCCAACCTGATTGGAACTACCGCTACCAGGGGTATTGGCATCACTACCGCCGGCATTCACCCAGGTGCGCCACTTGCCGCAATCGGCTGGATCACCGCTGTAGCTCTCACCTCTTTCGAGGCTCTGAACCTGCAGAATGCAGCGCTGCAGCTGGGAGAGAACCGCTGTATCCAGTGATTCATTCACTTCCTGCTGGAAGGCCTGGCCGGTTGCCAGCGACACCTGCGGGAATGCTGTCGCTGTGGAACCCGACAACTGGCGGTACAGCTTGTTCAGATCACCTGTGGTCTCCTCAGCAAAGATCAGCGCAGCTGTGGCGTTGAAGTCATCCGTGCTGCCTGCTGCCTGAATCGTGTTGACCGCCTCACCAACTGCTGTGGAGTTCGGATCCAGGCCCCTCGGGGCGTAGTCAACGCTGTAAAGGAACGCCAGATTCGTATTCTGCTCGGTCAGCTTGAAGTCGAACGACGCAACGGCTGACTTGGGAGCGATCAACTTGAGGTCACCGATCGTGATCCCCTGCTTGGCATCAACAATCCCCTCACTGACAAAATCACCAGGCATCGCCTGGCCCACCTGGTTGGCGAGGAGTTCAACCGTTCCGCTCAGATTTGCTTTGTACAGCGTCGTGAGATTGTCTGTTTCACCCGACCGCAACACCAAATCAGCTTCATAGAACGATGTCTCCGTTGTGGTGTAGTTAATATCATTAACCATATTGTCAATGCGATATTCACCACCTGGGTTAACAATTCCTTCCTGGAAGAAAGTTACATTGCCATTGGCACGAATCAGCTGAGATTCAATTCGGGCATCTGGAGCATTGAAGATATTTTTAGTAAGTCCTGGAAGAATAATGTCTCCTGAAATCTCACCGTAGTTAAAAATTTCATCAGGACCGCCAGGGCCTGTAATCGCATTGCTATTGCCGTCGTTACCACCAATAATTTTGCCGTAATTGATGATGCGCTCGACATCATCTGTTGGAAGATCAATTGCAGATCCGCCATCACCACCTTGAATTACAGCACCAGCTGCATTCTCAACACGCAGGTTGCCGCTGATATCACTCGTGCTCTTGGTGATGCCGACTCCGCCTTGACCAGAGGCAATAATCTGCCCACTGTTACTGATTACAACCTCACCAGCTGGAGCGTCTCCATCGGTAACACCCTCGGTGATGTTGCTCACCGAACCATCGGAATTTTGATAGAGATAAGCACCGCCTGTCGCATTCTGGAAGAGAAGCGCAACAGCATTCTCACCACTGGCAAGAATGTTGCCGCTGTTTGTGACCTTGATATCACCGGAACTGCCGGTGGGGTTACCGAGCAATGAGATGGCATTTTCTCTATCAACACCACCGAAGACAAATCCACCTCCACCGGCGATGGTCTGGGCGACGACCGCATGCGATCCACGGCCGCTAGTGGAGATCGTTCCGGTGTTGGTGAAATTGATATCACCCGAACTGGAGTTGGCATTACTGTTCGCAAGGCTCACCACACCCGTCGATGAGCCGCCAACACCTCCGCCGCCACCAATGGTTTGCAGCATCAAGCCAATGCTGTTGTCGCCGCTGGTGGTGATCACACCACTGTTGGTTGCGGTAATGGCACCAGCAGTCGTTGAACTACCTGCATGGCCAGCGGCTGAGAAGCTAACACTCGTGCCTCCAGTCGTGTAACCGCCGCCGCCACCGATCGTTTGCAGCACAACAGCCGGTGAAAGATCGCCTGTGGTGGAGATTCCAGAGATTGTTGATGTGATGATGTCATCGTCGGTGACGACTGTTTGCGTTCCACTGGCGTCATTCGTCCAGGTGATCGCGCCTGAGGAAGCATCAGCATTCGTTGTTCCAGCACCGCCTGCCCCGAGCTGAACGGTTCCAGCCGTAGAGGCGGCAAAACCACCACCACCGCCAACGGTCTGAGCAATGAAACCAGGGCTCGTATCACCCGTACTGAATACTCGAGCGTTGGAATTAATCACGAGGCTGAGGTTCCCAGCCGAGCTGTTACCAGTGTTGGGAACGAGCGAAGAGCCACCGGCAATGAAGTTGCCAGCCACGCTGTCAACGCTGCCACCGCCGCCACCAATGGTTTGTGCCAGGAGTCCAGGGGCGTTACTACCACCAGAGCCCACACGATTGTCGATCGTGAGGCTGATCGCGCCAGAAGAACGATTACCCAGGCCCAGACCGCCGAGGGTTGCATTGCCACCGATGGCACCAGCCACACCGCCGCCACCGCCAATCGACTGAATCAGCGCACCAGCGCCGCGATCGCCATTGCTGGTGAGGTTGGAATTCAGGGTGATCTCAAGACCACCAGCCTGGCCATTGGGCGAACTCAAAATGCTGGACGTGCCGCCAAGGTTGGCATTGCCACCCACATCGCCAACGCGTCCACCACCACCACCGATCGACTGGAGCATCAATGCAGCGGCATCAACGCCATTGGTCGCGGAGTCGATCTGGCTACTGAGCGTGAAATCAGCACCGGAGGAGCTACCTCGGTACAGACCGCCAAGCTGAGCATTGGCACTCGTACTGCCACTGAAGCCACCACCACCACCGATCGATTGATACGACAAACCACTGGAGCCTTCTCCCGTGGTGGTAACGGCACTGCTACCTCCAGCGGTGAAACTGATGGCTCCACCTTTGCCCAACGTGCCCAGGGTATCGCCACCCAAAAGCAGGTCCCCGCTGCTGGTCTCCGTGCTCGGGAACACCAAACCACCGCCACCACCAATCGACTGCAGCACAAAAGCTGGCGATTGCTCTCCAGTCGTGACAATCGAGCCGCTTCCTCCATCAACGGCGAGATTCAGCGTGACGTTGCCTGCATCGCCAGACGCTCCATTGCCGCCGAGGGTGACGCTGCCGGAGGCGCTGCCAGCACGGCCACCGCCACCGCCAACCGATTGGGCAAAAATCCCGATCGATTGCTCACCGGTCGTGGTGATGGTGCCCGTGCTGTTGATGGTGACATCAGCTGCATCGCCATTGGCCAATGTCGATGCACCCATCGTCAGGCCGGCTGTGGTGGATCCCGTGACACCACCACCGGCACCAATCGATTGCAGCAGCAGACCATCGCTGCCTAATCCACTTGTGAACACATCAGCATTCAAATTGACTGTGACGGCTGCTGCATCAAGGTTAGAGCTGGATTGCGCACCCAAAATTGCCGTTTTGGATGCGATCGGGGCGTAACCACCGCCACCACCAATCGACTGGCCAAGCAAAGCAGGTGAAAGATTGCCGACAGTGGCGAGGTTGCCTGCGATCGTGAGATCAACAGTGCTGGCTTGGTTCTGAGTGGCATTACTGCCTCCGAGCGTCACAGAAGGGGCGCTGGCCTCTTCCAGACCAAACACCGCACCACCGCCACCAGCGATCGATTGGGCGACAATCGCTGCTGAATTACTACCCGCAGTAGAGATGGCACCAGATGTCGTGAAGCTGATCGCTGCACTGTCGTTGATACCGATCACCGAACCGCCAAGACTGATGGCATTACCGCCAGCGGAAGTGGTGTAGACACCACCACCTGCAATCGACTGAAGAATCACACCGCTGGAATTCAACCCACGCGTGGCGATGTCGCCGGTATTTGTGAATGTGATGGCACCTGATCGGCTGTCACCAGAGCCCGAACCACCAGCGGTCACGGAAGTCGGTGCGCTGCCGATCAGACCACCACTGCCACCGATCGACTGGATCGTGAAACCTGGAGAGCTGATTCCAGCTGTCGTGATGGGAGCATCACTGATGGCTGTTATCTCACCACCGCGAACATCGCTACCAACGGATGAACTGCTGCCGATGGCCAGGCTGCCATCGACGGCACCAAGCAGACCACCTCCACCACCGATGCTCTGAAGCACAACACCTGGGCTGTCAGCAGCAGCGGTTTGAATGCTGCGGCTGAGCTGTGTGTAGTCAAGAGAACCAGCTGAGGCATCAACGCCTATCTGTTGCGTGCCGCCGATTGTGACGTTGCCGCCTACATCAGCGACGACGCCACCACCACCACCGATGCTCTGAAGCAAAGCACCCGGGCTGTTGGTTCCCGTTGTAATGACCTGGAAGGGGAGGGTGAGCTCAAGATCAGCTCCGGTTGAGCTGCCGGTGGTAAGGCCACCGAGCTGTACGGTCCCAGCAGGAACCGCACCGATCCAACCGCCACCACCGCCGATGGATTGATGGATCACGCCAGGGGAGAATTGGCCTGTGGCCTGCAGGGTCCCTCCACCCTCGACGAGGGTGAGGGTGCCACCAGAGCCCGCGGTGCCGTTGCTGCCACCACCGAGAATGACAGTGCCACTGCCGTTGCTATCTCCCAGACCGACTTGGCCGCCGCCGCCGCCAACGGATTGCATCAGATAGGAGGGGGCGTAATCTCCGCTGGTGGAAATAACACCACCGGTATTGTCAATCGAGACATTGCCGGCATTGCCGCTACCACCATCGGCACCAAGGATGAGTGAGCCGCTGGCGGAGGCGATCCGACCACCGCCGCCGCCAACGGACTGAGCGACAACACCGATGCTGTAATCGCTTTCAGTTTGTATGCGACCGGTGTTTGCGACGATGACATCGCCCGCATTACCGCTGGCGTTGGTCGCGCCCATCACAAGGCTTGTGCTGCTGGAACCAGCGCTTCCGCCACCGCCACCAATCGACTGGGCAATGATGCCCTCTGAGTGTTGGCCGGTGGTAATGACCGTTCCTTGTTGAGTGATCTCTACATCAGAAGCATTGCCGGAGCCGCCGTTCATACCAAGCAGCATGCTTTCGCCGTTTTGTGAGGTGAAGCCACCACCACCTCCGACAGACTGAGCAATGATCCCCTGAGATTGAACTCCGTTGGTGATAAGGGTGCTGCCTCCGCTAAAGAAGAGGTTGATCGCACCGCTATTGCCGATTTGTTTGCCAGTCCCACCAAGCTTGACACTGGCTGAAGTGCCACTGCCATCACCACCGGCGTAACCGCCACCGCCACCAATCGTTTGGGCAATGACCGCAGGAGATGAAACACCTGTGGTCGTGATGCGGGAATTGAATTTGGATGTCAGTCTGATATCGCCAGAGCTCGTATTACCGGTCACTGCACCGCCGAGATCAACCGATGCAGTCGACGTGTAGGCAACACCGCCGCCACCACCAATGGACTGCAAAATGAGACCAGGTGAATTGCGACCTTCAGTACCGATCTGCCAATTACGGCTGATGGCAGTGACATCAGCTGCAGAAGTGTTGGCAGTACCAAACGTTCCGAAGTCAATTTGATCTCCATCAACATCGGCAGCAAGACCACCACCACCACCGATTGATTGGAGAACAACACCAGGACTATTGGTGCCCTTAGTTTGTGCAGTAAATGGTCCATTGAGGGTAACGGCGCCGGCGGAGAGATTGCCAGTCGAGGTCGCGCCAAGAGTGGCATTACCACCGATGGAATTGACAGTGCCTCCTCCGCCACCAATGGATTGAACCACCAGTGCAGCGGAGTCATTTCCGGTGGAAGACAGTGAGGCACCAGCGTTACTAATAACGCGAACAGATCCTCCAGATGCCTGCATCAATCCTGTACCGGATTTGATTCCAAGAGTTGCATTGCCACCGATGGTTCCAAGACGACCTCCGCCGCCGCCAACAGCTTGAACCAACATCACCGGCGATGTGGCACCCGTGGTTACAACATCTCCATTGATATCAACAAGAACGGCTTGCTCAACTGCATCTGTTGGGCATGAGCCGAATTGACAGGCGATTGGCATCAACACATTGCTGGAGCCTTCGATACCGACTGTGGAATCCACATAGAGGCCGCCAAGTTGTCCATCTCCTGTTGCGTCACCGGCAAAACCACCTCCACCTCCGATGGTTTGGACCACGAAGCCAGGACTGGTGGATCCGGTTGTCTGGATAATGCCGCTGATATCAGCTGTGATGGAACCACCTGTCGCTTTACCCTCAAATATATTGTTTATAATGAGGGGTTTTAAACTGTCTTTCGTATCATTCAATATACCGCTTCCAAGCGCGATTCCTTCTTTTTGAGAGTTAATTAAAGCCCAACCACCACCTCCTCCGATGGACTGAACGATTGCGGCGGCCGAACGATCACCGGAAGTAGAGATCAAGCTGTTCGAGTTTGAAGTGAAATCAATGGATCCAGCGGAGAAAGCTGCAGGGTTATCAGGTGAGAAAAAGTCGGAGCCAAATTGAATAAGGCTTGCAGTCGAGTTGGAAAGGGACTGAATTGCTCCACCACCGCCGCCGATGCTCTGCAACAAGAGAGCCGGGGAAGCAAGTCCTTTTGTTACAAGATTGGACTGGTTCGTGATGTTGAGATTTCCAGAATTTCCGGTTCTTGACTCAACAGAACCCATAACAATCAGAGCTTCTGGTGACTCAGAAGCTGATGTCCAGTTGATTGCTGTAGAGCCACCACCACCACCGATACTTTGTGCTGTCAAAGCAGCAGAATTGTTCCCGGAGGTCGAAATAGAACCTTGGTTGACAACATTAATATCCGAAGAATTATTCAAGCCACTAGAGAAAGTCGCACCCAATACCAAGCGATAATCGTCAGCATTATTAATCCCAATAAAACCGCCTCCACCGCCAATTGACTGGGCAAGTAAACCTGTGCTGTTTTGACCAAGTGTATTTAATCCACCAGTTGTATTAACCGAAATTTTGTTCGAACTATTATCACTTTCCCCGGTGTTGAATGCACCCATATCCACCTCGCCAGAGGCCTGAGCGACCCAGCCACCACCGCCGCCGATTGACTGAGCAACTAAAGCAGGAGAATTATTGCCTTTGGTTTGAATTGTGCCATCAAGCTGCACATCAACTACCCCAGCAGTGGATGTTTGCTGAGCGACGGAATTAACAGAACCAAGACTGACAGCACCGGAAACGATACCAACCAATCCACCACCACCACCGATTGATTGGGCAAGCAGACCACTGGAGTAAACACTTTCGGTAGAGATATTTCCAACATGATTAATTGTCACATTTCCTGAGCTGGTATTAGCTCGGCCTTCAACCGTACCGATACGGGCGAATTTATTGGAATCACCAGTAGCACCACCACCTCCTCCAATTGATTGCGCTACAAGTGCAGGAGAATTGGATCCTAAACTGAACAGATTCACCGTGCTATTGACATCAACAGAAGAGCCCTTACCCCCTCCAGACTTAATAGCACCGAGAAAAGAATAATTATTTCCTTGGTCAAGCAGCAACCAACCACCTCCATCACCAATGCTTTGAGCAAGAACGACAGAAGAATTATCTTGTTGTGTTAAGTACTGTTCAGCATTGATGGTGATGTCGATGGCACCAGCATTACCTCCACCACCAATCTGAGAAGTTTTATTTTGAACAATCAGACGATCAACATTATCTAGATTATTCAAATCTTTGAAATAATTGGGGTCAGAATTTGCTGCATTGTCAATAAGATCTTTCCATTCTTTATTCCACGCAGCAACAGTATCTTTCTTATCAAATCCTTGAGGTCCTTGGCTGCCAAGAAGAGCTGCACTATCTCCCTGATTGTCGGGTGTGATATCCCCAAGGAATCCACCACCGCCACCGATGGACTGGGAAATCAGTGCCTGGGACCCAATACCATCGGTAGTGATATTTCCTTGAGTATTAATCGTGACGCTATCAGCATTATTTCCAGTGATGTTTGTACCAGCGTTACCAAGCCAGTAAAAATCTGGGTCTGAGGCAACAGGCGCGTAGACACCTCCGCCACCAGTGGATTGAACCAGAATTGCTGGTGCAGCAGCGCCAGATGTTTGGATCACTCCTGTATTAATAATATTCACACTGCCTGCAGAACCATCCGAACTGCCGATATTTCCTATGGAAACCAACTGCTCGCCACTGCGGATAGGTCCTGAGAATGCATGACCACCACCATGGCTCAGTGCTGCGAGGCCAATCGAACCATCACCAAAGGTGAGAAGATTAGCCTTATTAGTCACCAAAATATCACCCGCAGAGGTATTTCCGTTTGTATTGGAGCCACCGAGTAAATCACCGCCAATTTCTGCAATAAAACCACCACCACCGCCGCCACTGGTAGCAGCTAACGCAGTGGCGGCTTCGCCGCTGGTTTGAATCAGGCCACTATTGTTGACAACTTCAATATCACCGCCACTTGCGTCAATCGTCAGATCTTTCGCGAGTGTTCCAAACTTAGCCGTATCAGTCGATATGCCGAAGACAGCTCCGCCGCCTCCACCAAGACTCATTACGTTAAGGCCGGTGGAACCAGCACCAGTCGTGACGATATCGCCACTGTTCATGATTTTTATGTCACCACCACTGCTGTCGCCCGAAATCGAAAGAGATCCCAAGCGCACTGCGTTGGCCTTGGCACTCACTGCACCCCCGCCTCCACCAACGGTCTGTACTCGAATACCCTGCGAATAACCCCCGATAGTGGAAACGTCGGCAGTATTTTCTACCTCAATATCACCTCCATAGGCATTAGACCCTTCTTTGCCGCCCAGCCGCAAATTGCTATTAAAAGCTCCTTTTAATGTTGCCCAACCACCACCACCACCAACACTTTGAATCAACATCGCGGGAGCACCATCTCCAGATGTTGTTATCACTGAACTTGTATTCTTAACAGCTATATCTTCAGCGCCGGAGTTGAGAGCCTGTTTAGATGAAAGGAAAAGACGATAGTTAGCAGCAGTGGCAGTATTTTTAAGTTCTAGACTGTCCTGAGCAACAAGATTTTCATCTAATTCGGCATAAGCATTAACACCTCCGCCTCCGCCGACACTCTGAGCAAGCAGTGCAATAGAACCTGGGCCTTTTGTTGAGAGATCGCCGGAATTGTTAACAGCAACACTTCCACTCGTTGAACTAAGGGTGAAGTTGGAACCCATAAACATCGAGTCGATAACATCTGAGCTCAAGAAGCCGCCACCACCTGCAATTGATTGGACCAGCAAAGCTCCTGAGCCTCTACCGGTGGTTGTTATGGAGCCAGTATTAGTAACGAGAACATTGCCTGAATTTGATGAGCTAAAACCATTGGTACCAAGGGAGATTTTGTTTGAATCCATTCCTCCGGCATAACCACCACCACCACCGATGGATTGGGCTAAAAGGCCAGGAGAAATGGAACCAGAAGTTTGAATATCTGCAGTATTGAAAATATCTAGTGAACCGGCGTTGAGTGAATCTCCATTTGCGTCTGGTACAACCTTTTCTTCGGAATTGAGCAATAATTTCCCAGCTCCTAAACGACCTATCGAATCATTTTGACTTGTTGAGTCTCCGACAAAACCACCACCACCGGCAATTGATTGAGAGCTGATTCCGGGTGAACCATTGCCTTTAGTGACAACAAATTTAGATGTGTTTTTTAACTTGACATTTCCACTGTTGGAGATGATAGAGCCGCCATCGCCGGTAAGACCAAGCTGCAAATCTCCGGCATATTGATCGGCACGACCTCCGCCACCAGCTATTGATTGCAAGAGTAAGCCAGGCGAATCACTAGCCTCAGTGAGAATCGATCCTGTATTGATTACATCAACAACCCCCGAGTTATTAGTACCAGTACCTCCCTCTAAGCCCAACTGAAGTTGGCCTGATTCCATACCGATCAGACCGCCACCACCGCCAATCGATTGAGCAGTGATCGCACCTGCACTTAACCCAGTAGTTCCAATCGAAGCTGTATTAAAGAGTGTGATGTTTCCACTGCTCACAGAACCAGAAGGATTGATCGAACCCAACATGACGGTTGCATCAGAATCTGTGCTTCCAGCCAACCAACCGCCTCCACCGCCGACTGACTGAATCAAAATCGCACGTGCATAATCCCCAGTAGTAATAATTGATTTGCCAGTATTTTTAACTATCACTGATCCAGCAGCCCCAAAGGAGTTATTTTGGGAACCCATTTGAATACTCGAACCGAAATCATCGGTATCGAGTCTTCTAATATTTCCGCCACCGCCACCAATTGACTGAGCAACAATTGCAGAAGACGAACGGCCAGAAGAATTCAGTGATCCACTGTTTTCAACTGTTATGTTCCCGCCTTTAGATTGCTTGGAATTCTGGTCTCCAAATCTAATAACATTAGTGCTGGAAGAAGGAGACGTATTGGCGTTTAAAGAAGTAAAACCACCACCTCCGCCAATAGACTGAACCATGATCAATGGCGAAGTCTCACCGGTAGTTGTAATATCACCTGTATTTTGAACAGAAACTGAACCTGCATTCGCATTAGAAAGATTACTACCACCCAATTCAATTAACTCGCTATTTGTAATACTGACAACACCGCCGCCGCCGCCAATACTTTGAGCGATTAACCCGGCAGAAGCTCCACCAGAAGTATTAATAAAACTGCTGTTGGTAACACTTACGTCGCCAGAAAGAATGTTATTTTGTGATTGACCACCAAGGAGAACTCCATCCATTGAAGCACCCACAAATCCACCACCACCGCCAATAGATTGAGCAAGAATTCCTGTTGATCCGAGACCTGAGGTAGTAATCGAATCACCCTGTGATTCAAGAGTCAAGCTTCCTGATGCACCTACAGAATCACTAATTCCGTTGACAGCGCCAAGATTGGCTGCTCCATCACTAGAGCCAGCAATAAAGCCACCACCAGCACCAATGGTTTGCACAATGATTCCAGAAGAATACTGACCATCAGTCTGAACAAGATTGGTATTTGTCACTTCAACATTGCCGGCCCCTGCAGAGCCTCGATGATTCAAAGTACCAAGTTCCAATCCTGACGCAGCAGAACTAATCACACCACCACCACCACCAATGGATTGAGCTGTTAAAGCAGTAGAGAAATCTCCTTTGGTGTAAAGTATTGCGGAGTTATTAACAGCAACATCGCCTGAATTGGTTGAGCCAAGATTATTTGCTGATGCGCCAATTCGAGTTGAACCACTATCTTTAGCGGAAATCAAAGCAAATCCACCACCACCAGCGACAGACTGAGCTACAAAAGCAGGCGAGAAGGCTTTCTCAGTTGTCACAAATTCACCGTTAATCTCTACTGAAACATTTCCAGCATCCCCAATAAGATTTCCTTCAGCTCCAAATCTAATATCGTATTCTTCACTTCCTTTGGTTTGAGATACGTAGCCACCACCACCGGCGATCGACTGAACAATCAAACCAGCAGAACCAATTGAGTTAGTACTCAAGCTGGCATTATTAACAACATTGACGTTACCAGTGGTCATCACTGGCAGATTATTAACAGAGGTTGTCTTTGAAACAGTTCCAATCGCAATCAAATTACCATCATCGGTGGCAGAAGCGCCGCCACCGCCGCCAATCGATTGAGCGATCAGAGCTGCTGAATTCTTGCCAAAGGTCTTGATTGTGGCGTTATTGAGGAGGTCAAGATCTCCAGATCCACTAGAACTGTTGCCAGAGACGGTGGCTCCCAGAGTCAGTGAATGACCACTCGTGCTGCCTGTGAAACCACCACCTCCACCGATTGCCTGAACAAGCAGACCTGTGGAGTTTTCACCAGAGGTTTGAATCAGTGAATAATCGACATCGGCATCAATGGACCCAGCATTAGCTGATCCAACATGAGAAGCACCAAGGGTGCTGTTCCCTTCAACATTGCCGACCCAGCCGCCGCCGCCGCCGATCGACTGGAGGACAATCGCGGGTGAATCGATCCCCTGAGTAGAGATCAATGCACCTCGACCCTCAAAGGAGAGTGATCCTGCATTGGCAAGAGTGGTCGAGGCACTGGTCATGCCCAAGACTGCATTACCCGTTACTTCTGCCCCGAGACCACCTCCACCTGCGACAGTCTGAACAACCATTGCCGCTGAATTTTGGCCCAAGGTGATGACATCACCGGTGAAATCGGCGGAAACTGAGCCAGAGCTGAGAGTGCCCTGGGTGCTGGAGGCTCCAAGGGTGACATTACCCAGGGCATTACCGGTGACACCACCGCCGCCACCAACAGACTGAATCACTGCTGCTGTAGAGAAATCAGCAACAGAACCGATGGAGCTTTGACTGGTGAGAGTGACATTGCCACCGGTGAGGTTGTTACCAGCTTCACTACCAAGCTGAGCATTGGGTGTACTGCGAAGCAACGACCAACCGCCACCACCACCGATGGATTGAGCAACAAGCCCTGGACTGAATGAGCCCGATGTCGCCAGAGATTCAACAGTATTGGTGAGTGTGACATCTCCTGCATTAGCAGAATTCAGATTGCTGCCTGCAAGGGTTACGTCGTAACTCGAAAGTGCATTGGTTTCAGCGATATAACCCCCACCGCCAGCAATGGACTGAACCATCAAAGCTGGAGATCCATTGCCAGATGTGGTGAGGATGCCTCTATTGGTGACACTGACATCATCAGCGTCAGCAATATTGCCGGCGCTGGCTCCCAATCTGCTGAGAGTGCCAAACGACTTGGCTGCAGCACCTCCACCACCACCGATGGACTGTGCCAAGAATGCAGCAGCATTAATTCCTGTGGTGGTGATATTCCCTGTATTGGTAACAAGCACACGAGCACCTGAGGCGTTGCCGACAAGAGAACCACCAAGGATGACGGCATCACCAGCAGATAGACCAGCGACACCACCACCGCCGCCGATTGATTGTGCAAGCAGACCGATGGAGTTATTACCAGTGGTCTCGATCAAACTGGAATTAGTAACATCAACGATGCCTGCATTGGCAACACCCGTACCACTTGCACCCATGGTCACATTGCCCATGACCTCAGCACTCGCTCCACCACCACCACCGATGGACTGAACAAGCAAAGCCGGAGAACTCAGGCCCTTACTGATCAGAAGTTCACCAGAATTGCGCACAGTGACATTGCCGCCTTGCGCAGAGGCCCCAAGCAGATTGATAGCTCCGAGGTTGAGGGTTGTTCCGATATCTCCAGCACGGCCGCCACCTCCACCGATGGATTGGACATTGATAAGTGGGCTGAAGTTGCCTGTCGTTTGAACGGAACCGGTATTGGTTAAAGAGACAAAACCAGCATTTTGACTACCAGAGCTATTGAGACTGCCGAACTGAGCTGATCCATCGACTTGGCCGGCATAACCGCCACCACCGCCAATGGATTGGAAGCTGATAGCCGGTGAGGTATTACCGGACGTTGTGATGATTGAGCGGCTGTTGACTGAAATCGAGCCAGCATCCATCGGCGCAGAACCAGCTTGGGCACCCAAGATGAGGTTGCCCTGGCTCGGACCAACCCAACCACCACCACCGCCAATGGACTGTGCTGCGAAGGCTTGGCTGTAGTCACCTTGTGTTGCCAAGCGGGCGCCAAAGTTATTGATGTCGATCTTTCCACCGGAAAGATCGGCAGTGGAGGCAGCGTTCACACTGCCAATGGTCACAGAGCCACCTGAGGTCTGGGCAATACGTCCACCGCCACCACCAATCGACTGAGCAAAGATTGCTGGTGAGTAACGAGCAAGTGTGGTGAGACTTCCTTCATTCCGCAACGTCATGCTCTGAGCGTTCTGCAGCCCGGTGGCATTGCGTGAACCGACCTTGATAGTTCCCTTGGCACTGGCGACAGAACCACCACCACCACCAATGGCCTGGTGAAGAATTGCAGGAGAAAATTCAGAATTGGACTGAAGAGTGCCTGTGTTGATCAGGAAGGTCCTGCCGGAGGCACCGGTTGCACCATTACTTCCAAGGATCGCGTCGCCGAATCCTGCCTGGGCATCTCCGCCACCACCACCAACACTGTTCAGATAAACGGGGATGGAGGAGGAACCGAAAGTCAGGATGTTGCCTTCATTGCGCAGAGTGACCGTGCCCGAACTGCCACCTGAACCACCTGAGCCCCCAAGACTGATGGTGCCTTCGTTGATGTTTGCGGTTGCTCGACCACCGCCACCGCCGATGGAGTTAGCCACCACGCCATAGGAACCGGTTCCAAGAGTCGTGATATTGCCCCGGTTGGTGAGCGTGATATTGCCTGCACTGCCACCGTTACCACCTGACGCACCGAGGCTCAGGGAATCACGGTTGCTGCCGATGTCACCACCACCACCTCCAATGGCCAAGGCAAAAACACCAATACCGTTTTCACCACTCGTGACGATGTTGCCCCCGAAGTTATTAGTGATGGTGATATCGCCGGAATTGCCCCCACCACCGGCACTTCCACCTAAGGAAGCGCTCATGGTTGCGGTACTGGAGAGAGAGCCGCCTCCGCCACCCACTGACTGGGCATAAATGCCGTAAGACGCATCACCACTGACTTGGATAACACCGGAGTTGGTGACCGTCACATCACCAGCAGAACCACCATCACCGCCGGCACCTCCGAAGGAAATGGAGGCATCCGTACCTTCGGATGCGACAGGCGCTGCAATGCTGACGCGGCCACCGCCGCCGCCCACGGACTGTGAGAACACCCCGTGGGACTGAATCCCTTCAGTGATGACGACGCCTGAATTAGTGAGTGAGACGTTGCTGGCACTGCCACCACCGCCTGCAGAACCGCCGACCTGAAGAGAGCCGCTGAGGGTATTGCCCTCCGAGGAAGAAGGCACTGCCAGAGAGGCCTGTCCACCACCACCGCCTACCGATTGAGAGTAGATGGCGACAGCGTTGTCTCCTGTTGTCTTGATATCGGCAGCGTTGATGATGGAGACACTGCCACTGTTTCCTCCTGAGCCTCCAGAGCCACCGATGGTGCCATTGATGGAAATCTTGGAAGAAGAGCTCCCGCCTGCGAAGCTGCTGGAACTGCCGCCACCGCCACCAACAGACTGCACAAACAAAGCAGTCGCATTGTCGCCAGTGGTGAGGATTGTTCCGTCCTGAATCGAGAGATTGACGGGTCCACTGTTTCCGCCATCACCACCGCTGGCGCCGATCCCGACATTGAGACTGATGTCACCACCTTGAACGTCACTCACGTTGGTCCCAGCACTACCACCACCGCCACCGATGGATTGAGCCATCAAGGCAACGGCGTTGTTCCCGCTGGTAGTGATGACAAGATCAGCAACATCCAGTGAGACCGAACCACTGTTTCCGCCGCCGCCTCCGCCGCCTGACACTCCAGCGGCGAAACCGCCCAATTTGGCGTCAGTTGTGCTGCTGGCAGCATTGCTGTGAATGGAACCACCGGCACCGCCGCCACCACCGATCGACTGCAACAGAATTCCCTTGGCCGATTCACCCGTAGTCTCGACATTCAGAGTATTTGCCTGAGTCGTGAACAGAGACACGTCTCCTGAAGTCGATCCACCTCCGCCTTTGCCACCCATCGCAAAGGTGGCTGATGCGGAATACGAGGCATTACCTGTGTTGGAGGCTGTGTTGGTAATCGATCCGCCAGCTCCGCCACCGCCACCAATGGACTGGAGAAATACGCCCGTGGATTGAGTGCCGGTTGTGAAAATATTTCCTGAGAGGGTCGCTGTGACGTCGTTGGCTTGACCACCCAGACCACCATCTCCGGCTTTGGTGCCATCAGCACCCATCGCGAAGGAGGAGGAGGCAGCATTGGCCGAAGCGGAAGCATTGGACGTAATGGAAGCGCCCTGACCGCCACCACCGCCGATGGACTGAAGAAGAATGGCGTAAGCACCGTCCCCTTGAGTCACCAAAGTGCCGTCAGCGAAGAGGTTGACTGTCCCAGCGCGACCACCCGTGCCGCCAGAGCCCCCCATCGCCATGGATGCGGAGAGATTGCCACTGGCTGCACCGTTATTAATTGAACCAGCAGCTCCACCACCTCCACCGATGGACTGAAGGAATAAGGCGTGGGCCCCTTCCCCAATGGTCTGAACGATCAGATCAGCGCTTTGTGACTGAGAGCCCAGAGTTACGGAGGAGGCACTGCCGCCGTCACCGCCATCACGTGTCAGAGCGGCTGTTGCACCCAGAGAGAATGAAGAATTTGATGAAGCAGTGCTGACATTGCTGCTGAGCACAGAGCCGCTAGCACCGCCGCCGCCGCCGATCGACTGCAGCAGCAGGCCGTGAGAACCAGCGCCTCGATTTAAGGAGACATTACCCGTGGAAATCGTCAGAGTGCTGGGAGTCCAGATGTTCACGACACCGCCAGAACCGCCGGTTCCGCCAGCACCGCCCATGGCAACTGAGGTGGAAGCTTCCAATTTGGACCTACCTGACGCTGATGCGGAACCTGTCACGGAACCGCCGGCACCGCCGCCGCCGCCAACCGACTGCGCAAAGAAACCGATCGATCCATCGCCGATCGTCGCGATCGCTCCTGAAATCCCTCCACGAACCTTTTGTCCCCAGGAGCCTCCACCACCTCCTCCGCCGATAGGTGCAGAAGCACCAAGAGCAAACGTGGAATTGGCAGAGTCTGCAGAAGCCGATGCATTCGATGTCACGGAACCGCCCTGACCGCCGCCACCACCGATCGACTGCAGCAACACGCCATAGGAGGAATCACCAGCGGTAACTACCGAAGCATCGAGATATGCAGAAACGATTCCTGCTTCACCGCCGTTTCCACCTGAACCACCCATGCCAAACGTGGCAGACAAGTTGCCGCCTGCGGCCGCATTGTTCACCGAGCCACCCGCACCACCACCGCCGCCGATCGACTGCAGGAACACAGCATTGGCGTTGTCGCCCAGCGTCTGAATCGCCAGATCGGCAATCTGCGAATTTGAGCCGAGGGTGACGGATCCACCTGCACCGCCCCCTCCTCCATCACCACCATCAGCGGCTGAACCACCAAAGGAGAAGCTCGCATTGGAAGCCTTGGTCGTGACGTTGCTACCGATGATCGAGCCACCAGTACCACCACCGCCGCCGATCGACTGCAGCAGCATTCCGTGTGAACCAATGCCTCTCTCCAGTGAGACGTTGCCCGTTGAAATCGTCAGGGTCTCAGGCACCCAGACATTCACTACTCCACCAGATCCTCCATTACCACCCTTGCCTCCCATGCCAAAGGTGGCGGAAGCAGCAATATTGGCCTCACCAGACGCGGAAGCCGAATTGGTCACAGAACCGCCGGCACCACCGCCGCCGCCAACCGACTGAGCAAAGAAGCCGATCGATCCATCGCCGATCGTCGTGATCGCTCCGGAGATTCCGCTCCGCACCTTCTGCCCAGAAGAAGCGCCGCCACCTTCAGCGCCGACACCGGCAGTCGCACCAAACGTGAAGGTTGAATTCGCTGATTTTGCTTCAGATGAAGCATTGGAAGTCACAGAACCGCCCTGGCCGCCGCCACCACCGATCGACTGCAGCAACACGCCATAGGAGGAATCACCGGCGGTGATGAACTGTCCTTTTCCATAGAAACTGACATCACCGGCACCGCCGCCGGAGCCGCCGCTGCCGCCCATCGAGAAGGTGGCCGACAGGTTGCCGCCGGCGGCCGCATTGTTCACCGAGCCACCCACACCGCCACCGCCGCCGATCGACTGCAGGAACACCGCGTTGGCGTTATTACCCAGCGTCTGAATCGCCAGATCGGCAATCTGCGAGTTCGAACCGAGCGTGACGGATCCACCCGATCCACCAGCACCGCCGGCACCACCCGCGGCACCCGCACCACCAAAAGAGAAGCTCGCATTGGAAGCCTTGGTCGTGACGTTGCTACCGATGATCGAGCCACCAGTACCACCACCGCCGCCGATCGACTGCAGCAGCATTCCGTGTGAACCAATGCCTCTCTCCAGTGAGACGTTGCCCGTTGAAATCGTCAGGGTCTCAGGCACCTGGAAGGACACCGCTTGGCCATCACCACCTCGACCGCCCTGGCCTCCCATGCCAAAGGTGGCGGAAGCAGCAATCTTGGCCTCACCAGACGCGGAAGCCGAATTGGTCACAGAACCGCCGGCACCACCGCCGCCGCCAACTGACTGAGCAAAGAAGCCGATCGATCCATCGCCGATCGTCGTGATCGCCCCGGCAATCGATCCTTCAACAGCTCCTGCACTGCCGCCGCCGCCGCCGTCAGCGCCGACACCGGCAGTCGCACCAAACGTGAAGGTTGAATTCGCTGATTTTGCTTCAGATGAAGCATTGGAAGTCACAGAACCGCCCTGACCGCCGCCACCACCGATCGACTGCAGCAACACGCCATAGGAGGAATCACCGGCGGTGATGAACTGTCCTTTTCCATAGAAACTGACATCACCGGCACCGCCGCCGGAGCCGCCGCTGCCGCCCATCGAGAAGGTGGCCGACAGGTTGCCGCCGGCGGCCGCATTGTTCACCGAGCCACCCACACCGCCACCGCCGCCGATCGACTGCAGGAACACCGCGTTGGCGTTATTACCCAGCGTCTGAATCGCCAGATCGGCAATCTGCGAGTTCGAACCGAGCGTGACGGATCCACCCGATCCACCAGCACCGCCGGCACCACCCGCGGCACCCGCACCACCAAAAGAGAAGCTCGCATTGGAAGCCTTGGTCGTGACGTTGCTACCGATGATCGAGCCACCAGTACCACCACCGCCGCCGATCGACTGCAGCAGCATTCCGTGTGAACCAATGCCTCTCTCCAGTGAGACGTTGCCCGTTGAAATCGTCAGGGTCTCAGGCACCTGGAAGGACACCGCTTGGCCATCACCACCTCGACCGCCCTGGCCTCCCATGCCAAAGGTGGCGGAAGCAGCAATCTTGGCCTCACCAGACGCGGAAGCCGAATTGGTCACAGAACCGCCGGCACCACCGCCGCCGCCAACTGACTGAGCAAAGAAGCCGATCGATCCATCGCCGATCGTCGTGATCGCCCCGGCAATCGATCCTTCAACAGCTCCTGCACTGCCGCCGCCGCCGCCGTCAGCGCCGACACCGGCAGTCGCACCAAACGTGAAGGTTGAATTCGCTGATTTTGCTTCAGATGAAGCATTGGAAGTCACAGAACCGCCCTGACCGCCGCCACCACCGATCGACTGCAGCAACACGCCATAGGAGGAATCACCGGCGGTGATGAACTGTCCTTTTCCATAGAAACTGACATCACCGGCACCGCCGCCGGAGCCGCCGCTGCCGCCCATCGAGAAGGTGGCCGACAGGTTGCCGCCGGCGGCCGCATTGTTCACCGAGCCACCCACACCGCCACCGCCGCCGATCGACTGCAGGAACACCGCGTTGGCGTTATTACCCAGCGTCTGAATCGCCAGATCGGCAATCTGCGAGTTCGAACCGAGCGTGACGGATCCACCCGATCCACCAGCACCGCCGGCACCACCCGCGGCACCCGCACCACCAAAAGAGAAGCTCGCATTGGAAGCCTTGGTCGTGACGTTGCTACCGATGATCGAGCCACCAGTACCACCACCGCCGCCGATCGACTGCAGCAGCATTCCGTGTGAACCAATGCCTCTCTCCAGTGAGACGTTGCCCGTTGAAATCGTCAGGGTCTCAGGCACCTGGAAGGACACCGCTTGGCCATCACCACCTCGACCGCCCTGGCCTCCCATGCCAAAGGTGGCGGAAGCAGCAATCTTGGCCTCACCAGACGCGGAAGCCGAATTGGTCACAGAACCGCCGGCACCACCGCCGCCGCCAACTGACTGAGCAAAGAAGCCGATCGATCCATCGCCGATCGTCGTGATCGCCCCGGCAATCGATCCTTCAACAGCTCCTGCACTGCCGCCGCCGCCGCCGTCAGCGCCGACACCGGCAGTCGCACCAAACGTGAAGGTTGAATTCGCTGATTTTGCTTCAGATGAAGCATTGGAAGTCACAGAACCGCCCTGACCGCCGCCACCACCGATCGACTGCAGCAACACGCCATAGGAGGAATCACCGGCGGTGATGAACTGTCCTTTTCCATAGAAACTGACATCACCGGCACCGCCGCCGGAGCCGCCGCTGCCGCCCATCGAGAAGGTGGCCGACAGGTTGCCGCCGGCGGCCGCATTGTTCACCGAGCCACCCACACCGCCACCGCCGCCGATCGACTGCAGGAACACCGCGTTGGCGTTATTACCCAGCGTCTGAATCGCCAGATCGGCAATCTGCGAGTTCGAACCGAGCGTGACGGATCCACCCGATCCACCAGCACCGCCGGCACCACCCGCGGCACCCGCACCACCAAAGCTGAACGAGGCATTGGAGACGTTGGTCGCAGCATTACTACCAATGATCGATCCACCGGTACCACCACCGCCGCCGATCGACTGCAGCAGCATTCCGTGTGAACCAATGCCTCTCTCCAGTGAGACGTTGCCCGTTGAAATCGTCAGGGTCTCAGGCACCTGGAAGGACACCGCTTGGCCATCACCACCTCGACCGCCCTGGCCTCCCATGCCAAAGGTGGCGGAAGCAGCAATCTTGGCCTCACCAGACGCGGAAGCCGAATTGGTCACAGAACCGCCGGCACCACCGCCGCCGCCAACTGACTGAGCAAAGAAGCCGATCGATCCATCGCCGATCGTCGTGATCGCCCCGGCAATCGATCCTTCAACAGCTCCTGCACTGCCGCCGCCGCCGCCGTCAGCGCCGACACCGGCAGTCGCACCAAACGTGAAGGTTGAATTCGCTGATTTTGCTTCAGATGAAGCATTGGAAGTCACAGAACCGCCCTGACCGCCGCCACCACCGATCGACTGCAGCAACACGCCATAGGAGGAATCACCGGCGGTGATGAACTGTCCTTTTCCATAGAAACTGACATCACCGGCACCGCCGCCGGAGCCGCCGCTGCCGCCCATCGAGAAGGTGGCCGACAGGTTGCCGCCGGCGGCCGCATTGTTCACCGAGCCACCCACACCGCCACCGCCGCCGATCGACTGCAGGAACACCGCGTTGGCGTTATTACCCAGCGTCTGAATCGCCAGATCGGCAATCTGCGAGTTCGAACCGAGCGTGACGGATCCACCCGATCCACCAGCACCGCCGGCACCACCCGCGGCACCCGCACCACCAAAGCTGAACGAGGCATTGGAGACGTTGGTCGCAGCATTACTACCAATGATCGATCCACCGGTACCACCACCGCCGCCGATCGACTGCAGCAGCATTCCGTGTGAACCAATGCCTCTCTCCAGTGAGACGTTGCCCGTTGAAATCGTCAGGGTCTCAGGCACCTGGAAGGACACCGCTTGGCCATCACCACCTCGACCGCCCTGGCCTCCCATGCCAAAGGTGGCGGAAGCAGCAATCTTGGCCTCACCAGACGCGGAAGCCGAATTGGTCACAGAACCGCCGGCACCACCGCCGCCGCCAACTGACTGAGCAAAGAAGCCGATCGATCCATCGCCGATCGTCGTGATCGCCCCGGCAATCGATCCTTCAACAGCTCCTGCACTGCCGCCGCCGCCGCCGTCAGCGCCGACACCGGCAGTCGCACCAAACGTGAAGGTTGAATTCGCTGATTTTGCTTCAGATGAAGCATTGGAAGTCACAGAACCGCCCTGACCGCCGCCACCGCCGATCGACTGCAGCAACACGCCATAGGAGGAATCACCGGCGGTGATGAACTGTCCTTTTCCATAGAAACTGACATCACCGGCACCGCCGCCGGAGCCGCCGCTGCCGCCCATCGAGAAGGTGGCCGACAGGTTGCCGCCTGCTGCAGATGCATTGTTGACCGAGCCACCCACACCGCCGCCGCCGCCAATCGACTGCAGGAACACAGCATTGGCGTTGTCGCCCAGCGTCTGAATCGCCAGATCGGCAATCTGCGAATTTGAGCCGAGAGTGACGGATCCACCCGATCCACCGGCACCGCCAGCACCACCTGCTGCACCCGCACCACCAAAGCTGAACGAGGCATTGGAGACGTTGGTCGCAGCATTACTACCGATGATCGATCCACCCTGGCCACCACCACCGCCGATCGACTGCAGCAGCAGACCATGAGAAGCGGTTCCTGTACCGAGAGTGATGTTGCCCGTTGAAATCGTCAGTGTCTCCGGCACCTGGAAGGAGACAGCTTTTCCTGATCCTCCTGAACCACCTTTTCCACCCATTCCGAAGGTGGCGGAGGCAGCAATATTGGCCTCACCAGACGAGGAGGCGGAATTGGTCACAGAACCGCCGGCACCACCGCCGCCGCCAACTGACTGGGCAAAGAAGCCGATCGAACTGTCACCCTGAGTGACAATCTGACCAGAAATAGAACCGTTTACGTCGCCTGTTGATCCACCTGCACCACCCTTACCCGCGACTCCAACTGAAGCACCAAAGGCAAACTTTGAATTCGCTGATTTTGCTTCAGATGAAGCATTGGTGGTCACTGAACCGCCCTGACCGCCACCGCCGCCGATGGCTTGAATCAGGATGCCGTGCGAGGTATGTCCAGCAGTCAGAAAAGTTCCATCTGCAAACATCGAAACATTGCGGGCATCACCACCGTTGCCTCCAGTACCTCCCATCCCAAAAGAGACAGAGAGATTTCCACCAGAGGAACCGACATTGGTGCTGGAGCCAACACCGCCGCCACCTCCAAGAGATTGAATGAACAGAGCATTGGCATTATCGCCACTTGTTTGTATGGCGAGATCTGCAATCTGTGAGCGACTCCCAAAAGTGACGTTGCCACCGCTTCCACCACTGCCACCCTGACCACCGACAGCGGCAGATGCTCCAAAATTAAACGATGAATTAGCTGCAGACGTTGTCGTTGACTCTGACTTGACTTCGCCCGCATTTCCTCCTCCTCCACCAAGACTTTGCAAAGTAATGCCGGTGGATGAGTGACCAGTTGTAACAACCTTAATCGGAGATGTTGCTAAGAAACTGACATCACCACCATCTCCACCAGCACCCCCACTGCCCCCCAATGCGACAGATAATGATCCTGAGAATTTATTGCCGCCCGATGACGATGCGCTATTGATCGTCGATCCGCCGATGCCACCACCACCGCCAACTGATTGGACATAAATGCCATCAGATGCGGCGCCGCTGGTTGAAACAGTTCCACCAAAAGAAACTGAAACAGTGCTCGCACTCCCGCCAGCTCCACCACTTCCGCCCGTTGCCGCAGAAGCACCAAGGCTGAAGGTGGATTCTTTGGAGTCCTTACTGTCTGGCGCACTCGATTTGGACTGCGAGACACTGCTTCCGCCGGTACCACCACCTCCACCAATTGACTGGGCGATGAAACCTCTTGCATGCGATCCAGAGGTTGTGATGGAAGCAAGTGTATTGACGAAAACAGCCCCTGCATTACCGCCAGCGCCTCCTTTTGCACCCATGGCAAAAGCAGCATTGACAGCACCGCCTTGGTTATCGGTTTTGGCGCCACCTCCAGTTCCGCCACCACCACCAACCGATTGAGCCAAGAAACCTTCAGCACTGTCACCCAACGTGACGATCGTGAGGTTCAGTGGAGAATTGGAATCTACGCCGACAGTGACACTGCCGGAATTTCCACCGGTTCCACCCTCACCGGATTTATTGGCTGTAGCACCAAATGTATATTTAGACTTACTTTTTGTGTAACTGGTGCTGCTCGCAGAACCACCAGTTCCGCCACCACCACCAATTGACTGAGCAACAAATCCCTTGGAAAGATGACCTCGGGTTGCAATCGATAATCCCCTGCCTGTGGAGTCAGGCGTTACGGTCACATTACCGGAAACACCACCACTACCACCTGAACCTCCCAAACCAACAGATCCAGTGCCCTGAATGGTTTTGTCACCTTTTAAAGACGCATTGAGAGACATCGATTCTGAGTTGCCACCTGCGCCACCTCCTCCGCCGACGGATTGAACAAGAACACCAGGCGCGATATCACCAACCGTGATGATGTTGCCGGAAACAAAAAGTTCAACATTGCCGGATCGTCCACCCTCGCCACCTGAACCAGCGATATTGGCACCAAGAGTTATCGGTTTACCTTCCTTTGAAACGGTTGCAGAATAGTTACTTGTTGTTCCGCCTGTACCACCTCCGCCTCCAACCGATTGAGCCAGAATTCCATAAGCAAAATCTCCACTGATTACATCGTTACCAACGACAAAACCAGTTTGAATATCGCTGCTTGATGTAACCGAAACATTACCTCCACTGCTGCCTGCACCCCCACTTCCACCAAGACTGACACTGCCTGTCAGGGCCACGGATTTACCAGTGCTACCAGTTGCCTGAATATTGAGGGTGCTGCCGCCACTACCACCACCTCCACCAATGGATTGAGCAACGATTCCACTCGCGTGATCGCCAAGAGTGCGGATTGAAGTGGCTGAGTTATTAACAGTGACATCCCCAGCAGAGCCGCCTGCAGCTCCTGTACCACCAATACTCACACCTGCATTCACAGACGTTTTGGTGCTGCCACCAAGCTGACCGCTGATCGTGCTACCACCCGAACCGCCTCCACCGCCAACAGCCTGGGCAAATAATCCGTAGGCAAAGTCGCCAGATACTTTTTGATCAAAGAATGATCCAGTTGTGATATCTCCAGTATTCACAATCGTGACGTTGCCAGCATTCCCACCGGTACCACCATTGCCGCCAACACTTGCACCGGCATTGACAGAGGAGCCACCTGTTGAGACTCCCAACTGAGCGGTGACAACA
Organism: Synechococcus sp. MIT S9503; assembly: GCF_047304175.1. Taxonomy (GTDB): domain Bacteria; phylum Cyanobacteriota; class Cyanobacteriia; order PCC-6307; family Cyanobiaceae; genus Synechococcus_C. The sequence continues at coordinate 2,300,624 of NZ_CP138955.1, read as the reverse complement.
CGACCGCCCGATCCACCACCACCACCAAGTGACTGAGCGTAGATTGCGGCACTGTTATTTCCAATCGTTTTTATAAGTCCAGTATTAGAAACTGATACATTTCCAGCAGTGTTACCAGAACCTCCTGTTCCACCGAGGGCTACTCCTGCGTTAACACTTGTTCCTTGAGAAATACTGACACTGCCGCTGATCGCCTCACCTCCTGAACCTCCGCCTCCTCCAACGGATTGGGCATATATCCCATAAGAATAGTTTCCATAAAGTTTATCTTCAAAGGTGGTTCCTGTTGTGATTGCTGCTGAGTTGTCAACTGTGACATCCGAAGCTCGACCTCCTTCACCACCTTTACCACCCAGGTTGACTCCAACACTGACAGCTTTGCTTCCACCAGCACCACTCAAGCTGAGTGAACTTCCACCAGCACCACCACCTCCGCCAATTGACTGGGCAAGAATTCCAGTTGCGTAATCACCAAGCGTGGTGATAAACGATCCAGTGTTTTCAACCGTAACTGAACCTGCTGTATTGCCACTGCCAGCGCCTCCACCAATTGAAGCACCTGCAGTGACAGCTACGTCAGCTCCTCCACTGAGGTTGGCTTGCAGTACATTACCGCCCGAACCACCGCCACCTCCAACAGATTGCGCAAAGATGCCGTACGAGTAAATACCACCCAAATAGGTAATAGAGACATCGGTATCTTTGATTGTTTCTGTTACAACGCTACCTGTTGAAATATTGGCGCTGTTGGTGAGATTGACATTTCCGGATGTTCCTCCGCTTCCACCTTTGCCGCCAACAGTGGCTTGAGCACCTACCGGGGTACCACCCGACGCTGCGATAGAGACCGTTAATGCGGATCCACCGGAGCCTCCTGACCCACCAATGGACTGAGCAACGATTGCTGATGACTGGTCCTTCGTTGTAGTAATCGAAGCACCGGAATTATTGATGGTGACATTCCCAGCCGTAGCACCAGCGCCACCTTTACCACCAATGGTCGCGCCTGCATTAACCGCTGCACTGCCGCCGATGGATAACTGGCCGGTGAGCGAGTTGCCACCAGCACCACCGGAACCTCCAATGGATTGAGCAAACAAACCAACAGCGTTATTGCCTGATGTGAACAGAGTTGAACTGTTAGTGACAGTCACACTGCCCCCCCCACCGCCTCGACCACCATCGCCACCAAGAGTGACTCCTGCGTTGACCGCTCCATCTCCTGCAGCAAGCTGCAGGCTCATGGCAGATCCACCGGCACCGCCGCCGCCGCCAATGGATTGAGCCAAGATCGCTGCTGCGTTATGACCCTTGGTGCTGATCGTGGATCCGGTTGACGTCACAGTCACACTGCTGCCACTACCACCGCCTGCGCCACCACCACCGAGCACAAAATCGGCATTCACACCGACGCTTCCTCCTGCAGCGGAACCACTGACAGCGTTACCGCCTGATCCACCACCACCACCAACTGATTGGGCGAAAATGCCGTAAGACTGAAACCCTTCGGTTTGAATCGAGCTGCCTGATGAAACATCGACGGTCTTGGCGTTACCACCACCCGATCCGGAGCCACCAATCGTGGCTCCAGCATTCACACCTGCACCACCTCCAGACATTGTGATACTGAGCACGGAGCCACCTGAGCCCCCACCACCGCCTACAGATTGCGCGTAGATACCTGCTGATTGATCACCAAGGGTGAGAATTTTCCCTCCCGTTGTGAGCACATTCACGTCGCCGCTATCGGCGCCGCTTCCCCCACTGCCGCCGACGCTGCCGCCGACATTGACTCCATTGCCGCCTCCGGAGAACTGAAGATTCAGACTCGAGCCGCCTTGGCCACCACCACCACCAATGGATTGAGCAAGAATGCCCTGAGAAAAACTGCCCTTTGTTGAAATAACATCATCTCCACTGAAGGTGGTGTTGACCGTGACATTGCCGCCTTGAACACCACTACCTCCTTTGCCTCCGATTCCAAAATTTGCAGTGACGCCAGCACTACCTCCCACTGAAACACTGGCCGTGGTGGCTGCACCACCATTGCCGCCACCACCACCAATGGACTGAGCAAGGATGCCTGGTGAATAACTGACCAGATCCGACAGGCTTTGGCTTAAGCCTGTGAGAATTGAACCACCTCCATAACTGAGGTTGACGTCACGACCAGCACCGCCGCCACCACCAGAGCCACCCACAGAAACGGAAACGGATCCTGCGGCTACAGGGTTAGCGCTGAAGCTTCCTGAAACAGCGGATCCGCCATTACCACCACCACCACCGATCGATTGAATGATGATGCCTGGTGAATAGCTCTTGTGAGTCGCTAAGTCCCCACTGATGTCTCCAGTTGCGTTACCGGCAGATCCACCTGAAGAACCACTGCCGCCAACAGAAGCCCCGATGCTGACCGAAACCGAAGCAGCTAAGGAAGCGGAACTGCCACCGGAGCCGCCACCACCGCCGATGCTGCTGATGGAAACAGCCGGCGAATATTGATCAAGGGTTGTGATCGAAGTTCCTCGGAACGTGGCAGAAGCGGTATTTCCAGTGCCACCTGCCGATCCAGAACCTCCGACTGAGGGTGAAACAGCGCCAGCGCCGGCAGCAATCGCGAGACTGGAACCACCCGAACCTCCTCCACCTCCAATACTGGCCACCGCCAAACCAGGAGATTGAAAACCTTCCGTGGTGATGGTTCCATCAGCGAAGAGAGTGACCGGGCCGGCATTGGCACCTGATCCTCCACTACCACCAACACTGGGGGCAATACTCGCACCGAGACTCAACGAAACGCTGCCTGATGCTCCGCCTGCACCACCGCCACCACCAACACTGGAGGCAGTGATGCCTGGAGAAAAGTCACCCTTGGTGGTGATATTCGCAGAAAACGGATCACTGCTGGTACCAACATTCGCAGCTCCGCCTGTATTTCCTGATCCACCGCCGCCACCAACGGCGATGCTGACAGAGACGCCCACACCCACGGTGGCTGAAACAGAAGATCCACCGTTGCCACCACCACCACCGATTGACTGAACCAGCAGACCTGGAGAACTATCTCCAATGGTGTCGATCGTGACAGCTCCGCTGTTGCTTGGTGATGTCACCGAAGCGGTTCCACCGGTTCCACCGGCCTCACCCGAACCGCCAACTGCCATCGAAATACCAACACCAACAGCGGTTGCGCTGCCTCCGTTTCCACCACCGCCACCGATTGATTGAACAATTACACCGGGTGCGAAATCCTGAGAAGTGGTGATTTTCCCGTTGGCAAGCTCAGCAGATGCTGTACCAGCATTACCGCCGGGGCCACCCGCAGCTCCAAAGGCAATGAGACCCGCGTTGGTACCAGCGCTACCACCACCACCACCAATTGACTGAACCAAAACTCCAGTGGAGAGAATGTCGTTGGTGTTGGAACCAGTTTCGATGCTCCCTCCTGTGAAAGACAGAAAAGCATTTCCAGCATTTCCACCTGCACCCGCTTCTGAAGAGGCACCAAGTGCGATCAACGCAGTTTGGCCGCCAATCGCTCCACCACCACCACCGATTGACTGAACAATAATGCCCTGAGAATTGGTACCGTTGGTAGTAATTGAACCGGCAGACATTGAAGCCTGGGCTGTTCCGCCAGCACCACCAGCGCCACCCTTCTGTGCACCAAGATTGGCTAGAGATGTTGATGACGGAACGGATCCACCACCGCCACCAACTGACTGGGCGTTAATCCCCGGAACGCTGTTGCCGACTGTATTGATCGTGCCTGTATTGTTGGCCTGGACACTTCCTGCAGCACCGCCGGTGCCCCCGAGGCCACCAAACGTAAAGATTAAACCCCCACCAGCGGCACCTCCTTGTCCGCCAACGGATTGAACAAGAATACCGGCGCCGCCAGCATTACCTGCAGACGTTACAGAGATTGAGCCTTCATTGGATCCTGTTGCAAGTCCAGAGAAACCGCCATTACCGCCAGCTCCACCTCCACCAAATAAACCACCACTTCCGGCATTACCCCCAATGCCACCGGTATTTTGCGAAATCACTCCAATAGCACCAGCATCGGAGCTGCCTGAAGTGTTCTTTACGGAAACTTTTCCACCACTTTGAACTGTGATGTTGGCGCTCTGGCCACTCGAATTTCCCCCAATCCCACCATTTCCGCCTGAAGCGAACGCACCGCCAGCACCATTTCCACCAGTTCCTGCAATTGCAGAAGCTTGAACTCCAAAAAGAGTGCTACTTCCTGAAGAAGTATTGATTGAAATCGAACTACCGCTGCTAACGGTGACCTGAACATTGCCTGGAGATCCACCGGGACCACCGTCACCACCATTACCTACAGAGCCCCCACCAGTACCGCCTTGCCCACCCGTAGATTTGGAACCTGCCTGAGAAGAGAAATTACCGTCAACAATTTGAGTAATTGAAGGACCAGGGTTTCCGGTCCCACCTGTCCTACCAGTAGAGCTCCAAGCGTCATATCCAGGATTATTTCCTTGAGTTCCAGCCCCCTGCAGCAATGGAGAATTTGGGGGTGAATTGTATGTACCAGTACCAACCTGCTGCTGAGCAAGCGCACTAGTTGTCTTACCTGCCATGAGCAGGAAAGCTGGCAAAAGTGCCAGCGCAGAGGCAGTACTGCGCTTCACGATTCAGTGCAACCGCAAAATGATAGTTGCAACTTCAAGCCACAGCAACGTTTTTTCGTCAGATGGAAATAATTAACAATGGCCTGCAACCAATTGCGACTCGGAATGAGACGCTGCAGCTGATCAAGAGATGCAATAAGAGGCAATCCAGGGGAAAGGAGATGAGTACATATAAGCCAAAAAAAATGCCCCATCAGGGGCACTTTTTTAAGTGACTGAAATTTCGCAACCATCAAGCAGCTTGTTGGTCTTGCTGCTCGTCACCAATCCAGGGCTTGAATTGACCCTCTTCTGAAACTGGCTCAATTCCGGCAGCCTGAATGGTCTGACCCAGCGCAGAAGTCAGGCCTTGCTGAGCAGCCGACAGCTGGCGAATTCGGAAGCGATGCTCATTAAGCTCATTTTCTGAACGAATCAAATCATTCAGCAGATTGACAGCATCCGGAGGAAGAGACTGTATTGCATAGGTTTTGCCATCGAAAGTCAGGGTCTGCTGGCCAGAGTCAGCAGCCTGTTCTTGAGAGGTATTGACCTCTTGTTGATTCTGATCGGAATCGCTCATGGAACTTTGAAAGCTAGCGGGAGTGTATGTGATGTTCCTGCTTGGGCTCGCAACGAATCCATGGATTGTGATGGCCAGGAACAGGATCGCCTTCTTCCAGGCCCTCGAAACAGGATCGATGCAGACCTTGGCGGAGGAGCTGAACCTGACTGCGCAGCGATGTTGGAGCAAGGTTCATCACAGGGCAGAGTCTCAAAAGACCCTCGCCACAGCCATAAACAGCGACAAAAGCAAGGCGATCTTTAGTGCCGGTATGTCCCTTGCTGCCGTGAAGTGTCCATCCATCGTGATAACTGCAGTCTCCTGGGAGCAGTCCCTCCGTTGTGAGATGGGTCCAATTCTGTTCTTGCCACTCCTGCTCGTATCGGCGGTAACTGCGCTTGGAAGCACCACCGTCAAGGAGATGACAGCAGGGGTATGAAGCCTGCCAATACTCCAAAGGAGCATCACAAGAACTGACAATCGGCGTGAGAGGAATCCATAGCGTTAAAAAACTGCAACCCTCTACCGGAATGAATGGTGCATCTTGATGCCAGGGAGTGTGTTCGCTACCAGGTGGTTTGAAGTAGGTCTGATCTCGCAGCAGCCAGACCTTGTCACTGCTGAAGAGATCTGCCGCCAGCTGAGCCGGCTCTTCTTCAAGAAGCCACTGCTCCAAGAAAGGGCTCGATTCCCACAAGTTCTCTCTGAAGTCCCAGTGACGACCAAACTCGTGAACGCTGGTTTCTAAAGCTGTCTCCGACGCTTTGCTGTTTGATGCAAGTGATGAATCAGTCAGGTGTTCTGTGATCAGCGCCAATTTGCTGCGAGAACAAAAACTGCGAACAATTCCTTGCCAGCCATCGCCAGTGCGATCGTTTGTTGCAAGAGCCATGGCCATCTCACAAAGCAACTGCCATCATGTCGCCCCGAACGAAGGCGGGCATGCATCCAACCTGGGAAAGCTTCTGGACGAAAGAGTCTCAGATTGAGACACTGTTCGGTGCATTTGCACCCTCTTCTTTTCAGCGTCAGTTCCTCCAGGATTTAACTCCTGTTGAAGCCCCGGCGATCGGACTTGAACTCTCCAAAGACGGGCTGCGACGTCGGCCCCAAATAGCGGCTTGGGTCCTCAATGGCCGACTTCAGCGTTGGAAGAACCTGCTCCAACCACTGATTCACGAGGACGGGACTTTTGCCTCAGGGCTAGAAATCAACGATTTACGACCCTTTCTACAAGCACAGAATATTTTTTGTCAGGAAACCTGGATTGAGCTGACAAGACCTCCGCGCCGCAGATCCGGTCAACCATTCTTACTTTTCCGTCAAACTCTGCAGCCACTCAGCCAGGAAGTCCTACAAGCGCAACTTGAAGAGTTGCACTCACAATTCAGCGACTTGCTGCAAAACAGATTGCCGCTACCTACGCAAGAGTGGTGGAACTCATTGAAAAAGTTACCGTTGGCAGGGGCAGATCAACTGGGTATTGATCTTGCACCAAACGGAAGTGGCTGGCGATTTTTATTTGGAATACAGGAACCCACAGCTCTTCTTGAAGCAATTTATTTTCCCGAAAGGTTACGTTCAACAATAGAGGGTTTTCCAATTGCAATCGCACTTCAAAGTCAGTCAAAACCAGATGAACACTACGCTCTAGAAATATTTCCGAAATATCGACTACAGCATACCATTGTTGGCTACCCAGGGGAAGTTCCCGCCAATGAAGAACAATGGCCATCCTGGCCATATGAACCAGCTCTCCTACCACATGCTCGTCTCAAAAAGTTAATAACAACATCAATTCATCTACCCACGGTTGAATATGAGGGGAAACAACTATCACTGCGCGGAGGGCTGAGTCACCAAAAAATTATTGTAGTAAATAGGCAATTAGCCGACCATAAAGCCTATGCAGGAGTCATCGTAACTGGCAGAAGAACGATAGAACCCCTATCGAAAACGTCGGGAAGAAAGGAGAAGAAAATCTCACCCTTCGACCACGCGATTGACTGCTTAACCAAGTCTGACGAGCTCTGGCAAGGATTTTCCCTCTCCGCGGGAACTTCGGATAGGTGGGTACCACTCGCCTGCCTCACTCTGCTAGCCAAGAGGCGTGAGGATTCACGCTTACAGAGAACCTTTGAGCACCAAGTGGTTGCGCTGAAGGAGATACTTAATTCTCCTCAACCTGTCGGATACAATCAAAAAACACCAGCAGATTTAGATAGCTCAATCTGGTTGAAACGCTGCCTTTTAGCACTAGGATATTCTTCATCAAACACACTTGAAAAATTTCTTGCAGAGGGATTTGAAGATCAAAATAATTTGCCCACCTATCCATATCGTCAACCCATTGCGAATTTCATTAATCGGCCGCTCAAAGAGCTGAATGGCTGGTGCTCTCCCCATGATTGCGTTCTTGCGAACTGGGCTTCGGACCCGGCAATGCCTAACTCAACGAAGGTTCTTCAAAAACTACGAGATCGCCTGAATCAAAAATTGTTCAGTAGTTATTGGTGGCCGCTCGATGGTTTAATTCTCAGCTTGCTTCCACGAGGCAGCCTGCCAAGAGGCGAAGTGAAAAGATGCCTAAATCAATCATTCACACTCACTGCAGACAAAGCGATTCCAGCCGAAACTGGAAATCGTTTCAAAAAATTCTGCCAAAGTCTGATGCTTCTGCGCCATGGCACTACATCTGAACAAAAAGAAGGTAGAACTCTGCTAGCAGATTTGATTGATAGCCCACAAGCCTTTCAGGATATCATCGTGATGCAGCTGCCTCAACCTGACCAAATGAATCCCCAACATCAGGACAATTGGCAGTGGAGAGGGAGCATGGAAGGTGCCTTGATTCCTGAGCAAAAAGGATTTCTTGCTGCTGCTTTCTTACTTTCAGCTCAGCCACGATCCAAGTAAGCCTGAAAATCCTGCATATCAAATAGATCATCCAACCCACCAGCTACAAGCCGATCCAATTCGTCGTCACTCATGGCAAGAATCTGCTGAGCCTGAGCACGCAGCAAATCCGCCGCACGTAGTTGATACCCTTCCTTGGCAGCCAACTGCAAAACACCCTGCAAATCAAGCTGACTTATCTGATCTTGAAGATCAGGGTTATTTTCCATCTTAGCCAGGAACGACTCCAGATCTTGGACGGCCATGGTGTTACAGGAAAGGGGACTAAGGATGATCATCTCATTCCCTGGGAGAAATCCCCCATAAAATTTGCCCAAACCACTCAGGATCCACGTGCATATCCATTTTCTGATTCCATGTTTCGGCGGTCAGATATCGGAGGTCACCTTCACCAGCTTTGTACGTTTCATCACCAGAGCCCCCGAGTGGGGATTGGAGTGGAGTCTCGACACCCTGGTCAATGAGAGCCTGATACCCCGAGGGCGCAATGCACTGGTGGCGCGTGCCATGCACAACCCTCGCGCGACCCATCTGATGTTTCTGGATGCTGATATCGGTTTCGAACCTGAATACATCCTGATGCTGCTACAGGAAGATGTGGATGTAATCGGTGGAGGATATCCAAAGAAAAGCCTGCCGATTAATTACGTCATCAATCCACTACCAAGCGGCGAATCAGATGAGACCAAGGCCGAGGTAGAAAGAATCGGAACAGGATTTTTGCTAATGAAACGCGATGTTTTTGCACGTATGGCGAAAGCCAAGCCAGAACTTAAATATCGGGATGACTGTGGCCTTGATCCGTCAATCAATAAGCACCTCTACGCCTATTTCGAGTGCGGCTTATTCGGAGAAAAAGTTTTTATGAGTGAAGACTGGTTATTTTGCAACCGTTGGAGGCAGATTGGTGGCCAAATATTCATCTCCAAACGCTTTGCGCTGACCCATGTCGGCAATTATGCGTTTTCAGAAGCATCTCAGGCTGAGTTGCTGACATGCCTGAGTGCGCAGCTCAAGGCTCCCACCGCTTCCACGGGGACAACACCACTGAGCGCTCCATCGGCATCAACCTCCAGCTCCGAGACCATTGCTGAAAAGCGTTCCAGTCAGAAAGCTCCCACGAAGTCCTCACAGAAGGCCAACACCAAAAACACAAGACAAGCCAAACCTGCTAGCAAAAGACGCAGTGGTTCACAGCGCAAGGTAAAGAGCAGTTCCACTCCAAATTGAAAAATCAAGGCCGCCTTCAGATATCATGCTCCAGCAATACATCAATGAAAGTTCACATTGATTCGCCATCAAACATGGTTGCAGAAAAACCTAACCCCGAAAACGCAATTCACACTCTCAACCGATAAGCTCGGAGTAACAACCCTTGCAATTCAATACAAAAAGTTCACATCTTTAGCAAAAGCTCAGCATGTCTCTAGTAATGGGTCCAAATGGTGCAGCAATCATCACCCCGTACTACAAAGAATCCCTTCAAGTTCTCAAACGTTGCCACTTAAGTTGTATTGAACAGGAGGGGAATTGGCAGGTTCGACATTTCATGGTAGCTGATGGGCATCCGCGAAAAGAACTAGAAAACTGGGATATAGATCACATCACATTGCCCAATTCCCATGGGGACAATGGCAACACTCCTCGTTGCATTGGAGCGATATCAGCAATCAATCAGGGTTATTGGCCAATTCTCTTTCTGGATGCCGACAATTGGTTCAAAACCTGCCATCTCAATACCGTGGCAGCGTTGAAGCAAGACCATCCGAATGCTGATGTGCTGGCAATGGGCCGCGAGTGTGCTCTCCCAGATGGAACTCTGATCCCGGGTATTCCGGAAGAAGACCTGGCTCATCGACATATCGATACATCATGCTATGTCTTTTATCCATCCTCTTTTCGAGTGCTGCCTCTGTGGGGAATGATGCCTACATGTCTGAGTCCTGTTTGTGATCGCTTCATCCGAGAAGCAATTACCCATTACAACTTAGCCGTAGCGGGAACCCATACACCCAGTGTTGTATTCACTGCCCATTACAGCTGGGGCTATCTGTCGCTTAATCGTCCAATTCCCAATGATGTCCACGACATTGACTGGGCTTCTATTGGGGAGAGGATTGATTTCGAGGATATTCACAATCGCACAGGAATGCACCTCAGATGGAATCATCCATCTACTTCGCAAAATTCAGGAGGAGGGAGCCAGTACGGATCAACTCTCAGCGGCCCTACCCTTCCTGGAGCATCTTCTTCCTGAAAATTTATACGAATTTCAAAGACAAAATCACAGCCAAAGCAACATACATTAGCGATTTAATCAATCAGCCGAAACCATATCACCTTGACGGTTTAACCAAAAACAATCTCCAAGAAAAACATGATCCGCAAATCCAGAGAGTTTATCAAGCAAATTCTATATCAATTAAATCAGTATCACAATGACCATAAAGAGGGATTTGCCAAATAAAGGTATTACGCCATTACAGTGGTGGAAGGATTTCTTCTTATCAACTAAGAATTCCTCAAAACCGCTTCAGCCACATCTCCAAGGAGGTTTTGAGGAACACTTCTCTGTACAGCGAATACAGGGGGGAAAATCAAAAACAGCAATTTATATTCACATTTCCTGTCAGAACCGAACGGAGATGGTCAAAAATGCTTAAATCCTGAGACTTACTTCATCATGATGACGATTCGTTCGGTGGCACTATCACTTGCAATATTTGGATCACCCTTAGCAGTACCGATGGCCCATGCACTGGAACCAGAGGCTGTCGATTCAAAGTTCCAAAATGTGATCATCCTGACTCCTGTAGACGAGACGGGCGAGTTGATGCTTATCAAAGACGTTGGGATGGTGGCGTTTTTCTCACGGCTGGCTGCTGATCAATTTGCTAAAGGGTGGCAAAAGCGTACCGGCAATTCAGGCGAATTCCGTGTTGCCCCTCTCTCACTCACTCGGTTTGAATCTGCATTTCTGACCGCTCAAGAAAAAGATCAGAACTTGGCGAAAGCTTACGTACCAGATCCAGCTCAGATCCCAGCAGTTATTGGATTGCAAATGCAACAAGGGGTAGAAATACAAAGTGCTCGCACATTGGCTCAAAGCCAACCCTATATTTTCTGCCCAGATCCATTGATCAGAGTCAAAATCACTCCAAATGATGGGGGGACACCCACCACAAGAGTACCCTGCGGATTCTCATTCACATCGATGGCTCTTATAATTAATCAAATTAACCAAAACGCAAAATCTCCAACGGTTTTAAAAGCCTATTCCCTACAAGACATGGTTGCTTTTTTAAGCAAACAATCGGGAGAAGATGCCAAAAATATGGTAATTGCAACACCCATTGAGATTACCAATATGAACTAACAATACACAAATAAATTTCCTTATTCAGCTCAAATCATTCATGTCTGAAAGGGCTCAATTGGGGCTAAACGCGGGTCGAGGATCTTCGGCCCCATCCCAGGAAACTTCACAGCGATCGAGACTTTTTCGCCGCTGCCAAAAGTATGTGTGATTTCGCCGACCCCAAAGTTGGCGTGAGTCACCTGATCACCTACAGACCAGCTCTTTCCAGGTGCTGGGCCTGCCTGTCGGCGACGAACGGCGTTGGCAGGAGTGCTGATGTCACTTGACTTCTCCCGATCGACCCGCGTGAGGCGATCGAGCCTCTGCTCCCTGCGGATCGCTGCACCTCCTGAACGAGGAATTTCTCCCTGAACCAGAGCTTCCGGGAGCTCCGAGAGAAACACGCTCGGCACGGCAGGCTCACGCATACCACCCCAAAGGCGACGTTCACTGGCATGAGAGAGAAACAGACGTTCCTTTGCCCGGGTGATTCCGACATAACAAAGACGACGTTCTTCCTCCAAAGAAGCAGGGTCGTCGAGTGAGCGGTAACTAGGGAAAAGTCCCTGCTCCATTCCCACCAGACACACCACAGGAAACTCCAGACCCTTGCTGCTGTGTAGCGTCATCAGCGTGACACGATCGGCTGCGGTGTCTTTACTGTCCGCATCGCTTGCCAGAGCAGCCGATGCGAGGAATCCCTCGAGATCGCCCTCATCGTTCTCTTCCTGGTACTGCAGACCGGCATTGACCAGCTCCTGCAAATTGCGTCGGCGCTCTTCAGCTTCGTCGGTGCCCTCGGTAATCAGCTCACTGACGTAGCCGCTCTGCTCCATCACCTGCTGGATCAGTTCCGATGGAGCCGTGTTGTGAACACGCTCGCGCAGACCATTGATCAATTCACAGAACTGCAGCAGCCCCCTGGCGGAACGACCTCCCAAGGAACGCACCGCCTCGGGGTCACTCACCACATCCCAAAGAGGAATTCCCAGCTGATTGGCCGCATCCGTAAGCCGCTGGATCGTTGTTTTACCGATGCCACGCTTCGGTACGTTGATCACCCGCAACAGGCTGACGGTGTCAGCAGGGTTGATCATCAGGCGTAGATAACCGAGCACATCCTTGATCTCACGGCGGTCGTAGAAGCGCAAACCACCGACCACCACATAGGGGATGCGCCAGCGCACCAGCGATTCCTCAAGTGCTCGCGACTGGGCATTGGTGCGATACAGACATGCCATATCACCCCAGCTCAGCTCGGGATTGGCGGCTTCCATCATGCGCAATCGATGCACCACAGATTCGGCCTCGGCAATCTCGTCATCACAACGTGTAAGAGAAATCAGCTCCCCTTCTCCGCGGGTGGGACGCAGCACTTTGTCGATGCGCTCGCTGTTGTTTGAGATCAAGGCATTGGCCGCCTCCAGGATCGTTGCTGTTGAGCGGTAGTTCTCCTCAAGTTTCACCATCGTGCGCGTGTCGTCATCCGGCGCCTGGTCGCCGAAGTCGTCCTGAAAGCCCATCAGGATCGTGAAGTCGGCAGCACGAAAGCTGTAAATGCTCTGGTCAGCATCACCCACCACGAACACCGAACGCCCGGACCAGTTGTCGTAACCCTGGGGATCTTTGCCATCGGTCACCAACAGCTTGATCAGGTCGTATTGGGTGCGATTGGTGTCTTGATATTCATCCACCAACACATGGGCAAAGCGGCGGTGCCAATAGCTGCGCACCTGCTGATTCTGCTGAAGCAGCTGCACAGGAAGCAGCAGCAGATCGTCGAAGTCGAGAGCGTTATTTGCAGCAAGAGCTTTGCGGTATCTGCGGTAGACATCCGCTGCCAGCTTGCCGCGCTGACCATCGGAATTGGCTTCCATCTGATCAGGAAGCCAACCCTGATTTTTGGCATTGCTGATCGCCCAGCGCGCCTTTTTGGGCTCAAAACGCTTGGGATCGAGCTGCAGCTCTTGAGTCACGATCTCCTTGACGAGACTCTGTGCGTCAGCCTCGTCATAGATGGAGAACTGCTTCGTCCAGGTAAGACCCTCTTTGTCTTTGAACTTGTCGATGTCGTACCTCAACATCCGCGCAAACAGAGCGTGAAAGGTGCCAATCCACAGCTCTTTGGTGACCTCCCGATAGATGCGTGAGCGCAACTGGCGCTGCTCAACCGGGGGCAGCGTGCTCCAGGGTTGGCCGAACTGACTTTGAGCCAAACGCTGAGCCAACAACAACTCCAGCCGCTCCTTCATCTCTCTCGCCGCTTTGTTGGTGAACGTCACGGCCAGGATCTGGGATGGATCAGCACCGTGTTCACCGATCAAATGGGCAATGCGATGTGTGAGTGCTCGCGTTTTACCGCTGCCTGCGCCCGCGACAACCAGCAACGGACCTTCATGGTGATCCACCGCCCGCCGCTGGGCGTCGTTGAGGCCTGCAAGGAAGCTCATGCGGTGAGGATATCGCTCACGACTGGCGATAGCGCCAGACATGGCCTTGCCACCGTCGCGAGTAGGCCTTAAGGCTTTGCTGCTCATAGATTCCCGCTCAACGACAACCAAAGTTCCTGAGCGGGCTCCTAGATCACCATCGGGTTGATTGATGTTGGCGCGGGCGCCGCTGCCGTCGTGCTTATCAATGGCCGGTGATGTACGGCATCAGGGAAAGGGATGCACTCCAGGTTTGATCCAAAGCCGCAGTCGGCGAAACAACCAAGGGGAACGCAGTCGCAACGGCAGGGTCCAGACCAAGACCCCCAGCTTCTGGCTCAATGTGAGTTGCTGGCGCCAGCTCTGATCCAGCCGAATCTGATCCGAACTGCCGAAACGCATGTCGTTGCCGTGAATGTCGCGGCGGATGCCATCCCGCCACTGAAACTGGCCCTCTTCCAGCGGGAGGTTGAGCCAGGCCATCACCCGAGCCATCTCCGAACGAGGATCAGCGGCCAGTCGCTCGTAGTACACCCGGAGCGCGCGAACTCCTCGCAGCCGCTCACGAGTTAGAAAAAACAAACGAACGTAGTTGTAAGCCGCCTGGCGAAGGGCATCTCCACGCTTGCGGGCACTGTTCATCGAGCCAAACGGACCGCGGTGCAAATGCACGGGATGCAGTGTGAATGCAGCCCCTTGAGCCTCAACCGAAAGCAGTCGAGACAGGCGAGGCAGAGATTTTGAGGAATCAACAATCAGCGCACTGTTGCTTACTTCAGCGATCGCGGTGAACAAAGCCTCGTTATGGCTCATGAAAGTGGCGTCATCCCCCCCATCCACCAGCAGCAGCTGATCAAGGGAACAGCCAACCAGGCTTTGCACGTGTTGTTCCACAGCCCCCCAGAAGGGGCACTCAGAGGGCACCTGACGGTGGCAACTGCAAAGACGTCGCTGCGGATCAGGATTGGAGAGCATTTTCAGCTCACCAGCACTCACCACCTGGCTGTGACCACTCACCAACAGTGACAGCAGCGTGGAGCCGCTGTGACCACGACTGGTGATGTAGAGCACCCGAGGCTGGAGCGTCTGCTGGCTCTTCGGCTGCATCTGTCCCGGCACAGTCAAAGGCGCTCTGAATGTAAGGGTGCCTCCAGATGGCACTGCTGCAGCTGGGCAAAGGGGCAGCGCCAAAGTCTGCGATCTCGACCTTCTGGAAGCGGCAATTCACCGCGAGGGCCCGAACTAGAAAAACAATTCAGCCGCGGCCTGGTGCCGTCTGCTGAACCGTGAAGCTCGGCTGAAAACTCTTGCCCACTGTGTAGGGCCCGTTGCTGCAAAGGCCCGTGGCATCGATCAACGACAGGGCCCGTAAGACAAATCCGTTTCACATCATCATCACCACGGTCATGCTCCAGCCTGCGCGTGAGGCCCGGGTCTCCCCGCTCATCGCATTGACTCCAGGCACTGCAATCGAGACCGGCGCAAGGCCTCCCCGAGCTGCGGACCTGGCTGAAAGCCTTTGGCGATCAAGTCACGTGCTGTCTGCGGCGATTTCACATGGCGCCATCTCCCCCACCAGCGCAGTAAGGGCCTCCAGCAAGGGGTCATCAAGGCGACCTCCAGCGCCACCACCTCAGCACTCCATGGCCTTGCTTCTAACTCCTCCGTCCAATGGGCCGCAGACCATCCTTGCCAAGGGCGGGGCAGCACCTGCTCGGCCAGCCAAGCCTGGAAGTCCATCCGCTCTGCAATCCAACGCTGGTGCTGCAGCGGTAACTGCAGCCGCTGGGCCATCAGCAAGGGCATCTCGGAAGCCGCCACAAAGGCACAGAGAAGAGGAACACTCAATCGCTCGGCCCGCCGCAAACGACGGAACAGAAATCGATCGGTCTGGAGTGATGCGTCAAGCAGGGGCAAGGCCCCCCAAACCTGCAGATAACAAAGGGCCTGCTGCCAGGGCTCACGCGCAAACAACAACTCCAGCTCCATACGCAAACGGGTGCCTAGAGCTGGCGGCACCCCGTCCAGCCCATCACCCGGGCGCCATCGCCACGGCCATGCCCCCACCGTGGCTTGAACTTGCTCCAGGGCTTGAGGTGCCAGTTCAAAACCGAGCCGGGCGGCGTAACGTGCGGCGCGTACAACGCGGGTTGGATCGTCCTTCACACTCCCCGCGTGCAGAAAGTTCAGCTGGCGAGCGGCGAGGTCGTTCTGCCCCCCATGGAGATCCAAAAGCTCAGCCTCTCCAGCACCAAGCTCCAACGCCATGGCATTGACCGTGAAGTCGCGCCGAGCCAGGTCATCAACGAGCAGACCTGGATCCACTACTGGATTTTCACCAGGCGCTGGGTAGTGCTCCTGGCGTGACTGGGCCAGGTCCAGCAACACACCATCGAGCACCATCTCCACTGTGCCGAAACTGCCATGCACCCTTAGCTCCGGAACCCGCTCGACCCCAAGCCGTTGGCGTATGCCCTGGGCCAAGGCCTCCGTGTTGCCCTCCACAACCAGATCAAGATCGGGAAGATCTCTCCAGGGATCGCTGTGGTTGAAATGGAGCAGGACATCGCGCACTGCACCCCCAACCAAGGCCAGTCGCACCCCTCCCTGCAGACGGGCTTGATCTTGCAAAGCCAGCAACACACTTTGCGGGATGCCAGGCAGCTGCACAGGCAGGCGATCAACCATGGGGTCGCTCCATGCTGCCGTCTGCCACCGGCTGATCACAGAGCTGGCGCAATTGCAGTGCCAATCGCTCGAAATCAGCGCTGCGTAGATAGTCCTGCCGCAGAGGTGAACAGCCACCAGCTGTTAACTCGGCATCTGCCTGACCAATCTGCAGACATTGCTGAATCTGTTCACACCACTGGGCAGCCTCAGCCGACAGCGGCAGATGCCAGATGCCATCGACGCCGCACTGAAAATCAGCCGCAAAACCAGTAGCCACCGACAGCATCAAGCAACCACTGGCCAAACCTTCGAGGAACGACACTGGCCCCCCCTCCTGGGCCGACACCGAGCACACCAGCCGAGCCTGCCGGTAAAGCTCCCCATAAGCGGCATGGGCCACATCCATCTGTTCCACAGCCGTTGGAAGTTGGTACTCACAGGCTTGCCAACCTCTGCCCAAAAGCACCACCCTCAGGCCCTTTTCACAGAGCAGCTCCACGAGATCACACAACAGTGCATAGCGCTTGCGCTCGTGATAGTTGGGGTTGGATTTGGGTACGTAACGCCCCACGAGCAGAACGTCGATCGGGCGTTGACTCAGAGAAGGACCGGGGAAAAACTTGGCCGGGTCATAGCCCGCAGGGAACCAGTGCAAGCGCTGGGGCTTCACGCCTGAAATGCGCAACAGCGCCTGTTCCTGGCCATTCAGCGCGAGAACGGCATGCAAGCGATTGAGATCCGGCAGCGCCAGGCCGATACGCACATGGCTGAGATAGAGGATGACGCGCTCGGGCGGAATGCCATCGCGCAACAAGCGCTGAAGATGCCCCTGGAACATCACCACCACCAAAGCATTGGCCCCATCCATGGCCGCAGCCAGGCTGGCGCGATCCGACGCCACACACAATTCAGGTGCACCTTGCTCGCCCCACACCGTTGCCGACGTGAGATCGCGCCAGAGGAAGTCGAGAATCCAACCCTGAGAGCCTTTGCTTAGATAAGCGATCAACCGGCAGGGCCCCTGCGCCGAACACCGAACCGGTGATGGCCGCCGCGCTGGGGCCGGCATGCCGAGAGCTAAGCGCAACTGTGCACGCATCCCCATTCAGCTACGAGCCCACACTTTCCAATTGTCAGTAGCGCTTATAAACAAGATTTTTGCCAGCGCCAACAACGAGACGCTCCCCGCTGAACAGCGGCAAGTGTTCATGGCAAGCCCAGGCAGGGCCATGGCTTGCGCAAACGCTCTCAAAAGCCTCTACGTAAGTAGCTGGCCCAAACGAGCAGTCCTGAATCAAATGCAATGGATGAAGCGGAACACATCCGATTCAGCGGCGTTAGTGGGGGGCTGAATCAAAGGCCACCAGAAACTCGGGCTGATGGGCGGCGATCCAGGCGCGCGCTGCCTGCTGGCTGAACGCCTGTACCTCAGGCAAGCCAAGACCTTGCTTTAGCTGATCCCAACGGGTTCTGAGTGACTGCACATCAGCCGGTGGTGTGCCCTGACTCCAGTACTGAATGGCCTGGGGCTTAAAGCGCACATCACCCCCAGGAGTCGCCAGTTCCTGGAGCTTGTCTGGCGCCAGAACGGCCCTCGCCGCCAATGTGGTGTGCAGGTCACCAAAATCTGCAAAACATTCTGCGCGAACCCAGAGCCACAGAGGCGTTGCGCTATCAGCGGTAAAGCCTTAAGCCCCTTGTTCACGAACCTTCCAGTCACGCGAAAAGCTTAAGGGCAGCACAAGGGCCCAGAATCGACGGACGCGCGTCGCCATCTGCCTTGTCTGCACTCACCCGCTGCCTGCAGGAGGAAGCCGCCGCCATCGCTGCCGCGGCTGACCGCTTGAGTGCCGATCAGGTTGAAGGAACCTTGGCTCTGCTCGAACGCTGCGCAGATCGCAAAGCCAAGTTGGTGATTACGGGCGTAGGGAAGAGCGGCATCGTCGCCCGCAAAATTGCCGCCACCTTCTCTTCCATCGGCCTGATGGCGCTCTACCTCAATCCCCTCGATGCTTTGCATGGGGATCTGGGAGTGGTCGCTCCAGACGACGTCTGCCTGCTGCTTTCAAATAGCGGTGAAACAAACGAGCTCCTGGAGGTACTGCCCCACCTCAAACGCCGGGGGACAGCGCGCATCGCCCTGGTGGGGCGGGCGGAATCATCACTAGCCCGGGGGAGTGATTTGGTGCTGGAAGCTTCAGTCGATCGCGAAGTCTGCCCTCTCAACCTTGCTCCCACAGCCAGCACGGCGGTGGCCATGGCCATCGGCGATGCATTGGCCGCCGTGTGGATGGAACGACGGGGAATCTCCCAGGCTGATTTCGCCATCAATCACCCAGCTGGCTCTTTGGGAAAACAACTCACCATGACCGTATCCGATCTGATGGTGCCCGCCGAGCAACTACCCGCACTCCAGCCCGAGACCCCTCTACCAGAGGTGATTAGTCAGCTCACCCAGGGCGCCATCGGCAGTGGCTGGGTCGAACATCCAGAGCATGGGGGACGCCTGATCGGACTGATCACTGATGGCGATCTCAGACGGGCGCTGAGGGACAACAACCCCGAAACTTGGTCAGGTCTGAAAGCTTGTGATCTGATGACTGCCGATCCGATCACTGTGACGGCAGAGCTGATGGCCGTGGATGCCATCCAGCGGATGGAACATAACCGTCGCAAACCGATTTCCGTTCTTCCCGTCGTGAATGCCACCGGAGAGCTGGAAGGTCTGCTGCGGCTCCACGACCTGGTCCAGGCAGGGTTGGCGTGATGACAAAGGTTTTCAACGCGCTCCGCTGGCGTCGCCAACGTCAGGCACTGCGCCGCATCAACTTGTTGGTATTGGATGTTGATGGAGTGCTAACCGATGGAGGCCTTTGGATAGACCCCAATGGCTTATTGCAGAAACGCTTTGATGTTCGAGACGGAATGGGCATCCGTCTCCTGCAACAAGCGGGAGTGCAGCTTGCGTTTCTGAGCGGCGGCAAAGGGGGTGCTACCGAGGCGAGGGCGCATCAACTGGGAATCCAACACTGCATGGTGGGCGTCAAGGACAAACCTGCAGCCCTACAAAAGCTTCAACAGCAAATGAATGCCACAACAGCCACAACAGCCTTCGTCGGCGACGACCTCAACGATCTCGCCTTGCGTCATCAAGTGAGACTATTGATCACGCCAGCTGACGCCTGCCCTGCTGTTCGGAAGCAGGCCGACGCGGTGCTGAGTAAACGTGGTGGCCATGGCGCCGTGCGCGAGCTGGCAGAACACATCCTCAAGGCCAGAGGCCTCTGGGACGACCTGAGCCGCAATGGCTGGAGAGACCGAAATGACTAGCTGCAACACGAATCACGGTGGCGTGGTTTTCTTGGGATAGAGGCTCAGAAAAAGGGGTACCGTAAGGCCACCACAAGGATGGTGATTCTGCGCACGGGGATAGCCACAGATCTCAGTCTGCAAAGCAACTCACGACCACCAGTGGTGTGAACGATTACCAGTCGCCGGACTCAACTCTGAGTGCGTGCCATCTGGCGAGCCTGCTCCAGCTGCTCCTCTGTATCCACTGACAACGACGTGCCATCCACCTGAAACGTGGCGATGGTATGGCCTGCCTCAATCAGGCGCAACTGCTCGAGCCGTTCCAGATTCTCAAGCGGTGAGGAGGGAAGCTGATCCCAGGCTGAGAGCACATCCCCGCGGAAGCCATACATACCTACGTGGCCCCAGTAGTCAGTGTGCTGATGCCACTCAGCAGGGTCTACATCGCGGACATGGGGAATCGCGGAGCGAGAGAAATAGAGCGCCCGCCCGTCATGTGCCAGCAAAGTCTTCACCACCGCAGGGTTGTTGATGGTGTCGGGCTGGAGCCGATAGACCGGTGTGACCACCGCAGGCACAGGATCACGCCGACCGAATACCTCCACCATCGCGGTGACCACATCCGGTTCCAGAAAAGGCTGATCTCCCTGCACATTGATCACCGCCGTGCTGGCCAATCGTCGCGCGCGGACGCCGGACTCCCAGCCATCAGCAGACTCACCCCAGGCAAGAGCCACCAACGGATCAGCCACCGAGGCAATCCGTTCACTGCCGGAACTGCAGGCCTCCGACGTCATCAACACAGGGAAGCCCCAACCCTCAGCCAACTGCTGCAAGCGAGAGCTGTCGGTGCAAAGCACCACTAACGCCGGACCGTGGGCTTTGGCGCATTGTTCCAACACCCGTTGAATCATCGGCTTGCCACCGATATCAGCCAACACCTTGTCAGGCAGACGGGAGGACGCCAAACGAGCAGGCACCGCAACAACAGATCGCTGAATCGTCATCAGTCCCACAACTTCATGGCGTCGTCACGGGCGGAGAACCATTCCGCAGCCAGTGGGCCACCCATGGTGCGTTGCTCACGGAACCAAGGTCCCCCAAGCGTCCAATGAAGCATCGGTGACACCTCCTGGGTCTCCGGCGGAACCTGCACATCCACCAAGTGATTCCAGCCCCCCTCGATAGCACCGATTTCATGGTCACCCTCCAGCCAGTGGAAGCGATGCAGCTCCAACCCCGTGGAGGTGTTCACATAATCCACTGTGAGTTTGGTGCAGCGACTGCAGTTGAGCAGCATCAGCGAGCTCCAGTTTTTCTTTGGATAGGCGCTTTGCACTTCACCGAGGAATTTCACCGTCTCGCCAGGCACATGCTCGTGCTGCACACACATGGCGCCGAATTGATCATCGCGCTGATCCCAAAGAGATTTGATGTCAGCACGGCAGAGCATGTCGCAGTCAAGGAAAAGGGCCCACCCCTGATATCCCATCAGATAGGGCACCAGAAACCGTGTGAATGAAAAAGCAGTGCTCTGCTTGGGATCCTTTTCACGCCAGTAGAGATTTTGAGCCTCCAACTGCGGTGTCACCAAAGGTGTGATCGCCAGAGGCATCGAGCTGTGCTGATACAGGCTGTCGATCAGCACGTTGGTCGCTGCACGCTCACGCGGGTCGTATCCGATGAAAATTGGGATCGAAGCATTAGCCATCCGCCTGCATTTCGGCTGTGAGGCGAGATTAAAGCGACTTCGGAGCGAGCTCTAGGCTTCAATTCACCCGAGCTCCATCACGATGGCCGCACGTTGTGTTGCACTGGGCGACATCCGTTTCTCCAACGATGCTCCATTCGTGCTGCTCGGCGGGGTGAACGTGCTCGAGTCACGAGGCTTTGCCATAGAGATGGCCGGTCACTACAAAACGGTGTGCCAGGATCTGGGCATCCCCCTGGTTTTCAAGGCCTCCTACGACAAGGCCAACCGCTCATCGATCCACTCCTATCGGGGCCCAGGCCTGGAAGACGGTCTCGAGATTCTCCAGGCGGTGAAAAACAGCCATGGCATTCCGGTGATCACCGACGTGCACAGCCCAGAGGAGGCAGCACCGGCCGCCGCCGTGTGCGACATCATCCAACTACCGGCCTTTCTGGCCCGTCAGACCGACCTGGTGGAGGCGATGGCCCGCACCGGGGCCGTAATCAACATCAAGAAACCACAGTTCCTCAGCCCATCCCAGATGTCGAACGTGGTGGAGAAATTTCGCGAATGCGGCAACGAACAGCTGCTGATCTGCGAGCGGGGCAGCAACTTCGGCTACGACAACCTCGTGGTCGACATGCTGGGCTTCGGGGTGATGAAACGCAGCTGCAACAACCTGCCGCTGATTTTTGATGTCACCCATGCCCTGCAATGCCGTGATCCAGGCGGCGCAGCATCTGGTGGCCGCCGCAATCAGGTGGGCGACCTGGCCCGCGCAGGAATGGCGGTTGGACTAGCAGGTCTGTTTCTGGAAGCTCATCCTGATCCGGATAACGCCCTCTGCGATGGACCCAGTGCCCTGCCATTGGCACAACTGGAACCTTTTCTGAAGCAAGCAAAAGCCATTGATGATGTCGTCAAGGCCATGCCAGCAATGGAGATTCTCTGAGCAGTGCCCAATCAAGACGCCTCTTTTGAGACACGCTGGAGTGCATGGCTCACAGTTTTATCCGCAGTCATGCTTGCTGGTGCCCTAGGGACCGCCATCTGGTTCCAAGCCGATCACCAATCCATTGCTCAGATTGGGGAAGAAACTCGAAACGCCCTAATCAAGAGATACAACAACATCAGCCACTCCATTTTTATTGGAATTCTGTTGCTGTTGGCGGGCCTGAACATTAAAGCGGCACTAAAAGCACCGAGCATTGAACAACAACCAAACCAATCCTGGCCCAAAAAGATCATTGATGCGATCAGGCGCCATCCAGCAGCGACCATTCTTCTGGTCGTTTATACAACAGTCATGGTGCATGAAAGTAGCTGGTTTTACAAAGAAATCCTGACTTGGTACGACGACCTATACGCCAATCACATGCTGGACAATTTCAGCATCAGACACAGCTTCATTGGCGAGACTATGGGAAGAAATGATTTCCGCTTCTTCCCGTTATCACATCAGGATCTGCACGTTCTCAGCTGGTTTACTCCATACACGAAAGTTTGGAGCCTCATTAGCGCATTCGAGCTCATTATAACGATTGTCGTGGGCTGCAAGCTGATTGCACTGGTACGAAGAAAGCAATCAAGCCGGTCCTTACTCCTCTGCGGAGCGCTTCTTTTTGGCTTCACAAGTGCCTCAGCCTACAACTATTTCCAATTCATCTACAGCGAAAGAATTACAACCCTCCTTTTTGCGCTGTTCGCTTATTTCTATTGCCTCTACCAACAAAATAACGATCAACGTTCCGGACGCAGCGCCTTACTTTGCGCGTTGCTAGCGCCCTTTTTCAAAGATACTGCCATCCTCCTTGTGGTCGTACCTCCAATGGCAAGCATTATTTTAGGAAGTATAGGCAAGTTCAGTAATTATCCCAATTGGAGCTCATGCACTTGGTCGAGCTGGAGAAAGGCCTATGCCCTTGAACTGGCGATCTGCAGCGTCGCCATCTTTTTTCTGGCATCGTTCATCATCCTCAGCGCAATACCAAGCCTTGCCACTGGCGTGAGCCGGTATGACTCCCATCTTCGCTTCTCGAGCTTTGCTCTTGATCTCAGGCTGATCATCCTGCTCAGTTACAGCGTGATCAGATTCTGGCTAATTGCACGCAGTCAATCCAAGGCCAACCTGCTCGACAACCTCAATCTTGCCGCTATCAGCTACGGCTTCGCCCTTTACGCGCTGGTGGGCCTCAAAGGCAGCAATTACATGACTCTGCCCATACAGTTCGTCGCCGTTATCGACATGCTGATGATCTGGGAGTCTCTAATTGCGCCAAAACTGACCAAAAAGCTGACTCAACAACAATCCCAAGCACTATTGGTTGGCGGCACGCTCCTGGTGCTGGGCTTTGAAGACCGTCAAGCAGGCACTTTCCGCGATCGTGCGAGTGAAATCACCCAAAAACAACGATCCTGGGCAAACACTTTCGACCAGATCGACCAAAGAACACGCGAAGCAAAAAATAAAGGCGAGATCGTGAATGTGATTTTCTCCAAATCCTGGTTCAAGCACTCCGACTATCTACGCACGCTGCGCTACGATCGGCTAGTTTATTTTGATATCGACTCAGGCACATACACCGTTGTCGACGGGATTGATAAAAACAGTTCCTACAAGCCTCAGTCGGGAGACTTTCTGATCGATATTGACACCGGTCGCAAATTTAATGCATTCGACTATAGTATCAACCTAGATAACTACAAATTGATTTACAAAGAATCACCAAAACGCGACTACGGTCGGATTTTCCGCCTCGAATAGTGATCAGCAGGTCATTAATCTGCAGATGGATAAACAAGTCGGCGATTCAGATGGGAGATCCATGGAATTAGCAAGCAGAACTGAGCAAGACCAGAGGGGGACTGCATCCAGGAATAGTCATATTGAATCGACGAACTCTTCTGCGCATCAAAACGCATACGATTTCCAGAGAGAATATGACTCGATGAGTGTTTTATCGGAACCAGCATCTTTTCCTCCCAAGCTATATCAAGCCACTCGCAAATACGACGCAGCGTCTGTTTAGGGCTGAGGGCTAATTGTTCGTAGCCAATCCTCAACACTGGCTTTCCGCATCGCTGCAGCGAACGGTCCTGACAGGCATTCACCCTGCACCAACGCAAGAGGGGCACAAGGCCAGGTAGCCATCGACCATGACGACGTCCATCACGGGAGCGGGAGTGAACCCAACTGCGCACATCACGGGTGAGATGCAGGATGCGAATCTCCAGATCGGGCGCCTTGAGATTCTGCAGCTGAAGGTCGTCTTGATACGAGTCGACAACCCAATGAGGAGCATCACCACTGGCACCCGCCCCACTCTCAGCAAGAGCGTCTAACAGTCGCCGCAATTTGACAGACAACTCAAGGTCGTCATGCTCGGGCAGCCACTCGAGGACAGGTCCCCAGACAGGGCACTGAGCCGCGATCTGCCCACAGGTACAACGACGCTGATGACGCAAGTGCTCACGTAGCTGAGCCGGCCCGCGGTGACTGTCGCCAGGAGAAGGCTTCTCCAGCAGCCGAACTGCCTCGCCGAGGCCCGTGATTTGGGAATGGGCACCCAATGCCAAATCGAGAATCGTTGTGCCGCTATGGCCCAAGCCGCGAATCAGCAACAACCGGCGTTTGGGGGTGTTCAAGCGCATCTCCGGGAAACAGGGGCCGCGATCTGCTGTTGCAGAAACCCTGTCAACTCCTGCAAATGATGCTCGAGCGTGAACCCAGTCAGCACACGATCGCGACCAGCCTTTCCAAAACGAGCAGCGAGCTCGGAATCAGCCATCAGCTGTTCCATGGCTTCTGCCATGCCCCGCACATCACCTTCTTCAACGAGCAAGCCTGTACTGCCATCGATCACCACATCGGGAATCCCCGCATGACGGGTCGACACCACTGGCAAAGCACTGAGCTGAGCCTCCATCACCGACACCGGATTTCCCTCACTGTCCCCATCGGGGGCCATCAACGAGTGCTGGACAAACACACGCACCTGGCGCATCAAGGCGGCCACCTCTTGTTGTGATTTCACGCCAAGAAAACGCACCCGATCCTGCAACTGCAGGTCATTCACCAATTGGCGAGCGTCCTCAAGCAACGGCCCATCACCCACCATCCACAACGCACCCCGAGGCTGGAGGGCGAAAGCTCGAATCGTGTAAAGAGGCCCTTTCTTGGCAACAAAACGGCCCACAGCAAGAAACACCGGCGCTGCAATGGCCGGATCCCCAGCCATGAAGAGGGCTGGATTGGCTCCGGATGCACTGATCAAGATGCGCGATGGCGGCATTCCCAGCTGCTCCAAGGTGTTGGCCATTGGCCTCGACTTGCAGACCACGCCTGAGGCGATGGTGACAAGGCGGCGATAGCGACCGCCCAAGACGCCAATCCGTCGTTGCGCAGACAGATCCGAACCACGGAAATGGGCCACAAAGGGCACAGAGGCAAGCGCAGCGGCCTGCATCACGCGCACGGCATGAAAACCAAACTCCGCCAACACCACATCGGGCCGATGCCTGCGAATCAACAGCAACGCCACCAAGGCTGCCGGCCATTCGGCCAGTCGCAACCAACCGATGCGGGTACATGCCTTGCTGATGATCACGCTGAAGCCATAGGCCAGCCGAGCGGGCTGAGAAAGCGGACATTCATCGCCGAAATAGGCCGTGACGAAAAACGGCAATCCCGCCAAATTGGCGCGCACAAAGGTTTCCGATGCCTCCCGGCGCGTGGGGGCAAACACCAGCAGCCGTTGCAGGGTCATGGCTGATCCACCAGCGACTCCCAGATCGGACCTACCTCAGGCCAATCCAACTGACGCAAGGTGTCTCGCGCCGCAGCACCCAAGCGCTCCCGCAACTGAGGATCAACCGCCAAGCGGTCAAGGGCTTCGGCCAGGGCGAACGGGTCATCGCTGGGCACCACCAATCCACTGACACCGTCCTCCACTACCTCCAGCGGCCCGGGCGACGCATCCGTCACCACCACCGCCAGGCCCGCAGCCATCGCTTCCAACAAGGCATTGGGCATGCCCTCAAAGCGGGAGGGCAACACAAACACGCCGGCCTGCAACAGAAATGTCTGCGGATCCGAGCGAAAACCAAGGAACTGCACCTGCTCCTGCAGACCGGCCTCCTGCACCTGCCGCTCCAACGCCTCCCGTTCCGGCCCATCACCCACCAGGTTCAGCGTCCAGCTGCGCGCCGCGCTGGCGGTTTGAGCAAGAGCGCAAATCAGCACATCGATACCCTTTTGCGACACCAACCGCGCCACGGTTACAAACCCCTGGCGATCGCCTGCCGACCCCACCGCGGCAGGAACCATAGGCATGGGCAGCGGATTGGGGAGCAAGGCCAGCTGACGAGCCTGAAATAAGGGCACCAGGCTTTCCATCACTCCAGTGGTATTCGCCGTCAGCACATCCGCTCGGCGATACAGCAAGCGACGAAAGCGCGGCCATGGGAACGGCAACTGTTGCTTGCGCAGATCATTGCGTTCCGACACCACCAAGTGGCAATCCCGCCACCAAAAAGCACTACAGACACGCATGTTGGTGCGGCTGAGAAACGACACCACCCGGCTGGGGGAATGAGTCTCAAGCAACCGTTCGAGCTCCCAAGACGGCGGCCCGTCAATTCCTTGCACACACCAGTGCAGCAAGCAGGATCTCCAGTTGCGCTGGCCCGGTTGCACCGACTCCAACACTCCCACCAGAGGCCCCATCACAAGCCTGGCCAGGAGACGATGCAGCCGACGCTGCGGTGCCAGAAATCGACGGCCACGAGCGAGCCAGGAACGATTCCAGTAATCACGCTTCCAGAGAGCATCAACTGCCATGGAGAGATCGGTGACCAACAGCCCCTCAGGAATGGCATGGGCCTTCGCCGGTCCCGGCAGCATTGTCACAAGGCGCACGCGCCAACCCTTATCGATGAAAAACCCTGCAGCCAGCAACGCCACCTTCTGAGCTCCACCTGGGCCCAAGTGCGGCAACACAAGCCAAAGGTCATCGGTTTGCTCACGGTCTGCCTGCTGCATTTCAGTTCGCTGCCTCCTGCTTCACCACGCATTCAAGGGCTCGTATCAACCGCTGCTGTAAAACCGCGGGGGCAAATAACTGCCTCACCTTCAGCGCATTGAGAGCCAGGCGTTGCCGCTCAGCGGCATCCGACAACAACTCTCTTAGTAGCTGAACCCATTGCAAATCCGATGCCGCCTCAGGCAGCAAACGACCGTTGATGCCGTCTTGGATCAAATCAGCAGGTCCCTGGGGGCAATCGGCGCTTACACAACAGCATCCAGCAGCCATCGCCTCCAACAACACATTGGGAAAACCCTCATAACGAGACGAGAGTACGAAGAGCTGCGAGCGGAGGTACCAGTCCGCCAGGTTGCCAACACGTCCTGGAAAATGAAGCCGCACCTGAAGCTCAGGCTGATTCAGCAGCAACGTCCGTAAGTCCGCCTGCTGATCGCGACCGTGATACGGACGTTCATCCAGGCCCGCGATCACCAAGTGCAATCGGGCATCAGCTTGCGCCAGGGGGATCCACCAGCGCAGAAGACGATCGAAACCCTTCTGGTCGGCTTTGGTTCCAACAGCCAGCAGCACAGGATCGGAAGAACCGCAGCCTTGAGAGGAGAGCCAATCATGGGGTTCAAGACTGGGATGAAAACGAGTCAACGGCCACTGCACTGGGTTGGGAAGCAACAACTGCCGGTGAACCCCCAGGTGGGCTGCCATCCACTTCCCAACCGCTGCGGTCTGCACCAGGTGGAGCGCAGCCCAGGGGTAACTGAGGCGGCGCAGCCCACTCCAGATCCAGCCAATTCGCTTTAACGGCGGGAAGTTTCGCTCAGACACCACACACGGAATGCCCAGCAATCGAGCCGCAAACAGCAACTTGATCGCCGGCAGCGAGGTCACACCAATCGCGAGCCCCACGTTCTGTGCATCCAACCAACGCTGAAGACGCAGGACCCTGAGAGGAAACGCCAGAGGGCCCAAGCGACGCATCCAGGAATTGTCCGAAGGCTCCACCACCCTTGTGACTCCCTGAGGCAGGGGATAGAAATCCCAACTCATGGGCTTGCGGGTCAGCACCAATGGTTGCCATCCCGCCTGATGCAGCCAATTGGACCAGGTCAAGGTGACGCGTTCAGCTCCTCCCAACTTGAGGCTGTCGATATAAAGCACCACGCGCTTCGAATCGCTCAAAGCGGCACTCCTGCGAGATAGGGACTGAAAAGAGGCAAAACTTTGTTCAAATGCTCTTGCCGGATCAATTCACTGACCAGCTCGCGTTCACTCTTCAGCATCAGCAACATCAGACTTGGCAGGGCCTCCTCTGCGTCTCCCGCCGAATCGCCCCTGTGCTGAGCATGCTCCAAAAGCTGCACCCGCTCCAACACCGCATCGGCAAAGCCGCGGTGATTCTCCTGGGCCGATTGCTGATCAAAGACTCTGCGATGGCAGTGGTTATGTACGCGCGCAATCACGCGCGATGAACGCTGCATCAGCGCATGATCATGCTGCGTCCAAGCCTCCAGAACATTGACCAACAACACCCGCAGGATGTTGCGGGTGAGCCGATACGAAGTGTCGGCATCAATCGCCTCGAGATTCAACGATTCCGCCCAGGTCAAACAACGCATGCCCAAGGCACCTAAGTCATCAAACTGCTGCAACCCCAGATACAGGCGCAGGAGCGTGGCATAACAAGAAACCAAGAGCTTGCTGCGGTTGCGGCGATTTGAGCGCAAACAAATCAAGGTGCCGGGATCCTGCTCAAGAGCACTGGCCATGGCGGCAATGTTCAAGGCCGACTGACACATGCGCTCGTCATCCTTCACGTCCACGCAGCGATGCGCGAGCACCACCTGGCAATAGTTGAGGGCATAGAGGGGCAGAACTGAACTTGTGACCAATTCCTCGAACAGCAACACCTGCTGACTGCGCTCGGATGGGCGGTTACCGCGGCGAAACAGCAGCTGCTTGAGTTCACCCACGTGGCCATAGATCTGCCAAAGCTTCTCCATCACCAGCCGGGCCTGCCGGTAGTCGCCACAGCGCACGAGAGGGAGCACAAGCCCCCCTTGCAAAAGGCAATCACTCCAGGGACTCTCAGCCACTCCCTGGAGCACCTTCACAGCAGCGCGAGGGTGGCCGCCACGCATCAGGCGGTGACTGAGAGCTACCAATACGCGACTGCTTAACCCCCTCAGCCAGATGGCTGAACGCTGCAACAAAAACTGTTGAGTGCGAAGAGAATCCGCCTGATTGCGCTGCGCTTCCGCCAGCAGACCAACGCGATCGAGATAGTCCAGCATTGAAGCGGTACGCACCTCATAGGTCTGCGTTGCAGCCCTCTCAAGGCGCTGCTGAAGACTCGGACCTTCTCCAGCAAGGGCAGCGTGAATTGCTTGCTCAAATGACTCGACCTCAGGTGGACAAAGCCAGGCAACATCGGCATGGACCTCCAGGGCGGGGATCTCGGTCGCCACCACCGGTAATCCCGACGAGAGATATTCGAAGAATTTCATAGGAAACATATGTCGGGTGTAGCCGTTCACCTTCAACGGCAGCAGTGCCACGTCGGCATGGGCCAGCCAGCCAGGAAGATCGGCATAGGGCACAGGCCCTACCAACTCGACGTTGGAACAGGCTTGTAGTGACGCAACATCCGTCGAGGGGTCGCACTCGCCCACCGGACCGATCAGCACAAAGCTCCATGCGGAACAGCGCTTGACCAACTGCAGCAACAAGTCCAGATCAAGCTTGTAGGCATCGATGGCTCCCATGAACACCAGCCTTGGCCGATCGACTTGCACCAGACGCTCAGGGCAACACAAGGGAGCGGCCGAATCTCCCAGCCGAGCGCGACTGAAATGAACATGGTCCGCCACATTCCCAAACATCAGGGTGTGGTGGTTCCACTGCCTGTGGCTGACCTGTAATTGCGGCGATGTGGCAAAAACCACACCAACCGCTCGCGACAGTGCCTGTTCACTGGCCTCAATACGGGCCACAGGCATCCCGGGCTGATCCTGGATGCGATCTACACAGTGGTAGACACTGCCTGCGAAGCTTTCAGGATCGAGATACAGGGTGGTGAGGGGGTTGTAGGTCCACAGGATCGGATTGGTGAACCCAAGCCAACGGCAAACGAGCTCCAGACCGCCTTTTAGAAGCAGACGATTGAGCTGAAGTGCACGACCGCTATGACCACCGGGCAACACCGGTGGAGACCACACCCAAAGTTGGTGCTGTCGCTGACGCGGAAGTTGCAGCAAGCGCCGCAAACGCCGAACAATTCGAGTGCAATCTGCAGCACCCACACGCGGCGGGCGAATACCTAGTGATTCCACGTAAAGAACACGATGGCCAGCCGCCGCCAAAGTCAAGGCCGTGTGCTGTTTGTTGGTCCAAAGCGGATGGTCCCAATCGGCAGTGGCGAGAACAACGAAATCCGCCATCGCGCCCTCACTCGGCCTCGATCAGGGCCATTTCACGAAACGAAGGAGAACGTTCCTGCAGCTGCTGGAAATCACCACTAGCGATGATTTGACCATTGGCCATTTCATAAATCAGATCACACTTTTTAACCGTCGAAAGACGGTGGGCAATCACAATTGTTGTGCATCGGCGTCCAACAATATCGAGAGCCTGCATTACATCGTGCTCAGTTTTGTTGTCAAGCGCACTAGTGGCTTCATCGAGAACCAGCACCTTGGCACCGCGGAAAAATGCTCTGGCTAATGACAAGCGTTGGCGCTGACCACCTGAGAGCCTGATGCCATTTTCACCAATCATCGTGTAGAGGCCGTAAGTCATTCCTGCCACATATTCTTCAAACTGAGCAGCCTCTAAAGCAGCCCAAACCTGGTCGTCATCGATCTCATCGGCATCACAACCGAAAGCAACATTGTCGCGAATACTGCCGTCGATCAAACGGATCGTCTGAGGCACGAAAGCACAATTAGCCTGCCATGCCGGAGCCTCTTGATCTGACACCTCAATTCCATCGAGAAGCAGCTCGCCTTGCGTAGGCTGAAACAACCCCAAAATCAAATGAGCGAGGGTGGTTTTACCACTTCCTGTTCGTCCTACAAGGGCAATGCGAGCACCGATAGGGATTGACAGATTGATACCGTTGATTACTGGCTTGGCATCCTGGGAGTAGCTAAAGCTCACATCCAGAAGCTGGATATAACGGCGTGGCATCACCCCATCAGGAGTAGGCACTCCAGGAGAACTGATCAGATAACGCTTGGGCTTGAGACTGAGCAACTCAAGGGCATCTGCTATTTCAGGCAAACCACCGCGCAAGCGGTTGATGCTGCGAAACATCGATTGCAACGGGCCCGAAATCCGGAGCAGTGCAACCAACACCGCTGACAATGAGGGAACTGAATTTTTGATACCCTCTGCATCACCCATGAGCATGGATGGGACGATTCCAACCACAAATAGAATCGTGATTCCTGCGGGCTCAATCACTAAGCGAGGTACATCTGGGAGTAAACGCCCAAGCCTGTCGTAACGCTTAGCGATCATACCGTCACGAGCGAATCGCGAAACAAAATATTTTTCTGCCGAATATAGCTGAACCTCCCGCATTGAGCGAAGAGACTCCATAAGCAATAAATTAATTCGTCGGCCATAACGAATTCGCTGTTTTGTTGATAGACGCAAATAGGGCGTAATAATTTTAGAAGAAATTACATAGGCCAATAACATCAACGCGAAGACCGTCAAAGCCTTGGGTCCCAGAACCACCACTACTCCGACCAGAAGTGAAGCGACCGAAACCAAGTTTCCAGCAATTAAAAGTATCGGACTGATCACTCCCGTGGAAACACTATTCAGTATTCGATTAAATTTTTCAGAAAGATTAGCCGTGCGTTGGCGAATAAAAAATTCATACTTTTGGCGCATAAGATTGTCATATACCTTGTTGACAAGGTCATTCCAAACTTCTGCACTAAGAAGGCTCTGCATCAAGGCAACCGCGAAACGAATCCCTGAGGACAGCCAGAAAGAAGCAATCAGGAGCGCCACCAGCCAACCCGACTGATCCAGAAAACCACCACCAAACACCTTGATCCCCGGCAGGTAATCCTCCAGAGACGCGCCAGCCAACAACCCCACAAGACGGGCTAACAAAGCCACCAAAAAAACATCCAGCAGCCCTTGCACCAGGGAAGCAAGCAGCACCAGGATCAACAGACGAACTCGCCGCCGGGGCAACTCACTGAGCAGCTGACGGAGATTGCTCCAGGTCTGACTTTGCAAGGGCATGGAGACCGTCAAAGACCTACCTTGTTGCTCACAAAGCGGTCTATTTGCAGATAAACGGACCTTAGACCGCCCTTGCCCTCAACGTTTCCGGCCCACAGGCCAGCCAGGAAACCGATTGACCACCCTGACCAGTCCGCGGAAGCGCCGGTTCCAGCGCAGACGCCAGAGCGGTTGCGACTTCAACAGCGAACTCCTGCGGAAAGCGGGAAGAAGCTCGTTCAACTGCTGCAACACCGATTGCCATCGCACCACCAATGCAGGCTCGGAGTGACTCTGCAGACACGGATCCAGAGCTTCAGCAGATGGACGCCAATCAGTTGGTGTGGCCACAGCAGCAGCGATTCGACTCAGGTCATGGTCGAGGCTTCCGCAGCCGATCTGATGGCCCATCACACCGGGCGTGAGGGTATCGGCGAGGGCATGGTTGAAGCTGCTGAAAACCACACAGCCACAAGCCATCGCCTCTAATGGGGGCAAGCCAAAACCTTCGCTCACTCCAGCAGCGCGCCAGTGCTCTGCAGAGTCATAGAGATAAACCTTGGTGCTATTGAACAGATCCACAAGATCGTCAACCCAGCCATCCTGCACCTCAACCCGCAGGCCACGAGAGCGTAATGCGGGCACTAGCTGCTTGAGAACGTAAGAACTGCTCTTGCGCTGCTGTACCAGCACATCAATCACTCTTTGACTCGCTCTGCCGTCACGATCACCGCGCTGCAGCCACTGTGGTTCAAGAGCATTCGGCAACAGAAACAACGGGTTCCTCGGGGCACGATCGCCCCAGTAACCAAGAGTGTTGCGGCTGACCGCCAGCACAGGAACTCCCGGCGGAAGATCAAATCCATATCCAGTGCTGTGGGCTTGATACACCACGAATCGGCTCTTAAGGCGACGCAGCAGCCAAGGAATATGAAAGCCCCAGCTCACTAACCAAAGTGAGCGGTCTTGAGATGCTGCAGCTTGGAGAAGATCATCAAGAAATGGTTGATCAATCTGGCGCTGCTGATAGGTGACGATCTCTGTAGGACAAATTGTGCTGAGAATGCGAGCCGTCTGAAGAGCGACGCTCAAACCACCACAACGAAAACGGGTTCCGGTGCCTGGCACCAGAACCCGAATGGAGTTGAAACCCCCTGGCGAAGGTTCAGCCGACGCCATCAAGCAGCGGCGGTTTCTGTGCTACCGGAGCGCTGACGCCGTGTAAGGAAGCCGAACAGAACTTTGCCGATGGCAGCCACGAGATTGCCTTCCAGCTCTTTGAACATGTGCATATTCATGTGGAAGGCATTGTTGGCCTCCTCAACGATGCGGTCAGCAGTGTCCTGATCAATAGGAAGCTCATCCATGGTGGCGCGATAGCTGGTCTTGAAAGCCTTCTCATCAGCGATTTCATCGAAGACGTAGAAGCGCAGACCGTCGTCACCGTCCATATTCATCGCCTTCTGAGCAATGTTCTTCAGGATCTGGCCACCCGAAAGATCACCCATGTAGCGGGTGTAGTGGTGACCGACGAGAAGTTCGGGAGACTGCTTAGCTACTTCGTGGATCCGCTCGACATAAGCCGAAGCAGAAGGGGAAGGCTTGATTTCATCCTTCCAGTTTTCACCGAAGTAGTAGGCAAGGTCCTTTTCCAGTGACTCCCTGCGGTTCAGCTGCTCCATGCCAACCGGACCCACGACGGGATGATCCTTGAGTTGATCGACTTCCTCCTCCATGGCGGAGTAAACGAAGTAGAGGTCTGCAACGAGCTTGCGATAGCTGGATTTATCGACAACGCCTTTAAGGAAGCAGCTAACGAAACCGGTGTTCTCGGCCATCGTGTGAGCTTTCTTGGTGCCTTCACGGAGCTGAGCAGCCAGAGCTACGGACATGGGATGGACTTGATGGTGTAGGCAACCATAAAATCGAACTTCGCCGAAGAGCCCGAAGGGTTGCGAAGGGTTACGCCGCTGTGCCCGTCGCTGCCGGATTGGCGAACAAATCAAACAAGTCCCGGCAGATTCCACGCAACTGCTGAACCTGCTCGGGTTGCGGCAGGTGCGAACCCTCGGGCTGCCAATCGCCCATCGTCACCAGACGCCAGCGTTCTCCGTCGAAGGTCATGCCGCGAATCAGCACTCCCAGCAGATTCGGCGCAAGTGAAGATTCGCCATCGTCGCTGTTCCGCTGTAATCGCAGCTGCAGAAGCAAACTGCGACATTCCAGGCTGGGACTCCAGCCAGGAAAATGAAAGGCCAGATCAAGGGTCTGGTCTTCCTTCCACTGACGCGTCTGAGGATCATCACGCCAGGGATTGAGACTGACGCTGGCTGCGGGAAAACGATGCCTCACCAGAGTCACTGCCGAAGCCAGAGCCTGGGCGAGCTGCATGCTGTCGACCGCTTCTCCTGCGTTCACCTGATCTTCGTCGATGCATTCAGGGTGAAGGCTGCTGACCTGAACGGCCAGTGACCGTTACGGTTGCGCTCATGATTCCGCGCAATCTCAGCTCCAGGCTCAGCCTCTACGGACTAGTGGGAGTGGTTGCCGCAGCCGTGCATGCACTGGTGCTGTTGGCACTGGGGATATTGATTCCAATCTGGCTGGCGAATCCAGTGGCATTTCTCGCCGCATCTCTGGCCGGCTATCTGGGGCACGCACGTCTGACCTTCCGGCCTGAAACCGGTGGCCACAGCTTTGCCAGACGCTGGCTGATTGTTCAGTACGTAATCAACCTCACGGTGAGCGCACTGCTACCACTCGCCCTGCCTGCTGCTATCGGCGAGCCTGTGCGTGTTGCCATTCTGGTGTTCACTCCCACGGCGCTGAATGCTCTGATCTGGTCCAAGGCAGCTCGGTTCAGCCGACGACGCAGGGAGTTCACGATCAGACCTCTGCGCCACGCCGATGATCTCGGACTGAGCCCTGCCACAAACCAAGCCATCCTGGAACTTGCCGGCCAGGAACGACTGGACAGTTGCAGTCTTCTGGTGAATGGCCCAGTCGCAGCTGATGGTTTTGATGCCTGGCAGCAGCTGACGCTCACACACCCAGAACTGCAGATCTGTCTGCACCTCTGCCTAACTGAGGGGCCTGCCTGCTCCGACCCTGCACTGGTGCCCGATCTTGTTGATTCCCATGGCCATCTGAAGCGATCTTTCGGACAGTGGTTTTTGCTGTCACTCCTGCCGCGCCGACATCCATCCCGAAAGAGGATCGAATCCCAACTCGAACTTGAAGTTGATGCTCAGATCGAACGCTTCCGCGGGTTCTGCGGAGATAGACCCATCCATCTTGATGGCCATCAACACATTCATTTGGTGCCGATCGTGTTGAAGTCTGTTCTGGCCAGAGCCAAGGGAAAAGGCATCAGCTGGATTCGTCTTACGGAGGAACCACTACCCACTGGTCTGCCCCTGCGCTACTGGGGGGATGCGGTACGGCAATTCGGCCTGCTGAAGTGGCTGACACTCCAACTGCTCAGTCGAAAAGCCCGGCCAGCCATCCATCGCTGCGGTCTTGCCAGCAATCAGAGCTTCGCCGGCGTGCTGTTCACCGGCCAGATGGCAGGAGCTCCAATGCTTGCGGCCTGGAAAGAGCTCAGCAGCGCGGATCCACAACCAGGTTCCACCCCTCCGCTGCTGCTGGCCCACCCCGGTGGTCCTCTCGACATCGATCTGGCGACAGTGGGATTTGCTGTTTCCCAGCCCTTTGCAGCCTCAACTTGGCGACAGCGTGAATGGCGCGCTCTTCAGGACTTGTAAATGCGACGGATGAAGTAGTGAGGGCGTGACTTCGCCTCGACATAGATGCGGCCGACGTATTCACCGAGCACTCCAATGCCGATCAACTGAATTCCTCCGATGAACAGCACCGCCACCATCAATGAGGCGTAACCCTCGACATCCACACCGAAGATCGCTGTGCGCAGAATGATTACAAGGGCATAAAGAAGACTGAGCGACGAAACCAGAACTCCAATGCCCGTCCACATCTTCAGAGGCAGAACCGAGAAGGAAAAAATGCCGTCAAAGGCATAACTGAACAGCTTGAGCGGACTCCAGGAGGTCTGGCCTCCAACCCTGCTGACCCGTTGATAGGAGAGCTCAACACTTGAGTAGCCCGTCCAGGGAAGCAACCCTTTGGAGAAACGACTGGACTCGCGCAACTGAGTGACTGCATCAAGAACAGCTGCATCAAGCAGGCGGTAATCGCCTGCTCCCTCTTGGAGCTCGATGGAATCCACCACCTTGTTGAACACGCGATAGAACCAATGAGCACTGGCCACCTTCAGGCGCGATTCCTGATCCTGGTCATCTCGCACTGCGGTGACCACTTCAGCTCCGGCCCGCCATTCATGCACCATCTGTTCAATCAGTTCAGGGGGATGCTGCAGATCGGAGTCAATCAGCACTGCTGCGCCGCAGCGACCATTGACGTGATCAAGGCCGGCAAGCATCGCCGCTTCCTTGCCGAAATTACGCGTGAGCTCCAGGAGAGTCACAGGCGAACCGGCATGAGCCTTCATCCAGGCGCGGATGCGTTCAACCGTGGCATCGGACGAGCCATCGTCGATCAGCACCAGCTTGTCGACTCCGGGGACCGGCAGCACACGCTCCACAAAACGCGTGATGACATCCTCCTCGTTGAAACAGGCCGCCACAACGCACACACCCTCTGACTTCGGCATGGGAATGGGGGCGGATCGAAATGACTTTAGGGATTGCCTATCGAGTCATAGGCTCGCCACAAAGTGAAGTCGCCCCGCAGCAACCAAGCCATGGCCCAGTTCGAGAAGATCACAGCCCCCGCAGAGGGAACACCGATTCACTTCGAAAACGGACAACCCGTGGTGGCCGACAACCCGATCATTCCCTTCATCCGCGGTGATGGCACAGGCATCGACATCTGGCCGGCGACGCAGAAAGTCCTGGATGCTGCGGTGAACAAGGCCTACGCAGGCAATAAGCAGATTCAGTGGTTCAAGGTCTACGCCGGCGATGAAGCCTGTGATCTGTACGGGACCTACCAGTACCTGCCAGAAGACACGCTCGAAGCGATACGCACCTATGGCGTTGCCATCAAAGGCCCCCTGACGACCCCCGTGGGTGGAGGCATCCGCTCGCTGAACGTGGCCCTGCGCCAGATCTTCGATCTTTATTCGTGTGTGCGTCCCTGCCGCTACTACGCAGGAACGCCCAGCCCACACAGGCGTCCTCAGGATCTTGATGTGATCGTTTATCGGGAAAACACAGAAGACATTTATATGGGCGTGGAATGGGAAGCTGACGATGCTGTTGGTCAGGAGCTTCGCAAGCACCTCAATGAGGTGGTGATCCCAGCCAACGGCAAACTCGGAAAACGACAGATCCCGGAGGGATCAGGTATCGGTATCAAACCTGTCAGCAAGCACGGGAGCCAGCGTCACATCCGCAAAGCGATCCAACACGCCCTGAGGCTTGAGGGAAACAAACGCCATGTCACCCTGGTGCACAAAGGCAACATTATGAAATTCACAGAAGGTGCATTTCGCGACTGGGGATATGAACTAGCAACCACTGAATTCCGTGACGTTTGCATCACCGAGCGGGAAAGCTGGATCCTGGGCAACCTGGAAAAGGACTCAGGCTTAAGCGTGCAGGCCAATGCCCGCATGATTGAACCTGGCTACGACAGCCTCACCGACGAAAAGAAAGCCAACATCGATTCAGAAGTGCGAGCCGTGATCGACTCCATCGGCAACAGCCACGGCAACGGGCAGTGGCGCTCCATGGTGATGGTGGATGACCGGATTGCCGACAGTATCTTCCAGCAAATCCAGACCAGACCTCAGGAATATTCAATCCTGGCCACCCTCAATCTCAACGGTGACTACATCTCTGATGCTGCTGCTGCAATGGTGGGCGGACTTGGCATGGCGCCGGGCGCAAACATCGGTGAAAAAGCTGCGATTTTTGAGGCAACCCACGGCACCGCACCGAAACATGCAGGCCTGGATCGCATCAATCCCGGTTCAGTGATTCTGAGTGGAGTGATGATGCTCGAGTTTCTTGGATGGCAGGAAGCTGCTGAACTGATCACCAAGGGCCTAAGCGCTGCCATCGCCGATAAACAAGTGACCTATGACTTGGCTCGTCTGATGGAACCCCAAGTGGATCCCGTGAGCTGCAGCGGATTTGCCAGCTCAATCATCGAACGTTTCTGAACAGAAAACAGGTTGATTATCAAGCACCGCTGACATCAATCAAATCAACCTCAACGGAAATCACCATTCATGAGTGATCAGTCACAAGAGAGTCCTCAACATCGCACTCCCAATGTTGTCATCTGGCTCACAATCACACTAGGGGCAATAGGTCTCGGCCTCTGGTGGTGGGTGAATCAAAATTTAAGCTCTCTGCCATCACCAGAGTCCAAACCAGGGAGAGCACTGCTGCGCCAGTACCAAGTAACCGTACATGACATCTGGCTGATCCTGCTGGTGATCTCACTGGGATATCTGATCAACCGCATCTACACGTACACACGCAGGGAATCTCTCAACCCTCAAGAGAAACCAAGAGGCCCTATTGAATCTATGCTGGGCTTCATCAGAAATAACCCAATCACCTCAATTATCTTCATCGCCTACACGGTGGCGATGATTACAGGAACAACTTATATCTATAAAGATATGGTCGGTTGGTACCCTGACTTGGTCCAAGGACATTTCCTCGACAACTTCTCAATCCGAGGAAGCTTCATTGATGAAACGATGCGGAGAAGCGACTATCGCTTCTTTCCTCTTGCCCATCAAGACCTTCATATCCTGAGCTGGTTTACCATCCACATCAAAACATGGATGCTGTTTAGCGCTGCTGAATTAATTGGAATTGTGGTACTGATCACCAAATTCCTGAACGGCCTACAGCTTAGGGAAACAGCTCAACAGTCAACAATCCTTTTAATAACATGCCTGCTACTGATTCACCCTTCAACAGGAACCACGTTCTTTCATGTGATCTATTGCGAGCGACTACTTTGCCTTGTTTTCATGCTCTACGCAACATCCTATGTTGACTATCGCAGAACGGGGAAAACGTCAAAATTTTATCTCACCTTCCTCTGGGCATTGCTGGGTATATATATAAAAGATATTGCGATCCTGCTCTTCATCATTCCAGCGGCAAGCCTATGGCTCACTGACAACATCAGCAGGCACAATGATCAGAACAACATCATCAGTCAAAACCTGTCATCACAAAGAAACAAACTCGAGAAATGGATTTGCAGCCTTACACTGATTTTCTCAGTAAGCTATATTTTTCTAGCGTTAATACCAAGCAGCTATGCAGCAGAAGGGGCATACAATGAAGATGCGGCATACAAAATCATCCTTGACTTCCGTTTTTATATCTTTGCAATTATCGCATCCACGCGCATAGCACTCATCTTAAGACATAAGATTACTTTCAATCTTTTAGACGCGATCAATGTTGCCGGCTTCGCTTACGCTGCAGCACTGGGAATTACCTACGAGTTCGATGCAAGCAGCTATCTCTCACTTCCTTTTCAACTCATCGCAACCATCAACATCGGATGGGTATGGATTCAGACAATTGAACTCAACAGAGGGCTAAAAGCTAAGCCCGGAATCAAGGTCGCCGGAGCAGCCCTAGCCTCATCGATGATTGTAGGAATCGACCATGCGACAGCGAAAAACACCTTTTTAAACAATATCTCAGAACAAAAATTTGAACAGGCTTACATACAATCAACTTACGAAGAACTCTATAAAATTAGCAGGAAAATTCGCGAATCAGGTGATGACGTAAATATCATCATTAATCAAAAATCAAGACTTTCAGCCAAACGTCATCTCAATAGAATCCCCTACAAATCATTGATCGAATATGAACCCGATCGTGATCAGTTTATCGTCAAAGACGGGGCGGGCAAAATGATGCTATATACACCAAAAGTTGGAGACATTGTTGCCAACCTTGACAAGAGCACGGAGCTGCTCAACCCGATCCTGGAAAACATCAAAACTGAATTGATTTATCGCCATAATCCAAGCCAGCGAAGCGGCCTGATTCTCAGAATCACTGGCATCGAATCATGACCCAACCCATTCACATTGAAGCATGACGATCAGAAATTGAGACATGACTTTTCAGATATGAGTGATACCCCAAAACAGACAGAAGCAATGCCAGACATGGATCAACCATCAGATTAATCCGACAAAAGGACTGCATCATTCATTCCTCAAAGTGATAAAATCAGATCAAGTGTTCTAGGCGCAATGCCAAACTTCACCAAAATATCCTCATAACATGCATTAACGAAGCAGCAAGCAGATGTGCATCAATGAAACAATCATCATTGGTTGACAATTTTTATTTGCATCGTGCAGTGAGCAACAGCAAGCATCTCGCCGCTGGCTCAGCAAGAATCAACCATGCAGAACCAATCCCTCGCAAGCAAAAAGAACATCGGAAAACGCATATTCGCAAATAAATGACTCAATGATTGCTAAGACAAACAGCCTACCCAAAGGACAAACCAACGATGAAATACAAGAGAACCTTTCTTGTATTTGCTGGAATCACGCTGATTATCGTAACCATCTTCGTGCATTATGCATGGGGGCTAAAAGGCACAGAACGACTATTGAGCGAAGACATTTATCACGTCTGGGAAGAAGGCAAAAAAATCACAAATCATCTCAACCCTTACACAAGAATCATAGGAAATTCGCTAAGAGAAAACAGCAAATATCCAACCTACCTTCCACTAAGCTATTACTTTGCCAGCATACTCAATCACTTTGGTACATCGAGGTTTGTAGATTTCATCAACACATGGAAACAAATAAACTTATTGCTCCACTTATGCATCGGCGTCGTCACTTTCAGCATCTACTATCAACAACGCAAACCGGTATCAGGAATCATCGCTTGCAGCATTCTGCTTTTAGGACGCTGGAGCGCATACATCATCAATGTCCAACATCTTGAATTTGCAGCCATTTTGCCCATTCTTATCGCAGGCCAACAACTTAACCGCAAACCCAAACTCTCCGCGCTGATGTTCGGTCTTTCCCTGAGTATCAAGCACGTCGGCATCGTTCTTCTACCGAGCTTTCTCTTAGGGCTCAAGGCAAATTCGAGTTCAGGCAACAGCATCTCAAGCAGAAAAAGAATCCTGACCTACAGCGCAGTGGCACTGATCATTCCACTGATCATCTCGATACCGTTTCTGCTGGATCAACCATCAGGATTCCTGCTCAACATGCTTTTCTCGACCACACGGGAATTTGGCGATCATGGCAAAGCAACAGGGACCAGAATGATCTTGACCGGAGTCGATGGCACAAGGCTTATTATGCTTGCCTTAATTATCATGAATTGGGTAGCGCAGGCCAAGGAAAAAATCAATTTCTGGCTGGCCAGTACACTGACATTATTGATATTCCTGCAATTCAATGCTGTGGTCTTCGCGCAGTATTACATTTGGCTGGCGACATTCCTACTGATTTCCTGTGCATATTTAACACCAACAACCCCTAGACATCCCACACCGGAGAATTCCACAGTACGAGATCCGCATTGATCCAAGACGACTGAATAAAAAGGAGCGCAGCCAGTCAGACCTCAAGACGATCCCAAGCAAACAATTCGTCTCAAAGATGTTCGGATCTAGCTCTGAGACATCAGTGCATCAATATTCGGGGACATTTCATCATCAAAACCTGGATGCTGAATAAGGCCGTCCCCATCCATAGTCCTGGATGTCTCCAGAAGGCTGTAGACCTACGTCGCTTTCAAGCCAGGTGAGCAGCAGTGCAGAACACACTGTCGCTAATCCAATAGATTCTTCATAGGCTCAAGTTGCGGACAGAAGCCGCATCACGATGAGACAGGACCGATTGCAGGAACTGGAGAACGGCTTGGTGACCCTGGTTGGGCAGCAGCAGGTCTTAACCAGCAGTGAGCAGACCAAGCCCTACACAACCGGCATACGCGTCGGTCAGGGCATGGCCTGTGCAGTGGTCATGCCGAAGACTCTGTTGCAGCTTTGGAAAACGCTTGAATTATGTGTCAAGCTCGACAAAATCATCATTCTCCAAGCAGCCAATACCGGGCTGACAGGGGGTTCCACACCTGATGGAAACAACTACGACAGGGATGTCGTCATCATTAATACTCTAAATTTAGATCAATTAATTTTACTCAATGGCGGCAATCAAGTGATTGCTTTCGCGGGATCAAGTTTATATCAGTTGGAGGAAAAGTTATCACCACTGGGACGAGGTCCTCACTCCGTGATCGGCTCATCGTGCATTGGTGCGTCCGTTGTGGGAGGCATCTGCAATAACTCTGGCGGTAATTTGGTCAATCGCGGTCCTGCATACACGGAATATTCACTCTTTGCCCAACTCAATCAAACCGGGCAGCTTGAGCTGGTCAATCATCTCGGGATTGAACTCGGCACATGTCCGGAAGAAATATTAACCACACTTCAGAAGTCTGATTTCAACACTGAACATTTAGCGCCTTGTGAGCGATTAGCCTCAGACCATGATTATCAGAAACGGGTCAGGGATGTCACATCATCAATTCCTGCTCGATTCAATGCCGATCAACGACGCTTGCGTGAGGCCAGTGGGTGCGCAGGCAAGCTGGCAGTTTTTGCTGTCAGACTTGACACGTTTCCAAAACCCAAAACAGAAAAAGTTTTCTATCTGGGCACCAACAAACCGGAACAGCTCACGGAACTGCGCAAACAGATTCTCACAGGATTTCAACACCTGCCTGACATGGGCGAATACTTGCATCGCAGTTATTTTGACGGTGCAGACCTCTACTGCAAAGATGCTTATCTAGCCATCAAATATTTTGGCACAGGCTTTATTCCCAAGCTGTTCGGCATCAAGCGGAACGTTGATCGAATCGTCTCGCAGTGGCCGACACCACTTTTTCAGGATCACTTTTCCGACCGAACTCTGCATTGCATCTCTCAGATGGTTCCAGACCATCTACCAGCCAGGATGAGAGCTTTTCGCGATCAATATGAACACCACATGATCATTCTGGCGAGCGATCAATCAATCCAAGAAACACGGGGGTTATTAGAAAAAAACTGGGAAAGTGATGGCGATCATGCCTATTTTGAATGCAGCGAATCCGAAGGAAAAGCTGCATTACTTCATCGCTATGTTGCCGGGAATGCACCAGCACGGTATCAGATTTTAAACCAAAACGACTCTGGAGAATTGCTCCCACTGGATATTGCACTGCCCCGCAACTGCGAAACTTGGCATAAAATTCTCCCTGAAGAAATTCTTTCTCAGATGGCCGAATCTTTTCAGATGGCACACTTCCTTTGCATGGTCTTCCACTGGGATTTTGTCGTTAAAAAAGGAGTGGATTCTGATCAATTGAAGCGGAAGATT
Organism: Synechococcus sp. MIT S9503; assembly: GCF_047304175.1. Classification (GTDB taxonomy): domain Bacteria; phylum Cyanobacteriota; class Cyanobacteriia; order PCC-6307; family Cyanobiaceae; genus Synechococcus_C. The sequence goes on along the minus strand of NZ_CP138955.1, from coordinate 2,256,325 downwards.
CTCGATCTGCTCGATCAATCCGGCGCCAAGTACCCTGCCGAACATAATGTTGGTCATTTATACAAAGCCGAAACTGATCTATCAAACTTCTACAAAAAGATTGATCCAACCAACAGTTTCAATCCTGGAATCGGGAAGACGTCAAAACTGAAGAATTATCAATAACTGAGAACGAAAAGGCTCACTCCGCTTCATCAAGCTCCATCAATGTCCACGCCTTAGCAAGAGTATCTGCATCGCCAAGATTGCCGGGGAAGGTGATCACGGGAAGGGCATTCACACCAGCGATGCCTTCCCCAGCGATCGGCCGCACCATCGAAAGACCGGGCATCAACTGGCCCTCCAGCAGAACAGTTCCCAGGCCAAGTCCATCAGCCAGAACAGAGCCGGTCGTGATACCACCCTTACTGATCAAGTAGCCAAGCCGAGGGACCACCGCAGCAACCAACCGAGCGGTGAGCTGAGCCAGGGCAAGACCGAAGTCCAGGCGGCGACGGTCAGCCGTTGGCCCCTCACCAAAACAAAGTTCGCCGCGGCTGGTGTACAGCACAGGAGTTTGATTCCGATCCAGCACTGCCAGCATCCACTCCACCCACTCGTTCTCCAGATCAGCCAGAAGCACATCCGGGATGCCACCCTCAAGCACCCTCGCAATACGCCGCACCGGCAATTCAAGGCCGGAGCAACGTGACTCGCTGAGCAACCTCTCCAGCTGCTGATCGGCCAACGGCACGTGAGAACCCACCAACACAAGTCCAGGGCAAGGCTGGCCACCTGAATCACGGCGCCGAAGCTTCACTAAATCCTCGGCCTTGATGGGCTGAGGACCAAGTGGTCTCAAGCCCCCATCAACCAACCCGTTGATCAGGCTCGCAGCTGAGCGAAACAGGAAGCGACGCCTTCCCTGCAGCTGTTGCACAGCCGCACCAAGAGCATCCAGTTGCTCCTGCCTCTCGGCATCCACGATCACTGAACAATTGCCATCCAGCGCCTCAAGCCAGACCACAAGCTCTGTGAAGCCGCTGGATCCACCAGCAAAAAGATCCGCACTGCGTTGCTCAGCAGCACGGTCGAGCAGCTCTCCCTGCAAACGCAGCACTGAAGCAGCTGGAATGGCACCGTCACTCTTTTCCTCCAGCCAGGCGTCCAGACAACTGGTGCTGAAACCAAAGCTGCGGTCGCGAGCGAAAGCGGTCGTATGGACCGGTTGACCATTGAGCAGATGGACTCCATTCACCGTGGTACGTCCGTCGGGAAGAAAAGCGGGCACATGCAGCGTGGCGTGCACCGCACCGAAGCGGTCACCCAGCTCTTCAGCCAGAACAGCGGGCTCAAGCACCCCATGACCGCGCAGGGTGGAGTCCCCCCTGCTGACCAGCAGCAACTGCTGATCACTGATCCCCTCCGCAGCCAGAGCTTGCTCAAGCGAAGCAACGATCTCACGATTGCGCTCCGCTGCGGCCTCCGGTGACAGAGCCCTGGTGTTGGCCAACACGAACAGCAGCGGAGAAGGATGACGCAGTCCCTGACGCAGAGTCTGCACATCCCAGCGCAGCAGCAACGGACAGCTGTGCACCGTCTGAGATCCGGTGGGATCGTCGTCGATCACCACAATCTTGCGGGCAGCCTCAGCCGCTGCAGCTTGAGCCGCGCTCACAACAGCTTTCTGCCAGTGGCCATCGGACTTGGGCTTAGCCAAAGCCTGTTCCTGTGCATGAACATGCGTCAGCTGACGCTGTAGCGGCAGGACAGCGTGGTGCTCTTGCCAGAGTGCAACTCCAGCCTTCGATCACCGCTGATCAGGGCCTGCCGAGGGCCTGTCCAGGGCTCAAGGCAGACCATCGCTCGTGGAGGGTCGGTCCACACCACAGTGAGATCCATCGGTTCCTGATGCTGAAGCTGCACCCTGGTGCCTGCCTGCTCATCGACCAGCGTCACCGGTCCTGCCGCGTGCGTGAGGAAATCGACCCCCTCAGCCAGCTGATTCAACTGGTTTGCCGTCTGCGCTTCGGCCATCTCCAGATGATTGAAGCAACGGCCAGGCAGACCTTCCACAGCCGTGCGAGCGGGATCAGTCACATTGAAGTAGGGATGGAGGCCGAAGCTGAACGGCATCGGCTCACTCTCAGACTCGGAGGTATTGCTGATGGTGATGGTGATCTCGAGCGCAGCACTGAGCGGTCGAATCGCCATGTCGATCCTGAATCCGAAGGGATAGACCCTCCGGCTGTCGGCACAGTCGGTCAGAGAGAGCATCACGCCGCTCTGATCAGCCAGCAACGCGATCTGCCACGGCAGATCGCGGGCGAAGCCATGCTGCTTGAGACTGAAGTCACCGCAGGCGAGCGGCAGACGATCATCCGGCAGATTGCCGCAGATCGGAAACAGAACCGGAATGCCGCCACGAATACTTTTGGCTGGATCGGCGAAGCGCTCCTGATCGAAATAGAGCACTTCACGGCCGTTACAGAGCCATTCAGTGACTAGGCCACCGCGTTCCGGCACCACACGCAGGCGATCACCACTGCCCGGATGCACAAATTCCCAGTGGGGATAGGGAACGGACTGCTGGCGGAAGGTCATGGCCACAGAACCGGGCACCCAAGACTGACCAGAAATTACCGGGAAGGCTGCAGATCCTGCGTTGTTTCGCCGGCAAGGGTCGACAACCACTCCAGCAAGGCCGCATTCACCTGATCCGGGACCTCATCGTGCGGACAGTGACCGGCTTCAAGAACCACTTCAGTGGTGGCTTCAGGCGCATGACGCTGGAAACTGGCCCGACGCCCTGCGGCATTGATCCAGGGGTCGCGGATGCCCCAGAGCAGCAGCAGTGGAGACTTCAGCGCAGCGAACAGTTCATCCAGCGGTTGACCGCGTGGAATGTCAAACACCGTGCGAAATACTCCAAACGCTCCGGCATCGAGTGACGGGCGCCGGATCGCTTCCACCAGCCAGTCATCAACATTCGTTTTGTCGATGTACACCTGATTGAGGGTGCGGCGAATCGTGGCGGGTCGCCTCAGATTCTCAAACAGCAAACGCTGCAGCATGGCGTTCTTGAGCAGGGCTGAGGTGATCGAGCGACGCGCGCTCGGCCACCAGCCTTTGGGCTTTGTGGTCTGCTCATCGCTGAATGGACCAGCGGCATTCAGAAGAACAACGCCGGCTGCTTCGTCTCCAAGTTCAGCTCCGGCGGCAAGGGCAGCGAAGCCACCCAGTGAATTACCGGCAATCACCGTGGGCCGGCCGATGCGCTCACGCACGTAAGCCACCAGCTGATCACGCCAGAGAGAACCCCCATAGGCCAGACCTGCAGGCTTGGCGCTGCGACCGAAACCGAGCAGATCGATCGCATGCACCTCATGGGTGCTTGCCAGCACAGGAATGTTGTGACGCCAGTGATCGGTGGAGGCGCCGAATCCGTGAACAAGCAACACAGCCGGTCGCTGCAGATGTTCAGGATCACGGTCGGGATCCGGTCCGACAGAGAGGCCGTGCACCGCATGACCTTGGAACTGCCACCAGGACTGCTGCGCTTCGCTCACCACATCTTCCGCACGTTGGGGCGATGCTAAGCATCCTTTTTCGCCATCGTCCTGACGGGTGGATGACGTCACGATGCTCGATCAGACCACAGGCCTGCTTCTGCAGAGCAGCACACTCAGCGGCGGCCTCTTCTGGGCCCTTGCCCTTTACCTGCCCTTAAGCGCACCACTCAGCCGCCTTGAAGCAAGCCTCGAGAGTGGTCCGCTGAGCGCTGCCTGGCGTCAGGCCGCACTCGTGATCAGCAGTCTTCTGCTCGCCTTGACCGTTGGCCTTGGTGTCCAGCTGCTGCTGGGGTGGGCTCTAGGTCCAGGCTGGGCTTCAAGCCTGGCGCTGATCACCATCGGCTGGAGCCTGTTTATTTCACTGGCGAGGAAGGACTGAACCTTTGCGGCCGAACAGGGCCTCAGGTCAGAGCAGGCCGACAGGGTCTGCCGCCACCTTCTCATCAACCTTGTCGTCATCATCTGGCTTGTCGTCGCCGATCACCAACCGCAGAAGCACAGGAGCCAGGAAGGTTGTGCCGATCACCATCAGCAGAATCGCCGCCTCCAGAGAAGGGGACAGCAACTTGGCGCTGGTGCCGAGACCCAGGAAAATCAGACCGACTTCACCACGGGGCATCATCCCCAGGCCCACAACCAGGCGACGGGTGGGTTGCTTGCTGACGAAGCACCAGCCCGCAGCAATTTTGCCGATGATCGAAACCACCAGCAGGAAACCGGCCACGATCAGCGCTGTTTTGCTTGAGGGATCGGAGGGGTTGATCACGGAGAGATCCATACCGGCACCGACCAGCACGAAAAACACTGTGGCGAAGAGAGTCACGATCGGCAGAACCGCTTCCTGAATGGCACGGTTGTGCTTTGAGCTGCTGAGAATCAGACCCGCCGCGAAAGCACCGAGGGCAGCCTCCAGGCCGATTGCGGTGGCAGCAAAACAACTGATCGCCAGGATCACAAACGAACCCACCAACACCTCACCTGGCGCCTTCAGCTTGTCAATCAACCAGTCAAAAGCCGGAGCAGCGCTGCGGCTGAGGCCGATAGCCGCCACCACGAACACAGCGGCAGCAGCCACCAACTTCACGATCGGACCGATCTCAAGGGAGCCGCCGGAGGCAAGGGCCACCACAACCGCAAGGATCACGATGCCGAGAATGTCATCAAGAACCGCAGCTCCGATCACGATCTGACCTTCCCGGGTCTTGAGGAAGCCAAGCTCACCGAACACACTGGCAGTGATGCCGATGCTGGTGGCGGTCATGGAGGCACCGGCAAAAATCGCCGGGATGGCATCGACATGAAAAATCGCCATCAGGCCCCAGGTGCCCAATGCAAACGGCAGCACCACACCGGCAACCGCCACGGTGAAGGCCTGTCCGCCAACAGCGATCAGCTCCTCCAACTCACTCTCCAGGCCCGTGAGGAACAACAGGGCATAAAGCCCCAGTTCTGCAACCGACTCAAGCGAGGGAAAACTTTCGCTGTAGATCTCGGGAACGGCTTCCGGAGGAACGTTCACCAGTCCGCTGACCAGGCTCACCAGACCCTGACTCAGCTCCACCTGGGTTTCCGGGGGCACGAGCAGGTGCAGCCCGGAGGCACCGATCAGCACGCCTGCCAGCAGTTCACCGAGGATCGTGGGCAACTGCAGACGCACCAGCACCTCCGCAAGAATGCGGGCTGCCACGAAGATCAGCACAAACCGGGCCACCCCGATCAGGGTCTCCGCCATCTCCAGGTCGTGAGCCGAGATTTCAGCCAGAATTGGCGTCAGTAGGGGCGGCATCGCAGCAGCGAGCATCAGAAATGTTGATTCCTCTCGGTGGGACCTTATCCCTAAACGGGTTTTCGCAATGCACAACCTGACCCCTCGCGGACAGCATCAGGCAACGAGCTGCTCCTGAGAGTGCAACTCCTGATACCCATGTCATTCACACCGGCAAACGATGGCTACGTTCCGCGTAACCATCCGAGACAGGTCGCTGATGACCCTCACACCTCTGGGAGCCCTTGAATCGATCAGGTCTGTTGAGGCGCCGAGCGAGGCAGAGCTGAATCAGCTTGATGCCTACTGGCGCACCGCCAATTACCTGGCGGTGGGCATGATCTATCTGCAGGACAACCCGCTGCTGCGCGAACCACTGCGTCCGGAACACATCAAGAACCGCCTGCTTGGGCACTGGGGCTCCAGTCCGGGTCAGGCATTCATCTGGACCCACGCCAACCGGCTGATCAATAAATACGACCTGGACATGATCTACATGTCCGGTCCCGGACATGGCGCTCCTGGAGCCAGAGGCCCGGTGTACATCGACGGGAGTTACGGCGAGCGGTATCCGGACAAATCCTTCGATGAGGAAGGCCTGCGCCGCTTCTTCAAGATGTTCTCCTTTCCCGGGCACATCGGCAGCCATTGCACGGCGGAGATGCCCGGCTCCATTCATGAAGGAGGAGAGCTCGGCTACGTGCTGTCGCATGCAGCGGGCTCGGTCTTCGACAATCCGGGATTGATCACCGTTGCCTGTGTGGGTGATGGCGAAGCTGAAACCGGACCACTGGCGACCAGCTGGCACATCAACAAATTCCTCAACCCGGTCAAGGACGGCGCGGTTCTGCCGGTGCTGCACCTGAACGGTTACAAGATCGCCAACCCAACCATCCTCAGCCGCATCGACCACGAGGAACTAGAGAATCTGCTGCGCGGCTATGGCTGGACCCCCATTTTCGTGGAAGGGTCCGAGCCGATGGCCATGCACCGGCAGATGGCCGTGGCCATGGAGCAGGCCGTGGTGATGATTCAGGACATTCGCAATCAGGCCAGGGCCAGCGGTGAGGCCTTCCGTCCTCGCTGGCCGATGATCGTGCTGCGATCGCCCAAGGGCTGGACAGGTCCCGAGCAGATCGATGGAAAGAAACTCGAGAATTTCTGGCGCTCGCATCAGGTGCCGGTGAGTGATGTGAAGACCAATGCGGAGCATCTGCAGCTTCTTGAGACATGGATGAAGAGCTACCGGCCCTGGGAGCTGTTCGATGAGAACGGAGCTGTTCGCCAGGAGATCCGCGCTCTCTCGCCCAGAGGTGAGAAACGCATGGGTTCAAACCCGCACACCAACGGAGGGGAACTGCGCAGGGAACTGCTGTTCCCCGACCTCCGCGACTACGAGGTACCGGTTGAGATTCCTGGGGTCTCTGAAGTCGAGAACACCTTCCCGCTTGGCGAACTGATCCGCGATCTAATCAACAAGAACCCAGGTGCGTACAGGCTTTTTGGCCCCGATGAAACCGCGTCCAACCGGCTTCAGGCGGTGTATGAAACCACCAAGAAAGCCTGGATGGCCAATTTCCTGCCGGAAGACCTGAACGGCAGTGAGCTCTCCCAGGACGGCGCTGTGGTGGAAATGCTCTCCGAGCACACACTGGTTGGAATGATGGATGGCTACCTGCTGACAGGCAGAAACGGCTTCTTCCACACCTATGAGGCTTTCGCCCATGTGGTGGCCTCGATGTACAACCAGCACTGCAAATGGCTGGAGCACTGCGAAGAGATTGCCTGGAGAGCACCCATTGGCGCCTGGAACTGCCTGATCTCCTCAACAGTGTGGAGACAGGATCACAACGGCTTCACGCACCAGGACCCAGGCTTCATCGATCTCGCGGGCAACAAAAAAGGAAGCATTACCCGCGTCTATCTGCCGGCCGATGCCAACTGTCTGCTCGCGGTGTCCGAACAGGCGCTTAATGAAACCAATGTGGCGAACCTGATCGTTTCAGATAAACAGAAACATCTGCAGTACCTGACGCTGGATCAGGCCCGCCGTCACGTGGCCAAGGGAGCCGGCATCTGGGAATGGGCCTGCAACGACAACTGCGGCACCGAGCCCGATGAGCCGGATGTGGTTCTGGCCTCAGCTGGTGATATCCCCACCAAGGAATGTCTGGCAGCGATCGAAATCCTGCGCAAAGAGATCCCCTTCCTGAAAATCCGTTATGTGAACGTCGTGAAACTGTTCGCGCTGGCAGACCCGAAGAATCATCCACACGGACTCAGCAATCCAGACTTTGAAAGCCTGTTCACACCGGACAAGCCGGTGATCTTCAACTTCCACGGCTACCCCTGGCTGATCCACCGTCTGACCTACAACCGCCCCAATCACGACAATTTCCATGTTCGCGGATACAAGGAACAGGGAAACATCAACACGCCGCTTGAACTGGCGATCTGCAACCAGATCGATCGCTTCAACCTGGTGATCGATGTGATCGACAGGGTGAAGTGCCTGGGTTCACGCGCCGCTCATGTGAAGGAACAGATGCGCGATGAACTCTTCAGGCACGTTGCCTATGCGCATGAGCACGGCATTGATGCACCGGAGATCAACGAATGGCGCTGGAGCCTTGGCCACAGTTCCTGCTCGATTGACCGGAAATCCTGAAGTTCCTGCATTACCGGTGCGATCCCGGCCAACCTCAACCCATCTCCCGAGAAGCGATGAGCACCTCCGAGCCCCTCGACCTGCGACTCCCGACGCCGGGATGCTCCGTTGATCCTGAACGGGCTGGCCTCGATGCTGATTCCGTCTTTGACGGCATGACCGAGCACCTGTTCTTCACGCTCGGCAAGTTGGCTCCATCCGCCAGCCCCCATGACCTCTACATGGCGCTGAGCTACGCGGTTCGCGATCGCCTGATGACGCGCTTTCTGGCCAGCAAGGAAGCAATCCGTGCTCGACCCCAGAAGACCGTGGCCTATCTCTCGGCTGAATTTCTGATCGGCCCACAGCTGGCCAACAATCTGCTCAACCTGGGAATTCAGAAGGAAGCGGAAGAGGCGCTCAAGCGCTTCGGGATCGAATCGCTGCAACCGATTCTTGAGGTGGAGGAGGAGCCCGGTCTGGGCAACGGCGGACTGGGCCGTCTCGCGGCCTGCTACATGGAGTCACTAGCCAGCCTTGAAATTCCCGCCACGGGCTATGGCATTCGCTACGAGTTCGGGATTTTTGATCAACTGATCCGCGATGGCTGGCAGGTGGAGGTCACCGACAAATGGTTGAAGGGCGGCTGGCCCTGGGAACTGCCCCAACCCGATGAAGCCTGCTTCGTGGGCTTCGGGGGCCGGACCGAGAGCTACATCGACGACAAGGGCAACTATCGCTCGCGCTGGATCCCTTCCGAACATGCGATCGGTGTGCCACACGACGTGCCGGTGCTCGGCTACCGAGTCAACACCTGCGATCGCCTGCGACTGTGGCGTGCGGATGCCACCGAGAGCTTCGACTTCTATGCCTTCAACATCGGTGATTACTACGGCGCCGTGGAGGAGAAAGTCGGCAGTGAAACGCTCTCCAAGGTGCTCTACCCCAACGACGGCACCGATGAGGGGCGTCGCCTGCGCCTGAAGCAGCAGCACTTCTTCGTGTCCTGCTCACTGCAGGACATGCTGCGCAGCCTCGACAGCCGCGGCCTGTCGGTTGAAGACTTCCCCCTGCACTGGACCGTTCAGCTGAACGACACGCATCCCGCCATCGCCGTGGCGGAGCTGATGCGGCTGCTGATCGACGATCGCCACCTGGAGTGGGATAGAGCCTGGGACATCACCACCCGCTCCGTGGCTTACACCAACCACACCCTCTTGCCAGAGGCACTGGAGAAGTGGGACCTGGACCTGTTCAGCAGTCTGCTGCCGCGCCACCTTGAGCTGATCTATGAGATCAACCGCCGCTTCCTGCAGCAGGTGCGCCTGCGCTACCCGGGAAATGACGCCATCCAGCGCAAACTGTCGATCATTGATGAAGAGGGCGGCAAAGCCGTGCGCATGGCGCACCTGGCCACCATCGGTGCACACCACGTGAACGGGGTGGCCGCTCTGCACTCAGACCTGGTCAAAAACCAGCTGATGCCGGAGTTTGCCGCGCTTTGGCCTGAGAAGTTCACCAACGTGACCAACGGCGTCACGCCACGCCGCTGGGTTGCCCTGGCCAACCCCGAGCTCTCGGCACTGCTGGATGAGCACGTTGGCGCCGACTGGATCACCGACATGGATCAGCTGCGCTGCCTGGAGGAGCGTCAACATGACCAGGGATTCCTCGAGCACTGGGGAGACACCAAACTCTCGGTCAAGCGCAAGCTATCCGGCTACATCCACCGAAACACCGGAGTGCTGGTGGACCCCTCCAGCCTGTTCGACGTGCAGGTGAAGCGGATCCACGAGTACAAGCGTCAGCACCTGAATGCGCTGCAGATCATCACGCAGTACCTGCGCATCAAGAACGGCCAGGCCGATGGCCTGGCTCCACGCACGGTGATCTTCGGCGGCAAGGCAGCACCCGGCTATTACATGGCCAAGCTGATCATCCGCTTCATCAACGGCATCGCCGAAACGATCAACGCCGATCCCGACATGGATGGTCGCTTGCGGGTGGTGTTTCTGCCGGATTACAACGTGAAGCTCGGTGAGCAGGTTTATCCGGCCTCTGATCTGTCTGAGCAGATCTCCACCGCTGGCAAGGAAGCCTCCGGCACCGGCAACATGAAATTCGCCATGAACGGGGCGCTGACCATCGGAACTCTCGATGGCGCCAATGTGGAGATCCGCGATCGAGTGGGGTCGGAGAACTTCTTCCTGTTCGGCAAAACGGTTGAAGAGATCGCTGAGCTCAAGAAGAGCGGCTACCGCCCACGGGAGGTGATCGGAGCGATCCCCGAGCTGGCGGAAGCCATCCGTCTGATCGAAATGGGGCACTTCAGCAATGGCGATGGAGAGCTGTTCAGACCACTGCTGGACAACCTCACGGGCAACGATCCTTTCTTCGTGATGGCTGACTTCGCCGCTTATCTGCGTGCCCAGGATGCGGTCAGTCGTGCATGGACCGATCGCATGCACTGGAACCGGATGAGCGTTCTGAACGTTGCACGCACTGGATTCTTCTCATCAGACCGCTCGATTCGGGATTACTGCAGGGAAATCTGGAACGTTGGGGCGATGCCTGTGGAGATCACCTGCGACATCCGCTGAGGCCAGACCGTTGCGGGATCTGGCTCTGGTGATCAATCTGGGCAGCTCCAGCCTCAAGGTTGCTCTGCTGGATGCATGCGGATCTTCAATCCAACAGAGCAATCACAACCTCGAGGCTCATGCATCCCTTCCGGATGTGCTCCAAGGCTGGCTTGAACCCCTGTTGGAACCGCTGCGGGAGCGCATCGAACTGGTCGCTCACCGCGTGGTTCACGGGGGGGATCACTTCACAGCACCCACCCTGATCACCCCGGATCTTGAGGCAACACTTCAGGAGCTGGTGCCTCTCGCACCACTGCACAATCCACCCGCATTAATGGGACTGCACTGGGCAAAACGATGGGCTCCCGACAGGCCCCAGTGGGCCTGTTTCGACACGGCATTCCACAGCACACTGCCGATCGCAGCAAGCACGTACGCCTTGCCTGCAGAGCTGAGAGACCAGGGCTTCCGCCGCTTTGGATTCCATGGGATCAACCATCAGCATGTTGCTGAAGTGGTCTCAGCCCAATGGCAGAACAACGGCAAGGCCACGGAACATTTGCGCCTGATCAGCGCTCACCTCGGTGCCGGTGCCTCCCTGGCGGCGGTGAGGGGCAACCGCTGCATCGACACCACAATGGGCTACACGCCGCTGGAGGGACTTGTGATGGCGAGCCGCAGCGGCAGCATTGATCCCGGACTGATGCTGGAGCTGATGCGCCGGGGATGGAGTGAAGTTGAGCTCGGCAACCTGCTTCAGACAGAGTCTGGACTCAGAGGTCTATCCGGGTTCAGTGACGACATGCGGGAACTACGCCATCAAGCCAGCCAGGGCAATGGTGGCGCTCAGCTGGCCATTGATGTGTTTCGGCATCGTCTGCTTCAACTGATCGGCTCGATGGCTGCAAGCCTTGAAGGAATGGATGTGCTGGCACTCACCGGTGGAATCGGCGAGCACGACACCGAACTGCATTCGGAACTGCAGCAGGCGTTGAAATGGGTCTCTGATCTGGAGATGGTTGTGGTGCCTGCCGACGAGGAAGGCATGATGGCTCGGCTCTGCAGACGACGATCAGCAGAGCTTCAATTCAGCTTCGATCCGGCAGATCAGGAGTCTGGTGCAGCAGACGGTTCAGTCGCAGACGGTCGGCATTGAGTGGGTCTGGTGCCAGTTCCCCGGCAAGTTCTCGAAACTTCTGCTCAATTTCCTCAGGCACGCGCACATCAAAGATGCGCTCCATCAACGCTTCGATCGAGAAAAGATGCGCGTTGATGTTCTCCATATCGGCCATCGCCTGCTGGAGAGAATCGGTGGGCTCATCTGCACTGCCAACCGGCGTGGCATGCACCTGCCCATCTCCGGCGCGAGGACCATGCTGCTTTTGTAAATCTTCGAGCACACGGCCTGAAAGTGTTCGAAATGCCTGGAGTGCAGCCCAGCTCAGCTCCTGCTGCTGACGGAGGGTGGGATTCTCACGGATCAGCCTGTCGTGCTCCCTGTAGAAGCGTTGACAGTCAGGGCATTGGCAGGGCTCTTCTGGCACTTTGAACCCGAAGCTCGTTGCACATCATGACATCCGATCAGGCTGCCAGAGGTGGTTCGGAGGAAAATCCGCCATCTCCATCAGTTCCACCGTCATGACGGTTGTCGGCATCGCCCTCAGCGAGTCCTGGCAATGGGATCTCAATCGATGTCACCACCTGAATGACGTCTCTCAGACGCATGGAGTCGGCAAACCAGCCCATGGCCTGCTCAGTGTCGCCGCGACGTTCGGCGTCACTGGCCTGATCATCGTGAGCCTCGGCCAGCAAAGCCAACCAGCAGAGGCAACGCGCCTGAACAACGGAGAGATCAAGCTCGGTTGGCTGGGTGTCAGCGATTCGCTCGCTTTCCTGCTGCACCAGAAGCTGAAGCCGTAAATCGTGAAGCTGGGTCATGGAGCCGGTTTCACTGACACAACGCTAGCGAGGGCGTCGAGCCTGGCTACCCCACCAAATGTAGTGTTCATTACAGCTCGATGGCCTCAGGAGGCCAGGTATAGCGCCCAAGCAATCGACGGCCACTTTTGTCCCCACCCAAGAGAAACGATGGCTCGGTTGTTCTCGCAATAACCCGATTGACCTCCCGCATTGAGCAAAGAAGGGCGTAAAGCTCTTAGGACTCTTGACGGACCTCCAAATCGAGGATCGACTCTTTCGAAGAGCCGCCCAAGGAAGCTTCAGTGTTGACGGTGGAGCTATCGGCAGAGCCAGCAAGAATGTCGCGAAGACCTTCATGAACTTGAGGTGCTTATGGATTGATTGTTCACACCATTACTGCCCCTAAAGCAGCAACTCCATTTGATCCTGAAACATTACGGCCATCAGACACTTTCCATGAGTGGACAAATGTGAATGAAGCTTGAAGCGTAAGCCACTGAAAATCTTGCCTCATAAAACTATTAGCCGATGCTATCCGTGTCCAAATGGACAGTCTCAATAGCTCAACATGGAGCTCATAGAACCGCTGCTGCCCTGCGGGAAGTTCCACAAACTTCTACAAAACGGCACATGGAGAAAGACAGGATGATTGAGGACTAGCTCCATCAAAAAGTGAATCGAGCAGAATTACGGCTTCCAAGAGGTCGGAGGTGACAACTAAGAGATGGAAGATCCTCTGGCCAAAAGAGACTTAATTTCTATCGATATGATTACTTGACAAGGCTCTCACGTTGTAATACTTATATTGAAGTTTGACCAATCAAATTATCATTATTGAAATCGACCCCATAATTTTTCTCTGCAGTTAGATACTCAGATGAGCCAAGGGCGATATTGTCGTAAGAGGTGCCTTCCCAAGTGCCACTTGCGCTGAAGATTTTAAGGTCGTCAGAAATGGCATGCTTAATGACAAATTGGTTTTCTCCATTGATGTTTTCGGCTGCGACTACTGAATAATCCAACCAAGTTTGATCGCCAATCTGCTCGCCATTCCAAAAGATTGAATGGATAACACCTTCTGCATCGCGTGCAAATGCAAGATCATTTAGACCCGTCAAAAGATCAATGTCTCCTTCTGATTCTCTTGTGTTGAAGACTTCCCCAATAAGAGAGTCGCCGTTGAGGTCGATGTTGAAGTCAGTTTCTAAAGAGAGAGCAGCAGAAGAGTTAAGCGCGATTTGCCCCTGACCACTGAATCGCTGCCAGTTGTTATCGAGTGACCAGGTGTGCAGGTAGTTGCCGCGGGTGTTTTTCCAAAGGACGGTATTGGTGCCATTGATGTTGGCAGCAGCGAGTGTTTGCCAACCGCCGTAGATGCCTTCATGGATCTGCTTACCATTCCATGTGATGGCGATGGAGTCACCTCCATTAACGGAGACGGCATAGAGTCCAGTGCTGGAATCCTTTTGGAAAGCGACGTCACCTGCACTGTTGATGGTGGAGTAGTTGGCGCCGATCTGGCTGTCGCCGTTGAGGTCGATGTTGAAGTCAGTTTCTAAAGAGAGAGCAGCAGAAGAGTTAAGCGCGATTTGCCCCTGACCACTGAATCGCTGCCAGTTGTTATCGAGTGACCAGGTGTGCAGGTAGTTGCCGCGGGTGTTTTTCCAAAGGACAGTATTGGTGCCATTGATGTTGGCAGCAGCGAGTGTTTGCCAACCGCCGTAGATGCCTTCATGGATCTGCTTGCCATTCCATGTGATGGCGATGGAGTCACCTCCATTAACGGAGACGGCATAGAGTCCAGTGCCCGAATCTTGTTGAAAAGCGACTTCACCTGCAGTGTTGATGGTGGAGTAGTTGGCGCCGATCTGGCTGTCGCCGTTGAGGTCGATGTTGAAGTCAGTTTCTAAAGAGAGAGCAGCAGAAGAGTTAAGCGCGATTTGCCCCTGACCACTGAATCGCTGCCAGTTGTTATCGAGTGACCAGGTGTGCAGGTAGTTGCCGCGGGTGTTTTTCCAAAGGACGGTATTGGTGCCATTGATGTTGGCAGCAGCGAGTGTTTGCCAACCGCCGTAGATGCCTTCATGGATCTGCTTGCCATTCCATGTGATGGCGATGGAGTCACCTCCATTAACGGAGACGGCATAGAGTCCAGTGCTGGAATCCTTTTGGAAAGCGACGTCACCTGCACTGTTGATGGTGGAGTAGTTGGCGCCGATCTGGCTGTCGCCGTTGAGGTCGATGTTGAAGTCAGTTTCTAAAGAGAGAGCAGCAGAAGAGTTAAGCGCGATTTGCCCCTGACCACTGAATCGCTGCCAGTTGTTATCGAGTGACCAGGTGTGCAGGTAGTTGCCGCGGGTGTTTTTCCAAAGGACAGTATTGGTGCCATTGATGTTGGCAGCAGCGAGTGTTTGCCAACCGCCGTAGATGCCTTCATGGATCTGCTTACCATTCCATGTGATGGCGATGGAGTCACCTCCATTAACGGAGACGGCATAGAGTCCAGTGCTGGAATCCTTTTGGAAAGCGACGTCACCTGCACTGTTGATGGTGGAGTAGTTGGCGCCGATCTGGCTGTCGCCGTTGAGGTCGATGTTGAAGTCAGTTTCTAAAGAGAGAGCAGCAGAAGAGTTAAGCGCGATTTGCCCCTGACCACTGAATCGCTGCCAGTTGTTATCGAGTGACCAGGTGTGCAGGTAGTTGCCGCGGGTGTTTTTCCAAAGGACGGTATTGGTGCCATTGATGTTGGCAGCAGCGAGTGTTTGCCAACCGCCGTAGATGCCTTCATGGATCTGCTTACCATTCCATGTGATGGCGATGGAGTCACCTCCATTAACGGAGACGGCATAGAGTCCAGTGCCCGAATCTTGTTGAAAAGCGACTTCACCTGCAGTGTTGATGGTGGAGTATTTGATGTAATCATTTTCGACTCCCCAGATATCTTGAAGTGCAAGAATATCGGCTTCACTAAACCAAAAATCCCAACCACTTTGACTTGGGTTGTAGGACATTACGGTGTCTTTAGTGTTCCAATTAGGATTTGTAGGATCTTCATTAGGGTGAGAAAGGCCAAGAGCATGACCGATTTCGTGAATGATTGTATTTTTATCAAATGAGTCCAGAGGCGCAGCTCCATTGGTATCTCGCCAATAAATATCCCATCTAGAAGTGCTCCCTGAACCATGATCATTTACCTGACCAACAATGGAATCACTCCAGAGACTATAATCATTTAGCGAGTATATATCAAGAATGCTCGTTGATTTATCGGCCGACTCAGTGAAATCAACGTCGATATATGCATCTAATTTATTGAAAATACTTCTAATAAAATTCATTTCGACAGAAGAATGACTAGCAGAGTAACCATGCGTTCCGTCATCAAAGAAGTTATAACCATTACCCTGGTGAATATAATAAGAAAATTTTTCACCACTTGTGGCATCATACGCAGCCAAAGAATGTGCGCTAAATGCTGCGCTTGTCAGCAAATTTGTGTCCAACTTTTGATCGGACTTTAATTCACTATGGCTACCAATTTTTAACTCTGCCTTTCCGACATTTGCTTTGCAAGCCGAACATCCACAAGCTCGAAAATGATAGCCTTGAGCATTTTCTTGATTACGATTAACAAGGCCATCGGATAATATATTGTCCATATTCTCGCAGTCCAGCTGGTGATTTATTTCATTGCGTTAATCATCAGCGGTGATACTTTCTACTGGATTAAGGCCAAACAAGAATTTCCTGAATGTTGTCTGACTAATCTTTGGGTTTAAAGTGAATTATCTGAGAGTTGGCTGAACCGTGTACATGGTTCATAGCTTCAGGCAAGAATTTTCTGGAAGGAGAAAGGCTTTGTACCGTGACCTATTTGGCAGTGAAATCCACCACTACTGGTGAATTGCATCGTCACTTTCAAGCAAGCGACAAAGGAATTTCCCTTTTATATGACAGTTGTTAATGCACATCATCGGAATTCGATCAACCCAATTGCATTGGACCAACTCTCTAAAACCTCTTGCTTCCCTACAAAGCAGGTCACGGTTCTTGCCAAGTGGCAAGGGATCAGAAACCTGGTCGATTAACCGACTATCAATGGGCATCAACAATGACCAGAACACAGATCCACGGCAGCTGCAATCTCTGGATCCGGAAAGCACAAATAAGCCACTGTCGGTGCACTGCAGCCCCAGACCATGCAGACAAACGCACGCCGCAACTCGCACTACGGAATCCTGCCAGGCCGCACATCCCTCAAGGTCCGCCTGATCCCGAAGCTCAAGCCGAAAAACGCTCCCGCAATGTCAACATCCAGCTCCCCATGCAGCCACGCATCAAGCAGCGCTGATTCAGCAGCAGCCGCAATCCAAATGTTTCGGGTACAGGCATCAACATCCAAGTGCTGCTTTGAACTGGCCGTGAAGCTTGCAAAATGATTTGCTTCTCCAGATCTCTGACCAGAATTTCAACGCCTTCCCTGGCTCTGGATAACCCGCAGAGATTCCATATCTCACCTGCAGCCATAGATGAACTGGATCGCCAGGATTGCGCCGCAGGATCGTTCTCAAAAGCACTCCAGCAGGACCACGCAACGTGGCAGCGGCCTGATCGATAAACGCGCTGTCGAAGTGATTGCCTACCTCGTCATAAATCGCCGTAATGAACGATCCACCCTGCTGCCTGGCCAAGGTCTTCACCTGCTCAGCTGGGCCAGCGCCGGCGTAAACCAGTTAGAGCTTCCCGAATGGCATTTCCTTGCCGCTTAGGCGAAAGGTCAGGTCCCCGCTCGAGTAAGTCGAGCCTGGGGACGCCACCATGAAGTAGCGCTAGAGCAGGCCGTGGAGCTCGGTCAAACCCTGGTAGGTGGTTCGAGTGCTCAGACAACTGAACTTCGATTTGAAGTGTGCAGCGTCCCTGGCCACCAGCAATACCGGCGACGGGCGCATCAGATCAGCTCCGGCTGCTCGAGGGTAAGTGTCCCGACGCGGGGTGGCCAAAAGCCGCTTCACCTTCCTGAGATCCATTGCAACTACTTAACGGGGCTGGCGGGACTCGAACCCACGACCTACGGTTTAGGAAACCGTCGCTCTATCCAGCTGAGCTACAGCCCCATCACGAGTCATTATGGGGTTTGAAAGCAGGCGAGGTGATCGCAATCGGCTCAGCTTTTCGCTGTAACCGGTTGAGGAAAGTCCGGGCTCCCCGATGGCCAGGCTTGCTGGATAACGCCCAGTGCGGGTGACCGCGAGGAGAGTGCCACAGAAACACACCGCCGATGGCCGGATCACCGGCACAGGCAAGGGTGCAAAGGTGCGGTAAGAGCGCACCAGCAGCACCGAGAGGTGCTGGCTAGGTAAACCCCGGCCGGGAGCAAGGCCCAGGAGCGACGGTTGGCCATCTTCCCCGTTCCGATTTAGTGAGCCGCTCGAGGCCGCCGGAGACGACGGTCCCAGATAGATGATCGCCCCCCTTTGCAAGAAGGGAGAACAGAACCCGGCTTACGTCCTGCTTTCACACTTTTAAGAGAATTTCTCAGAGCACATGAGCCAACCACCACGGCCACTGGAGCAGCTCTGGGACACGCTCAACCAGTCCACCAAGATCCTTGGTCAGGACGATCTTGCCCTGCTGCAAGAAGCACTGACTCACACATCCAGCGGGCTGAACCCTCACCACGAGCAGCTGGAATTTCTCGGAGATGCGGTGCTGCGCCTGGCGGCCAGTGAATTCATCGCCAAGGCCTATCCATCCATGCCCGTGGGCGAACGCTCAAGCCTGCGGGCTCAGCTGGTCAGCGACCGCTGGCTGGCGCAACTGGGACAGACGATCGAGATCGACCATTGGTGGAGAATCGGCCCAAAAGCCAGCGGCGACAGCACTGCAGCAGCAACCATCCGTGCAGAACTCAGCGAAGCGCTGATCGGTGCGGCTTACAGGATCAATGGTCTGAAAGCCGTGCATCAATGGCTGACACCTCACTGGAAGGTCAGTGCCGAGGCGGTTCTCTCAGACCCCCACCGCTGCAACTCCAAATCTGCACTGCAGGAATGGAGTCAAGGTCAAGGCCGTGGCCTGCCCACCTACAGCAGCGAAGAAATCAGCCAACATCATGGCGATTCGCGTCGGTTTCACTGCACTGTGACCCTGCCGCCGCAGCTGGCAGCCGAAGGATGGGGCCGCTCGCGGCGTGAAGCCGAACAGCAGGCAGCACGGGCAGCGCTGGATCAGCTCACGGACATCTGAGTGGTTGCCTCCAGCTGGGCTCCGCACCGGTCGCAATACGCCGCCTCATGGCGATGGTCGCGATAACCACAGCTTCTGCAGGCAAGCCTCTGTTGACGGGCCTGCTGAATCGATTCCACCGTGACGATGCCTGTGGGAATGGCAATGATCCCAAAACCGAGCAACATCACCACCGCTGCGAGCAGACGGCCCAGCACGGTCTGCGGCACAAAATCCCCGTAACCCACCGTTGTCATGGTCACAATCGCCCAGTAGACGCCCTGACCAACCGTCTGAAACTGGGTATCGGGATGACTGCTCTCGATCACCACCATCAGATAGCCGAGCACGACCTGCGCCATCACCACAAAAAACAGAAACACGCCGATGCGGCGAGCACTGGCACGAAGAGCGCGGCCCAACATCTGCGCCTCATCCAGAAAACGCAGCAGTTTGAACACCCGCAGCACACGGGCGAACTTGAAGATCCACAGAACCAGGCCACTGCGGATCTGCGGCACGAAAAAAAACAGCACAGCTGAAAGATCAATCAGCCCGTAGAAGCTGCGCGCATAGGCCAGAGGTTTCGGCGACACCGACAGGTGCAGCAGATAATCCGCCATGAAAACCAGAAGGCAGAAGCGTTCAAGCGTGTCGACCCAAGGCGGAATCTCACCAGGTGCGGCCACACGCATCGGGTGCGGCTCAACCAGAAGGCCTGCGACACTCAGCAGGATCGTGCCGAAAATCACCAGGTTGTAGATCCTGCCTGGGCGGGTGTCGGAATCAAGAACGACTCGCCGGAGCCGCTGGCGCAGAGCGACCTCCATCGGCGTCAGTCGGCACTGAGATCTTTGATGCGCAGGGTGACGAGCTTGTCCCAGTTCCCTCCCTCGAACAGCACTGCGGCCCGGTCGCCACTGATGCGCTGCACGAAACCGGTGTAACCGTTGTAGATGGAGCGCTGGTCCACGACCGTCACCGTGGCGCCGGGCAGGATCGGAGCAGCGGAAGCCATGAAATCGCAGATCACTCGTGGCGCCATTATCGACAAATGCCTCAAGCCCTGTCATCCGTGGCTGCAGAATCTGATCCCCAGAACACGTTCACTGACGATCAGTGGCTGGCCGTTGGCGAGGTGGTGGGCGCCCAAGGACTGCGCGGTGAGCTGCGCATCAACCCAGCCAGTGATTTTCCTGAACGCTTCACAAAACCCGGAACCCGCTGGTTGAAGGCCAGGGGAAGAGCCCCGAAGGAGATGAGCCTCACCAGCGGTCGTCAGTTGCCCGGCAAAAACCTTTTCATCGTTCGCTTCAAAGGAATCAACAACCGAGATGCTGCTGAAGCACTGGTGGGCCAGACCCTGATGGTGGGAGTCGATCAACGACCAGCGTTGGCAGAGGGCGAATTTCACCTTCTCGACCTCGTCGGCCTTGATGCTTGCCTTGACAACGAAAGCAATGTGATCGGCAGGGTGAGTGATCTGATCAGCGGCGGCAACGATCTGCTTGAAATCACGGCTGCAGACGGCCGCAAACTGCTGATTCCGTTTGTGAAGGAGATCGTCCCGGACGTGCACCTCAAGGAAGGTTGGCTGCTGCTGACGCCGCCACCTGGACTTCTCGAGCTTTAACGCTTGACTGATGACAGGTCTTGATGACCTGCGCAACAATGTTTGACAATTCAACCGGTGCTTGTCGTGACCACCCCTCTGATTCCGGTGATCCTCTGCGGTGGTACAGGCACGCGACTCTGGCCTCTTTCCCGCGCCAGTTATCCCAAACAGTATTGGCCGCTGGGCGGCAAGGGAGAAGAAACTCTCCTACAGCAAACTCAACAGCGGCTGGAGGGCATCGCAGGACTGAATCCTCCCCTGCTGATCTGCAATGACGACCACCGTTTCATCGTCGCCGAGCAGATGCGTCAGATCGGCGTTGAACCCAGTGCAATCCTGTTGGAGCCAATGGGCCGCAACACCGCCCCGGCAGTTGCAGTGGCGGCTCTTCAAGCCACCGCACGCGGCGAGGATCCATTACTTCTCATTCTTGCGGCGGATCACGTCATCAGAGACGGAGAGCGCTTCCGGGCTGCCATTGATGCCGGTCGCAGCGCAGCGGAGAGCGGGCGACTGGTGACTTTCGGCATCGTGCCCACCACTCCGGAAACCGGTTATGGCTATATCGAAGCGGCTGAATCGCTGGAAGCCGGCGCCATGACGCCGTTGCCGATCGCCCGGTTTGTGGAAAAACCCGATCAGGCAACCGCCGAACAGTTCCTGGCCAGTGGTCGCTTCACCTGGAACAGCGGCATGTTCCTCTTCAAGGCCAGCGCCATGCTGGCGGAACTTGAACGACTGGCACCGGAGGTGGTGAGCTGCTGTCGCGCTGCCCTCGAGCAGGACGTCGCCGATCTCGAATTCCTGCGCCTCGAACGCGAAGCCTTTGCCAAGTGTCCCAACGTCGCAATTGATGTGGCTGTGATGGAAAAAACCCATCTGGGATCAGTTCTGCCTCTCTCGGCAGGATGGAGTGATGTCGGCAGCTGGAGTGCTCTCTGGGACACGGCCGACCGGGATGAAGACGGCAACGTGCTGCGCGGCAAAGTGATCAGTGAGGGCAGCCGCAACTGTTACCTCCGCAGCGAACACCGTTTGGTGGTCGGCCTGGGTGTCGAGAACCTGGTGGTTGTTGAAACAGATGACGCCGTGCTGATCGCCGATCGCAGTCAGGCTCAGAACGTCAAAACTGTTGTGAAACAGCTCGAGGCTGATGGCAGCCGGGAGAGCAAAGCGCATCGCAAGATCTATCGCCCCTGGGGCCACTACACGGGTGTCGTTGAAGACAGCCGCTGGCAGGTGAAGAGAATTTCAGTCAAACCTGGTGCCAGCCTGTCGCTGCAGATGCATCACCACCGGGCGGAACACTGGATTGTCGTCAATGGAACCGCCGTGGTCGAACGGGATGGAGAGACCCAGCTGGTGGGAGAGAATCAGAGCACCTACATCCCCCTGGGCTGCAAACACCGTCTCACCAATCCCGGACGCATCCCTGTGGAATTGATCGAAGTGCAAAGCGGCGCCTATCTGGGTGAAGACGACATCGTGCGATTCGATGATGTCTATGGCCGCAGTGATGTGGAAGCTGCAGCACGGGCGGTGATCACTCCACAGTGACACTCTTGGCCAGGTTGCGGGGCTGATCAACGTCGAGGCCTCGATGGGCCGCAATGTGATAGCTGAGCAGTTGCATCGGAACCATTGTGAACAATGGACTGATCCACTCGCTCACCTCAGGCACCGGCAACAGCTCATCAAAAAGTTCCGTATCGGCACAGATGGGGGCTACTCCGATCAGCTGAGCATCCCTTGCCTTGGCCTCCTGGGCGTTGCTGAGCACCTTCTCGAAAACCACCCCCGGCACCGCGATCGAAATCACGGGCACATGCTTATCGAGCAACGCTATGGGGCCATGCTTCATCTCACCTGCGGGATAACCCTCCGCGTGGATGTAACTGATCTCCTTGAGCTTCAAGGCACCTTCCAGAGCAATCGGATAGTTGATACCGCGACCCAGGAAAATCACATCCTGGGTTTCAGCGAAACGATGGGCCATCACCTCTGAACACTTGTCGTGCTGCTCCACAAGAGCACTGAGGTGATCAGGCAAACCTCGCAGCTCATTCACCAGGGCAACAATCTCGTCTTCGCTTCGGGTGGTTCGCCGCCCAGCAAAGGCTAGGGCTAATGCATAGAACGCTAAAAGTTGGCCCAGGAAGGTCTTGGTAGCTGCGACACCCACCTCGATACCGGCGCCGATATCGAGTATGTGGGGAACCTGTCGCGCCAGAGAGCTCTCTGGGCGGTTGGTCACCCCGAGCTGACGAGGTGCATAGGCCGGATCAGGATTGGCCTCTCGCCTCTGGGCATCCATTGCGAGGGCAGCAAGCGTGTCGGCCGTTTCACCAGATTGGGTAACGCCAATTGTGAGCGTGTTGGGTGCCAGCGGTGGAGGTGCATAGCGAAACTCGCTGGCGTAGTGAACGCTGGCAGGAACACCAGCAAACTGCTCCAGCAAGTAGGCCCCTACAAGAGCTGCATGGCGACTGGTCCCACAGGCAAGAATCTGGATGCGCTCGATGCCCGCGTAGAAGCTTTCATCGAAAGGCAGAGCCACCGGGTCGCCGCCCTGCAAATTCAGGAGGAGATGCCGCTCAACCCACAATCTCGCAGTCTCCGGCTGCTCATGAATCTCCTTCAACATGAAGTGACGAAACTGTCGCTTGTCGGCAACGTGCTCTTGACCACTGAGCAGTGAAGGACTGCGTTGCTGGCGCTCGCCGGCCTCGTCGTACAACTCAATCCCGAGAGGGGTGAGCAGCGCAACCTCTCCATCCTCCAGGGGCAGAATTGTGCGCGTGAAGCCAGCCAGTGCAGGCGTGTCACTTGCACAGAGAAATTCTCCTTCCCCTAACCCGATCAACAGCGGTGCCGCTTTTCGAGCAACCACAAGAGCTCCAGGAACATCAGCCCACAACACCGCGAGGGCATAGGCGCCTTGAAGCCTTGGCAGCACGTTCTGGACAGCCCGCAGCAAGGTGCTGCCGTCAGCTGGCTGACCAGCGAAACGCAGACGCTGCAGCTCAGCGGAAATCAAGTGCGGAATCACCTCGGTATCAGTGTCTGAACGGAAGCTGACCCCAGCTGCAGTGAGCTCCTCTCTGAGAGAACGGTGATTTTCAATGATTCCGTTCTGGACCACCGCCACATCACCATCCCCATCTCGATGGGGATGGGCGTTGCGGACTTCAGGCTTGCCGTG
Source organism: Synechococcus sp. MIT S9503 (assembly GCF_047304175.1). Classification (GTDB taxonomy): domain Bacteria; phylum Cyanobacteriota; class Cyanobacteriia; order PCC-6307; family Cyanobiaceae; genus Synechococcus_C. Next base: position 2,232,818 of record NZ_CP138955.1, on the reverse strand, counting down.
GGTCGCCCATCGGGTGTGGCCGATTCCACAAAAGCCGGGAGCTCCCTCCTGCTCCACGCTTGCGCTGAGGTTCACCAGCTTGCCTTTGGCACGTACACAGTGCAACGCAGCAGACTCGCCTGACGCAGATTGCTCAATCGTGGCAATACCGGCGGAGTCATAACCGCGGTACTCCAGCTGACGCAGGCCTTCAAGGAGCAACGGTGCCGCCTCTCTGGAGCCGATCACCGCAACGATTCCGCACATACAAAAAGCCCGGCGATGCCGGGCTGAGCTTATGGGTTATGGAAGAAGAATCACTCTCACGAATCAGTAGGCAAGGCCCATGCTTCTCGTGGTTTCGTCGCCGAGATACACCCGGATGCTGAGGAAGTCGGTGGGACAAGCGGTTTCACAGCGCTTGCAGCCCACACAATCCTCTGTGCGTGGAGAGGAAGCGATCTGGCCGGCTTTGCAACCATCCCAAGGCACCATTTCCAGCACGTCGAGTGGGCATGCACGCACGCACTGCGTGCAACCGATGCAGGTGTCGTAGATCTTGACGGCGTGGGACATGAACCCGTCCGGAGCAGGTGACTTCTGAATAAGTTACTGGGGTTTAATGCCGCGGTGGCAGAGCTTGTGTTTGGCCGTCACTGTTGTTAACGCCACAAGGCTGAGAATCTCCAGGATTGGAAAGATAGGGGCCAGCCCGTAAGATGCGGCGTCCCGTCTTCACGGCCATGTCCCAGGAAGCGATCCTCGAAAAAGTCCGTTCGATCGTGGCGGAGCAGCTCAGCGTCAACGCCGGCGAAGTCAAGCCCGAATCGAATTTTCAAAACGACCTCGGTGCTGACTCTCTCGACACCGTCGAATTGGTTATGGCACTGGAAGAAGCCTTCGACATCGAAATTCCAGACGAAGCCGCTGAAGGGATTGCCACCGTCGGCGATGCCGTCAAATACATCGAAGACAAGCAGGCCTGAGGATCGGCAGCATGGTGGAGGGTCTCCAACGCGTCGTGGTCACTGGCCTCGGCGCGGTGACGCCAATCGGCAACAACGTTGCTGACTATTGGTCCGGCCTCACCTCCGGCAGGAATGGCGTGGCATCGATTTCCCTGTTTGATGCCTCGCGGCACGCGTGCAGATTCGCCGCGGAGGTGAAGGATTTCGATCCGACTGGCTTCATTGAGCCCAAGGAAGCAAAACGCTGGGATCGGTACTGCAAATTCGGCGTTGTGGCCGCCAAGCAGGCTCTTGCTGATGCTGGACTCGAAATCAGCGCAGCCAACGCGGAGCGCATCGGCGTCAGCATCGGCTCCGGAGTCGGCGGACTTCTGACGATGGAAACTCAGGCCCATGTGCTCGAGGGGAAAGGCCCGGGACGTGTGAGTCCGTTCACAGTGCCGATGATGATCCCCAACATGGCCACTGGCCTGGCAGCCATTGCGCTTGGAGCCAAGGGACCAAGTTCAGCCGTCGCCACAGCCTGTGCCGCCGGATCGAATGCCATCGGTGATGCTTTCCGACTCCTGCAAATGGGCAAGGCCGACGCGATGGTTTGCGGGGGCGCTGAGTCCGCCATCACCCCACTCGGCGTTGCCGGCTTCGCCAGTGCCAAGGCACTGTCATTTCGCAATGATGATCCAGCCACCGCCAGCCGCCCCTTCGACAGGGAACGTGACGGCTTTGTGATCGGTGAAGGATCAGGTGTGTTGGTGCTGGAAACTCTGAGCCATGCCGAAGCCCGCGGAGCAACAATCCTGGCCGAAATCGTTGGTTACGGCACCACATGTGATGCTCACCACATCACCTCCCCCACCCCTGGTGGTGTGGGTGGAGCAGCCGCCATGCGCATTGCAATGGAAGACGGTGGCCTCAGTGCTGAGAGCATTGATTACGTCAATGCCCACGGCACCAGCACGCCAGCCAACGACAGCAACGAGACCTCAGCGATCAAGAGTGCTCTTGGACATCGCGCTGGCGTGATTCCGGTGAGTTCAACCAAATCCATGACAGGTCACCTGCTCGGTGGATCAGGCGGCATCGAGGCCGTCGCCTGCGTGCTGGCGCTGCAGCACAATGTTGTTCCCCCCACCATCAACTACAGCAATCCCGACCCCGACTGTGATCTGGATGTGGTGCCCAACACCGCACGTGAGCACACACTGGGAACGGTGTTGTCCAACTCCTTCGGTTTCGGCGGCCACAACGTCTGCCTCGCCTTCCAGCGCATGAACTAAACCCTGCCGTCAGGCTCACCGTCAGTGATTCTGACCCTGCTTTTTAAGACTGCTTCAACCCTTACTGCTTTTCCAATCTCACGCCATGGTCGCCGCGCCCGCTTCTCTCGACACCCTCTGCATCAACAGCATCCGCATGCTGGCCGTTGATGCGATCAACAAGTCCAAGAGCGGCCACCCTGGCCTTCCCATGGGTTGCGCTCCCATGGGCTACGCGCTCTGGGACAAGTTCCTGCACCACAATCCGAAAAATCCAAAGTGGTTCAACCGCGATCGCTTTGTGTTGTCGGCCGGTCATGGCTGCATGCTGCTCTACGCACTGCTGCATCTCACCGGCTATGACTCGGTCTCCATCGACGACATCAAGCAATTTCGGCAATGGGGATCCAAGACGCCGGGGCACCCTGAAACCTTCGAGACCCCTGGCGTTGAAGTGACCACCGGGCCCCTGGGTGCTGGCATTTCCAATGCAGTTGGACTGGCAATTGCCGAGTCTCACCTAGCTGCCAAGTTCAACAAGCCCGACGCCACTGTCGTTGATCACTTCACCTACGTGATCATGGGCGATGGCTGCAATCAGGAGGGCGTGTCGTCCGAGGCAGCGTCCCTGGCGGGCCATTTGAAACTTGGCAAGCTCATTGCCCTCTACGACGACAACCACATCACCATCGATGGCCGCACAAACGTGTCCTTCACTGAGGATGTGCTCAAGCGCTACGAGGCCTACGGCTGGCATGTTCAGCATGTGCCCGATGGCAACACCGATGTGGATGCCATCGCCAAGGCAATCGAGGCTGCAAAAGCAGTCAGTGACAAACCTTCGATCATCAAGATCACAACCACAATCGGTTTCGGCTCACCCAACAAGAGCGACACCGCCGGCGTGCACGGTGCACCTCTCGGCGACGAGGAAACCGAACTGACCCGTCAGCAACTGGGCTGGAACTACGGCCCCTTCGAAGTTCCGCAGGACGCCTACGACCAGTTCCGCAAGGCCATCGATCGCGGCGCAAGTCTCGAAGCCGAGTGGAACCAAACACTGGCCGCGTATCGCACCAAATACCCAACCGAATCAGCGGAGTTTGAGCGCATGCTGCGCGGCGAACTGCCACAAGGGTGGGACAAGGATCTTCCCAGCTACACACCCGACGACAAGGGCCTTGCCACCCGTAAACATTCCCAGATCTGTCTCGGAGCACTTGGACCGAATCTGCCTGAACTGATCGGTGGGTCCGCCGACCTGACGCACTCCAATTACACAGACATCAAGGGCGAAACCGGGTCCTACCAGCCTGAAACACCTGAAAAGCGCTACCTGCACTTCGGCGTTCGTGAACACGGCATGGCAGCGGTGCTCAACGGCATTGCTTACCACAACAGCGGACTGATTCCCTACGGAGGCACCTTCCTCGTCTTTGCTGACTACATGCGCGGTTCGATGCGCCTGTCGGCGGTCAGCGGACTTGGTGTGATCTACGTACTGACCCACGACTCCATCGGTGTTGGCGAAGACGGGCCGACACACCAGCCGATCGAAACAATCCCTTCTCTGCGAGCCATGCCAGGCATGCTTGTGTTCCGACCGGGTGACGGCAATGAAACAAGCGGCGCTTACAAAATTGCGATCGAAAATCGTGAGCGCCCCAGCGCGCTCTGCCTCAGTCGCCAAGGCATGGTCAATCAAGCCAATTCATCCATTGAAAAAGTGGCTCTCGGTGGCTACATCCTCGAAGACTGCGACGGGACTCCCGAACTAATCCTCATCGGCACCGGAACCGAACTCGACCTCTGCGTACAGGCAGCAAAACAACTTAGCGCTGAAGGTAGAAAAGTCCGAGTTGTGTCAATGCCCTGCGTCGAACTGTTTGATGAACAAAGCGACACTTACAAGGAGGAGGTCCTGCCAGGGGCTGTCAGGAAACGCATCGTCGTGGAAGCAGCTGAATCCTTCGGCTGGCATCGCTTCATCGGACTCGATGGAGATCACGTCACGATGAATCGCTTCGGTGCATCCGCTCCAGGTGGAACCTGCATGGAGAAATTCGGATTCACTGTTGAGAATGTTGTGGCAAAATCCAAAGCGTTACTGAACTGACTAAAGTTCAATCAACAAGACAGAAAGCGGAGGTCGAATTCCTCCGCTTTTTTTTGCCCAACACCATTGAAGCTAGATCAGATGCGTAATCTCATCACTGGCGGGGCTGGATTCCTCGGATCCCACTTGGTTGACCGCCTGATGCAAAAGGACGAGGAAGTCATTTGCTTGGACAACTATTTCACAGGAAGAAAGTCGAATATCAGTGAGTGGATTGGGCATCCAAAGTTTGAGCTCATCCGCCATGACGTGACTGAACCGATCAAGCTGGAAGTTGATCGAATCTGGCATCTTGCCTGCCCCGCTTCACCGATTCATTACCAGTTCAACCCAATCAAAACAGCGAAGACAAGCTTTCTTGGCACCTACAACATGCTCGGTCTGGCAAGACGAGTAGGAGCTCGGTTTCTGCTGGCAAGTACTAGCGAAGTTTATGGAGATCCTGAGGTTCATCCTCAACCTGAAAGCTATCGAGGCTGCGTGAACACGATCGGAATACGCAGCTGTTACGACGAGGGCAAGCGCATTGCTGAAACACTCTGTTTCGACTATGAGCGAATGCATGGCTCAGAGGTCCGAGTCATGCGAATTTTCAACACTTATGGCCCTCGGATGCTTCCAAACGACGGCCGCGTTGTTAGCAACTTTATTGTTCAGGCCCTCCAGGGAAAATCACTCACGCTCTATGGAGATGGCAATCAAACCAGATCTTTTTGCTATGTGGACGACCTGATCGAAGGCATGGTCCGACTGATGAATGGAAATACAACCGGCCCCATAAACATTGGGAATCCAAATGCTTACACCATCCGTCAGCTCGCTGAGCTCGTGCGCGATCGTATTAATCCCAAACTGGAAATGATCAGCAAGCCACTACCGCAAGACGATCCACTCCAGCGTCAACCCATGATTGATCTTGCCAAGCAGGAACTGGGATGGGAACCCAAAGTCTCCCTTGAAGAAGGACTTCAACCAACAATTGAATGGTTCCGAGAAACACTAAAAAAGCATAGCTAATTTATGAAAAAATTTAAAAATTATCACCCAAAGCAAACCAGTTGTTTTGGGTGATTCTTCGCAGACAGTCTTACTCAGCCTTATCCATCTTCACCCCGGATAATTCAGCTCCACCTTTAACCTCAAGAGCTTTCTCCAAACCTTCAAGGTCCTCATCGGTGATCTTGGTCTGCATGGGACAGTGCTTGGGGCCACACATCGAACAGAATTCAGCCTGTTTATAAATATCAGCAGGCAGGGTTTCATCGTGATATTGCTTGGCCCGTTCAGGGTCAAGAGACAACGCAAACTGCTTGTTCCAGTCGAAGGCATAACGAGCCCGGCTGAGCTCGTCATCTCGATCACGGGCACCTGGTCGATGACGGGCAATATCGGCTGCGTGTGCCGCGATCTTGTAGGCGATCAAACCCTCGCGCACATCGTCGGCATTGGGGAGACCCAGATGCTCTTTCGGCGTCACGTAGCAGAGCATTGCAGTGCCATGCCAACCGGCCATGGCCGCGCCAATCGCCGAGGTGATGTGGTCATAACCAGGCGCGATGTCCGTCACCAGAGGACCCAGAACATAGAAAGGTGCCTCGTTGCACTCCTCCATCTGCTTCTTGACGTTGAACTCGATCTGATCCATCGGCACATGGCCTGGGCCCTCAACCATCACCTGAATATCCTTCTTCCAGGCACGACGAGTCAGTTCACCAAGGGTGTGGAGCTCGGCGAGCTGAGCCGCATCGGATGCATCGTGCTGACATCCAGGCCTCAGCGAATCACCCAGTGAAAACGTGCAGTCGTAACGCTTGAAAATCTCGCAGATGTCATCGAAACGCGTATAGAGAGGGTTCTGACGATGGTGATAGAGCATCCACTGAGCAAGGATGCCGCCGCCACGACTGACGATGCCGGTGATGCGCCCCTTCACCTTCACGAGGTGCTCAATCAGCAGGCCAGCATGGATGGTCTGGTAGTCGACACCCTGCTGACAGTGCTTCTCGATGATGTGGAGGAAGTCGTCCTCCGAAAGCCGTTCAATCGAGCCATGCACACTTTCGAGGGCCTGGTAGACGGGGACGGTGCCGATCGGCACGGGGGAGGCCTTGATGATCGCGGTGCGAACGTCATCCAGGTTGACTCCGCCGGTGGACAGGTCCATCACCGTGTCGGCACCGTATTTCACGGCAAGGTTCAGCTTCTTGACCTCCTCCTCAGCATCAGAGGCATTGGGAGAGGCACCGATGTTTGCATTCACCTTGCACTTGCTGGCGATGCCGATTGCCATCGGCTCAAGATTTTCATGATTGATGTTGGCGGGAATGACCATGCGGCCTCTGGCCACCTCCTCCATCACCAGCGTCTCGGGCAGGTTCTCTCTCCTTGCCACGTAGACCATCTCCTCGGTCACCACGCCCTGACGGGCGAAATGCATCTGGGACACGTTGGACTGTCCGCGACGGGACTGAACCCAGGAAGCACGCATGATCCATTCAGCGAAGGAACTTCCAGGAGCCGGCCTGCTGGCCGTGGATCACATTGGTCACTTCCCTATCGCCGGAATGACCCGGATCAGGTTCGGAGGGTGTGATCTCAGCCGGTGGGATCGCGAACGATCCAGGGCACCCCTAGTGGTGCCCAATTACTAGCAACAGCATCTCGATCCCACAGTCACTGCGCCTGCAATCCATTCAGTGCAGCTGCCACAACCCGGTGATCCCTATCCTGTTGGAGGGGCTGCAACAGAGTTCTGGCCTGCGCTCCGATCGGCTGATCAACAGCTTCACGAACAATCCGTCCGAGAATCTCGGCACCACTGACGCGAACCGTGCCATCGGCATCAGTGATCGCAGCACCGGCCAGCTCCAGCAGCCAACCCAAATCGATCTCAGACTGTTCGGCCAGAGCCGAAAGAATGCTGCATCGCACAAGCCAGGCACTGTCGGCGTCAAATGCCGCCTTGAGCAGTGGCCAGGCTCGATTCACGCCGTAACTGGCGAGAGCATTTGCTGCCTCTGCGCGCACATTCGCATCACCGTCACTGCGCAGAAGCCGTTCCAACACGATCCACCCCTGCTCAGTGCGCTTGTAGCCCAAACCGCTGCAGCTGAGAGATCGCACCAGAAAAGCCTCCTGCTGACTACCAAGCACCAACAGGGGAACGGCTTGCTCATCGCTGCAGAATCGCAGCTGGGTGAGAGCCGGCATGGCCCGCATTGGATCTCCGGAACCGATCGCTTCCCTCAGTGCATCGAGATCAGGTTCAGATCCCTCAGGTTGCTGCGGTGTGGACGCCATCAACTCAATCCTCCTGAAAACGACTGCTTCGCAAAGCCACCAGCAGTTTGTGGCGCCGGCGACGGCGACCCACCACTGCGTGAATCACCAAGCCAGAGCCAACAAGGATGGCAGGAACAGACTGCCAGCGCTCAGTTGCCTCCCGCTGAAACAGCGCCAGCACTCCAAGGCAAACCAGCAGGGGAGCTGCCAGGGACAACAGCACATGCAGCCGGGTCCGAGGCGGACGGTTCATGTCAACGGCTCCCAGGCCAGCATCGTTGCGGTGAGGACACGAATGCCGACTCCAAGGCAGTTCTCATCAGGCAGAAAGTGGCCGTTGTGCAGCGGGGCACAACCCTCAGAGCCCGCCACACCGAGGCGAAACATCATGCCGGGCAGATCACGGATCAACTCAGCAAAATCCTCAGCCCCAAGAGAAGGCTGTTCCAGCCTCAGAACCTGATGTGGCCCCAGCTGCTCGATGGCACAACGTTCCAGCAGAGCCGTAAGCCTGGCGTCGTTATCAACGGGTGGGGCGATGCAGCGATAGCGCACCGTGGCGGTGGCACCGAATCCCTCGCAAAGCGTGCGAACCGTCTCCTCAATCCAGCGGGGCAGCTGATCGTGCACATCATTGGACAGGCAACGCACCGTTCCCAGCAGATTGACGCGCTCGGCGATCACGTTGAAAGCCTTACCTCCTTCAATGCGTCCGAAGCTCACTACCACTGGCTGCAAGGCGTCCAGCCTGCGGCTGATGGCTTCCTGGAGGCCAGTGACAACCCTCGAGGCGATCCAGATCGCATCCACCGACTGATGGGGCCTGGCTCCATGACCAGCCTGACCGATGATCTCGATCTCCAGTTCGCCAGCCGCAGCCGTCAGGCTGCCGCTGCGCAAGCCAACACTACCGACGGGCAGAGAAGGAAAAACATGCAGACCGAACAGGGCATCAAGGCCCTCGGTGGCTCCCGCTTCACGCATCCAGCGAGCACCCTGAGCGATTTCCTCCGCCGGCTGAAACAACAGGCGCATGCCAACGGGTAATTGCTGTTCTGCAGCGAGCAATCGGGCAACACCCAGACCGACCGTGCTGTGCAAGTCATGTCCGCAGGCATGCATCACCCCCTGCCGCAGAGATGCATAGGGAAGTTCCGTTTGCTCCTCAATGGGCAGCGCATCCATGTCCACGCGCAATCCGAGCTTCGGGCCCTGTTCCGGCCCAAGGTCGGCCACCACACCCGTGCGACCCATTCCTTCCCGAACACGCCAGCCAGCATTGCGAAGTTCGCCTGCAATCAGTGCAGCTGTCTGATGTTCTTCTCCACTGAGCTCTGGATGGGAATGCAGATGGCGGCGGAACTCGATCAGCTCCGGTAACAGCGTTTCAAGACGCTCGGACCAGCTGGTTGTGAGGGTCATGTCACCTCCAGCGCAAGAAAGCGCTCCAGATCGGCAATCGGCCGGGGCGGCCAGCGACGCACCTCAGCCAGCCAGACGGAATCGCGGTAACTGGGATCAAGGCCCGAGGCTGCAGCCCAGTGACTTTCGGCCTCCCCACGGGAGCCTTCACGCCAGAGCAAAGCACTCAGCGCCGCTCGCGCGTCGGCGAACAATGGATAGCGGCGGATCAGATTGCGCAGGTTGCGCTCCGCCTCCTTCAGATCATCAAGCTGGTAGAGAGCCAGCGCATCACTCGCGCGAGCCATCGCAAACCCTGGCCTGGCATCGGCGGCCAGCCGGTAGAGACGCTGAGCCTCCTGCCAGTCTCCTTCTGAGCCACGCACATTGCCGAGGTTGTAAAGAGCTGAGGCATCACCTGGATCTCTCGCCAGGATCCAGTCGTAATCATCAGCTGCTTCAGTCCAGCGCTGCAAGGCCTCTTCAGCGGTGCCGCGATTGAGGTGAGGGTCAGCATCATCTGGGGCCAGCTCCATGGAGCGGGTCTGATCGGCGATGGCTCCCTCCGGATCACCGAGCATCAATCGCACGTTGCCGCGGTTGCTCCAGGCCGCTGCATCGTTGGGAGCCATGTCGAGAACCTGATCCCAGATTGGAAGCGCCTGTTGAGGATCCCCGGCGCGACTCAGCGCCAGAGCACGATCGAACAGCTGTGGCAGAGGGTCAACTTCAGCTGCATCGATTGCAAGAGGGGTCAGAGCCACCAGCAACGTCAGCGACCAGCTGATCAGGAGCTCCATCCAGTTCATCTCGGTGGCTCCTGGTCAATGGTTGGAAACCGCTGCCAGCGTATCGAGCCCGACTGGCCGAATGAGACAGCCGGGAGTTAAGGGCAGCAGTGTCAGGCAGCTGAGAGGTGCTCACGGCCAGCGGCTGTGACCACCCGGCCACGAGGCGTGCGCTGCAAGAATCCAAGCTGGAGAAGATAGGGCTCAACCACGGATTCCAGCGTGGTGGGATCCTCTCCAAGAGCCGCCGCAAGAGTGTCCAACCCAGCGGGACCACCTCCATGCGATTGGAGCAGCAACTCCAGCAACCTGCGATCACTGGCATCCAGTCCACGACCATCCACCCGATGCAGAGTGAGGGCTTCATCCACCAACGGCTGGTTGATCGAGCCGGAACATTCACGAACACAGGCCACATCCCGCACTCGCCGTAACAGTCGGTTGGCAATGCGAGGCGTTCCCCTGCAACGGAGTGCAATCTCAGCACAGGCGTCTGCAGTGAGCTCAAGATCGAGCAACCCTGCGGCCCGCTCGACAATCGCCTGCAGATCGTTGAGTCCGTAGAACTCGAGACGCTGGATCAAGCCGAAGCGATCACGCAATGGCGAACTCAGTGCACCGGCGCGGGTTGTGGCACCTACCAGAGTGAAAGGCGGTAATTCCAGCGCACGGGTTCGTGCCGTGCTGCCCTTGCCCACGGTGAGGTCGAGTCGACGATCCTCCATGGCCGGATAAAGCAGTTCCTCGGCCACACGACTGAGTCGGTGGATCTCATCGATGAACAGCAGCTCCCTCGGCTGAAGATTGACCAACAGGCCAACGATGTCGCGAGGCCGCTCAAGCGCCGGGGCACTGGTGATACGGCACTTCACCCCAAGTTCTTCGGCGAGCACCATGGCCATGGTCGTCTTGCCCAGGCCTGGCGGGCCGTAGAGCAACACATGGTCGAGAGCGTCGCCGCGACCCAGTGCAGCCTGCACGGCAATGCCCAGCACCTGCTTGAGCTCACGCTGACCGATGTAATCCTTCAAACACCTGGGCCTCAGGCCGTCCTCACGGCAAGCCGCTGCCGATGGATCAAGGTCATCTCCCGGTTGCCGAGCAGCATCCACCACGCGATTGACCTCACGCTCCCGGCGTGGGCGCGGTGCTCCTGCGCTTGAAGAAACAATGGCCATGCGGGAACAGTACCGAGACCTGGATAGGGTCGGAGCATCAAGCGGCCGAAAGGCCAGACAGGCCATGGCCAAAGGTGGGGGAAAGAAAAACGCGGCAGCTCGGGCGGCGGCCAACCGCCTGCTGGCCGATAACAGGCTTGCCAGACATCAGTACGAAATTCTGGAAACGCTGGAAACCGGCATCGAACTGGTCGGCACCGAGGTGAAATCGATCAGAGCCGGTCAGGCCAATCTCAGGGATGGTTTCTGCCTGATCCGCAACGGCGAGATGCAACTGCACAACGTGCACATTTCACCCCACACCCATGCAAGCGGCTACTACAACCACGATCCACTGCGAGTGCGCAGACTGCTGGCTCACCGGCGTGAAATCGACAAGCTGCGTGGGCAGCTGGATCAGAAAGGTCTGACACTGATCCCGCTCAACATGCATCTGCAGGGGTCATGGATCAAGCTCACCATCGGGCTTGGCAAAGGTCGCAAGTTGCATGACAAGCGCGCTGCTGAAAAAGACAAACAGATCAGGAAAGAGACACGGGCTGCCATCGCCCGCTACTGAATCAGTTCCGCCTGAGGTTTCCGGTTGCCAACATCCTGCGCCGGTGTCTCCGGAGCAACCTCCGAAGCATCGTTCGAGCCACCGGGCATCTCGGCCCCTTGAACAGGAGCCTTGCCTGCACCAGCCGGTCTGGGCCCGGGAGGCTCAGGGAGGTTCTCAACCGGTCCCTCCACTCCGGTGGCCGGGTCGGGAATCGGGTTGAGATCGACCTCAGGCAACGGCGTCGGTGCCGGCGCATCAGCACGGCAGGAGAGCGTCAGCAGACCGGAGGAGACCCCGTCATTGGTCACGAGCACCTGCACCGGCGATCCTGCCTCCACAGGCAGAGTCACGACACGCAGTGGTCCGCGATCGGCGGCCAGCTCACCATCGGAGCCATACACCGTCATCTGCATCAATGGCGTGCCGTTGATGCCCAGAACCAGGCGGCGACCGGCTGGAACCGTGATCGAGATCAGCCGCGCTCCGCCTGCAGCCACTCGGCTTGACAGAACCGTGGGCGCCTGAGCCCGCGCCTGAACCTGCTCAATCCGCACATCCTCCAGGCTGCGCAATGCCGCGGCAATCCATAACTGACGGAAAGGCTCAGGCGGCTTGACCCCTGCCGGCACTCCCGGCAGCAAAGCCTGTGCTGAAGCACTGACCAGCTGCTCCACCACCCTGTCATTCACTCCCTGAGACATAAGAGCCTGGCGCTGCCTCTGCCAGTCGGCTGGCCTGAGCTGTCCCAGACGGCTGCGAAGTGCGGGTGAGAGTTGCTCGACCCTTGAAAGCCACTCCTCCGCCAGTTCGTTCCAGACACTCCGCAAAGGAGCATCTTCCAGTGAATCACTGGGCAGGCGACCACCTCGCTCCGGGAAACGGGCCATCAGGCTCGCATCCACCAACTGCAGAAACCAGCTGCGATCAACTTGCAAAGCTCGAAGGCGGCTGAGCAGCTGCTGACGCTGATCAACCTCCGCAGGCGGGAGGCTTGCGGAGGGGGAGCGACCGATTACATCACGCTCTGTTGAGGGTGCGCCTGCTGGAGGGGTCCCGCGAGTCAGAAGGAACCAGCCAATGGCCGTACCCACCAGAGCCGAGAGCAAAAGAGCAACAACAACCGGCCAAAGACGTCCCTCTGCCGCAAGCTGCCTCTGCTCGGCAAGAGGTTTGCGCCGGACATCCTCCCGAGGCGAAGTAGCAAGCTGTGGCAGATCCGGTGAACGAGGCGAGGGAGACGGGGGGTCATCCAACACTGCTGGGGCCAGAACCAGAGTGCGGTCCGCCCGGGCCGTGGGACCTGTTGATTCAGGCATCGTCAGGGCCTGCAAAGCCTGAAGCGCATCACTGGCGCTTTCAAAGCGGTGGTCAGGCTGCTCTGAAAGCAAACGCTCCAGCACCTCCCGGTAGGAAGCATCGAGATCTAGATCGCTGGGCAACAACCAACCCTGAGCATCAGCCTGCAGCAGTTGCTCGGGTGGACGACCGGTGAGCAGCGTCAGAGCTGTTACTCCGAGACCGTGCAGATCCATCCAGGACGCCGCAGATTCCTGCCGAACCTGTGAACGTGGAGCGAAGGCCGGAGAAGCCGCTGTTAGTGGCGCCTGGCCGCAGCGCTGCAGCAACCCGAAATCCAAAAGCACCGGAAGGCAGTCCTGATCGCGTCGCATCAGGTTGCGGGGATTGATATCGCCATGGACCAGCTGCTGACCATGCAGGACCGCGAGGGGCGGGAGCAGCTGCCTCATCAGAAGCAGCACCTCTCCCGAACCAAACACCAGCTGACGCTGGAGACGTTGATCCTGGATCTGACTCAGAGTCGAGCCTTCCAGCCACTCACGCACCAGCCACAGGCAGTCGTTCTCCTCCAGCAGCCCACCGAAGCGTGGAATCTGGGGATGTAGCAGTGACTGCATCGAAGGCCACAAACTGCGAAAGCGCTCCTGGGTGACCTGATCGCTGAGTTGCCGCAACGTCACCGGCGCATCCGCCGCCATCTGATCAGCGGCACGCCAGAGAGTTCCCTGAGGCTGGTCCGGATCCGAGGAGAGGCAGCGGTCCAGGCGATACCGGTCGGCCAGCAGCGTGCCGATCACAAAGCAGATGCATGTGGGCCGATGGTAAGAGCAGTGCTGCGCTGACACTCAACGTTGATCCCACTAACGTCACCGCCAGCACGATTCCTCTCCATGGACTCCGGCTCGCTACTGAACCGACTGATGGAGGTGCGTCACGCCAGTGAAGCCCTGATTGAGCCACTCAATGCCGAGGACCTCAACCTGCAGGGCATGGCGGATGCAAGCCCACCCAAATGGCATCTGGCTCACACCACCTGGTTCTTTGAAACCTTCGTGCTCAAGCCCCACCATGACGACTATGTGCCGGCGGACCCTCGCTGGGGCTATCTATTCAACTCCTACTACGAAGCAGTCGGCCCAAGACAGCCGCGTCCACAGCGGGGACTGCTCAGCCGACCACCGATGCATGAAGTCTCGGCCTGGCGAAAGAGAGTGAACAGGGCTCTGGAACAGTTGCTGGAAGGCAATCCAGAGGCTCCATGGCTGAACCTTGTGGAACTGGGCCTGCACCATGAGCAGCAACATCAGGAACTGATGTTGATGGATCTGCTGGACGGATTCAGCCGTCAGCCCTTGGAACCGGCCTATCGAAGCGACTGGTGCGATCAGTTCGAAAATCAGCCAATCACCGCCGGCGACACGACAGATCCACAAACGCACGAACCATGGCTCGACTGCCATGGAGGCCTCGTGGAAGTGGGCCACAGCGGCGATGCCTTCCACTTCGACAATGAAGGACCCAGGCATCGAACATGGCTTGACCCCTTCAGCATTGCGTCTCAACTGGTGAGCAACGGCGCCTACAAGCGCTTCATCGACGATGGCGGTTATGAACGTCCTGAACTCTGGATGAGTGAGGGCTGGGCTGAGCGGAGTATGCGCGGCTGGGAAGCGCCCCGGTACTGGCGCCGCGATCATGACGGGCAAGGGCCCTGGAGATGGGAATTCACACTCGCTGGTAGAAGCCCACTGAAGGATCAGCAGCCGGTTCGACACCTCAGCTGGTTCGAAGCGGATGCCTACGCACGCTGGGCGGGAGCCCGCCTGCCAAGCGAAGCGGAATGGGAGCTGGCAAGTTCTGACCACGGCAACGCTCTCCAGCAGAGCCATGGTCAGCTCTGGCAATGGACATCCAGCCCCTACCGGCCTTACCCGGGCTTTCAGCCGGCAGCAGGTGCTGTGGGCGAGTACAACGGCAAATTCATGACGTCCCAGTTCGTGCTGCGGGGCAGCAGCCAGCTCACACCGAGGGGCCATTCCCGCGACACTTACCGCAACTTTTTCACCCCTGCCAGCCGCTGGATGGCGGCAGGCTTACGCCTGGCTCAATGACCACCCAAACGCCTGCGCGTCCTCAGCTGATCAATCTGCATCCGCCCAGTGCAGACATGCTCAGACTTGTGCGGGATGGCCTGGAGCGCGAACCCCGCCAGCTGCCGGCATGGTTGCTCTACGACGCCGAAGGTTCGCGGCTGTTTGACCAGATCTGTCAACAACCGGAATACAGCCTTACCCGCACGGAAATCGCCCTGCTGGAGTCTGCGGCGGAAGACATTGCCCGTTCGATCGGATCAGGGGTCATTGTTGAATTCGGCGCAGGCAGCGCCCGCAAAGTCGGGCCTCTGCTGGAAGCGATGCGGCCATCGGCCTATGTGGCTCTGGACATCAGCGCGGAACATCTGCAACAGGCAACGGCCTCACTGCAGATTCAGCATCCCAGCGTGCCGATGCTGGGAATCTGCTGTGACCACAGTCGACTTGATGCCCTTCCAGACCATCCACTGATGCGCGGAAAGCGACGTGTCGGTTTCTTTCCAGGAAGTTCTCTCGGCAATTTCACACGCGATGAAGCCATCGAACTGCTGGGCCGATTCAGGCTGCTGCTCAATGGGGGGCCACTGCTGCTGGGCCTGGATCAACCCAAGGCCAGTTCACGACTGGAGGCCGCTTACAACGATGCGGCAGGAATCTCAGCCGCCTTCGCACGCAACCTGCTGGAGAGACTGAACAATGACCTCAAGGCAGATTTCAATCCAGCTGAATTCCGTTACGAAGCCGTCTGGCAGAGCAGGGAGAGCCGCGTTCGGATGGCCTTGATCAGTGAATGCGATCAGACGGTATCCATCGCAGATGAGCCCTGGGCCTTCCGCACGGGACAACCGCTGGTGACGGAATACAGCGTCAAGTATTCACCCGAAATGGCCCGCAAGCTGGCTGAAGACGCAGGCTGGAACTGGTGCAGGCGTTGGCATGATCCGGATGATGACCTCTCCCTGCACTGGCTGGAAGCGGCAGACTGATCAGTGTTTTCCCAGGTCGGCATCATCGCCATGGACGTGAGCAACACCGTGCACTGCGCGGACAGAGACCGCGGCTTCGGAACTGGCAGGCCTGACTGATGTCGCCCACCTGGCTTGATCAACTTGAACGCAACCTGGAGGAACGGTTGGACGCTTTTCTGCGCTCCAATCCCGATCAGGATCGATTGCTGAATGAACAGCACTTACAGGATCGCCAGCGCAATCTGAACAGTCGGCGTGATCAGATGCAGATTCAGGCCAGAGATCTGCGTCGCCAGCTGCTCTCACTTGCAGAACAGGTCCAGGCCTGGGGGAAACGCACCAATAAGGCACGCAATGCCGGAGCCGAAGACCTAGCGCTTCGGGCTGAAAAGCATGTCGACAGCCTGATGAATCAGGGCAGGGATCTCTGGAACGAACTGGATGCGCTGGGCCAGTGTTTTAGAGACCTGGATCAACAGATTTCCAGCCTCAACCAGAGGGCTTCCGAACAGAAAGGGCACCGCAGTCTTGATGAAGACTGGGCTTTGTTTGAAGCCCGCCAGGAGCTTGAAGAGCTGAGACGACGTCAGGGGCTCAGCTGATCAGCGAACCCTCAGGCCTTGGGAGCAGGAGGCTCGAGGCTGACGTTCTCGGGCGGAGGAGTCGGGTCGGGATCGGCAATCAGCATGTGCTGGAGAACGATCTCAGGACGCTCACTGTCACGCCAACGGATCCGATAGGCAGGCATTTTTGTGCCTCGGCTGGTCGTCTGCTCAACGGGTTCCATGACCCAGCCGCGACGGGAGCGCCCCTGGGGATTGCGCTTGACCACCGCATCGGCGTGCTTGAAGCGGAAACCTACGCGCTCACCACTCATTGGAAAGGGACCTTGCCACTGTGTTCCATTATCCACCCTGGGGGTACAAAGCAAGCTCCAGACGCTCTCATCCCTCAGGTCGCAGAAGTGGGAAGGCGATGACATCGCGAATCGAAGGACTGTCGGTGAGCAACATCACCAGTCGATCGATCCCGATTCCGAGGCCGCCTGTGGGGGGCATTCCCACCTCAAGAGCATTGACGAAATCTTCATCCAACCCCTGAGCCTCCAGATCTCCAGCGGCTTTGCGCTCCTGCTGAGTCTCCAGGCGCTGACGCTGATCCAACGGATCAGTGAGCTCACTGAAGGCATTGGCGTGCTCCCGACCGACGATGAACAGCTCAAAACGCTCGACCAATCCGGGTTTGCTGCGATGCGGCCGAGCCAGGGGTGAGATCTCCAGGGGATAATCCATCACGAACGTGGGCTGGATCAGGGTGGGCTCAACCGCCTGTTCAAACGCTTCATTGAGCAGACGTCCCACCGAATCGGCCAGCTCCGGAACATGCAGGCCTTTTGATGTCATGGCAGCTGCTGCGGCTTCCCTGCTGCTGAAAGCAGCGAAATCAAGCCCGGTGATGTCTTTGACCAGCTCATGCATCGTCGCCCGACGCCAGGGAGGCGTCAGATCGATCTCGGTGCCCTGATAGGTGATCGCCTGACCGCCGCAGACCTCCTGGCAGACGGCACTGATCATCTGTTCAGTGAGCTCCATCATCCCCAGGTAATCGGAATAGGCCTGATAGACCTCCACGGAGGTGAACTCGGGATTGTGGCGAGTGCTAATGCCCTCGTTACGAAAGATCCTGCCCAGCTCGTAGACCCGTTCAAAGCCGCCAACGACCAATCTTTTCAGATGGAGTTCCGTGGCGATCCGCAACGTCAGCGGAAGATCAAGAGCGTTGTGATGCGTTTCGAATGGCCTCGCATCCGCACCACCCGGCTGACTCTGAAGAACGGGTGTTTCGATCTCTAGAAACTCCCGATCATCCAACCAACGCCGAATCGCACTCACCGTTAACGCCCGCCGCCGGAATGTCTCTCGCGACTGAGGGGTCACGATCAGATCCAGGTACCGCTGCCGGTAGCGCTTCTCCACATCGGCTAGGCCGTGCCATTTATCCGGCAGTGGTTGCAGCGACTTGGTGAGCATGGTCCAGTCCGCCACTTTCACCGAAAGCTCACCGCGATCGGTTCGGCGGAGAGTGCCCCGAACACCGATGAGATCGCCTGCATCCACCAGTGCCGTGATCTGAGCGAAGGTTTCGCCCAGACTCGATTTCTCCAGAAACAGCTGGATGGTTCCGGTCTCGTCAGACAGGGTGAAGAAGGCAAGTTTGCCCATCACCCGCCGCGTCATCACCCGACCTGCCACAGCCACACCGAGATCCCGCTCCTCTCCCTTGGGCAGATCGGCATGAACCTCCTGCAGCCGAGCCATCCGGTCGGTTGGTTCGAAATGGAGCGCATAAGGCTCCAGACCCTGCTCCCTGAGAGCGTTCGCCTTCTCCAAGCGGGTCTCTCGCAGATCAGACACGGAAAAAACAGGCAGACGGGCGCCATCTTGCCGCTCGAAGGTGCCCTCAAGCGAGAGATGCAATCACAATGTCAGCGCAGCAAACTCAGCTGGCCACAGCAGCCGGTGCGTTATCACCCATGCGTTGTGAGGAATAGCCGATTCCTCGCACCGTGAGGATCAACTCGGGGTTGCGTGGATCAGGCTCAAGTTTGCCGCGCAGTCGGGCCACATAAACATCAACAACCCGCAGATCTGCGGCGCGGCGAGGTGGGTAGCCCCAGAGCTGTTCCAGGATCTCTGCCCGAGGTACGACTCGACCAGGCTCCCTGAACAGAAGTTCAAGCAGGCTGAATTCGGTGTAGGTGAGTGAGATACGCTCGCTGCCCCGGGTTACCTGGCGACGGTTGGTGTCAACAACGAGGTCGCCAACGCGGACAACTCCCTGCCCGGTGGGCAGTTCGCGGGGCTCAGCTGTTGCCGAACCACGCCCCACACGACGAAGAATGGTGGCAATTCTCGCCTCCAACTCTTTGGGACTGAAGGGCTTCGGAAGGTAGTCATCAGCACCGAGGTCGAGACCGGCGACTCTCTCGGAGATGGCTTCAAGCGCTGAAAGGAAAATGATCGGAACGCAGGACTCAGCGCGAAGGCGACGACAAACAGCGAAGCCATCAAGCTTCGGCAGCATCACATCGAGAACGACGAGATCAGGCGACTCGCGATGAAAGACCTCAAGGGCTTCTTCGCCATCTTCAGCGCAGATAACTCTGTATCCAGCCAGCTGCAGACGCATCACGAGAACGCGACGCACTGCAGGCTCGTCGTCAACGACAAGCAATGTGGCTTTGACGGACTCAGGAGCTCCCATAAGAGACCCATCGCCATCGACTTGGTGGGATGGGCCTTCGGGCATACACTCCATGAGGTAAGAATTGCAACCCTACCGCTCGACGTGAACCGATCGAGCTCTGGGATCCAAACCGGGAACAGGTTTTGGGTTCTTTTAAGAATTGAAGCAGTGCGGAATCACCGATTTCACGGCCATCGGGCGCTGGCGTAGCGATTCCATTGTTGCTCAGCTTCCTTGATCGCCTGATCACTGCTGATCTGCCCCAACATGGCCCTCTGCAGCTGGGTGTAAATGATGCTCTGCAAGCGCTTTACACCGGGTGTGGCCGGTACGAGAACCCGGGCACTTTTCAACGTTTCAGCCGATAAAAGACGGGCATCCCGGATCTGAGCTTCAGGCGCATCGGCTGGCTTCTCCGCCTCAAGCTCAGCTCGAACGGCAGCCAGCGCCTTTAGGGAGGAAGGCAACACTCTTGCCTCGCGAGCGAAACGAGCCTGATTGATCCCATTGGTCAGAAACAAGGCCAGTTGGAGAGCCTGAGCAGGCTGCTTGCTCTGACGCGGCACCGCCAGCGTCATCAGGGCCACATTGGCGGTGCCATCCGGACCGGTGAGAGGTGGCTGAGCTGCCGTTACCGCAGCCACACCCGGGGAATTGGTCTGAATGCTGCGCAGGAACTCAGCACCACTGGCGAGCAGTGCCAGTTCACCGCTCTGGAAGAGCTCAATCGCACGCCTCTGTCCTTGACTCACCACTTCCCTAGGCAGCAATCCTTCGCGATACAAATCCGTCCAGAAAGCGAAGGCCCTGCGGCCGGCCGTCGTGTTGAAAGCCGCTCTCTGACGTGAATCCAGAAGAGTGACACCCATCTGCACAAGCGACTCCAGCAGCTCTGCGGAATCGTCGGGAACCACAGTGACAAACAGGCCGTAACGCCCTGTGCGCTCGCGAATGCTGCGGGCATAGGCAGGCACCTCCGCCCATCGACGCGGCACCCTGGAGATTCCCGCCTGACGCAGCAGATCAGTATTCACAAGGCTCAAACGGACCGTCAGATACCAGGGGATAGCGATCTGACCAGCCTCAGGGTCCCTGGCTGCTTTCCAGACCGATGGCAGGTAGCTCTGCTGCGCCCCGGACGGCAGCAGCGGTGTGAGATCGGTGAGGCCACCCTTGCTGGCCAGATTGGCTGCAAAGGGAGGATTGAGATTCACCACATCAGGAGCTGTTCGAGCAAAAACGGCTGCCAGAAGCTTGCGCTCCACGGATCCCCAAGGAAGATCCGTCCAGCGCACCGGTGCCTCTGGATGGCGTGTGTCCCACTCTCCGAGTACGTCATCCATGTAGGGATTGAATTTTGGGGCCAGCTGCAGAGTCCAGAGCTGAAGACTCCCCTCAGGACCAATTTCCTGGCGGCACCCCAGGATGAGCACTGTCAGAGCGGAGAAAGCCAGACCGGCCAGAAACCGGCGCCGTCGCAACGAAGAAATCATGCTGGTGCTCGGCGTCGCCACAGAAGCAGCTGCCAGGATCCAACCAACGGTGCTAGCAGTCCAGTGATCAAGGCCTGAGCAAGAGTTGTCTGCAACGCCCAGGACTGAATCAATGCTTCAGAGGCTCCCAGCAGCAGCCACTGAATCCAAAGGGACATACCAAGTGTCAGGGATCCGATCCAGGCCAGAAGTCCAAGGTTGAGGCTGCGCTGAATCGGCGGACCGCGACGTCCCAGACGTCCCCACCACCAACCCATCAAGACAAGGGCAGGCACCTGGGTGACATCACCCAGGCTGAGGCCGTCGAGAACAAGACCAATTGCTGCGCCCGATATCGC
The DNA here is from genome assembly GCF_047304175.1 of Synechococcus sp. MIT S9503. Classification (GTDB taxonomy): domain Bacteria; phylum Cyanobacteriota; class Cyanobacteriia; order PCC-6307; family Cyanobiaceae; genus Synechococcus_C. The sequence continues at coordinate 2,211,872 of NZ_CP138955.1, read as the reverse complement.
GCCAGCGAGCGGCCCCTCGACCAGTGACCAGGGAAGCAACCAGAGGATCGCCCAACTAGGAGGAACCCCATCGAGATTCATCCAGCCAGGTGCAGCCAACTGAAGAAAAGGCACCAGAAGAGCTGATGCCACACAAATTGGTTGACGGTGCAGACGCATCATCCCTCAGCGCACCTTCACCTGAACCCAGTCGATGGCATCGGGGGGAGCGATCAGCTGAACAAGGGCGGTGGGAGCAGGCACTGCTCTGGCATTCAGCGATTGCACCACCGCCACCGGCAGATTGGGAGGCAACAAAGTGCTCGCCGGCGAGGTGCTGACCAGATCGCCAGGACGCACCTGAATGTCTTTGTCGAGAAACTGCAGCTGTGGCCTGGCAGTGCCAAGACCCGCCAGCAAGCCATGTTGCTGAGTGCGCGGCAACCAGACACCGATGCGACTGCCGGGGGCTGTCAGCAAACGAACCCTGCTGGTGGTGGGAGTCACGCTCTGGACCCTGCCAATCAGACCTCCAGGTCCGATGACGGCATCATCTTTAGCGACACCCTCCACCGATCCTTTGCCCAAAATCAGTTGCTGCCACCAGCCTGATGCTGTGCGTGAAATCACCGCAGCCTGGATCCAGTCGCCCGATGACTGCTGATCAAGAGCCAGAAGCTCCCGCAGGCGGGCATTGTCGCGTTCAAGCAGCTCAAGGCGAGAAATCTGCTCCTGCTGTTGGGCAGCCTCAACCCACTCGCGCTGGGCAGTGCCTGGCCAGAACGGTCGACTCAACAGCGCAAAGCCATCGGCGAACCCGGCGCCCTTACTCAGGCGCACCAAACCGAGAACCAGCAACAACACAAACCACGGCCACAGTTGCTGGGCGGAGCGCAGCCTTGATCCCTGCGGCCACTGGGGGGAGCCCATGGCGATCAGAGAGCCGCAGCGGAACGAACAAATTCAGGCGTGTCGAGCACTCTCTGCAGACGTTTGTAATCCTCCAGAACCTGGCCACAGCCTTTCACCACGCAGAGGAGCGGCTCCTCAGCGATATGGGTGAAGATCCCTGTTTCATGGCTGATCAGATCACTGATGCCGCGGACCAAAGCTCCGCCACCGGCCAGCATGATTCCGCGATCGACGATGTCGGCCGCAAGTTCCGGCGGAGTGCGCTCGAGTGTGCGCTTCACAGCCTCCACAATCACATTCAGAGGTTCAGCAATCGCCTCACGCAGATCTCCCGCCTGGAGCTGAATGGTTCTGGGCAGACCTGAGAGCAGGTGAAGACCACGCACATCCATCACCACCTGATCGAACTCGTTGTCAGGGAAAGCGGAACCGATGCGAATCTTGATCTCTTCAGCGGTGCGCTCACCCACCACGAGGTTGTGCACTTTTTTGAGGTAAATACCGATGGAATCACTGATTTCATCGCCTGCAACCCGCACCGATTCACTGAGCACGGTCCCGCCGAGACTGAGCACCGCCACCTCTGTGGTGCCGCCGCCGATATCAACAATCATCGTGCCCACCGGCTCAGTGACAGGCAGACCGGCACCGATCGCAGCGGCCACAGGCTCATCAATCAGATGCACTTCACGTGCACCGGCCAGACCCGCCTCACGCACTGCGCGACGCTCAACACCCGTTACACCGCTGGGAATCCCGACAACGAGACGAGGCGCCACGATCCCCCTCCCTTCATTGCCTTTCTGGATAAAGGTCTTGAGCATCTGCTCGGCCGCATCAAAATCGGCGATAACCCCATCGCGCAGGGGTCGCACAGCACGAATATTGCCGGGGGTCCGGCCCAGCATCAGCTTGGCTTCGTCGCCAACGGCCATGGTCATACCGCGCTCAAGGTCAAGGGCCACCACGGAGGGCTCCTGCAACACAATGCCCTTGCCCGAGACGTAGATCAGGGTGTTGGCAGTACCCAGGTCAATGCCGATGTCGCGGGACAGCTGGAAACGGCGGAACAGCACTGGCGGGTACACATTTCGGCGAATCATAGGGGGAGTATCCGAAGCCATCTGTTACAGATCCGCTTGGATGTGGAACTCCTTGAAGGCAGCCACGACAACCGTCAGTTCTGACAGCCGTGGCTCATCATTGACCCACAACAGGAGCAATTCAATGGGTGTCAACTCCGTAACGCTGGTCGGTCGAGCCGGCCGCGATCCCGAAGTCAGGTATTTCGAGTCGGGAAGCATGGTGGCGAATCTGACCATCGCTGTGAACCGCCGCAGCCGTGACGATGAGCCCGACTGGTTCAACCTCGAGATCTGGGGCAAACAGGCTCAGGTGGCGGCGGACTACGTCAAGAAAGGATCTCTGCTTGGAATCATCGGCAGTTTCAAGCTCGACCGCTGGAGCGATCGCAACAGCGGCGAGGAGCGCAGCAAACCAGTGGTGCGAGTTGATCGGCTCGAACTGCTGGGCTCCAAGCGCGACAACCAGGAGGCTGGAGCCAGTTTCGGAGGCGGAAGCCCGAGCGATGAGGAAGTGCCTTTCTGATCATCTGGTCGGTCGCGCAGTCCGTGATCAATCCTCGGACTGACGACGTCTCCAGATCCGAAGGCCCAGCCAGATGCCTCCGGCCAGCACGGCGACAACCAGAAGCGCCTTGATCAGCTTGCTGACAGGGTCGATCCAGACCTCCACGTTGCTGTAACCCTCGCCGAGCACCATGCCGGCGACGGTCAGCAACAATGTCCAGATCAGGCTGCCTGCGGTGGTCCAGATCAGAAAGGGCGTGAACGGCATCAGCTCAATGCCGGCAGGCACCGAGATCAGGGTGCGAATGCCAGGCACCAGACGTCCCCAGAACACCAGGGCAGTTCCATAGCGGTTGAACCAACGTCGACTGCGGGATAACTCTTCAGGGCTGATGCCGATCCAGCGACCATGACGGCTGAGCCATTGCTCGATCCGTTCCTCGTTGATCAGACGACCAATTCCATACCAGGGAAGAGCCCCCAGAACAGTCCCCAGCAGACCCGCAATTACGACAGGAACCAACTGAAGCTGGCCTTGCTGAACGTAGAAGCCTCCCAGAGGCATGATCAACTCCGAGGGGATAGGAGGGAACAGGTTCTCAAGGAACATGGCCGCAAAGATTGCGGCATATCCCGCCCAGGGGTTGGCCTCAACGGCCTGGCCAATGAACTCAGGCAGTTGCGTGATTAGTTCCGGCAATCCCATCAAAAACAGTGGAGCAAGTTCAGTGTTTCACAGATCAACGAGGTCCTGGTAAACAAAAATCCAAAATCGGACGAAGACTCTGAACATAAAGTGCCCAGAGAAAATACGCTCAATGTCAAAAGAGTTGCACATATTGTACCGCCAGAAACCTGCAAGACATCGACAAATTGTTTTCTAGTTATAAGAAATTTACTTCCTGTTTTTAAATCATTTTACCCAACTCGTCTACGCCTGAATTTTGCTTCGAAAAGAACGCAATTGCTGAACTATATTGATGCCAAATCGGTGAAATTCAACAAAAAAGCCAGGTCCGAAGGGAACCTGGCCATACAGACATCCTGAAAGATCAATACCGATAGTGATCGGGCTTGTAAGGACCTTCAACCGGCACATTGATGTAGTCGGCTTGATCCTTGCTGAGCTCAGTGAGCTGGGCGCCAATGCGACCCAAGTGCAGGCGAGCCACCATTTCATCAAGGTGTTTCGGCAGAACGTAAACCTCCTTGCCGTACTCATTGCCCTTGGTGAAGAGCTCGATCTGAGCGAGCACCTGATTGGTGAAGGAGTTGCTCATCACGAAACTGGGATGACCAGTGGCGCAACCCAGATTCACCAGACGTCCTTCCGCCAGAAGGATGATCTTGTTGCCGCTGGGCAGGGTGATGTGATCAACCTGCGGCTTGATGTTCTCCCATTCATAGTCCTTCAGGGAAGCGACATCAATTTCGTTGTCGAAATGACCGATGTTGCAGACGATCGCCTCGTCCTTCATCTTCAATAGGTGCTCATTACGAATCACCTGATAGTTGCCGGTGGCGGTCACGAAGATATCCATCTCTTCAACCACATCCTCCAGACGGACGACGCGATAGCCCTCCATGGCAGCCTGAAGCGCGCAGATCGGATCTACCTCAGCAATACAGACGGTGGCACCCAGCCCACGCAAGGACTGTGCAGAGCCCTTACCGACATCGCCATAGCCGATAACAAGCGCCTGCTTACCGGCCACCATCACGTCGGTGGCACGCTTGATGCTGTCAACCAATGATTCACGACAGCCGTAGAGATTGTCGAATTTGCTCTTGGTGACCGAATCGTTGACGTTGATGGCAGGGAAAGGCAACTCCCCGCTTTTCTGCATTTTGTAGAGACGCGCCACCCCCGTGGTGGTTTCTTCAGTCACACCCTGGATCTGAGCTTTGGTTCGGCTGTAAAAACTTGGGTCCTGAGAGAGCTTCTTCTTGATTGAAGCGAACAGATATGTCTCTTCCTCATTAGAGGGATTGTCGAGAACGGTGATGTCCTGTTCGGCCTTGCTGCCCAGCATCACCAAACCGGTGGCGTCGCCACCGTCATCCAGGATCATGTTGGGAGAACCGCCGTCTCCCCACTCGAGGATGCGGTGGGTGTACTCCCAGTAGTCCTCAAGAGTTTCCCCCTTGACCGCGAACACGGGGATTCCCTGGGCAGCGATTGCGGCAGCAGCGTGATCCTGCGTGGAGAAGATGTTGCATGAGGCCCAACGCACATCGGCGCCGAGTTCGACCAGGGTTTCAATCAGAACCGCGGTCTGGATCGTCATATGCAGCGATCCAGCGATACGCGCTCCCTTCAGGGGCTTTTCACTGCCGTATTTCTTACGCAAGGCCATCAGACCAGGCATTTCGGTCTCAGCGATATCGAGCTCCTTACGACCGAAATCGGCCTGGTTGATATCGGCGATGACGCAATCGACGCCAAGCTTCTGCTCAGCCGCGGACGTAGGCGCTGCCACCATGGTTTCGGTGCTCCCTGAAGGAATGTGGAGTTGAATATCTGCGGAGACGCCGAGGCTTCGGGCTCGCTTATCAAGCAATCTACCGATCGGAGCTGGATCCTGAAGGACCTGGAGGCCACCAGAGCCCTAGGAAGGTATCTAGTGCAACAGCCTCAGCGTCCAACGCTGCTGCTGCTTGAGGGCACTCTGGGAGCGGGTAAGACGTCCCTCGTGCAGGGCATTGCCTCCGAAATGGGAATCAACGAACCGATCACCAGCCCCACTTTTGCTCTCTCACAGCACTACCCCCAGGGCAGACCACCGCTGATTCACATGGATCTCTACCGGCTGGAGCAACAAGCTGCTGCCAATGAACTGTTCCTTCAGGAAGAGGAAGAAGCTTTGGGGATGGGCGCCATGCTCGTTGTGGAATGGGCGGAAAGACTCAGCCTGCAGCTTCCTGAGGCCTGGCGGCTGAAACTGAGCCATCGGGATGACGGCGGTCGACTGGCAAAACTGACACGAAGCGACGCAGGCAACTGCTAGCTAGGAGCCTTTGAGGGAATGTCGAAGTCAGGCCAGGAGACGCTCAGGAATCGAGCTGATCAAGAAACTCCACCACCATGCTGGGCAGAGGCTGCGGATCAATCGCCCCCGCACCGGCACAGACGAGGGCACCGCAGGCAGCCGCGAAACGTACAACCTGCTCCACAACTTTTGCACTGAGCTGAAATGGCTGGCCGGTCAAAGGGATGAGTTTCACCAGTTGATGCAGCAGTCCTGCTGTGAAAGCGTCTCCAGCGCCAGTGGTATCAACAATCTGAGGCGGAGCCAGAACCGGCATTGAACCGCAATGGCCGGCCAGGAACCAACGCACCGGTTGTCCTCCGTCAGTCACCAGAACATCGGGCCGCTGCAACAGAGATGCACTGATCGCTGCTGGATCGCTACTGCGGAAAAGCCACTGCGCCTCCTCCCTGGCCAGCTTGATCAACTGCGCTTTCTCAAGCAGGGGTTGCATCAGAACCAAAGCCTCAGGTGTAGGGCCTGCAAGAGGTTCAGCAGAGCGGTCCCAGAACGTTGGTCGCCAGTTCACATCCAGGGCGATGCGCACACCATCCCGCTCGGCCTGACTGACTGCCGAGCGCAGGGTTGCTAAAGAATCCTGCGTAGCCAGAGGGATGGTGCCAACCAACAGCCAGCGAGCTTCCGCTGCTAGCGCGCACCAGATCGGATCAAGACTGGTCTGAGTCAGAGCCTGATCGGCAAACCCCTCGCCGCGATCACCTGCGAATCCCTGAAAGACACGCTCACCGCTGGAATCACGACGTACAAGCACCACCCGACTGGGCCTTTGCGGGTCAATCTGGAGACCGCGCAGATCAACACCGCGATTACCCAGCATTTCCTGAAAGTTATTGCCGATGACATCGGCACCCAGGCGCCCGATGAAGGCGACGGGAGTTCCAAGTCGGGCCAGCGCACAAGCCACATTGGCAGGAGCCCCACCTAGGCGATCATCACAATCCTTTGGATCAGCAGTGGCAGGGTCACAACCCAGTGGTCCCAGTCGATCAACGAGAGCCTCACCGAGACAAATCACCTGCGGCGCGGAATCAGACATCAGACCTGCGGCGGCTATCAGCAGCCTGGCCAGAAATCAGCTGGACGTCAGGCAGGGCAACGGGAGTTCTGCCCTACTTGCCAGTTGCGCTCCAACGACCGCAACTCAGTGGAGCAAGAAAGCCTCAATCAAGATGCTTTAGCAGTGCTGCAATGATGCGCGAATTCGCTGCGGGGAAAGGGTAATCGGCGAGCTCAGACGGTTTCACCCAGCGCACTTGCTGGCTTGCCAGAGGTTGGGGATCACCTGCAAGCCAATGACAGAGATGAACCTCAAAACGCAGCTTCTTGTGGCTGTAGGCGTGATCAACCTTGATGAGTTCCTGCTCAACCCTGACTTCAATCGCCAGCTCCTCCCTCAACTCCCGGCAGATGGTGTCCGTAATGAGCTCACCAGGCTCCTGCTTACCACCTGGAAATTCCCATAAACCGCCAAGCAGGCCCTCATTGAGGCGCTGATCAATCAGAACCTCACCTGCGTCGTTGATAACCACGCCCACACCGATGACTTGAAAGGGAATCTCGCGAGGTGCCTCTTTCACTGGGTACTGCTGAGGAGAATCGGAAGCGTAGGCAGCGCAAAGCGCATCCCACGGACAAACCTCACAGGAAGGATGACGTGGGGTACAGACCGTGGCACCGAGATCCATCAGAGCCTGATTGAGATTGCGGCTCAAACCAGGAACTGCGTCAATCAGGTTTTCGCTCCAGAGCCAGAACTGGGACTGCGCTCGCATGGGCGGTTCAGGATGGGCATGCAACCGGGCCAGCACACGGCGCACATTGCCATCGAGGATCGCCAGAGGGCTATTGAAAGCCGAAGAAAGAATTCCACCAGCTGTGCTGCGACCGATACCTGGCAACTCCAGCCAGACCTCAGGGTCGACGGGCCAATGACTGGGCTGGTTGAAACCATTGCTCTCAACATCACTGCGCTCAAGCTGAGCGAGCAGCAACCGGGATGTCGCGTGCAGACGACGTGCCCGTGAGTAATAGCCAAGGCCCTGCCAGAGCAAAAGCACCTGCTGTTCTGACGCTGAAGCAAGAAGCTCAAGCCTTGGGAAGGCTTCCATCCAGCGCTTCCAGTAGGGGAGCACTACCTGCAGCTGAGTTTGCTGCAGCATCACTTCAGCGATCCAGATGCCATACGGATCGAGACTCTCCTCAGGAGCAGGCCAACGCCCGTGGGCGGGAAACATCCAGGGCTTTTGAGCAACATCACGGCGTCCGCCGGCGACCCACCACACCAACAGATCAGCAGCCAAGCCCGAGGCCGAATCAGCGTGATCGTTGCCCTCACCCAAACCCAAAGCACTAGTCGTAAACAACTGGCATCCCCGCGGGAGGCGGCGTCATCAATGCCTTGATCTCTTTCTGAACAGACCGCTTGAAACGCTGCCACTGAGGACTCAGCAGGATCTGTTTAACAGCAGCTTCCCCCAGGCGCTGACCCGCTTCCACGTCACTCGGATAATGCATGCCGCATGTCACAAGAGCTGCCATCCCCTAGTGCCCAACCGCCAGCAAACGCTCTCGATGTTCTGGCAGCAGATCCGCCAGAAGCAAGCTTGTGCTCACATACCAAGTGGCATGGCCACTGGGATAGCTCTGCGAAGACTCAAGCGGGAGACAAGGTTTGAGATCCGGATAGCTCAGGAACGGGCGTGACCGGTCATAGACAACCTTGAGCTGGTTTTTGGCCTCATCAACCAAGCGCACAAACTGAGGCACGCCTGCTCCGATGAGTGGCGCTGTCTTCTCAAAATCCGAACCAATGGCCGCTTGGAACCGACCGATCTCCCGACCGAGATAGCTCCATGCATGACCCACCAACCCGGAATCACGAGCAAACTGCTGCCAGCGCAACACCGCCAGATCCCTTTTCAATCGATCACTGCCCGGAAGAGGTGGCTTCCCAACCACATTTGCCAAGGGAGCCAAATTCAACGCAAGCCCATCGGCAGGATTCGCTTCGGCAGGAGTTATTGCGACCGCGCTCACACCAGCTACCAATCCACAGGCAAGAACAGCACGCCGAATCTTCACTGATGGTTGTCGTGCTGCTTGGCCCATCACTTAAACCCCTCCACTCCAGAAGTTGACTCTGTTGCGCAAGCTCGAATCCAATCAATAGGCACATTTGGAATTCAAGGCATCTCCTCCAAAGCCAAAGCAGTGCGCCGGAAACTGCAGCATCACTTCAGCAATCAAGATGGGATAAGGATCAAGGCTCTCCTCGACCACAGGCCACTGACCAGCAGATCTGAACATCCAGGGCTTCTGGAGAGGATCGCAACGTCGATGCCGCACCCACCAACAACAGCTGATCGCTGCAGCGCTCCAGCAATGCAGTGGATCGATCCTTCAAAGCTTGCAGAACTCCCGAGGAAACAGACCACCGAGGTGGTGACGCACCGCCGATGGGTCCTTGCAACCCTGCTGAAACAGGAACCCGGCCATGCCCGCCGGCTCCGGGAGCAGGCGGTATTCATCCCACAAGGGATGTTTCTCAATGAATACACCCATGGCGTGATGCAGATCCTCCGGCAACTGATTTTCCACACCAATCCGGGAGGGCATCGCATCAGGGGTCTCGTGCAACTCAGGCCATCTGCTGTCAAGCAACCATCAGGCCATGCCAACCGACGACCTGTCAAAAAAGCGGATTCCTGCCTAAGTGAATCTCGATGATCGTTGGAACTCAGTGATGCCGGGGGTTCTGGTTTCCCAAAGGCACAGGGCTGCAAAGCCAGCGATGCTCCAGCCGCCGCTCGTGAAGGAGGTTTGGGCTTTTCCCCTGCACTAACCAAAAGCCAGCTCCACAGTTGAGATGCACCTCGACAGCCCTGTGGAAAAACTGTGCAAAACCTGATGGCCACAGCAGGATCAGCCGCTGTTCACCGCTGCTGATCAATCCAACCCGGATGACCAGAAACCTGAATCGCTTGGTTTCACAACAAAGGCCGCAGCGAATGTGCGTACATGCCCTCCGTTGCTGTGTTGTCGGAAAAAAACCGGTAACGTCCTGCCTACCTGAGTGGGATTCAGTGCGGAAAACCCTGTTGTGCACTCTTGCAGCTGCAGCATTGCTGGCGGCCTGCGGAAAGCCCAAACAGGAAGCTCGCATGATGACCGTTCAGACGGCGACGATCTCAGAAGCCACCTTCGAACCGAACATCCAGGCCATCAGCGTTCTGGAATCCACCACCAACGTGGCCCTGCGGCCCGAGACCGACGGCCGTGTGGTTCGGGTGCTGGCCAGGGATGGTCAACAGGTCAAGGCGGGACAACCGATCCTGGTGCTGGACAACGTGCAGGAGAGCGCTGCACTCGATGCAGCAAGAGCTCAGGCCCGGACCGACAAACTCAACGCGGAGAGATACGAATTCCTGTTCAAGAACGGAGCCACGTCAGCCAAAGAGCGTGATCGGTACGTCACGCAGGCGATTGCGTCCCGTGATCAGGCCCGAAGCTCAGCAGCAGACCTCGGCTACAAATTTGTCCGATCACCGATTGACGGCATCGTCGGTGACCTCGACAAGGTGAAGCTTGGTGATTACGTGAAGACCGGCCAGGCCATCACAGGCATCGTGAATAACTCAACCCTGTGGACCCTGATGCAGATTCCTGCAACGCAGGCAGGGGATGTTGCGATCGGGCAGAGCGTGAAAGTGGTCTCGCAGGGGAATCCTCCGGTGCAGGGAAAGGGGTCGGTGGTGTTCATCTCTCCCTATTTCGGAATGAGCGGCAACACAAGTACGCCCAATACCTTGATGGTGAAAGCTGAATTCCCGAATCTCACCGGAAAACTGAAAACCGGTCAATACGTGAAGAGTGCAATCATCACTGGAAGCAAGAAATCGCTGGCAGTTCCTGTGCAGGCAGTGATGATGCAGGCGGAACAACCATTCGTTTACAAGCTCATACCTTTAAGCAGAGCCCTGCCCAAGATCAAGGCCTCCGCAACTGTCCCTGCATCAACGAAGAAAAAACTGGAGAAGCTGCCTGCCAGTACGCCGGTCGTTGTGCAGACACCAGTGCAACTGGGCCCACTGCAGAACAATCTCTACCCGGTGAAATCAGGGCTGAATCAGGCTGACGTCGTGGCGATCAGCAACACCAGTCGACTGCGCAGCGGCATGCCAGTGAAAGTGGCTCCCGCCAACACAACCAGCGGCAGCAGCTCGACCAAGGGCGCAAAGGACTGAACCCGAGATGTCCTTTTCCGACAAATTCATCAAACGGCCGGTCCTGACAACTGTCTGCAGCATTCTGATCGTGCTCGTTGGCCTGATCAGCATTCCGAATCTGCCGATCGCCAATCTCCCGAACATCGCCAATCCGCTCATTCAGGTTTCGTCCGTTTACGGAGGTGCCAATGCAGAGGTGACCGAGCAGGCGGTGACCAATCCACTGGAGCAGCAGATCAACGGTGTCCCCGGGATCAGTTACATCTCCTCCAACAGCGACATGGAGGGAAACAGCACGATCAGCGTTTATTTCGATGAAACAACCGACATCGATATTGACCAGGTCAATGTGCAGAACAGGGTGACCCTGGCGATGCCGCAGCTGCCTTCCCAGGTTCAATCCACTGGCGTTTCGGTCAAACAGAGCACACCCTCTATTCTGCTCGCCTACGAGGTGGGTTCGAGCGAAGGCCAGTTTGACGCCGGCTATCTCAATGGACTGATCTACGAGCAGTTGTACTACCCGCTCTCAAGAGTTGAAGGTGTGGCAACGGTCACCGTCTACGGCGGTGCCAACCCTGCCTTCTGGCTGTTCGTGGATCCCGACAAACTGGCAGCCAATGGCCTTACATCCGAGGATGTGATTTCAGCTGTGCAATCACAGAACACCGTTGCAGTTGGCGGTCTGGTCGGAGGGCCACCAGCTACCGGCGATCAGGCCTTCACCTACCCGATTCTTGTTGAAAACAACGGCAATCTGATCTCGATCGAGCAGTTCGAGAATCTGATCATCAACCGCAGCGAGAACGGCAATCTGCTGAAGCTGCGTGATGTGGGAGAAGTTCGTTACGGCACTAACACTTACTCGATTCAGGCCACTGACAAAAAAAATCATCCCTCTCTGACTGTGGCCGTTTATCAGACGCCATCCAGCAATGCACTGGACGTCTCCAACGCCGTGGTGGAGCAGATGAATCAGTTTGCAGCAACGGTTCCTCCTGGCGTGCAGGTCAATCAGATCTATGACATCGGTCAGTTCATTGAAGCCTCCGTTGATGGCGTCATTGACGCACTCGGCCTGGCAATCGTGCTCGTGCTGATCATCCTGTTTCTGTTCCTGCAGAACTGGAGGGCCACCATCGTCCCCAGCCTGGCCATCCCGATCTCGCTGGTGGGCACCTTTGCCTTTCTGAACGTTTTCGGCTTTTCGATCAATCAGCTCACACTGCTGGGCCTTGTCCTGGCAACAGGACTTGTTGTGGACGATGCCATCGTGGTGATTGAAGCGGTCTCAAGCAATATCGAAAAAGGCATGCGACCCAGGCAGGCAGCGCTTGAGTGCATGGGAGAACTTTTCGGCGCACTTGTGGCAACAGCCCTAGTGCTGATGGCGGTGTTCGCGCCTGTCGCCTTTTATCCCGGCGGCATCGGCATCATCTACAAACAATTTGCACTGACGATCGCCTTCTCGATCGCCATCTCAGCGTTCAACGCACTGACCTTCTCCCCGATGCTTTCGGGGCTGATCCTTCCAAAGGACCAGCCCAGGCAACCCAAGGGCTGGGGATGGATCGTCGCCGGAGTGATCGTGGGGCTTGCCTTCGGCAAGTTCAGCGCCAATTCATTCGGCAACTGGACCTACGTAGCCGGAGTGCTGATCGGTGGGTTCGCAGGAGCCAATCTCTCCAGGATCTTCAGCAGCTTCAACGCTGGCTTCGATCGACTGCAGAAGGCCTACGCCAATTTGCTTGAGAGATTGATCCAAGCAAGAAAGCTTGTTATGGGCGGGCTGGTAGCAGGCATCGTGATTACCCTGCTGGCCTTCACCGCCATTCCCAGTGCCTTCATCCCAGAGGAGGATCAGGGATACGGACTGGGCATCTTCCAACTTCAGAATGGTGCTTCCCTGGTTGAGACCAAGAAACTCGGTACTCAGATCGCCGAAGTGCTCAGCAAGGAAACTGATATTGAGAACGCGTCCATCATCAGCGGATCAGGCTTCAACGGCTCCAGTCCGGACCAGGGTCTGTTCTTCTTCGGACTCAAACCGCTTTCGGAACGCAAGGGAAGTCAGCACAGCGCCGAAGCCATCATCGACAGGCTCAATGCTCAGCTGATCGACCTTAGCGGAGGTCTTGCGGTGGCTATCGGCCCACCTGCGGTTCCAGGCTTTTCAGCCCAGGGAGGCTTTTATTTCCAGTTCAACGATCTCAGCAACGGCTCTTACAACTTCAACGAGCTCTCAGAAATGGCTGGCGAGCTCATCAAGACCGCTAACGCAAGCGGAGATTTCTCAAACGTCTACACGCAGTTCAACCCCAGCTCTCCCGCCGTGGGCCTCTCGATCGATCGCGACGTGATGGGCGCACTGAACGTCGACTATCAGCAGGCGATGGACACCATCGCTGTGCTTGCCGGAGGCAACTACTCAGGCCTGACTTATGAGAGTGGACAGGTTCGCAACATCTATGTGCAGGGACAGGCTGAACAGCGCAAGAGCGTCGATGACATCCTCAGCAGTTACGTGCGCAGCAGAGATGGTGAGCTAATTCAGGTCTCCCAGTTCGCGAGCGCCGATTTGAGCAGCGCTCCACCCGTGATCAGTCACTACAACCTCTACCGCTCGATTCTCATCCAAGGTGCAGAAGCCGTTGGCAAGAGCAGTGGACAGGCGCTCACAGCCATCCAGCAGATCTTCAACAAACAGAATTACACCAACATCGGCTATGCCTTCACAGGTCTGGCCGCTCTTCAGCTCTCCGCAGGCAGCGCAAGCGTTCTTGTGTTCGGCCTTGGCCTATTGATTGTCTATCTGGTGCTCTCCGCTCAATATGAGAGCTACGTCACGCCGGTGGTGATTCTTGCCACGGTTCCACTGGCGATGCTGGGAGCACTGGCCTTCCTCGGCATCCGCTCGATCGACCTCAACATCTACGCGCAGGTAGGTCTCGTGACTCTGATCGGGCTCGCAGCTAAAAACGGAATCCTGATTGTGGAGGTCGCTGAGCAAAGGCTTGAACAAGGAAAAACTGCTGCTGAAGCGGTGATCGAATCAGCAGAATCACGGCTTCGTCCGATTCTGATGACCGCCATCGCTGCACTTGCAGGCTTTCTGCCTCTGGTTGTGGCCAACGGAGCCGGAGCCCACAGTCAGCAGTCACTGGGCACAGTGATTTTCGGAGGTCTGGTGGTGGCCACGGTGCTGTCTCTGGGTGTCGTTCCACCCTTTTATGTGGTGATCAAGGGGCTTGAGTCACGCTGGTTCGGCAAGAACCAGCAGGATGGCAGCGACAATGCATCTATCGCCGGTGCCGGCTGAAGCTCACTGGACCTGGGAACGACCAAACGGTTCCTGCCTGGATGTCGCCTGGCAATGTCATGGTGAAGCCACTGATCAATCGGAACAAGACACTGCTCAGGCAATGGTGCTGGTTCACGGCTTCGGCGCCAGCAGCCATCACTGGCGCCATAATCTGCCTGTTTTAGGGAAGTACACCCGCACCTATGCCCTTGACCTGATCGGATTCGGTGCCAGCAGTCAACCTCGGGCTTTGCTGCCGGGAGAACGACCAGGTCCAGACCAGGCAGATGGCTCTGAAGCACTCACCTACAGCTTCGATCTCTGGGGTATGCAGGTCGCTGATTTCTGCAAGGAAGTGGTGCAGAGGCCAGTGGTGCTCGTGGGGAACTCAATCGGTGGAGTGGTGACACTACGCGCCGCACAGCTGCTCGGCAATCGCTGCAAAGGCGTTGTATTGATCGACTGTGCCCAGCGCCTGATGGACGACAAACAACTCGCCAGCCAGCCTGCCTGGATGGCCTGGATTCGACCATTGTTGAAGTTGCTGGTCAGCCAGCGCTGGCTGAGCTCAGCACTGTTCCGAAATGCAGCACGACGCAGTGTGATTCGTAGCGTGCTGGGCCAGGCCTACCCCAGCGGCGCCAACGTCGATGATGAGCTGGTGGAACTTCTCTACAGGCCAACGCAGCGCAACGGCGCCGCAGAAGCATTCCGCGGATTCATCAACCTGTTTGATGACCATCTCGCGCCAGATCTTTTCAAAAATCTGCATCAACCGGTTCACCTGATTTGGGGAGAAAAGGATCCCTGGGAGCCTGTAGAAGAGGCACATAGATGGGCAGAAACTTTCCCATGCATACAATCAATATTTGTATTACCCGACAAAGGACATTGCCCGCACGATGAACAACCAGAAAAAGTAAACAAGTTGTTAGTACAATATTTTAAGAACATTAAACATTAGTTAGTATAACATTTTTTAGTAAATATTAAATTGAAAACTTGATCTGAGGCATCTCAGCAAGCAACATAAGCCTCAACCTGGTCACTCAGACGACGCAATCCAGCTAAACCATCACGCTCCAAGTTGCGGACACGATCCCGACTGATACCGATCACGCGGCCGATGCCCGTGAGGCTCATCGGGTCTTCACCGTCCATTCCATACCTCATCCGCAGCACCCGTTCCTGCAGTTCTGGCAGCTGCCCCAGCAGATCGCGCAGATCTCCCTTCAGGCATTCACCTTCCACCTGTTCACTCGGCAGTTCTCCATCGCCTGCCAGCAGATCCAGCAATTCGGTGTCATCTCCGTCGCCCACCTTCATCTCAAGGCTCACCGGCTGACGTGCGCGGCACATCAGTTCCTTCACCTCTTCCTCAGGCAGCTCCACAAATCCAGCCAGCTCCGTCACCGATGGCGTGCGACCAAGCTCCTGGCTCAGTTCACGCTGACCTTTCTTCAGCTTGTTCAGCATCTCCGTGATGTGGATCGGCAGACGGATCGTTCTGCTCTTCTCCGCAATCGCACGCGTGATTCCCTGACGGATCCACCAGTACGCGTAGGTGCTGAACTTGTATCCCCTGGTCGGGTCGAACTTCTCCACACCACGCACCAGACCGATCGTTCCCTCCTGGATCAGATCCAGCAGCTCCATGTTCCGCTTGGTGTATTTCTTGGCGACACTCACCACCAAACGCAGGTTCGCTGCCACCATCCGCTCCTTGGCACGGCGACCAGCCTGAAGTTTGCGCTTGAGCTGCACTGCACTCAGACCTGCTGCCTTGGCAAGGTCGGCTGCAGGCACTTTCTCCCCACCGCGCTGATCACTCAGTTCCGCTTCTTGCGCCTCCAGATCCATCAGTTCCTGCACCTGACGACCCAACGTGATTTCCTGCTGATGGCTCAGCAGCGGTACACGGCCGATATCCCGCAGATAGGAACGCACCAGGTCGACATCAGCCCCCGCTGATCTCACAGCAACAGGCTTGCCGATAGAACCCTTGGAGGGAGCCGCTTTTGAGGGAACAACTTGGAGAGATGTCGCTACAGACGCAGCGGCGATAGCAGGTGCCATGACGCTTCATTGAGTTGTGTAAAGCGTACTCCTAAGAAACGTAAACGTCCTCTCAGAAATGAGCGAAAGCTTGTAATTGGGTAGAAATACCTGTGGCCGTGAGCAGCTGAGGCATGTTGATCAGCAGCCATTGCGCGGTTTTTAGATAGATCAGAGTGCCCACCACATCAGTGCAGGTGGTGATGAAAGGAGTGGACATAAGCGCCGGATCCCAGCCAAGACGGTTGAACAGCAATGGAAAACCAGCCCCGGCAGTCGCTGCCAAAGTCGTGATCGCCAACAAGCTTGTCCCCACGGACAGACCCACCAAAGGGCTTTGGCCACGCCACCAGGCAAAAGGAACCACCAGCAACATCATCAACAGACCCAGCAACAGACCAGCGGCGGCTTCGCGCGCCACAGCCCTGAGCTGACCAAGTGAGGTGATGCTCTGCGTGCTCAAACCACGAATCACCACAGTTGAGCTCTGGGCGCCGACGTTGCCACCGGTTCCTGCCAGCAGAGGGATGAAGGCGGCAAGCAGCACCACTTCCTTCAGCACCTCTTCATTGAGTGCGATGACTTCAGAGGTGACCAAGCTGGCGACCACCAGCACAGACAGCCACACAACCCGGCGTCGAGCAACGGTGAACAGGTTGCTCTGGAAGTAATCGTCTTCATCGCCGGCCTCCACCGCACCGGCTGCGTAAAGATCACGCGTCGCCTCCTGCTCGATCACATCGATCACGTCATCAACCGTGACGATGCCCACAAGACGACGCTCCCGGTCAACGACCGGAACGGCAAGAAAGTCATAACGCTGGATGGCCCTTGCCACCTCCTCCTGATCCGTGTCGGTCTTGACGCTGACAACGTCCCTGGTCATCACATCGCCGATGCGGTCCTCAGGGTCTGCTGTGACGAGGTCCCGAAGGGACAGGATTCCGGTGAGATGACGCTGTCCGTCGGTGACGTACAAGCTGTAGATCGTCTCGGTATCACGTGCTCGCCTCCGAACGATCGTGAGCGCCTGAGCTGCACTCTGAAACTCTTTCAGATCGATGTACTCCGTGGTCATCAAACGACCAGCCGTCTCGCTGTCGTAACCGAGAAGCTGAGCTGTCACGCGACGCTCAACCGGACTGAGCTCTGCCAGCAGGCGGCGCACCACCTTGGCAGGGAGCTCATCGAACAAACGCACTCGGTCGTCAGGGGACATTTCCTCCACCAGCTCGAGCACTTCACCGGAGCGCAAGCGCTCAAGCAGGCTCTGCTGAACAGGAGGCTCGAGATACTCATAGACCTCGATCGCCTCGTCTTTGCGCAACAGACGAAAGGCAAGAGCCTGCTTCGTGCGGGGAAGGCTACCGATCGCTTCGGCCACATCAACCGGCTGCACTGGGGCCAGAAGAATCTTGACACCGTCGTAGTTCCCAACGCTCAGCATCGATTCCAGCTGACGAGCGACCACTTCCACAACCATCTGGTGAGAAGGTGCATCACTCAGAACAATGCTCTCACTGGAGTCCGGTGCCCGATCCATGCCCGTACCCAGCGCACCAAAGTTTATGCCGATGCAAGACGGTTATCGTCTGCGGCATTCCATAAGCAACCCCATGGCTCCCAGCATCAGCACCGTTTCCGTGCGCACCCCGGACGGCAGCGAGAAATCTCTTGGTGCCTATTCCGGCAAAGTGCTGTTGATCGTGAACGTGGCCAGCCGCTGCGGCTTCACCAAGCAATACGCCGGACTTCAGGCTCTGCAAGACAAGTACGGCGATCAAGGCCTCCGCGTTCTGGGCTTTCCCTGCAACGACTTCGGAGCTCAGGAGCCGGGAAGCCTGGAAGAAATCAAAAGCTTCTGCTCGACCACCTACGGCGCCAGTTTCGAGCTGTTCGACAAGGTGCATGCAACCGGCAGCACAACGGAGCCCTACACAACACTGAATCAAACAGAGCCGGCCGGCTCTGTGGAGTGGAATTTCGAAAAATTCCTTGTCGGCAAGGACGGTACCGTTCTCAAACGCTTTAAAAGTGGTGTCGCTCCTGAAGATGCAGAGCTCAATAGCTCTATTGAGGCGGCTCTGAAAGCCTGAGCACCAGTGCGCTGATATTTCGGCCGATCAACAGACCAAGGGCTGCGCCCCCAAGGCCCAGCCCGAGTGTCATTCCGATCAGTCCCAGCGCCGCAAGTGGCTCTCCCGAAACAATCAGATCCACACTATTGACCATCCAGCTGCTGAAGGTGGTCAATGAACCGCAAAAACCAATCCCTGCGAGCAGCTGAAGCCTTGGCCGATACGGCAGACCTGACAACAGACCCAGGATCAGGGATCCGAACACATTCACCAGAACGTCGCGATCATGCAAAACGACGCTGAATTGCCAGCGCAACAAGGCACCAGGGACCGCTCCAACCGCGACCAGCAGCAGCTCCTGAAGCTCGGTGCCCAAAGACGGGGTGTGTTCAGGCATCGATCAGACCAAGACTGAAGCCTGCAGCAGCCGCAAAGAGCCCGACCATCACAGAGCCAGTGGTGAGCAAAGCGGCTTCACGCCAACGACGTTCTCGCAGGGTGACCAGGACTTCTACTGCGAAAGTGGAAAAAGTGCTGAGGCTTCCGAAAAAACCGGTTCCCACCATCAGGATCAGCGCCGATGTATCCGCTTGACCAACTGATCCGTCACATAACCCTGCTCTCTGCAGACCAAGCACCAGACCCAGAGAAAAAGCAGCAACAAGATTCACCAGAAAGGTGCCCCAGTGCTTACGAGGAACGAGAGGTTCAAAGTGGTTCACCACCCTCAAACGCAACCAGGCGCCTGGAATGGCCCCGAGTCCGACCATCAGAGCCTCATAAGGGCTGACATCAGCGATGAACCCAGCCTCGCTGTTGCTCGACGGAGCCGGAAAGTACGGAACCAGTCGCGACCTGCACCTGAATCCAGTCACTCCCGTCCTCACTGCGCCAACGACGCAACAAATGCAACGGAGTGCCAATCTCAAGCCTCTGCAGAACGGGAGCTGCAACAAGCGGACTGCCCTGAAGCAGACAGTCGTCACCACTGAGCAAAGGATCACTGCTCTGATGCCGACGAATCTGAGGTAATCGGCGCTCAGCCCCACCTGCTGGCAAGGCGACAGGCCCGAACAGAGACACGCCAAGCAGCCAGCTCCAGCGCAACATCATCGTTGTCGAACGATTCATCAGATGTCGAGCGCCGCCATGTCGAGCTCAGCACTGTGGGTTTCAATGAATTCGCGACGAGGGGCAACTTTGTCACCCATGAGGATCGTGAAGATACGATCAGCCTCAAGGGCGTCTTCAATCTCCACTCGCTTCATGGTGCGGGTCGTGGGATCCATTGTGGTTTCCCAAAGCTGCTGCGGCATCATTTCCCCTAATCCCTTGAATCGCTGAATGTTGTAATTGGCCTTTTCACCAAATCCATCCAGGGTTTTCTGTAATTGGGATTCGTTGTAGCAATAATTATGTTTCTTTCCTCGCTCAACTTTATAAAGAGGCGGGCAGGCAATATAAATATAACCACCCTCAACTAATTCTTTCTGGTAACGATAGAAGAATGTAAGCAACAATGTGCGGATATGCGCTCCATCAACATCAGCATCAGTCATGATTACAACGCGGTGATAGCGAAGATTCTTCACATCAAAATCCTCACCTTTGATGCCGAGGCCAAGTGCTGTGATCAGCGCCTGAATTTCCGTGTTTTTGTAGATCTTGGCATCATCGGTCTTCTCAATATTGAGAATTTTGCCCCGCAACGGCAGGATCGCCTGAAAGCGTCGGTCGCGACCTTGCTTGGCAGAGCCCCCGGCTGAATCACCCTCAACGATATAGATCTCGGATTCGGCAGGATCCCTGGAACTGCAATCAGCCAGCTTGCCAGGCAACGTTGAACTCTCCAGAACACTCTTACGCCTTACAAGTTCACGAGCACGGCGTGCAGCTTCGGCGGCATTGAAGGCCTGAATTGCCTTCTCCAGGATCATGTCGATCACCCCTGGATTGAATTCCAAATACTGGCTGAGAGCCTCACCAACAAGATTGTCAACAATGCCGCGAACTTCTGTATTACCAAGCTTGGTTTTCGTCTGACCTTCAAATTCAGGTTCAGGAACTTTGACAGACAAAACAGCCGTTAGTCCCTCTCGAATGTTTTCCCCTGCAAGATTCGAATCGGACTCCTTTCTCTTACCCCGCTTGCGAGCGAAGGTGTTGAGCGTGCGAGTCAAAACTGTTTTCAGACCTTCAATATGAGTACCACCATCAACTGTGCGGATATTGTTGGCAAAACCAAGAATGCTGTCGGAATAGGCATCCACACACCACTGGAGCGCTGCCTCAATAGAGACACCATCTTTTTCAGCATTCACATAAATGATCTCAGGATGTAATGCATCCTTTTCAGCATTCATGTAGGCAACATATTCCTTAATTCCACCCTCGTAGAAATACACCTCTTCATGCGGATTGCCTTCTGCATCACAAGCGCACTCGCGCTCATCGCGAAAGACAATTTTCACACCACCATTGAGGTAGGCAAGCTCACGCAATCGTGCCGAGAGAGTGGCGTAATCGAACTCGATGCCGACTGTGAAAATTTCGACATCGGGCTTGAAGCGAACACTCGTTCCTGTGAGTCCGTTTTCATCGGCAGGCTGGTCTTCCGACTGGAGACTTCCGATTGGAGCACCACGCTCAAAGCGCTGACGGTGCACCTTGGACTGACGGCGAACGGTGACCTCTACCCATTCGCTCAGTGCATTGACAACTGAAACGCCGACGCCATGCAGACCACCGGAAACCTTGTATCCACCTGCACCAAACTTGCCACCGGCGTGAAGCACGGTAAGCACGGTTTCCAGAGCACTCTTGCCCGTACGCGGGTGAACATCCGTTGGAATGCCTCGGCCGTTGTCGGTGATGCAAGCGGAGCCATCCTCGGCAAGGACAACCTGAATCTGGGTGCAGTGGCCCGCCAGGGCTTCATCCACAGAGTTGTCGACCACCTCATAAACGAGGTGATGGAGTCCTCTCGGCCCGGTGGAGCCGATATACATACCAGGGCGTTTTCGAACAGGCTCGAGGCCTTCAAGCACCTGGATTTGTTCGGCGCCATAGGCCGCCTGTACTTTCGCGGCTTCGCTCATGCGATCTGGATCGGCCAGGCTTCCTGTCAGGGTGAATCTACCACTGGCTTGCCAGAGACGCTTGCAGAGGCCTCTGAGGCGTCATTTTTTCAGGGGGTGCACCCCCATCCAGCTCCATGCCTGACCTGAACCCAGCCGCGGCGCCAAAGTCAATGCAGCGTCCACCACTGGTGGTGGTGCTGCTGGGACCGACTGCCAGCGGCAAAACGGCCCTGGCGCTCGAGCTGGCGGAACGCTTTGAGCTGGAGATTCTGAACATCGATTCCCGGCAGCTCTACAGGGAGATGGATATAGGCACCGCCAAACCGACAACCGAGCAAAGAGTCCGGGTGCCGCATCATTTGCTCGACCTGCGCCGCCCAAATCAACCGATCACTCTGCGCGAATTTCAAGACGAGGCCCTCACAGCGGTGAACCGCAATCTGAAACAACGCGGGGCAGCTTTTCTTGTGGGAGGAAGCGGCCTGTATCTCAAAGCGCTTACCGCCGGTCTGAAGCCACCCTCGGTCGCACCGCAACCGGCACTGCGTCAGCAACTTGCTGCACTGGGCCAGAAAACATGTCATCAGTTGCTGATGGCTGCGGACCCGCAGGCAGGCAGAAAAATCGCCCCAGCCGATGCCGTACGCACCCAACGGGCTCTCGAGGTGCTCTACGCCTCAGGCAAACCGATGAGTTCCCAGACCGGTGTCAGTCCTCCACCCTGGCGTGTTCTGGAACTCGGCCTCAATCCGGCTGATCTGCGCCAGCGCATCAGGCAGCGCACCGAACAGCTCTATGCACAGGGCCTCATTGAGGAGACCCAGCGGCTGAAGCAGCGCTACGGAGCCGGCCTGCCCCTGTTGCAGACCATTGGCTACGAAGAAGCACTGCAGGTGTTGGATGGCGAACTCGATCAAGCCAGTGCGATCGAGATCACCACGACGCGCACGCAGCGCTTCGCCAAGCGCCAGCGCACCTGGTTCAGGCGTCAACACCAGCCTTATTGGCTCAGTGATACCGATCCCTTCAACGAGGCAAGTCATCAGATCGAAGCCGGTTTAGGGTGAGGGGTGAAACTCCGCCGGGCCCAGATTTCTCTCCGGCAGCCTCTTCTTCACTGAATGCCACCACGTCCCCGTTTTGACCGCCGTGCTCCTGTCAGGGAGCTGCCCAACATCAACGATCGCATTAACTACCCGCAGCTTCGTGTGGTGGATGCAGACGGCACCCAGCTTGGAGTGATCGATCGTGAAGAAGCTCTTTCAGTGGCCAAGGAACGGGAACTTGATCTAGTTCTTGTCAGCGAAAAGGCTGATCCACCTGTTTGCCGGATCATGGACTACGGCAAATACAAATTCGAACAAGAAAAAAAGGCTAAGGAAGCCAAGAAAAAGTCGCACCAGACTGAGGTTAAGGAAGTCAAAATGCGATACAAGATCGATCAGCACGATTACGACGTGCGCATCGGTCAGGCACAGCGCTTTCTCAAGGCCGGTGACAAAGTCAAATGCACCGTGATCTTCCGCGGCCGCGAAATTCAACACACTGCCCTTGCTGAAGTTCTGCTGCGGCGGATGGCAAAGGACCTTGAAGAGCCGGCCGAGATTCAGCAGCCCCCGAAGCGCGAGGGTCGCAACATGATCATGTTCCTCACCCCACGCAAGACACCACTTGCCAAACAGGACGAAAAAGAGGAAGCGGCCAACAAGGCAGTGAGAACGATCACGGCACCGCCGCGAGCAGCGGCAGCCAGGCAGACAAGCAAACCCGCGAGCAACGGCTGATCCTTACAAAACCCATTGGGGTTCACTTGGGTTGGCATTGATCCCATCGGCCATGGCAGGGTCTGACTGAGACCTAATCCACTCAAAAGTTGCATCTGGTCATCACTCGAAGATTGGCCTGGGAATGAGGGATGCAAACCAGGCCTCAGCCAAAAATCGAGCGCATCACTGCAACACCAAACACAGGTAGTGACAGAGCGAAATCACCTTGGTTAAACGCTGAAATCTCATTGAGCCCGGAAGGGTCCGTGCAATTGGCACAGGGACACTGACCACCGGGATAATTGTCACCGAGCCCATCAGTCCTTAAGGTGGCCGCAATTCGATCTGGCCCACCGGCGTGCGATTCCACATCCAACAGGAAAGCGACATCCCGGCATCGACTCAGCTCTACAACCAGATCTGCTTCGCCATCGCCGCACGGCATTACCCACCGGGACACCGACTGCCCAGCACGCGACAGCTGGCTATGCAGACCGGATTGCACCGCAACACCATCAGCAAGGTCTACCGCCAGTTGGAGACCGACGGTGTTGTAGAGGCCATGGCTGGCTCAGGAATTTATGTACGCGATCAGCAGAAGCCGAGGGAAATGCGCACACCGGTGAACCCCCGCCATCGGGGTGTCACCGATGTGGACCGCGAAGTGCGCAAGTGTGTGGATGGTTTGCTGAATGCGGGCTGCACTCTTCAGCAGACCAGAGAACTGCTGACCAGGGAAATTGACTGGCGGCTGCGGTGCGGCGCCAGGGTACTGGTGAGCACACCCCGCGAAGATATCGGTGCCTCGATGTTGATTGCGGAAGAACTCGAACCAAGCCTCGACGTGCCAGTTGAGGTGGTTCCCATGGAGGAACTAGAGAGCATTCTGGAGAGTGCCAGCAACGGCACCGTTGTGACAAGCCGTTATTTCCTTCAGCCGGTGGAAGAGCTGGCAAAAAGGCATGGCGTACGTGCCGTGGCCGTGGACCTCAATGACTTCCGGGAGGAGCTGGCCATGCTTAAGGAGCTGCGGCAGGGCAGTTGTGTCGGGCTAGTAAGCATCAGCCCGGGAATCTTGCGGGCAGCAGAAGTGATCCTTCACAGCATGCGCGGCAATGAGCTGCTGCTGATGACAGCCACCCCTGACATCGGAAGCCGTTTGCTCGCCCTTCTGAGGGCTTCTAGTCATGTGCTGTGTGATCGTCCGAGCTTGCCTCTGGTGGAACAGAGCCTGCGTCAGAATCGTTCCCAGTTGATGCGAATGCCTCAGGTGCACTGCTCACAGAGCTACCTCAGCGGAGACACGATTGAACTGCTGCGCAAGGAGATTGGGCTTCAGGTGAGCTGAAGTTCGCAAGGGACACTGCCGGAAGGTGATGATGGCCCTAAACAGCCAGCGTGCAGTTCAAGCGGAGTCATGTTCAAGTCGATCCGAGCCGAACTGGCAGTCATACGTGAACGTGACCCCGCAGCCCGCGGTCCTTTTGAAATTCTGCTGTGCTACCCAGGATTTCAGGCGCTCACCCTGCATCGCCTAAGCCACCGCATGTGGCATTCGAGACTGCCTCTCAAACTCCCATCAAGATTGCTGAGTCAACTGGGCAGATCCCTTACCGGCATTGAAATTCATCCTGGTGCAAGAATCGGCAACGGTGTTTTCATCGACCATGGAATGGGTGTGGTGATCGGTGAAACAGCTGAGGTTGGCAACCATTGTCTCCTTTATCAGGGGGTGACCCTTGGCGGAACCGGAAAAAAGAGCGGTAAACGCCATCCCACTCTTGCCGACAATGTGGTGGTTGGTGCGGGAGCCAAAGTGCTTGGGGCTCTCACCATTGGCCCCAACACTCGAATCGGCGCTGGGTCGGTCGTAGTGCGCGACGTGGACGCCGACTGCACCGTCGTTGGCATACCTGGGCGCGTGATCCATCAGAGCGGTGTGCGCATCAATCCCCTGGCACACTCGGCTCTACCCGATGCCGAGGCCAACGTGATACGCAATCTGATGGACAGGATTGATCAGCTGGAAAACCAGGTTGTCACCATGCAGACCTGCCTGCGAGCAATCGCCGCTGGGCAACCGATCAAAGAAGTCTGTGCTGGAGCATCTCAAAACCTGAAGGACAGAGAAATCCTTGAATTTCTCGGTGAATGACCTGAGCTGCAAGGTGTCGCAACGCATCCAGATGCTGGTTTGATTGTCATGCAAGCCCTTCTGAAGATCTCCGTTGCATGCCGACAACCATTACTGCAACGGCTGACTAAAAGACATCATCGGCCAACTCAGGGAGGAATAATCCTTCAGCTAAGTAGGCGTTAAGGAAAGAAAACCAACTCAAAAAGAGCGCGATCTGCATTCAACACCAAAGCAACGGCTTGCAAAAACAGTTGCTACATCTGCAGGACGCCGAACAAAAATCCCGAGCCAATTCAAGCCAAAACTGAATCAACTCAGCGAGTATTACCAGCTCTTCACTTGGCAAAAACGCCCTCACCAATGCAGCCAGCCCGCTCATACAATTTCTCGTGCCAAAGAAAAGGCTAGAGACACCAAAGGACTATTCCATCAAGAACTTGATCAAAACCATGGCGGAGAATTCAGCCAAGCGTCGGCATGAACCCAAGCCCCCCTGTGCACTTCGGTGCTATCACTGTGTAGCAGATATGCAATAGATGAAAAGAAACAAGCTCGGAAACAGTGATTACCCCAAAGACTTAACAATCAAACATCACAAAAGCATTACTCAGCAATCTGGCATTTAGCTCAATGAATCTTCAGTAAGCATCGGCGAGGCTTGCGCTTAGGCGACTGTGCTCTTCTGCGTTTCAGGAGGTGCAGGCTGGAACATAAACATCGAATAAATCACGTTGCGGCGCATATTGGTCATCATGTCGAGGAACATGTCATAGCCCTCGTTCTTGTATTCGATCAAGGGATCCTTCTGGCCATAGCCGCGCAGACCGACTGACTCGCGCAAAGCATCCATCGCTTGCAGATGTTCACGCCAAAGCGTGTCGATCTGCTGAAGGATGAAAAAGCGCTCGGCTTCACGCATCAACCCAGGCCGCTGCTGTTCGATCTGCCCCTCCTTGAGGTCGTAGGCATTACGCAGCTGTTCCTGAAGGAAAGCTTTGAGCTCCTCCATCGAAAGTCCATGCAGCTGGTCGGCCTCGAGATCCTCAAGCAGATAGACAAACTCCTGCACCTTGCTCACCAGCTGAGCCACATCCCATTCCTCAGGCGGCAGATCGGGATTCACGTAGGCCTCCACAATCTCGTTCATCGTGCGCTCCCCATAGCCCACCACCTGCTTCTTGAGCTCGCGGCCATCTAGCACACGACGCCGTTCTGAATAGACCGCCTTGCGCTGGTTATTCATCACCTCGTCGTACTCAAACACCTGCTTACGGATGTCGTAGTAGTAGGTCTCCACCTTCTTCTGAGCCCCCTCCAAAGAGCGGGTGAGCATGCCGGATTCAATCGGCATGTCTTCTTCAACTCGGAAGGCATTCATCAGACCGGCCACGCGCTCACCGCCGAAAATGCGCAGCAGGTTGTCGCCAAGTGACAGAAAGAAGCGGGTGGAACCGGGATCACCCTGACGTCCGGCACGACCGCGCAGCTGGTTATCCACACGACGCGACTCATGACGCTCGGTGCCGATCACGTGCAGGCCTCCGGTTTCTCTCACCCGACCTTCTTCCTGCTTCACCACCGCGTCGTATTCACCTTTCACCATGGCGATGGCAGCACGCAAAGCTGCAATCTGGTCATCGTCGGTGGGAGCCTTCTCAGCCGCCGTTGCAATGCGGTCTTCCAATTCGATCACCGTGAGTGCGCGATCGCCCCAGGCCTTGACCAGATCTCTGGCCAGCTCAGCCAGAGCCTGATCAGTTGAATCGGTGAGCTGACAGGGATAGAGGCTACCGATGGCTTTGGCTTCGCTGGGAGCACTGCCATGGGGCCCCGAGGCCGGTGCGGCCTTGGCCGCAAAACCATCACCACCATCAGTGCTGCGATGCAGCGGCACCGGCGGACGATGCCCCTCTTCTGGACGCACCAGCCGCGGCAGCAACACTTCGCGCAGCTTGAGGCGGGCCATGTAGTCGCTGTTGCCGCCAAGAATGATGTCGGTGCCACGGCCAGCCATGTTTGTGGCAATGGTGACGGCACCTGCGCGGCCTGCCTGAGCCACGATCTCAGCCTCTCGCTCCACGTTCTCCGGCTTGGCGTTGAGCAAGTTATGGGGAATGTTCTGCTCAGCGAGCAAGGAGCTCAGCAACTCGCTTTTTTCCACGCTGGTGGTACCCACCAGCACCGGCCTGCCCTGCTGGTGCACCTCAGCCGTCTCCTGGGCCACCGCTCTCCACTTGGCTTCTTCGGTTTTGTACACCTGATCCACCCAGTCCTGACGGGCCCGCACCCGGTTGGTGGGCACGATCGTTGTTTCAAGCTTGTAGGTCTTCTCGAACTCTGTTTCCTCGGTCTTGGCCGTACCGGTCATGCCTGCCAGGCGCGGATAGAGCAGGAAGAAGTTCTGGTAGGTGATTGAGGCCAGAGTCTGAGTTTCCGGCTGGATCGGCAGCTCTTCCTTGGCTTCAATCGCCTGATGCTGGCCGTCACTCCAGCGGCGTCCGGGCATCACACGGCCTGTGAACTCATCAACGATCACAGCTTCGTCATTGCGCACGATGTAGTTCACATCGCGGGTGAACAGGTCCTTGGCCTTGAGGGCATTGGTGATGTAGTGAGCCCAGGGATCCTTCGGGTCGTAGAGATCGCTGACACCGATCATCTGCTCGGCCTTTGCAAAGCCCTCATCGGTGAGCGTGCAGCTGCGCTGCTTTTCATCCACCTCGTAATCACCCTCAGGGTCGATGCCGTCCTTGCCCATCTCCGCAGCCCGCACCAGGGCAGCGGCCACCTCGGCAGCTTTCTGGTATTTCTCCTGAGGTCGCTCCACCTGACCAGAGATGATCAGCGGTGTGCGCGCCTCATCAATCAGAATCGAGTCCACCTCATCGATCACGCAGTACTGGAACTGCCGCTGAACCACTTCACTGATATCTGCGGCCATATTGTCGCGCAGATAATCAAAACCCAGCTCGGAATTGGTGGCGTAGGTGATATCGCAGCCGTAGTTGATGCGCCGTTCCGCAGGAGCCATGTCCTGCTGAATCAGCCCAACTGATAAACCAAGGAAACGGTGCACCTGGCCCATCCACTCAGCATCGCGGCGAGCCAGATAATCGTTCACGGTCACCACGTGCACACCGCGGCCGGTGAGGGCATTCAGGTAGCTGGGCAGCGTGGCCACCAGGGTTTTGCCCTCACCGGTCTTCATCTCACCGATCTGCCCCTCATGCAGCACCATCCCCCCGATCAACTGCACATCGAAATGGCGCATGCCCAGCACCCGCTTGGCAGCTTCACGCACCACAGCGAAGGCCTCAGGCAGGATCTCATCGAGAATCGGTCTCTGGTTTTCAAGCGCTCCCGCTTCAGCTAATCGCTGCTGATAGGCCGTCGTCTTGGCACGCAGCTCGTCGTCGCTGAGCGGAGCAATCTCCTCCTCCAGCAGATTGATGTCAGACACAATCGGCTGATACCGCTTCAGCTTGCGGGCATTGGGGTCACCCAGCAGGAGCTTGAGCATGGTGTTGACAACTAGCCTCGAGCCCGAAAGCCTACCGGGGTCTGGGAAGAATTCAGGGGGTTGCTCCAGCGCTTGAGCTGATCCAGCCAGATGCTGCGACAGAAAAGCTGCTGGTAACGCAGCCGCGCCTGCACCCCGAGCTCACGCAGCAGAGCCGGGTCGCCAGCCAGCTTCTGCAGCACGGGCGTCAGATCCTGGGGCGTCTGCGACCAGTTGAGTGCCGGCAGCTGACAGACCCAGCCCATGCCCGAACGCCAACGCTGAAAAGCAAGCGCCGGCACGCCGGCCGCCATCGCCTCAAGCTGAACGATTCCAAACGCCTCATTGGAGCTCTGCGAGGGCAGCACTAGCAGATCCGCCTCCAGCAAACGCTGCTGTTTATCTGCCTCCGGCAGACGGCCATGAAATCGCACCAGCTGATCAGATTGAGATCCCATGAGCTGATCAGCGAGCGCTTCAAATTCAAGCCGCCGCGGCCCGTCGCCCACCACATCCAGACACCAGGCCTGATCCAGCTCAGCCAGGCTGTGCAACAGCCAGTCGAGACGCTTGTAGCTGCCGAGACGGCCGATGAACAGCACCCTCATGGGCTGATGGGCTGACGAGCTAGACGGTGAGCGTTTCAGCACCAGTGCCGCAGCTTCCTGATCATCGCTGAGGCAGCAGGGCAGAACGGCAACCCGCTCAGGTCTGCAGCCACAACGCAGCAGTTCCTGCTTCAGCAACGGTGATGTGGTGATCACCCCGGGAAGACCGCAGACGACCCTGAGCGCCAGCCACTGGTACACGCTGAAAAAGCGCCCGCTCAGGCCTGATGCAGGTTCAAAAAAGAAGTGCCAGTGGGCTGTGACACGACGGCGCGGCCGGCACAGTCGGGCGACCAGCAGGACCAGAAGCACCCCGATTGATGGCAGGTGACCATGCAGAGGCTGATCAGAGCGCAGCAATGACCACAAACCAGTTGAGGGCAGCGGCAGCACCAGACGCCCCAGTGGCGGCGTCCGAGCCAGACGCCTGCGTGGGTAACAAGCAAGGATGGCGTCCTGCTCGCTGCTGCTGCGGTTCTGCGCATCCAAGCTCCAGACCACCCCTCCCCAGACCATGGCCAGTTCATGCGCCACCCGTTCAATGCCGCCATAGCCGGGCGGCCATTCACGCAGCAACTGTTGCGTGGCCTGAGGGCGCTTTTGAGGAGGCGCTGACGTCATGGCCCAGGCGGTTCAGGCGCTTGAAAGAGTGCATTTTGTTGCACACAACCGTTGCGGGCACTGTGAGACGGATGATGAGTCCTGCATCACAAGACCATGGCCCGCATCCATCTGGTTGAGCATGCACCAGGAGCCCCAGGCCTGCGTCTGATGGGGCTGGGACCCAACCTGCGCCCGACGCGCGGGCTGCTGAAACTGCGCCGCCTGCTGAACAAACATGCCTTCTGGGCGAGGGGCCGCAGCCCTCGACAACTGCGTCAGATGCTGAAGGGCAGCCAGGTGATTGTGAGCCTCTGGAGAGGCAAGCGCATGGTGGGTTTCGGCCGGGCCAGCAGCGACGGGATCTACAGGGCTGTGCTCTGGGATGTGGTCGTTGCCGGTGACCTGCAGGGGCGCGGACTGGGGCGGCGGGTTGTTGAAGCGCTGCTGGCTTCTCCGAAACTGAGGAAGGTGGAACGCGTGTATCTGATGACCACCAACAGCAATGGATTCTACGAGCAGATGGGGTTTGACACTGTTACCTCTCAGCACCTGCTGATTCGAAAACAATGATTCAGCAAGCGGATGAAGAGATTCGAACTCTCGACCCTCTCCTTGGCAAGGAGATGCTCTACCACTGAGCTACATCCGCAGGGCTGCAGGCGAATTTCACCTGAAGACCCGAGAAGCATGCACCACCAAGGGGCTGTTGGTCAATCCACCCTTCAGGCTGCAGGCAACGCTTTGACGAGAGACCCCATCTCCAGGGCCTGCAAGGCGTAACTCCAGCCCAGATTGCTCTTGATGCCGGCCCGCTCAAGAGCCTGCTGCATCGTGTCGGTGGTCAGCACACCGAAGATCACCGGCACACCGGTTTCACGCGACACGGAGGCAATGCCCTTGCTGGCCTCGGCCACAACAACATCGAAATGGGGCGTGTCACCTCGGATCACGGCTCCCAGTGTGATCACCACCTGATAGCGACCGCTGCGAGCCAGCTGCTGCGACACCAGAGGCAGTTCAAAGGAACCAGGCACCCAGGCCACATCGAGCTGGGAACTCTCGGCACTGGTGTCGATCCCATGGCGACCAAGACAGTCAAGGCAACCGCTCAGCAACTTCGCCGTCACCAGATCGTTGAAACGGGCAACGACAACAGCGATGCGCAGGCCCTGCACATCAGTGAACCGTCCTTCAAAGGTGGCCATGACGCCTTGATCTGTTCAGACCATGCTCCCACCCGACCGGCGCCTGCCGAACAAAAAAGATGCTCGCTGGCCACGATTCAGACCACGAAGAAGCTCATGCCCCAGTTCACCAGCACCAGCGCCACCCAGGCGATGCCGCCCAGCAGGATCAGACGGTTGGAGCGGCCGCTGTCCTCGTTGGAGGCGTACAGAACAGGCACCGCCACGATCAACGCAAATGACATCACCACCAGTGCCAGAACGGTGAGGGTGTTAAGGATTTGCATGGTGAATCTGTCGACGCCTGGTCGTTGCGGGTGATTCTCCCACGTTGCAGAGGGGCGTCTGTCTCACCTGTGCATCAAGCTTCACAGCTTGTGGTGAACAGCATCGGTACGATCCATCCACTTCAGGATCTCCCATGCCCCGCTCCTGCCCCCAGCCCCAGGAGCAGTCACTGCAGGGAAATCTGTTCGGGGCTCCGGAGCCCACTGATGGGTCTGCAGCCGATTCCTCCAAGGCCACTCAGGCACTGACTGCCGAAGCTCTGGCCGAGGTCAGTGACGCCGACCTCAGCGCCGATGCGGCGTCCCGGCCCCGGCAGCGGCAGTGCAGCAGCAGCGATCCGGTCACGAGCTCTAACGAGGTCGACGACCTCAACAGCTCGGAGAACGACGACAGCGACGAACCCGCCTGGGCCCATCACAGTCAGGTGGATCAGATGCTGCTGACGCCGATGCTGCGTCACTACGTGGAGCTCAAGGCGGAGTACCCCGAGCGCGTGCTGCTGTACCGGCTCGGAGATTTCTTCGAGTGCTTCTTCGAAGACGCGGTCGAACTCTCACGGGTGCTGGAACTCACTCTCACCGGCAAGGAGGGCGGCAAGGCGATCGGACGTGTGCCGATGGCGGGAATTCCCCATCACGCCGCCGAGCGCTACTGCGCTGAGCTGATTCGTCGCGGTTACTCAGTGGCGCTGTGTGACCAGCTGGAAGCCACGCCTGCCAAAGGCGCACTGCTCAAGCGGGGAATCACCCGGGTGTTGACGCCGGGCACGGTGCTCGAGGAGGGCATGCTGGCTGCGCGACGCAACAACTGGCTTGCCGCAGTGGTGGTGGAGCCTGCCGGCAATCGGCAACCGCTGCGCTGGGGCCTGGCCAGCGCCGATGTGAGCACCGGTGATGTGCAGGTGCTGGAACGCAGCGGCAGCGACGCCCTGCACCAGCACCTGGCGCAGCTGGAGGCCTCGGAACTGCTCTGGGCGTCTGCTGATGATGACAACAGCCAGCGACCTGCCTGGTGTCCGGAACGCCTGAGACTCAGCCCGATGGCGCTCACGCCCTTCAGCAGACCCCAGGCCGAACAGGCCCTGAAAACCCACTATCGACTGGCCGGTCTGGATGGGCTCGGCCTGCAGGAGATGCCCCTGGCCCTGCGGGCCTTTGGCGGGTTGCTGCAGTACGTCAACGACACCCAACCGCTCGAGGATGAAACGCGGGTTCCGCTTGATGCACCGAAAATCGTTCAGGCCGGTGACGCCCTGGTGCTCGATGCCCAGACCCGCCGCAATCTGGAGCTGACGGCCACCCAGCGCGACGGACAGCTTCAGGGATCGCTGCTCTGGGCGATCGATCAGACCCTCACCGCCATGGGTGGGCGATGCCTTCGCCGCTGGCTGGAAGCTCCGCTGATGGACCTCACCGCGATTAGGGAGAGGCAAAGCGTGGTCAGCCTGCTGGTGAGCCAGAGGCCATTGCGACAGGGGCTGCGGCGACTGCTCAGGCCGATGGGGGATCTGGAACGGCTGGCAGGGCGGGCTGGAGCCGGTCATGCCAGCGCCCGTGATCTGGTGGCCATCGCTGATGGGCTGGAACGGCTGCCCCGACTGGCCAGTCGGCTGGAGGGCACCCTGGAGCAGTGGCCCCTGGTTCTGGAGGCGCTGCTGCAGCCGGATCCGGAGCTTGCCGAACTGGCCGGCGCCGTTCGCCATGCCCTGGTCGATGCTCCACCCCTCTCCCTCAGCGAGGGCGGGCTGATCCACGACGGAGTGGACCCGCTGCTGGATGGCCTGCGCAATCAGCTCGATGACCAGGACGCCTGGCTGGCGGAACAGGAAAGGAGAGAGAGAGAGCTCAGTGGCATCGCCAACCTTCGACTGCAGGACCACCGCACCTTCGGCTACTTCCTGGCGGTGAGCAAAGCGAAGGCCTCCTCGGTCCCCGACCATTGGATCCGCCGCCAGACCCTCGCCAATGAAGAACGCTTCATCACTCCTGAACTGAAGGAGCGGGAGGGCCGCATCTTTCAGCTGCGGGCCCGGGCCTTCCAGCGCGAATACGAGCTGTTCTGCAAACTGCGCGACCAGGTGGGCGAAATGGCCGCACCAATCCGTGCGGCCGCCCGCGCCACAGCCGGATTGGATGCACTGACAGCCCTGGCGGACACAGCCGCCACCGCAGGCTGGTGCGCACCTGATCTGAGTGACGATCGTGAACTCACGATCACTGCCGGCCGGCACCCAGTGGTAGAGCAACTGCTGGTTGAGATTCCGTTCACGCCGAACGATCTCGCCCTCGGACATGACACCGACCTGATCGTGCTGACGGGGCCCAATGCCAGCGGCAAAAGCTGCTATCTGAGGCAGATCGGGCTGATCCAGCTGCTGGCCCAGATCGGCAGCTGGGTGCCGGCAGCCACTGCACAGATCGGCCTGGCCGATCGCATCTTCACGCGAGTGGGCGCCGTGGATGATCTGGCTGCAGGCCAGTCCACCTTCATGGTGGAAATGGCTGAAACAGCCAACATCCTTCACCACGCCAGCGAGCGCTCGCTGGTGCTTCTCGATGAGATCGGCAGGGGCACCGCCACCTTTGACGGCCTTTCCATCGCCTGGGCCGTAAGCGAACATCTGGCGGGCGATCTGAAGGCGCGCACGGTGTTCGCCACGCATTATCACGAGCTGAACAACCTGGCTGAGCAGCGGCCGAATGTGGCCAACTTCCAGGTGATGGTGGAGGAAACTGGCAATGATCTGGTGTTCCTGCATCAGGTACAGATGGGAGGTGCCAGCCGCAGTTACGGCATCGAAGCCGCTCGCCTTGCCGGTGTTCCCCCCCGCGTCGTGCAACGAGCCCGTCAGGTGCTCGATCAGCTGGCTGCCTGAGCGGCTCTGAGCAGGGCATTCACCGCAGCCGCCACCAATCCGGCTCCGCCTCGGGTGCCCTCAAGGCGGATCTGAGCCAGAGCGGTCTGCGCCAGACGGCGCTTGCTTTCCGGCACGCCAACGAAACCAACCGGCATGCCGATCACCAGTGAGGGCGCAATGGCGCCGGCATCCAGCTGGTCCAGCAACTGATCCAGAGCCGTCGGAGCGCTGCCGACCAGCACAACCGGCATGGGCTGACCCTTCGCGCTGGCCGCCTGAGTGAGCTCTGGCCAGGCCTTCAGCATCGCTGCCGCCGATCGGGTGGAACCTGACGGTGACTGCGACGGCGCCCAGTCGAGCAGGCAGCGCACAGACGTGCCCAGCGTGCGCCCAGCCATCGGCGTAACGGCAGCCGCGGCCATGGCCGTGTCAGTGAGGATCGATGCCCCGCCCTGCAGAGCTGCAAGTCCCTGCTCGCAGGCTCCCTCATTGAAACGCAATAGCTCTAGCATTCCCGGATCTCCGCTGCTGTGCACCAGTCGCTCCAGCACCTGCTGCTGCAGGGGATCCAGACCGGTCTCTCCCAGCAAGGTCCGAATCCGACAGATGCTTTCCGTGAAGATCGGGTGGTCGACCATTGCAGCAACTTCCTCTGACGGGGACTGCCAGTCAGGGCAGACTTCGACATTGTGCGATGAGATGCCTCAATGCCGATCCAGTTGCTCTGGGGCGATGATTCCGCGGCGCTGGAACGGGCGGTTCAGAGCTTGATCCAGAAGGAAGTTGATCCGAGCTGGGCCAGCGTCAACGTGAGCCGGCTGGATGGCAGCGAGCCAGGGCAGGCAAGACAGGCACTGGAAGAGGCACGCACGCCGCCCTTCGGGGCAGGCTCGAGGGTTGTGCTGCTGCAACGGTCTCCCTTCTGCAATGCCTGCCCCAGTGATCTGACCGATCGCTTCGAAGCCGTTCTGGATGGAATTCCTGAAACCACCCAGCTGTTGCTCTGCCATCCATCCAAACCCGACGGACGGCTGCGCACCACCAAAGCCCTGATGAAACGCGTCAAAGCCGGAAAGGCCAGCGAGCGCAGCTTCCGCCTGCCTGCGGTCTGGGATGGAGCCGGCCAGCGCCAGCTGGTGGAGCGCACAGCTACAGAGCTGAACCTGAAGCTGGAACCTGATGCAGTCGATGCCTTGATCGATGCGATCGGCAGCGACAGCGCAAGGCTGACCATGGAACTGCAGAAGCTGGCTCTGCATGCCGAAAGCAGCGGTGAAAATCGCATCACTGCCCGCTCGGTGGAGAGCCTGATCGAGGGGCTCAGCACCAACGCCCTGCAGGTGGGAGACGCCCTGCTGACAGGCGATCCCGGCAAGGCGATCGCCTTACTCGATGCTCTGAACGACGCGGGCGAGCCGGCCCTGCGCATCGTGGCCACCCTCACCGGTCAGATCCGCGGCTGGCTGTGGGTACTGCTGCTGGAACAGCAGGGGGAGCGGGACGTCGGGGTGATCGCCAAGGCGGCGGGAATCGGCAACCCCAAGCGGATCTACGTGATGCGCAAACAGCTGCAGGGCCGCTCCCCCCAGCGCTGTCTCAACCTGCTGAGCCGCCTGCTGGATGTGGAGGCCGCGCTCAAGCGCGGCGCCCAACCAGGGGATGCCTTCCGGGATGGTCTGCTGGGAGCAGCACAGTGAGACAATCGCCTGCGACATGAGGCGGCATGGATGGCCCTGCTGGTGCAGAAGTTCGGAGGAACCTCCGTCGGCAGTGTGGAACGCATCCAGGCCGTGGCCAGGCGCATCGCCGGCTGCAAGGAAGAGGGTCACGATCTGGTGATCGTGGTCTCGGCCATGGGTCACACCACTGATGAACTGACCGCGAAGGCCAAGGCCATCAGCAGCAATCCACCTCAGCGGGAAATGGACATGCTCCTGGCCACAGGTGAACAGGTCTCAATCGCATTGCTGTCGATGGCACTGCACGAACTGGGCGTGCCGGCCATCTCCATGACCGGCCCCCAGGTGGGCATCGTGACCGAATCCGCCCATGGCAGGGCGCGCATTCTCGACGTGCGAACCGATCGACTGCGCAGCCGCCTGGCCGAGGGGCGCGTCGTGGTGGTGGCAGGTTTCCAGGGCACAAGCCAGAGCAGCGGTGGCACCGCCGAGATCACCACCCTTGGCCGCGGCGGCTCCGACACATCCGCCGTGGCCCTCGCTGCAGCGCTCGGCGCCACAGCCTGCGAGATCTATACCGACGTGCCAGGGGTACTCACCACCGATCCCCGCAAGGTGGAAGACGCCCAGCTGATGCCCATGGTGAGCTGCGACGAAATGCTCGAGCTGGCCAGCCTCGGCGCAGCAGTACTGCACCCACGCGCGGTCGAGATCGCTCGCAACTATGGCGTCACGATGGTGGTGCGCTCCAGCTGGAGCAATGAACCCGGCACCACACTCACCAGCCGCAGCTCGCGGCCGATCGGCCGCGAGGGTCTTGAACTGGGAAGGCCGGTCGACGGCGCTGAACTGGTGGAGCATCAGTCAGTACTGGCGCTCTCGCATGTTGCCGATCAGCCCGGTGTTGCCGCCCAGCTGTTCGAGAAACTGTCAGAAGGAGGCGTGAATGTAGACCTGATCATCCAGGCCACCCACAAAGGCAGCAGTAACGACATCACCTTCACCGTGGCCGAAACAGACATGGAGAGATCCAGGAGCATCTGTGACTCTCTGATCCAGAGCCTGGGCGGTGAGCTGGTTGCACAGTCCGGCATGAGCAAGCTGAGCATCAGCGGCGCCGGCATCATGGGCCGCCCGGGCATTGCCGCCGTGTTGTTCCAGACCCTGTCGAGGGTCGGCATCAATCTGCGCGTGATCGCCACCAGTGAAGTGAAGGTGAGCTGCCTGATCAATGCCGACGTGGGCGGCAAAGCGCTGCAGGCCATCCAGGACGCATTCGAACTGGAAGCCGGTCAGATCAGCCTGAATCCAGCGGCGAGCGGCGAGGGTGAGCCTGAAGTGCGCGGTGTGGCACTCGACCGTGACCAGGCCCAGGTCAGCGTGCGCAACGTTCCTGACAAACCAGGTACCGCAGGGGCTCTCTGCAACGCCCTGGCCGATGCGGGCATCAGCCTCGATGCCATTGTCCAGTCGGAGCGACAGCATACAGATGGCAGTCGAGACATCAGTTTCACGCTGAAACGCGATGATCGCAGTGCTGCGGATCGCGCCCTCAGCACGCTGCTGGCTCAATGGCCTGGTGCCGTGCTGGAAGACGGCCCGGCCATTGCCAGGGTGAGTGCCGTGGGTGCTGGCATGCCTGCCACAGCAGGCACTGCAGGTCGCATGTTCCGGTACCTGGCGGACGCAGACGTGAACATCGAGATGATCGCCACCAGTGAGATCCGCACAAGTTGTGTGGTGGCTGAAGCAGACGGGATCACAGCTCTTCAGGCGGTGCACGCAGGATTCGAGCTGGGAGGCAGCACCCGCCATGAGGCCGAGGGGAGTGAATCACCCCTGGTGGCTTAGCTGTCTAGAGGAACTTCAGCTTTGACCCACAAGCTTCTGACGCAGCTTTTTGATCCGGTCACGCAGATTCGCCGCCTCCTCGAAATCCAGCTTCTTGGCAGCATCCTTCATCTTCACTTCGAGCTGATCAATCAACTCCGGCAAGGCATCAAGAGCCATTCCATCCACATCATCTTCAAGGGCCTGAACCGCCTTACCAGCCACCTGCACGAGGTCGGCATCCGGGCCATCGCTCTTGAGTTTCCTGGAGAGCTCCAGAAAGGAGAGAATTGAGTTGCTGGCCTTTTTACCCGCCGCCGTCGGCACGATTCCGTGTTCTTCGTTGTAGCCCTGCTGAATGGTGCGCCGCCGTTCGGTCTCCTCGATCGCCTTGGCCATCGAATCGGTCATGTTGTCGGCGTAGAGCAACGCGACACCTTCCACATGGCGTGCAGCCCGACCGATCGTCTGAATCAGTGAGCGCTGCGCTCGCAGAAATCCCTCCTTATCGGCATCGAGAATCGCCACCAGGCTCACCTCAGGCAGGTCAAGGCCTTCGCGCAGCAGGTTCACGCCCACGAGCACGTCATATTCACCGAGGCGCAGATCCTGAATGATCTCGATCCGCTCAATCGAATGGATCTCCGAGTGCAGATAGCGCACTCTCACATCATTCTCGGCCAGGTAATCGGTGAGATCCTCGGCCATGCGCTTGGTGAGCGTGGTCACCAGCACGCGCTGCTGCTTGTTGGCCCGTGTGCGGATCTCGCCAAGCAGGTCATCCACCTGACCGGTGGTCGGCCTCACTTCAACAACCGGGTCAAGCACCCCTGTTGGCCGGATCACCTGCTCCGCCACCTGGCCGTCGCTCACATTCACCTCCCAGTCACCGGGGGTGGCGCTCACGAATACGGTCTGGCGAGCCTTCGTCCAGAACTCCTCGCCCTTGAGCGGCCTGTTGTCAGCAGCACTCGGTAACCGGAAGCCGTGATCGATCAGCACCTTCTTGCGAGCCTGATCGCCGTTGTACATCGCCTGAAGCTGGGAACAGGTGACATGGCTCTCGTCCACGATCAGCAGCCAGTCATCAGGGAAATAATCGATCAGGCATTCCGGCGCTGAACCCGGCTCGCGTCCGGCCAGATGGCGGGCGTAGTTCTCAACACCGTTGCAATAACCAACCTGCTGCAACATCTCCAGGTCGTAGGTGGTGCGTTGCTCAAGACGCTGAGCTTCCAGAAGCTTGCCCTCGGTCTGCAGAAATTCCAGCCTGTTCTTGAGCTCAAGCCGGATGTCTTTCACAGCTGAATCCAGACGATCCTTCGGGGTCACAAAGTGCTTCGCAGGATAGATATTGATGGTTTCAAGACTCTGCAGAATTTCACCGGTGGTCGGGTCGACATAGCGGATGGCTTCCACCTCATCGCCGAACAGCTCAACCCGCACTAGGCGATCTTCATAGGCAGGACCGATTTCAAGCACATCACCTTTCACACGGAAGCGGCCGCGGGTGATGTCCATATCGTTACGGCTGTACTGGTTATTCACCAGCTCACGCAGGGAGCCGCGCAGATCAAGGGACTCACCCACCCTGAACTGCACGGAAGCCTTCAGGTACTCACTGGGAATTCCCAGGCCATAGATGCAGCTGATGGAAGCCACGACGATGACATCGCGGCGTTCGAACAGAGAGCGCGTCGCTGAATGTCGCAGCATGTCGATCTCTTCATTGATCGATGCCGTTTTGGCGATGTAGGTATCGCTAACCGGCACATACGCTTCCGGCTGGTAGTAGTCGTAATAAGAAATAAAGTATTCAACGGCGTTATTGGGAAAGAATTCCCTCAGCTCGTTACAGAGCTGCGCCGCCAGCGTCTTGTTATGGGCCAGCACCAGCGCAGGACGACCGGTCTGAGCAATCACGTTGGCCATCGTGAACGTTTTGCCCGTGCCGGTCGCACCCAGAAGAGTCTGATAACGACGACCACCGTTCACTCCCTCCACCAGTTGAGTGATCGCCGTCGGCTGATCACCTTTGGGGGTGTATGGCGCAGTCAGGTCGTAGGCAGGCATGATCCTCGCGCTGTGAACCCTGAATGGGGCACCCACGTTACGGGGCCCATCAGGGCGCGCGTGTCCGCAGCAATCAGACCCGGCTGGAAACCTCAGTGCCTAAGGCTTCACGCAGACCGCGCACCACAGCCACCATGGCCAGCTCATCATCGAGGCGATTCACTGCAGAACCAACGCCCACACCCGCTGCGCCAGCTGCGATCGCCATCGGCACGGTGACAGCCGAAAGACCAGACGCACACAGCACCGGTGCTGTTTCACCGGCGTGCTGCAGAGCAGCGCTGATGCTGTGAGCCGCAGCCAGAGTGGGAGCTGCCTTCTCAATCAGGCCAAGGCTGCCGGCGCTGAAGGGTTTGGCACTGGTACCACCTTCGGTCTGAATCAGATCAGCACCGGCCGCAACAAGATCCACCGCCAGCTGTTCCTGCTGATCCATCGGCAACACATGGGGAACGGTGACACTCAGCACAACCTCAGGCAGCAAGTTGCGAGTGCGGCGAGTGAGTTCCAACACCTCTTCAGCTCCGAAGATGCGCCCCTGGGGATAAAAGGAATCAAAATTACCGATCTCCACCATTTCTGCTCCAGCAGCCACAGCTGCGGGAAACTGTTCGGGCTCCACAGACGACACGCAGACCGGCAGGCCACCGGACGCCTCAATGGCC
Source organism: Synechococcus sp. MIT S9503 (assembly GCF_047304175.1). Classification (GTDB taxonomy): domain Bacteria; phylum Cyanobacteriota; class Cyanobacteriia; order PCC-6307; family Cyanobiaceae; genus Synechococcus_C. The sequence continues at coordinate 2,171,414 of NZ_CP138955.1, read as the reverse complement.
AGCTTCACCAGTTCCGCATCACAGGCCACATCAATCAGATCGGCACCGCCCAGACCGGCGGCTCGCGACACACGCGCAACGGCTTCCGCATCGAAATTCATCAGACCGGCGATCACCTTCAGCGCGGAACGCTGTTCCAGGCTGCGACGAAGCGCGGCAGGCAGCAGAGAATGGCGGGACATCAAGCTGATATCGGTTCAGGTCATTGTCCCACCGCGCGAACAGGCAGGATCAAAGCGAGATTCACCCAGAGCGATGACAGCCGGCGAGCTTTGGCTGAACTGGCACGACCGACTTCATCGCCAGCTGCTGCTGAACCCTCAGCTGTTGCCAGATGGTTCGACACTGCTGCTGGCGATTTCCGGGGGTCAGGACTCCATGGCTCTGCTGGGATTGCTGCGCGACCTTCGCAGGCAACATCACTGGAGCCTGCAGCTCTGGCATGGAAACCACGGCTGGCATCCAAAGGCCAAGCGCATCGCCAGTGAACTAGCCGGCTGGTGCCGAACACAACAACTACCGCTGCTGATCAGTACGAGCACAAACGCCACCACCGGCAGCGAAGCCAGGGCCCGGCAGTGGCGCTATGACGAATTGCATCAGGTCTGTCAACAGATCAACCAAAACGACGGTGGCAAGCTCTGCTGCTCGGTCGTGACCGGACACACCGCCAGCGACCGGGCCGAAACGCTGCTGTTGCAACTCAGCCGCGGAACGGACCTGGCCGGACTGGCCAGCCTGCGCTGGGAGCGATCCCTGAAGGGCGATGCAACCGACGGCATTCGGCTGGTGCGACCACTGCTGAATTTCAGCCGCGACGAAACAGCAGCAATCTGCTCGGATCTGCAACTGCCGATTTGGACCGACCCAAGCAACAGCGATTCACGCTTCGCTCGCAACCGCATCCGCCGGGAGGTTCTACCGGTGCTGGAGACCATGTACCCCGGCTGCAGCAGACGCATGGCCGAGCTGAGTGAGCGAGTGTCCCAGGTCCACGATACCCAGAGCGCTCTGCTGGCTATGAGCCTGGAGCAATTGAAAGGACAAAACGGCGCCCTGAAGCGACCGCCTCTGGAACAACTCCCCAGTTCCGCTCGCCAACTGATCCTGCATGGCTGGCTGCAGACGCAGGGAATAGCTTCACTGCCGGCACGCCAGCTCGCGGAGCTGAGTACTGCGATCGGTCCACGCCAGCCGCCCGGCGAACGTCATCTGGCAGGCCGCAAGCGACTCCACTGGAGCCGGGACTGGGTACAACTGGAAGACAAGAGGTGAAACCACTTGGACGGCGACTTCCAAAGCAACTATCTCGCCGCTGAACAGGCCTACGGCGCTGGTGATTTTGAAGCTGCCCGCAACATCACCCTTGAGCTGCTCAGTCAGCTGGAGCCGGTGCCGGAAGACGAAGCGGAACGGGATGCGGTGCTGGCCTGGCGGGCCTTTGTTGCGCTGCTGGCGGGCCACATCGAACTGTATGGCTTTCAGGACGCTGCTCAGGCTGAAAGCTTCTACAAACTGGTGCTGACCAGCAATCCCCAGGACACACTGCAGGAACTGGCGGAACAGGGACTGGAACGGACCCTGAATGATCACGGAGCAGTGCCAGGGACTGATCAGGTGACTGATTCTGTTGAAGCTCCCCGAGCAGAGACTGTGGCGACCAACCTCTCCACAGCGTTGATTGCTGATCCGTTTCTTGGCAGGGCATCTGATGCAACGGATTCTGTGCAGCCAACGGTCACCTCAACCGCGATGCCCTGGCTCAAAAGCGATCCCTCCCCAACCGTTCCAGAGCAACCGTTTTCAAGCCAGAACGACGGGGTCGCTGAACCTCAAACGGAGCCTGAGCCTCTGCAAGTCAGTGAACCTGAACCAGAAACAGCATCCGCAAACATCGAGACTGACGGCGAGCCATCAGACACCGTTCCAGAGCAACCACTCTCCAGCCAGAGCGATGACGACGCCGTCGCCGAACCAAAGCCGGAACCTGAACCTCTGCCTGTCAGCGAACCTGAACCGGAAACAGCATCCGCAAACATCGAGACTGACGACGAGCCATCAGACACCGCTCCAGAGAAACCGCTCTCCAGCCACAACGACGACGAATCAGATCGTGAGGATGAGCTCCTCCAAAGCTCAACAACGCCAGCTGTCAACATCAAGACCGATCTCGATTCCAATCCCGAGATCAGCGAAGCCATCCGCGAACGCCTGGAGACCGGCAGGCTCCGCGTCGTGCTCCCCGACAGGGCTGCGCTGCCGTCCGAAAACAGTTCGGAGAGCAGCCAGGTTCCTGATTGGTGGTCGAGACTGCGGAAAGCTTTAGGCCGCAGCTGAACGACGGCGGCGAGTGCGCCCGGATGGCATGTCCTGATCCACTGCTGCACTTGCAGCCGCGGGTTCAGGAACCTTGACCTTGGCAGGAGCTTTGGAGGGTTTGGCTGCCTGAGCCGGAGCAGGATCCGACTTCGACTCTGCAGCCGCGGAGCGTGCCGTCGTGATCACCCGCGCTGGAGTGGTTTCGCGGTTACGGTCGCGGCCACCTCCATGACGGCCACCGCCATGGCGTCCACCACGTCCGCGGGGTGCCGGACGATCATCAGGCTCGGCATCAGCTCGTCCCTTGTAGGCAGGTGTCCCTCCTGGAGCAGGCTGCACCAGACAGAGAATCATCGGCTCGATCTGAAGCTCCCTGCGCATTCGCCTACCAAGGCCGATCTCGACCTCGCGCTGCACACCAATCCAGTCCACATCCGGCGCCTTGCCGCCGGTGTTGCGGGAAAGCTGCTTCCAGCGATTCTCAAGCACCCACTTGATTTCGCGCTCGGTCCACAGTGAAAGCTTGCGGGAATCAGCCGTGGAGACGACTCCGCGAAGATTCACTCGAGGCGGTGCAACCATTGCACCGTCAGTGCTGATCGCCGTGAGAATCGTGACAACACCATCAACGGCCATCTGCTGACGCTCCTTGAGCACCCGGGCATCAACGATGCCGTTCCTCGACTGATCCAGGAGTTCAATGCCGCACTTGACCGGATCACCCCTGCGGATCGAATCAGCGGTCAGCTCCACCACATCGCCGTTGCCGAGGATCAGTGTGTTGTCGATGGGGACACCCATCGAATGACCGGTTTCAGCATGACGCACCAGCATGCGGTGCTCACCGTGAACGGGCACGAAGAATTTCGGGCGGGTGAGAGCCAGCATCAGCTTCTGGTCTTCCTGGAAGCCATGACCGGAAACATGAATGCCTTCGCCCTTGCCGTAAACCACCTTGGCTCCGAGAATCATCAGCCGGTCGATCGTGTTCACCACGGAAATGGTGTTCCCCGGAATGGGGCTCGCGGAGAAAATGATCGTGTCGGAGGACTTCACCTTCACCTGCGGGTGTTCACCCCTGGAGATCCGGCTGAGGGCAGCAAGACGCTCACCCTGACTGCCGGTCATCAGCAGCAGCGTCTCCCGATCGGAGACGTTGTTGATCTGCTTGATCGGCACAAACAACTCATCGGGGGCACGCATGTAGCCCAGCTCCCGGGCCTTGCCGATCACATTGAGCATCGACCGACCGAGCAGGCCAACCTTGCGACCGTGCTTGAGCGCCAGTTCAAGAACCATCGACACCCGATGAATCGAGCTGGCGAAGGTGGTGACAATCACCCTGCCCTCGGCACTGGCGATATGCCGGTCAAGATTTGGAAACACCGAGCGTTCCGGGGGACAGAATCCAGGCACCTCCGCGTTGGTGGAATCGCTGAACAGACAGAGAACGCCCTGGTCGCCGTAATGGGCCAGCCTCTCTACATCGAAATGTTCACCATCTACAGGGGTGTGATCGAACTTGAAATCGCCGGTGAAGATGACGGTACCCACCGGAGTCTTGATGGCCAGCGAGTAGCCGTCGGCCATTGAATGGTTATTGCGGATGAATTCCACCGTGAAGTGCTGGCTCACTTTCACAACTTCACGGGGACTAACCGTTTGAAGAGTGGTTCTGCCGGTGACACCGGCCTCTTCCATTTTGCCGCTAAGCAATGAGAGAGCCAATCGCGGCCCGTAGATCACTGGGATATTGAAGTGCTTGAGGTGATGGGAGATGCCACCGATGTGATCTTCATGACCGTGGGTGACGATCATGGCGCGGATCCGTTTCTGGTTCTCGCGCAGGAAGCTGGTGTCAGGCAGCACAACATTCACTCCGTGCATCCCTTCGGTGGGAAAGGCAAGTCCGCCATCCACCAGCAATAGGTCTTCGCCGTATTCGAAGACACAGGTGTTCTTGCCGATTTCATGCAGGCCTCCAAGGGGGATGACCCTCAGAGTCGGTTGGTTGGTTTTGGCAGTTGTGACGGTCATGGATTCGCTTGCGTATGGGAAAAATCGATCAGGGAGCGCACATCAGCGCTTTCAGCAGCCTTGGCGTCAGGTCTGACGCAGGGCATCGAGGGCTTCGGAGAGGGCTGCGCGCATGGCGGGCTCCAGTGGAATCAGTGGAAGTCGGGGAACACCCACCGGCCAGCCGCTTAGTTCAAGCGCTGCTTTGACCGGAATGGGATTGGTGGTGGAGAAGAGAGCATTGAACAGAGGCAGAAGCTGCTCATGATGAGCAAGGGCAACAGCGTTCCGACCAGCCAGATAGGCCTCAATCATGTTGTGCAGTCGCCGACCCACCACATGACTGGCAACACTTACAACGCCCACAGCTCCAACCGACAGCATCGGCAATGTGAGTGCATCATCGCCGCTGTAGATCGCGAGACGATGTCCGCAGGCCTGTCGCAGTTGGGAGACTTCCTCCGTGGTTCCACTGGCGGCTTTGAAGCTCACCACGTTGGTGCAGTCCATCAGCCTGGCCACTGAGGAGGGTTGCATACTGCAACCCGTTCGGCCAGGGATGTTGTAGAGCATTAACGGCAGCTCAGGAGCTGCCTGCGCGATCGCACGGAAATGGGCTTCCATGCCGTCCTGAGGTGGCTTGTTGTAGTAAGGCACCACCACAAGAGCACCGTCAGCGCCGGCCGCCGCAGCCTCCCGGGTGGCTTCCACTGCCTCACGGGTGCAGTTGCTGCCGGTACCCGCGAGCACATGCACTCCCGGGCCCACCGCCTGCCGCACCGCTTCAAGCATCTTCAGCTGCTCACTCCAGCTGAGCGTCGGCGACTCACCGGTGGTGCCACAGACGACAAGACCCTCGGAGCCCTCATCAACGAGATGACGCGCCAGACGTCCGGCAAGAGCAAGGTCCACGGCACCCTGCTCATCGAAAGGGGTGACCATCGCCGTCACCAGACGGCCGAAGGGAGTGGGAGACAGTTCTGCAGCGGTGCTCATGAGATTCAGGCGGCGGGCAACAGAAGTTCAGCGATCTGGATGGCATTGAGCGCCGCACCCTTACGGATCTGATCTCCACAGAGCCAGAATTCGAGTGCCTTTTCTTCACTGATGTCCTGGCGGATCCTGCCCACAACAACCGGATCCCTGCCGGTCACATCCGTGGGCATGGGAAAACGGTTGCTGACGGGATCTTCAAACAGTTGCACCCCAGGCGCAGCGTCGAGCAGCTCACGGGCCTCAGACACAGGGAAGGGCTCATCGAATTCCACATTGACCGCTTCCGAATGGGCACGAAGCACAGGCACCCGCACACAGGTCGCAGTGAACTTCAACCCTGGCAAGGCCATGATCTTGCGTGTTTCGTTGACCATTTTCATTTCCTCTTCGCAGTAGCTGTTGGCCTGCAACGGTGAGTTGTGCAGAAAAAGGTTGAAAGCAAGAGAGTGAGGCAGAACTTCACTGCTGGGGGACCCTCCCTCGAGCACAATGCGAGAGAGGTCCTTCAGTTCCTCCATGGCACGGGCCCCGGCACCACTGGCCGACTGGTAGGTGCTGACGACAACTCTGCGCATCGAACGCCTGGCAGCAAGAGGGGCCAGAACCAGAGTCAGCAGGATCGTGGTGCAGTTGGGATTGGCAATCACACCGCTGTGATCAAGAGCCGCCTGCGGATTCACCTCGGGTACCACCAGAGGAACACCGTCTTCCATACGGAAGGCACTGGAGTTGTCAACCATCACGGCACCTGCGGCAACAATCGCCTGCCGCCATTGCCGCGACACCGAACCGCCAGCGGATGCCAGCACCAGGTCAACGCCCTGAAAGGAGGTCTCGCAGACTTCCTGAACCTTGATGGTCTTTCCATTCCATTGACAGATCTGCCCTGCGGAACGGGCAGACGCCAGCAGCCGCAGCTCACCAACCGGGAAGCAGCGTTCCTCAAGAAGCTGAAGCAGTTCCTGACCCACCGCACCACTGGCACCGAGCACGGCCACCGTGAGAGGTCGATTCGGTAATGAGTTAACGGGGCTCAAATGGACGGGGATACAGATTCAGACGGACGGGTGGCGCAACCACCGGCTGCAACAACCCTGAAAAATGAACACAGGGTGTGGCTTTTCCTACAAAGCAGCTTACGCGGGTGTGATGGTCGGGCACTTAATTAATGTGTTGGGCTGCTTGTACCTGCGACCCAGCCGATGAGTGCCGCCAGCCTGAAGGTTTCCACGTCCTCCCGTCCCGGTAGCCGACTGGCTGTGGAGGTGGCTGTTCCTGCTGAACGCTGTCAGGCCAGTTACGAGGACGCCATCAAACGGCTGAGCCGCAGCATCAATCTGCCGGGCTTCCGCAAAGGCAAAGTCCCCCGCACTGTTCTGGTGCAGCAGCTGGGCGCTCTGCGCATCCGCGCCACCGCACTGGAAAGTCTCGTTGACAGCGTCTGGCGAGATGCTCTCGAACAGGAAACGATCGAAGCTCTTGGCCAACCCGAGCTGAGCGGAGGTTTCGACGAACTGCTGGAGAGCTTCAAGCCTGACGAAGGCCTTACGGTGACGCTGGAAACCGATGTGGCTCCAACCCCGAAACTGAAAAGTACAAAAGGATTGAAAGCGGAAGCCGAAAGCGTCAGCTACGACCCGGCCCGCGTCGACGAAATGATCGAGGACTCACGTCGCCAGCTGGCCACAGTGGTCCCCGTGGAGGGTCGCAAGGCTGAAAAGGGTGACATCGCCGTTTTGGGTTTCAAGGGCACCTACAGCGATGACGGCACTGAGATCGAAGGAGGCAGCGCCGATTCCATGGATGTTGACCTTGAGCATGGCCGCATGATCCCCGGCTTCATCGAAGGGGTTGTGGGCATGTCGGTCGGCGACAGCAAGACCGTGGACTGCACATTCCCGGAGGACTATCCCAAGGAGGATGCCCGCGGTCGCAAGGCCAGCTTTGTCATTGATCTCAAGGACCTCAAGACCCGCGAGCTGCCTGAACTGAACGATGAGTTCGCCAAGCAGGCCAGCGAGCAGGAGTCTTTGGCCGATCTGCGCAGCGACTTGGAAAAGCGTCTCAAGGACGACGCAGAACGCCGCGCTCGCAGCAACCGCCATGACGCTCTGCTGGCAGCACTGGTGGAACAGCTGGAGGTCGAACTCCCCGAAAGCCTGATCCAGCAGGAGGTGCGCAATCTTGTCGAGCAGACGGCAGGACAATTCGCCCAGCAAGGCATGGATGTGAAATCTCTGTTCACGCCCGAACTGGTCCGCAACCTGATGGATTCCTCACGACCGGAAGCTGAGGAACGCCTGCGCCGAAGCTTTGCTCTCACGGCCCTGGCCGAGAGCGAAAAGCTCGCTGTCGAGGACAGCGACATTGACGCCAAGCTGGCGGAGGTGAAGCAGCAGCTGGCCGGCGAACGCGACATCGATCCCGAACGGCTTCGTCAGGCTGTGCTGGACGATCTTCTGCAGGAAAAACTGCTGGGTTGGCTGGAAGACAACAGCACCATCACCGAAAAACCCCCTGAAGACGCGGCGAAGGACGACAAGCCGTCCGCCAAGAAAGCCGCGGCCAAGAGCAGCAAATCATCTGAGAAGAAACAATCAACCAAGGCGAAAAGCGCCAAGAAGAGCAGTGATGACGCCGAAGCCTGATCTGCAGCCATAGATTGCATGCACAGCCCGCCCGCCGCCGAGTGATCGACGACCGCAGTCACCATCCGATTCAGAACCGCTGGCGGGGGATTCAGCCTGTCTCGCAGCACCCGCAGTCAGCACCCGGAGTGCTCCCGACTGTTGTTGAACAGTCCGGTCGCGGTGACCGTGCATTCGATATCTATTCCCGACTGCTGCGCGAGCGGATCATTTTTCTCGGCACCGGTGTTGATGATCAGGTGGCTGACGCTCTTGTGGCTCAGCTGTTGTTCCTTGAGGCGGAGGACCCAGAAAAGGACATTCAGATCTACATCAACTCCCCGGGCGGCTCAGTGACGGCAGGTCTGGCGATCTACGACACCATGCAGCAGGTGGCACCTGACGTTGTCACCATCTGCTATGGCCTTGCCGCATCCATGGGGGCCTTCCTGCTCTCAGGGGGCAGCAAGGGCAAGCGACTGGCCCTACCCAACGCCCGGATCATGATTCATCAACCGCTTGGAGGTGCCCAGGGCCAGGCTGTGGACATCGAGATCCAGGCCAAGGAAATTCTCTTCCTGAAGCAGACCCTGAACGGTCTGCTGGCCGATCACACCGGCCAGTCCCTCGACAAGATCTCCGAGGACACAGACCGTGACAATTTCATGTCTCCAGCCGAAGCCGTGGATTATGGCCTGATCGATCGCGTGGTGGACAGTTTCGGAGACGGAGAAATCGTTACGGGGGGCTGACATCAGCCGCTTCTGTCGCGATCCTCAGTATTCGGGTCGGATTCCTTCGATCCGGCTCCGTGTACCGACTGATCTGCGAAGCGCCCGATGGCCAAGTTCGACGCCCATCTGAAGTGCTCTTTCTGCGGAAAGTCTCAGGAGCAGGTGCGCAAGCTGATTGCCGGTCCAGGTGTCTACATCTGTGACGAGTGCATCGATCTCTGCAACGAGATCCTGGATGAGGAACTGATCGACGCGCAGGGCGGCACCCGCCAGGGCAGTGAGCCATCACGCAAAAGCGGCTCGAGCCAGACGCGCAAAACCAGTAAACCCGCTCCGACCCTGGCGTCGATTCCCAAACCACAGGAGATCAAGGGATTCCTCGACCAGCAGGTCGTTGGTCAGGACGCCGCCAAGAAGGTGATGTCAGTGGCCGTTTACAACCACTACAAGCGTCTGGCATGGCAGGGCGACGGCAAGGGTGAGACCGAACAGACCGCCACCCGGCTGCACAAATCCAACATCCTGCTGATCGGTCCCACAGGCTGTGGCAAGACGCTGCTTGCCCAGACTCTTGCGGAGATGCTGGATGTGCCCTTCGCGGTCGCTGATGCCACAACCCTCACCGAGGCGGGTTACGTGGGTGAGGATGTGGAGAACATCCTGCTGAGGCTGCTGCAGAAGGCCGATATGGATGTTGATCTCGCCCAAAGGGGAATCATCTACATCGATGAGATCGACAAGATCGCACGCAAGAGCGAAAACCCCTCGATCACCAGGGATGTCTCCGGGGAAGGAGTGCAACAGGCTCTGCTCAAGATGCTGGAAGGCACTGTGGCCAACGTTCCTCCCCAGGGAGGGCGCAAGCACCCCTATCAGGACTGCATCCAGATCGACACCAGCCAGATCCTGTTCATCTGTGGTGGTGCCTTTGTGGGATTGGACGATGTGGTGCAGAAACGCATGGGTCGTAACGCCATTGGCTTCGTACCCAGCGACAGCCGCGGTCGTGGCAAGGCGACTCGCGATCTTCAGGCCTCACAGGTGCTGCGTCACCTCGAGCCGGACGACCTCGTGAAGTACGGACTGATCCCCGAGTTCATCGGACGGATGCCGGTGAGCGCAGTGCTGGATCCACTGGACGAACATGCTCTCGAATCCATTCTCACGGAACCCAGAGATGCGCTGGTCAAACAGTTCCGAACGCTGTTGAGCATGGACAACGTGAAACTCGACTTCGAGGCCGGAGCCATCGAAGCCATTGCTCAGGAGGCACACCGACGCAAAACCGGTGCCAGAGCTCTGCGCGGGATCGTTGAAGAGCTGATGCTCGATCTCATGTATGAGCTGCCCTCCCGCAAAAACGTGCCCGACTTCACGATCACCCGGGCCATGGTCGAGGAGCACACGGGCGGCAAGGTGCTGTCGCTGCCCGCCAAGGATCGCCAGCAGGAATCAGCCTGAACCCAGCAACGGGTTTCAGCTGAGTCAAAGCCACTGTTCCCATCAGCTCCGAACCGCCCAACGTGGGTTCGGAAGCCCCCCACTGTTCGAAACGGAACTCCGCGACAGACTCAAGCGAGCCCTTCATCACGGCCATGGCCACCGCCGACCATCTGAGGGTTCCACGCCAGCACGGTCTGTTTCTGCATCACGGCATCGATCTTGGTGATGGCACGGTTGCTCATTACCTCGAGGGTCGTGAAATTCTGCGCAGCTCGCTTGAGGAGTTCAGCCGTGATCAGGAGGTGAGCGTCGTCAGTCATGACGAGGCATCGCCTCCTGGCGTCACACTGCGCCGGGCCATGGGTCGCATCGGTGAACAGAACTACAACCTGCTGTTCAACAACTGCGAGCATTTCGCCAACTGGTGCAAGACAGGTCGGCACCGAAGCGGTCAGATTGAAGACTGGCTTCATACAGGCAGCCTTGGCGCCTTGGCACTCGGACAGCTGATGCCGGCGGCACTGCTCACTGGACTGGGATTGCTGCTTCGCAAGGGAGTGATCGATGAACAGTCACGCCAACGTGCCCTGCGAGGCCTTGAACAACTTCAGAGCCTGAGAGTTCGGCTGATGGAGAAACTCGACAGCACCCTGGAACAGGCCGAGAGCTGGATGCAAGGCATGCCTGGCCAGGGAGCCGATGAACGGGTCGACCGCCGCAGCCGGCAGCTGTTACTCACCGGTCGGACCATTGCCGATGAACTGGCTGCCGTTGAAGACATGGAAGACAAGCTGCACTCACTCCTGCAGGAAACCGCCCAGCAGGAAAACACAGTCTCCGGACCTGAACCTCGGTAGCCTCAGCATCCTGCCGGCAGTGCATGAGCCAGCCGTACCAGCCACTGCATCACAAGTACCGGCCACAGCGGCTTGATCAGCTGGTTGGTCAGGAAGCGATTGCCGCAACCCTCGGCCACGCTCTGCGCAGCGGCCGCATTGCACCTGCCTATCTCTTCAGCGGACCTCGGGGGACGGGCAAGACCTCCAGTGCCCGCATCCTGGCCCGCTCACTCAATTGCCTCAGCAATGAGGGGCCGACACCGGAACCCTGCGGGAACTGCGACCTTTGCAACTCGATCGCCACCGGCACGGCACTGGATGTGATCGAGATCGATGCCGCCTCAAACACAGGCGTCGACAACATCCGCGACCTGATCGAGCGATCCAGGTTCGCTCCAGTTCAGGCACGCTGGAAGGTCTACGTGGTGGACGAATGCCACATGCTGTCCACCGCCGCGTTCAATGCGCTGCTGAAGACCCTTGAGGAACCGCCACCACAGGTGGTGTTCGTGCTGGCCACGACAGACCCTCAGAGGGTTCTGCCCACCATCCTCAGCCGCTGCCAGCGATTCGACTTCCGGCGCATCCCCCTGGATGCGCTGGAACAACACCTGCAATGGATCGCCGAAGAGGAGTCGATCCCGATCCAACCCGAGGCTCTGCATGTTGTGGCCCAGAGAGCCCAGGGAGGCCTTCGTGATGCGGAAAGCCTGCTGGACCAGCTCAGCCTGCTGCCTGGGCCGATCGAAGCCGGCTCGGTGTGGGATCTTCTGGGGGCCGTTCCTGAACAGGAGTTACTGGAACTCGTGCAGGCGATGAGCACCAGCGAACCGGTGATGCTTCTGGAAGCCAGCCGGCAACTGCTGGATCGTGGCCGAGATGCAGGCTCGGTGCTGCAGGGCCTGGCAGGCATCCTGCGGGATCTTGTGCTCATGGCCGCCGCACCGGACCGGCTTGAGCTCACCGGAGTGTCTCCACAGTTCCGAGACCAGCTGCCCGCACTCGCCAAATCCATCGGCCGTGCCCGATTGCTGCAATGGCAGTCTCAGCTGCGAGGCACCGAACAACAGCTGCGACAGAGCGTTCAGCCGCGCCTTTGGCTGGAAGTGCTGTTGCTGGGCCTGCTGGCGGAATCAACAACAGCAACAGCAGCAGCGCCAACATCGGCTCGGTCGAGTGTCCCAGCTCCGGTCTCGGCAGCATCAGTTCCAGCGCCCGCACCCGCACCAACTCCGTCTGTTGCTCCAGCAGCAACTGCTTCTTCAGATGCAGCTGCGGTGAGCCTCCCGGACACATCCACCGCCCAGGCATCTGGATCAAAGGCAACGGCAGCAGCGGAGCCCGAAGCGAAAGAAGCCGCAACAACTCCTGCCCAAAACGAAGATCTCGGAGAGCTCTGGCAGCAGATCCTGGCCAGTCTGGAGCTTCCATCCACACGCATGCTGCTGTCACAGCAGGCCCGGCTGGTGCGAATTGACAGCCACCGTGCCGTGGTGCAGGTCTCAGGAAACTGGATGGGCATGGTGCAGAGCCGTGCGGCCCTGCTGGAAAAAGCGATCGCCCGAGCCATGGGCGGCAACCGACAGCTTGTGCTCGAAAACCATGGAGGAGCCGCACCGATGGCGGCAATGCCGAGCACATCAAGCCCAACTACAGCTCCAGCGCCCGCAACTGCACCAACCAGCGGCGCCCAGCTGCCTACACGGCCTGAGTCAGCCGCAGTGCCTGCAGAGACTGCGCCACCGGCAGCACCCACACCGAACAAGACGCCTGAGCAACCTCAACCGATCAGCTCAACCCCGCCGATTCCCACGGGCCACGCATCAACCAGCAACCCAGAACCTGCAAGCGTTTCCGCTTCACCGACAGCCGCCTCCGCACCGGTGCGCAATGAACCCTCAGCAATGGACGAAAAAGTGAAACGCTTCGCTGACTTTTTCAACGGTCAGGTTTTGGACGTTGACCTCAACAGCTAGATCCCAGGCTCTGAAGCCTGAAGCGTTTCCTCCTGACCGCTGTGAGTGGTTTTGGCCCAGACAAGTCGTTTGGGAAGAAAGGCCATGCGCAGTGTGACCCAGGGAATCACGAGGAACCAGTGACTGAGATAGGCGATGCCAAGCAGGAGATTGAACAGACCTGGTGACGGCAGTTCAGGGCCTTCGCTGGGGCGCCGACAACCACGCCAGTAGGCCACTCCAGACACACTGAAAGCCACGATCGAAAGAGGCCAGTAAGCCGGTGTGGTGCGGCTGATCACACTCGTGAGCAGGTCCGCCCAGGAGACCACGGGCAGGGCGTATTGCAGAAGGAAAAAACAGGCCATATCCCTTCGCTGTGCATGGGTCAGGCGTGAAGAAATCAACCCAGGCCAGTAGTCGAAAAAACGTTGCAAGCCACCTTCGGCCCAGCGCTGACGCTGTTTCCAAAGCGCCTGAAGCGACTCAACAGCCTCCTCCTGGACCGGTGGATCCCAGAGGATGCCGATGCGTGCTCCCTGAAGGATCAAGCGAAAACTCAGATCCAGATCGTCGGTGACGGTGTCTTCGTTAAAACCGCCGCAGGCCTCCAGCAGATCCCGTCGCAACAACTCCCCGTTGCCGCGCAGTTCAGCCACACCTCCACCCGCAAGACGACCATCCTGCAGCTGGGCATCAAAGGCCATCTCCATGGCCTGAACCCGGGTTAACCAGTTGGAACTGGCATTGGTGACTGCTTTGCGCATCTGCACGGCCGACCAGTCCCCGCTCGTCGCAAAGGGCATCAACCGCTCAAGCTGATCCGCTGACAGCTGAGCATCTGCATCAAGAATCAGCAGCCATTCACCCTGGGTCTGAGCCAGAGCTGCATTGAGAGCACCCGACTTTCCTCCCCCGGCATTGCGAGGACGACGGATCACCCGCAAGGCGGGGAAGCGGATCTGAAGCTCGGCAAGACGATCGGGAGTGTGGTCTTCACTGCCGTCATCCACTACACAAAGAGTGAGTCGACCATCGGGGTAGCGCAGCGCACTGAGCCTCTCCACCAGACGCGTGACGACCGCTTCCTCATCACGGGCAGCAACAACGACATCCACCGAGGGACACAACTCCGCTGCAATGGATGACTGGTCATCGATTTGGCGACCATCATCCGACGAGGTCCGTTGATGGAGACCTCGCAGCAGAGTGCGCAGGGCATAGCCACCGAGCAGCATGGCCAGGGTGACCGCAGGAATCAGGCTCCGGGAAGGATCGAGCCAATGAGGGGCTGCACCGGCCCAGCCACAGGCCGCCAGAAAAACAACAGTCTTGCCGCGTCGGTGATCTCCAGTCCCTGCGACCACAGCCCTCCCAAGACGTCGAAACAAAGCGACTTTAAGGGGCTTCCGCAGGAGCGGTCCCGGCAGAAGCTCTGAAAGGCCCCAGCTGAGTTCCTGGGTAGTAGTGCTGAAGAATCCGTTGAACAGTCCAGCCGCGAGCGGCGAGATCGATCGCGCCGGCCTGGGACAACCCGACTCCGTGGCCAAACCCTCCACCCTGAAAGCGCCAGGTGCCTGCACCTCCTGATTCAACAATGAACAGCGTGCTGGGCAAACGACGCAGCGTGCGCCGGATCGCATCGAGTTTCAACACCACCGGCTTCGCTCCACGCTCCCGATCGATCTGGAGAGCCAGAACGCGTCCACTGGGGCCACGCTTGAGCACAGTCATCGCTGTAGGTGCAGCATTTCCCTGACCAGCTGCAGCGAGAGCCTTTGCAAGCTGTCCTGCGCTGTAGTCGCGACTCCAGCGGAAACGGGGATGACCCGCTCCATAAGCAGCGCGATTATTGAGCAGAGACTGCACATCCTGGGCGCTCTGCAAAGGCAGGGGAATCGACTGACTCCAGGCGGTCTCCCCATCCGCCAGGGCCCTTACATAAGGAAGCGGCTCCATGGCCCAGGCCTCTTCAGCCAGGGCGCTGACACCACCATTGGATGCGTGATAGACGGCATGGATCGGCTTGCCGTTCCACAACAGAACCTCACCTGAAGTTGCGCGGATGGCCTGTCGCACCGAAGGGCTTGCCTGACGGGGATCGCTGTACACCTGACACTGGGTGTCGCTGCAGAGGTGGTATCCGTCCAGGGCAAAACGATGACTGTTGGCCAGGGCCCAGGTGCGGGCCAGCACGGCCTGTGCCTGCAAAGCGGCCGCGGGTGATCCCGCCCCGATCTCATGGGGCACGACTCCCTCGAGATAACGCTCCAGAGGAAGCTGCTCAAGCAGGGTCCAGCTGCCGTAGGCATCGGGCTGGAGACGGAACGGTCCGCGCAGAACACCGCCTTTCCAGCGCATGCCATCGGGAGCATGCACCTGAAGAGGACCCTGAAGGGTGCTGCCTCCAGTCGGCCCTTCAAACACCGGCATCACAACATCGCTGATGCGTTCGCTGACATCGCGCAGGGACACACCGGACAGATCCGGAGCATCGGCTGGACCCCAGACCTCCCACTCGCCCGGATGAGCCACCTGAGCCCGCACCCCCTGTTCACGCCAGCGTCCGGCAATCCGCTCGGCCGATTCAAAACTGGCGAAAGGTCCTGCAACACGTCGAGCCACATCCAGTGATTCCTGCAGAGGAACCCTGCGCCAGCTGAAACGCAACCGGTCGGAAGAGATGAGTAGTTTCCCGCCCCGGTCCTGCAGCTGCAGAGGAGCAGTCCCCGCGCTGATCAGCGTCAGCTGGGGAGCCGGTCGATCCGCCAGAGTTCCAGCGCCAAGATGATCGTTCAGCGACACCCAGAGAACGGAATTCATCGCCGAAGGCGGCAGCGGCACCGAACGATGTGTCGGCACCATTACCGCGCTGGACTGAAGCTGGGGCGGATTGATCACCTGAGCCTGGCAGCCAGAGGCAGCCAGGACAGGAAAACAGATCCATGGAAGAGCCTTCAGCCCAGCCACAGCACCTGGAACAGAGCGGGGGATTGCAGCGGACTTGAGAGCTGATCTGAGCATGAACCTGAAGAAATGGTTTGGCTGAAAGGAGGGTGAGGTTCTATGTTTGTCGTTTGTGCCACGCGCCGCCAAAGAAATGCCCAAGCTCAAGACCCGCAAAGCAGCCGCCAAGCGGTTCAAGGCGACAGGCACCGGCAAATTCATGCGCCGGCGCGCATTCCACAATCACCTGCTCGATCACAAGAGCCCGAAACTGAAGCGGCACCTGAAAACCAAGGCCGTCGTTGATCGCACCGACGAAGAGCGTGTGTCTCTGATGATGCCCTACGCCTGAGCCGAGGCCTGCTCGTCGAGCAGTAACGGATCTGATCACACCTTTCTTACTTTCACCTTTCCAGACCCATGGCACGCGTCAAAAGAGGCAATGTCGCCCGTAAGCGTCGCAACAAGATTCTCCGCCTGGCTCGCGGTTTTCGCGGAAGCAACGGAACTCTCTTCCGCACCGCCAACCAGCGGGTGATGAAAGCCCTCTGCAATGCTTACCGCGATCGCCGCCGTCGCAAACGCGATTTCCGCAGGTTGTGGATTGCCAGGATCAATGCTGCAGCACGTCTGAACGGTGTGAGTTACAGCCGACTGATCGGCGGTCTCAAAAAAGCTGATGTGCGCCTGAACCGCAAAATGCTGGCTCAAATGGCAGTGGTGGATCCCTCCAGCTTCGCCAGCGTTGTGAACGCCACACAGGGTTGAATAGCGTCCCGTTGAGGGACATCAACCAGCCTTCATGACTTCCTTCCTGCCGCAGACCTATCTGCTTGGCCTGATCGGCTTGCTGGCAATCGCTGCTGTCATTGCAGGTCGCCAGCTTCTGCGCGTTCGTCGTGACGAAATGGAGCTCATCCGTCTCGAACAGTCAGAGGCTGGTTCGTCCAAAGACGCTGGAGATCTCTACGAGCTGGCCAGCGTTCAGTTGCGCAAACGCCTCTACCCCCAGGCCACCGCAACACTGCGACAGGCCGTGAAGCGTTTGAACAAGGAACCTCAGGAAGCGCGAGCGCTCATCCAGAACGCACTCGGATTTTCGCTCGCTGCTCAGAAGGACTTCTCCGGAGCAGTGCGTCACTACAAATTCGCTCTGCAGGCGAAGCAGGACTATCCAGTTGCGCTGAACAATCTCGCGTTCGCACAGGAGCGTCTGCTCAACAGGGAAGAGGCAGCCGATCTTTATCGCAAAGTGCTGGCGCTGGAGCCAGCCAATAAAACAGCCAGGAATCGTCTCAGGCGCTTGGAAAAAACATCCCGGGGGCGACAAGCAAGCTCATTTATTCAGTCGCAGAAGAGCTCACCAGAGAGCACGGACAGCAGGGGCTTCTGAACCTGGACAGCTGGGAGCAAGATTGAGGCTGCCGCCCCGGTTGGTGATTCGGGGAGCCTGCCAGCTCGACAGAGCCATCCCCTGAAGAGCGAGAAAACTGCCTCCCGACTCGAGTTCATCGCCGAGCTGGCCGGCAAGCGGCAGAAGATCCACCTGGTCGGATGTGGCGTTGAGATTGCCCTGCACAGGTGTGCTTCTAGAGCCAATCTGCATGTTTCCGCGCAGATCGAGCATCTGTCCGATCGGCCTGACACTCGCAAATGTGAGTTTCACATCCACACTGTTGCCGGAAGTGAACGAGGTGTAACTGCCACACCACTCACGCGGCATTGAAATCGCAAGACTGGAGGCCCTGGCGACCGGATCAAAACGCTCAACCAACCCTTCCAGCTCGAATGGCTCCTTCAAGACGGAGGCATCCAGAGGCAAGGACGGTTCGAACGTCGCCGGTATCTCGATCGGCGCGTTCATGTCCATAGTGATGGGCATGACGAGAACGGATGATGGGCGCAGGGTAGGTCCTACAACCCTGGCCTGTTCGACTTCCGATCCGGTTCCACACCAGTCCGCTGCTCCTTCAATGGCTTCGACTCCGACCAGCACCGACCCGCTTCTGATCGGTGGCCGGCAGTTCACGAGCAGGCTGTTCACCGGCACGGGAAAGTATCCGGATCTGGCGACGATGCAGCACAGCCTGGATCGCTCCGGTTGCGACATGGTGACCGTGGCCGTGAGAAGGGTTCAGACCGTGGCGGCAGGGCACGCAGGACTGATGGAAGCCATCGACTGGAACAGAATCTGGATGCTTCCCAACACTGCAGGCTGCGCCTGTGCTGAAGAAGCCGTGCGCGTGGCCAGACTGGGCCGTGAGCTGGCCAAGCTGGCAGGACAGGAAGACAACACCTTTGTGAAACTCGAGGTCATTCCTGACAGCCGGTATCTCCTGCCGGATCCTTTCGGAACACTGGAGGCAGCTGAACAGCTCGTGAAGGAGGGATTCACGGTGCTGCCCTACATCAACGCCGATCCACTTCTGGCAAAACGGCTTGAAGAGGTGGGCTGCGCAACAGTGATGCCGCTGGGCTCACCAATCGGATCGGGACAGGGGCTGCGCAATGCCTCGAACATCGAGCTGATCGTTGAAAACGCCGGTGTTCCTGTTGTGGTGGATGCAGGCATCGGCGTCCCCAGTGAAGCCGCCGCCGCCCTGGAGATGGGAGCCGATGCCGTCCTGGTGAACAGTGCAATCGCCCTCGCCGGCGATCCCGCGGCAATGGCCGAAGCGATGGGACAGGCCGTGCAGGCAGGTCGCACCGCTTTCCTTTCAGGCCGACTGCCGCAACGAGCACAGGCCAGTGCCAGCTCTCCGAGCACAGGCCTGGTCAAGTGAAGACAGATGAAGTGACATGAAGCAAGCGAAACAAACGCTGTTGTTAGGCAATTGAACTCATAACGTCCGACCAGTCACAACAGACTCATGCAGGTCACAACCGAAGACGGTGGACGTCTGAACGCCTTCGCCAAGGAGCCTCGCATGGAGGTGATGGCCAAGGAAACCAGCCGCAGCAATGCCTCCAGAGTGCTGATCCTCAGCGGCTCGTTGCTGGTGGTGGCACTGATGGGCCTGACCATGGCGATCAGCTGAAAACCCTGTAGTAGCTTGCACCTGATTGGCGGCACGCACGCTTCAGCAGGAGTTTGGGGTGAAAGTTCTCGTTCTCGGTGGTGACGGCTTCTGCGGCTGGCCCTGCGCCGTGAATCTGGCGGATCAGGGTCATGAAGTTGTGATCGTGGACAACCTGAGCCGCCGCAAGATCGACATCGACCTTGAGGTTGAATCGCTCACACCGATTGCAAACATTGGTGATCGCCTCAAAGCCTGGGAAGAGACCGGCGGGAAACCGATGCGCTTCGTGCACATGGACATCGCGCATGAATATGAGCGTCTGGTGGATCTGCTCATTCAGGAAAAACCCGAATCGGTTGTGCACTTCGCCGAGCAGCGCGCAGCTCCCTACTCGATGAAAAGCAGCGCGACCAAGCGCTACACCGTCGACAACAACGTCAACGGCACCCACAACCTGCTGGCCGCCATTGTGGAATCCGGACAGGACATTCATGTCGTTCATCTCGGGACCATGGGCGTCTACGGCTATGGATCCCACAGAGGCGCCACCATTCCTGAGGGCTACCTGAAGGTGGAGGTGCCCCAGCCTGATGGCAGTCGCTTCGAGGAAGAGATTCTCCATCCAGCCAGCCCAGGCAGCATCTATCACATGACCAAGACGCTGGATCAGCTGCTTTTCCTCTATTACAACAAGAACGACAAGGTCCGCATCACCGATCTGCACCAGGGCATCGTCTGGGGAACGAACACGGAGGCAACCGACCGTGACCCAAGGCTCACCAACCGCTTCGATTACGACGGTGACTACGGCACGGTGCTCAACCGGTTTCTGATGCAGGCGGCCATCGGCTACCCGCTCACCGTGCACGGCACCGGCGGCCAAACCCGAGCCTTCATTCACATCCGCGATTCAGTGCGCTGTGTCCAGCTGGCCCTGGACAATCCCCCCGATCAGGGAGAACGGGTGAAGATCTTCAATCAGATGACCGAGAGTCATCAGGTGGGCGAACTGGCGAACAAAGTGGCAGCCCTCACTGGTGCCAAGGTGAACCATCTGCCAAACCCGCGTAACGAGGCCGTTGAAAACGACCTGATCGTCGACAATCGTTGTTTCATCGAACTGGGACTCAATCCCACAACCCTCGACGATGGTCTGTTGAAAGAAGTGGTGGACATCGCCACCCGTTACGCCGATCGCTGCGATCGCAACCGCATCCTCTGCACCTCCGCGTGGACCAAAACCCAGGCACAAGCCATCGGCTCCGCCTCCTGATCAGGCCCTTCCCTTGAAAATCGCCTTCTTCACCGAAACCTTTCTGCCCAAGGTCGACGGCATCGTCACCCGACTCACCAAAACGGTGAAGCATCTTGTGGATGCCGGCGATGAGGTGATGGTGTTTTGCCCCGAAGGCTGTCCTGAGGAGTACATGGGTGCGCGACTGATCGGCGTGCCGGCGATGCCTCTGCCGCTGTACCCGGAACTGAAGCTGGCTCTGCCTCGGCCTGCGGTCTCAGACGCTATCGACAGCTTCGAGCCTGACCTGATCCACGTGGTGAATCCTGCTGTTCTTGGACTCGGAGGCATCTGGCTCGCCAAGACCAAATCCATTCCCCTGGTAGCCAGCTATCACACCCATCTGCCCAAGTACCTCGAGCACTACGGCATGGGCATGCTCGAACCGCTGCTGTGGGAGCTTCTAAAGGCCGCCCACAATCAGGCGCTTCTGAATCTGTGCACATCCACGGCCATGGTGCAGGAACTGAGCGACAAGGGCATTCAGCACACGGATCTCTGGCAACGAGGGGTCGACACTGAGCTGTTCAGACCTGAACTGCGCAGCAATGCAATGCGGCAGCGTCTGATGGGCGACCACGACGACCGGGGCGCTCTGCTGCTCTACGTGGGTCGTCTCTCAGCCGAAAAACAGATCGAACGCATCCGACCTGTTCTCGAAGCACTTCCCGAAGCTCGTCTGGCCCTGGTCGGCGATGGTCCGCATCGCCAGCAGCTCGAGAAGCATTTCGAAGGCACGGCCACCACATTTGTGGGCTACCTGGCCGGTGAAGAGCTGGCCAGCGCCTATGCCAGCGGTGATGCCTTCCTTTTCCCGTCCAGCACGGAAACCCTTGGCCTGGTGCTGCTGGAAGCCATGGCAGCCGGTTGCCCCGTGGTTGGAGCCAACCGCGGCGGGATTCCCGACATCATCACCGACGGCATCAATGGCTGTCTCTATGAACCCGACGGCAGCGATGGAGGTGCCTCCAGCCTGATCGAAGCCACGCGTCGCCTGCTGGGCAACGACATCGAACGCCAGTCGCTGCGAAGAGCCGCACGGGACGAAGCGGAACGCTGGGGATGGGCAGGTGCCACTGATCAACTGCGCGGCTATTACCGCAAAGTGCTCCAGAAGCAGCAACTGAGCGCCGCAGCCTGAATCATTGTTTGCCGCGCGTGCGGTTCCAGACCTGCATCACTTTTTTGGCCATCGGCAGGGCATGCACTGAGCCACCGCCAGGGGTGTTCTGAGCAAACGCCACGATCACGATCTTGCCCTGCGGATAAGGGGCGTAGGTGGCGAACCAGGCGTGGTCGGGTCCTCCGGTGCTGTCCTCAGCCGTGCCCGTTTTGCCACCGGCCGGCGGAATACCAGGACCATTCAACGCAAATCCGGTGCCATCGGACACCACCTTGCGAAGACCCTCGCGAATCTTGTTCAGCGTGGTTGGCTTGAGGTCCACCTTCGTGCGCCTCGGAGGGTCGGTCCAGTCATGTCCCTGATCAGCCAGATGGGGTGTGACCAGCCAGCCACCGTTTGCGAACACCGAGTAAGCCCTGGCTAACTGAAGGGGAGTGATCTGCACAACCGACTGACCGATGGAAGCGCTTGCCATATCCTCAGGAATCCAGGGAGTTGTACCGGGATCGGCCCAGCCGCGGCCGGCAGCAGCCCAATCCTCATCACCCACTAAACCCACGCTTTCCTCCCAACCGATCTCAATCCCGGTTTTCTGTTGAAAACCGAGCGCATTGGCAGCTTTCTTGAGCTCGAGCGATCCCGAGCCGACACCCACCTGATAGAAGAAGGTGTTGCTGGAGAAACGCAGAGCATCGGCATAGCCGATACGACCGAAACCGGCTCCGTTGTGATCCGGGAAACAATGACCTCCATAGGTGATGCATGCAGCAGTGTTGAGCTGGGTATCAGGAGGAAACTTGCCGGATTCCATTCCGGCCATCGCAGTGACCGCCTTCCATGTGCTGCCAGGGTCATAGGCATTCATGGACCGGCTGAGCAAAGGCTTTTTGGGATTGGAGAACAGTGCGTCGTACTCCTTCTGGGTGGTGACGAGCTTGGAGAAGAAATTGGGATCGAAGGTGGGCTTACTGGCCAGAGCGAGGATGGCCCCGTCATTGGGATCCATGGCAACAATCGCGCCACCGGGCTTGTCAGCCAGGGCCTGCTCCGCAGCCTTTTGCAGATCCAGATCCAGCGTGAGCTTGAGGTCCTTGCCGGCGACCGAGGGACGGTCACCGAGATGTCGCTGTACCTCACCCATGGCGTTCACCTCGAGCATCTGACCTCCCCAGGCACCGCGAAGATGGCTCTCATAGGCAGCCTCCACCCCGATCCGGCCGATGCGATCCCTGATTTTGTAGCCCTTTTCCGCCAGGGCCTTGTACTCATCCTCCGTGATGGGTTGGGTGTAACCGAGGGCATGGGCCGCCAGGGTTCCGTAGGGGTAGAAGCGCAGGATGTCCACGTCCACCTGAGCCCCCTTCAGCCCCTGCGACTGCTCACGGAATCGCAACACCTGCTCCGGCTTCAGATCAGTGGCCAGGTTGATGCGATAACCATCCCGCGCCTGACCGCTGCCGCGACGCTGATCGAGCACGGCCGCATCGAGGCTGAGCAGATCGGCCAGACGATCACGCAGATCAGGCCAGCTGGTGTCATCAACCAATCGAGGCTCGACATAGAGCGAATAGGTCAATTTGCTGGAGGCAAGCACCCGACCTTTGCGATCCAGCAAGCGACCGCGGGTCGGTGAACGCGGAACGAGACGAATGCGGTTCTCATCGGCAAGTTCCCTGTAGCGCGACCCCTCAAGCACCTGAAGCCACACCAGTCGGGACACCATTGCCGCACTCACCAGCAGCACGAGTGCCAGCAACACCAGTGGTTGCTGACGCAGACCGCTCTGGCGCTGACCATCCCGTTGCGAGGCGCCTGATCCCACCATCCCCCGTCAACTCTCCATTTTCATCAGAGCATCCAAGCGCTGCAGACGCCCGTCAATGCGTGAGAGCACCTCATGCAACTGCTGAGAGTCATCCAGCTCGGAGGAAGCTTCTGCCTGAGCAGACGACGCAACTTCGGCATCCAGCATGTCCTGCGGCTCAGCGGGTTCATCAACCTGCACCTGCACAGGCATCACCGGATTGCCAAGCCCGGGGCTGATCTGATCCAGACGCTCACGCACCTCCCGTGCCGCTGCCTCACCCTGCTGCCGCAGATCACCGAGAGGGTTATCCCCTCTGGCAACAGACTCCACAGCCTTGGCAGGACCCTCGGTACGGACTCGATCCACAAACGCAAGACCCATGGGCAGCACGTCCTGCATCAGAGCGAGCCGCAGCGAGTCGAGCGGTTGGTTGTCGGTCATGGAAACGGACCTGACGATTCAACGAATCCCAGTCTGCTCCGGAGGGAGAACAAGTGTCGGGCAGGCTGAACGAGACGATCCCAGTGACCAGCCGATCACACCGGACAACACAACAAGGGCAACGACAGGGGCCAGAGCATGGTGGGTGGTGTCCAGAGCAATCCACTCCGACCAGCCACGCCAGAAACGATCCCTGGCGAAACGCCGCTTCTCCCGCGTCTCCTGTCGTGACCTTCGGCGATACGACTTCTCCACCCAGCGCTCGAAGGAACGCTTTTTGGTGATCGCCATCTTGCGCTCGACTTCCAGCAGCTGGCCGGAAGTGAGCTCTGGATGGAAGGTTCCGATCAGTTCGAGACTTTTAAGGAACATCTCCACGGCTCCATCTTTGATCTCCTGATCAGCAGGATCGATCAAGGACCACTCAAGCTCCGGATAGAAACGGCTGCGGTTCTGCTTGATCTGATCTTCATTCAGCTGTCCGGGCTCTCGCAGCCATCGATCCGTGTTGCTGTCGAAGCGACGCCAGTAAAGGAATGGATTGATGTAGATGGTCTTGCCAGCAAGCTGGATGCTGTCCTGCTGAAGACGTCGCTGCAGTTGCTGGTCTTGCTGTTGGGCAGCGGTCACATCCTTAGAGCCGGGGGCCAAGGGTATCGGTGCCGAAGACCGCTTACCAGTCCCCCCGGAACGTTTCTCACTGCTGCAGCTCATGCTTGTCCAGAGCTTGATTCACGAACCAATCACTGTTCACTGGAGGGGCGTGACCAGAACAACTCAACACTGCATCGACCTGCTGTTTCAGTGGCTGCAGCAAAGAAGTGGCTGCAGCAAAGAAAAATGCCGTCCCTTCAAAAAAGAGACGGCGTTGATGAAAGCTTCTGAAGATCAATCAGAACTGGGCCAAGGCGCTCCACTGAGTGGGAAGGAGCTTGGCAACGAGCTGGAAATTGCCATTGCCGAGAGGTTTGGCGACATACGCCACTCCCATCGGGTCTGGATAAATTCCCTTGGGAGGCTCCACACCCATCGTCACGCCCTGGAAAGGATCGTCATGCCCAAACAGGAAAGTGTTGGTGCCTGCATCAGGCGTTGCTGAAAGCAAGGGTGAAACCCTCGCAGCATATTCTTTGTAATCCTGTGGGGTGCAATCAACGCAGGGAAGGAAATTCAGGTTTGAATTTTTTGTGTATCTTCCAAAAGCAAGATCAGCTGTGTTGTATGCGCGGCAATATTCACTGGAAATAACCTTTCCTACAGGAATCCCTGCGGCTTTCACTCCTTTCCCGATTTCACGTGCCTGCAGTTTCCCCTCTGGACTTAAACGTCTCTGGGTGCTGCAGTCAGCAAGATTGAGTTGTGGGCTGACCTGATCGCCCCAGTCCTTGAAGGTCTTCGCATGCCTCACATAAACAACGTATCCACCTCTGCGCAGATCATTAAGGAGTTGCTTTGCACCAACTCTGTTAATGAAGTCAGTGTTCCTCTGATCACCGGAAAGTGTTGACTCGTTCACTTCGTAGGCTTCCGGCGCAGCCTTGGCGGACTGCGGAGCTGTAGAGATCGAAGCTGCGATCAAACCTCCAGTGGCCAATGCGGCTGATGCCGAAAGCAAGCTGATTTTCTTGATGTGTTTCATTGAAATAAAAATGTCAATTTGAACGTAGACATCGAGCTAGATCGGGACAAGTAAAAAAAATTACATGGACATTCAGCTCTGCCATGCGGTATCAACGAACCCCTTTTTGATATGAATTTGATACGCCTTGAACAGTTTTTGTTCAACAATGAGAACACTTCGGAAACAAGAACAGTCTGATGATTGAAGAATTACTCGCAATGGAACAAAGCCGCTGATGCGTATGCAGTTCAGCTGCATTGGTCAACTGTCAAAGATCCAAATTTCATCAATTGCATAGATAACGCAAAGATCGTGCTGCAGGCACTTGCTATTCCCACTCAATCGTGCCGGGTGGTTTGCTGGTGATGTCCAGAACCACGCGATTGACACCTTTCACCTCATTGACAATGCGATTGGAAATGGTCTCCATCAGGTCATAAGGCAAGCGGGACCAGTCAGCGGTCATGCCGTCTTCACTGGAAACGCAGCGCAGAACAATCGGCCAGGCATAGGTGCGCTTGTCACCCATCACCCCCACCGATCTCACCGGTAACAGCACCGCAAATGCCTGCCAGATGTCGTGATAGAGCCCGGCGTCCTTCACTTCTTCTCTCACGATCAGGTCCGCATCCCGCAGACAGTCGAGCTTCTCGGCCGTGACCTCTCCGAGAATGCGAATGGCCAGACCCGGTCCCGGGAAAGGGTGACGTCGCACAATCTCCTCCGGGAGGCCGAGCGAGCGACCGACTTTGCGCACTTCATCCTTGAACAGCTTGCGCAGCGGTTCCACCAGCTTGAACTGCAAATCCTTGGGGAGCCCACCCACGTTGTGGTGGCTCTTGATCTTCACGGCCACCCTCTCGCCCGTCTTGGGATCAACATTGGTTCCGGCACTTTCAATCACATCCGGATAGAGCGTGCCCTGGGCCAGGTAATCAAAAGGACCGAGTCTCCGGCTCTCCTCCTCAAACACACGGATGAATTCAGTGCCGATGATCTTGCGCTTCTGCTCAGGATCCGTGACGTCCTTGAGCTTGGTCAGGAAGCGTTGCCGGGCTTTGATGTACTCAACGTGAATATTGAACTTGCGATCGAAGAAGTCCATCAGGAACTCAGGCTCTCCTTTGCGCATGAAGCCCTGATCGATGAACATGCAGGTGAGCTGATCACCAATGGCCTTCTTGAGCAGAAAGGCCAAGGTTGAGGAATCCACACCACCGGAGAGGGCCAGCAGAACCCTTTTGTCTCCGACCTGATCACGGATCTGCCTGACGGCTTCCTCAATGAACGTCGCTGTCGTCCAGTCGGGCTCGCAACCACAGATGTGGTAAACGAAGTTGCGGATCATCGCCATTCCGCAGGTGGAATGCACGACCTCGGGATGAAACTGCACCCCGTATAGCTGACGGTCATGGTTTGCAACGGCCGCCTCAGGCGTGTTGGCCGTGTGGGCAAGACGCACAAAACCCTGCGGCAGGGCCTCAACCGAATCTCCGTGACTCATCCACATCGTGGAGCCGTTCTCCACATTGGTGAGCAGGTCCGTGGGGTCATCCACCTCAAGCGGTGCTTTTCCGTATTCGGCTTTTCCGGTGGCTGCCACAACACGTCCACCCAGCTGCTGCACCATCAGCTGCATGCCGTAGCAGACCCCGAGAACCGGAATGCCCATTGACCAGATCTCAGGGTCACAGAGAGGAGCACCATCGGCGTACACCGAACTTGGGCCGCCGCTGAGAATGATCCCCTTGGGAGCCATCTTGCGCAGCTCCTCAACAGAGGTGCTGTACCCCTGCACCACGGAGAACACCTCCGTTTCCCGTACCCGACGGGCAATCAGTTCGGAATACTGGGAGCCGAAATCAAGAATGACGATAGCCGGCTGACGCTGACCTTCATTCGGAACCTGGGACATCTCGCACGTAGGCCGTGGAACGGTCGACCGCGGAAACCGGCCGCCAATCAATCAGCGTAGAGAAGGACCCTGATCCGATTCGGGAGGCACAGGACTCAGCGGAATCCCGCAATGCCCAAGCATCAGGCTTCCTTCAGGACCTGCCCAGGGCAGCTGACGGTCCCTGTTGAACAGGGCTGCACCAACTCGCATTCCGGTGCAGCCATAGCGCTTCAGATAGGCTTCACTTCTGCCTTCAACCGCTTCAGCCACGGCCATCCAGAGCCCCATGGCCTGCGCCACATCATGGGCCCGCAACCAGCACCAGGCCTCCTCAATCGAGCTGGTCTGAAGCAGGGCGCGAATGGATTCCAGGCCGAGGCCCTGCTGCACCGCCAGGGCTGCCAACACCTCCAGACGTGCATCCGCAAGGTGGTGATGGGTGTGAAAGATCCCACCCGCCAGTTTGATCAGTTTCCCGTGGTACCCCAGCAAAAGCAGATGGCGCACACCGGCCTCGGCAGCAGCCACCAGCAGTGGCCCGATCCAGTTCCCTGATTTCAACAGCGGCTGCTGATCGGAGAGTCCGAGCTGCTGAGCCAGATCCAGGCCGTTTTCCCCAATGACCAGAGTCAACCGACCCTGGAAACCGGTCTGA
Organism: Synechococcus sp. MIT S9503; assembly: GCF_047304175.1. Classification (GTDB taxonomy): domain Bacteria; phylum Cyanobacteriota; class Cyanobacteriia; order PCC-6307; family Cyanobiaceae; genus Synechococcus_C. The sequence continues at coordinate 2,143,681 of NZ_CP138955.1, read as the reverse complement.
TCAGTGAGCTCGCGCAGACGATCACGGGCCGACTGCAACTGATCAGGAGACGCACTGGTCTGCACCTCTGCCTGCATGCCGATCAAGGCAAGACCGTCGACAACACCGAAAGCGGAATTGCTGGTCCGCAGTGCCAACTCCCGGCCGCGGGGCACTACCACCTCAAGATCCAGACCTCCCAGTGCCGGCATCAGATCGCTGAGATTGAGCTCCAGCAGTTCACGGGCAAAAGCGGAAATGCACAGTGAACCGTCTTCCTCCAGTCGACCAACGCCCGCTCCTGCGCAAATCTGCAATCCACTCTCGCGGCAGGCACGGCTCACAAGCACCCAGATCTCCAGACCGCGGGTGAGATCCAGACCTGGACCTGGATCACAGATCGTGATCGCCAGTGCCTGTTCTCCAGCATTCAACTGCGATGCAGCTTGCACCTGAACCCGACGGAATCCCTGCTCCGAAGGAATCCGAAGGTCCACGCTCGACGGCGCAGTGGATCCACCCAGCACCAGAGCGGCGGCACGTGCCGCTGCCGCAACCCAGACAGGCAGGGTCAGTCCGGTTCCTGAACAGGCAGGTGCAGGGGCGATGGGTTGGATGCGGATCATTTTTTAGGATGCACGATTGGCACCTTTTGAGCCCGTGCAGGACAAGCTCACCCTGATGATCCCGGGACCCACCCCGGTGCCCGAAACCGTTCTCAAAGCCATGGGTCGCCACCCCATCGGCCATCGCAGCGGAGAATTTCAGGCCGTGGTGGAGCGCACCAATTCCCAGCTGCGCTGGCTGCATCAAACCAGCGGCGACGTGCTTGTGATCACAGGCAGTGGCACTGCCGCCATGGAGGCCGGAATCATCAACACACTGAGTCGCGGGGACAAGGTGCTCTGCGGAGACAACGGCAAGTTCGGTGAACGCTGGGTGAAAGTGGCGCGCGCCTATGGGCTTGATGTTCAGGTGATTAAGGCCGAATGGGGGCAGCCCCTCGATACGGAAGCATTCCGCAGCGCACTTGACGCCGACAGCACAAAGTCAATCAAGGCGGTGATTCTCACCCACTCGGAAACCTCCACAGGGGTGATCAATGATCTCGAGACCATCAGCGGCCATGTGAAAGCCCATGGCACGGCGCTCACTATTGCCGACTGTGTTACAAGCCTTGGAGCTGCCAATGTGCCGATGGATTCCTGGGGCCTGGATGTTGTGGCCTCGGGTTCTCAGAAGGGTTACATGATGCCCCCGGGCCTGAGCTTCGTCGCCATGAGCGAAAGAGCCTGGAAGGCCTACGAACGCTCAGACCTTCCCAAGTTCTATCTGGATCTGGGTCCTTACCGGAAAACAGCCGCCAAGAACAGCAACCCCTTCACTCCGGCGGTGAATCTCTATTTCGCGCTCGAAGCAGCACTTGAGATGATGCAGGCCGAAGGTCTTGTTCCGATTTTTGCGCGTCATTCCCGGCATCGCGAAGCTGCCCATGCAGCCATGAAGGCCATCGGTCTGCCGCTGTTCGCCGCCGAAGGTCACGGCAGTCCTGCCATCACGGCAGTGGCCCCGAATGGAATCGATGCCGAGCAACTGCGCAAAGCTGTAAAAGATCGCTATGACATTTTGCTCGCCGGCGGCCAGGATCATCTCAAGGGCAAGGTATTCCGAATCGGGCACCTGGGATTCGTTTGCGACAGAGATGTTTTGACAGCTGTGGCAGCAATCGAATCAGTGCTGCAATCGCTTGGCCTGCATAAGGGATCTATGGGAGCTGGACTCAGCGCTGCTTCTGAAATCCTGAGTCAGTAATCGATATCAATCACTGTTCATACCTTCTGGCTTGGGATAGAATTGTAAGATCGCGGGTGTAATTCAGCGGTAGAATGTCAGCTTCCCAAGCTGAACGTCGCCGGTTCAAATCCGGTCACCCGCTTATATTTGTTATTGGTTATTCTAAAAAATTAACTGCGATGACTCCAAGTCGACATTGAAGCTCTGGGTTTAATCAGTTGCACCACCTGGGGGCCTACACAGCCGGCCCTACGCTCATGATTGAGAGCTTTAAGGATAAGTTGAGCCGAACCTGCTGTATTGCCCTCATTGGCCTGCACACGAGCTTGATCGAACCATTGCCTTGCACGTAAAAGCAATTGATCCCGATCAGGCTCCACGGATTGAAGAGATACAGCAGATTTCAACAACGTCGTCACAGCGACAATTCAAGCATTGCACTAATAATAACAAACGATCAAGGAAAACAACAATCCATAAAAAAGCTCATATTGCAAATTATTCGCGCTCAGTCATGCATTGAGTATGGTTCCAACTCAGTGATCCAAATCGGAGCTCAGGTGCCAGGCTCTTCAACGTTGCCACCCAGTTCGGCGATCTGAGCTCGCAGCTGATCAGACCTTGATTGATCACCGCGGGTGATTGCCACGGCCAGCGCAAATTCAAGCTTTTCAAGCTGATGGCCACCTTCAAAAAAACCGCTGGAATCAGCCGATGTCATTCCGGAGTTCCCCGAGGGGGTGGAACAACGGCTGTTGCTGGTTTCGCAAGAACCAGCTGATGGAACGGTGGTGAGTGCCATGGTCAGCTTTCTTTTCATTTTGCCACCTTCAGCCAGTCTTATGCAGCTTCAACCTCTTGATCAGACTCAGCAATTGAAGGCTGCGCCAGAGCACAGACAGGTTCTGAGGCTTCTTCGGGCCGCAGCTCAGAACTGTTCAGCAGCTCCTGGCAGTCGAACAACAGCTGATCGACAAGATCCAGACGCTCCCGTTCCTCAGTGGGCATCGTCTGGGCCTCGCTGCGCTGCTGCCGCACCTGCAGTTCAAGACTCTCCAGGCGCTGTTCAAGCTTCACAAGACGCTGCGACAAAGCATTGAGCATCTGGGCGACATCTTCCGCCGTGCGGGTGATGCGGAAGGACACTGACTGAGTCATCCGAAAACGGGGAAGTTCTTGCCCGATGACAACACACGGAATGGCAAGTCTCAAGAGCTGCTTGGAGAGCCAGCACTCTTTGGCTTCAAACTGAGTGATCTGGTGACTGCGGGTGCGATGCCTTCTCTGATAACCCTGCTGGTGTATGCGCTAGCAGGATCCGCTGTGGGACTGCTCGCTCTGCGTACTGGACTTCCAGGGGCACCTCTTGCTGGCGCATTGATCGGGGCTGCGATGGTGAGTATGAGCGGGCGAATGGACGTGGCCGAATGGCCGCCGGGTACCCGCACCGCTCTGCAAATCGGAATCGGTACCGTGATTGGCACCGGTCTGACGCGAACATCTCTCGAACAGCTGCAGGATCTCTGGAGGCCTGCGGTGCTCATCACACTCACACTGGTGATGACAGGGCTGGTGGTCGGCCTCTGGGCCGGTCGCCTACTCGGGGTTGATCCTCTGATCACCCTGCTGGGAGCAGCACCGGGAGGCATCAGCGGCATGAGTCTGGTTGGCGAGGACTACGGCGTCGGCGCAGCTGTGGCAGCACTCCATGCCGTGCGACTGATCACCGTGCTGCTTGTACTTCCGACAGTGGTGAGATTGCTGACGCCTCTGGGGCTGAACAATTCCTGATTCAGCTATGGACAGCCAAACGCGAGCCGATACCTTGGCGCAGATCGACTGTCCTGTCCATCAATGGCCAGCCTCCGCAAACGCCTCCTTGTCCTTTTGCCAATGACAGGAATGCTGCTCGCAGCTGCCCCTGTAGAAGCGGCGAGCGCTGACTCAAAGAAAGGCGCACAGGTGTATTGCTACATGCGCAGCAACGGCAACAATCATGCCGTGAGCTTCGAAGCCTCCTATGCGCTGATCAAGCGTCAAAGCGCAGGTGTTTTCAAAACATCACCTGAGCATGCGGCCGTGATGATCACCGAAACTGTTGTGGCAGAGCCCGGCAGCTATCCAGATTGCGGTCGTTATCTCGGAGATCTTTTCGGCAGAAAAGCATCCAAGAGCTCTTCAAGGAGCAACAGCACCGAAACCAGCTCATTCAACAGTTCAAACGGCAATGCTTCGACGGACTGGGATGCTGATGATCGCTACAGCTACTGAAATCTTTGTCATTACGCAGGCCTCGAGAACGCCAAAGCCGTTGCTCACGACTCCGGCAGGTTCTGCTGATCGGAGGTTTGCTACTTCTTGCCCAGGCATGCGGAAACACCAACAGTTCCCGCAATGGAAAACCCGACCCTCAACCGAAAACATCCAGTTGTCTTGAAAATCTCAGTCTTGACAAGCTGAGCAAGGCACTTGATCAATGCAATTCCGTTGTTAAGAGCCACCCTGACAATCCTGTGCCGCTGACCGACAGGTCATTGCTGCACACGCTGATGGGAAGCAATGACAAAGCTTGTGAAGATGTGAGCAGGGCCGCCTCCTTGATCAAAAGCCGTCAGACAACGGCAGATTCCCTGCTTAAGCATGAGCTTGATGTGCGTCAGCAATCCTGCAAACATCGAGCCACCATGGCAGGCAAAGGCTGACGATCAACGCTGATGCGGCGCGGGCCCAGGATCAACTCGATCTTGTCAGCCTTGCTTGCCACAAGACCATCAACCAGCTGATCAGCAAGGCCAAGCTTTAGCCAGTGACTTGTCAGACCGCCATCCATGCCGATGCGATGGCAACGGTCCTCCGCCTGATCAACATCGCCTGGGGTCCAGGGACGCTCCAGGAGCACAACCTGCCGTGCCCGGTGCAGTGTGTATCCCAAGCCTCCACAGCCATAAGTGGCCAGGAGCAGATCCGTTGCGCCTGCCTGAAACCGGTCCACCGCAGCCTGTCGTTGCTCAGGTTTTTGACGGCCGGTTAGCAGTGCACCACCCAGCCTCTCCTGCAGGAGTTGCAAAGGTGCAACAAAGGAGCTGAACAGCACAATCGCCTCACCATCGGCACGCAAGTCCTCCAACAGAGCCTGCGTCGCCGGCAATTTGAATTCCGCAGCGATCATGCGCAAAGACGTCAGAACCGCAAGGGATTCAGCATCGGAACGCACTTCCCCCAACAACACGCGGCGGCGATAGTCATCGACCACAAGACGCAGACGGTGATCGAATCCAAGCGCCTGATCAGCCGCCAGTGAGACATCATGAAAACGTCGCTGTTTGGCGGGAAGGCCCAGCACCTGCTGCTTGCGACGATGAAGCACTAGTGGTCGCGTCAGTCGCCTCAGCTCATCCAGACGCGCAGCGCCATCAGCACGCCAGCGCCGTTGCCCACCCTTCTCACTCCAGTGCCCCTGGCAGAAGATCTCCTCAAACGAACGCTGATCACGGGCCAGTGGATGGTCCATCGCTGCAAGCAGTGGAAAAAACTGAATCGGACGTCCGTTACGGATCGGTGTACCGGTGAGCATCCACACCGCCCGCAAGCGCGGATGGCGTGCCAGGCGCAACAAAGCCTGCGTCCGCTGGGCCTGAAGAGACTGGGCAAAATGAGCTTCATCCACCACCAGGAGTGTTCCAGCGTCCGGAAGGTCAACCGGCAACCGAGCCCAGCTGTGCAGTGTGCACTCCAGATCAAGGGACTCCACTTCGCGTCGCCAGTGAGAGTGAAGCCCCACAGGAGCAATCACCATCAGGCGCAAGGGGACAGCACGCAGCAGAGCGCGGGCCGCAAGCAAGGCAGTGAGCGTCTTGCCGAGGCCCATCTCATCAGCGAGCAACGCACCACGCCGTGCAAGCAGCCAGCGAGCACCCGAACGCTGATGCGCAAGTGGAGTGCGACCATCGGCAAGAGGCTGATCCAGATCTGCCCTGGCGACCAGCTCCCTGTGACGGGGCAACGGTGGCAGCGGGTGACGATGCCAATCCAGCCAACGCACCAACTCATCCTCAACCCGAAAACGCGCTGAAAAACGGTCAAGCAGGGATTCGGCAGCGGCCAGTGGAAATTCCCAGCCCCGTTCAGAACCTTTCCAGAGCCCCCGAGGTCTGATCCGTCCCATCTGTGCGTGGGTCACGGCATCAAATGGGTATGTCACCCTCACAAGTCCCGAAGGAGTCAGCCCAAGGCTGCAGCAGGCCGTCGATGAAGCCGTAACCACAATTCAGCAAATGAAATTGTATTGCCTTTTCGATTCACCACAAGGGGTTTGAGCTTCAAAAATCACATTGAAAAAGCTACAAAAAATGCAGCGATGAACACATTGACGAACACCGCGAAAGCGCCAGAATTCTCTCAACCGAATGATTCGGATGCATAACAGGGATGCGGTTTTCCTTGAAGATCTCTGCCCTAAATTGCGAGTCCGAAGATGGCGCCAGTCGCTTCACAGTTACACCGGAAAAAGCTGTATTTACTGCGGAAAACAATCAGAATCAATTGACCACATCCTTCCTCGGGCTAAGGGAGGTCTCAGTATTACTGAAAACTGTGTACCCGCCTGCCTCTCATGCAATGGTCACAAATCCGATGCTGATGTTTTCGACTGGTATCGACGCCAACGCTTTTATGATCCCCGCCGAGCCATGGCGATCCGTGCCTGGATGGACGCCGATCTACGTCTTGCTCTGAGACTTCTGCAATGGGCTCAGCCAGAGCTGAATCAAACCATCGATCCATCGCTGGCAACCGATTCAGACCTGAACAATCTTGAGGAACGGGACTGGGGCTTTCGAGCAGCCTGAAACAACTGACGACAGTCCTTGATCACCAGACCCTGCAAGCCTCTGCCGAGTGATGTTGCTGGCAGATTGAGGCTTGCTGCTCAGGCTGCTCGGGTGCCAGCAGAAAGGCTCCACTCACCAACACCGATGCGAACACTGTCGCAGCCAGGCGACGCAGGGCAGCAACATCGCCGGTCGACATAACGGTGCTGCGATCGCCGGCACTCCGAGGCAACATGGATTCCTGAGATGACACCAGGGGAAGACAGGAACTGGTCACGGCTGCTTTGCCACTGATACGTTTGTACTCATGCCGGAATCACTTGTCAACCGCTGTCACGCGCTGCCAGCTGGATCCAAGCTCTGCATCCTGGGAGCCGGATTCACCGGACGACGGGTTGCCTCCCTGGCTGATGCCCTGAAGATCAGGGTGATCACCACGCGTCGCAACCCAGAGCCCGGCAGCGGAACTCTGCAATTCGACTCGACTCAGAAGATTGTGCCAATGGAAGCAGACCTGAAGGGCGTGACCCATCTGCTCAGCACGATCCCTCCCGGCCCGGATGAGACCGACCCTGTCTTGCAGTCACTCGGGCCTCAACTCGGTCAGTTGCCACTTCGCTGGGCTGGCTATCTCTCGACCACAGGCATCTATGGCGACACCGGCGGTGACTGGGTCAGCGAAACGGATGCCCCACAACCCACGCAGGAACGCAGCCGACGACGTCTGATCTGTGAACAGCAATGGCTGAACAGCGGTCTGCCGGTGCAGATTCTGCGTTTACCTGGGATCTACGGACCGGGTCGCTCCCCTTTCGCTGCTGTCAAAGCGGGAAACCTGAGACCAGTCAACAAGCCCGGACAGGTGTTCAGTCGCGTGCATGTCGATGACATCGCCGCGGCCTGCCTGCACCTCATGCACTGCTCGGCCTCTGGTCAGCATCCTCCGGTGGTGAACATCTGTGATCACGAACCTGCCCCAAGTCATCTGCTGCAACGCCATGCCGCAGATCTTCTGAACTGTGACCTGCCGGAAGCGCGTGATTATGCGGCAGCTGAAGCGGACATGAGCGCCATGGCGCGAAGCTTCTGGGCCGAAAACCGCAGGGTGAGCAACGATCTGCTCTGCAAGACACTCGGCTACAGCATGATTCACCCGAACTACCGCAGCGGGCTGGTCCAATGTCTGGAGGAGGAAAGGCTCAGGGGGATGCTGACTCAGGCCGCTCAGGACTGATCGCAGGCACCTCCTGCAGCTTCAGAGGCCTGTCCGGATCGATGAAGGTCAGACCTGCATCATGCAGAAAACGGCTCCACTGAATTTCCAGCCAACCCTGCCTCAGGGCCGTTCCGAGGCCGTAGAGCAGCAGCCCGATCACCAGCAAGCGCAGCATGACCCCATCCATCGAATGCCACGACGCTAGACAGCGCCTTGTGATCGCACTCGGTGATCCGGCGGGGATCGGCATGGAAGTCACGCTGAAAGCCCTTGCTGATCCAAGGCGCCCAGCTGAAATGCCACCCCCGCTGCTGGTGGGCTGCCGGGCCAGCCTTCGCAGAACCGCTGACAATCTGAAATTGCATTCGCAGGTTCCCTTTGCAGATCCTGACGACCTGAACGTGGAGGATCTGCCGGTGCCGGGGGGCCCACTACAGCCGGGAGATGCAGGCAAAAGAAGCGGAGATGCCTGTTTCCAATGGCTCACCCGGGCGGTGGAGCTGGTACGACAGGACCAGGGACGCGCACTCGTGACCGCACCGATCGCGAAACATGCCTGGCATGAAGCAGGACATCGCTACCCCGGCCAGACCGAGCGTCTGGCGGAACTGGATGGGCACAAATCCGCTTCGATGCTGTTCACCGCTGTCTCCCCGGCAACCGGATGGAGACTGAACACACTGCTGGTCACAACCCACATCCCGATTGGGAGAGTCGCCGAGGTGCTCAGCGCAGATCTGGTTGAGCGCAAACTTGATGTGCTTGCAGGGTTCTGCCTGCGATTCAATCCCGCCCCCCGACTGCTAGTGGCGGGCCTCAACCCCCATGCAGGCGAACAGGGGCAACTAGGTAGCGAAGAGAGCGAATGGCTGAGTTCTCTGCTGGAGCGATGGGGCGAGAAGCATCCTTCAGTGGAACTGCAAGGCCCGCTTCCTCCCGACACCTGCTGGCTGAGTTCCGCCCAGGCCTGGAACAACAGGATCGAAGCGGCTCCTGATGGAATCCTTGCGCTGTATCACGATCAGGGCCTGATCCCCGTGAAACTGCTCGCTTTTGATCAGGCGGTGAACACAACTCTCGGTCTTTCTTTCTTACGCACATCCCCTGACCACGGCACTGGCTTTGACATCGCCGGAGAAGGGGTGGCGAGAGGGGCCAGCATGCTGGCCGCCATTCAGGCGGCCTGGGAACTCAGCCGGGCTTGACACGCATCAGCACCTGACCGAATTCAACCGGAGTGCCGTTGTCCACAAGGATCTCCACCACCTCACCTCCCACCTCAGCTTCGAGCTCGTTCATGAGCTTCATCGCCTCGAGAATGCAGATCGTCTGACCGGCTGTGATCCGATTGCCAAGCTCCACGAAGGGCGATTCACCTGGAGCTGGGGCTCGATAGAAGGTGCCCACCATCGGAGCAGTGACATCGACCAGGTCAGAGCGCGAACCCGCCGCAGCCGGCGGAGCCGCCGGGGCCGTGTCTCCCTGGGTTGAGACATCAACAACGGGGGCAGGGGTTTCGGCCTGCGCGACCACCGGCATCACCGGTGCTGCCACTGCCGTCACCGGCAGGTTTCGGCGCACCTCAAGGCGAAAATCATCACCTTCAAGACGAAATTCCTGGATATCACTGTCAGCAAGGACGTCCAGCAGCTTGTGAAGCTGATCGTGATCGAGTTGCATGCTCAGCTGTTCTCCCGACCCAGGTAGGAGTCGTTGCGTGTGTCCACCTTGATCTTCTCGCCGATCGAGAGAAACAGAGGAACCATCACCTGCGCTCCGGTCTCAAGGATCGCGGGCTTGGTGCCACCAGTGGCGGTGTCACCCTTCACTCCGGGATCGGTCTGGGCAATCTCCAACACAACGGAGTTGGGTAGCTCAACCTCGAGAGGCTTCTCATTCCAAGAGACGACACTCACCTCCATCCCTTCCTTGAGATATTTGCGGCTGTCTCCGATCTGCTGGGCTGTGAGCCGGGTCTCCTCATAGGTCGACATATCCATGAAAACGTAATCCTCACCTTCCATATAGGTGTGCTGGAGGGTGGCTTTCTCCAGCATGGCCTGAGGGACCATCTCGCCGGCGCGGAAGGTTCTGTCAACAACGCTGCCACTTTGCACGGCCTTGAGCTTGGTGCGAACAAAAGCAGAACCTTTGCCGGGCTTCACATGCAGGAATTCGACCACACGCCAGACGGCCCCATCGAGCTCAATCGTGGTGCCGGTGCGAAAGTCGTTGCTGGAGATCATTCCCGCCGAACGGTTCAGGGGATCATACGGCTGTGCCAAAGTCCTTTCAGCACCTGGGGTTCTCCTTGGCGATTCGGTTGGGATTTCAGCGCCTGAGCGCTTGGCTTATCAGCCTGCTGATGATGGCTGGCATTGCGTGGACTCCACCCGCGTGGGCGGGACTCCCCCAGGGCAATGCCGTGCAGGATCCGGCGGCGATCCTGCGTGATTCCCTGCCCATGAACCAAGCAGACCTGCGGGATCTTCAACATCAGCTCGAGGGCACTAGTGATGATCTGCGAGCCAAGCGCTGGAATGCCCTTGGCCGCGGCATCAACCGCACTCAGTCCCTGCTGAGTGACCGAAAGAGCGCGATCATCACCGCCATGCCCAGTGAAGATCAGGCGAAAGCGGAACAGATTCTCGATGCTGTGGCTGACGACCTGAACGTCCTGCAGGAGCGTGTGGGAAACAAGGACAAAGCGGGATTCATCCAGTCACGTCGCCAGACCCTGAGCCAGATCGGAGACCTGGAGGCGCTGCTGATTGACGACCATCTGCCGGACATTCCCTCCGAATTCGATGACCTGCCGCGCCTGGCAGGCCGCGCCACTCTGGTGATTGAAACCACCGAAGGTGATCTCACCGTTGTGGTGGATGGTTACAACGCGCCGCTCACCGCCGGTGCGTTTGTTGATCTGAGCCTGAAGGGCTTCTACGACGGCCTGCCTTTCAACCGTGCAGAGGATTTCTACATCCTGCAAAGCGGCGATCCGAAGGGTCCTGAGATTGGTTACGTGGATCCGAAAACCAAGCAAGAGCGCCATGTTCCTCTTGAGATCCGCGTTCCAGGTGAACCGGAAACCTTCTACAACCAGACATTCGAGGATGTAGGGCTGTACAAAGCCACACCCGTGCTTCCCTTCGCCACTCTGGGAACGCTGGGTTGGGCTCACTCCGATCAGGCTCTCGACGATGGCTCCTCTCAGTTCTTTCTGTTCCTCTATGAAGCCGAGCTGACGCCCGCGGGTCTGAACCTTGTGGATGGACGCAATGCGGCCTTCGGATATGTCGTAGACGGCTTCGATGTGCTCGAAGAGCTTGGTGTCAACGACGAGATCAAGAAAATCAAAGTGATCGAAGGTGCCGATCGCCTGCAACAACACGCCTGAGCTCAGTGACGGTCACGCTGGCTGAGCTTGGTGAGTCAGAACTCCTCAGACGGCTGGCACGTTTTGCGCCTCCGGGCCAGCTGAGCGATGACACCTCGACCCTCAACGCCGATTCTCGCCAGCTGCTGGTGAACACCGACGTGCTGGTCGACAGCGTTCATTTCAGTGATCGCACCACCAGTCCGGTGGATGTGGGCTGGCGAGCGGTGGCGGCCAACCTGTCGGATCTCGCCGCCAGCGGTGCTGTTGCCGTGGATGGAATCACCGTGGCACTGGTGGCACCGGGAGGCACTCACTGGAGCTGGGTGGAGGATCTCTATCGAGGTATCAGCGAAGCTCTCAGCTGCTATGGAGGCATCCTTCTGGGCGGAGACTGCTCAGCAGGCAAGCAGAGACTGGTTTCAATCACGGCGCTGGGTCGCATGGGGCCCTTGCGGCTGCACCGTGCCGATGCCCGTCCAGGCGACTGGCTGGTGACGAGCGGCGCCCATGGCCTCAGCCGACTGGGGCTCGCACTCCTTGAGGGAGATCCGGAACTGAATGACTTCGTGGCCCTGACAGATGATCTGCGACATCGCGCCATCTCCCGACATCAAAGGCCCATTCCAAGGCTGGATGCCTTGAACACACTCTTGGCGCATAAACCCGACAACCTGCCCTGGAGAGCCGCCGGCACAGACAGCAGCGATGGACTTCTGACAGCGGTGCAGGCACTTTGCAGCAGCAGTCTGTGCGGTGCGGTGCTGACGCGGGAATGGCTGCCCCGAGCAAGGGATTGGCCTGGAGGCGACCGCTGGGACGAATGGTGCCTCAACGGCGGCGAGGATTTCGAGCTGGTGCTGGCTCTTCCAGCCACCTGGGCGCAACGCTGGCTTGACCACCAACCTGACAGCCGCCAAATCGGATGGATCACGGCCAAGTGCCATGAAATTCTCTGGAGTGACACTCAACTTCCTGTTGCTGCAGGAGGCTTTGATCACTTCGACCAAAGCTGACAGTGCAGTCTCCAAAAAAAATCCCTCCCAGTGGGAGGGATTGCATCAACATCTCAAGGGCTGATCATTTCCAGTTCTTGGCCACCACTTCTGCGAGGTCAACAACCCGCTGGCTGTAGCCCCACTCGTTGTCATACCAAGCAACGATCTTGAAGAAGTTGTCACCCATGGCGAGGGTGAGGTCAGCATCAAAAATGGTCGACTGATTGGTGCCGGCGTAATCACTGGACACCAGAGGCAGATCGCCGTACTTGATGATCTTGTTCATGGGGCCGTCAGCTGCAGCCTTGAGAATCGACTTGATCTCATCAACCGACGAGGCGCGGTTTGACTCGAAAACCAGGTCAACCGCAGAGACATTGGGAGTGGGAACACGCATGGCGATTCCAGTGAACTTGCCCTTCACGGCTGGATAGACCAGGGCCACAGCCTGAGCTGCACCTGTAGACGTGGGAACCATGTTCACCGCAGCGGCACGGGCACGACGCAGGTCGCGGTGGTTGTTGTCGAGAATCCGCTGGTCGCCGGTGTAGCTGTGAATGGTGGTCATCAGACCGCGATTGATGCCGATCGACTGATCGATCACTTTCACCAGTGGTGCAAGGCAGTTGGTGGTGCAGCTGGCGTTGCTGAGAATGTCGAAATCCTCATGACGGTATTGATCTTCGTTCACACCGACAACGAAGGTCCCCACCTTGGGACCTTTGCCAGGCGCGGTAAGAATGACTTTTCTGGCACCGGCCTGAATGTGCATGCTGGCCTTTTCATCGGTGTTGAAAACACCGGTCGACTCAAGAACCAGATCCACACCCCAGTCCTTCCACGGGCAGTTGAGGGGATTGCGGTCGGAGAAGAACTTCACCTCCTTACCGTTGACGATCATCGAGTCGTCAGTGGTTTCGATCTTCACACTGGGGTCGAGCTTGCCCAGAATGGAGTCATAGGTAAGCAGGTGAGCACTGGTCTTGGGATCCGAGGTCGCGTTCACACCAACAATCTCGATTCCGGTGTCGGCACCACGGCTGATCCAACCCCGCATCACATTGCGACCGATTCGGCCGAATCCATTGATCGCAACGCGCAGGGTCATAACGAGAGCGGACAGTCCGCGGAGAGTGGCCGCCGATCATACAGAAATCGCTTATTTCACCTGAAATAAGGTCAACAGGTGAACTGGCCTGAGCTGGTTCGCGACAGTCTGCGCCATTTAGTGGTCAGAAGGAATACCTGATTTATGGTGCGAATCCACGGCTTTCATTCTTGAGCAGACCGCTTGACAGCCCTTCTTCTGTGCACTTCATCGGTGCAGGTGGAATCGGCATGTCTGCTCTGGCGAAAATTCTGCTCAGCCGCGGCCACAGAGTCAGCGGCTCTGATCGACGAATGTCCCCCACGATGGAGGCCTTGCAGGCTCTGGGGATGGTGGCTTTCGCCTCCCAGACGGCGTCGAATTTTGAAGAACTGAAAAACCAGAACCTGACAGCGCCGCTGGTGGTGATCAGCAGCGCCATCCCGGAAAGCAATCCAGAACTGCTGGCAGCACGGCAATTGCAGCTGACTGTCTGGCATCGTTCCGATCTGCTTGCTGCCCTGATCGACCAACAGCCCTCCATCGCCGTGGCTGGAAGTCATGGCAAAACCACCACAAGCACAGTTGTCACAACACTTCTGAATGGAGCCGGAGAGGATCCCACCGCCGTGATCGGTGGAATCGTTCCCTGCTACGCAAGCAACGGGCACTCAGGCACCGGCCGCCTGCTGGTAGCAGAAGCTGACGAATCCGATGGATCGCTGGTGAAGTTCAACGCCACCTTGGGCGTGATCACCAATCTGGAACTGGATCACACCGACCATTACAGAGATCTGGATGATCTGATCACCACCATGAGGCGGTTCGCCGCCGGTTGCGGTCGATTGCTGGCCAACCAGGACGACCCGATTCTGAGCGAACACTTCCAAGCCGATGCCTGGTGGTCAGTGCAACGCAGCAACAACGTTGACTACGCCGCTCTGCCGGTAGCCCTCGAAGGGGATCACACCATCGCCGATCTCTACGAACAGGGAGAGCACGTCGGCCGGATCACACTGCCACTGCCAGGGCTGCACAACCTCAGCAATGCTCTTGGAGCACTGGCTGCTTGCCGAATGGAGGGAGTCCCCCTCGGCCGTCTGATCACACACCTCAGCGAGCTGAAGACGCCTGGACGCCGCTTCGATTTTCGTGGCGACTGGGAAGGTCGTCTCGTGGTGGACGACTACGCACATCACCCCAGTGAAGTGGCTGCGACTCTGTCGATGGCCGCTCTCATGGTGTCAAGTGGTCGAAGTCCACTGCCACGCAGTCCGAAGCGTCTGATGGCAGTGTTTCAACCCCACCGCTTCAGCCGCACCCAGGAATTTCAGAACGAATTCGCCCTGGCACTCTCCAGCGTGGACATCGTGGTGCTTGCACCGGTGTTCTCAGCCGGAGAAGCTCCCATTACCGGCGTCAGCAGTGAGGCTCTGGCAAGCTGCATCCAGGAACACAACCTTGATCAGACAGTGCTGGTGGCATCCAGCATGGATGAACTGGCTGATCTGGTGAAGCAACACAGCCGTGCCGATGACCTGGTGCTGGCGATGGGCGCCGGAGATGTGAACAGTCTCTGGTCTCGGCTGTCACCGAACGCACTGCAGGAGCCGACGACATGCCGATCGACGCTGACAACCTGAGGGAACTTCAGAAACACGGGATCCTCCAGGAACAGGTTTCCCTGGCCCACTACACCACCTGGCGTGTTGGTGGTCCTGCCCAGTGGCTGGCGGAACCCAGCGATGCTGAGCAGATTCCAACACTGCTCCGCTGGGCAGCGAATCAGGAGATGCCGGTCCGCGCGATCGGTGCAGGCTCCAATCTGCTGATTGCTGATGAAGGACTCCCCGGACTCACCCTCTGCCTGCGACGACTGCAGGGGATTGATCTGAATGGCCAGACAGGGCGGGTGAAAGCCAGTGCCGGTGAACCGATCCCCACCCTGGCAAGACGTGCTGCACGGCTGGGATTGCAAGGGCTGGAATGGGCCGTTGGCATCCCTGGCACCGTTGGCGGAGCTGCGGTGATGAATGCCGGAGCTCAGGGGGGATGCACAGCAGAGCGGCTGCTCAGCGTGGACGTGGTTGCCCTCGAAGGCGAGGACTTCAGCATCCAGCGGCTTGAACGCGATGCGCTCGACTTCGCGTATCGCCACAGTGCCCTGCAAGGCCGGCGATTGCTGGTGCTGGCAGCCGAATTTCAGCTTGAACCAGGACATGATCCTGGCGAGCTGCAACGACGCACCAGCGGGAACCTCAATCACCGCACCAGCACCCAGCCCTACAAACAACCCAGCTGCGGCAGCGTTTTCCGCAATCCTGAACCAGCAAAGGCCGGTCGTCTGATAGAAGGCCTGGGGCTGAAAGGCCGGCGCGTCGGTGGTGCGCAGGTGTCTGAAGTGCATGCCAACTTCATTGTCAACACCGGAGAAGCACGCGCTGCCGATATCCGCAACCTGATCGGCATGGTGCAGCAGAAGGTGGCCGAGGCCCATGGCATCCAGCTTCAGCCAGAAGTGAAACGACTGGGATTCGAAATGGCGGCCTAATCTTGCTGTTCCTTCAGCGACGCCATGGCCGGTTTCGGACTTCCCAATTTCGGACAGCTCACCGAAGCCTTTCGCAAGGCACAGCAGATCCAGCAGGACGCTCAGAAACTGCAGGAGGAACTTGATGCCATGGAGATCGAGGGCAGCAGTGAAGACGGACGGGCAAGCATTTGGCTCTCTGGCAATCAGCAGCCCCTGCGGGTGAAGCTCGATCCCAGCCTGCTGAGTGATGGGCAGGAAGCCGCAGAAGCCGCCACCCTCGCAGCACTTCAGTCCGCCTACGAACGTTCCACAGGCACCATGAAGGAGCGGATGCAGGAACTCACTGGCGGTCTCGATCTGAATCTGCCCGGAATGGGCGGCTGACATCCAGAAGCTCGTCCACAGCCCTGCGGTACAAGGGGTAACGCTCCCAGTTGCGCGTCACTCCGCAACCCGGTTCATCCCGGTGCAAACAGTTACGGAACCGACAGGGATGCTGGGCGAGCTGGGCACGCAGCTCCGGAAACAGCACCTCCAGATTCGAAACGTCATCCGGTAACTCCGGCCTGTTGAACCCCGGTGTGTCCGCAACCCTGGACCCGTGAGCAAATTCATGCAGTTCCACATGGCGTGTGGTGTGGCGCCCACGCTGGAGTCGACCTGACAAAGCACCGACCCGCAATGCCAGTCCAGGCAGGAGTCCGTTCAGAAGCGCACTCTTGCCCACCCCCGATGGACCGCAAAGCACCGAAATCGGAATCTTGGCCAGTTGTGCTCGCAATTGCTCCAGCCCCAGTCCGGAGTGCGTGGAGACAAGAATGGGTTCATAGCCCCACCCCTGCACACGCTGGCGAAGTTGTGACAGCGCATCGTCATTGAGCAGATCACATTTGGTCAGCACGAGCAGAACCTGTAATCCGGTTTTTTCAGCCGTGAGCAGGAACCTGCTGACCTGATCGGCATCAAAAACGGGTTGATCAACCGCTACAGCCACAAGAATGCAGGAGGCGTTGGCAACGGGTGGACGGACCAGAAAGCTGATCCGGGGTTCCACTTCAGCGACGACGGCCCTGGCGTGATCTGGGTCGATGGCCTCCACCTGCACACGGTCGCCCACATGGACCAGGGCACCACGGTGATTCAGCCGTGTGCGGCGCGTGCAGAGAAGACGGGAAGGACCGTCGGCAGGTGGATGTTCCAGTTCCACCTCCAGATAATTGGCCTGGAGAGCCACCACCATGCCCGGATGCAGCTCATGCCTACTCACCGGCGCAGATGACCATCAGGCGCACTTGAACATCGGAACGTCGCTCCACGTCCACCCGATGACCGTCTCGACGCAGTCCTGGAACGACCATCTCCTCAGGCTCGCCCGGATCCAGATCCACCTGAAGACATTCACCGGGATTCATGGTCTCCAGGGTGAGGCGACAGCGAATGAAATTGAGCGGACAGGGAGTCCCACAGAGATCGAGCTGACGATCAGAGGGACGTTCCGCCATGGTCACCTCTGGCCGAACAGACGAGCGAACAGCCCGCTCTTGTGATGATGGTGCTGCTCACCCCTCGCGGAGTGATGACCAGCAAGCTCCTCGAGCAGCCCTCTCTCCTCCTCATTGAGACGGGTTGGGAGCTTCACGTTGACGGTGATCCGCTGATTCCCTCGGGCCACGGGATTTCCCAGCTTGGGAATGCCCTTGTTCTCCAGGGTGAGAACAGCATTGGGCTGAGTGCCTGCAGGAATCTCGAGGTTGGTCGGACCATCCACCGTGTCCACCTCGATCGTGTCGCCGAGGATCGCTTGGAGGTAGCTGACCTTCACCTCGGAATGAACTGTCAGACCATCCCTCTGTAGAGAGGGGTGCGGTTTCACTGTGAGGAAGACGTAAAGATCACCTGAAGGACCACCGCGCAGCCCAGCATTTCCCTCACCGGCCACGCGCAAACGGGTGCCCGAATCGACACCCGCAGGGATGTTGATGCGCAGCTTCTTGCGAACCTGCGTCACACCCTGGCCGCCGCAGGCATTGCAGGGATCTGCGATCACCTGGCCACTGCCGGTGCAGGCCGGACATTCCGCAACCTGCGTGAAACTGCCGAAAGGGGTGCGGGTTGCACGACGCACCTGACCGACGCCGCCACAGGTGGAGCAGGTGGTGGGACCACTGCCGCTCTTGGCACCGCTACCGGTGCAGGTGGTGCAGGTTTCCAGATGGGGGACACGGATCTCGCGCTCCTGACCGAACACACCCTGCTCGAAATCAATCGTGAGGTCGTAGCGGAGGTCATCCCCCTGTTGCGGGCCGCGGCGGCGTTGCTGACGGCCACCACCACCGGCAGCACCCCCGAAGCCACTGAAGAAGGTCTCGAACAGATCGGCGAAACCACCCATATCGCCCATGTCGGGCATGCCGGCGGCTCCACCGAGGCCAGCCTCACCGAACTGGTCGTAGCGACCGCGTGTCTGGGGATCGCTGAGCACTTCGTAGGCACGACCGATTTCCTTGAAACGGTCTTCAGCGCCTGGTTCCTTGTTGATATCAGGGTGGTACTGGCGAGCCAGTCGCCGATAGGCCCGCTTCAGGGTCTCAGCATCGGCATCCCTGCTGACACCGAGCAGCTCGTAGTAATCGGCCATCAGCTGGGTGTCCCGAAGATCACAGTAAGAGCAGGGGTCTGATCAACCGTTGGCATCGTCGGAAACCTCCCCTTCAGCCCCGGCATCGACATCGGCATCGGAAACGGCTGCTTCGCTGCCTGCGCCCTGCTGCGGACCGGGCCCCATCGACACCTTGACCATGGCGTGACGCAGCACGCGGCCATCAAGGTGATAACCCCGCTGCAGCTCCTCAATCACCACATCTTCAGGATGCTCGTCACTGGGCTCACGCAGCACTGCTTCATGCAGGGTCGGATCGAACTCCTGACCAACAACTCGCATGGGAGCAACACCAAGCTGTTTAAGCACATCAACCAGCTGTTTATAGAGCCCCTGATAACTGCGATGAAGTCCCTGAGCTTCCTCCGTCTGTGGATCGAGCTGCTGACGGGCACGCTCGAAATTGTCCACAACCGGAAGAATCTCGCTGAGGGTGTTGCAGATGAGCTGCAGCTTGAGATCGTCCTGATCGCGACTCTGGCGTTTGCGGAAGTTGTCGAAATCCGCTGCGATGCGCACATATTGTCCGCGCAACACTTCATGTTCCTCTCTGAGCGCGGAGTGCTCCCGTTCCAGCTGCTCGAGGCGGGCCTCATTGTCAACGGACTGAGACCCTGAATCCGTTCCAACTGTCTCTTCACTGCTTGAAACCTCATCCACCACCGGGGGGGTCTCTGGAGTTTCGTTTGGAATCACGGCAGGTTGCTGGCTGTCGGAACCAGCCGATGACGGATCCTGCGCTGGGGTGGAAGCGTCGCCACTCATGCTGACCGGTTGCGAATTCACGTCTAGACATGTTGATAGGTGAGGCAGTCCTCCCACAAGCGGCGGAAGCCCGCACCTTTCTGCGACCTTGATCCGTGAGCGACACAAGCCTGCCTCTGGAACTGGAACTGCTTCTGCAGCGGTCAATTCCAGGCGATCTCGGCATCGCTGATGCACCGGTTCTGCTCGAGGAACTGGAGACGATGGGATTTGATCCTGTGCGTCATGCCGCGCTCGCGAAGAGCCTGACGGAGCTGCTCAGCAACAACCTTCCAGTGAGCGATGAAGGTCCATCACTAGAACAACCCATTGCGGAGACACCACCACAAAGCAACGCCGTCATCCAGACAACCTCCGAGACCTCGGGTTCAAACGGCATCGAAGCCGAATCCGTGGCGGAAACGGCAACCTCCTATCTGAAGGATTTCACCGTTCAGGGGGTGCTCGAAGCCGATCCCGATGAGGAGGACGCCGACTCCTCGAAACCGCAGGACCTTGAATCCGGGCTTAACGATGCAGAGCGCTCACCCGTGATCGATCTGGTGGATCGCATCCTGATGCAGGCCCTTGAACTGGGTGCCAGCGACATCCATGTGGAGCCCCAGCAGGCAGGACTCCAGCTGCGCTTCCGTCAGGACGGCGTGCTGCAGAGTCAGATCGAACCACTTCCGAGCCGACTGGTCCCGGCTGTGACTTCCAGATTCAAGATCATGGCGGATCTGGACATCGCTGAACGGCGCGTCCCTCAGGACGGCCGAATCCGCCGCCGCTTCCAGAACAGAACCGTGGATTTCCGGGTCAACAGTCTGCCCAGCCGCTACGGGGAGAAGATCGTGCTGAGGCTGCTGGACAGCTCCGCCACCCAGCTGGGGCTCGACAAGCTGATTTCCAACGCTGAAGCCCTGAAGCTGGTTCGCACCCTGGGGTCCAAGCCCTTCGGAATGATCCTGGTGACAGGGCCCACTGGATCCGGCAAGTCGACAACGCTTTATTCACTGCTGGCGGAACGCAACGAACCGGGGATCAACATCTCCACGGTGGAGGATCCGATCGAATACGCCCTGCCAGGCATTACCCAGTGCCAGGTGAACCGGGAGAAAGGGTTTGATTTCAGCCAGGCACTGAGAGCATTCATGCGCCAGGACCCGGACGTGCTGCTGGTCGGTGAAACGCGCGATCTTGAAACCGCGAAAACAGCTATCGAAGCGGCTCTCACGGGTCACCTGGTGCTGACGACCCTTCACTGCAATGACGCTCCCAGCGCCATCGCGCGCCTCGACGAGATGGGCGTCGAGCCCTTCATGGTGGCCGCCTCACTGATCGGAATCGTGTCCCAGCGTCTGCTCCGGCGGGTCTGCCCGCAATGCCGCATCGCCTACCGGCCCAATCCCGAGGAACTGGGGCGCTTCGGACTGATGGCAAGCACCGAGGCGGACGTCAGTTTCTATCGGGCCAACCACCATGAAGGCCAGACCAACCCTTGCCCCAAATGTCAGGGCAGTGGTTACAAAGGGCGGGTGGGCGTCTACGAAGTGCTGCGCATGAATGAGGCGCTGGCGACCTCTGTGGCCAAGGGCGCCACTACCGACATGGTGCGTCAGCTGGCTCTCGAGGGAGGTATGAAAACCCTGCTGGGCTACAGCCTTGATCTGGTGAGGGAGGGACATACGACTCTGGAGGAAGTGGGCCGCATGGTGCTCACCGATTCCGGCCTGGAATCAGAGCGAAGAGCCAGGGCCCTGAGCACACTCACCTGCATCGGCTGTGGTGGCGGACTCCAGGAAGGTTGGCTGGAATGTCCTTACTGCCTGACCCCACGTCACTGAGGAGCGAGCGATGGAGCTGATGATCGAAGACCTGATGGAGGAGCTGGTGAAAGGCGGAGGCAGTGATCTGCATATCGCCAGCGGCCAGCCCCCCTATGGACGCTTCAGCGGACAGCTGCGGGCGATGCGAGATGAAGCCCTGCTCGAGGAGAGCTGCAACCGGCTGATCTTCTCAATGCTCAACAACAGCCAACGCAAGACCCTCGAACAGACCTGGGAACTGGACTGCGCCTACGGACTCAAGGGAGTCGCCAGATTCAGGGTGAATGTCTATCGCCAGAAAGGCAGCTATGCGGCCTGCCTGAGAGCGCTGGGCAGCTCGATTCCCAGCATCGAGTTGCTCAACCTCCCACCCGTGGTGGTGGAGACCAGCAAGCGACCACGAGGCCTGGTGCTGGTCACCGGTCCCACAGGCTCAGGCAAGACCACCACCCTGGCGGCACTGCTGGATCACATCAATCACAGCCGCGCTGAACACATCCTCACCATTGAGGACCCGATCGAGTTCGTCTACAAGAGCGACCGAAGCCTGGTGCACCAACGCCAGCTCAATGAGGACACCCGCAGCTTCGGGAATGCACTCAGGGCGGCTCTGCGCGAAGACCCGGACGTGATCCTGGTGGGTGAGATGCGCGACCTGGAAACGATTCAACTGGCGATCAGCGCCGCCGAAACAGGTCACCTTGTGTTCGGAACGCTGCACACCAGTTCCGCAGCGCAGACGGTCGACCGCATGGTTGACGTGTTCCCGCCGGCGCAGCAGACCCAGATCCGCGTGCAGCTGTCAGGAAGTCTGGTGGCGGTGTTCTCCCAGACGCTGTGTCGCCGCAGCAATCCCGAGCCTGGTCAGTTCGGCCGAGTGATGGCACAGGAAATCATGATCAACACCCCCGCCATTGCCAACCTGATCCGCGAAGGCAAGACCGCCCAGCTTTACTCACAGATTCAGACCGGTGGTGAACTGGGCATGCAGACGCTCGAGAAAGCCCTGGCAGATCTCGTGAGTCATGGTGAGATCGATCTGCGGGAAGGACTCTCAAAAGCCAGCAAACCCACCGAGCTTGAACGGCTGATCAGCAACTGAGAGGTCCAGACTCAGCATGGCCACGTTCACTGCCACCTACACCTCTGCAACCGGTCAGGACCGAACCGTGACCGTGAAAGCCAATGATCTGGCCACGGCCAGGCGTCAGTTGAGGCGACGTGGCATCAAAGCCAACCAGTTGCGTGCCAGTGAAACCGGTCCTGAACGAGGCAGAAAGAAAGGAACGCCTGCAAAGGCCGATGGGACATCAGGCGGGAGCCTGTTCTCGATGGATCTGGGAGAAGCCTTCCAGAAACCTCCAGGTGTGAAGGAGAAAGCGGTCTGGGCCAGCAAGCTGGCTGCACTGGTCGATGCGGGGGTGCCGATCGTGCGCAGTCTCGATCTGATGGCCACACAACAGAAGCTGCCGATGTTCAAGAAAGCGCTCACTTCAGTGGGTATGGAGGTGAACCAGGGCACAGCGATGGGAGCGGCGATGCGCCAGTGGCCGAAGGTGTTCGATCAGCTGACGGTGGCGATGGTGGAAGCCGGAGAGGCCGGCGGAGTTCTCGATGAGTCCCTGAAACGACTTTCCAAACTGCTGGAGGACAACGCCCGCCTGCAGAACCAGATCAAGGGTGCAATGGGTTATCCGGTCGCAGTGCTCGTGATCGCGATTCTGGTGTTCCTGGGCATGACCATTTTCCTGATTCCAACCTTTGCGGGGATCTTTGAAGATCTGGGTGCGGAACTGCCTCTGTTCACGCAGCTGATGGTCGATCTGAGCAAGCTTCTGCGTTCTTCAGCGGCTCTGGTGTTTGCCGGAGGAATGCTCATCGCAGCCTGGCTTTTCGCCAGGTACTACGCAACACCGAAGGGCAGGCGCGTGGTGGACCGCCTCGTGCTGAAGCTGCCATTGTTCGGTGATCTGATCATGAAAACCGCGACAGCCCAGTTCTGCCGCATCTTCAGCTCTCTCACCAAAGCCGGAGTCCCGATCCTGATGTCACTGGAGATCTCAAGTGAAACAGCGGGAAATTCGATCATTTCCGACGCCATCCTCGACTCCAGAGCCCTGGTTCAGGAAGGTGTGCTGCTGAGCACCGCGCTGACTCGGCAGAAGGTTCTGCCCGACATGGCCCTGAGCATGCTCACGATCGGAGAGGAGACCGGTGAAATGGACCGGATGCTCAGCAAGGTGGCCGACTTTTATGAAGACGAGGTTTCAACGTCTGTGAAGGCACTCACCTCGATGCTTGAACCGGCGATGATCGTGGTTGTGGGAGGCATTGTGGGCTCGATCCTGCTGGCGATGTATCTGCCGATGTTCAGCGTGTTTGATCAGATCGCATAGCGAGCTCCTGGGCTCGGATGGCCGCGATGGCCTGACCCGCCAGCCAGCCGCCGCTCCAGCAGGCCTGGAAATTGAAACCACCGGTGACACCATCCACATCCAGTAGTTCACCAGCCAGATAAAGCCCTGTGCAGCGACGACTTTCCATTGTGGCCAGATTCACTTCACCCAAATCAACCCCACCTGCGGTGACAAACTCCTCACCGAATGGCCCACGGCCCCGAATCAACAGGCGCTGAGAACAGAGAGTTTCAACCAGCTGACGCTCAGCCTTCAAGGGCAGATCCGCCCAGCGACGCTCACCTTCCACATCGGCCTCTGAAAGGAAGGCCTGCCAAAGGCGCCGCGGCAAATGCTCGAAGGGATTGGCCGATGTAAGCGTGCGCCTGGCCTTGTCCAGGCGCCAGTGCCTCAACCTCTGCTCCACACCCTTGCGACCCAGGCCGGAACTCCAGTCCAGCCTGAGTTCACCTTTGTAATGGCTTTGATGAAGTGCCCGCGCAGCAAAAGCGGATAACCGCAGGGTTGCCGGACCACTGAGTCCGCGGTGGGTGATCAGCACCCGTCCGGTCTGCCGGAAGCGCTGATTGCCGATTTTCAGATCGAGAGTCACATTATCAACGGCAATACCACTGCAGGCAGCGAGGGCCTTTGCATGCAATGACAGGCCGAACAGTGAAGGAACAGGTGGTATCACCTGATGACCGAGAGACTCGGCAAGTCTGCGGCCACTGGGATGACCACCGGTGGCCAGCATCAACTTGCGAGCTCTCAGCGGCTGCTCCAGGCCGCGCCCTTCGATGAGGAAGCCACCATCCTCCGCGCGCACGATCTGCCGAACCAGCACCTGGGTGCGCAGCTGAACTCCCGCCAGGCTGGCAGCGTTCTCCAGACAATGAATCACGGCCTCGGAACGGTTCTGCTGAGGAAACATGCGGCCATCGGATTCCTCGATCAGGGTGAGTCCGTGCTCATCAAACCAGGCGATCGCGTCACCACATGCAAAGCGGCTGAATGGTCCCCGCAACGGCCGACTGCCGCGGGGGTAGTGGGTCGCAAGCTCCGCAGGATCCCAGCATGCATGGGTCACATTGCAGCGACCACCACCGCTGACACGCACTTTCTGGAGGGGCTCCGGCGTGGCTTCAAGCACCACCACTCCATGGAGACCCTGCTCAGCAGCGGTGATCGCCGCCATGTAACCGGCAGGACCACCACCGATCACGACCAGATCAAGCGGTCTGGAAGCGCAGAGCGACTCCGTTGTTGCAGTAGCGCTTGCCGGTGGGCCTGGGACCGTCATTGAACACATGACCCTGGTGACCGCCGCAGCGGCTGCAGTGGTATTCCGTACGAGGAACGATCAGTTTGAAATCTACTTTCGTGGCGATGGCACCTGACAAAGGCTTCCAAAAGCTTGGCCAGCCGGTACCGCTCTCATACTTGGCCTGCGATGAAAACAAAGGCAGATCACAGCCTGCACAGTGATAGATCCCTGTTCTTTTCTCGTTATTGAGCGCACTGGTGAAGGGAGGCTCGGTACCTTCCCTGCGCAGCACCTGATATGACTCAGGCGACAAACGTGTCCTCCACTCCTGATCAGAGAGATCCCACTCGGAATCTGACTCTTCGGAAGCAGCGATGACCTTTTGCGGTGCACGAACCACACCGAAGAGACCTGCAACAGTCGCAGTCAGCATGGAGCGCCTGCTCATCAACCACTTTTCAAGATTGGGGAACATCACTGTCATCACTTCAACCGTGGGACTGTTCTAAACAAGCGCGAACGGGTGCCAGGCAGCATGGAGGAATGGATTCCCCCACCCCCAGCAACCGGGAACCTTCCTGGCGTTTCAGCATTGCTCCAATGTTGGACTGCACAGACAGGCACTTTCGCCAGCTGATGCGTCAGATCAGCCGTCACGCTCTGCTTTACAGCGAAATGGTGGTGGCGCAGGCGCTGCATCACTGTCAACGCAGGGAACGCCTGCTCGACTTCGATCAGGAGGAGCATCCGATCGCCCTTCAGGTCGGCGGCGATCAACCGGAACTACTCGCTGAAGCCACGCGCATGGCAGCGGACTGGGGCTATGACGAAATCAATTTCAATGTGGGCTGTCCCAGCCCACGCGTTCAGGCCGGCAATTTCGGCGCCTGCCTGATGGCAGAACCCAACCGCGTGGCCCGCTGTGTGGAAGCGATGGTGGCTGCCAGCGCCCTGCCCGTGACAGTGAAACACCGGGTGGGCATTGACGATCTCGACAGCGACACCCTGCTCACAGCCTTCGTGGATCAGCTGGCCGCGGCCGGAGCGACCCGCTTCAGCGTGCATGCTCGCAAAGCCTGGCTGGAGGGTCTTGATCCCAAACAGAACCGCACGATTCCTCCTCTGGAACATGAGCGGGTCATCGCGCTGAAACAACGAAGACCTGAACTCATGATCGAACTGAACGGAGGTCTCGACACCCCGGAGCAATGCCTGAAGGCACTGCATCACTGTGATGGTGCAATGGTTGGCAGAGCCGCCTACGCGCATCCTCTGCGCTGGGCTGCAATGGATGCTCTGATCTTCGGGGACCCTCTAAGAACGGTGAAGGCATCGGACGTGATCACAGGCCTGATGCCCCATGCCGAACGTCACCTGAACAGGGGCGGACGGCTGTGGGATCTCTGCCGGCACCTGGTGCAACTGGTGGAAGGAGTGCCAGGTGCTCGCCAATGGCGCCGTGATCTCGGTCAACACGCCCAGCGTGCCGGTGCAGACCTCAGCGTTCTGGAAAGGTCAGCCCGGCAACTGACGGAAGCCGGGCTCTAGGTCGATGAATTGACACGAATGGTCAATCAGCCTTCAGCTCCGCCGTAACCGCTGTAGTCATCGCCACCGCCATCATCACCACCGCCGCCGTAGCCACCACCATCGTTCTGGGAAGCACCACCACGACGACGACTGCGGCGGCCATCTTCAACACCTCCACCGTAAGGAGGACCTGACTGTTCGTCACCAGCAGCAGCTCCACCACCGCTGTAACCACCACCAGACGACCCCCCTCCATAGCTGCGGTCTTCCCAACCGCGAGCACCGGAACGTCGATCACCGCCGCCACCACCGCCGTAGCCACCACCGCCGTAGCCACCACCGCCACCGCGATAACCGCCGCCGCCGCCACCTCCGCCGTAGCCGCCACCGCCACCGCGTCGAGGTGCACTGCCACGGGGCTCAGCTTTGTTGATGCGCAGGGGACGACCCATCAACTCAGCGCCCTGGAGAGCTTCGATCGCGGCGGCCTCGGCCGCCTCATCGACCATCTCCACAAAGGCGAAACCACGTTTGCGACCGGTATCACGCTCAAGAGGAAGGGCACAGTTCGTGACCTCTCCATGAGCGGCAAACAATTCGATCACGTCCTCCTGCTCAGCGCGGAAGGGCAAATTGCCGACAAAAATGCTCACTTGACTGCTGGACCTGAAGAGAAAGGACCCAATCGGATCAGACAAGTCATCGGTTGAAGATCCATTGAAGGATGCACCAGCCTCTGACTTGCTCAGGGTAGACCCGGTCTCGCGAAATGATCATTGATTCGCTAATTCCAGTCGATCGCTCCACAGAGCCAACTGCTCTTCAACCCGCTCAAAACCGGTGCCACCTTCACTGATTCGCGCCGCCACAACCTGCCGGGGTGCGAGAGCGTCAAAAAGGTCTGCATCAATGGCGGCGTGAAACTGCTGCCAGCGTTCGAGGCTCAGATCTCGAAGCAGCACTCCATCGCTCAGACATTGCTTCACCACGGAACCCACGATCTGATATGCCTCGCGGAAGGGGACCTGTCGGGCCACCAGATAGTCGGCGACATCGGTGGCATTGGAGAAATCAGATCCGACGGCTGCTTCCAGACGGTCAGGGCGAAAACTCAACCCCTCCTCGATCAGGATCGTCATCGCTTCAAGGCACTGGACACTGGTTTGCACAACATCGAACAGCGCTTCCTTGTCTTCCTGAAAGTCTTTGTTGTAGGCCAGTGGCAACCCCTTGATCATCGTCAGCAGACCCTGCAGATGACCGAAGACCCGCCCGCACTTTCCACGCACCAGCTCAGGAACATCAGGGTTCTTCTTCTGGGGCATGAGACTGCTGCCGGTGGCGCAACGGTCACTCAGGCGCACAAATCCGCATTCCTCCGAGGCCCAGAAGATCACCTCTTCGGCGAGGCGGCTGAGGTGCACCATCAACAGCGATGCGGCAGCTGAAAACTCCACCGTGAAATCGCGGTCGCTCACAGCATCGAGGCTGTTGGCGTAAATGCTCTCAAATTCCAGAGCTGCTGCTGTACTGCGCCGATCAATCGGAACCGGCGTTCCGGCGAGGGCTGCAGCACCGAGAGGCGAGCAGTTGACGCGTTTACGCACGTCCTGAAAACGCTGACGATCCCGCTCCAGCATCTCCACATAAGCGAGCAGATGGTGGGCCAAGCAGACGGGCTGCGCCCTCTGCAGATGGGTGTAGCCGGGAATCAGTGTGCGACGGTGATCAAGCGCCTGGCGCAGCAGAGCCTTTTGAAACATCCGCATCTGCGGGTCGAGCTCGTCAATTCGACGACGAAGCCAGAGACGCAGATCCGTGCCCACCTGATCATTGCGGCTGCGTCCTGTGTGCAACTTCTTGCCCACCGGTCCAAGCAGAGCAATCAGGCGTCGCTCGACAGCGAAGTGCACATCCTCATCGTCCAGACCAGGCTGGAAACTGCCGGCAGCTGCCTCCGCCCGGATCTGTTCCAGACCGCTGCAGAGCTGATCAGCCTCTGCCTGCGCAATCACTCCGCACTCGGCCAGCATGCGGGCGTGAGCGATCGATCCGTCCAGATCCTCCTGCAGGAGAGTGATGTCAAACCCGATCGAGGCATTGAAGCGTTCGATCGCTGGATGCAGTCCCTGCTCGAAACGGTCACTCCAGGTGGCGGAGCCTCCGCCCGTCACTCCACCTGCCATGGCCACCCTCAACACGGATTCACTCAGCTTGTCAGGCCGGAGTCCTTGGTACCGATGGCAACATCACCTCCTCGCGAACTTTGAGAACCACCATCGAGGCATCGTCCTCGAGCTGGCGATCCGCACCGACAAAGCGGTCCAGACGACTGAAGAGCTGATCGAGTATTCCCTGCGAGCCCGTTCCGGAACGGCAGGCTGTTTCAAGGCTGCGGATCAGGCGCGCCTCGTCAAATCGATCTCCGGTCAGCCCGGGTGCCTCAGTCACACCGTCGGTGTAATACAGCAGCACATCACCTGGCTCGAGCACCGTCGAACCACTGCCGTACTCAGCCTCAGGCTGCAGACCGATCAACAGGCCCGGTGCATCAAGACGACTGATGCAACGTTGCTGAGCACGCCAGATCAGGGGCGGGTTGTGGGCGGCATTGGCAAAGCGAAGTCGACGCGTCCGCGGATCAAAATCCGAATAGAACAACGTCACGAATCGATGGGACTGGGAAAGATCCTCCAAGGCCAGCTGGTTGAGGTCGTGAAGAATGCGATCCGGCGGTAGTCCGCTCAGCACTTCCGCGCGCAACATGCCGCGCAGCATGGTCATCAGCAGGCCAGCGGGAACGCCCTTGCCCATCACGTCACCCATCACCAGCGACCAGCGGCCTCGCTCACGCCGACGGCCGATCAGTTCAGGCCGGGTGGGGATGAAGTCGTAGTAATCGCCGCCAACCTGAAACGCAGGTCGACAACGGGCCGCCAGTTCAACACCCTCAATCACCGGACAGTGATCGGGCAGAAGCTGAGCCTGAATCTCGGCACCGATGCTGAGCTGGCGATCCACCCGCTCATGCAGGCGGGCCTCCTGAAGCATCTGATCATTTTCGATCGCCACACCGGTGAGATCGGCAATCAGCTGCACATTGCGGCGATGGACATCGCTCCAGACCAGCGAGCCGGAGGTGTTGAACACATACAGACGACCCCGCTGACGACCTCGAGCCACCAGAGAGGTTGCGAAAACACCGGCCGATCCGAGATGGCTCTGAACCAGTCGATCCAAACCGAGCACGAGGGCATCGTCGGAACCGAACCCGGCCGAACGTCCAGGTTCATGGTTGATCACCGCCTGAAGCAACGTCTCCGAGCGCAGCACGGAAAGCATCTGCAACTGGTCAGCCCACAGGCGCCCATCCGACTGAAAGGGGATGAGCAGTGCCCCATCCACCCCCACCAGACGAGCGGCCACCACGGGCACAAGCTCCAGGAATCGATTGAGGTTGGTGAAACTGCGCAGCGCGAAGCCGATCGATACCAGCAGCTCCTGGTTGGCACGCTGCTCCCTCGAAAGGCTGTCGAGCAGCTGACGCAAAGAAGTGGTCGCCGTCAGAGATGGAGACCCTGGGCGAAGCTGAGAAGTCGGGTGGGGCCTTGGTGGATTGCTGCTCACGGCAACCCCCGGCAGAGAACGAAAGGTAGCAACTCTGACCGCAGAAAGCTGAACCGTTCACTTCCTCTTTGGAGGATGAACCTCAGCGACCGGCAAGCAGTGCTTCAACGAACTCGAAACTGTTGAAGGGACGCAGGTCACGGATTCCCTCACCGGCACCGATGAAGCGGATCGGCAACCCGGCCTCGGAAGCCACAGCAAGCGCCACCCCGCCACGAGCCGTGCCGTCCAGTTTGGTGATCACCACCCCCGTGAGACCGGCGGCTTTGGCAAAGGCCATCGCCTGCTTGAGTCCGTTCTGTCCCTGACTGGCATCCAACACCAGCAGAGATTCAACATGGGCTTCAGGCGCAAGACGATCCACAACGCGGCGGATTTTCTCCAGTTCTTCCATGAGGTTGTGCTTCGTCTGCAGGCGACCGGCCGTGTCCACGAGCACAAGATCCGTGCCTTTGGCGCGGGCGGCTCCAATGGCATCGAACACCACAGCCGCCGGATCAGCGTTGGATGAGGGGTTGGCAATCACGGGCACCTCACTGCGATCTCCCCAGACCTGCACCTGCTGCACCGCCGCGGCCCTGAACGTATCGGCCGCGGCGATCATCGCCGAATAACCACTGCGAACCGCCAGGTTGGCGAGCTTGCCGAGGGTGGTGGTCTTGCCGACTCCGTTGACACCGACCATCAACCACACATTGAGCTGATCGCGCTGGGGAGCCAGCAGCTTCACACCGCTGTCGCGGGTGGGCTGATCGAGCAGATCACGCAACTGCTCCTTAAGGAAGCGAATGCCCTCCGTTGGATCCACAACCTGTTCATTCATGCGCCGGCGCAGGGCGTCAAGCACCTGATCCGTAGCCTGAACCCCGGCATCCGCCCTCAGAAGCAAGGACTCAAGGTCATCCAGCACCTCCGGCGTGAGCGGATCATCGCCGAGATTCTCCAGCAACCCTGTGACAAAGCCCTGACGGGTCTTCTCAAGGCCCTGACGGAGACGACCGAGCCAGTCAATTTCCTCCAGGGTGACCTGATCAGCGCGGAGACCCTGGGCGGCAAGAACTTCCGCCGACCAGGTGAAGGTTTCGTCAAACTCACCGAGACTGGGCTCATCCGACTGATCAGCGATTTCCGAAGACGGAACAGGTGTCGTCTGTGGTTGCTCGGCAACCGCAGGGGCTGATACCTGTTCAAGCTGCTGCTGACGCTCCTGACGCTTGCCTGCAGCCTGCTCAAGCAAAGACAGACCCTTTGCTGGGGATTCAGGTTCAGCAGGCTTGGAATCAGGTGGCGGTGACTGTTGCGATTCAGACGGTTCGGACGAAACCGCCAGCGGTTCAGGGCTGCCTGACGGTTCTGACGTTGCGGCCTGCGAAGACTTCTCAAGCTCTTTCTGAGCTTTCAGGCGGGCGTAGGCCAGACGCGCCCACTCGAGAGGATCGTCCTCAGCGGACACCTCAGCCTGCTGATCGCTTGTGCTCTGCTGAGCTCCTGGCGGAGCTGGCTGCAATGCAGAGGTTGAGTCCTCAACGGATGCGGTCTGTCCGGAGTTGTCCTGAGCGGTTGCAGGATCAATAGCCTGCTCAGAGTTCGATGGCTGCTCAGGAGGCTGTGGAGCTTCGGAGCTTCGATTGAACCAGTCGTAAACCATTCGAGAAAAGGCGCCTAAGCGATGGCGTTCTGAAGACGACGCAGAACTCCATTGATCATGCGACGGCCCTGTTCATCGCTGTATCGATTGGCCAGCTCCACGGCTTCACTACAGGCCACGGAAGCGGGGGTGTGCATGGAACGGAGATCAACCACTGCTAGTCGAAGGATGTCACGATCAATCCGAGGCAGCCGTCTCAGTCGCCAGCCCTCCATCACGCCATCCAGCTGCTCATCGATCTGCTCCCTTGACTTGAGCACGAGCTGAATCCGCTGCATGGCTTCTTCACGAACCTGTTTCTGGTCAGCCAGCGCCAGCAGTCGGGGCAGCTCGAGACTGGCCGACAAACCATTGAGAACCTGTTCGGCACCTGTGAGCGTCTCGCGCAGGTGGTTGCGCACCGAAGCCACATCACCGGAAGCGTTGCCATCCTGCAGTTCGCTGTCGAGAAGCGACTGCTGAGCCTTTTCCAGATCACTGGCGCAGTGATCAAGAACCTCGCGCCAGTGCTGCATCAGGCTGTCGAGGGCTCTCTGAAGCAAGATCTCCAGATCATCCTCCACAGCTGAAGAGTGCTCCCGTTCAGCGCACTGACCAAGCACGAACAATGCGAGCTCGCGGGAGAGGGTTCGGGTCTGCATGAATGGCGAGAGTTCTCGAACGACTCAGGACGATGAGGGTGCCACAGACGCCCTTAGCTGGGCGATCAGACTTGAGAAACTGCGATTAACCGGAGCCTCGCGTTCATCAGGATTGACGATTCCAGCCGAAATAATGGTTCTGAATGCATCCTCCACGGAAATATCCAGTTCTCTGACGGATGCCTCAGGAACAAGGGTGTACCACCCGGTGGTGGGATTGGGCGCCGTGGGAATGAACACACTGAGCAGGTTCTCTCCGAGATCTGACTGAAGAGACGGTCCGACCTGTCCTGTCACGAAACCAACGCTGTAGAGACCCTCACGCGGATACTCAACCAGCACGACACGTCGAAACCGACGTGAGTTGTCGCGAAGAAAGGTTTCCAGCAGCTGCTTGAGCGTCTTGTAGACGGAACCGGCCAGAGGGATGCGCTGCAGAGTGCCTTCGCCGAACTCGAGCAACCATCGCCCAACGATGTTCCGCGCCATCAAGCCGATCAGCAGAATTCCCATCAAGGGAACAGTCAGCCCCAGAGCAAGGTTGATTAGATCCTGCAGCAGAGGGTTGAGATTGATGAATGGATTGAACTGCTTGGGTATGGAGGTGACGAAGGCCAGCACGAATCTGCTGACGATCGTTGAAAGCCAGATTGTGGTGGCAAGCGGAATGACCACCAGAAGACCCGCGATCAGATCGTTCTTGAGATCGTTCTGAAGCCTGGCGCTGAGCGGCAGGTCTGGTCTTGGATTGGACTGGACCAAGGAACGCCGGGGGCCTGTAGCCAACGAGTTCCACTAACTTAACCAGCGGTCAGAGAACAGCGCCGAGCGCCAGCAGAACCAGTGCCACTGCTAAGACGGCAGCACTGATGGTTCCTCCGAAGAAACGCTGATTGATTGTCAGAGCACGCTGGCGTTCCGCCTGCTGAATCTGCTCGCTCATCTGTGACAGCTGGTTCTCGAAATACTTCTGAGCAGCCTGAATCTTGTCCTCTTCCGTGGCATCGGCAGGAAGCTGACCGGCTTGAGCCAACTGCTCTCCGAAAACTTTGGCAGTTTCAGGATCGGCCGACTGCTGACGAGCCATCTCCAGTTGACTGCGGCGTTGCTCAAGAG
Source organism: Synechococcus sp. MIT S9503 (assembly GCF_047304175.1). GTDB lineage: Bacteria > Cyanobacteriota > Cyanobacteriia > PCC-6307 > Cyanobiaceae > Synechococcus_C. The sequence continues at coordinate 2,110,412 of NZ_CP138955.1, read as the reverse complement.
TCTGATCAGCTTCACCGATCAGGGATTGATTGCCTGTGATTCCAAGGGGGATCACAGCGATCATGACCACCGCCAGGACTGCGGAGATGATGCACACAACCCAGCGAATCGGCGTGCGGGTCTGCTTCGGATCATCCAGACGGGAACCGAGCAGCATCAGCATCAAACCGATGAAACCCATCGGCGTCTGATTCACAAGACGCTCAATCACCAATTGCTGGAAAACGCCATTGCTCCAATCCGCTGCACTGAAGACAACCCCGATCTGCAAAGCGAGCAGGACCACCAATGTGATTCCCAGCCAGCGCAGCAGAGGCGCAAGTCGGAAAGAGGTCTCAGGGGAAGCGGACACGTCACGATGCAGGAAGAAGCCCAACTTTAAGGTCAGCTTTTTGAATGTTCCAGCCAACGTTGCAGAGCTGAGCCTGGCCCTCAAGCAACAGGCCAGGGAGCAGGGCTTCGACCCTGTCGGCGTCGCCTCCCTGCCTGGCAGTGAACGACTGCAGATGCGGACCGCCGCACTGCAGCGCTGGCTCGAGGCGGGCCATCAGGCCGACATGAACTGGATGGCGGCACCGCGCCGGCTTTCAGCAGCAACTCTGCTGGAGGGAGCTGAAAGCATCCTGGCGGTTGGGTTGAACTACCACGTTGCTGCGAAACGCCATCCAGGCCGTCTTGCCGTTGCCCGTTATGCCTGGGGAAGGGATTACCACAGGGTGGTGAATCAACGCTTGCGAAGGGTCGGACGCTGGCTGGAAACAGTCCGTCCACAGTGCAACTGGCGCGTCTGTGTGGATGCTGAACCTCTTCTCGACAAGGCCTGGGCTGAGGAAGCTGGGCTTGGCTGGATCGGTAAACACAGCAACGTGATCAACCACAGGAAAGGTTCGTGGATGGTGATCGGTCATCTCATCACGACAGAACCTCTTCAAGCCGATCAGCCCGCCAAAGCTCGATGCGGGCAGTGCCGTGCCTGCATCGAGGCCTGTCCAACCTCTGCGATCACCGAACCCTTCGTTGTGGATGCAAGGCGCTGCATCGCCTTTCACACTCTCGAAAACCGGAATCCGGATCTGCCTGAGGCGATGGCCGAAGCCATGGGGCCCTGGGTCGCCGGATGTGACATCTGCCAGGACGTGTGCCCGTTCAATCAGGGCTCCATTCCCTCCAGCAATGATCCGGATGTTCAGCCGAGACCCTGGTTGCTGGACCTGAAAGCGGAGCATGTTCGGAACTGGACCGATGAGGACTGGGATGAACGGCTACGCGGATCAGCTCTGCGCCGGATCAAACCCTGGATGTGGAGACGCAATGCCGCTGCTGCCAGACCTGACAATCCCCCTAGTGTGGGTTGATACTTGGATGAGGCATGGGAGTTCACGCACGTCGGCAACGGAGCTGGCATCAGGCTCTGGTGATCACGATGCTGACCGGAACCCTCGGTGCTCTGAACGCTTCACCAGTCAGGGCCCTGACTCCATACGTCTATACACCGAGCGCACAGGAACTGGAAGGTGCCGGCGTCGGCATCGGCCGAACGGCAGCCCAGCTTCTGCGCCTGGGCCAACCGGAGGAAGCGGCACGACTGGCCGCACTGGCCGTCAGGCTTCAACCCAATGATGAGCGGCTCTGGTCGGTTCTGGCCGAAGCGCAACTGCGCAGTGATCAACTCAAGGCGGCTGCCGGATCACTGGCCAAGGCCAAAGCTCTGAAACCTGGAAAAGCCGGACTCTGGTTTGCGGAAGCCTCCATCGCTCTGCGTGACGAGCGTCCGGACGACGCCGTTTCACTGCTCGATGAGGGTCTGCGACTGGATCCGAAAAATGCCGGTGCCTACTTTGATCTGGGCAATGCACGCGTAATGCAGTCGGATCTGAGAAAGGCTCTGAAGGCCTTTGAACAGGCGACCGCCATCAAACCCAGTTTCTGGGAAGCCCTGAACAATCAGGCTCTCGTGCTGTTCGAGCTGGGCAACACACCTGAAGCCATCAAACGCTGGCGCTCCGTGCTCTCGATCAAACGCAATGCCGAACCGATGCTGGCCCTGGCAGCTGCACTCAACAAACAGACCCCTGGCGATGCGGAGTCGATTGAGCTGGCTCGCAAAGCGCTCGCGGAAGATCCCAATTACGTGCTTCCCGGACATCAGGAAAATCAGCTCTGGGGATCGAAACTTCGCCAGGCCACTGATGTTCTGCTGAGCCAACAAAGCCTTCAAGGGGTCGTCGAGCGAGCCGAAGCCAATGCCGATCCCCGATCGGCTGAGTGATTCAGAAGGAAGATCTGTAGGCTAAGCGCCTTCTGCCTTCTTGATTCCGGAGCGGATGGCCGAGGAGCGCGTTCAACCGATCGCCCTGCATCAAGAGATGCAGCGCTCCTATCTCGAGTACGCGATGAGCGTGATCGTGGGTCGTGCGTTGCCGGATGTCCGCGACGGTCTCAAGCCGGTTCAGCGACGCATCCTCTACGCGATGCACGAACTCGGGCTGACACCGGATCGCCCTTACCGAAAATGTGCCCGCGTCGTCGGCGACGTGCTCGGCAAGTACCACCCCCATGGTGATCAGGCTGTCTATGACGCACTCGTCAGACAGGTGCAGACCTTCTCCAGCCGACATCCACTGCTGGACGGTCATGGCAACTTCGGTTCGGTGGACGATGATCCACCGGCCGCCATGCGTTACACCGAAACGCGACTGGCGCCGATCGCCCACGAAGCTCTTCTTGATGAAATCGGCGATGACACCGTCGATTTCGCTCCCAACTTCGACGGTTCCCAGCAGGAACCCACAGTCCTGCCGGCACAACTGCCTTTTCTGCTGCTGAATGGCTGTGCGGGGATCGCCGTCGGCATGGCAACGAGCATTCCTCCGCACAACCTGGGTGAAGTGGTGGATGGTCTGGTCGCACTGGTGCGGAAACCGGATCTGAGCGATGAAAAATTACTGAGTCTGATCCCCGGGCCGGATTTCCCAACTGGCGGAGAGGTCCTGCTGGGCAGCGGAATTCGCGACACCTATCTGCGTGGTCGGGGCAGCATTCCGATGCGGGGGGTGGCCCATGTGGAAGAGGTGCAGCCAGGAAAGGGTCGTCACAAGCGCAATGCGGTGATTGTCACGGAACTGCCTTACCAGCTCAGCAAGGCAGGCTGGATCGAAAAACTCGCTGAACAGGTCAATGACGGCAAAATCGGTGGAATTGCCGATATCCGCGATGAGAGCGATCGCGAAGGCATGCGCATCGTTGTGGAACTGCGGCGGGATGCAGACACGGACGCCGTTCTGAAGGACCTGCAGCGTCGCACCTCACTGCAGAGCAATTTCGGGGCGATTCTGCTGGCGCTGGTGGACGGTCAACCCCGGCAACTGTCGCTGCGGCGAATGCTGCAGACCTTCCTCGAGTACAGGGAACTGACGCTGATCCGGCGCACCAGCCATGCCTTGCGCAAAACGGAGGACAGACTTGAGGTGGTGGAGGGTCTGATCACTGCGCTGGCTTCACTGCAGAAGGTGATCGCCATGATTCAGGAATCCCGCGATGCAGCGACAGCGCGAGCCAGCCTGATGGTTCAGCTGGATCTGAGCGAGCGGCAGGCTGATGCGGTGCTGGCCATGCCACTGCGTCGGCTCACCGGTCTGGAACAGGAAAGCCTGCGCCAGGAAGCCGATGAACTGCGTGCTGAGCGCCAGCGACTGAGGCTGCTGCTGGACAATCGGGATCAGCTGCTGGATGCGCTGGTTCAGGAGCTGCGCCAGCTGAAGAAACGGTTTGCCACTCCGCGTCGCACACGTCTGGTGGAGGGTGGCGATCACCTGCTGGCGGAACGGGCAGCAAGCCAGCGCCCCAATGCCGAACTGCAACGTCGTCAGGCCCTCGAGGCGCTGCCACCCGACTCGCGAATCCTGATTCAGAACGATGGTCAGGTGAAGGTGGTGAGCCCACAGCTGCTCGGCCGCCTGCATCTGAACGAAGCTGCGGATCTGGGCGATGAACCTTCTCCTGCACGTCTGATCCTGCCGATCAACCCAGCACCGCGATTGCTGGCACTCACCTCCAGCGGTCGTATCGCACTGGTGCGCTGGGAATTTGCAGGGCAGCAACCCGGAGGACTGGAACGCTTCCTGCCCACAGCCCTGGAAGGAGAAACGATCATCAGCCTGCTTCGACTTCCCGCGGTTGACGACGAAACATCCAATAACCGCATGTCGCTCGGGCTGCTGACCACGGACGGACGTTTCAAACGACTGCCGCTGAATGACATCCAGGAACTTTCAGGACGCGCAGCCACCGTTCTGAAACTGAAGGAAGGGGTCACCCTGCTCTCGGCAATGATCTGCAGCGAGGGAGGTACGGTCGCACTGGTGAGTGACATCGGTCGAGTGCTCTGCCTGCCTGTTGAGGAACAGTGCCTGCCTCTGATGGGCAAGCTGGCCCAGGGTCCGATGACCATGAGAATGCTGCCGGGAGAGAAGCTTGTGGGAGCTGTCAGCCAACCAGCGAGCAACGATGACAACGTGTCGGATCAGAACAACGGGGAGGTGTTGGTAGGCAGCAACAACGGCCATCTGATCCGTTTGTCACTGGGTGAGCTGCGCCGTTGCAGACGCGGTGATCTGGGGGAGATCGCCGTGAAGCTGAGCGCAAAGGGCAAGGGCGCCGATCGGCTGGTCGCGATCTGTGAAAGTGCTGATCTGATCGGAGTCGTGAGCAGCAAGGGACGGAATGCACGCATCGTTTACGACACCCTCAGCACAAACAGCAATCAACCCTCAGCGTTGAATCTGCGAGCAGAGGAAACACTGAGTCAGCTTGTACCTCTGGACAGCTGATTTCACTGCATTCCGAATGACTTCGATCAGGAGCTGCAGTTGCCTTCCAGCCACTTGAAATAGTTTTCATCAATATCTGCCGTCACGTAATGACCGTCGAAACATGACATTTCCAGGTTTTCGATATCCGTTCCTTGAACAATGCTTTTTTTGAGATCGTCAACACTCTGATAAACAACATGGTCAGCAGCGAGCACATCTGCGATTTCGTCAGTGCTGCGTCCATGAGCGAGTAACTCTGCCCGCGTGGGCATATTGATTCCATACACATTGGGGAAACGAACGGGAGGCGCAGCAGAAGTGAATGTGACCTGATTCGCTCCGGCATCACGGGCCATCTGGACAATTTCCCGGGATGTGGTGCCTCGGACAATCGAATCATCAACAATCAAGACATTTTTTCCTGCAAATTCAGTACCCAGAGCGTTGAGCTTCTGACGCACCGATTTTTTTCTTTCCGCCTGACCCGGCATGATGAATGTTCGTCCTACATAACGATTTTTGTAAAAGCCTTCCCGATATTCAATACCCAGCTGTTTTGCCACCTGCATTGCAGAAGGCCTTGCTGAATCAGGGATCGGCATCACGACATCGATATCACCGGCAGGCAAGGAATCAGAAATTGTTTTTGCAAGCAGATCGCCCATGCGAAGGCGTGTCTCATAAACGGAAATTCCATTCATGACCGAGTCCGGCCTGGCTAGATAAACATATTCAAAAGCGCAGGGAACAAGCCGAGACGAATCAGCACACTGTCGCTGATGAAGGTTGAAATCAAAATCAATGAAAACTGCCTCGCCAGGATCAACATCACGGACGATTTCATAACCACTGTTTTCAATCACCAGTGATTCGCTGGCGACGATCCATTCGTCTCGACCATTCTTGGCCGACCTTCGACCAAGGATCAACGGCCTGATTCCGAAAGGATCCCGGAACGCCAGAAGACCTCGCCCTGAAATCAGAGCAATCGCTGCATAGGATCCCTTGACCCTCTGGTGCAACGAAGACACTGCATCAAACAGTTGATCCGGAGAGAGATCAGGACCGGTGAGATGGGACTGGATCTCAGTGGCCAGAACATTCACCAGCATCTCCGTATCACTGGAGGAGTTGGTATGACGCCGATCAATCTTGAAGAGATCCTGCTCAAGCTGACTGGTGTTGGTCAGATTCCCATTGTGAACAAACGTGATTCCATAAGGAGCATTCACATAAAAAGGCTGAACCTCATCTTCTGCGGCAGCCGCGCCCCGTGTTGCATAGCGAACATGCCCAATTCCAACATTTCCAAGAAGTTTGCGCATATCACGTGTTCGGAACGCTTCTCGAACTCTTCCTCTCTGTTTATGCACATGAAAGGTGTAATTATCCATCGTTACGATTCCTGCAGAATCCTGCCCACGATGCTGAAGAAGGAGCAAATTGTCATAAATCTGCTGATTAACGGAATCAACAGTAAACATTCCAATAATTCCGCACATAGCTATGACCAACCAACAATGAAACAGAACAGATCAGATCTGCGAATTGAATTCAAATCAGAACTGTCATCCTGCATACCTGAAAAGAAAATCACATCGATAACAGGGTTGCATTTCAAATTAACTGACCAGCATCGATTCATTGAGCACCTCCCACAGGAGAGTCGAGTCGCCGGGGCAAGGAGCCGGTGTAAACATCACGGCATTGATCAACCTCCAGATTCAGACAAGAACTTTGGTCAACCCGAACACGCAGATGGGGCACTTCGCTGACAACGCCGATCCGAGTGATTGGAAGCTCATGACTGCCAGCCAACAGCGCTTCCCATTGGCCAACGCGATCCGCCCGCACTGACACCACAATCCGACTTCCACCTTCCGCAAACAGAACGCGATCCACTCGACCACCAGCAACGCTGAGGTCAATCTCGATTCCCAGGCCCGAAGCGATGCATGATTCCGCCAGAGCCACACAGAGACCACCATCGCTGCAGTCATGGGCCGAACCCAGAAGACCCGAGGCGATGGCATGACGGACAAGGCTGCCAGCTGCAAGTTCCATCGGGAAATGCGTAAGAGGTGGTCGTCCAGCCAGAGTGCCGGTCATCAGTTGCTGATAAGCACTTCCCGCCAGACCCAGCGAAGAGGATTCGACGTCAGCTGGCGTAACACCGATCAGGTAAATCGGATCTCGTGCCTGTCGCCATCCCAGACCAATCACGGTCGCGATGTCGTCAACCCCACCCACCATGCCGATCACCGGCGTGGGATGGATGGGTTGAAGACTGCCGTCATCCTGCTTGATCTCGTTGTAGAGCGAGACATTGCCTCCGGTCACTGGAGTGTTGAGCGCTCTGCAGGCATCTGAAATGCCTCGACAAGCCTTTGCAAGCTGCCAGTAGCCCTTGGGCGTTTCTGGGGATGGAAAATTGAGGTTGTCGGTGACAGCGAGAGGTTCAGCACCCACACAGCTCAGATTACGCGCCGCTTCAGCAACAGCTGCCTGAGCTCCCCGTTCCGGATCCAGTGCAACCCAGCGGTTGGGACAATCCACCGTTGCAGCCACCCCTCGAACGGAGGCATCCAGCGAACCTTCGCCCAGCTGGGGGCGAAGTCTGACCACAGCGGCATCTGCAGCCCCCGAAGCCACGACGGTGTTGGCCAACACCTGTTGGTCGTACTGACGATGCACCCAGCGCTTGCTGGCAATGGTGGGTTCGTCGAGAAGACGCAACAGCTCGGGCCCCCAGTCGTGATCGCCGGAAGGACAGGGAAGATCGGCTTCGGACCAGCGCCAGAGCTCCTGAATGTCAGCGGGCGGCTCACTGAGCAGCTCGTGATGATTGATCGGTGTGTCCTCCGCCAAAGCGCGTGATGGCACTTCCGCAGCGACCTGACCGTGCTGCAGCACCCGAACCACAGGCTCCTCAAGCACACGACCGACCACGGCAGCCTGCAGGCCCCAGCGACGGAAACGCTCCATCAGGGGTTGTTCACGACCAGCACGCACCACAAACAACATGCGCTCCTGGGATTCAGAGAGCAGATACTCATAAGCGGTCATCCCCGTTTCACGAGCGGGAACCTTGTCGAGATCGAGCTCCACACCGACATCTCCCTTGGCAGCCATTTCCGAACAGCTGCAGGTGAGTCCGGCAGCGCCCATATCCTGCGCCGCAACCACATCACCGCTCTGAAAAGCCTCCAGGCAGGCTTCAATCAACCCCTTTTCGAGAAAGGGATCTCCCACCTGCACGGCGGGACGATCATCCAGAGAAGCTGAGCTCAGCTCCGCACTGGCAAAACTGGCTCCACCCATGCCATCACGACCCGTGGTGCTACCCACGTAAACCACCGGATTGCCAACCCCTGAAGCTCCTGATTTGACGATGTCATCGGTCTCCATCAGACCGAGGGCCATCGCATTGACAAGCGGATTGCCGCTGTAGGAGGGATCAAAAGCCACCTCACCGCCGACGGTTGGCACACCCACGCAATTGCCGTAATGGGCAATGCCAGCCACCACGCCCTGCATCAGACCGACGTTGGCCGGATCGTCAAGAGGGCCGAAGCGCAATGCATTCAGCAGAGCAATCGGACGCGCACCCATCGTGAAGATGTCGCGAAGGATTCCACCAACCCCTGTCGCAGCTCCCTGAAAAGGTTCCACTGCAGAGGGGTGGTTATGGCTCTCGATCTTGAAAGCGAGACGATGGCCACCGCCGAGATCCACCACCCCGGCATTTTCTCCGGGACCCACCAGGATGCGAGGTCCCTCCGTCGGGAAGCCGCTGAGCAGTGGTCTGGAATTGCGATAGCAGCAGTGTTCTGACCACATCACGCCGAACATGCCGAGTTCGGCACGGTTGGGGTCGCGCCCCAGCCGGCGCTGGATCTCGCTGTAGTCCTGCTGCGTGAGCCCTTCCTGGCGGAGGGCGGCCGCGACATCAAACGTCTCAGCCACAGAAGAAGACTGGGCCACAGTCAACAGGTCATCTGCTCCCAGTGTTGCCGACGGCCCGCCCTCGGCAGGTCAGATCCAGGGATCTCCGTCTGATTCAGCCGATCGACGTCCGCGAACGTAGGGCTGCTGTTCAGTCCAGTCGTCATCATCCCAGTCCTCCAGAGGATCGGGATCCACTGACTGGAAATCTCTGCCGGGCTGGTCACTTTCCCTGCGGGATGGCTGTTCATCCCATGGAGGTTCCTCCAGCCATCCCTCAAGACGTTCCCCGGCGCGGTCGCCGAAATGTTGCAGCTGCTCGCGCCATTGACGGGACCTGCGAACGAAATCCTGACGAACACTGGCGCGGGCCTGTGGAAGGTCATCCAGATCCCGGAGACCGGTGGAGACCAGTCCTGGTTGCTGATCGACAATGCGATCGGGAGTCAGACGCCAGCGACTGCTTCCTGGAAGCCGCGGATCACTGCGAGACACGAGGTAATGGAGAATCTCACCTGTGGAAGGCACATAAGCGAGATCAGCCACCTGGCCAAGGCGCATTCCATCGGCATCCAGCAGATCGGCGTCGAGCAACGTGGGAAGGCGCTCAAGAGTGAGCTGATCCGTCTCTGAAGGCCCCCCCTTGACAAAGACCTGCTGATCATCGAAACCTCGGCACTGATCCAGTCTCCAGACAGCCCGGGTATTGCGCAGAGCCGATGGACGGCTGACCCAGCCGAGCAAACGATGCACAGGAGGGTGCATCCAGGCCATCACACCGACACCGTGGTCAAGACCCTGATCACAGCGCACACGATGTCTCAGCAGATCGCTGAGAAGCAGTTGTTCAGGCAGGGACAAGGTCAGGAGCGGATCTGAACAGGCATCACCAGGTAGGTGAGACCTGAATCATCATCAGAAGGTGAAAGGATGGCAGGGGTCGTGGGGGCATTGCATTGCAGACAAATGCGCTCGGAATCCATCGCTTTCAGGCCATCAAGGACATAGCGCACATTGAATGCGATCTGAACGGGATCTCCGTCGATCTGGGCAGGGAGAGACTCTGAACCACTGCCGACATCCTGAGCATCCGCACTGATCTGCACAAGCCCCTTCTCGGGATCACTACCAATGCGAACAACATTGTTGTGCTGATCCGCCAGAACAGCAATGCGTTCGAGCGAAGCCACAAAGGCCCGACGATCAAGATCGAGGGTTCGGCTGAACGAATCCGGAATCAGCTGGCGGTAATTGGGATAAGTCCCCTCCAGCGTGCGGCTGGTCACCATCTGATCGGCAGCGAGAACGACTACCTGGCCGCTTTCACAGAACAGACTCACGGGATCGGATCCTTTCCATCCCGCCATCAGTCGTTCAACTTCCCGGAGGGAGCGGGCAGGCAACGTGACAGCCAGACCAGCCTCCTCGGAAACATCCTGCTCGGAAACAGCGAGAGGGGCCTGGAGCGCATCATCAACGCTGAGCACCGCCAGACGGTGCCCGTCCGTTGAAGCGGCTTCCAGACTGGAACGGTCAAAGCGCAGATGAACACCGGTCAGCAGTTGCTTGGCTTCATCGGAGCTGCTGGCGAACAAAGTGCTGCGCAGGGCCTTCACCAACGCGGCGGGATCGAGCTTCAGCGCTGTGCCGTTCTCCACAAGGGGAAGTTCAGGAAAATCATCGGCAGGCATGCCACGCATCTGGTAGCTGCCACTCAGGCTGGTGAGTTCAACCTGTTCACCGGCAGCATCGGTTGAGAGCGTGATCGGTGAATCACTGGAAAGACGCGAAACAATCTCACCAAACAATCGGGCAGGAAGTGTCACTGCACCACTGGTTTCCACGGTTGCGGCCAGTGATGTCTGAATGCCGAGATTGAGATCAAAGCCCGTGAGACTCAACCGATCGGTTCCGGCATCGGCTGTGAGCAGCACGTTGGCCAACACCGGGTGGGTGGGTCGTGCAGCAACCGCACGACTGACCAATTGCAGCGCAGCATTGAGTTCCGTTTGGGAACAAACCAGTTTCATGGCGACGTTGTCCGCTGCAAGGCCTGAGAACACCCACGGTTTCACAGGGACGCACGAAGCGCAATGGTCCAAACGAGCGTGCTGATGATTCTGCTTATGGGCTGTTTAAGTCTTTAAAGAAAACAACTAAATCAGTCGTAATAGGGACTGTGGAAACCGTGGAAAATCATCAAGCTCCACTGCTGTCAGTGTTTTTCTGATCACACAGGCCTGGGGAATCCATTTCCGCTGATGAGGAGAAGCGGTCGTTTCTCACAGAATCAACAGCCTGGGGAAATTTGATGGCGCGTCGGATCCTTTTGTTGGGATCGGCTTTCCACAGCTTTCACGCCCGGTTTTCTTAAGCCTTCCGCAGGCAGTTCCTGAGGCGGTTGCTCTCATTGTTCTTTGATTTGGCATAAAAAACCCCTTCGCGGCAGGGGGCGACGGGCAGGCCGAATGGGCTGTCGGGATTGGAGCCGCGGCGTCAGAACCCCATCACTTTTGCGACTGTGCCCAGATCAGGCTTCAGATCCGTGTGGAAGGCAGCATCGTTGTTGCTGATGGCGCAATCGGGGTCCTTGAGTCCGTTGCCGGTCAGCACACAGACCACGGTTGCTCCGGCAGGCACTTCATCCCTGCGTTTGAGCAGACCGGCCACAGAGGCGGCACTGGCGGGTTCACAGAACACACCCTCCAGCCCTCCCAGCAACTTGTAAGCCTCGATGATTTCAGCATCCGTGACATCCAGAAAGGCGCCCTTGCTTGCCGTTCGGGCGGCAAGCGCCTTCTCTCTGTTCACGGGATTGCCGATGCGGATTGCTGTGGCGATCGTTTCCGGATCGCTGACGGTTGTGTCGTTCACCAGTGGGGCCGATCCGCTTGCCTGGAAACCCATCATTCTCGGCAGTGTGCGGCTTCGACCTGCCCTGTTGTACTCCTGAAAGCCCATCCAGTAGGCCGTGATGTTTCCGGCGTTGCCCATGGGAATGCACAGCCAGTCGGGGGCCTCACCGAGAGCATCGATCAGTTCGAACGCAGCTGTTTTCTGACCTTGCAGGCGGTAGGGATTCACCGAATTCACCAGAGTGACCGGATATTGATTCGACACGTCACGAACGATCTCCAGTGCCTTGTCGAAGTTGCCGCGGATGGCGAGCACTTCGGCCCCATAAACCAGTGCCTGGGCCAGCTTCCCCTGCGCGACATAGCCATCGGGGATCAGCACGAAGGCACGCATGCCTGCCCGTCTTGCGTAGGCCGCGGCAGCAGCTGATGTGTTGCCCGTGCTGGCACAGATCACGGCTTCACAACCAGCTTCCTTGGCCTTGCTGATCGCCATGGTCATCCCTCGGTCCTTGAAAGAACCGGTGGGGTTCAGCCCGTCGTATTTCACATAGACCTTCACTCCCTTTCCGATCCGGTCAGCGATCGCAGGGACGGGAATCAACGGTGTCGCCCCTTCCCGCAGGGTCACCACCGGTGTGGAATCGCTCACCGGTAACCAGGTTCTGTAAGCCTCAATCAGCCCCGGCCAGTCCTGCATGACGGGAGCCGGGGAGAACCGGCGACGGAAACTGTTGAGCAGGGACACCTGCGGAAGGCGATGTTCCTGAGGAATCTATGTGGCAGGCATCGCAGCCTGTTTCAGTTGCCGCCGTCCTTCAGGCCGTCAAGAGGTGAGTCGGAGAAGAACTGCACCAGCCCTGCGATGGATTCAGCTTTTTCGATCACGGCGATCAGTGCCGGGATATTCACTTCCATCACATCCGATGGATAGGCCTCGAGAAATTTGATGGCAGTCAGGCCGCCGTCGCCTATCTGCAATCCGTTGATTACTCCGGCACGAATGGCGGGAACACTCACTGAGGGCGTGGGCACTTTCAGCGGGTAAATGATCCTGGCCACCCTGGTCAGAATCACGTCACCGATTCTTGTGGACATCAATCTGCTGGTCAGCACAAGCGGCAGATTCAGTTCCTGGTTGAGCAGTTTCGCAACGTCTTCGGGATCCTGGCGGCTCAGTCTCAGCAGATCGACCAACAGTCCGCGGGCTTTGCCTGTCTCGGCCAGATAGGCGAGGTCCGCAACGCTGATGGATCGGATGAATGCTCCACTGACCAGGGCGACATCCTTGGCGGCATGGACTGGTTGGAAGCAACTCAGCAGGCTCAGAGCCATCGCCGAGCCCGTTGCCAGGGCGTGCCTGCAAAGGCGTGATCGTGCGGACATGGACAGCTCGAAGCGATCGGAATCTAGGGGGAGACTCCTGCTGCTGCCTTCACGAGTCGGACAACTCCCCGTTCGGCCAGACCCTGTGCAAGATCCACTCCCATGCGACGGGCGTCAGGTTCGCGCATCAACCTGGGCAGTCGGCTGAACACCAGATCCGGACTGAAACCAGGCAGTTGCTGAAGCACATGGATGAGCTGTCGCACCGGCTCCAGATCCATGTAGACGTTCTGGTCGAATTCGGGTCCTGACGCCATCAGCCGGGTGGGCTGCAACTGTCGGGGCAGGCGCCGTCCGATGCGTTGCAATGTCATCCATCCGAGAGAATCGATTCGATCGGCTGCTGTCTCAACCAGTTGATTGCGCAGCATGCCGCCATTGGCGGACACCAGAAAGTCCAGCACCTGATCCAGCAGTGCTTCAAGGTCAAGCTGTTCCTGACTGGCCGCACTTTCCACAAGGTTTTCCAGTCGTGTCCAGCGGAAAATGTCTCCGTCAAACAACATCTCCTTCAGGCTCTGTCGCAACTGAGGATCCGGATCCTCCATCAGTCTTCGGGCGAAGTAGGGATAGGCAGCGCCGAGGATCTTGAAGTCGGAATCCACGCTCAGAGCGATTCCCTCCAACGTCACCAGTGAGCGGATGATCAGTGCGTAGTAAGGAGGAACCCTGAAAGGAAACTTGTACATCACTCCTGACAGGTCATCGGTCACCGCTTTGAAATCCATACGGCTGACACCGGCTTCCAGTGCCTGACTGAAGACGGTTTCAAATGCAGGAACAATCGGTTCGAGATTGACGTCTTCCGCGAGGAATCCGAGGCTGACGAAATCTTTGGACAATTTGCCGAAATTCCTGTTCACCAGGTGAACCACTGCCTGGATCAGACCGGTGCGAGATTCGCGAGAGACCTCGCTCATCATTCCGAAGTCCAGGTAGCAGAGCCGTCCATCCGCGAGGGCCAGCAGATTGCCGGGGTGGGGGTCGGCATGGAAGAAGCCATGCTCCAGAAGCTGCTGCAGGCTGCAGTTCACTCCGACGGAAACCATGTCATCCGGATCGATCCCCAGCTCTCTCACCGCCTCAAGGTTGGTGAGTTTGACGCCATCGATCCACTCCATCGTCAGCACCCTTCGACTGGTGGCTTCCCGGTAGATGTGGGGAACGGCGATGCGGGGATTCTGTTTGTGCAGTTCGCTGAATTTTTCCGCGTTCGAAGCTTCGTTCAGATAATCCATCTCCTCGAAGACCCTGCTGCCCAGTTCATCGATCAGTGCGACGAGGTCGCTGCGGATCAGACCGATGTTGCTGTTGAGCCAGGCCGCGATGTTGCGCACGATGTAGAGATCGAGCGTGATCTGTTCGCGCAGGCCTGGTCGTTGCACTTTCACGGCAACGCGTTGCCCATCGTGCAGCGTGCCGCGATGCACCTGGCCCAGGGAGGCTGCTGAGATCGGATCGCGTTCCAGTTCCGCATAGATGGTGTCCACAGGTGCACCCAGGTCCTCTTCGATGCAGGCCATGGCCAGATCGCTGTCGAATCCAGGAAGCTGGTCCTGAAGCTGGGCCAGTTCCTCAAGCAGAACAGGCGGCACGATGTCAGGACGTGTGGACAGAGCCTGTCCGGCCTTGATGAATGCAGGTCCAAGCTCAACGAGAAGCTCAGCGCATTCCTTGGCTCTGCCTCGCGCCCGTTTTGGATCCTTGAGCAGCTGGAACAGCCAGTCAAATCCGATCCCAATCAGAAGCATTCCAATCGGCACAAGGGTCTGCCAGAGACGCCGCAGCAGTCTCTGGGGATGCCCCGCGTAAATCCGGGTGATGGCAGCCGGGTCATACGTGAGTAGACCGGCCGCTTCGATGAAATCACCGAGTTCTTGTGGGGCCATCGGCCGCAATGCCATGTGCACCCCTTCTAATCGAGCTGAGCCGCCGCTACGGTCGGCACCAACACCGTGGTCTGCCGTGTTAACCGGCCTGCGACTCGAGAACATCGCTTTGATTGACAGCCTTGATCTGGCATTTGATCAGGGCTTTTCCGTGCTGACAGGTGAGACGGGAGCAGGCAAGTCGATCCTTCTTGATGCTTTAGATGCCGTGCTTGGTGGCCTGCAGGCCGCTGCCGGGTCGCGGCTGCTGCGCTCAGGTTGTGATCGGGCCGTCATCGAGGCCAGTTTCCGGCCTGGTGAAGCAGCCAGACACTGGCTGCTCGAGCAGGAGATCACCGATGACGACGGGGAGTTGGTGGTGAGCCGTGAATGGCGGCGTCAGGACGAACGCTTCAGCAGTCGTTCGAGGTTGAACGGTGTCATGGTCAATCGTCAGCAGTTGCAGGTCCTGCGTCCTCTGCTGATCGATCTCACGGTTCAGGGACAGACGCAGCAGCTCGCACGTCCAGGCCAGCAGAAACGCTGGCTTGACCGTCTCGGCGGTGCTCCTCTCGACGCCGAGCTGGATCAGGTTCGCCGCCACTGGGGCGAATGGCTTCACTGTCGGAACGCGCTTGAGAGCGCTGAAAACGATCGGCTGCGTCTTCAGGAGCAGCGTGAAGAGCTGGATCTGTTGCTGACTGAACTCGATCGAGCCGAGCTTGATGACCCTGCGGAGATTGAGCTGCTTGAACAGGAGCAGGACCGGCTGGTTCACGGAGTGCGCCTGCAGGAGGGCCTGGGTCTGTTGATTGACCGTCTCGTGGATGGGGCCGATCAGGCACCTTCAGCCATCGATCATCTGCAGGCCTGCAGCCATGAGCTGCAGCAGATGCAGGGTCTTGATCCATCGCTGAGTTCGATCAGTGATCGATGTCTTGATCTTGAAACCGGTGTTCAGGATCTGATCAGAGAGCTGGAGGGGTACGGCATTTCCCTCGACAGCGACCCTCAGCGTCTGGCTGTTCTTCAGGATCGACTTGCCGAGCTCAAGCGCCTCGTGCGTCGTCATGGTCAGGATCTGGTCGATCTGATCAAGCGTCGTGACGAGCTGCGCGAACGTCAGCAGTCTGGAGAGGCTGATGTTTTTCTGGAACGGTTGCGCGATCAGGAGCGCAAGGCCTGTGCAATCCGTGATGCCAGCAATGACTCTCTGCGTTCAAGACGCCTCGCGGTTGCGGAGGAGCTTCAGGAGCGGTTGATGGCCCATCTCAGGCCGATGGGTCTCGCCAATGTGCGTTTTCAGGTTGCTGTTGATCCCACAGAGCCAGGCGAGAGCGGCGCTGATGCGGTCTGCTTCCTGTTTTCAGCCAATCCCGGACAGCCCATGGCTCCGCTTGCCGAGGTGGCATCAGGTGGTGAGATGTCTCGTTTTCTGCTGGCTCTCAAGACCTGCCTCGCTGAAGTTGATGGATCCAGCACCCTGCTGTTTGATGAAATCGATACGGGTGTGAGCGGCCGTGTCAGCGGCGCGATGGCTGATCTGCTGCGCATGCTGTCGCAACACCGTCAGGTGTTCTGCGTCACCCATCAGCCCCTGGTTGCCGCTGCCGCTGATCATCATTTCCAGGTCAGCAAAGAGGTTGTTGATGGAGTCACTCACTCGCGGGTGTCCCAACTGCGGGACACTCAGGAACGCCAGCGTGAGCTGGCTGAACTGGCCGGAGGGGACCTCCATGAAGCAGAGGTTTATGCAGCCAGCCTTCTGGATCAGAAAGCAGCATGAGGCCCAGCTGATCTCCGTAGAATCGTCAGCTCTTGAGATCCAGCCGTATGGGGCGCACCGCTCCCAAATCAAAGGCCTCGTCTCCGGCGGTGCCGGTGAACCTGAGTGCTGGTTCCGATGACGATGTGATCCGGGTTCGCGGTGCCCGTCAGCACAATCTCAAGAACGTTGATGTCACCATTCCCCGCAACAGGCTGGTGGTGTTCACCGGTGTCAGCGGCAGCGGCAAGAGTTCTCTGGCCTTCGACACGATTTTCGCTGAGGGCCAGCGCCGCTATGTGGAGAGTCTCTCCGCTTATGCACGTCAGTTTCTGGGGCAGGTGGACAAGCCGGATGTGGATGCCATTGAGGGACTCTCACCGGCGATTTCGATCGATCAGAAGTCCACAAGCCACAACCCCCGCTCCACTGTCGGCACTGTTACGGAGATCCAGGACTATCTGCGTCTGTTGTTCGGTCGGGCCGGTGAACCCCATTGCCCCAGATGCGATCGTCCGATCCGGCCTCAGACCATCGACGAGATGGTCGACCAGATTCTCACCCTGCCTGAATCGACCCGCTACCAGCTGCTCGCTCCTGTGGTACGGGGCAAGAAAGGCACTCATGCCAAGTTGATCAGTGGTCTTGCCGCTGAGGGTTTCGCCCGGGTGCGCATCGATGGCGAAGTGCGCGAACTGGCGGACAACATTGAGCTTGACAAGAACCAAAGCCACAACATTGAGGTGGTGGTGGACCGGCTTGTGGCCCGTGAAGGGATCCAGGAGCGGCTCACAGATTCCCTGCGGACGTCTCTGAAACGTGGAGATGGCCTGGCCATCGTTGAGGTGGTGCCCAAAAAGGACGAGCAGCTTCCCGAGGGAGTGGATCGGGAACGTCTCTATTCCGAGAATTTCGCCTGCCCTGAGCACGGTGCGGTGATCGAGGAGCTCTCGCCCAGGCTGTTCTCCTTCAACAGCCCCTATGGCGCCTGTGATGCATGTCATGGCATCGGCCATCTGCGTAAGTTCACGCCTGAACGGGTGATCCCCGATCCTTCATTACCCGTTTACGCCGCTGTTGCCCCCTGGGCCGAGAAGGACAACTCCTACTACTTTTCCCTGCTCTATTCCGTGGGCGAGGCCTTCGGCTTCGAGATCAAGACTCCCTGGAAAGATCTTTCGGAAGAGCAGCAGGATGTGCTTCTCAACGGCAGTCGAGAGCCGATCCTGATTCAGGCTGACAGCCGCTATCGCAAGGGAAACGGCGGTTATCAGAGGCCTTTCGAGGGAATTCTGCCGATTCTCGAGCGTCAGTTGCGTGATGCCAGTGGCGAGGCCCAGAGACAGAAGCTGGAGAAGTATCTGGAACTGGTGCCCTGTTCCAGCTGTGCCGGCAAACGTCTTCGTCCGGAGGCGCTGGCCGTGCGCATGGGTTGCTTCCGGATCACCGATCTGACCGCTGTGAGTGTGGGTCAGACCCTTGAACGGATCGAGCAGATGATGGGTGTCGGTCGCTTTGAGACCAGTGAACCGCTGCTCACCGACCGTCAGATGCAGATCGGTGATCTTGTCCTGCGGGAGATTCGCATGCGATTGCGTTTTCTGCTGGATGTCGGTCTCGACTACCTCAGTCTCGACCGCCCTGCGATGACGCTGTCAGGTGGAGAAGCGCAGCGCATCCGTCTTGCGACGCAGATCGGAGCTGGTCTCACCGGCGTGCTTTATGTGCTCGATGAACCCAGTATCGGTCTGCACCAACGTGACAACGATCGTCTGCTGGCCACCCTTGAGCGCCTGCGCGATCTCGGCAACACCCTGGTCGTGGTTGAACACGATGAAGACACGATCCGTGCCGCCGATCACCTGGTCGACATCGGACCTGGGGCCGGAGTCCATGGCGGCCACATCGTCGCCGAGGGATCCCTTCAGGATCTGCTCGATGCAGAGCAGTCGATCACCGGCGCCTACCTCAGTGGACAGTGCAGCATTCCCACCCCATCTGAGCGTCGCTGTGCAGGAACCCGCAGCCTCAAGCTGCTCAACTGCAACCGGAACAACCTCAAGGATCTGAGCGTTGAGTTTCCCCTTGGACGTCTGGTTTCGATCACCGGAGTGAGTGGAAGTGGCAAGAGCACGCTGGTGAATGAGCTGCTCCACCCAGCGCTTGAGCATGGTCTTGGCCACAAAGTTCCCTTTCCCAACGGGCTGGGTGAGATGCGTGGCCTCAAGTCGATCGACAAGGTGATCGTGATCGACCAGTCACCGATCGGCAGAACTCCCCGCTCCAACCCTGCCACCTACACCGGTGCGTTTGATCCGATCCGACAGGTGTTTGCCGCCACGGTCGAGGCGAAAGCCCGTGGTTATCAGGTCGGTCAGTTCAGTTTCAACGTCAAGGGCGGTCGTTGCGAAGCCTGTCGAGGACAGGGGGTGAATGTGATTGAGATGAACTTCCTGCCAGACGTCTATGTGCAGTGCGATGTGTGCAAGGGCGCCAGGTTTAATCGCGAGACTCTTCAGGTCACCTACAAGGGCCACACCATCGCTGACGTT
The DNA here is from genome assembly GCF_047304175.1 of Synechococcus sp. MIT S9503. Taxonomy (GTDB): domain Bacteria; phylum Cyanobacteriota; class Cyanobacteriia; order PCC-6307; family Cyanobiaceae; genus Synechococcus_C. Next base: position 2,091,230 of record NZ_CP138955.1, on the reverse strand, counting down.
CTGCAGATGACGGTTGAGCAGGCAGCTGATGCGTTCTCCGCCATACCCCAGGCCGCTGATCGACTGCGGACCCTGGTGGATGTGGGCCTCGGTTACGTGAAGCTGGGTCAGCCGGCACCCACACTCTCAGGCGGTGAAGCCCAGCGCGTGAAGCTGGCGACGGAACTCTCCCGCAGGGCCACTGGCAAGACCCTCTATCTGATTGATGAACCAACCACCGGTCTGAGTTTCTATGACGTTCACAAGTTGATGGATGTGATGCAGCGGCTCGTGGACAAGGGCAATTCGATCATCTGCATCGAACACAATCTCGATGTGATCCGCTGTTCCGACTGGTTAATCGATCTCGGACCGGAGGGTGGGGATCGTGGTGGAGAGCTTGTTGTCACTGGAACGCCTGAAGAGGTCGCCCAGCATCCAACAAGTCACACCGGTCGCTATCTCGCCAAGGTTCTGGAGCAGCATCCTCCGGAGACTGTCCCTCTGGCGGCATGACGTTCTCAGTGTCTCTTCGGTTCCGCGGGCTGGTTGCAGCTGTGGCTTCGTTGCTGGTGGTGCAACCGGTGGCAGCGGTTGAACGACTCACCTTCACCCTGCCCTTGCTGGAGGAGAGCATCAGCCTCGATCTCAGCCAGGCCAACAATGCCCGCGAGTTGATCGATTCCAATCCTGATCTTCAGGAGCTGGATTGGGCTGGCGACGGCTCATTGCAGAAGCTGATCGAATCACTGTTGACGGCTCCCCTCCCTGAGGAATCCAGCAGCATCGTTCGCCAATCTCTCGGCCATCCACTGTTCGAGCAGCTTCTTCTGACTGTTTCCGAACTGGTTGAGGTCAAGGGTGTTCCCGTTGACACCAGCGGTCGCATGGTGTCGGAGGCTCTGGCCGCGGCCTATCGGGATGACGAGCCCCATCTGCTGGGATTTCTTCGTCATGTGCCGGGAGATGAGATCTCTCTCAATCTCACCGAGCTTGCTTTCTACGCCAAGAGACTCAGGGGCAATCAGGATGATGCGCGGGCCCTGGCGCAGAGGGGAACTGCAGCAAGGCCTGTTGCATCAGAGATCTCTGATGCCGCGCAATCCGGCTGGACCCGCAGCCAGCGAACCGTTGCGGTTCAACATCGTCCGCAGCCCCTCCAGGTCACGGTGATCTCTCCGACCGGTTCCTCCAACGGTCGACTGGTGGTGATCTCCCATGGGCTTTGGGATGCCCCTTCCAGTTTCGAGGGCTGGGGCCATCTGCTTGCAGCCCATGGCTACTCCGTTGTGCTTCCAGGTCATCCGGGCAGCGATGCCAGGCAGCAGGAGTCTCTGTTCAAAGGCAAACAACCCCCGCCGGCATCGGAGGAACTGCGCTTGCGTCCGATGGATGTGTCTGCCGTGATTGATGCGGTCGAGACCGGCAGTCTGTTTTCCGGTTCTTCCCTTCAAACCGATTCAGTGGCGGTTGTCGGACATTCCTGGGGCGCCACCGCGGCTCTGCAGCTGGGTGGTCTGCAGACCACGAGCCGGAAGCTGAGTACCCGTTGTCAGGATCCTCGCGATCCGGACCGCAATCTGAGCTGGATCCTTCAGTGCAGCTGGCTCAAAGGAGCTGATCAGGGATCGATGGGTGACACGAGAGTCAGAACCGCCGTTGTGGTCAGTCCGCCACTGCGACTGCTCTTTGATGAATCCAGTGGTCCTTCGATGCATGCCAAGGTGCTGCTGGTGAGCGGCACGCGCGACTGGGTTGTTCCCTCGGATCCTGAAGCGGTTGTTCCGTTGCGCAACGGTCAGCCCCTGGCCAATGGTCATCGCATTGTGCTGGCTTCAGGCGGTGATCACTTCAACCTCTGGGCGCCCGTGGATGCCAAGGAACCACCTGTGTTGGGGCCTCTGATCCTCGCCTGGATCAATGATCATCTGGGAATCACCGATTCGCTCAGCTTCCGTGGAGGTGGTTGGGGTAATCAACGCGTGCCGCTGATCGATGTCACCGGTCAATTATGAAAATTCTTTACGCCGTTGGTGTCTTGTAGGCAGGTCTTTTCTGTCTGCATTTTTACAGAAAAATTCTTTGCAAGTACCAGCGCTCGTCTGGTTTAAAGCCTGTTGAAACAAGGCGATTTGTCGATGTTCCCGATCTGAGATTTTCAGTTATCAGATTGTTTTTATCTTTTTGAATCTCCACATCACCTAACCCTTGATCGGACACCAGGACCTGTTCCTGAATGTGTTGGAGGTTCTGTGGGACTGAAGCTGCTGCAACTTCATCTCCATGGCTTGTTCCGATCGCAGGATCTGGAGCTTGGTCGTGATGCAGACACCGGAGGTCAGACCCTCTATGTGCTGGAGCTGGCCCGAAGCCTTGCCCACCGTGCCGAGGTTGCTCAGGTGGAGGTCGTCACGCGGCTGATTCAGGACCGACGGGTTTCTCTTGACTATTCCAGACCTTACGAACCGATTGGACCCGCTGCATCAATTCGTCGTTTCAGCTTCGGGCCACGCAGGTATCTGCGCAAGGAACAGCTGTGGCCCCATCTCGATGAGCTGGCCGATCAACTGGTTCGTCATTACCGGGCGGAGCACAACAGGCCCGACTGGATCCATGCCCATTACGCCGATGCCGGCTACGTGGGGGCTCTGGTCAGCCGCCGTCTGGGAATTCCGCTCGCTTTCACAGGTCATTCCCTGGGGCGTGAGAAATTGCGCCGTCTGCTTGCGGCAGGTGGAGACCATGAACAGATCGAGCAGAATTATTCGATCAGTCGGCGCATCGATGCCGAGGAACTGGCTCTTGCCCACGCAGATCTGGTGATCACCAGCACGCGTCAGGAGCGTGAAGAGCAATACGCCCGTTACGGATGTTTCAACCCTGATCACGCCCAGGTTGTGCCGCCTGGTGTCGACAGCCGACGTTTTCATCCTCACAGCAACGAGGAAGAGCTCAGCGAAGTGTCCGGGCTGCTCAGTTCCTTTCTGAGAGAGCCGGAGCGTCCGCCGCTGCTGGCCATCTGTCGTGCTGACCGGCGCAAAAACATTCCTGCGCTCGTCGAAGCCTTCGGTCGATCCGCTGTGCTTCGACAGCGCCACAACCTGGTGCTCGTGCTGGGCAATCGCGACGATTCACGCCAGATGGATCGTCAGCAGCGGGAGGTGTTTCAGCAGATCTTTGATCAGGTTGACCGCTACGACCTTTACGGCTCGGTTGCCTATCCCAAGCACCATCGCCGCGATCAGGTTCCGGCGATCTATCGCTGGGCGGCGGCCAAGCGTGGTTTGTTCGTCAATCCCGCACTCACCGAACCATTTGGCCTCACACTTCTCGAGGCCGCGTCATCGGGCCTGCCAATGGTCGCCACGGATGATGGGGGCCCCAGGGACATCCTCAGCCGTTGTGACAACGGCCTGCTCGTGGATGTGACCGACAGGGAATCGCTGCAGGACGGATTGGAGCGAGCTGGCGCTGATCGCGAGCGCTGGCGCCGCTGGAGTGACAACGGAGTGGAAGCTGTCAGCCGTCACTACAGCTGGGATGCCCATGTGTGCAGCTACCTGGCGCAGATGCAGGAGCGACTGAAGCGTTCGAGCACACTGACGGTTTTCTCACAGCTCCTCACCACGCCCTCCGGCCTCAGCCCTTTCGGTTCCCGTCTGCTGCTGCTTGATCTCGACAGCAGTCTTGAACAGCCGGATGACCAGGATCTGCAGACTTTGCGGCAGCAGCTGACGGCGCCGTCTGCCCGAGCGGCTCAGACAGGGTTCGGAATCTTCACCGGACGGTCGCTCGAGCTGGCCCGACAACGTTTCGCAGAGCTTCATCTGCCTGATCCACAGGTCTGGATCACCCAGGCCGGCACTCAGATTCACTATGGCCAGGATGAGCAGTGCGACCGCTTCTGGCAGGCACAGATCAGTGTTGACTGGCAACGCGAGTCCGTTGAGCGAACTCTTTCCGATCTCGGTGATCACATCAAGCTTCAGAAACCTGCTCAACAGGGTGAGTTCAAGGTCAGCTATCTCCTGCAGCAACCCGGTCCATCCGTGCTGCCGTTGATCCGCCAGCGTTTGCGTCAGAGCGGCCAGCCTGCAAGGCCTCAGCTGCGATGTCACTGGTTCCTCGATGTGTTGCCCATGCGGGCCTCACGCAGCGAGGCCCTTCGATTTCTTTCGCTTCGCTGGGGTTTGCCTCTGGAACACATCCTGGTGGTGGCCAGTCAGCAGGGGGATGTGGAGCTGGTCCGTGGTCTGCCGGCCGCTGTGGTCACTGCGGATCACGACCCCTGTCTGGATGGCTGTCGCCATCAGCAGCGGGTTTATTTCTCCAATCGCTCCCGTCTGATGGGCGTGCTGGAGGGTCTCCATCACTACCGCTTCCTCAGCGCCCGATCCCGACTTGATTAGTCCTTGATCTGAAGGTTCACTGCTGCGGCGCTCCGGTCGGCTCTGGCCTGAGCATCGGTCCGTTGCTGACCAAGCGCCAGTGCCACTCCCATGCGTCGACCGGGGCGGGCCTGGGCTTTTCCGAACAACAGCACCTGGGTGTCGGGTTCGCTCAGGGCTGAATCAAGGCCGTTGTAGCTCACCTGGCTGCCATGCCTGTCCGCGAGAATCACCCTGCTGGCTGCCGCCGCTGCGCAGCGGATGGCCGGGATCGGCAAACCAAGCACAGCTCTCAGGTGCAATTCGAATTCACTCAGGTTCTGGCTGATCAGAGTGACCAGACCCGTGTCATGGGGACGCGGAGACAGCTCTGAAAAGATCACCTCGTCACCACAGAGAAAGAACTCCACACCGAACAGACCGACACCGCCCAGGTTGTCGGTCACCTCTCGGGCCATCGTCTGGGCCCGATGCAGCTGTTCTTCGCTGAGTTCAGCGGGCTGCCAGCTGCACTGGTAGTCACCGTTGGCCTGCTCATGTCCGATCGGCGGACAGAACAGAGTGGACCCGTTTCGCTGTCGGATTGTGAGCAGTGTGATCTCCTGATCAAATCGCAGAAACTCCTCCACGATCACCAGGGCGGAGGTTCCACGTGCGTTGGCGATGGCCACCTCCCAGGCTTGATCAAGATCTTCACTGCGTTGCACCACGCTCTGTCCTTTTCCGGAGGAGCTCATCACCGGTTTCACAACCACTGGCCATCCAAGAGGTTCTGCCGCTCTGTGCAGTTCCTCGGCACTGCAGGCATAGGCGAAACGTGCGGTGCGCAGTCCGAGTTCCTTGGCGGCAAGGTTGCGGATCCGATCACGGTTCATCGTCACGGCAGTGGCGCGTGCCGTGGGAATCACGGTGATGCCCTCCGTTTCCAGTTCGTCCAGCGCGTTCACAGCCAGCGCTTCGATCTCGGGAATCACCACGGTGGGCCTGTGGCGACGCACAACCTCCAGCAGTGCTTCAGGTTCGGTCATCGCCAGGACCTCGGCCAGATCTGCCACCTGCATGGCCGGCGCCCCGGCATAGCGATCGCAGGCGATCACCCTGCAGCCCAGGCGCTGGGCGGCGATGGCCACCTCCTTGCCCAATTCACCACTGCCCAGAAGCATCACGGTGGCGGGAAACGTCGTCATGGCCTTTTTCAGGGCAGCATGGTCTGATCTTCGCTCCGCGCCTGATGCTCTCAACCCTGGGCTTCACGTCCGTTGCATTCACAACGGCGGGGGATGCCGCTGATGGGTTGATCTTCGGCTGGGAGATCGCCACTGTGCAGAAATGGGCCCTGATCTATCTGGGTGCTTCGCTGCTGGCGTTCGTCATTGTCTGGTTGGTTGGAGCCCTGCGCACGAGGGTCTGAAGGGCATCAGTTCACGGTTCAAGATCGTGCATCAGGGTCAGCTGGCGCTCCGCCGGTTCTTCATTCACAAACCCCCACGACTGGAAAACTTCCGCATCCGTGTGCGTGATGTGCTGAGCGCCGTTGCGCTGTTCCAGAACGAACCCTCTGTCGGCCATGCGCCGCATCAGGCTGGCGGCTTCCTCAAATCGTGCGGCCATCGCCTCGAGGCTGGCGCAATCGGCGGTCAGACCTGCTTCCTTCCAGGTGAAATAGCTCATGGTCGATGGATCAGGTGGGGCGAAGCACGATACCCAGCATGACCAGCCCTGCAGTTACAAGCCAGAACATCGGCACCACGATCTGCTCGGCTGTTCCACCCAGTTCGAAGTGGTGATGAAGCGGAGCCATTCGGAACACCCTGCGTCCGATGCCGTCAGGCCCTTTGGTTGCTTTGAACACCCAGACCTGCACGATCACCGACAGTGATTCGGCCAGGAACACGCCGCCCATCACCAGCAGTGGCCAGAGACTGTTTGACAGCAGTGCCACGGCGCTGAGTGACGCGCCCATCGCCAGGGATCCCGTATCTCCCATGAACACCCGTGCCGGGTTGCGGTTGTGAATGAGAAAGCCCAGCCAGCACCCAGCCATCGCGAGGCAGAACCCCGCCAAGGCCGGATCACCGTTGTTGCCGCGCAGCATCAACTGCAGACCAAGACCTGTGAACACAAGGGCTCCACAACCTGAGGCAAGGCCGTCCAGGCCATCGGTGAGATTGGTGGCGTTGCTTTCCGCCAGGAAAACGAACAACCCCAGCGGCCAGATCAGCCAGCCGAAAGGAATCACCAGCTCGAAGGGAAGGTTCACCGCATCCGGAATCCATCCCTGCCAGGCAGACCAGCCCAGAAACAGAACGGCGGCAGCACCTTGCAACAGGATCTTTCCCCTGGGTTTCAGACCTGTGTTGGTGCGTTTGGTCAGGCTGCTCCAATCATCGATGCCACCGATGATCATGTACGCCAGCGTCACCAGCCCGACAGCCAACAGCTGCTCAGCGCTGCGTCCTTCCCAGCTGATCAGACATCCTGCGATCACCCCGATTGGAACCACCAGCAGACCACCCATGGTCGGAGTGCCGGATTTGGAGTGATGCGCTTCAGGACCCTCCGTTCGGATTACCTGGCCCATCTTCAGTGCTCTCAGCTGCGGTGCTCCCCACCAGGTCACAACGGCAGAAATCAGCGTGGCCGTGAGTAGAGGCAGGCTCAGCAGGCTGTTGGGGATCCAGCGGTCCGATGCAAAGGCGACCATGACCACCACCGCGATCAACACAGCAGCGGAGACACGACCGTCGAGACGGGTGGATCGGTCCGCAGAAGCGCTCAAGTCCCGAAGACGAATCGCTGGGACATTAAGTCAGTCTTCCCAGTTTTCTTCGTTCTCTTCGTCAGCCTTGTAGTCCTCTTTTTCACCCATCAGCGCGGAGAGTTCCTCCTCTTCAACCGTGCTGACCTCGGGAGAGCTGGATTCCTCGTCCTCCACCAGACGGCCGCTGGTTTCAAGCCAGCTCAGCAGATCAGGTTCCTCGCGCAGAGGGAGCACCGGTGCTGGCTCGTTGCGGCCGTAGCGGGTCAGGGCCGGATTGACGCTGTCGAGGGCGCTCAAGTCCGTGAGAGCTGATGACAAGTTCTCTGGGGCCAATCCTTCATCATAGAAGACAACGAATTTTCCGCCCTTGAAGAAAGCGATGATTCTCGCTTCCGTCTGGGGACTTTCCCTGCTGTTGAGCGCCGTTCTGCGGCTTTGGGGACATCAGCATCCTGATCCTCTTCAGCCCAGTTGGCTGCCCGTGCTGGCACTGCTGTTCGTGCCCACAGGGCTGATGGTCTGCTGGCTGCTGTGGTCGTCCCGCGGGAGGGGAGAATCGGAGTAGTTCCGATACAGATCAGGAGTCCGCTTGATGGGACGCGCCAAGAAGGTTGTGCTCGCGTATTCCGGAGGTGTGGACACCAGTGTCTGCATTCCCTACCTCAAGCAGGAGTGGGGAGTTGATGAGGTGATCACCTTTGCGGCAGACCTCGGCCAGGGCGATGAGCTGGAGCCGATTCGCCTGAAGGCTCTTGAGGCCGGTGCAAGCCAGTCCCTGGTCGGTGATCTGATCCAGCCCTTCATCGAGGAATTCGCTTTTCCGGCAATCCGTGCCAATGCCCTGTATGAGGGTCGCTATCCGCTGTCCACGGCACTGGCTCGTCCGTTGATCGCCAGACGCCTCGTAGAGGTGGCTCGGGAAGTGGGTGCCGATGCCGTCGCCCATGGATGCACCGGCAAGGGAAACGATCAGGTGCGCTTCGATGTGGCCATCGCCGCCCTGGCTCCTGATCTGAAAGTGCTGACTCCTGCGCGCGAATGGGGGATGAGCCGTGAGGAAACGATTTCCTACGGCGAGCGTTGTGGGATTCCTGCTCCGGTGAGCAAGAAATCGCCCTACTCGATTGATCTCAACCTGCTGGGCCGCAGTGTGGAGGCGGGCCCGCTTGAGGATCCGATGGTGGCGCCTCCGGAAGAGGTGTTCGCCATGAGCGTGTCTGTTGACGCGGCGCCCTCTCAATCTCAGGAGATTGAAATCGGCTTCGAGGCAGGCAATCCGGTGAGTATTGACGGTGTGCGGCTGGCTCCGGTTGAGCTGATCCGTGAAGCCAACCGTCTGGCCGGAATGCATGGCATCGGCAGGCTCGACATGATCGAGAACCGGGTGGTGGGCATCAAGAGCCGTGAGATCTACGAAACCCCCGGCTTGCTCCTGCTGATTCAGGCCCATCAGGAACTGGAGAGCCTGACGCTTGCAGCGGATGTGCTTCGCACCAAGCGACAGCTGGAGATGCAATGGGCCGACCTGGTGTATCAGGGTCTCTGGTTCGGACCGCTCAAGGACGCTCTCGATGGATTCATGGATCGCACCCAGAACCATGTGAACGGCACCGTCCGCCTGCGTCTGCACAAGGGCAATGCCATCGTCACGGGCCGCGGATCAAGTGACAGCAGCCTCTACGTTCCTGCAATGGCTTCCTATGGCAGCGATGATCAGTTCGATCACCGCGCGGCAGAGGGATTCATCTACGTCTGGGGCCTGCCCATCAGGCTCTGGTCTGCAGCCCGACGTCGCTGATCAACCCTGAGTGAGGATCAATTCAGGCGGCGTTCCGATCGATGCGTCGCTCTGTGTTGTCCCGGTTTTGACGCCAGCGATCCAGAAATGGAATGGGTTTCCGCGTCAGCGGCTTGGATGGCTCCTCAAGCAGTGGCAGCGCAGGTTCACCCAGCATTTCCTGAGCTTTCGCGAGAAGGCGGTATCGCTCCATGAGTGGATCAAGGCGTTGCTGGAACTTGCGCTCGAACAGCTCGGGCAGCTCACCCAGCAGTGCTTCGTAGTCCGCCAACACTTGCTCGAGTTCAACGATGCGCGCGCGCAGAGCATCATTTTCAGATTCGTTTGCCGGACCTGTCCAACTCCTCTCCGGCGAAGTACTCCAGAGTGGCAACGGTGCCTGGTGTTTGTCTTCCTGAGGCTGCATGACCGAACGCTATCGCCCGGTCAGCAGTTCAACAATGCCTATTGCTCAGGCTGGAGTTTCGACTGTTTCGGACTGGGTAGCGGGTTCACTTCCGGGCACCACCCGGGGAGCCGGGAGAGGTCCGTCCTGCTTCACGGTCAAATAACGGATGACGTCCTCGCTGAGGCGCATCGCTTTTTCAAGAACAGCAACCTGTTGGCCATCGCCGTTATGGCTCAGCTGAACGTAGATCCCTTCCTTGTGCTTGGCGATCGGATACGCAAGGCGGCGCTTTCCGCGCATCTGGTTGTCCAGAACATCCGCACCGGTCTCCACCAGGATGTCGCGGTATTTGGTCAGGTGAGACTCAACCTCCTCCTCCGGAATGTCCGGACGAAGGATGTACATGGTCTCGTAATAAGGCTGCTGGGTCATGGAGACAGATCCGACGGGGACTGATGGCTCACCTTGTGAGCGACGGATCCAACAGCCTATCTCTTTGGGGTTGACGCGTTCAGTAAAGCTGCATGCGCACGGCCTGGCTCAATCCGGGGAGATCCGGTTCCTTGCCTCGGATGCACTCGATCAGGGCGAAGATCACCACCGCGAGCACTGCCACCACCACCGTGCTCGACAGGGTGCGCAGCATCAGATCACTGCCCAGCGGTTGCAGCAGGATGCTGAAGGCATATCCCAGCAGGACCACGATGATGTCCACCAGCAGAGCCTGGAGCGTGTTGAAGCGCAGGAAGTAAGGCACGTTCGGATTGCGCACCACGGCCAGAAACAGCACGAAGAACACCAGCAGATTCCCAAAGGGGATGCCCCGCTCGAGCAGCACCAGAGGCAAGGCCGGCAGGGTCAGCCATTGCATCCAGGGAAACTGACCCATCAGATGGCTTCCAAAAGGAATTGCGTCGCTCCAGGGCAGCACGTACACCAGTAGACCCAGGAGCCTTTGCCAGACGGGAATGGGCATTACAGCCTCGATAGTGGCCCGAGCGTAGGTCGTGTGATTCAGTCCGTTGATTCAGTCTGTGGTTCCTTCAGGTTGAGCCTGTTTCGAGTTCAGACTTCGCAGGGCTGCTTCCCGCATCAGCTCAACCGGTACCTCTGTCCGTCCCGACCATCGACGCAGTGATGCGGCTCCCTGCTGAACCAGCATCTCCAGGCCATCGATGGTGCGGCAACCGAGCTGCCTGCCAAGTGCGAGCCAGGGCGTTGGGCGTGGTGTGTAGATCAGGTCATAGAGCGTCATGGATGGATCAAGGGGCGCCCAGAGATCACGGTTCAGGGGCATCGCCTTGTCATTTCCATGCCCCTGCATGCCAACAGGCGTCGAGTTCACCACTAGTTTCGATGTCTTCAGGACCCTTCTGATCGGTTCCGGTTCAAGCGCCGTGGCGATCAGCTGCACGCTTTCGCTGCTTTGGTCCGCCTTCAGGTCCTTCAGGAAGGTTTCCAGCGCGTCAGGGCGTCGCCCTGCAACGTGGATCGCTGCCAGGGGAAGTTGCTGCAGCCCAGCCACCACCGCTCTGGCGCTGCCGCCGCAGCCCAGCACAACCGCTTCACTGCCTCGCCACTCTTCCAAATGCTCCTGCAGCGGTGCCAGAAAACCTTCAGCGTCGGTGTTGTGTCCATGCCAGCCGTCGTTTTTCAAAGGCGTGAGTGTGTTCACGGCACCAAGTCGCCTGGCGAGGGGGCTCAACTCTCTGCAGAGTCCAGCAATCTGCTGCTTGTGCGGAATGGTCACGTTCAGTCCGCGGCAACCCACGGCTTTCAATCCGTCGAGCACTGCCTCAAGATCTTCCTTCTCACAGGGAAGCGCCATGTAGCGCCAGTCGAGATCCATCGCTTTCAGCGCAGCGTTGTGCATCACCGGGGACAGGGAGTGGCTCACGGGTTGACCAAGCAAGCCGATCAGTCCCGTGGTTCCGCTGATCATTCAGAGAAGCGCGATCCTGCACACCAGCCTGCAGGGTCATTGGTCTGTTCGGGAACCACACCTCGCCTGGAGGCATTGCCTCTGCCGAAGATGCAGAGGATCTAATCAGTCATTACGCGAAGCAAGGAGGCACGGATGGGCAAGGTTGTCGGCATCGATCTCGGAACCACCAACAGTTGTGTGTCGGTGATGGAGGGCGGCAAGCCCACCGTGATCGCCAATGCCGAGGGCTTTCGCACCACGCCGTCGGTGGTGGCCTACACCAAGAATCAGGACCAGTTGGTTGGACAGATCGCCAAGCGCCAGGCGGTCATGAATCCCGACAACACTTTCTATTCCGTGAAGCGTTTCATCGGCCGCCGGGTCGATGAGGTGAACGAGGAGTCGAAGGAAGTCAGTTACTCGGTTGAGAAGGCCGGCTCCAATGTGAAGGTGAAGTGTCCGGTTCTTGAAAAGCAATTCGCCCCTGAGGAGGTGTCCGCCCAGGTGCTGCGCAAGCTGGCTGAGGACGCCGGCAAGTATCTCGGCGAATCGGTCACCCAGGCGGTGATCACGGTTCCCGCTTACTTCAATGATTCCCAGCGTCAGGCCACCAAGGATGCGGGCAAGATCGCCGGTCTTGAGGTGCTGCGCATCATCAACGAGCCCACCGCTGCGGCATTGGCTTACGGGCTCGACAAGAAGAGTAATGAGCGGATCCTGGTCTTCGATCTCGGTGGTGGAACCTTCGACGTGTCGGTTCTCGAGGTCGGCGACGGCGTTTTTGAAGTGCTGTCGACTTCCGGAGACACCCACCTCGGTGGTGATGACTTCGACAAGGTGATCGTTGATCACCTTGCCGACACCTTCAAGACGAATGAGGGCATTGATCTGCGTCAGGACAAGCAGGCTCTTCAGCGTCTCACCGAAGCTGCTGAAAAGGCCAAAATTGAACTTTCCAGTGCCACGCAGAGTGAAATCAATCTGCCGTTCATCACGGCCACTCCAGAAGGGCCCAAGCATCTCGACCTCACCCTGACCCGAGGCAAGTTCGAGGAACTGGCGTCCAAGTTGATTGACCGCTGCCGCGTTCCTGTCGAGCAGTCACTCAAGGACGCAAAGCTCTCCTCCGGAGAGCTCGATGAGATCGTGATGGTGGGCGGTTCCACCCGGATTCCAGCGGTGCTCGAGCTTGTGAAGCGGGTCACCGGCAAGGATCCCAATCAGACGGTGAACCCTGACGAGGTGGTGGCCGTTGGTGCTGCCATCCAGGGCGGTGTTCTCGCCGGTGAAGTCAAGGACATCCTGTTGCTTGACGTCACCCCTCTTTCTTTGGGTGTGGAGACCCTCGGCGGTGTGATGACCAAGATGATCACCCGCAACACCACGGTGCCTACCAAGAAATCCGAGACCTACTCCACTGCTGTGGACGGCCAGACCAACGTGGAGATTCACGTGCTCCAGGGTGAGCGTGAAATGGCCTCCGACAACAAGAGCCTCGGAACCTTCCGTCTTGATGGCATCCCTGCTGCTCCCCGCGGCGTGCCTCAGATTGAAGTGACGTTCGACATCGATGCCAACGGCATTCTCAGCGTCACGGCCAAGGACAAGGGCAGCGGCAAGGAGCAATCCATCTCGATCACCGGAGCCTCCACCCTCAGCGATTCCGAGGTGGAGACCATGGTGAAGGATGCCGAGGCCAATGCCAGCGCCGACAAGGAGAAGCGTGAGCGCATCGATCTCAAGAATCAGGCCGAAACCCTTGTTTATCAGGCTGAGAAGCAGATGGAAGAGCTTGGCGACAAGGTTGATGCAGACGCGAAGACCAAGGTGGAAGAGAAGCGCACCAAGCTCAAGGAAGCCACTGAGAAGGAGGATTACGACGCGATGAAGACCCTGCTGGAGGAACTTCAGCAGGAGCTTTACACCGTGGGAGCTTCCGTGTATCAGCAGGCCGGTGCTGAAGCAGGTGCCGCTCCGGGTGGTGATCCAGGTGCCAGTGCTGGGGGTGCTTCGGGATCTGGTGATTCCGGCGATGACGTGATTGATGCCGAATTCACTGAATCGAAGTGATCAGATCATTCCTGGTTTGAATCCATCTTTCAATGTTCCCCGTCTGTGATCAGGCGGGGTTTTTTGTGCAAGTTGGTGTTGAAGCAATTGATCTAGAGGTTGCGATCGTTCAATTGATGGAATCGGCAGCAGCTTTGGCTTGGCTCACAACTTCAGGTGGTAATGAGACGTAGCCCAGCTCTGGAGCTTGCGACTGTGCTTGCTCTGAAAGCATGAAGTTGAAGGTCTTCTTCAACATTGCTGTTTTGTCGTCGTTACCTGTTTCATAGGCCAGCACCCAGGTGAAGGTGACGATCGGATAGCCCCCTTTGGGATTGGGATTACTTCCGATCAGATCGGGACCGAGTTCAATGGAACCAAGAGCTTCGCTGGCCGCGGCATTGCTGGGCTTCACCTGTTCACCCGAGGCGTTCTGCACTGCAGCTGCCTGGAGATCGCCTTTCACATAGGCCAGTTCCACGTAGCCGATTCCACCGTTGATCTGACTCAGCTGAGCTGAGACGCCTTCATTGCCTTTGGCTCCCACACCGGTTGGCCATTTGACCGACTTGTCTGCACCAACATCCTTCTTCCATTCCGGGCTGATGGCTTCCAGATGTTTCGTGAAGTTGTAGGTGGTGCCGGAGCCATCGGAACGGTGAACAACGTTGATCGCCTTGTCGGCACATCCGAGCTTGCTGTAGTTCGTGATCTGCCCGAGAAAAATGCCTGCCAGTTGTTTCTGGGTGAGTGATAGATCGCAGCCGGGGTTGTTGTAAGCCACGGCGATCGCACCCGCGGTCATGGGGATCTGCACCACACCGCGACTCACCTTGGCGATGGCTTCGGGTTTCATTGGCTTGTCGGATGCGCCGAAATCGACGGTTTCCGCCGTGAATTGACGCACACCGGCGCCTGAACCCACTGACTGATAATTGACATTCACACCCTGGGGCGACAAGCCCTGAAACCATCGCTGGTAAATGGCCGCAGGGAAGGATGCACCTGCTGCGGAAAGGTTGCCCTGGATTTTTTCGTCACTACCACCACCTGTGGAGCAAGCAGCCAGGCTGAGTCCTGCTGCCACTCCTGAGATGACAGTCAGGGCTCTCGTGAGAAAGGAGCGTTGCATGGTCTTGTGGGAGAACAAGGGTGGGACGCCTGATGGGAAATATCAACCAATCTTGATCTATCAAGACTGATTGATATTACTGAATTTATTTCAGCTTGTCCCCCCGCGATTGAGGTTCAGCTCATCTGCGCGTTTTCAATCTGTTCGCAGACCCATTCAGCGGTTGCTGGTGTCAGCAGCACACCGTTGCGGTAATGACCAGATGCCAGAAGAAGCCCAGGCTCAAGTTCTTCCAGCAAGGGAGCCGGTCGTTCGATCGGTCGCGCGCGCAGACCAGACCATTGCTCTGCCAGTGTTGCCTCCTCAAGCCATGTTGGCGCCAGGTCGTTCAGGCGCTTCATGGTGTCTGCGGCGGCGGGATCCGCTGTCGTTCCAGGCTCCAGGGTGGCTCCGATCCACAGGCGATTTGGTCCGTGGGGAATCAGATTGATGCCGCTGCAGCTGAGCACCGCCGGCCATGCAGTCCATTGTCCGGGTGGGTTGTTGAGCTGAAGTTCAAGAACCTGTCCGAGCACAGGCGCCATCGGGCGTTGATGGCCAAGGTTCTGCAGCAGTTCATTGCTTCCCAGGGCGGAGCAGATCACCACCCGGTCAACGTCTTCGCAGGTCCCGTCGGTTGTCTTGATACGCCAGCGGCGTTGTCGGTTGCCACTGTTCAGGCGCTGCAGCTCCACAACAGCTGTCGCCAGGCAGGCGATGTTCTGTTCCGTCAGGCCCCTTCGCAGTGCCTTCAGCAGTCGCAGAGGGTCGATCCTTCCATCGCGTTCCGAGAGCATGGCTCCGTGGCCAACTTGCGGCCAGGCCGGATCTGCTTTCTGCAGCCTTGTGTTGTCGATGAACTGCAGTCCTGATCCTGGTCGCGCTGATGCGAGCTGGTTCAGCCGCTGCGCCTCTTCGGCACTGCCCGCGAGCTGGATCAGCGGAGTCTCCAGAGCCAGAGGTGATTCCGGATGATTCAGTTGTTCAACCCAGGCTGGCCACAGCGCCATGCTGCGTTGGCGCAATCTCCAGGCCCGACCGCTTGAACGTCTGAAGGCATGACCCATGAGCACGCCCAGTGAGGCGGTGCTGCCATTCAGATGACGATCAGCTGGCGTGTCCGGGATCGGTGTCGCCAGTGATGGATCCGCGAGCAAAACACTGTGTCCAAGCTTGGCAAGTTGCCAGGCGGTGCCGGTGCCGGTGACTCCAGCACCGATGACGGCAACGGATGTGGTCAGCTCAGCGCCTGCTCGGGGATGACTGTGGCGTAGTTGGTGAAGCCTGACTCCAGTTCATCGAAGGCTTTCTGAAGCTTGGCGGCGTCCTGAAGACGAGCGGCTTCGTCAAGATCGGCCAAGGCATCCTTCAGGGATTTGGCCAGGTTTTTCGCTTCGGCTCGATCCTGGGGGAGCAGGCGTTGATTGATGTAGAGCATCTCGCGGCTCACTTCCTGCATGGGGCCATGGATCAGGTTCCGGGTGAACGTCCAGTCGCGCTCCTCGACCAGCTTGCTCAGCTCAGGCAGCCGATCCCTGGCAGCTGTGAAACCTTCCACCTGGCGACGGATGACTGCCATGTCGTCAGGGCTGATGGTGGCAGGTGTGGCATTGGCACCGCCATCACAGGCAGCGAGGCCGAAACAGAGAGCGAGGCAGAGGCAGAAGGCGGCCACGCGGCGCAGGGCACTCAGCATCGGAGTTCACGAGAATCGTGGCGACTTTAACTGCCACTTAAATTGGGCTGATCATCGCCTTAACACGAACGGCCATGCGAGTGGACACGGTGCCGTTGGCTTCCGTTCGCAGGCCTCTGCAGCGCTTTCTTGACGAGCACAAGGTTGAAGCCTTGATGGCCTCGATTCGAAAGGAAGGCTTGCATGAACCGATCGAGCTCCTGGAGGTGGATGGACAGCTCTGGGGATTCAATGGCTGTCACCGGGTTGCAGCTCATGAACGTCTCGGCATGTTGACCATCCGTGCCCGGATCCGAAAGGCCACCGCCAGGGATCTGAAACTGCATCTCCGCTGAGACGCCGGGAACGCCCCGGGCGCAGAATCAATGTCTTCGCTTCTCTGGAATTCTTGTCCTCCGCCTCGGTCATCCTGCAGCTGATCTGTCCAGATCGTCCTGCCCTCGTCAGCGAGCTGGCCGGCTGGGTGGCTGCTAACGGGGGCAACATCCGTCATGCCGATCATCACACCGATTCAGGTGCCGGTCTTTTTCTCAGCAGGATCGAATGGGATCTGGATGGTTTCGGTCTGCCTCGTCAGGCGATTGCTCCAGCGGTGGAGTCTCTGGCACAACGACTCGGCGGTGAAGCTCAGCTGCATTTCTCGGATGAGCATCCCCGCGTTGCGATTCTTGTGAGCAAGCAGAGTCACTGCCTGTTGGATCTGCTCTGGCGCGCTCGCAGCGGGGAACTGTCCATGCAGGTTCCTCTGGTGATCGCCAACCACCCTGATCTTCAGAGCTGCTGCAAGGAGTTCGGAGTCCCGTTTGTTGTTGTGCCTGTGACCCGCGAGACCAAGGCTGATGCCGAAGCAACCATCCTTGAGCTGTTGTTTGAGCATCAGGTTGAGCTGGCGGTGCTTGCCAAGTACATGCAGGTGCTCAGCGGCTCCTTCCTCGCGCAATTTCCCAATGTGATCAATATCCATCACTCCTTCCTGCCAGCGTTCAAGGGCGCACAGCCCTATCACCGGGCCTGGGAACGGGGGGTGAAGCTGATCGGCGCAACCTCTCATTACGTCACCGAGGAACTCGATGACGGCCCGATCATCGAGCAGACGATCGCTCACGTCAGCCACCGCGATGAGGTGGAAGACCTGATCCGCAAGGGTCGTGATACCGAGCGACTCGCTCTGGCAAGGGCTCTTCGCCTTCACCTGCGCCGTCAGGTGATGGTCTACAGGGGTCGGACGGCTGTGTTCGCGTGATGGTCTGGCTTGATCAGGGCAGACCTTCCTCTGCCTCCTCACCGGGTTGGCGCTGTTTTCAGCTCGGGCTTTTTCTGCTGCCTTCCTCGGCTCTGCTGGGCAGCCTGCTGCTGTTCCCAGCTCTCCTCTATGGAAGTGCCGGGCGTGATCGCCCCTACTGGCGTGATCCCTGGAATGCTCCGCTGCTGATGAGTGCAGGCCTGATGATCCTGGGGTGCTTTCAGGCCAATGATCAGGCACTTGCCTGGGTCGGTCTGGGTAACTGGATTCCCTTCTTCTGGGGGTTCTGGGGTTTTCAGCCCTATGTCTTGAGTGGTGAGGCCCGCCGCCGCTGCGCTCTCTGGCTGGTGGCAGGAACTGTTCCAGTGGTGATCACCGGCCTTGGTCAGCTCTGGTGGGGCTGGCAGGGCCCCTGGCAGCTGCTGGGGGGATTGATCGTCTGGTTTATGGCAGCAGGCGGACGGCCTGAAGGGCGTCTTTCAGGTCTATTTGATTACGCCAACATCGCCTCCGCCTGGTTGGCTCTGGTCTGGCCACTGACACTTGCGGCCCTGGTCCAGCAGGGGCTCAACCGCTGGCGCCGCTGCGTGGTTTTGCTTCTGGCTGTGTTGGTGGTGCTGGCTTTGGTGCTCACGGAATCCCGCAACGGCTGGGGTTCGCTGGTGCTGGTGGTGCCGCTTGTTCTGGGTCCACCCAGCTGGCCTTGGTTGATTCCTGTGATGGTTGTGGCGCTGCTGCCTGTGTTGCTGTCGGTGCTTCCAGGGGTGCCGCTATCGCTGCAGGATCCCGCCAGGACACTTGTTCCTGAAAATCTCTGGGCCCGTCTCAGTGACAGCCAGTACGGGGGAGAACGGGTTCTGGCCTCCACGCGCATCAGCCAGTGGAATGTGGCGCTGCAACTGATTGGTGAACGGCCTTGGCTGGGATGGGGAGCTGCGGCATTTTCAGTGATCTATCCACTTCGCACCGGCCAGTGGCATGGTCATGCCCACAACCTGCCGCTGGAGCTGGCCATCAGTCATGGTCTGCCGGTGGCAGTCCTTCTGGTGGGATTTGTTCTGGCTCTTCTGTTGGTGAGCCTGCGCCTGGGACTGTCAGGTCTTTTCGACAGGGCCTGGTGGACGGCAATGTTCGTTTTGATGGTTCTGCATGGCACTGATCTGCCCTTTTTTGACAGTCGTCTGAACATTGCCGGGTGGATTCTGCTCGCAGGTCTGCGGGCGTCTCTCAGCTTTGAACCTCTCAGATCTGAAGTGTCGGAGCAGCTCCGGCCAGAGCCTGCCCCTGGTGCCTGAGCAGGGTCTTTCTTCCCAGCGGACCGTTGATGTGTTCCCAGGGGAGCACCACGGTCTCACACCAGTTTTCGTGAACAACCTGCTCCCACGGCGGAGGCACAGGAAGATCCACCCCAGCGCTTCGGGCTTCCGGCAGCTCACCAGCTCTGCTGCTGCGGTAGGCCTTTTTCCAGCCTCCGAGGCTTTCCTGTGATCCCCGTACGGCGGCGATCACAGGTGCCAGGCGGCGGTCACTGCGGGAGAGCAGGGCCTGGATCACGCTCCATCCGTAACTCTCAGGCCGCAGATCAATGCCCTTCGGCTTCAGTCGTTTGGCCAGACGTTTCATACGTTTGTCGGCCTCAGGCCTCACGCCCTGCCACTGGAAGGGCGTCTGAGCCTTGGGGACAAACGTGCTCACACCCAGGGTGTAACGCAGTCCAGAGGTTGCTTTCTTGAGCTGAAGCAGAAGATCAGCCGTTGTTTCCACATCCTCTTCCCCTTCGCTGGGCAATCCCACCATTCCGTAGAGCTTCAGACCACGCAGTCCGCCCTCCTTGGCATGACGTGCAGCTGCGCTGATCTGCTCGTTGCTGAGTTTCTTGTTCACCACCTGGCGCATGCGTTCGCTGCCGCTTTCGATGGCGATCGTCAGCGATTTGCTGCCGCGGCGGGCCAGACCGCTGGCGAGCTCAGTCGTCACCGTGGCTGCCCGCACTGAACTGACGCTCAAGCGCACATCCTCAAAGCGATCATGACCAAGCCAGCTGAGCAGATCGTCAAACTGTGGATGCTGAGTAACTGATGCACCGAGCAGTCCAAGTCTGCGCGTAGCAGCGAGCCCTTTCTCGACTGCAGGGATCAGGCCTTCGTCGAGGGAGGGAGTGCGGAAGGGGAGAGTCAGATAACTGGCAAGACAGAAACGACATAGCTCGGGGCAGCTGCGCACCACCTCCACCATGTGGATATCGGGCCAGGCGGATTCGGGGGTGATCACCGTTGAATGGCTGAGGCTGTTGCCGCGCCAGGTCTGCTTGCTGACGGTTGTTGGCAGATCCGTTTCGATTGGTTTGATGTTTTTGAGATTCCCATCGCTGCCATAACTTGGTGCGTATAGCGACGGCACATAAATCCCCGGCACCTGGGCCAGTCGTCGCAGGCGAACGGATCGTGATTCAGCCCGAACCTCCTGCAGTGTGTCGATGAAGCTGGGCAACAGTTCTTCGCCGTCTCCCAGCAGCACCACATCGAAGAAGGGAGCGAGCGGTTCCGGGTTCGCTGTCAGCACAGGACCACCGCCGAACACGATTGGATCCTGATCCGTGCGTTGTTCGCTCCAGATGGGTATCCGCTGCTGTTCCAGCAGATCCAACAGCACGGGACCATCAAGCTCCCAGCTGAGGGAGAGTCCGAACAGATCGGTCTGCCGATGCAGTGGATCACTCTGGTCGGTGAACAGGCGACGCACATCCAGATCGGGCCGCATGGCCAGGGTGGCCCAGACGATCTGATAGCCGAGGCTGGTGATTCCAACCGTGTAGGTGCTGGGGAAGGCCATCACTGCGCGCAGAGCACCCGTTTCCGGTACGGCCGGATCAAACAGCAGTGTTTCCTGTTTCAGGAGGGCCTGTGCTTCAGATCTTCATCCTGAAGGATCAGCGATCATCCGATTCGGGATCCCCTCGGTTGTCTGTGCTTTTGTGCTGGGTCGAGGGATTCGGGGCCTGGAATTTCCGGCGTCGGACCGATCCCTCCCAGGAGTGATGAATGCCGCCCCTTCTCTCCCTGCGGGCTTCCAGGTGATCCTCCTCCAGAAGCTCCATGCCCAGCTGGCGCTCATAGATCGATCGGTCATCGAACAGGCGGGCCACGAGGAAGCTGGCCAGGCAGGCCACCAGGATCGGTTTGAGAATCAGCAGGTCCTTCGTGAGGGCGAAGGCCAGAAACATCGCTGTGATCGGTGTGCGTGAACAGCTGGCCACGAAGGCACCCATGCCGGCGAAGACATAGGTGCTCGGTACGTGTCCGGTGAGCGCTTCCACCCAGATGCCGCAGGCCAGACCGATCGCTCCTCCAAGGATGAGCATCGGGAAGAACAGTCCGCCTGGGGCTCCTGACGCAGCCGCAAGTCCGGTGCTGAAGAACAGCACGGTGAAGGTCCCCAGCGCCATGGGGATATCGGCTTTGCCATCTGCGATCAGGTGTTGCAGGCCCTCCAGGTTGTGAAAGGCCTCAGGTAGAAAGGCATACACCCCACCGAGCACCCCGCCGCTGATCACCATGCGCAGCACCAGGTGATCGCCGAACCAGGCATTGCCCTTGCGCTGCATCGCAAGCACGTAGCGGCAGTAGAGCTCCGCAAGCACTCCGACCACCACGCCAAGCCCGATCAGATAGCCCAGATCGATCGGCAGGAAGTTCACCAGCGGGGTGTATTCCCGTTCCAGCTGAAATCCTTGTGTTGCATCGAGGCCTCCGCCACTCGAATTAAGACCTGCAAGGCCGAGCACGTCGGCCCAGGCATCCGCCCAGAACGTGGTGACGATCACCAGCAGCAACACCACGGGTCGGGCGGAGTGCAGCAATTCCTCTACCGCGTAGACGAAACCTCCGATGGGGGCACTGAACACAGCTGCGATACCGGCGCCACCACCCGCGGCCACGATCACCCGCCTGAAGGCCACGGGCGCTTTGAGCCAGCGCGCCATCTGCCATGCCACCGATCCGCCCATCTGAACCGCAGGGCCTTCCGGGCCCAGCGGGAAGCCACTGCCGATGGCCACAATTCCAGCCACGAGCTTCACCAGGCCCACCTGAAGCCCCATCGGAACCGCCCGGTGTTTCAGGAAGCCCATGATGTGGGTGATACCGGATCCGCCCGCCGCCGGAGCCAGGTAGGCCACCATCAGACCTGAAATCAGGCCGCCCAGAGCTCCCAGTCCTGGCAGAACAGCCCAGGGGGGAAGATCCGCCAGCAGCTCTAGGCGCCAGCCACTCAGAATTTTGATTCCGGCCTTGAACAGCACGCCAGTCAGGGCAGCGCCCAGACCGGTGAGCATCAGGGCAAGTACCACAACCCACCAGCGTCGCTCCAGCAGCCTTCGGATGCTGCGACTGGAGCCAAGCTGGTGGCGGCGTTGTTTCAGTTCACTCAGAACGACCATGTCACAGCCAGCCAGGGATCAAGCCCCGGCCAGCACCTGCGCCTCCTCGTCTGCACTGACAACCCTGCCCTGATCCTCGAAACCACTGATCTGGTCAAAGTTCAGATAGCGATAGAGCTCGTCTGACAGAGGATCAATCTTGGCGGCGGCGATTTTGCGGTATTCCTCCGCTGTGGGGATTCGGCCCAGCTGAGCGCAGACCGCTGCCAGTTCTGCACTGCCGAGGTACACCTGGGCGCCTTTGCCCAGACGGTTGTTGAAGTTGCGTGTGCTTGTGGAGAACACGGTGGTGTCGTCTTCGACCCTGGCCTGGTTGCCCATGCACAGGGAGCAGCCCGGCATCTCCATGCGTGAGCCTGCCGCTTCGAAGGTGGCGTAGTACCCCTCTTGCTTGAGAGTATCCTCATCCATACGCGTGGGAGGACACACCCAGAGGCGGGCCTTGTTCTCACCGGCTCCCTCCAGCACCTTGGCCGCGGCCCGGTAATGACCGATGTTGGTCATGCAGGAGCCGATGAACACCTCCTGCACCGGAGCTCCAGCCACTTCACTAATTAGCTTCACATTGTCCGGATCGTTCGGGCAGGCCAGAACCGGTTCGGTCAGTTCGTCGAGGTTGATCTCCAGCACCTCGGCATACTCGGCATCGGCATCAGCGCTGAGCAGCTGGGGGTTGGACAGCCAGACCTCCATCTCCTTGATTCTGCGGGCCAGGGTGCGCGCATCGCTGTAGCCGCGCGCAATCATGTTTTTGAGCAGGGCCACGTTGCTGCGCAGGTATTCGCTCACCGTTTGCTCGGAGAGCTTGATCGCGCAGCCGGCGCAGGAGCGCTCGGCACTGGCGTCGGTGAGTTCAAAGGCCTGTTCGAGCTTCAGATCGGGAAGACCCTCGATCTCCATGACCCGGCCATTGAACAGATTCTTCTTGTTTGCTTTCTCGACGGTCAGCAGGCCTCGTTGAATCGCAACCCAGGGGATGGCGTTCACCACATCGCGCAGGGTCACGCCCGGCTGCAGAGAACCGCTGAATCGGACCAGCACTGATTCGGGCATGTCAAGGGGCATGGCACCGATGGCCGCGGCGAAGGCCACCAGGCCTGATCCGGCAGGGAAGGAGATGCCCAGCGGAAAGCGGGTGTGGCTGTCACCGCCGGTCCCCACGGTGTCGGGCAGCAGCATGCGGTTCAGCCAGCTGTGGATGATGCCGTCGCCGGGCCGCAGTGCGACGCCGCCGCGCTGGGCGAAGAAATCGGGCAGGTCCTTCTGGGTCTGAAGATCCACAGGCTTTGGATAGGCGGCGGTGTGGCAGAAGCTCTGCATCACCAGATCGGAGGAGAAGCCGAGGCAGGCCAGCTCCTTCATTTCATCCCGCGTCATCGGACCGGTTGTGTCCTGGGATCCAACGGTGGTCATCAGCGGCTCGCAACTGGTGCCGGGTCGCACACCCGTGAGGCCGCAGGCCTTGC
Source organism: Synechococcus sp. MIT S9503 (assembly GCF_047304175.1). Taxonomy (GTDB): domain Bacteria; phylum Cyanobacteriota; class Cyanobacteriia; order PCC-6307; family Cyanobiaceae; genus Synechococcus_C. The sequence goes on along the minus strand of NZ_CP138955.1, from coordinate 2,067,989 downwards.
CCACCATCTTCTGAGCCAGGGTGAAGCCCTTGCCGGTGTCCTCCGGAGCACTGGGGCGGATGAACAGCTCTGACGGGTTCAAACCAAGTTTGGCGCGCACTTTGTCGGTCAGCGCCCGACCGATCATCAGCGGGATGCGGCCACCGGCGCGCACTTCATCACTGATCGTGGCCGGCTTGAGCTCGAAGCGGCTCACCACTTCGCCGTCCCGTTCGATCGTGCCTTCGTAGGGCCGGATGGTGATCACATCACCGGTGTTCAGCCCGGTCACGTCACATTCGATGGGGAGTGCACCGGAGTCTTCCGCGGTGTTGAAGAAGATGGGGGCGATTTTTCCTCCCAGGATCACGCCACCGGCTCGTTTGTTCGGCACATGCGGGATGTCTTCACCCGTGTGCCAGAGCACTGAATTGATGGCGCTTTTGCGGGAGCTGCCTGTTCCGACCACGTCTCCCACGTACACGACGGGATGATCACCCTGTTTCTGCCTGGTGATCGTCTGCAGACCCTCGGGGTCTCGCGTCTCCAGCATCGCCAGTGCATGCAGCGGGATGTCCGGCCGTGTCGTGGCATGGGTTGCCGGAGAAAGATCGTCGGTGTTGGTTTCCCCCTCGACCTTGAAGACGGTCACGGTGATCGAGTCGGCGAGTTCCGGTTTGGAGGTGAACCATTCCGCGGCGGCCCAGCTGTCCACCACCTGTTTGGCGAAGCGGTTGTCCGCCGCGAGCTCCATCAGCTCGTTGAAGGCGTCGTAGACGAGCAGGGTGCGGCTCAGGCCTTCCGCTGCGCATCCGGCAAGCTCCTCATCATCGTGCTTGAGCAGCTCAATCAGGGCGGCGACGTTGTAGCCACCAACCATCGTTCCCAGCAGCTTGACCGCCTCCAATGCGGAGACCAGCGGACTGCTCGCTTCACCCTGGGCGATGGCACTCAGCCAGGTCGCTTTGACGTAGGCCGCTTCATCCACTCCAGGCGGAATACGTTCGCTCAGCATATACAGCAGTTCCTGCTCTTCTCCGGCAGGCGGGTCCTGCAGCAGTTCCGTGAGCGCTTTGGTCTGGCCGGCATCGAGCGGTAGCGGCGGGATTCCCTGGGCCAGGCGTTCTGCAGCGTTCTCGCGGTAGGTGCTCAGCATCGGAATCGGCGCAGCAACGACAAACGAAGTTCATTCTCCTGCGTCACCGTTCCCGGCTGACGTCATGCGGCTCGAAGAAGCTTGCGTAACCTGAGACCATTCATTGCTCGGGGCATGACCACCACTCACGATCTGCATGTGGTGGACACACGACCGTTGGTCCCGCCCGCCTTGCTGCACGGAGATCTGCCTGCCGATGCCAGGGCCATCGAAACCGTCTCCAGCGCTCGGGATCGCATTCAGTCGATTCTCCGGGGCCTCGACCAGCGTCTGCTGGTGATCGTTGGCCCCTGCTCTGTGCATGACGTGGATGCGGCCCTTGATTACGCCAAGCATCTGGCTCCGCTGAGGGAACGGCATGCGGGGGAGCTGGAGGTGGTGATGCGCGTTTACTTCGAGAAGCCCCGAACAACCGTGGGCTGGAAGGGACTGATCAATGACCCCCATCTCGATGGTTCCTACGACATCAACACCGGTCTGCGGCTGGCGCGCTCACTGCTGCTGGATCTTGCTCGTGACGGCATGCCCACCGCAACGGAACTGCTGGATCCGGTGGTTCCGCAGTACATCGCCGACCTGATCAGCTGGACCGCCATCGGTGCCAGGACCACGGAAAGTCAGACCCACCGGGAAATGGCCTCCGGGCTGTCCATGCCCGTTGGTTACAAGAACGGCACCGACGGCAGTGCCACCATCGCCATCAATGCGATGCAGTCAGCTTCCAGTCCCCATCATTTTCTGGGAATCAACTGCGACGGCAATGCTTCCATCGTCAGCACCACGGGCAATCCTTATGGCCATCTGGTGTTGAGGGGAGGCAACAGCGGCAGCAATTACCACCTCGAGGCGATTCAGGAGGCCTCAGCCGAACTGGCTGGAGCCGGCCTCCCGGATCGTTTGATGGTCGATTGCAGCCATGCCAATTCCAACAAGGACTTCCGCCGCCAGGGCGAGGTTCTCAGGGCCGTGGCCGCTCAGGTGCAGAAAGGATCGACCCATGTGATGGGTGTGATGTTGGAAAGCCACCTGGTTGAAGGCAATCAGAAGATCAGCGCCGATCGCTCCTCACTCACTTACGGCCAGAGTGTCACCGACGCCTGCATCAGCATTGAATCAACGGCTCAGTTACTCGATGAGCTGGCTGCATCCGTGAAGAAGGCCAGCACCCTTGCATCAGAAATTCCGGTGCGCTGAGCTGCGAGGGAGCTTGTGGTCACTCAAACGGTCATCCAGCCCCAGCACAGGCCCACTGCCACTGGCACGCTCAGATTGTCGAGTCCCCAGCGGCTCAACTGCTCCAGGCCGACGGCCAATGCGCTGACCGCGATCAGCCGCAGAGGGTGCATTGCACTCTGACTCGCCAGCACCAGCACCAGCAGCACCAGTGCGCTGGTCAGCGCCATTGTGAGCGTGCCCGCCGTGGATTTTCTCTGTTGCCAGATGGTCCAGCTGGGAGAGTTCATGCCACGTCCAACCAGCCCTGCCAGCCCGTCGGCAAAGGCCATCACCAGCACTCCCGCGCAGACCGCAACGGCCTGATCAGGCCAGAACAGGATCAGAAGCACACTGATGGCCAGTCCATACGCCACGGTTCCGTAGCTGTTCCGGTCCACATCCTCGACGGCCGGGAGGAGTTGCAGGCGGTGATTGACTGCTGTGATCACTGTGACGCCAAGGGCCACCGGCACAGCGATGGATGCCGGGACTGAGAGCCACCAGGCCAGAACAATCACGGGACCGGTTCCGATGTGGACGATCTTGCGACTCAGTTCCCGTCGCTCCGGCCACTGCCGGCGACAGATCAATGCTGCTGAGACAACGAGCAGCATCCATGTGCCGATGATCAGCAGGGACGAGAGCAATCGCTCAGGCCGCCTGCTGATGGTTGGTCATGACACGCAGCTTGAGGATGGCCTTGGCCTCCAGCTGTCGCACCCGTTCCCGCGACACATTGATCTGACGTCCGATTTCGGCGAGGGTCAGTGGTTCCGCTCCATCCAGTCCGAAGCGCAGTTTGAGGATTTTCTGTTCTCGTTCGTTCAGTTGAGCGAGCCATCCACCCAGATGTTCCTTCTGAATGCTGCGGTCCATCCCCTCCATCGGCTCAGCGCCGTTGGGATCCGGGATCAGTTCGCCTAGGGTGCTGCGATCTTCCTCGCCACGCGCGTGGGCATCCAGCGATGCGCAGGGAGCACTCTGTGAGATCAGGTCTTCCAGATCGCGAGGTTCGATCCCCATCGCATTCGCCAGTTCCAGCCGATTCGGCTGGCGACCGAAGCGGTGCGACAGTTCTCGCGTGATCCGGCGCATCTTGGAGAGCTTTTCGCTGATGTGAATCGGCAGGCGAATCGTGCGGGCGCTGTTATCAATCGCCCGAGTCATTCCCTGGCGGATCCACCAGTAGGCATAGGTTGAAAACTTGTAACCCATGGCCGGGTCGAACTTGTCAACGGCACGTTCCAGGCCGATCGCACCTTCCTGAACAAGATCGAGCAGTTCAAGACCCTGGTTCTGATATTTCTTGGCAACACTCACAACCAGGCGGAGGTTGGCTGCCATCATCCGGTCCCGCGCTCGTTTGCCCATGCGGATGCGATGTTTCTGTCTTGGAGTGCGATCCTCCTCAGCAATTTCGAGCAGTTCCTTCATGGCCTGCACATGATGTGCAAGCTCGATTTCTTCAGCGGCTGTGAGCAGAGGAACCCTGCCGATGCTGCTCAGGTAATAACCGATTGAATCCGTGGCCAGACGTCCGCTTTGACGTGCAGATCGGTTGGATGTTGAGCGTGAACGTGCACTGCTGTCACGACGACCAGTGGTCGGCAACACAGGCTCTGATGAAGCAACTGTTTGAGTTACTCCCTCAGATTCCAGAGGGATCCCCATCACCCTGGCCTCCTGAAAATTAGATTTGGGAAAAATTTAGCACCTGCTCCAAAGAGTGAGCTGATTAAATCGAAAGTTTTTACGAATCAATGATGCAGTGTTAAGTCTCGTGGATCGAATGTGAAATAAAGACAAAAGGTACAATTTCGCTGTATCGATGAACACGGGTCTTCATAGATCAGTTCTTCGCCGTCAGTCCTTTTTTCCAGGTTTCAATCAGGCTCAGCTGTGAATTACGTTCTTCACCGTCTGGATGACGCTGGCTAAAGGATCCGTCTTGATGCATGTCGAATGAGCCGCGGTTGTCATCCAGATAGACCTGCATCAAACGTTCCAGTTGTTCACGTAATGCCGGTTCTTCAACCGGAGTCACCGCCTCCACACGTCTGTCCAGGTTTCTGGGCATCCAATCAGCACTGCCGATGTACGCCTCGGGTTCACCATGATTGGCAAACCAGAACAGGCGTGAGTGTTCAAGAAAGCGGCCGATGATGCTGACCACGCTGATGTTGTTGCTCACTCCCTCGAGTCCGGGGTACAGGCAGCACATCCCGCGCACGATCAGTTCGATCCTCACGCCTGCCTGTGAGGCTTCGTACAGCAGGGCAATGATGTTTGGATCCACCAGAGAATTCATCTTGGCCCGGATATGGCCGCCATGACCGTTCTGCGCATGTTCGATCTCACGACGAATCAGGTTTTCCATTCCTTTGCGCAATGAAACCGGAGCAACCAGCAACTTTCGGAATTCCTGCTGTTTGGAGAATCCTGTGAGGTAATTGAACAGTTCAACCAGATCCTGGCCGAGTTCGGGCCGGGCCGAGAGCAGGCCCAGGTCGGTGTAGAGGCGTGATGTCTTCGAGTTGTAGTTGCCGGTGCCGATATGGACATAACTGCGCAGTCGTTCCTTCTCCTTGCGCACCACCAGCACGATCTTCGTGTGGGTCTTCAGGCCGAGAACGCCGTAGACGACATGCACTCCCGAGCTCTCAAGGTGTTTTGCCCACTGGATGTTGTTGTCTTCATCGAAGCGCGCTTTGAGCTCCACCAGCGCCATCACCTGCTTGCCGTTCTCCGCGGCGCGGATCAGTGCGGCGATGATTGGTGAATCCTTGGAGGTGCGATAGAGGGTCATCTTGATCCCCATCACAAGTGGATCATCGGCGGCCTGGTTGATGAATTCCTCCACGGATGTGGAGAACAGGTCATAGGGGTGATGCAGAAGCACGTCTCGGCGACGGACCACCGAGAAAATGCTTTCAAACTCCTCCTCCTTGATCGAACCGTCCTCCAGCATGTTGCGCTGGGCACGACAGAGAACAGACGGCGTCAAACCGGAGTGGGATGAGTTCTTGAGGGCGGGCAGTGGGATCCCCATCAGACCGAACAGATCGTCGAGTCCTAGTGGTCCGTCAACTCTGTAAAGATCAGCTTCCTCAACGGACATGCCATCCATCAGCATCTCGACCACGTCTTGAGGCATGCCATCGGCGACTTCGAGTCGCACGACCTCGCCACCCATGCGACGTTTCCTCAGTCCCTGTTCAATGGCGATCATCAGATCATCAGCCTCCAGGTCGCGCAGTTCCAGATCCGCATCCCTGGTCACCCGGAAGAAATAGTGCCCTTCGATGCTCATCCCTGGGAACAGGAGCCCGAGGTTGAAGGCCACGACTTGCTCTAGTGGAACGGCTGTGTGAACCGGTTCAGATTGTTCAGCAGCCAGATCGGTTGGGATCGCGACGAATCGGGGAAGAATTGTCTGAGGCACCTTCACGCGGGCCAGAAGACGCTGCCCTGTCTCCGGGTCATCGATTAGGGCCGCCACATTCAGGCTGAGGTTGCTCACAAACGGAAAGGGATGAGCAGGATCCACCGCTAAAGGAGTCAGAACCGGAAAAATGGCGGTCTGGAAGTAGTTGTCGACCCAGAGTCGCTGGCGCTCATTGAGCTGTTCGTAATCGAGCAGATGGGCACCCTGATGCATCAGCTGACATTTGAGCTGGCTGCTGTAGTGCTGTTGCTGCCGCTTCAGCAGAGGTGTGAGATGTTCTCGAATCGCCTGCAGCTGTTCCAGCGGAGTACGGCCGTCCTCACTGCGTTTGTCGATGCCGGCTTCCACCTGGGCCTTGAGGGAGGCCACCCGCACCATGAAAAATTCGTCGAGGTTGTTGCTGAAGATGGCGCTGAATTTCGCTTGCTCCAGCAGGGGGGTGCGTTCATCCAGCGCCTGAATCAGCACACGCTCGTTGAAGGCGATCCAGCTGAGTTCCCGATTGATGTAGAGGTCGGTGGAGAGAACTTTGTCACTCATCGGGTGACCGGGGGAGCAAGAACCGACTCGCGAAAGGTAGCAATCGCCCAGCGGCAGGACTGTTCTCCGCCAGCTGCTGATCAGCTCAAGAAGTCATTGTGTTCTTGAGGGCAGGGGACTGCCTCCCACCAGCAGCATCACCATGATCAGCAGACAGGCACTTCCCACGAACGGACTGATCTGTCCCAGCAGGTCGTAGCTGAATCCAGCCAGTGGGGGACCCAGAAAACTCCCCAGGCTCTGCAGTGCCTGAAGGCTTCCCAGTGCCGTTCCCTGTCCTTCCGAGTCGAGTCGGCGCGACACAAGACTGCGCAGGCTCGGTGTGACCAGACCTGTTCCTGTCGCAAGGATGGCCACGGAACTGAATACGCCGATCTGTGCCTGTTGAGGTTCTGTTGAGGGAATCAGCAGGCATCCCACGATCACCAGTCCCAGGCCGATCAGCGTCAGTTTCCACTCGCCGAGCCGTTTCACCAGCGGACCGATCAGGCCGCCCTGAACGACGGTGGCCACCACGCCGACGATCAGGAACGCGGTGGTGGCGAGTTCCGGTCCCCAGTTGAAGCGCTGTTTGAAATACAGCACCAGGATCGCGGTGAAGCCGTTGAAGGCCAGAAAGAAGAGGAAGAAGCTCAGACAGAGTCGACCGACTGCGGGGTTTCCCATCACCTTCGCGATCTGGGCGAAGGGGTTGAGGTCCCGTTTGCGCGGCATGGCCTGTCTGGCGTTGCGGGGATGGGTTTCCGGAAGCAAACCCAGCACCACCAGCAGGTTCACCAACGCGAAACCTGTGGCCACCCAGATCGGCACCGTCACATTGATGCGTGAAAGCAGTCCACCGACGAACGGCCCGATGATGAAACCGAGTCCGAAGGCCACGCCGATCAGGCCGAACGCCTTTGCCCGCTGTTCTTCTGGTGTGATGTCAGCCAGTACAGCTCCTGCAGTGGCGGCGGTTCCGCCACTGAAACCATCGATCAGGCGAGCGACAAACAGCAGGATCAACGGCAGCGTGGCGCCTTTGGGCCAGTCCATGCTCACGGTGAGGGCAAACAGGCCCAGACCGAGCACTGACCCGGCGACACAGGTGGCGATCACGGGTCGGCGGCCGAAGCGGTCACTCAGAGCTCCGATCAGAGGCGTGGCCGCGAACTGGGCGAGTGCATAACTACCGGCAAGCAGACCCAGTGTTCGGCCATCGGCGTTGAAGCTCGCCAGCAGGAACGGCAGCAGAGGGAAGACGATGCTTTCGCTCAGGCGGTCATTGAGCAGCGTCAGAAAAGCGCTGAGCAGGGTGGGAATGCGAGGTCGCTGCAAGGCAGCCTTTAGGCAGGTGAAACTCACATTCCCATAGGCAAGGCCATGGTCCTGCGTTTGATCGTTCCAGCTGATGAGGTTCTTCTGCGGGAGATCTATGCCGATGCCATCGAGAGTCAGGCTCCACAGCTTTATTCACAACAACAGGTCAGCTCATGGGCAGCACTTGCCTGGTTGCCGGGAGTGCTGGATCGCACTCTGAAGGAGGGTTCCGGTTGGATCAGTGGTGAGGATGCCTTTGCCATTCGTCATCCTCCGGACCGACTGGCTCTGCTGTATTGCCGCGGTTGTGCGGCGCGTCAGGGTCACGGCAGGGCTCTGCTGGGGAGAATCGAAGCCGATGCCGTTGCGGAGGGTGTGACCTGCCTGCGCACCGAAGCCAGTCAGTTCAGTCGCCCCCTGTTTGAGCGCTGCGGCTGGAGGGTTGTCGCTCCTGAAATCATCACGATCGCCGGTGTGCCCTTTGAGCGCTACCGGATGCATAAAGCGCTCTGCAAGCAACGCAGCTGATTAAGCCGGTCAAGGACTCGACCCTCCTCCAGTACCGCTGCGGCCTTCTCGATTCCTGAGTCGAGGCTGTCGCTCAGACCAGCGATCCAGAGATAGGCGCCGGCATTCCAGCGCAGGGCTTCACTCAGGGGCCCACGGTTCCTGAGTGCATCGAAGGCCTGGCTCTGCCAGATGCTCTCGGTTGTCCATTCCACATCTGCGTTGTGGCATCCGTGATCGCGCGGGTGAAGAATCATGCGTTCCGCCTCACCATTGCGGACACGGGCCGTGATGCAGGCTCGGCCGATGGGCAGATCCGTGCCCCCTTCAAGCCCTTTCACCGTGAGCAGATTGGTTTCGCCGGCGAGCCGGAGCGCCTCCCATGCACGACTTTCGGTTGGAGGGTGCACAAATCCGCTCACCAGGAGATGGGCTCCCTGATGGGCCGTCCAGAGAAGTTCAAGGCTGGCCACCGGAGGTCGCTTCCCCAGCTGTTCCCGGTAATCAATCAGGCTTTCCGCCATACGGAAGTGATCCGGCTGGTGGATGAGAGCGAAGCCGTGGTTGTTGAACCCATCCTGAACAGTGCTCAGGGGCAGACCATCCAGATTGAGATCCAGGAGGCGGAAGAGGTCGAGGGCTGTGATGCCGTACTTGATCGGCATGCGGTCACCTCCCTGCAGGACAACCGGTTGACCGCAAGCCACCAGCACAAGGCTGGTGAGTGGGTAGATGGGCGCAGTTCTTGTCCGGCCGTCAAACGGCATGCCGAAGCAGAGCGGTCTTCTCTGATCCGCAGGGCTCTGAATAACGGGCCCCATCGATCGATAGGTGTCGAGCATGCCGGTCAGCTCTTGAGGCTCCGGCCGGCGAATGCGATGTGCAATCAGGAAAGCGCCAATTTGTGCTGGCGTGGCTTCCTCCCTGAGCATGAGTGCCAAAGCTTCTGCAGCTTCCTCTCGACTCAAGCCTTTGCTGGTGTGTTCACCGCTCCCGACTTTGCGCAGGTGCTCTTTGAAGCGTTCGCGGCCGCTGCCGACAGTGCTTTTCAAGGGCGTTATCAACGCTTCATGCAGTGTTCTGCAGTGAGACCACTTTCATTGGTAGCAATTGCTACTAATTGCATTATGTAAGCAGCGAGAGCCCTTCGAAACAGCCATGTTGAGGATGGCTGGAGTTATGGCGACCATCGGCGTAATAGAGCCTTTCAAGTACCAAGCTTGAGGTGACACTTGAGTTGTGATTCTGGCGATTCAGCAGTGCGGCGAGTGTGCGAAAAAAATTGTTCATTGATCACATTTTTAGTGAATGTAGTAGAGCAGTTCTGAATTCATCAAGATGTAGTCAACGCATCCAAAATGGCTTGTTGTTTGGTCGTCTTAATAGCTGTTTTCTGATGTAAGGCGAGAGAGCTAATTTTGATTTCAGTATTTTTTATGACTGTTTTGTCCATGTCCACGCCATCACTGGCGGCCCCTTCGCCGACCACATTGACCGCTTCTTTGATGGCTGCCAAAAAAGCGAAAGTGATGAGTTTTGCGGATCTTGAGGCGGCTCTTGGGCTTGACGAATTGTATATTTCCTTTCTGTTCTGTGGACAGGCGACAGCCTCTGCCGATGATGCGGAGAAGCTGGCGTCCTTACTGTCGTTGGATCACGATTACAGCTGCGATTCAGGAGTTTCTGACCAAAACGCAGCCTTGAGCCCGTGATTCCAACAGATCCCCTGATTTCTCGTTTTTACGAAATCATGTAGGTTTATGGTATGCCATTGAAGGACGTGATTCAGGAAAGTTTGTAGATGGAATCGTGAGTGCTATCGATTTCACTCTGGATGTGGACAAAATTGAAAATCCGAAGGGTGACGGTGTTCAGATTACGATGTGCGGAAAGTTCCTCTCATATGAAAATTGGTGATTTTACTTTTGGTTTTCACTGAAGTAGTGCCATAAAATTTTCAGGCATAACATTACTCGGGAATTTGTTTGCTCAGATTCGAAATTGCTGTTGTAATTGTTGGCAGGCCAATTGTTTGCGTGATTCACTGCTGAGCGTTTGGCTGAGCTCTTTCAGGCAACGTTGACTGATCGGAGTTGCGATGCAGCCAAGGGCCCGGAACGCAGCTGCAGCGACATCGTCGGATCCGGTTTTGCACAGATTCGATAAGCGTTTACTGATCGCCTCACCATCCCTGCGTTGCAACACCCGAATTGCGGCGATCACTACGGGATCCCGAAAATCGTTGAGGGGTTCATCGCATAATTTGAGTAATTCATCGTCGCTCAGGCTATGAGCGCGAAAACCAACTAATTGCAATCCCGCTAAGCGATGATTTTGTCCAGGTTGAAGCAAACATTTCTTCACTACATGTTCTGGAACATCCGCACCCCAGCAAGACAAGGCCTCAATGATGCAGAGGTTTACTTCTGCTAATTCGGAGTTGTTTTTGAGTTGATCAAGTAGCCAGTCCCTCGCTTCATGTTGATGGCACAGTCCAGCTGCCAGAACAAGATCGGAAAGTGCTCCATGCTGCTGAATCAATCGTTCAATGATTGGCCAGCCTTGTTCAGCAAGCATTCCAAGTTTTTCGCAGAGCGCTCGGCGTAGCTCAACTGAAAAGCTGGGAGAGTAAACCTCCTCAAGCCATTCGGGCTCCAATGGAGTTCGTCGTGATTTTGAAAGTCGTTCCCAGAGAACGGCTTCACTGATTGGTTGAGACACAGAACGTCAATCAGCGGGCGCCAAGCTCAGCGGCCAGTTCGCGTTCCAGCTTGTCATCACGTTCGGTTGGTCGCAGGTTTCCGATGTTCGTGCGGTGGGTGCTGTAAAAGAGCATGCCGATGAACACCATGCCGCCAATGATGTTGCCAATGGTGACAGGCAGGAAGTTCCAGAAAATGCACTTCCAGAAGGGAACTCCAGACCCAAGGATTGGCCCGGCGGTGTGCAGAAACTGATTCACCACAATGTGCTCCATACCCATTGATTGGAAGGCTGTAATGGGTAGCCAGCAAGCCAGAATCTTTCCTGGCACACTTTTACTCACCAGCGCCATGGTCACACCGAGGCAAACCAGCCAGTTTGCAATTAAGCCTCGAACAATTGCCAAAAAGAAGCCCATCGACTGAAGGTTCTCATATTTGGCAACAACATTGGTTTTATTCAATGCGATGATTTTTGCGGCCACCTGTTGCCACATTCCACCACCTTCAGCAGCTGATGCAGGATCAACAGTTCCTCCACTGGTCAGGCTAATCGCCATCAAAACTGCCACAACTGCAGTTCCGATCCAGTTGCTGAGCCACACCCAGCTCCAATTTCGTAAGGTTGCACTCCAGGTGCTTTTGCCTGCCCAGGTGGCCATTGGCAGAAGAGCGAAGTTGCCTGTGACTAACTCCATCCCAAATAAAACGATGCTGGCGAAACCGAATGGGAAGAGCAGCGAGCCCAGCCATGGTTGACCACTTTTGAGCCCCACCGTGAGGGCAAGGATTACGGCCAGACCAAGGATCGCTCCCGAATAAAAACCTCTGAGCAAGAGGTTTTTGACGCTGACAGTGGATTTTTTGCCGCCGGCACCGATCATGCCCTCGACAAGCTCATTGGGTAGGACGTAGTCCATCTGTGAAGCAGTCACACTCATGAGTTCAATGTGGCTAAGAAGGAATGAAGTGGTTGATGAAGTGCTGAGATCACCAGTTAACCGCTGATTTTGTTCATTAACTTGGGAAACGCATCCTGTTGATGTGCAGCTCTTGAATCGGGCTGTTTATTTTGGCCAGATTTTGTAAACCAGTTGACCAGTTTTGAGAACAAATTACTATTGCTAGACATAAAAATAATGATGTAAATTTTTTGTGTATAGGTTCGGTTGTGATTTGCCTCGAAAATTCAGCATCAATACGGTAAAATAGTAAATATGTTCAGCTGCTTCAACTCTTGGTTCGTGGTTTGGCGCCGAACCGTTCAATTAGCACTTCGCGTAGAACCTCTTTGATGTTCTCAGCCGGAATGGCCTTCTGATGGAGTTCACCCACCGTTGGATTGGGTCCCTGAGATCCACCAATGGTCATTGTGTAGCCATCATCTGTTTTGCCTTCACTGTTTTTGGCTTTGGCGCCTGTTAATCCGATTGCCCCCATGTAGGCCTGCCCGCAACTGTTGGGGCAACCTGTCCAGTGAATTTTCAGCTCTTCAGGCAGATCAAGCTCCTGATCGAGCTCTTTGGCTGCGGCCAAGGCTTGATCCTTGGTGTTGGTGAGTGCAAATCCGCAATACGTGCTTCCTGTGCATGACACGGTGCCAGCCGAAATTGCACCTGGTTTGAGTGGAAATCGTTCGAGCAGTGGATCGCTTTCAAAAGCTTCTACCTGTGCTTGCGGTAGCCCAACAATGATCACGTTCTGATCTTCGGTAAGCCGCACTTCTCCGCTTCCGTAGGTGATGCTTGCTGTGGCCAGATCATGTAGATCCTGCGCTGTTAGGCGACCAACCGGAACGTGGAGACCCGCAAACACCAGCCCATCCTGTTTCTGCGGATGAATGCCGTAGTGCGATCGGGGCGTGGTGTCAAAGATAGAACCAGGGTCGGGAGTTAGCGGCCCGAACTGTTCTTCAACCTGATCGCGAAAGTTGTCGTGGCCAACTTCATCGAGATATATCCTGAATCGACCTTTCGGGCGTTTGTTGCGCTCTCCATTATCTCTCCAGAGACGAATCACCGTATCGGTCATCCGACAAATTTCATCTGGTTTAATCCAGGCATTCATTGGGATTGCATAGGCATTCATCTGTGATGAAAGAATGCCACCAATCCACACACCGAAACCCATCACACCATCTTTTTCAACTGGATGGAAGGCAATGTCGTTGTGAAGAAGGAAATTATCTTTTGCACCGGCCACTGCCGTATTCCATTTTCTGGGAAGATTGGAATATTCAGGATTGCCCTTGCGGTGATTTGTTAAAAAGTTTTCAAGTTCATCTGTGTAAGGCCTGGTATCGAGGATTTCATTTGGATCAATCCCCGCGATTGGGTTTCCAGTAACATTGCGAGGATTATCAAATCCCGATTGGATCGTACTCAGGTTAGCTTCTTCAAGGCGCTTGAGTATTTCCGGTAGGTCGCCAAGAAGTACTCCTCTCAGCTGCAAGTTTTGTCTTGTAGTGATGTCACAGCTGCCGTTCTCGCCATAGCGTTCAACAATGGAGCCGACAACCCGCAACTGCTGAGCAGAGAGCACTCCATTGGGAACCCTCAGGCGAAGCATGAATTTTCCGGGTGTTTTAGGACGCCAAAACATTCCATACCATTTCAGTCGGAGCTGAAGGTCGGTTTGATCAACCTGCTCCCATCCCATTGCAGCAAATTTCTCAATTTCACTACCGACTAGCAGTCCATCTTTGGCCGACTTGTTTTGTTCGATCTTATTCAGCTTCTTGCCATCCAGATAGGGCCTGGACGGAGAGCTAATCGTCATGATCTTGTTCAGCGAGGGGCGAATGATTGGTCATGAAATGCTGCTGATCAATCAAAAGGTCCTGATGACCTGCGCTTCAAAAAGAAAGGGAGCGCGATTTGGCAGTTAAAAGGCTTGCCAGGGCTCTGTCGGTAGCGAATTGAACAATTTCCCCAGCTGACTGTTCATTTCAAATGGGATGGACCATCTGGTCACTCTGGCTACATCTCAGCCGCCCGACGGAGCCCTAGAAGGCTGCCTTTCGCGGACTCAGTATTGACGTCCAACTTCGCCGATCATTCGTATCGCTCCGTAGCGAAGCATCTGCCAGACGCGTTTCATGGCGGCGAAATCCCTGTCGAGCTCACTTCTGAGTTGCCCATCACCCGGATGAACACGTCGCCTTCCATCGTCATGTCTCTGACGAAAGACCCTTTCCGAGCGATAGCTTTGGACGGTGTTGTCGGACTGGAAACGACCTTCAGAGACAGTGCGATTGATGTATCGACGGCGGGACATGGCACCAGGGGGATTGATGAACCACCGATGACAACAGCCAGCTCGGCCATCGATCCGTGGCCATCGCTACGGAACAGTGATTTGGGTTGTCAGCGGGCAATCAGGCTGGTTGTGCATGGCCGCTCCGGTGGTGTTGTCCCCGAATCACTGATTGAACTGAGGAAGTCACTCCAACAGCGACGCCAATCTCCTGTGCAGCTGGAGGTTCTGACCGCGGACGCGCCTCCTGTGTCTCCTGAGCAGGCGAGTTGGTTGGTTCCTCTGTTGCTCTGGCCCGGATCCCATGCACGTGCAGATGTGCCGGAGATCGCCAGTCGCATGCAGCGTGAGGGAGCGGACGTCTCGGTGCTCCCCTTCCTAGGTGCCTGGCAATGCTGGTGGTCGCTGGTCGCAGAAGCGTTGAAGCCATTTGCGGTTCCAGGAGCTGTTCTGGTTCATCATCCGTTGAGTTCAGAGGAAGCTGACCGTTTCCTTCTTCAGCTGTCTGAGCGAATGGGTCTGCCGCTGCTCTCCTTCGATCACTGGTTCGACTATCAGCAGAGCCATCCGGAATCGCGCCCGCTGATGCTCGCGCTTGCTCCCAATCGCATGACGGAGGCTCTGAGCGAGGCTGGACCTGTTCCACCGCTTCTCGATCATCCCCTGATCCGACAGGGCTTGATTGATTTGCTTGCCGCTCTGCCGTGACGACTGCTGAACTCACCGGAACCGTTTATCTCGTTGGTGCAGGCCCAGGTGACCCAGACCTACTCACCGTGAGGGCTCACCGCCTTCTGAGTCAATGCGATGCGCTTGTTTACGACTCCCTGGTACCCCGTGAGGTTCTTGACCTCGTGCCGGAGTGCTGTGAGCTTCATTTCGTTGGTAAACGCCGTGGTCATCATTCCGTTCCGCAGCCGAGCACCAATGCGGTGCTTGTGAAGCTGGCTGCTCGCCACCGTTGCATTGTTCGTCTCAAAGGCGGAGATCCCTTTCTGTTTGGTCGCGGTGGTGAGGAGGCTGCTCATCTTGTGAAGCACGGCGTTTCCGTTCAGGTCGTGCCTGGAGTCACTGCTGGAATTGCAGCTCTCGCTTATGCAGGTATTCCTGTCACCCACAGACATGCCGGTTCCTCGGTCACCTTCGTGACAGGTCATGAGGAGATCGACAAGCGCAGGCCCACGGTGAACTGGCGATCGCTGGCCACAGCCAGTGATGGTCTGGTCATCTACATGGGTCTCCATAACCTTCCGCGGATCGCCGCTGAGCTGGAGGCGGGTGGTCTCAGTGCCGAGACCCCAGTGGCTGTGATTCAGCAGGGAACCGTCGCCGGACAGCGTTGTCTCAAGGCGACACTATCCGACGTGGCCGCCCGCACCCGCAGCGAGGGTTTCGCCTCTCCCTCCGTGATTGTTGTGGGAGATGTGGTGAATGAGCAGGTGGAATCCTGTGCTCCCAGGCCCGCCGATGTCACCATGCCGATCCCCTTCTGAGCATCAGCTGGCCGGTTTGTCAGCGGATTCCTTCAGTCGGGATCTGAGCTGGGCCAGATTGCAAGGGTGGGTGTCTGGATTGAGCTGGGCTGCGATCAGCCGATCCCAGGCCGTGCTGACCGCATCCTCTGACCCAGGCAACACGAACAGGAACGTGCCGTTGGCCACTCCAGCGAGACAGCGACTCTGCAGGCTGCTGGTGCCGATGCTCTGATAAGAGAGCACCCGGAACAGTTCACCGAACCCATCGATGGTCTTGTCCAGCAAAGGGCCGATGGCTTCAGGGCTGCCGTCGCGTCCGGTGAGGCCTGTGCCACCGTTGCTGATGATCACATCAATGGCTGGATCGACGATCCACTGGCTCACGGTCGCTCGGATCTGATAGCGATCGTCGGGGCAGATTGCACGGTTCTGTAATTGATGACCAGCCCCGGTCAGGCGTTCCTGAAGCAGGTCCCCACTGGGATCGTTCTTCAGGGTCCGACTGTCTGAAATCGTCAGCAGAGCGATGGACAGCACGCAGTGTTGGTTGAAGGTGTGAGCAGCAACGCTAGAACCGAGATGGATTCGCAAGGCACGGATGAATCAGCGTCAGCCCGATCCGGTTGATCAGGTGAAGGTGCTGTTGTTTGCCTCACTGCGTGAGCAGGCTGGTTGGTCTGACCGCTGCATTTCACTGAGTCGTCAGAGGGTCTTTTCCGCCAGAGAGATCTGGGATGGGCTTGATCTGGGGGAGCTGCCCCGGATGGTGCTTGTTGCGATCAACCAGACCATTGTCAGTCCCGATCATCCCGTGCATGCGGGCGATGAACTTGCTTTCCTGCCACCGTTCACCGGGGGTTGATCGTGGGCTCGAATCCGGTGGATCTGGAGATTCGGATTCTTGATCAATCCCTGTCCGAGGGCCTGCAGCTTGAAACATGGTTGCGCTCGCAGGCGGCTTCAGATGCCGCCACGGCGATCTTCATGGGCCGCGTGCGCGAGCTGACCATGGATGGGCGACCGCTGGAGGCTCTTGAGCTCAGCCATTACCCGGGTCTGTGTGAGCGTCGGATTGAGTCTTTCGCCCGCCAGCTGCTGGAGCAACACAGTGCTCGTTGCGCTCTTGTGCTGCACCGTGTCGGTCGTTTGCTTCCTGGTGAGCTGATCGTTCTCGTCGCGGTCAGCGCCGATCGACGCGGGCCTGCACAACGCTGCTGTGCGGCATTGCTGGAGGCCCTCAAGCATGAGGCTCCCTTCTGGAAAAGGGAATGGAGCCAGGGAGTGGGCACCTGGCTGTCGTCAAACACCCCGCTGTGATTGCTCAGCGTCTGTCAGAGAATTCGTCGTCGCAGCAGCTGCGCCCAGAGCAGATCGCCGCGTTCGAGATCACCTGATTCCGCAGGGATCTCCAGCAGCAGATCCGCGTTGCGGAGTGAGCCGATCCGCGAGGAAGCCTGGGAGCCAGCGACCTGGGCGCGAAGCTGCCCGTCGGCACTGCAGATCAGCGAACCCCGTGCCAGCTCCGGACGACCTGGTCGGCGTCGGTAGGCCGTTTCAAGACACACTCGCAGCCTGGGGAACAGTTCGGGTTGCTGTTGTCCTTCCATCAGCTGCAGCGCCGGCCAAAGCAGCTGCAATGCCGTGATGGCGGCGGCAACAGGATTGCCTGGCAGGCCGAAGAACGGCACTTGATTACCCACAAAGCCAAAGGCGAAGGGGCGGCCGGGTTTGAGGAACAGCTTCCAGAACTCCACCTGCCCCAGCTCCGTCATCAATGGCCGGATCCAGTCGCTGTCACCTGCGGAGACACCCCCGGTGCTGACCAACACGTCGCATTCGCTGCTCAGTTCAAGGATCGTTTCGCGCAGTGCCTGCGGTTGATCGGCCACCACCCGGCAATCCCAGGCGTGGTAGCCCAGGCGCAGCAACAGCCCTTTGAGCAGAGTGCTGTTGCTCTCCCAGATGACTCCGTTCGGGCGCGGATCACCTGGAGGGACCAGTTCGTCTCCGCTGATCAACAGCCCGATGCGTGGCTGCCTGTGAACACTGAGTTGATGAACGCCGCAGCTTGCAGCTCTTGCAAGGTCTGCCAGGCCCAGCCTCAGACCTGGCTCTATCAGGGTGGACCCCTGTCGGCATTCCTCATCGGCCGGCCGGATCCAGGGATTGTCCGAGGCCTCCCGGTTCAGGCGAAGGGTGTCGTTCTCCTTCTGCACCAGTTCCTGTGGGAGAACCCAGTCAGCCCCCTCAGGCAAGGGTGCGCCAGTGAGTATTCGGATGGCTTCACCACGGGCGAGGACAGTGGGGTAAGGGGCTCCCGGAGCCGAGCGACCAACCAGACTCCAGCTGTCATCAAACATAGGTTGCTGATCCTGGCCCAGGGCATAGCCATCCATGATCGAGGCCCTGAAGCCCGGCACATCAGCCCTGGCCAGAACAGGGACTGCGTTCACCCGTTCAAGAGCATCCGCCAGTCGAATCGTTTCGATGGATGGTTCATTGCGGCGAGCCTGTCCGTTCCGGATGGCGGACAGAACCTGTTGTCTGGCCTCTGTGAGGGGTAGGCCTTCTCGGCCATAGGGGTCAGCAGCTCCAGCTGCCATGGCGACCTCCGTCCTTGTGCAGCAACTGAACACGCTCGATCGTGATTCCAGGCTCCACCGACTTCAACATGTCGTAGAGCGTGACCAGCCCAATCGAGACGGCTGTCATCGCTTCCATTTCCACACCGGTCTGCCCGGTCGTGTTGCAGCTGACTCGCACGCTCAGACCAGGAAGAGACGTGTCGGGTTCAATCGTCACCTCGACTCCGCTCAGGGGTAAAGGGTGGCAAAGAGGAATGAGCTCTGAGGTGCGCTTGGCTGCCTGAATGGCAGCAACGCGAGCCACGGCCATCAGGTCACCTTTGGATGTTTCGCCGTTCAGAATCAGCTCAAGTGTCGATGTGCTCATCACCAGCGACCCCATTGCCGTCGCCTTGCGTTTGGTGATTGGACGATCACTCACTTCAACCATGTGCACCTCACCTCGACCGGTGAGGTGCGAAAGCTGTTCAGACATCGATGAACGGGTTGCTGACTCAGTTAGTCAGTGTTGATCAGCGCTCTCCAAGCACTGACCACATTGCTGCCTGGGACGTCACGACCGGTTCCACCTGGGTTGTCGATGTTGACGTCACGGCAGGAGTGACAGCTGCTCGCTGGCTGCGCACCATCTGCACGGCCAGGGAGGCGACGATGAAGGCACCGATGAAACCTGTTGCAACGGTGATTGGGCTACGGCTTGAGCTGGTGGTTGTGTAGGAAGACGCCATTCGGAGATGCACAATCTCCACTCACTATGGATAAAAACTGTAAGAACCGCTACTGAGCTCACTGAAACTTTGCAGTGAGGACTGTTCCTGGGGGGAGTTGATCAGCAAGAGACCGGATGCGAGTCCTTCGGACGCCAACCAGCCATGGATCGAGCCGAAAATCATTCCCAGACAAAGGGCGAAACGCATTGGAGCCAACAATGTTGCGCCGAGCATCTCTGCTTTGCGACACGTTGATGGTCGTTGTTGCCACTGTTTTCGGCTAGAGATATGCAAAGCGTTGTTGTTACTACCAATGCATCCGCAGCTGGATCAGTCGCGGCACTGTTTTGCATTCGAACAGGATTTCATCGGCTCCTGGCGATGTATTCCCCTATGTGTTCGTCGCAAACTCGATCTGGCAGGAATCAAGCTCAAACTCAGCCATTGGCTGGAGATGACGCATGACCAGCGTCAGCACCTGGTCGACTGGAGCGATGACCCCGATCACCTGGCAGAGATGCGCCATCACCTGCGTGCCTGCACAGCCGCGATGACTGATGGGATGGTCAAAGATCTCCCTCCTGCAGTGAAGGAGCCCTGGCAACAACCGACCCGGCTTCCGGATCAGCTTCTGGATGCAGCTCGGATTCGTGGCATCAATCTGACCTCCCAGGTCTGGATGAGCCTGCGTGAACTTGATCGCTTCGCTCTCTGCAAGCTGGCCCGCCCTGGCCATGATCATCACAATCTCGATGCTGCCTTCAGCGAAGTGCTGGGATAAGGATCCTGCGCAGCTTGTCCAGTCGTCCGCTCTGTTGTTCCGCCGGTTTCACCACTGACGCAGCAGGCGCGACCACAACGGCTGTTGCCTTGAGTTCAGGCTGTTTGGAGATTGGGCAGGCCTGATCGTGCATCAGGGTGTTGGCCTCGCAGGCTTCGGATTGCGTGAATCCCCAGTGCATCGGCAGAAAAACGGAGCCCCTGCGAATCCGATCGGTGACGCAGACGCGTGCGGTGAGCGTTCCACGCCTGGAGGTGATCGCCGCCAGGCCTTCATTCTCGATGGCAAATCGTTCGGCATCCCCGGGATGAATTTCCAGGCGGGGTTCTGGGTGCATGCTGTTCAGCCGTTTCACTTTTCCGGTGCGCGTCATCGTGTGCCACTGACCGAGATAGCGACCAACGGTGAGCACCAGCGGGTAGATCTCACAGGGCGGTTCCGCGAGTCCGAGAGGTGCATCTGCCTGAAAGCGGGCGCGACCGTTGGCGGTTGGGAATCGTTTGCCGACATACAGACGTTTGGCTGCCTGGGTTGGTTTGTGACCTTCGGCAAATGGCCACTGCTGGGGCCCATGTGTCGCCAGCAGTTCGTGGCTAAGGCCTGAAACATCACACACCCGACCTTTGCTGAGAGCTGCGAATTCGCTGTACACCTCTGCTGAATTGACATATGTGAATTGATCGACGAAACCCAGTCGACGTCCCAGCTCCGCAAAGACCTCCCAGTCGGGTCGGCTGTCGCCATGCGGTGGTCTGAATTTTGGGCAGAGCGTCACACGACGTTCCGAATTGGTCATGGCTCCCGACTTTTCGCTCCATTGCGATGCGGGCAGCAATAGATGGGCATAGTGAGATGTTTCAGTGTCGGCATAGGCTTCGCTCACCACCACGAGGGGGCAGCGTTCCATGGCTGCCTTCACCCTCTCCAGGTCTGGCATGCTGACAAGGGGGTTTGTGGCAGCGACCCACCAGAGATCCATTTCACCCCGTTCCATCGCCTCCACCTGCTGCCAGGCGCTCAGGCCTGGTTCCGCAGAGATTGATCCTGAGGCAAATCCCCAGGCCTGCTCCACCTCGGCTCGATGGTCCTGGTTCGTCACAAGCCTGTAGCCCGGCAGCAGGTGAGCCAGGCCGCCGGCTTCGCGGCCACCCATGGCGTTGGGCTGGCCTGTCAGTGAAAACGGTCCGGCACCAGGCTTGCCGATCTCACCGGTGAGCAGGTGCAGATTGATCAGTCCACTCACCACGGCAGTGCCTTCCCTGCGTTGGTTCACACCCATCGACCACAGGCTGAGCACGCCTTCTCTGCGACTCCACAGTCTTCCGACATCGCGTAGTTCCTGTTCAGTGATTCCGCAGAGTGATGCGGTTTCATCTGCTCTCCAGGAATTGATGGTTCTGGCGTAGTCGGAGAATCCCTCGGTCGCGGCGTCGATGAAATCACTGTCGAAGCCGTTGTCTTCGATGATGAGCCGAGCAAGACCATGCAGCAGGGCGAGATCGGTGCCCGGGGCGATTGCAAGATGGTGATCGGCGAATTTGGCTGTGTCGGTGCAGCGTGGGTCCACCACCACGATGGTGAGGCCTTTGGGATCCCGTTTCTTGCGTTTGAGCAGTCGCTGGAACAGCACGGGGTGGCATTCGGCGGTGTTCGTGCCGATCAGGAATGCCACTGAACAGTGATCGAGATCCTCGTAGCAACAGGGTGGACCGTCCGAGCCGAGGCTGCGGGTGTAACCGGCCACCGCGGAACTCATGCAAAGGCGTGAATTGGCATCGAAATTGTTGGTTCCCAGGGCTCCCTTCAGGAGTTTCTGGGCCATGTAGTAGTCCTCAGTGTGGAACTGGCCGGACCCATACATGGCGATGGCATCGGCACCTTTTCCGCTGAGAGTGCTGCGAATCCTCCCTGTCAGCAGATCAAAGGCACTGTCCCAGCTGATCGGTTGAAAATTGTCGTTGAAGGTCGGTCGGTAGAGAGGTTGGCTGAGTCTTCCCTTGGCCAACGTCTCTCCCACCGTGGCGCCCTTGATGCAGACCTGTCCCAGGTTTGATGGATGGTGTTTGTTGCCGCGTGCGGTCCACATCGGGTTGCCTTCGGCATCCCGTTTCACGGATTTTCCAGCCTCTCCCGGGGGCATCAGTTCCAGACCGCAGCCCACCCCGCAGTACGGACACTGACTTTGAATGCTCACGCAGGGACTGGTCATGAGAGGAGTCCGATGGAATGAGAGATCCCCGGTACGCAGAGCACCGGGGATGCTGTGCCTCAGTGGGCAGGGATGATGGATCAGCGAGCCATCGCTGCTGCCGATGGCGACTCGCCTTCCCCTTCATGCAGTTCATCAAAGGATCCCTTGGGTTCCTTGAGGAAGAAGAAGCAGAAGAAGGCCACAATCAGACCTGCAATTCCAAGAATCTGGAAAAAGGCACTGTTGGACGCTGCGATCACTTCAGGAGAGGGATCCTTTCCTCCACCCATCCAGAGGGGCAGCAGGCTGAAAATGGTGAGGTAAGTCACGGCGCCGACATTGCCGTAGGCACCAACAAGGCCTGCCACCTGGCCAGTAACGCGACGTTTCACTAAAGGCACAAGGGCGAATGTTGCACCTTCTCCCGATTGCACGAAGAACGACGCGAGCATGGTGATCACCACGGCGATGAAGATTCCGCTTGAGCCGCTGAAAGTACCTGGTTTGATCAGACTCATCACCAGATACCCAATGCCAAGTCCAGCGGTTAGGAATCCCATGGTGTTTTTTCGGCTCCCGAGCTTGTCGGAAATCAAACCGCCGGCGGGCCTTGCCACCAAATTCACGAAAGCGAAACAGGAAGCCAGAATTCCTGCTGTTGCTTTCGGCAGGTCGAATGTGGTTTCAAAGAACGTTGGAAGCATGGAAACCACAGCCAGCTCGGAACCGAAGTTGACGATGTAGGTGAGTTCGAGGATCGCCACCTGGCGGAACTCATAACGATCTTCCTTGGGATAAATCTTGGTTCCCATGATCAGATCACGGTTGGTTCTGATGATTCCCCAGGTTTGGAAGATGAACCAGACAAGAACAGCTAGCAAAGCCAGTGGATAAGTCCCTGCATTCAGGAATCCAACTTTCTGAAGTCTCCAGCAGAGAACACAGAGAATTGCTGCGAAGGGAACATTCATACCCAGCAATCCCCAGAAATCTCTCATCGACGTGACTTCAAGACCCGCAGTCTTCTCAGGACGTTGATATTCCTTTCCTGGAGGGGTGTCGGTGACGTTGAAGAAGTAGATCACGCCATACACGGCCGAGATGATTCCCGTTAATGCAATCGCTCCTCGCCAGTTAAGGGTTGCGCCAGTGGGCAGTTCGAATCCCCCGGAGAAGGAGAGAAAGCCAGCCACTGCAACAAGACTCAGCGCTGAGAAAGCGGAGCCGAAGTTGCCCCAGCCGCCATAGATTCCCTCTGCTAGACCAATCTCTTTAGGAGGGAACCATTCGGCCACCATGCGAATGCCGATCACGAAGCCGGCGCCCACGATGGAAAGCAGCAGACGGGATACCACCAGTTGATTGAAATCCTGGGCTGATGCAAACATCAGGCAGGGAATTACCGAGAACACCAGCAGGGTGGAATAGGTGCGTCGAGGGCCGAATTTATCCAGCAACATGCCAATCAGCACACGAGCTGGAATGGTGAGAGCAACATTGCATATTGCAACCGTGCGGATCTGACCAACGGTTAGTCCGAGATCCGCCTTCACTGTTGTGGCCAGTGGCGCCAGATTGAACCAAACGACAAAAGTTAAAAAGAATGCAAACCAGGTGAGATGAAGTGTTCGGTATCTCCCCTGGAATGACCAGAGTTCGCCAAGCATGGGGTTTGTTGGTGTGGAGATTCAAACCCCGGTGTCGAAACGAAGGCACTCAGGATTTCAAAATGCGGCGCTCATGCAGACCGCCGGACAATTGCACCATTTGGCGGCTTCTTGAATCGTTGCATTGGCTACAAAATTGCAGCGATGAGGCCTCGATGTAAATTGTGTTTGTGGATAACTCGTGCCTTTTTAGTAGTCGTTGTAACTGCAATGTCGTTGGCTCGAATTGTTACCAAGACTCAAGATCTTCGCGCTTTATGACTCGTCGTCTTTTGGGCGTTGTTCTTGCCGGCGGTGCCAGCCAGCGCATGGGTGCAGACAAGGCCCTGCTCAGCCATCCCAATGGGATGAGCTGGCTTGAGGCTCAGGTGCAGCTGTTGCGCTCAGCTGATCTAGAGGTCTGTGTGTTGACAGGTCATGGCAGCCACCATCAGTTGCTTGGAACTCTTGAGGGCGTGACTGTCCAGGCTGAGCCCTGGCAGCCGGCAGGCCCCCTCCGGGCTTTGAGCTGCGTTCTGCATGACCGTGATGATGAAGCGCTGCTCACGGTGCCTGTGGATATGCCGGGTCTTCGCCAGGAGGCGATGCAGCAACTGATCTTTCGATGGACTATGCAGCCTTCCAGGGCGCTTGTAGCGGATGACGGTTCCAGGCTCCAGCATCTGCTTGGGATCTATCCGTGTGGTGCTCTGTATCGCAAGGCGCTGGATGATGAGCTGACAAAGGGGGAGAGCCGTTGGCACGTTTGGCTCGAACGCATTCCCCATGACTCGGTGAAACTTCCCCCTGATCAGCTGGTCAATATCAATCGTCCTGGTGATCTGGCAGCGTTGACTGGATGATGTCCGCATCTCCTCCGATTGACCAGAGGTCGCGAGCGCTCGGGGTGCTGCGGATGTCGCTGACGGCCCGCTGCAATCTGGCCTGTCCCTATTGCTGTCCTGATGTTGCTGATCCCCCGGGCCTGCTCAGTCTTGAGCAGCAATTGCGTCTGATTCGTGTCGCCTCCCGACTGGGGGCCCACACCCTCCGGCTCACTGGGGGCGAACCGCTGTTGAGCGATCGGTTGCTGCCGCTGCTTGAGCAGGTGGCCTCGGGGCGTGCCACCCCTGGTGATCCTCTGCAGGGTCTGCAGCAGGTGGCACTCACCAGTAATGGTGTCTTGCTGACTGAGGAACGAGCCCGTGCCCTACGCGCTGCTGGTCTCGAAAGGATCACCATCAGTCTGGATGCTGTTGAGGGGGCTGTGGTTGCGCGGATGGCGGGTCTGCGAGGCGGTGAATCCGCGGGTGAACGGTTGATTCAACAGGTGCTCGCTGGTCTTGATGCTGCAAGGTCAGCAGGCTTTGAGCCCGCTGCTGGCGAGCTCAAGCTCAACGCCGTGATCCAGCGGGGTGTCAATGACGATCAGCTGCTTCTGCTTGCAGAGCTTGCTCGTCGACAAAGGCTTGAGCTACGGCTGATCGAATACATGGATGTGGGCAATCGCAACGGTTGGGCCATGGAGCAGGTTTTGCCTGCAGCCGTGATGGTCGATCGCATCAGCCGCCAATGGCCGTTGTCGTCACTCGGTCGATCACCTGGTGGTACTGCTCTTCGTTGGCGTTATCGCGATGGGGTCGCTGCCATTGGTGTGATCGCCTCCATCAGTGAGCCGTTTTGCGGAGACTGCAACCGACTGCGCATCACCGCTGACGGACAAGCCTTCACTTGTCTGTTTGCAGCTCGTGGAACAGATTTGAAACCGGCTCTGACCAGTGACGATGACCTGGAGCGAGCGATCTGTGCCCTCTGGCAGCGGAGGCTCGACCAGTACAGCGAGGAGGGCCGGGGCCAGGCTGCTTTCGGGACGTCATCTCATGCAGAGATGGCTTATCTGGGTGGCTGAACCGTTATCGACAGCACCGTTTCAGTAGAGAAAGCTCGGTAAAAACAGTTCAGAGTTCGGGCCTTCATCCGGCCCATCGGTGATGTTCGAACTGTTGTCTTTCGAGCGGTTTCGCGACACGCCTTCTGTGCGTTTCTTTGACGTCACGGTTGAGACGTCTAATGCCCGTGATCTGGTGATTCACTCCGGCCCTGCGGTGAGTCCACCGGATGACTCCGAAACAGGGGCTTGGCAGTTTTATATGCATCCCAATCAGGAAGACAATCTTCTGGCCGCCAGTGGCGGACGAACGTTTTATTTGGTCAATCTTGCCTGGGAGCAGCCGTTTCACATTGTTCGGCTTGAAAGTGGTGGCGACATCCTGCGCATTCCCCCGCGCACGTTTCACCGATCCATCTCTGATCCGGATGGCTCTGTGGTGTTGAACCAGGCTGTTCGAAAGCCTGGAGTGTCTCTTGAGCATGAATTCCGCGTCTACAACAGCGCGCGGATCCCTTCGCTGATGAACGCAACGACGACTTCGGCAGCGAAACCTCAGCTGCATGGGCTCAGACCCCTGCCTCAAGCGGCTTGAATTAAAGACTGAGGAGCTGTTTCGCTGCTCTCTTCTTCAGCGTTGATCGTCCAACTGAGTTCGCTGTCGGTGTTAGGCGGACCACTGAATGTTCCACTCACCGCTGCCGTGAGCTCAGGTTTCGACGATGTGGCCAACACCACATAGCGTTCGTTGACCTCGCGACCGGTGCTGGGGTCGAATCCCCTCCATCCTGCTCCGGGAAGGTAGACCTCCGCCCAGGCATGCAGGTCGTACTCCTCCGGGGCCGGTTGCTGAAGCTGATAACCGCTCACGAAGCGAGCCGGAAGTCCTGCAACGCGACAGCAGGCCACCATCAACATCGCCAGATCGCGGCAGGAGCCGATGCGTTCCCTCAGTGTGCGGCCTGCCGTCCAGGCAGGACCAACGTGCCGTTGTGTATACATGACGCGCTCCTGAATCAGCTCCAACAAGTGGTTGAGAAAGGCCAGCATCTGCTGGTTGCTACCCATCAGTGCCTCTTGAGTGAGGTCAATGGCTGAGGGTTCGTGCTGGCCATTGGGCAGCCAACCCTCGAGCGCTCCCAGCAGGTCAACATTCAGTTGGCCCCGTGGATAAGGCAACGGTGGCTCGAGGTCGTTGAAGCAGAGCTCCAGAGATGGCGCAGGGCGTGTCTCGACCCGACTTCGGGCTTCGAAACACAACTGCTTGGTGCTTCCGACAAAGTTGAGTCGCTGGACCTCATCGCCACTGGCAGTGAGCACTTCTCGTTGCAGATGCGGCTCAGGCAACACGATGAGTTCATGGTCCAGCAGTGTCTGGAAACCCTGCCCCCGGGGCTTGAGGCAAAGCCGGTGATCGCCGAGGCTGACCGGCGCCTCGTAGCGATAGCTCAAGCGGTGAATGATGAAAGCGCGCATGCGGGTTCAGATGATGTGCGAGGAAAGTCGGCGCTCATGAAATAGCGCTTCTCGATGAGGCAGTGGAGCCGATTGAGGTCCTGCTGCAGTTGATCGATAGCTTGGTGAAGGCCTCCTTCGATGAGGTTGTCGATTCGGACGTAGCTCCAGCGGGCAAGCAGCTGACCACGTAAGCAATCCAGGTCATCGGGTTGTTTCATGACCGGTTGGGCTTGGATTTGTTGCAACGTGTCGCTGATTCCTTGCAGGCAGAACCGAACCGATCGGGGAAAGATCGGATCGAGCAGCAAGAATTGGGCAACGGATGTTGGAGTGATTCCCTTCTGCATGCTTTGCCGGTACATCTGATAAGCCCCGGCGGTGCGAAGCAGGGTGATCCATTGCAGCTCGTCGAGCACGCCTCCGACCCCTTCGGGAATGGGCAACAGCAGGAAGTACTTCACATCGAGGATCCGAGAGGTTTTATCCGCTCGTTCCATGAGTCGTCCCAGCTGGCTGAATAACCAGCTCAGATCGCGGCTGAGCGTGGCATCCGTGATGCCGTAAAAGATTTGGCAGCCGCGCCGGATGATCCTCAATTGTTCCTGTGGTGGTTCCTCCCAGATGGTTTCACCCTTCTGCAGATTCCAGTGAAGATCATTGATCTGCTCCCACATCTCCGTGGTGATGACGTCGCGGATTTGCCGTGCGTTCTCGCGAGCCATCGCGATGCAGCTGACAATGCTGTTGCGGTTGTCTTGATCAAGGAGCAGGAAGTGGATGACATCCTTGGATGATCCAGATGGATAAGCCTTGTCGAAGCTGCGGCGATCACCTGTGGCATCCACTAATGGCAGCCACGGTTCGGCACTGCCAGGAGGGCAGTCGAGAGCCATCGCTTCGCTGACTTCGAGAAAGCGCGAGATGTTTTCGGCTCGTTCCAGATAGCGATTGATCCAGTAGAGGGAGTCGGCGACCCGGCTCAGCACAGGACAGCCTCCTTTTTCTGCTCGGTTGTGACCCGCTGCTCATCCAGAATCCAGGTGTCTTTGCAGCCACCTCCCTGGGAGGAATTCACCACCAGGGATCCTCGCTTGAGAGCAACACGGGTGAGCCCACCTGGGCTGACCCAATTGCTTTGTCCACGCAGCACGTAAGGACGAAGATCCACATGACAGGGGTAAAGCTCCCCCTCGCTGAGCGATGGCACGGTGGAGAGCTGAAGCGTTGGCTGGGCGATGAAGTTGCGTGGATTTTCTCTGATCTTCGAATCGAAGTCGGCCAATTCTGAGCGGCTTGCCTGCGGCCCGATCAGCATCCCGTAGCCACCTGCTTCAGCAACGGATTTCACCACTAGATGTTCAAGATTATCGAGAACGAATTGGCGATCCTTTGACCTTGCGCACAGATAGGTGTGAACGTTCTCGATGACCGGTTCCTCACCGAGGTAGTAGCGAATCATTGCCGGCACATGGGCATAGATGAGCTTGTCATCGGCAACCCCTGTTCCCGGTGCATTGGCGATGGAGACTCTGCCCTGACGCAGCACATCCATGAGGCCTGGGACTCCCAGCATGGAGTCTTTCCGAAAAACGGTTGGATCGAGAAAGTCGTCGTCGATGCGGCGATAGATCACATCAACCCTTGTGCGACCGTTCGTGCTGCGCATCCAAACACTATTGTCCTCGCAGATCAGATCCCGCCCTTCGACTAATGGGATGCCCATCTGCTGGGCCAGGTAGCTGTGCTCGAAGTAAGCACTGTTCATCACCCCAGGAGTCAGGATCACAACCTGGGGTGAATCGCTCCAGGGAGCCAGGTCCTGGAGGGTTCGAAATAGGTGGGAGGGGTAATCGTCAATGGGCTTGACGGTGCGCCCCTCAAACAGGCTCGGGAAAAGACGTTTCATGACTCGTCTGTTTTCCAGGAAATAAGCCACGCCTGATGGACAGCGCAGGTTGTCTTCCAGCACACGCCAGTGGCCGTTGCCATCGCGAATCAGGTCCAGGCCTGAGATGTGGCACCAACGATTGAACGGCAGTTCAATCCCTTGCATTTGTGGGAGCCAGCCTGATGAACTCTCGACGTCCTCGCGGTCGACGATGCCATCACGAATGATCAGCTGTGAGCCATAGACGTCGGCGAGGAAACAGTCGATTGCCTCCAGTCGCTGCAGCAGTCCCTGCTCCAGGGTCTTCCACTCGCTCAGGGCAATTAGTCGAGGCAGGGGGTCGAATGGAAGAATCCGTTCGCTTCCCTCCTGGCCAGAGTCATTGAGGCGAAATGTGGCTCCAAGCCTGCGCAGCAAGTGACTTGCAGAGGCATGGTTGCGTTTTAGTTCCGGTAGTCCGATCTGTCCCAGTGAACTGAGCAGCGGGGCCAGATTTTTGCGGGGACGTGCTGTACCACTGCAGAAATATTCGTCGTAGCCGACCGAGGGTCTGTAGTCGGTGAACATCCCTTAAAGGCGGGTTTACTTCATCCAAGAGCTCGCATCAGCCATGTCTTGTGACTGTTGTTACGGATCCTTGTTGAGGGTGACCCGATTTTAAAAAATCACAAATATTGTGTAGTGCTCGGTACGCAATTTCCTGGCTTGGATTCGATCAGCAACCATAGAGAGCTGCCGAAAAGTTTTTAGTTGTTGGAGTAAAAAGAGGGTTGATTGGCAGGCAGCCGCAGCCGGAAAATTTCCTTCTGTTTGTGTTTGCAGCTGGAGGATTCTCTGGAGCTTGAAAGGGATCAGTTGCAAGCCTTGCCCAGTCGCCCGTTGATCCAACACAGCTCTGTATGTGTTTGAAACAGAGCTGTGAAGCACTCAGCTTTCACTCTTTGATCGTACAAAAAGAGTCGATCACTCAGTGGGTGTAAGCCACGCCCCTGTATTTCAGCTGGACTACCATGGGGCGAACTTCTGCTTGACGAGTCTGATAGGCCTGCCGGCGATAAGTGAGCTGTACAGCTGGTTTCTTCGCACACTCTTTGTGCTGGTCGTAGGTGTGGCCTCGATAAAGAAGCGTGCTCATGATTCAGTTCTCCGAAGCAAGCTCAGGTTCCCGTTCCATGGCCTGAGTCGTACTGCGCCCCACCGTTGATGTTCTGGTGTTCAGACTGATACCAGTTTCGAAAAGTTTTGGATTCAGTGGCTGTTGATGTTTTGTAGCTGCCTGAACACATTGGTGAACAACTGGGTTCCACTCTTTTGCAGATGCCTGCCAAGTCGCTTCCAGTCGTTGCGAAGCTGATCGGCCCCGTTCTTTCCGATTGCGCTAACGATGTAAGCGGCGTCGGCCTGAATCCATCGCTCCAGGTTCGGTCCTGAAATTTCGAGGTGGCACTGAAGGCCAACGGCATGTCGATCGATCTTGAACACCTGCTCGGGGCAGTGCAATGACGAACCAAGCAAGGTGGCGTCATTGGGGAGTCGGATGCGGTCGCCATGCCAGTGCAGGACCATTGCACTGGGATCAAGGCCATGGAGCAGCGGTTCTTCGCTGGGGTTGACCAGCCAGTGGATGGCTCCAATCCCCAGTTCCTTCATTGGTGAAGAGGGTTCTCCCACGCTGAGCGGCTCCACCGATCCTCCAGCCGCCACAGCAAGCAGCTGGGCTCCCAGGCAGATCCCCAACACTGGTTTTTTCTGCCGATGCCAGCGCGACAGCCACTCCAGTTCATGCCGAAGCCAATCCATCTTCGGGTCGTTGCACTGGTTCACCCCCATCGGTCCTCCAAGCACCACAGCAATGGTGTCTGGAGTGCTGGCCGGGTCGGGCAGGAGCTCGCCGAGATCCGGACGGATCGTCCGGATGCTCATTCCGCGTTGCATCGCAAGTTCACCGATCAGATCCGGACCCTCATGATCAATGTGCTGAATCACCATCAGGGAGTGATTCACAACAGGAGGTAGCGCTGGGCGAGTGGCAGCACGTCGGCGGGCTCGCAGCTGAGCAGCTTGTCATCAGCGAACACCTCATAGGTCTGTGGGTCGACGTTCATCTTCGGCAGGGCGGAATTGAGCTTCAGGGAATTTTTGTTCACGCTGCGGGTGTCTGCCACCGCCATACAGGTTCGTTGAAGCCCCAGTTGTCGTGGGATCTCGGCGTCCATTGCAGCAGCGCTGATGAAGGTGAGACAACTGGGGGCCAAGGCTTTGCCGAAGGCGCCGAACATCGGGCGGCCGTGCACGGGCCCCGGAGTCGGTATCGAGGCGTTGGCGTCCCCCATCTGGGCCCAGACGATTGAGCCGCCCTTGAGGACGAGTTCAGGGCGAATGCCGAAGAAGCCCGGCTTCCACAGCACCAGATCAGCGAGCTTGCCGGTTTCGATCGACCCCACCTCCGTGCTGATGCCGTGGGCCATTGCCGGGTTGATGGTCACCTTGGCGATGTAGCGCTTGAGGCGGTGGTTGTCGTTTCGATCGGTGTCTTCCGGCAGTGCACCGCGCTGCACCTTCATCTTGTGAGCCGTCTGGAAGGTGCGGGTGATCACCTCGCCGACACGGCCCATGGCCTGGGAGTCGCTGGCGATGATCGAGAAGGCGCCCAGGTCGTGAAGGATATCTTCGGCGGCGATTGTTTCGCGGCGGATGCGCGACTCGGCGAAGGCCACGTCTTCAGGGATCTTCGGATCCAGATGGTGGCAGACCATCAGCATGTCGAGGTGCTCCTCGAGCGTGTTGGTGGTGTAGGGCCTGGTGGGGTTGGTGCTGCTCGGCAGCACATTGGCTTCACCGCAGATTTTGATGATGTCCGGGGCATGGCCACCACCGGCGCCCTCGGTGTGGAAGGTGTGAATCGTTCGCCCGTTGATGGCTGCAATCGTGTCTTCAACGAAGCCCGCTTCGTTCAGCGTGTCGGTGTGGATGCAGACCTGCACGTCCATCCGATCGGCGACTGAAAGGCAGGCATCGATCGTGGCCGGTGTGGTGCCCCAGTCTTCGTGCAGTTTGAGGCCGCAGGCGCCGGCACGCACCTGCTCTTCGAGGGCTTCGGGAGTACTGGCATTGCCTTTTCCGAAGAAGCCCAGATTCACAGGAAGACCTTCGGCGGCCTGAAGCATCCGCCCGATGTGGAAGGCTCCGGGGGTGCAGGTGGTGGCATTGGTGCCTGTGGCCGGACCCGTGCCTCCACCCATGAGGGTGGTGACGCCGCTGGCCAGCGCCGTCTCAATCTGCTGGGGGCAGATGAAGTGGATATGGGTGTCGATGCCACCTGCGGTCAGGATGTGGCCCTCGCCTGCAATCGCTTCGGTGCCTGGACCCACCACGATCGTCACTCCCTGCTGTGTGTCGGGATTGCCTGCCTTGCCGATGCCCACGATGCGGCCATCCTTGAGACCCACATCGGCTTTGATGATCCCCCACCAGTCGAGGATCAGAGCATTGGTGATCACCGTGTCAACGGCTCCTGCTGCTCGTGATGTCTGCGACTGGCCCATGCCGTCGCGGATGACCTTGCCGCCGCCGAACTTCACCTCATCGCCGTAGACCGTGTAATCCCTTTCCACTTCAAGGATCAGATCGGTGTCGGCAAGACGCACGCGGTCGCCGGTTGTGGGTCCGTAGGTCTCGGCGTAGGCCTGTCGGGAAATTCGGTAAGACATGGATCAGGCGTCGAGTGGTCCGTTGATGCGGCCGTTGAAACCGATCACGCGACGGTCACCGGCGAACGGAACCAGGTTGACGTCGCGACTGTCTCCCGGCTCAAACCTGATGGCTGTTCCAGCAGGGATGTCGAGCCGCTGACCACGGGCGGCCGCTCGGTCGAACTGGAGAGCTGCATTGGCTTCCGCAAAGTGGAAATGAGAGCCCACCTGCACAGGCCGATCACCGCCGTTGGCAACGCTGATGGTGGTAATGGGCCGGCCCGCATTGAGTTCAATCTCGCCAGGCTCGGGCAGAAGTTCGCCAGGAATCAGGGTTGTCATCGGTGAGGTCTCAGCGGATCGGGTCGTGAAGCGTCACGAGCTTGGTGCCATCGGGGAAGACAGCTTCGATCTGCACTTCCTGCACCAGCGCTGCGACGCCTTCCATCACCTGATCACGGCGTAACCAGGTGGTGCCTTCCTGCATCAGTTCGGCCACGCTTTTGCCGTCACGGGCCCCTTCCAGGATCAGAAAACTGAGCCAGGCAACTGCTTCAGGATGATTGAGATGGAGGCCTCGCTTGAGCCGGCGTTCGGCCAGCAGGGCTGCGGTCACGATCAGGAGTTTGTCTTTTTCCTGGGGGCTGAGTTGCATGGGAGGCCTTGGTCAGCTCCAGTGTGTAGTTGTCATGGTTGCTGCAGTGTTCGTTCTGAACTATCAGCGCTGCAGTGGTGCTTCCTGCAGTGGCCACACGCGTGGAATGCGTGGTGCCTGCAGTTTGCGCAGAGCTCTGGTTCGTGCCCAGATTCGACTGAACCAGAAGCGAGCATCCCGGCTGGAGGTTCCGACGTAGCGCGCTACCAGACCTTGATGCAGAGCACTGCAGCTCATGGTTCCACTGAGGCCTTCTCTGTCGGAGCGGACGTCGCTCAGCAAGTTGCTGATGCGGGATTCCTCAAGGTTCATTGGTGCGGCCCACACCAATGAACCAAAGACTGGCTTGCTATTGAGGCCGTGCAGGTCGTTGACGGCGTCACCTCCTAATTCAATCCGATCCACGAGCTCCCAGTCCTCCGGTCGCCCGTTGTTCCTGTTGCAACGTTGAATCGATAGGTTTGATCGCCATTGACCCTGCTGGAGCGATTCACCTGAGGCGGTCCGGCCCAGACGCACTATTTCTGTACCGAGGAATGATGCGTCAGCATGTAGCTGCACCATGAAATGCTGTTCATAGAGCCCGTCGGCGAAAACCACAAGTTCCTGCGGCAACCACTCCAAGTCACTCTGCTTGTCAAGATGGCACCGCACGTGTTGACATGCCCAGCGGCCTCTCGGTTCGAGTTGACTGCGACCCACCGAGCCGTAAATCTTCTGCGCCGCCACACTTGTGACCAGACCTCGGCTGTTGGGTTCGAGTGTGAGTTCGATACTCAGCTGATCTCCTCCGACCAGCCCCCCCGCTGTATGCAGCAACGGCAGTTCACAGCGACCGTTCTCACCTTTCTCCGCGCGCAGCATTTTGAATGGTGCGCTGCAGCCTCCCTGGTGGCGGGTGTGATCACCACTGCGCTGAAAGGTCAACTGGCAGTGGCCGTGCCAGGGCTCGAGTCGTTGCATGGGGCCACGCTCGATGCTTGATCGTCAAGGCTCTGTAGCAATCCACACCAAAAGTCAGTTGGCTGCCCGGCAGTCTCAGCATCTGACGGGAAGCAGCAGTGCTTGAGAGTCTGATTGTGTTGGAGCATCGCCTCGCTGCCAATCATTCATGCGGTGTTCGGAAGGATCGTCAGATGGAACTGCCATTGACTGCAGACGAGCGCATGGTGTTGCGAGCCCGCCGCCGAACGCGATGTGGAAAGGAAGTGTTGTTGCAGTTACCGCGGGACCAGGCGCTTCAACCCGGCGATCGGTTGATGGATGGGGAGATGACGCTGCAGGTGGAAGTGATCGCGGCTTCCGAGCCTTTGCTGAGGGTGAGCGCAGTGACGCTGCTTGAGCTGCTTCAGGCTGCTTATCACCTGGGGAATCGCCATGTGGCACTCGAGCTGCATGAACAGGAACTATTCCTGCCTGATGACGCGGTTCTGGCTTCGATGTTGCGCAGTCGCGGACTCAAGGTGAGCTCCTGCAACCGCGCGTTTTTGCCTGAAGGTGGTGCCTACGGGGGTGGACATTCGCATGGTCATGGAGTCGCCTCGACATGACGACCCTCTCATTGCTGCAGTTGGTTAGTCCTGCTCTGCCGGTTGGAGCGTTTAGTTATTCAGAGGGGCTTGAGTCATTGATTCAGTCCGGAGCTCTCAAAGATGAACAGGAAGTGGAGCATTGGTTGAATGCAGAGCTCCAGCAAGGTGCTTTGCGCTTTGAAGCCGCTGCGCTGAGTCATTTGGCCGAAGATTTGCTGTGTTGGTCCACCCATGCGGATTTGGATGCACGGAACCGGATTCGAGATCTCAATGGATGGCTTCTGGCAAACCGTGAGGCTTCCATGGTCAGGGCCCAGCAGCGTCAGATGGGGGGCTCATTGCTTCAGCTCATGGCAGAGATGGGACACCCCCTTCCCCAGCTACTGCCCCTTGCTTGGCCGGCAGCTTGGGCTTGGGCGGCACTGTCGCTTCAGGTGTCTGAACAGGAGATGGTTGAGGGCTACCTCTACGGCTGGGTTGCCAATCAGCTCAGTTCGACGGTGCGACTGTTGCCATTGGGACCCACGCGGGCTCAGGTGATTCAGCATCGTTTGCTTCCCAGAATTGCCTTAACAGCCAAAGAGCTCTGCGGAGCCAATCCGCGTCAGCTTTGGTCGGGAGGTGTAGGTGCCTCGATGGCTCAGATGGCCCATGCTGAGCTGTATTCCCGTCTGTTCAGAAGCTGATGGCCAGTAAGTTGCGTCTCGGTGTTGCAGGGCCCGTAGGCTCTGGCAAGACCGCATTGGTTGAAGCTCTCTGCCGAAGAATGCGGAATCAGCTGGAATTAGCTGTTGTCACCAATGATATCTATACGCAGGAAGATGCTCAGTTCCTGACTCGCGTTGGGGCGTTAGATCCAGATCGTATCCGGGGTGTAGAGACAGGGGGTTGTCCCCATACGGCAATACGTGAGGATTGCTCGATCAATCGTGCAGCGGTCACTGAGTTGGAAACTCAATTCCCCAGTCTCGATCTGGTCTTTGTTGAAAGTGGCGGCGACAATCTTGCTGCAAGCTTCAGCCCAGAGCTGGTTGATCAGTGCATTTATGTCATTGATGTTGCTGCTGGTGACAAGATTCCCCGCAAGGGAGGTCCAGGAATCACACGATCTGATTTTTTAGTGATCAATAAAATCGATCTTGCTCCTCTTGTCGGGGCCAGCCTTGATGTGATGGCTCGCGATGCAAGGATCATGCGTCAGGGTCGCCCTTGGTGCTTTACCAACCTCAATTCAGGTGAGGGTGTAAACACGGTCGAACAGTTTTTGTTGCAACAACTACCTGTTTAATGTTGCAATAGATACCTCTTAAATTTTCGACCGACTTTCAAAAAAGAATTGGTAGCAGCAGACACAAATTCAGTTTATTCGAGCGTTCATGGTTGATGAGCTGACATGGTCGGCGCTCAATCAATTCTTTGAACGTGCAATGAAATCCTCGCTTTCAAAGCGTCTTATCGCCGGCTTTGCTGCCTCTGCGCTGGGCATTTCTGTCACAGCTTGTGGTGGTGGAAGTGGTGGCGGTAGTGATTCAGCTGGCAATTTTGATGGGGACATCAAAGTCGGCATCCTTCACTCTCTGAGTGGAACTATGGCCATCTCCGAAACCACCCTCAAAGAAACAGAGGAGATGGCAATCAAAGAGATTAATGATGCTGGTGGCGTCAAAATTGACGGCAAAAGCTTCAGAATTGTGTCCACTTCGGAGGATGGAGCGTCCGATTGGCCAACATTTGCTGAAAAGTCTCAGAAGCTCATTGATGCCGACGGCGTAGCTGTTGTCTTTGGTGGATGGACATCTGCCAGTCGCAAGGCGATGCTTCCAGTATATGAAGCAAAGGATCATTTCCTCTTCTACCCCATTCAATACGAAGGTCAGGAATGTTCCAAAAATATCTTCTATACGGGTGCAGTTCCAAATCAACAAGCTGAACCAGCTGTTGATTGGCTTTTTGAGACTTTTGCTGATAAGTATGGCAAAAAAGTCTACCTAGTTGGTTCTGATTATGTCTACCCTCGAACTGCTAATACAATCATCAAAGAGCAAGTCAAGAGTCTCGGAGGGGAAACGGTAGGCGAAGACTACATACCCCTGGGGAATACTGAAGTTGCTCCAATTATTGCCAAAATCAAAAAGGAGTTCCCCGACGGCGGGATTATCATTAATACTCTAAATGGTGATTCCAATGTGGCATTGTTTAAGCAATTCAAAGCTGCTGGAATTACTCCTGATAAGTACCCGATTATGTCATTCTCAATCGCAGAGGAGGAGATCAGACAAATTGGTCCTGAATATGTCGGTGGTACCTATGCAGCCTGGAATTATTTCATGTCTCTAGGTACAGAGGCTGCAAATAATTTCAATGAAGCATTCCTCTCAATGTATGGAGACGATCGAGTCACCAATGACCCGATGGAGTCTGCATACAACATGGTTTACCTCTGGAAGGCAGCTGTGGAGAAGGCTGGTACCTATGAAGATCTCGATGCGGTTAGAACTGCTCTGATCGGGATCAAGCTTGATGCACCTCAAGGTCCGATCGAGATGTACCCCAACCACCACATCTCTCAAACTGTCCGAATTGGTGAGGCACAGGACGATGGTCAGTTCAAGATTCTCTGGGATAGCAAGACACCAGTTTCACCAATTACCTGGAATCAATATGTTCCAGAAACCAAGGGCTATAAGTGCGACTGGACTCAAGATCGTCCCGATGCAGGTAAGTTCAAGATGTAACTATTACGTCTGAAATCATTCCTTAGATGAGCCACAATTACTTGAGGCTCATCTTTTTTTTTCTATGAACTCATGGAATTAATTTTTTCACAGCTACTCGATGGTATCAGTATTGGTGCCGTCCTTCTGCTAGCTGCAACCGGCCTGGCAATTGTGTTTGGATTGATGGGTGTCATCAATCTTGCACATGGTGAGTTGATGATGGTTGGCGCATATGTGACGTTCGTCACTCAAAATATGTTCAAGCCATTGGGAGATGGCATCTTTCAGCTCTATTACATTGTCGCTCTTTTCTTCGCGTTCATGGTCACTGCTTTGGTTGGTGTTCTTCTAGAGAGAACATTGATCCGGCAGTTATATGGACGCCCTCTCGAAACATTACTTGCCACATGGGGTGTCAGTCTCGTTTTGATTCAATTTATTCGGAGCGTATCGACAAGTATGGCACTTGGAATTGCCATTGCTTTGATTATTGGATTCTCAGCTCGTAAATTCGCACCACTAAAACTTCGTAAGGCTCAATTTTATCCCTACCTGTCTGGTCTCTTTTGGCTGATTTCCGCGGTTCTCGGATTCTTTTCCATTACGGCTATGTCTGGGTCAAAAGTGCTTGCAAAGCCTTGGTTTGGCCCTCGAAATATTGATGTGACGGCGCCTAAATGGTTACAAGGAAGTTGGGGATCAATTGCCGGGATCGAGCTTCCGGGCATTCGTATATTTATCATCGTTTTGTCGTTCTTGTTGCTCGCACTAGTCGCCTGGTTTTTAACCAAAAGTGTTTGGGGTTTGCGTATCAGGGCTGTTACACAGAATCGTCAGATGAGTAACTGTTTAGGTATTCCAACAGACAGTGTCGACAGTATTACTTTTGGAATCGGATCGGGTTTGGCGGGAGTTGCCGGTGCTGCGATCACTTTGTTGGGATCGGTCGGACCGAATTTAGGTGCGGCTTATATTGTTTCCTGTTTTATGGTGATTGTTTTAGGCGGTGTAGGAAATCTTGTAGGAACAGTTATTGCTTCATTGATGCTGGGTATTATTCAATCAATCATTGGTTCTGGTTCGCTGCTGATTGCGTTCCCAGATATGCCTGCTTCAGCTGCTTCAGTAGTTGAGTTCTTTGCAACTACAAGCATGTCTTATGTGCTGATATTTATTTTTATTATTGCCTTCCTGCAGTTCAAGCCGACCGGCATGTTCCCTCAAAAGGGTCGCTCGGTTGAAGTCTGATTTTTTCTTCACCTGATTCATCATGAAACTCTTTCGCCGTCTCGTCCCTTGGATTCTTCTGGCTTTTGCCTTCTTTGTTCTGCCTGCAATCCTTTCGCAATTCCGCTTGAATCTGTTTGGAAGGTACTTTTCTTTGGCAATTGTTGCTCTTGGAATTGATCTAATCTGGGGTTACACAGGGCTTCTAAGTCTTGGGCAGGGCATCTTCTTTGCGCTTGGCGGATATGCAATTGCGATGCATTTGCTTCTGGTCACCAATAATGATTTCACCACAGGTGCTAATGGTTTGCCTAAGTTTTTTGAAAATTATGGTGTTGATAATCTTCCTTTCTTCTGGCAGCCATTCTGGTCGTTACCCGTTACGGTGATTGCCATTTGGATTATTCCAGCATTGATAGCTGGCTTGGTAGGTTATCTTATCTTCAGGAATCGAATTAAGGGCGTTTATTTCTCAATCATTACTCAAGCAACGTTGATGGTATTTTACCATTTTTTCAACGGTCAGCAAAAGCTTGTTAATGGAACTAATGGTTTGAAAACATCTACAACCGAGCTTTTTGGAATGATTGTAGGCTCTGATGATGCACAAATAGTTTTTTACCGAATTACCCTAGTGCTTCTACCGCTTGCTTATCTTTTGTGCAAATTTTTAACAAGCGGTCGTTTTGGAGATGCGCTGATCGGTATCAGAGACGATGAGGCGCGAGTGCGTTTCACCGGTTTTAATCCTGTTCCATTTAAGGTTATCGTTTTTCTTGTTGCCGGTGGACTAGCTGGCATTTCCGGAGCGCTTTACACAGTTCAATCTGGAATTGTTTCACCACAATACATGGCAATTTCAATGTCTATTGAAATGGTCATTTGGGTTGCAGTTGGCGGGAGAGGAACGTTGATAGGTCCTATCATTGGTGCTGTTTTAGTTAATTACCTGCGAAGTCTTGTCAGTGAGGCATTGCCGGAAGCCTGGCTTTTTGTTCAAGGCGGTCTCTTTATTTTTGTAGTGGTTTTGATGCCAGACGGAATTTATGGCTGGTTCACGAAGGGTGGTTTGACCTCAATGCTTGCTGCATTTGGAATTTCTAGAAAGTCAAAAACCTACCCGCGCATCGATGTTGATGAGCAGATTAATTTCGAGCCAAAAACCATTGTTCAGAAATAGTCCACTATCTATTGACCTTTCCACCTTTTCTTAAATTATGCCAACACCAATTCTTGAACTGGATGATGTCAGTGTTGATTTTGATGGCTTCTTCGCTCTGACTGATCTTTCACTTGCACTCTATCCTGGCGAACTTCGCTCAATTATCGGGCCGAACGGCGCAGGGAAAACTACGTTTCTTGATGTCATCACCGGCAAGGTAAAACCAACAAAAGGCTCTGTTTCGTTACGTGGTCAGAGTATTCTCGGACTATCCGAACAGAAAATCTCAAGACTTGGGGTTGGCCGCAAATTCCAAACTCCGCGTGTGTTTGAAAACTTGTCTGTTCTGCGAAATCTTGAATTTGCGGCCTCACCCAGCAAGTCACCATTCAAATTAATGTTTGAATCTTTGACTTCGGTTGTTAAAGATGAGGTTCATCGAATTATGGATTATGTGGGGCTGGCGCCCTACGCGAAAGTCGATGCTGGCTCACTCTCTCATGGCCAGAAGCAATGGTTGGCCATCTCTATGTTGGTTGCACAAGCTCCGGATGTCATTTTGCTTGATGAGCCTGTTGCTGGTCTCACTGACGAGGAAACGGCAAGAACTGCAGAGCTGATTAAATCTCTTGCAGGGGATCATACAGTTGTTGTGATTGAGCATGATATGGAATTTATTCGAGATCTAGGTGCACCAGTCACTGTGCTACATCAAGGTCAACTATTGACGCAGGGCATGATTGATGATGTGAAACAAGATCCCAGAGTAATTGAAGTCTATCTTGGTCAATCTGACGATGGCTAATTTATGATTTCTAAAATATTTTCTACATTTCTTCTTGTTCAAATTTAACTGGTTATGGCTCCTTCAACAGCAACAAAGACGATTCTACAGGTTTCTGGATTGAACGTTTACTATGGGGAGAGTCACATTCTCCGGAATGTAGATCTTCATATTCCTGAGGGTCAAATGATTTGTATGATTGGCCGGAATGGGGTGGGAAAAACAACTTTTCTGAAGACGATTATTGGACTCTTGAATCAAGAAAGTGGCACGATTGAGTATGATGGTCAATTGCTTCAAAGGCAGGCTCCTTATCAACGTGCCAGGCAGGGAATTGGCTATGTCTCACAAGGTCGCGACATTATTCCTCGCATCACAGTCAAGGAGAATTTACTCCTAGGTATGGAGTCTTTACCTGGCGGCCTTTCCAAAAATCGTCATATTGATCCGATTGTTTTTGAGCTCTTTCCGATTCTTGAGCAATTCCTGAATCGGCGTGGTGGAGATCTTAGTGGTGGTCAACAGCAGCAACTCGCTATCGCGCGAGCTCTGCTAGGTAAGCCAAAACTTCTTCTACTGGATGAGCCCACTGAGGGAATTCAGCCTTCTATCATTCTTGATATTGAGAATGCTGTACAACGCATTGTGCGAGATACAGGAATCAGTGTACTGCTGGTTGAGCAACATCTTCACTTTGTTAAAAAGTCAAGTTTCTATTATGCAATGCAGCGTGGTGGCATTGTTTCCAGTGGACCCACAGGAAGTCTGTCTGATGCTGTGATTGAAGAGTTCTTGACAGTCTGATTAGCTTTGTCTTTGATTAATGCCCTTGTTGTGATTCTTTTATGACGTTGTTTCATTTTGAATTATGAGGTTCACTAGCATCGATATTTTGTATTGAGTTATTTGATTTGTTGGTATCTTAGGACTGCATTTAATATCTTAACTGCCAATTGTTATGGTGCACAAAAAAGCCTCAGGTGAAAACCTGAGGCTTGTATTCATTGACCTGGATGTGGTGCAGACTCCTATGCCATGGCTGGTGCTTCCTCCTTGATCGAGGGCGCTTCAGCACTATGGCCATTTGTCGATGCAGGCATAGGACCTAGTTGCACTCCATCTGGATAGTACTTCCAACCATCTCTGACTTTGATGTCTGCATCCCATGGAAGTTTGTATTCGCCGTTGGCAAGATCTTTGACCCAGGTGAGATAGTTTTCCTTTTCGCCACCAGGCTTGCCGACATAAGCTCTGCATCCAAGGTTGAAGATATTGTTTTCAAGCGCCCAGTTTTCTCTTGCTTTGTCAACAAGGCGTGGGAAAAGCTCTGCAGTTACGATCTCCCAGGGATTTCTTTGGCCTTGTTGGATCACATTGCCATCGTAGTTACAGACTGTTCCTTCCCCGAAGTAATAGAAGACGTTATCGTAACCCGCCAAGTTGACAGAGATTGTATACATCAAATTCTGCCAAGCATTGGTTTGGTTGGTCAAGATCCATTGATCATTGACCTGGGTTGAATAACCTGAAATTCTGATGTAGACATTGGCTCCTTTGTAGGCCGCTTCTCGAGCAAGCTCCGGGAACATTCCGTCATGGCAAATGCAAACTGCCAGTTTTGAACCTTTAGGGCCATCACAGACCGGCATCCCATAGTTACCAGGGGACCAG
Organism: Synechococcus sp. MIT S9503; assembly: GCF_047304175.1. Taxonomy (GTDB): domain Bacteria; phylum Cyanobacteriota; class Cyanobacteriia; order PCC-6307; family Cyanobiaceae; genus Synechococcus_C. The sequence continues at coordinate 2,025,829 of NZ_CP138955.1, read as the reverse complement.
GGTTCGATGGGTACCCACGGTTGAAGCTTTCTGTAGTGCAGTGCAATCTCTCCATCAGAGTTGATAATGATTGCAGTGTTGAAAGGTGGAAGACTGGGATCGTCATTTACTTCCATGAGGGAAAATACACCCCATACATCATTGTCCTTACATGCTTGGCGGAATCGATCGATTTCTGGCGAATCGATGCGCAGTAACATCTCATCGTAGGTCCAGATTTTTGTGTTCAGGCCCTGTGTTGAGTATTCGGGAAAGACAATGAGATCCAGGTCCGGGTAGCCAGCCTTTGTGTTTGCTAGGCATGTGCAGATCTTGTCGACCTGTACCTGAATATCCTGTGGACCTGTAATTACAGGGACAGGATATTGAACCATTGCTGTGAGCAATGCTTCGTCCCATGAACTGACGCTTCCTGTGCTTGCCATTGATAAAAATGATGACCATCTTCATGGTTTCATTTTCCATAAAATCATCAGGTAGTAACAGTCACATTTCACGACATTGCTGATTCGCGAGATCAATTTTGTATCAATTTATAGTTAGCTTGTTATTTTTTAATTGCCTTAAATTTTCATTCTAAATTGGAAAATATTGCTGGATTGACCCCATGCAGAGTGTGGATTTTTGCTAAGAATTGCTGGCGTCAATGTTTTTATCGTCGAATTCACCCTTACGGCATAGATTTTGCGCCAATCGTCGTGCCCAGATGGGAGCTTCTTGTTTTCCTTTGGAGATCACTTCGCCATTAAATCTCAGCAGTAGTTGCCATTGCGTATTGCCACCTTCTTTCCCCGCCTCCTCAATTTTGGATATTGGTTTCCCATAAATGTTGTCGTAGTCAGGCCAGCCAGGCAGCCCAGGCATACTGCAGACTGCGTTCACTTCGTGCAGAGATGCCTCGCCTGTCTTTGTGATGGCTTTCACTCCTCCGTCATAAAGACCATTCGGCTGACCTGGTTTGAACGATGAAGTTAATATCACTTCGATTGATTTCGTCTTGACGAGCACATCTCCGATCTTTGCTCTGCTTGCCGGCACTTCCAGGTTTGACCTGCTCGGATTTCCGCGCTCGTTTGATGAGCAACCCATGCCTAGGCTGATACTTGCAATGACGAGTGCCTGAGTGAACGTTTTATTGTGTACTTGCATGCTGAGTTATTCGAATAGAACCCACCGCCAATCGCTACGTTTTGTGTCGATTTGACGGACTGAACTTTACTTTTATAGGACGCGCCTTCAGGTTGAACTTGTAGCTCTTGCTACGAATTCGTTCACCTTGCTCACTTGCTCTGAGCATGGCGCAATCACTCCAGGCCATGGAACGGGGACTTGGATTGACTTCGGATTGAACATGTCAACACTCATTTTTCGTGGCAATCGCTACGAGTCAAAAGTTCTGACGGTTGAAAAGCCTCGGGTGACCCTCACCTATCGAAGGGCGACGTACCAGTCACGTCAGAGGCAAGTCTCGGCTGAGCAGGTGCTTTGTCTTCCTGATGGATTCATTCGTTCCAAGCGCACGGCTGAACTGATTGGTCTGCCTTTGCAGCCTTGTTCAACCAAGCATTTGATTTACCGCGGCATTTCCTACATCAAATGATGTGGGTTTGAATTTTCTCTTGATCAGGTGCTAATCGCTGCTTCATCGTTTTGAAGGCTCTGAGGTGTGAACGATAGTTCCATTCTGCACTTGCCCAGTGCTTATCTATTTTACCCGAAGCATTATTACGTGCACTTCAGGATGGGGTGTCGGCCTTTGAGCGGGATGTGTCAACTCGCCCATGCTGACTCCTGCATAGATTCCTGGTCTATTGCATAGTCAGTGACATATGCACGAATATCAAGCATCTTGCCATATGGAGACATTTTCCAGAACTCCAGTCTGGCTTCTTTTGGAGCTTCAAACCAGAACCATTCCTTTGGCATGACGACTTTTTCAAGGTAAAAATGAAGTTCGCCAATGCATTTAACGATGACCATTTTGTTGGTTTCGTTTCGGTACACACACTCGATCATTTGAAGCCTGTAAAGATCTTTCTACTAATGTCCTAAGGAACCGACTGCGCAAATGTCTAATTGGTCACCAAAACGCTAATTTCTTTGTCTCAGTTTTCAGCAATGATACCAAGTCTATGGTTTTGGTAGTTGTTGCAACACCACAATAAGTTCAGCTTGTTACACATAGGGTTGGTGATCCCTGCGTATCCAGCAAAGAGTTTGATTGCGGATCAGGTCTCAAGCCGCTGCAGTTGTTGACGGGTTGCTTCGAACCTGCAGTGTTGATGGTGAATGGTTCGGTCGTCTGAGCCTGATGGCACTTGGCGTGTAGCTATGTGACTGGCGGCCTGCTCTTCCGGCTTGCGCGAGGTCCATGGCAAAGGAGGGATTGCAGCTGTTCAGCCGCGACCAGCTGGGCAGCTGATGCGCGATCGGTGATGCAAGCAGCCTGCTCAGGCTCGGACGCAGCAAGTCTGCAAATCGATGTAGAGCCAGCTCTTCGCCATGGCGGTCATAGGGCAGTCGATTGATGGCAGAGTCGAGTCCGAACTGACGAACTCGGTCTTCTCCGACACGTCGATACAGCACTTCCAGAGTGGGCAGCTGATCCATCGACATCACGCATCCCTCATGCTCCATCAGGCTGCGCAGCACGGTGCAGAAGATTTCACTGGCCATGCGTTGCAGTCCTTCGCCAGGCTTTTCGCCCAGGCTTTTGTGTTTGTGATCGAACAGCCCAAGATCCACCTGCGTGATCCGGCTGGGTGCGACGTGCCGATACACCTCAGAGAGCAATCCCATTTCCAGACCCCAGTCGGATGGGATTCGCAGATTCATCGCCAGATCACGCGTGAACGCGAACTCCCCAGCCAGTGGATACCGGAAGGTCTGCAGGTAGCGGAGGTAGGGCAGTGTGCCGAAGATCTGTTCCAGGCTTGCCAGTAAGGGCCCGACAAACAGTCGTGTCGCACGCCCTTGCAGAGCCTGGGTTTCCAGCGACAGTCGGCTGTAGAAGGCCTTGACGTAGGCCATGCCATGGGATGGGTTGAGTAACGGGCGCAGCATCCGCTCTGGATAGCCCGACCCAAACGTGCGGATGTCTGCGTCAAACAGTCCGACCACCTCCGCCTGCTGGCAAGCAACTCCCAGCCCTTGCCACACTGCCCAGCCCTTGCCGGGGGGGCCTGTCAGATCCAGGCCCAGGCTGCCCATGGAAGAGAGCACCTCCCTCACGGCCGGGCCGTTGGTCCAGTGCACCTGCACCGGGAACGGCATGTCGGCGAAGAAGGCCTCAGCTGCTGCGACGTCCTCGCTGCTTTCAGCGGAAAGGGCGATCACCAGACAGGACAGTCCTGTCAGCTTGGACAGCGTGTCACGGATCAGGCTCAGCGCCGGCCTGTTGAATTCCTCCATCAGGCAAGGGATCAGCAGTGCTGTGGGCCTTTGCTGAAGCTCCTTGTTGAACTCGATGGCGTCGAGATTTCCAAGGCTGTAATCATGAACCGTGGTGATCAGGCTTTGCTGAAAATCCATGCGGTGTTCGATGCGACAACAGTGGAGAGGAACCTGTTTCATACCTGAGCGCAGCTCAGGTGAAACGTGATGCAGGCTCCGAGCGAAGAAACGCTGCGAAACCTGCTGAGCGATCTCTATCCCGAGGATTCTTCCGGGGATCTCCAGGCCCTGTCGTCGCAATTGCTGCAAATTCTCGGTCCGGCTTCAGTGCACGCCGATCCCACAGTCGGCAACCACTGCTGGAAGCGAGACGATGTGGTGCTGATCACCTATGCGGATTCTGTAGTGGATGATGCAAAACCTGGATTGCAGGGACTTTGCAGCTTCGTGAATCGCCATCTCGCGATCTTTGCTCCCGTGATTCATGTGCTTCCGTTTCTCGAGGCCACGAGTGATGGCGGATTCGCAGTGTCCAGCCATGAACGGCTGGAGTCCCGTCATGGCGACTGGAGTGACCTTGCGGCCCTGGCTGAGGGGCGTCGCTTGATGGCGGATCTGGTGCTCAATCATGTGTCGGCATCCCATCCCTGGGTGCGTCAGTTTCTGCGAGATGAGGAGCCAGGTCGTTTCTGCGTGCTTGAGGCTGCACCTGATCCCTGTTGGGATGATGTGGTCCGTCCCCGAAGTTCAGCACTGTTCACAACCCTGCAGGGCTCGGAGGGTTGCCGCCAGGTGTGGACCACATTTGGCCCGGATCAGGTTGACCTGGATTGGCGTTGCTCCGAAGTTCTGCTCGGTTTCACCCGTCTGCTCAAGCAGAAGCTTGCCCATGGCGTTCGCTGGATTCGACTCGATGCGGTTGGTTTTGTCTGGAAGGAGCCGAACACAGCGTGCATTCACCGTCCCCAGGTCCATCGACTCGTGGAGGTGCTGCGTTATCTGTTGACGCATGCCTGCGGTGGACAGGGTGTGGTGGTGACGGAGACCAACGTTCCTGAGCAGGAGAATCTCTCCTACCTGCGCAGTGGTTGTGAAGCTCATCTCGCCTACAACTTCCCACTGCCTCCCCTGTTGATGGAAGCAACCATGAGCGGCTCTGCTGATCTGCTCAACAGCTGGTTGTCACGCTGGCCTCAGCTTCCCAATTCAACGGCGTTGCTCAACTTCACGGCGTGCCATGACGGCGTGGGCCTGAGACCACTGGAGGGTCTGATGTCTCATCAGCGTCTGTTGAATCTGTTGATTGCCTGCGAGCAGCGTGGGGGTTTGGTGAGTCACCGTCGCCTGGCTGATGGTGTCGAAGTGCCCTATGAGATCAACATCAGCTGGTGGAGCGCCATGGCGGATGGGGGTGTGGATCCAGCCCACCTGCAGCGTGAACGCTTTCTACTCACTGAACTCCTGAAACTGGTGCTTCCAGGAATTCCGGCCTTTTATCTCCCTGCCCTGCTTGCCAGCCCGAACGATCTTGGGCGCTTTCGACAGAGTGGTCATCGCCGGGACCTCAATCGGCCTCAGTTCAAAGCAGCGGCGCTTGAACGGCGTCTTGATGATCCCGACAGTGATGCAACCGCTGTTCTGACGACTCTGCGGCGAGCCCTATCGGTGCGGGCCGAGCTGCAGGCCCTCCATCCCGACAGCCGGCTGGAAGTACTCAGCGTGGATCGTGTGGATCGTGTCGTTCTGCGTTGCTCCCATCAGGGTCACAGTCTTGTGGCCGTACATAATTTCACCCCCTCTCGCCTGACCTTTGATCCAACCCTTCTTGGCGGGCGTGATGATGTTGTGTGGGTGGATCGCCTCACTGATCAGAGTTTTATTCCGCGAAGGCGGCATGCACTGGAGCCGTATGCCGTGCTCTGGCTGGTGCAGTCATGACGGAGATTTCAAAACCCAACTGGTGGGTGGTGACTGATCTCGACGGCACGCTGATGGACCATCACTACGACTGGTCGGCGGCGATGGGTGCGATCCGTTGCCTGCAGCGTCACCGCATTCCTGTGATCCCCTGCACGAGCAAGACGGCAGAGGAAGTGCTTCGTTTTCGTGAACTGGCGGATCTCCACGATCCGTTCATTGTCGAAAATGGAGGAGCCATCTATGGAGAATCCGCTAACGGTCAGCTTTGGCAGCAGGATCTTGGCCCATCCTGGAGACAACTCAGACCGCAACTTGCCGATCTGCAGCATGAGCTCGGGGAGCCGCTCCTGGCCCTGGATGATCTCAGTGAAGCTGACGCCGTTCGGCTTCTAGGTCTCAGCGGTGAAGCTCTGAAGCAGGCACAGCGCCGTCAGTGCAGCGTTCCTTTTGTCCCACCGAAGACTCCTGAATCTCGGCATCGTCTTCAGGTGCTGGCTGAGATGCAGCAGCTGTGTGTGGTTCAGGGCAATCGCATGGGCCATTTGCTGGGTGCCGGTGTGAGCAAGGGCCGGGCACTGCAGACCCTCAAGCAACGCCTTGGCGCTTCCGGTGTGAAGGTTCTCACCCTGGGGGATTCTCCGAATGATCTGCCGCTGCTGGAGGCTGGTGACTCTGCGGTGGTGGTTCCGGGACCGGCCGGAGTGCATCCTGAGCTTCAGTCCGCTGTGGATGAGGGCCGCTTTCATCTGGCGCCAGCACCTCATGCTGAGGGATGGTCGGTGTCTGTGCTGCAGTTGATTCCGGGGTTGCAGGGCTTCAGCCACTGATCAGTTGTTGCCATAGCCGTTCAGGCTCCGACCAGGGATTCAGGACCATTCCGTTCACCGCCTTCAGAGATCTGCAGCTGAGGCTGTTGATCAGCAGCACGTTGTCGTGTGCATTCAGCTCCTCCCCGAGCGAGGCTTCTCTGACCATTCCCTGCTCCACGGCCTTTGCCCGCATCACTCCCGGCAGGCAACCGCTGCTCAGGGGCGGAGTGATCCATTCGCCCTGCCGATGCACCAGCAGATTGGCGCTATCAGCGCAGCAGAGATCGTTGCTCGTGTTGCACAGCAGACCCACGTCGGCTCCCTGTTCCTGAGCTTCACGTCTGGCCTGGATTGACTGACCGTAGGCGAGGGTTTTGCAACGGCTCAGAACACTGTTGGGGTTGCGTTGTTCAAGCACGCTGACCCAGGCTGTTATCGGCTCAAAGCCGGGCTGATGGGGTTGAAGAGTCAGCCAGAATCGGTGCCGAGTTGGATTTGGATCATCGCTTGGCAAGCCGATTCCGCGCCCGGATGAGCTGCCGCGGCTCCAGTTGAGACGCAGTGCTCCTGCTGAACCTTCACGGTTCAGTGTGGTTCTGTTTATCGCTTCGCTGATGAGTTCTTTCAGCTCTTCTGCACCAGGAGGCGCTGCCATGCCGAGCCATGCGGCACTTCGCTGCCAACGCTGCAAATGTTCGTTCAGCAGTCGGATTTGTCCATCCTGGACCAGGATCGTCTCGAACAATCCGTCAGCAAGTTGCAGACCTCGATCCGTAAGCGGGATACCCAGAGCATCAGCACTGTTCCATTCGCCGTTGCTCCAGCCGATCGCTTCGGCGTTCATGTGAGTGCCTCCAGCAAGGGCAGCAGTTTCCAGTCGAGTTCGTCGGCTTCAGCCTCAGGATCGGAGTCAGCCACAATTCCGCACCCGGCATGGAGACGTAGTTGTTCGTCTTTGCGCAGCAAGGTTCGGATCAGGATATTGCTGTCGAAGCGACCATTCCAGTCGAGATGAAGCAGCGACCCGCAATAGGGACCGCGTCCCTGAGTTTCCAGCTCATGCAGACGTTGGCAGGCCCTCAGTTTCGGCGCGCCCGTAATCGAACCCCCTGGCCAGCTCGCCTCCAGCAGATCCACCCATGTAGCTTGCGGTCTCAGCTGTCCGGTCACGACTGAAGTGAGATGGTGGACCCGGGCATAGCTCTCAAGGCGTACAAGCTCAGGTACCTGCACCGATCCCGGACGGCAGACACGTCCGAGATCGTTGCGAAGCAGATCGACGATCATCACGTTTTCCGCACGATCCTTGGCACTGCAGACCAGGTCAGCTGCGAGGTCATCGTCGATGACGGGATCGGCATGGCGCGGCCGTGTTCCTTTAATCGGCCGTGTCTGCACAGCACCATCGGGCTCTACCTGCAGAAAACGCTCCGGTGAAGTTGAGAGCACCGCTTCACCTGCTGCAGTTCCATTGCCTACCAGCAGACCGCTGAAGGGAGCAGGGCATTGATGACGCAGCCGCCTGTAGAGATCCAAATTGTCGACCTCAGAATCGATGCTGCTGCTGGTGCAGCTGGTGAGGTTGGCCTGGAACAGATCGCCGCTGGCAATCAACTCACGGATCCGGCTCACGCCAGCCATATAGCTGGAGCGGTCGCTGTGGCGATGCCAGCTGCAGCCCAGCATTGGCCACTTGCGTGGATGGCGTTTTTCAGTGCTCAGGGTTTCCAGGCAACTGGCCATGGCAGCGTGGCGTTCAGGGTCGATCCCCTCCAGATGAACTTCTCTGGATTGAAGATCAAACCGCAGCACGGGGTCATGTCGTGCGATCCAGAGAGTGGCCATCACATCGCGACGCCAGGGGTTGGCGGGCTCAGTCCAGGCTGCAGCGTCATAGCTGAGCCATCCGGTCCAGTGTCCTGAACTGAGTTTTCGCAGGGTTGTGAAGGGATTTGTGGCGCCGGGGTCACCAGGAAGTCCTCGGCAGCAGCGATGCTCCACAGGATCGGCCGCAAGGATGATGTGCCGTCCCAGCTCGCTGCCGTCGCCGTCAAGCCAGATCAGCCCCTGCTCACCGTGGCTGCAGGCCAGGCTTTCAGCGACTAGCTCGGGCTCGAGCCATGCAAACCGCCTGCGCAGCAGGGTCATCGGTTCGCGCTGCTGCACAGGTCGGGTCGACCTGCATCACGCAGGGCCGCATCACGAATGCGACAGCTGTCGCAGACACTGCAAGGTTTACTGCCTCCGCTGTAGCAGCTCCAGGTAAACCCGATGGGCACACCCAGTCGCAGGGCTTCCTCCACGATCCGTTGTTTGCTCCATTCCACCAGAGGTGCCCAAAGTCTGGGTCCATGGCCCTCACGACCCACTTTGCTGCTGAGGTTGGCAAGGGTCTGAAAAGCTGCCAGGTAGTCGGGCCGACAATCGGGATATCCCGAGTAGTCGACGGCGTTGACCCCGAGCACGACGCATTCGGCGTTGCGAGCTTCGGCGAGGCTGAGGCCGATGCTGATGAACACCGTGTTGCGTCCTGGCACATAGGTGGTCGGGATGACTCCCTCCTGTACGCCATTGGTCGGTAATGTCTGTTGTTGATCGGTGAGTGACGATCCACCCCAGCTGGCCAGGTTCACGCTGATGGTGTGGTGCTCCGTCAGGTTCAGAGCTTCCGCGATTTGGCAGGCCGCCTGCAGTTCACGACGATGGCGCTGACCGTAATCAAAGGAGAGTCCGATCACGCGTCCGCCGGCTTCGATTGCCAGGGCTGCCGCTGTGGCGGAATCCAGTCCGCCTGACAAGAGGGCAATCGCTGTGAAATTGGTCATGCTGAGCATTCTGTTGCCCACGGGGTGATGATGAAGCCTCCGCATCAGCTGTTGAAACCGATTGCCAGCCTGGCTGGTGGTTTGTCTCTGGCCCTGCTCGTTTCAGCACCCTGTTTTGCCGTACCCCGGCTGAATCTGAGTGGCTATCCCAATCCAGCTCCCGGGCTGAAGCGCTGGGTGATTCAGCCACCGGGCCTGCTGCCCAGGAGTTCGGATCCATTGATCTCCGCGAAACCGATCGACTGGCGGATTCAGCTGATCGTGGGCCAGACGGTCATGCTCGACTGCAATGTGCAGCGTCTTGCAGGCTCGGGGATGACCATGCGCATGCTGCCCAGGGCTTCAGGAAAGGCTCTGTTTGAAGTTAAGGGCCCAGTTGCTGTGATCAGCACGAAGATGGCCTGTCCTGATGATCAGTCCAGCAAGAGTTCCTTCCTTTCATTGGGCAAGCAGCCTTATCTGGTGCCGTACAACGCGGCCTGGCCGATCGTTGTGGATCTGCCCGACACCTTGCAGCTGCGCTGGCGGATCTGGAAGGCGGAGACCCGTCAGCACAATGGTCTGCAGCTTTGAATCACAGCTGCCGTAGAGAGTCAGTTTTACTTTGGAAGCTGTTCAGTAACAGCTGCAAATAGCTGACCTTGCGCAGTTTGATGTTGGCTGTGAGTGACATACCCACCTGCAGTGGTAACTGTTTGCCGCTTTTGAGTTTGAGTTGTTGACTATCCAATTTGATCACTGCTGGGTAGGTGTATTCCTGGCGCATCTGTTCTGGGTTGGGAGGAAGTGAGTCAGATCCCAAAGATTCAACGGTCCCTTCCAGCACTCCGAAGTCACTGGCTGGGAAAGAGTCGATGCTGATGTCGGCTGGTTGTCCTGTTCTTACGAAGCCAATTTTGTTGCTCGGGATCATCACATTGGCTTCAAGTGTGTTGAAGGGCACCACCTTCAACATCACCTCAGACGACATCGACTGAGAGATGAAGCCAGGGTTATTGATCTTCAGATCAAACACGATTCCATCTACCGGTGCGCGCAAAATTTGGTTTTTGTTGGTCACCCGCACTTCGGTGAGGTTGGCGTTGAGTTGGGCACGTTCACTGCGCAGACCAGCCAATTCGGCATTGAGTTGCTCGATCTGCTGGTCAACCTGGTTGACCTGACGTCGACCATCAATCTCACGTTTGGTTAGTTCACCTTGGATTTCCTGAACTCTGTTCAACTGCTGCAGGTACTGCAGTTCAGGCACTGCACCGTCTGTTGATAGGCCTGAATAGCGTTCGAGGATTTCCTGCTCGAGGCTGAGGTTGGTTCGGGCGCTGGCCACCTGTTCGCGATTCAGATCGAGGGTGCGTTCACGTTCCAGTTTCTTGAGCAGGAGTTGTTGCTGCTTCTGACTGATCTGAGTTGTTTTCTCATCAACACCTTTGATGAGAGACTTGAGTTGTTCGCCGCTGCTTTCCTGATCGAGTTGGATCAGAGCCTCTCCTTTTTTGACTCGCTGACCATTTTTTACGAGGATTGTTTCCACCACGCCGCCGGGAGGGATCCTCACGTCTTTGACACTGCCAACCGGTTCAAGTTTTCCGGTTGCCACAACAACTTCTTCGGTGCGAGCAATGGCCAGCCAGCTGATACCGATCACAGTGGTGCCGATCAGGCTCCAGGTGACCGTTTTCATCCAGAAACGGCTTTGTTGAAGCACATTGTCTTGATCTGAGATTGTTGTGATTCGTTTCTCCAAAGCTGAGCGAGCTTTTTTGACCAATTCGCCAGCTGTGTTGCTTGTGTCGTTGTTGTCGGAATTCATGCTCATCTCAGTTTGCCTCCTGCTGGCGATAAAGGGCGTAATAACGACCACGACTTTCCATCAGTTCGTCGTGGGTTCCCTGCTCGACTACCGCACCCTGATGCATCACAACAATCAGATTGGCCCGCCTGACGGTTGAGAGGCGGTGGGTGATGAAGAAAACGCTGCAGTCATGGAGAGACTGAATCAGGTTGTCGCAGACCTTGCGCTCGGTTTCATAGTCGAGTGCGCTTGTGGCTTCATCCATCACCAGCAGTTTGGGGTTAGCCAGAAGAGTTCGAGCGATGGCGATCCGCTGTCGTTGCCCTCCGCTGAGAGATGCACCCCTTTCGCCAACCTGCGTACTGTATCCAGCAGGCAGCTCCATGATGAAATCATGAGCGCATGCAACCTTTGCGGCAAGAACGATCTCTTCACTGGAGGCGTCAGGATGAGTCAGCGCAATGTTTTCGTTGACGTTTCCTGAAAAGAGCAATGGATCCTGAGGAACAATCCCGATCTGTCTGCGTAGTGAGTAGAGCTCGACTTTGTCGATGTCGTAACCGTCGATCAGGATCCTGCCCTGATCCGGTGAATACAGTCGTGGAAGCAACTTCATCAGTGTGCTTTTCCCGCTGCCGCTCTGTCCAACGATGCCGACGAATGTGCCGGCTTTCACTTGCAGTGATACATCATTGAGAACAGGAGCCGTTCCTGGACTGAATGCAAAGCTGAGGTTGTCAAACGTCACTGCACCGTCGATGGGTGGAAGTGGAACCTTGGCTTTGTCCTGCTCATTGGATTCCTGGGGGGTGTCGATGACGTCGGCCAGCCGCTCGAAGCTCACTCGCAATTCCTGGATTGTTTGCCAGATCGACGAGAGTCGAAGTAGAGGTTGCGTCACATAACCCGAAATAATCCGGAAAGCGATCAATTGGCCGAGGGTGAGATCTCCTGACAGCACCAAGGAGGCTCCCACCCAGAGCACCAGCAACTGGGAGATCTTCTGCAACACCTGAGAGGTTTGGCTCAGGGTTGTGCCTGTGATGGTCTGCTCAAAGCTGCGGTTGATGTACTGGCCATAGCGCTCTTGCCATGTCCAGCGACTGATCATCTCCACGTTCTGGCTTTTCACCGTTTGAATCCCGGTGAGGACCTCAACAAGATGACTTTGCGTGGATGCATTGGCTTCAGCAGATTTGCGGTACTGACGGCGGAATAGAGGAGCTCCCAGGAGGGTCAGGCCGATCTGGATCGGCAATACGGCCAGTGCAACCAGAGTGAGCACCCAGCTGTAGATCAGCATCACCACGATGTAGATCACGGAGAAGGCTGCATCCAGAACAGTCGTCAGGGCCTGACCGGTGAGGAAGTTACGGATTTTTTCCAGTTCGCTGATACGAGAGCCCAGCTCGCCGACGGGGCGTTTGTCGAAATAGCCGAGTGGGAGTCTGAGCAGGTGATCGATCACTTCAGCCCCTAGGCGCTGATCGATTCGGTTGGTGGTTTCCGCGAAAAGATAGGTTTTGAGACTGCCCAGCACTCCTTCCAACAAGGTGACTGCGACAAGAGCGAATCCCAGCACCTGCAGGGTGTCGAGACTGCGCTGGTTGATCACTTTGTCGATGATCACCTGGATTAGCAGGGGATTGGCGAGGGTGAAAAGCTGCACGACAAAACTTGCAGCCAGCACCTGAACCAGCACACCGCGGTAGCGCTTCAGGGCTGGCCAGAACCATGCAGGTCCGAATTTCTGTTCTGGTGTAGTACTCGTGCGGTCCAATAGCAGCAGATCGATTCCCTGTGGGAAGGCCTGCTCCAACTGATCCGCATCAAGTTCCACAAACCCCTGACTCGGTGAGGCCAAGAGCAGGCCGCGCTCATCGCTGCGGATGGCCAACGCAAAGGCTTCGCCCCAAGGCACCATGGTCGGTGTCTGCAGGCGCATTCCCATCTGTGTCGATACCTTCGCTCCAGACACATGCAGGCCGAGGCCGGCAGCGATCTGGCCGCAGAGCCTGAGTGTTGGCGCCTGACCGCGGCGCAGTTGATCACGCAGGACCCGCTCGATCGCATCGCGACGGAACGGTAGTTTCATTAACTTTGTGAGCATCTGGAAGCAGGCAAGTGTTTCTTCCAGCACTCCTTCTCCTGAAACGAAGAAATCACGATTTCCCTCGTTCTTCTGGTTGAAACGACTCACTGGCGGCCGCAGAGGAGCTTGAGGGATCTGCTTTTCGTTGAGCTTGTTACTGGTGGTTGAAGTGACTACTTCAGGATTGACTAGTTTTGTTTGTTCTGAAGGAACGAGTGTTTGCGCTGCTGAATCGGGGAGTGCGATCAGTCGCGCGGCCAGACCATGCTGATCGAGGGGTAAGGCGTCGATATCGCCGGCGAGGCTGAGCTCATCTCCAAGCGAAACCGTCTCTGTTTCGCTGACTTGACTGGCAAGGAAGACTCGCTTTCCGTCTGTAAGAGCTTGTTGAACTGCGGCGGAGTTGGATGCATCAAGCGTCTGAGCCATTGGAAGCAGTTCCGCTAACAAGCTGCTTATTGGACGAGACTCACTTGGTGACTTTTCAAGTTGAATTTGAACTAAGGCTGCCAGCTCAGCTTCCCAAAGGTTGTCACGACAGGCTGCTGCGATAGCGGCGTCTGTTTTGACCATTTCGAGAAGCACGTCATCCTTGAGGCTGTAAGCGACAAGCTCGGATGCGGCTCTCACTTCTTCACAAGGAGCGCAACGCAGGAGCGATGCCAACCCCACAAAACTTCCCTCCTGCAGGCGAGCGATCGTGCTCAGTCGTCCGTCTTGATCCCCAAGAAGGCGAGCGTTGCCGCTTTCGATCAGCAGAATTTGGCTAGGTATGAATTCTTTTTCGCAAAGCGGTTGCCCTGGCTTGAAGCGCAGGTTTTGTCCCTCAGCGAGAAATCTGGAGCGCAGCGCTTCGAGCTCGTTTGATGATGCAGATTCCAGTGTCTTCAGGGCGCGGTCAATCCATCTTCGGATGAGCAGACGGATTTGACTACTGCTTTGGTCTCCGTCGCTAACCAGTCTTCTAAAAGCTCTGTGGCCATTCGCTTTCTCATCGTGTCGTTGAAACTTGCTTCATGACGCGTTTCCAGTCGGGTCACGACCCACCATTGCTCGATCAGGGTGGGTTCCATCACTACTCCGGGTGTAGCAGTTCTCAACACTTGTTGAAGCTTTGGATGTGCTCGCATCAAGCTCGAAGGACCAACCTTGCCTCCGCTGCGATTCTCGGGTCCTTCGCTGTGATCGCTGGCCAAGCTTTCAAATGTGGCTTCATTCGCTTCCAACTGCAGATACAGTTCGTGCGCGATATTTGGGTCCTTGACCCGTAGAAGACTGTAGGTCACCTGGTCGAGTTCTTCTTTTCGTTGTAGAAAACGCGCCTCCGCCTGTAATCCGAAATTGTCCATAGCCAGCTTGGTCAGCTTCAAAGGGAGGCTTAATTTTTGCAGCAGTTCCTCCATGCTTAAACAATGATCTTTTAGCCAATTGCTTAAAGCAGCTTCGTTATTGAGCTGCTGCTGCTGGCAATGATTTGTTAGCGCATCCTTGACGAGTTCTCCTGGCGGAGTCATATCAGCAGTGGCTTGTTCCATGAGTTGTAGGCGTGTCAGCTCATGGAGTAGATCGTGCCGTCGCAGGAGATCGATCGTGTCGGCACCTAATGCCGCGAGAGATGCTTGAAGTGAGGGACGGAAGTCTTCCATGAATCAGAAGATAGCTCTGGATCAGACCAGTTTCCGAGAGTTTGAATCATTGGGTCACAAGCGGGTCTTCAATACTTTCCAAGGCTCAAGGTTCCAGGAATGTGATCTTTTAAGTGCTGATGGTCTCTATAAGAGAAATTATTTTGATTGTTTTGGCTTGTGCTATTCGGCAATAGTCAGTCTGATGCTTTGCCTTTTGCCATTCGCTTTTATTTGTTATTCATTGAGCTTCGCTATGCTGATGAGGTGATTCAAATCTCAGCATGCTGTGATCTTGCTCACTGAGGAAAAAGACCGTTCTTAGCAGGCCTTGATGGGGAATTTGTTTGGAAGAGTTGATGTTATTCAGGACCCTGAAATATGGGCTGAATAAGAACCATATGACGTCCCTTGGGCTTGTCGTCACCTCAAGAAGGTTTGCCTGTTCAGTTCGGTGTGCTGCTTGCTGTCAGTGAACAGGGCTTGCCATTCACAGTCAGCGTGAGTTTCACGTTCACCGCCTGGGAGGGATTCAGATTCAGGGGCAACCGTTGCACAGTGTTAAAGCGGTTGAGGGGACTCATCACGGGCTGACGTGTCCAGGAGAAAAAGCTTGAGATTGTTCCTTGCTGCCATGAAGCTTGCTCAATCTGCACTTGCTGTGTCTGCTCGCTGGTGTTGTACACCTTCAATTCAATGTTCAGCGCATGGGAGTGGCTGGGGGTTTGAGGGATCCCAGGGCTGATGGAGCCTGGTGGAAGAGCACCATCAGGAAATCGTGGCGTGGTGTCAATCCATGTGCGCAGTGAGGCCTGGATCGAATCTGTATTACAGGAATGGGATGAATGCATGGTGATTGTGGTGATGGTTGATTTCAGCTGCTGAAGTTGGAATGGCTGATTCAATACCGGGAATAAAAACGAAAGTCCTAGCCAGCTCATCAGGAAGGAAAGCATGATTGTTTAATGGGATGAAGTGAATCAAGAAAAAAGGGAGCTGTCAGTTCAGCTCCCGTAATGAATCAGAGCGAGTTGTGTTCAGTGATCAGATGTTGGAGTACCGAACATCAGCTCCGAGCTGACGCAGTTGAGCATGGGTCAGGCTGAGATGACGTCTGTCATGGGGGTTACGGATGTCAAAGCGACCGGTGGATGCGTCATAGCCAACGATTGAGTAGGCATGGCTCCGAATCCCTGTACTGATGTCGGTCTCGCCGGCGTTGGAGTCGGTGGCCAAGGCATTGAATCCACGCACAGTGACAATCTGGTTGGAGTTGACCATGTTGATCAGTTCGGCCTCGCTAACTCCTCCGGTTCCGCTCAGGTTGAGTGCTTCATGAGTAGCGGCCAGCCCGGTGATATGCGTGATGGCAGTAGCGGAGTTGCCACCATTGA
Organism: Synechococcus sp. MIT S9503; assembly: GCF_047304175.1. Classification (GTDB taxonomy): domain Bacteria; phylum Cyanobacteriota; class Cyanobacteriia; order PCC-6307; family Cyanobiaceae; genus Synechococcus_C. Next base: position 2,009,979 of record NZ_CP138955.1, on the reverse strand, counting down.
TTCCTTGGTAGGAATTAGTGCCATCCTGACTGATGCGACCGGATTCATTCACCTGGGCATAGGCCTTCTCAGCCAGAGCGACCCACAGCTCGTTGTTGTTGGCAACGATGTCCTGTGAACTGTTGTCTCCGCCATCGTTGGCGTAGAGGTATCTACCGCCGGCAGTCGTCGCCATCTGACGGTCGACCGTTACATAATCGACTTTGCCGTTGGTAAAGAAGCGGACGGACCAGGTGCCATCCCCATTGTCGGTGAACATGTCGTTGATGAAACTCGGTTTGTCATTGGCGGTGCCAGCGAGACCGGAAAGCAGATAACAGGTGCCGATGGCTCCCTGGTCGACATCATCGTGGCTGACGCTGCCATCGGTGAGAGTTCCCCCAGCGGTGGTGTAGGAGCCCGCCAAGGCACCGCTGTCATCGCGGTGAATGGCAGGTCGGTCGGTGCCGAACATGTGCTTTCCGATCAGCAGGTTGAGTTGGTTCCTGCTGCTGCCTGCGGCCAGATCACCAAGAGAATCGCGGATGCTGTCGGAGCCTGTGTACCACTGGTTGCTGTCGTCATGGAAGACAACTTTCTCAGAGAGCACTTTGATGTCATCGCGCATCAGATGATCAGTGCGGTTCCAGAATCTGCGCAGATCAGTCAGCTCGGTTCCAGTGACTGAGCCATAGTCCCCAGCACTTTTGAGAACACCGATTACATCATTGCGTGAGAAGCGGTTGTCGAACTTGATGGAATTAAGAGCTGCGTTTTCAATGCTCTGGTCACGAATCAGGGTTTTCAGGCTCCGCTCAAGCCCATCAGCTTGTTTGGAGATGCTGAGGCTGTAGCTGGTGGCACCATGATTCCAGGGCCTCCGCTCGTAGCTGTAGGCACGGGCGTAGTAAGTGCCCTGGTTCAGACGTTCGGAGAAGGATTCAGAGAGCCGTCCGGCTCGATCGGAGAAGTCGAGTAGGCGACCGCTTTGGTTGTAAAGGGCAAGACCTGCATTTCGGCCAAGTCCTCTCAGGCTGAAATCGTAAGTGCCGTCTTTACCAGCGGTGAACTTAAACCAATCGTTTCTATCGCGAACTCCAGAATATGTGTAGCCAATCTGGCCTTGAACATTCTTGCCCTGACGGTAAGCGACAGTGCCCAGATTAAAGGCATTGCGGCGACTGTCGGTGCGGTCAAAACCAGCGCGTTCATCTGCAGAGAAGCTGCCGGTGCGGGTGGTGCGATTGCGGAAACCACGATTTCTCGTGCGCTCATCTCTGTTGAACTGTCGTTGGGAGAGCAGGTTGTTGACTTCATTCTGCTCAGCGTCGGTGGTGTCACCGCCTTGAATCAGAACATCGCCTGCGCCGTCTGTAAGGGTTGCGCCATCGTCTGCACTCCAGGGATCATTGGCCATCGTGCCGAGGAACTGATCATTCAGGGCAGACTTGTTGAATTGATTGTTATCTTTAAAGCCATAAGAAGAGGCGTCCTGAAGATTTGATGCTGCCTGATTAGGCTGCTTGTTCTGCAGAATATCCTGAAGGAATTGCTGGTCTTGGTTGGATTCGAACATGAAGAGAGAGAGGTTTGAGGACGCAAGGATCAGTCCTTGTTGAACTCACAATCTCCCGTTACCGATACAGATGATGTGATTCAAATCTCAGCGTGCTGTGATCTTGCTCACTGAGGAAAAACACCATTCTTTGCGGGCCTTGTTGGGGAATTTGATTGGAGTAAGTAGTGTAAAGATTTTGTTGTGAGTTTGTTCCTGGAGTTTCAAAGCCTCCCCCCTCTTCCTCTCTACTTTTTATAGGTTTTAGGCCTTTAAGAACCCTTTGCCCATTCGTATTGGGCTCTTAGTTCAACTTCAGATTAGGAAGTTACCGCTGTGTTGGAGATCACCTGCAGCATCTTCAACGACAGCCATCAGATCACCGCGTTGGTAGAGAAACACGTCATCACCGCGATTTTTGAGTTAAGAGCAAGATGTTCTTGTTCCCAGCTTTGCGACGAGACGCAAATTTCAATAGCTCAGAGGAGGTCTGAGCGAGTGTCCGATCACCACAGCGCCCAGAGGTTGGTCGATACGTTTGGTGGTTTTTGAGAGGAGGTTAGTTCTGAGATTTTTCAGAACTTTGTTCAGTAGCGTTTTGGTCACGAGGGCACTGCCCAGTATCTGGACCGAGTGGCGACTGCGCTGGTTGAGCATCTTGCCAATGATCACCTTGATTAGCGGGGATTTGCGAGTGTGCAGAGCTGCATAACAGAGCTGGCAGCAAGCACCTGAATCATCTCATCGTGCTCCCGCTTGTAGACAGTCCACTCCAGTTAGGACCGATGTCTGCTCTGGCGTTGTGTCTGTGCGCTCAAACAACAGTAGACCGATCCCTTTCAGGAATTTGTTCTCAAGATCTTTGGCGTTTAGCTCCACAAATATTTGGCTTGGCGAAGCTAACAGCAGCCCGCGCTGATTGCTGCGCACTACCAGTGCAGAGGCTTGTCCCTAGGGCATCAGGGTTGGAGTCTCTTTACGCATGCCCATTCGGGCTAATACTTATGCCACGTACAGATATAGCGCAAACTTAGCTGCAATCTTCTTGGAAACTCTAAGGTTGGGTGTTTGGTCTAGCCGCAGCTTATCGACTTAAATATGTTTAGCGCATCACGAGGGATGATAAGTTCATCAACTTGGTGAGTATCGGGAAGCAGGCTAGGGTCTCTTTAGGAACCCTCTTCTGCATGGAAACATTGCGATTAACTTTCTTTATCTGATTGAAATGACCGATCGCTGAGGCTTGAAGAATATGCTCAATATATAATAAAATAATGTATTTACTGATGGCAGGGGAAGATTAATTTCTTGCAATATCTCAGTAGGAGAGTGCCGGTACTGGTCAGCTGAGATAAAAATTGAAGTCAATGAGCTTTTCTTTTTTGAAAGCTTGGCTTTGGCCTGCAATTTGATTCCATGCAAATGTATATTGCTCAGATGAAATTAATCTGATTATCGCCATTGAGGTCGATATTGAAGTCAGTTTCTAAAGAAAGGGCAGCAGAAGAGTTGAGTGCGATTTCTCCTTGACCACTGAATCGCTGCCAGTTGTTATCGAGTGACCAGGTGTGCAGGTAGTTGCCGCTCGTGTTTTTCCAAAGGACGGTATTGGTGCCATTGATGTTGGCAGCAGCAAGCGTTTGCCAACCGCTGTAGATGCCCTCGTGGATCTGCTTGCCATTCCAGGTGATAGCGATGGAGTCACCTCCATTAACGGAGACGGCATAGAGTCCAGTGACCGAATCTTGTTGAAAAGCAACTTCACCTGCAGTGTTGATGGTGGAGTAATTAGCACCGATGTGATTATTGCCGTTGAGGTCGATATTGAAATCAGTCTCTAAAGAAAGGGCAGCAGCGGAGTTGACTGCGATTTTCCCTTGACCACTGACTCGCCGCCAGTTGTTATCGAGTGACCAGGTGTGCAGGTAGTTGCCGCGGGTGTTTTTCCAAAGGACAGTATTGGTGCCATTGATGTTGGCAGCAGCAAGCGTTTTCCAACCGCTGTAGATGCCCTCGTGGATCTGCTTGCCATTCCATGTGATGGCAGTTGAATCACTACCATTGACGGAAACGGCATAGAGTCCAGTGACCGAATCTTGTTGAAAAGCGACTTCACCTGCAGTGTTGATGGTGGAATAGTTGGCGCCGATATAATTGTTACCGTTTAAATCGATATTGAAATCAGTCTCTAAAGAAAGAGCATCAGAGGAGTTGAGTGCGATTTCTCCTTGACCACTGACTCGCTGCCAGTTGTTATCAAGTGACCAGGTGTGCAGGTAGTTGCCGCGGGTGTTTTTCCAAAGGACAGTATTGGTGCCATTGATGTTGGCAGCAGCAAGCGTTTGCCAACCGCTATAGATGCCCTCGTGGATCTCCTTGCCATTCCATGTGATGGCAGTTGGCTCACTACCATTGACGGAAACGGCATAGAGTCCAGTGCCCGAATCTTGTTGAAAAGCGACTTCACCTGCAGTGTTGATGGTGGAGTAATTAGCACCGATGTGATTATTGCCGTTGAGGTCGATATTGAAATCAGTCTCTAAAGAAAGAGCATCAGAGGAGTTGAGTGCGATTTCTCCTTGACCACTGAATCGCTGCCAGTTGTTATCGAGTGACCAGGTGTGCAGGTAGTTGCCGCGGGTGTTTTTCCAAAGGACGGTATTGGTGCCATTGATGTTGGCAGCAGCAAGCGTTTGCCAATCGCTGTAGATACCTTCATGAATTTGTTTGCCATTCCATGTGATGGCAATCGAGTCGCCGCCATTAACGGAAACTGCATAGAGACCAGTGCCAGAGTCTTTTTGGAAGGCGACATCACCTGCGGTGTTTTGGTTTTCGTAGATCTGAATATCGGCGATACTTGCGTGATCAAAGTAATCTTTTCTTCCGTATTTAGCGCTGCTAAGCCAGCCGCTCTCTGATCCAAGCCCTTGAAAGCCATAGCTTATGGAAGCTGGCCGAACATTGAACAGTGTCTCCGAATCGTAATAGCTAATTATTTTTAATCCAGTTGAGGATGATCCTCTATTTCTTTGTACAGAGTCAAGTTCATAGTATCCAGAAATTCCCAGTTCATTGTGTGAGGTAGAAAATGAATCTTTTAAATCCTTATCTGCATCAATTTTTTCACCGGCCAATAATTTGCCATCTGTGTGTTCATCATTAACGAAACCAGTGAAGCTGTAAAAATCGCCGTTTCCATAAAAATATTTTCCTGAGATCTCCCAGTAAAAGGATGGTGCATCAGCTTCGTTGTAGTTGTTGATTAGGTCATTAGACTGTGTTTGGCGTGAAGTGAGATATGCGCTCTCGGAGCCCAAGCCTTCTGTTCCAGATGTAGTGGCATGCGGAATGACTGTAACTCTAGTTTCCGAATCATAGTAATCACCTATCAGAATAGAGCTATCAGCATTGCCTGTCTTATTGCTGGCAGAAGTAATCAAGTAGTAACCCTGATTGCCAGTTTCATTGATTATTTGGTCGAAGGAGTCTTCTTGACTATCGGTGGCATAGATCTTTTGTCCTACGGCAAAAGATCCGCCACCATATTGGCTGCTAATTGTGCCTGTAAAGAAGTAGTAATCTCCATTTCCATAGTAGTACTTACCTGCTACTTCTGAATAAGATGTCAAGGGGGCGACCTTGATATTGACATTATCAATTGCCCACTGATCCCAGTTGCGATTTGAATGAGTTTTCTGGCGCCAGCGTAGCTGGGTGCTGTTAGTCGCTACCTCCTCGGAGAGGATGGTTGTGTGGCTGCCCCAGCTGCGAGTGCTATTGCCGATGACATAAGTCTGGAGTTTTTTCCAGCTGCTTCCATTGTTGGAATATTCCAGCACCACCTCTTCTCCTGGGTCAACTTCCTCCCCGCCGTTAAAATCTGTTCCATAAATGAGGTCAAAGCTGATTGTTCCCCCATGATCAAGATCAATCGCTTTTGTGGTTGCTGAACGCTTCCCTGATCCAGTGAAAAAGAGGGAGTCGATGCGGCCGAAGAAGTTGCTGTTCACCGAGCCGTTGCGGATTGAAGACCAGAAGCTCTCGACTTGGCCACCATTGAAATCGTCGTCGAACGCTTCGGTTGGAGGATTGATCGGTGCCGGCGGAGGAGTGGGTGGCTGTGAAGCGGATGCCAATGCGAAAGGGTCGGATTGGCCTGCCGAGTTTGCCTGCACCATGTCTCCTTCTTTGACTCCACCCATCAGCAGTAATCCGGCGACGTGCGGTGCAGCCATGGACGTGCCGCTCAAATAGGCGAGATCTCCTCCCTGGTAGTAAGACAAGATGTTGACACCGGGCGCTGCCACATCAACATCATCACCACCAATGGAGTCGTCCCAATTCGACCAGGATGACATTAGATATTGATCATCGACAGCTGAAACTGTGTAGACGTTGCTGTGATCTCCTGCACTTGCTGGTGAGTAGTAATCAGCATCCGAGCCACTATTTCCGGCGGCAATTGCGAATTGGATTCCCTGGTCGGCAGCGTTTTTGACGGCTGTATCGAGGCCTGAACTGAATCCTCCGCCGAGGCTCATATTAATCACTGTTTTTGATTTATCGAGGCCGTTGCTATTAATCACGTTGACGGCGTGATTAATAGCACTGATGATTGAGCTGTAGCTAGCGCCTCCACCGCTGCTGTCGAACACCTTCAGCGAGATTATTTCTGCACCAGGAGCTACGCCAACTACGCCTATGCCGTTAGCCAATGCTGCAATCGTGCCGGCGACGTGTGTTCCATGGCCGCTACCATCGCTAAACGCACTTTCGCCGTTGATCCAGCTTTTTGACCAGGCGGTGTTGATATTGAGATCACCAGTTGTGTTAAGCACGCCTGAATCGATCACGAAGGCATAAGTGCCGTTGCCAGCATTGCCTTGAGCAGAAATGTCTTGTCCTGCCCAGACGGCCTTCACGCCATAAGGAAGGATTTCACCGCTGCTGGCAGTGCCGTTGTTGTAAATCGGTAATGAACTAATTGAGCCAACATTTCTGTCGGTTAATTGCTGTTCTATTTGTTGACCTTGAGCATCAATCCAAAATTGATCCAAGCTGACATCTTGTGCCAACCTGGTTTTGTATGACTTAAGGAGCTGGTCACTGGTTGAAAAGCTCTCATTTAGTGAGTCTCTGGTTTGCTCTAGCTTGATCTCCACTGGGGGAGTCATCGGCATCGGGCGATCGGCCTCGACGCTCTTAATGAATGGGCTTTGAAGGAGTTCCTTGGCTTCGGATGGGTTCAGCTCAATCAGGAAGCCGTTGATGGCGTCATAAAACTGAGTCGGTTTGGCGTTGATTCCTGCTTTGCGTAGCGTGGTTTCTATGCGATCACTCAGCGCATTGTTTTTGTCGTTTCCTTCGAAAAAAACGAAGTATTGATTGCTCGAAAATCCCTCCTTTGCTTCGCTGATCCACCTTTGGCTTTTGTTCGCCTCAAGCTGATCCAGCACATGCAGGATTCTGCGACCTTGCCAGGGCTGCTTTAGGAGATCAAGCCAGTGGTTCATAAAATCCAACTCAGTCTCGGGTCAAGAAGCCTTTTCACCCAATTGAAGCCATCTTACCCATTTCGCTGAATAGAGACTTTCACGTGGTTTTGGGCCATTCATGAGACTAGCCTGAGCTTTTGCCAAAAGATTTGCAACCTTCATGTCCCAGAGCTGGTTTTGGCCATTTTCAATCTCTTGTTTTTCCAATTATTAGCCGAGGTGTTTGTTCCAAAACCTCTTACAATGGCTTTGCTATAAAAATTTCTGTTTTAAGTCTTCTGCGAGATATATTTTGATTTCGGCTTATCGCAATCCCGATTGTTTGAAATTCATAGTTGTCGGCTATGCGTTGCATCTCAATTAGTCCGGGTTTTGTTGCTGCCCTTTTGTCTAGCACTCCTTCTCAGTCCTTTGGTTTTGGCTTTTGAGCCTTTTAGTGAACTAATTCGTCCTTAATCAGCACCAAGGTCAACTCATCTAAGGCAGCACATCAAGAGTGTTTGCCGATTAGGACCAAAGTTAGGAATGACGGTCATCCTGAATTCGTGAATAGTTCTTGATTGAGCGCTCTTCCTGTCAATTCCAGTGTGGCAGCAGCGGGCCCAAGTTCAGGGCAAAGGCCTGACGTCCCTCCAGCCGTCTCAGCTCCACATGAAGATGATCGGTGCTTGCGGAGCCGCTCCGGCCTACACGACCGATGCGTTCGCCATCGTGTACAAGCTGACCGACGCGAACGTCTGTGCTTTGGAGATGGGCATACACGGTCTGCCAGCCACGGCCATGGTCGAGAAGTACCGTCAGCCCATAGCCGCTGATCGACCGCACCAGCTGAACCTGTCCTGAAAGCATCGCCAGCACAGGTGTTGCTGCCGGAGCGATCAGGTCATGCCCCACGTGCATGCGCCAGCGTTGTTGATGGTTTGAGTAACGCCAGCCGTAGGGCTGCACTTCCTGGGCGGCTTGCGGCAGGGGATAGACCAGACGCAGTGTTTCGCCTTTGCGGAAAGGTCGGTGCGATTCCGGCAGTCTCCTGGGACGTGACTGGCTCAGCAAGGCCAGATTGGAAACCCCTGTGCGCTCGGGGATCCGTTCCGGTGGGAGAGGTTGCGCACTGATATCTGCAGCCGGGCCAGCAAGAGCCATCATCAGCACAACCGCTGGCAGCGTGATCAGCTGCAGGCTGTTTCGCTGCATCACAAGCGGATCAGATTCCGCTGTTGTATCGACTCAGCGGACGCCGAGCCACTTGTGATTCTGCAAGCTGAGTCGCCAGCGCCCGTCTGCCTGTGCCTTGGTCACCGCCAGCTGCTGTCCTTCAGGACTGTCCCATCCAGGTTGCACGAGCCAGTGGGCCTGGGGGGCCTGGGCGGCCACGACATCGGCGAACAGCAGATCTGCAGCTTCATGCACCACCACCTTGAGTTCATGGCAGCTGGAGAGCAGATCCGGCCTCGGCGGTTTGTGCCGTTTCGGCGAGAGGGTGATCCAGTCGGGGCTGCCGCTGAGGGGATCCACACCGCTGGTCTCGAGGTGGATGGGTAGTGAACAACGTCCGCGGATCGCGGTGGTGAGTGGTTCGAGCGGGTGATGAAGCGGCTCCCCGCCAGTGATGACCACGAACGCGGCTCCCGCCTCAGCCGCTTGGAACGCATCCTTGGCGAGGTCTTCGACGCTGCGACGTGGGTGCACATGCGTAGACCAGGAATGCTTGGTGTCACACCAGCTGCAGCCCACTTTGCAACCACCAAGACGGATGAAAAAGGCGCTGCGACCTGCATGCAGACCTTCCCCCTGCAAGGAGTGGAAGGTTTCCACCAACGGCAGGCCGTTCATGGACTCGGCACTGTTCAAGGGTTGCGGCTGGTTTCGGGGATGTCGCGGTTGCCGATGGAGGACCCCTGCTGATGCAGCGCCTCACTCGGACTTGAGGGCAGACGCAGCTGTGCCGCTTCGATCAGACCACGGAACAGTGGGTGTGGCCTGCCTGGACGTGAGAGGAATTCCGGGTGGTACTGGCAGGCCGTGAAGAATGGATGCCCGGGGAGTTCGATCAGTTCCACAAGACGGCCATCGGGTGAGCTGCCGCTGATGCAATAACCGGACTCAAGGAACAGATTCCGATAAGCGTTGTTGAACTCGTAGCGGTGACGGTGGCGTTCGTAGACGACTTCATCGCCGTAGAGGCGCGCAGCCATGGACCCCTCAGCGATCCGGCACGGGTACACACCCAGACGCATCGTGCCACCGAGATCGACGACGTCCTGCTGCTCAGGCAGCAGGTGAATCACCGCATGCTGGGTTTCGGGATCAAGCTCGGCGCTGGACGCATCGGTGAGACCAGCCTGGTTGCGTGCCCACTCGATCACTGCTGTCTGCATGCCGAGACACAGACCCAGGAAGGGCACCCGCTGTTCACGGGCCCAGCGGATTGCGGCCACCTTGCCGTCAACCCCGCGGTTGCCGAAGCCGCCCGGCACCACGACGGCATCCATGCCCTTGAGCAGTCTCCCTGCTCCATCGCTCTCGATCTGTTCAGCGCAGACCCAGTGCAGGTCAAGAGAGGCATTCTGAGCCAGACAGGCGTGGCGAAGGGCTTCCACCACTGAGAGGTACGCGTCGTTGAGCTGCACGTACTTGCCAACCAGCGCAACCTTGACGGTCGGACCTGGGTTGCGCATCTGATGCACCAGCTGGGCCCATCCGGCCATGTCACTTTCATGGTCCTCCAGCTGAAGAACATCCAGCACTTCACGGCACAGTCCCTCGTCCTCGAGGGTCAGCGGAACGGCATAGATACTGTCGGCGTCCAGAGAGGGGATGACAGCCCGCTCGGGAACACCGCAGAACCCGCCGATCTTGCGCTTGAGCTCCTGATTGATGTCCCTGTCGCTGCGGCAGACCAGCACATCGGGCTGGATGCCGATGGATCGCAGCTCCTTCACCGAGTGCTGGGTGGGTTTGGTCTTCAGCTCTCCTGAGGTGCCGATGTAAGGCAGCAGGGTCACGTGGATGTAGGCAAGGTCATGGCGACCCACATCACCGCGGAATTCACGGATGGCTTCAAGAAACGGCAGTGATTCGATGTCACCGACGGTGCCGCCGATTTCGGTGATCACCACATCGGCGCCGCTGTTAGCGGCCACGCGATGGATCCGTTCGCGGATCTCCCCCGTGATGTGGGGGATCACCTGCACTGTGCCGCCGTTGTAATCACCGCGGCGCTCCTTGTTGATCACCGACTGGTAAATCGAACCGGTGGTCACGCTGTTGAGGCGTGACATCGCCGTATCGGTGAAGCGCTCGTAATGTCCCAGGTCGAGGTCGGTTTCAGCCCCATCCTCGGTCACGAAGACCTCACCGTGCTGGAAGGGACTCATCGTCCCCGGGTCCACATTCAGATAGGGATCCAGCTTCAAGATCGAAACGCTGTAGCCACGCGATTTCAGCAGCCGTCCCAGGCTGGCGGCCACGATGCCTTTGCCGATGCTGGAGACGACACCACCGGTGACGAAGACGAACTTGGCCATGTACCCCTGGCTGATTCTTCAATGTACCCATTGCACCAAGGGGGCCAGGCACTGCTCAGGGTCAGCCCTCTAGCAGGCTCCTCAGCATCCAGGCCGTTTTTTCGTGAATCTGCAGGCGCTGGGTCAGCAGGTCCGCGGTGGGTTCATCGCTTGCAGCCTCCACGAGAGGAAAAATGCTGCGTGCAGTTCTGGCTACGGCTTCATGGCCGGCAACCAGTTCCCGCACCATGTCGAGGGCCGCAGGCTGCTCCGTGACTTCTTTGATGGAGGCCAGTCCGGCAAGGGCGGAGCCGCCGTAGGGGGCCACCACGCCGAGAGCCCTGATCCTTTCTGCGATGTCGTCCAGGGAGTTCCACAGCTCGGTGTACTGGTCCATGAACATCAGATGCAGGGTGTTGAACATCGGGCCGGTCACGTTCCAGTGAAAGCCGTGCGTTTTTCCATAGAGCACATAGGTGTCGGCCAGTAATCGACTCAGGCCAGCTGCAATCTGCTCACGCTGGTCCTGAGCAATGCCGATGTTGATCTGGGGCACGCCGGCCATGGGTGTCAGTGGGTTGAAGGTTGTCAGTCAGGAATCCAGACCAAGGATGTAGTCCCGTACCTTGGATCGGCGCTGCGGTTGACGCAGCTTGAGCAGCGCGCGTGTTTCGATCTGACGCACCCTCTCCCGTGATAGCGCCATGGCTTCTCCGATTTCGGCGAGGGTGCGGGGGTGATCGTCCTCGAGTCCGAAACGGCTGCGGATCACCTCCGCTTCTCTTGGTGTGAGCTCATCCAGCAGATGTTCCAGGTCGTCATGGAGGGCATCGCGGGTGAGGGTCTGCTCCGGTGTCGCACTGCCGTCTTCGAGCAGATCTCCCAGCTGAGTGTCCTGATCCTTGCCGACCCGCGTCTCCAGGGAGACGGAGCGAGGCACCCGCATCAGCGTCATGCGCACGGTTTCCTCACTCAGCCCCAGCTCCCTGGCCAGATCACTCACCGAAGCCAGTCGTCCCTTTTCGGTGGCAATCTCCTGCTGGACACGCTTGATGCGATTCAGTTTTTCGGTGACATGCACCGGGAGGCGAATGGTTCGGCTCTGTGTGGCGATCGCTCTGGTGATCCCCTGACGGATCCACCAGTAGGCATAGGTGCTGAAGCGGAAGCCTCTGGTGGGATCGAACTTCTCCACCGCCCTTTCAAGGCCAAGCGTGCCCTCCTGGACGAGATCCAGCAGCTCCATACCTCGCTGTTGATACTTCTTGGCCACCGCCACAACAAGCCGCAGGTTGGCCTGGATCATCCTGTCCCTGGCCCTGCGTCCCTCCCGAAGTCGTCGCTGCAGTTCTTTGGCTTCAAGGCCCACCTCCTCGGCCCAGAGGCTGTACCCCTCATTCAGCTGACGATTGAGTTCCTCAAGGGGTAACTCAGCCGCCCGTGCCCATTCCTGACGTGTGGGCCAGTGGCTCACCTGATTGGCTTCGCGCAGCTGCAGCTCCTCCAGATCCAGCAGGATCCGGATTGCCGCATGGCGCGTGCTGAGGTCCCGCTCCTGCACCAACAGCTTTTCCCGCGCCTGAACCTGACGAGAGAGTGTGACTTCTTCCTCGCTGGTGAGCAGGTCGACTCGACCGATGTCCTGCAGATACAGGCGCAGCAGGTCGTTGCCACCGCTCCAGCGGATCGGGGCATGCCCCGTCGATCGGGCGTGTTTGACCAAGAAACCCTGGATGGCTCACTGTCCCTCCAGGGTTGATGCTCTGAGAGTCCGGTGCTCCGAACCGCTGGTTTCTGTTCGGGTTCTAGTTCGCGGCCTCGTCGTTCTCTTCAACCCAGGTGCTGGCCACATGCAGCTCCTCAAGCTGTTTGTCAGCAACATTGCCCGGAGCGTTGGTCATCAGACAACGCGCCTGCTGGGTCTTGGGAAATGCGATCGTGTCGCGAATCGATTCCTCACCGGCCAGCAGCATCACCATGCGGTCGATTCCGAAGGCAAGGCCTCCGTGCGGAGGTGCTCCCACATCCAGAGCGTCCATCAGGAAGCCGAACTGCTCCTGGGCTTCCTCGAGGGGCAGACCCACGGTCTGCAGCACCTGTCTCTGCAGGGCCGAGTCATGGATGCGCAGTGAGCCACCACCAAGTTCGAGGCCGTTGAGCACGAGGTCATAGGCCTGTGCGCGGGCTGCCGGAAGAGTGTTCGCCCACTGCGAGGGGTCACTGCCCAGATCTCCTGTGTTCGGGGCGCAGAACGGATGATGCAGCGCTTCATAACGATCTTCATCGCTGTTGAACTCGAACATCGGGAAATCCACGACCCAGAGAAAGTTCCACTGGTCGTTCTCACGGTCGGGTTTGATCATGCCCAGTTCCCTGGCCAGGTACTGACGCACCCTGTCGAGGGCTTTGTTCACCGTTGCGGTGTCGCCGGCACCGAACAGCAGCAGCGTGCCCGGCTGGGCTCCGGTGCGGCCCAGCAGCTCCTGCTTCTGCTCATCGCTGAGGTTGTCCTTGATTGCACCGATGGTGTCGATCTCTCCACCGTCGCGAACGCGGATGAAGGCCAGTCCACCGGCTCCGGCGGCCTGGGCTTCGCTGAATACATCGCCACCTGGCTTGATGCGCACATTGGAGAGTGCATCGTTGCCGCCGGGCACGGCGATCACCTTCACAGAACCACCGGATTTGACGGCGCCGCTGAACACCTTGAAACCCATGTCTTTCACGATGTCCGACACGGTCACAAGCTCCATGCCGTAACGGGTGTCGGGTCGATCGGTGCCATAGCGCTCCATGGCGTCATGCCAGGTCATGCGCGGGAAGGGGCGGTGCAGCTCAATGCCTTTCACCTCCTTCCAGATGGCGCAGATCAGTGATTCGTTGAGTTCCAGGATCTCTTCCTGATCCATGAAGCTCATCTCGATGTCCAGCTGGGTGAATTCCGGCTGGCGGTCAGCGCGCAGATCCTCGTCGCGGAAGCAGCGAGCCACCTGGTAGTAGCGCTCGATGCCGCCCACCATCAGCAGCTGCTTGAACAGCTGCGGTGACTGCGGAAGCGCAAACCATTCACCGCCGCACACGCGGCTGGGAAGCACGTAGTCGCGTGCACCTTCGGGGGTGGAGCGGGTCAGCACGGGTGTCTCCACCTCGATGAAGCCGGCGTCCTCGAGAAAGCGTCGGGCGGACTGGATGGTCCGGGCCCGCAGGCGCAGGTTGTCGTTCATGCGCCTGCGGCGCAGATCCAGATAGCGGTGACGCAGTCGCAGCTCTTCCCGGGTGTTTTCCTCGTCATGCACCGAGACGGGGAAGGGAAGGTTGCCCTTCACGCTGTTCAACACGGTGATCTCGCTGGCCAGCACTTCCACAGCGCCCGTCGCCAGCTTTTCATTGAGGGATTCGGCTGGTCGTGCCCGCACCCTGCCATTCACCTGGAGCACGGTTTCGCTGCGCAGATGTTCAGCAACAGCGAAGGCCTCGGCACCGAGATCGGGATCCACCGTGATCTGAACCGTGCCACTGCGATCGCGCAGGTCGATGAAAATCACGCCGCCATGATCGCGGCGTCGATCCACCCAGCCGCACAGCTGTACCTGCTGATCAATGTGCTTCTCACGCAGGTCGCCGCAACCGTTGCTGCGCATGGGATGTATCAGGTCATAACAGGCGAGTTTCCCATAGCCCGGGTCCTTTCATCCACGCCGGTAAAAGGGTCTCTTCACCACCGTTGCCGGTTGCACCTGACCTCGGATCTCCACGCCGAGCTCGCTGCCAACCTTGGCCAGATGCGTCGGCACGACTGCAAGAGCGATGGCTTCTTCAAGGGTGGGTGACCAGCTGCCGCTGGTGACAATCCCCACTGTTTCACCGTCATGCAGCACCGGATAGTCGTGGCGGGCGATGGCCCGACCCTGCAGCTTCAGGCCCACCAGCCGGCGGGACGGCCCTTCAGCAGCGACCTGCTCCAGAGCCCTGCGTCCGATGAAATCCTGAGGCATTTCCAGATGGACCAGCCAACCCAGGCCTGTTTCGAACGGGTTCGTGCTGGTGGTCATGTCCTGGCCGTAGAGGTGCATGGCTGCCTCCAGACGCAGGGTGTCGCGTGCCCCCAGACCGCATGGCGTGACATCCAGTTCCAGCAGTTGAGTCCAGAGTTTGCGTCCATCGTTCCGGCTCAGCAGCAGTTCAACTCCGTCTTCTCCCGTGTAACCGGTTCGAGCGCAGAACACCTGATCACTCAGCCCCTGCAGTGACAACAAGCAATGGCCGAAGCGAGGCAGCTCGTGAAGACGTTCGCCGCTGAGTTGCTCGAGAATTCCAACCGCCTTTGGACCCTGCAGGGCCATCAGCACGCCATCTCTCTTTTCATCCTGAACCCGCAGGCCGCGAGGTTCCAGCTGCTGTTTCAGCCAGGTTGTGTCGCTGTCGGCGCAGGCTGCATTGATCACCATCAGCAGAGTGCCTTCGCCAGAGGCGGTCTCCCCCTGGTCGTAAATGATCAGATCGTCTCGGATCCCACCGTTGTCGTTCAGCAGCACCGTGTAACAGGCCTGGCCGGGTCCGATCCGGTGCAGGTCCGTTGGCACCAAGGACTGGAGTACGTCCTTGGGATTGCTGCCTTCGATGCGCAGCACGCCCATATGGGAGATATCAAACATCCCCACGGCCTCGCGGACGGCTGTGTGTTCTGCGACCAGCCCCGAGAACTGCACCGGCATCTCCCAGCCGGCAAAGGGAACCATGCGACCACCGGCATCTCGACAGAGGGCATGGAGCGGCGTGCGTTGCAGATCCATGGGGGAATGAGCGTGATCACAGCGGATCCTATGGACGCTGTTCCGTTTTGCGTCGGAAGTGGAAGCAAAGGCGGAGATTGCCTTGAGAGCGTCGACCGCTACTGAAAGCGTCCTTAGCTTGAACTTCCTCGTTCGCAAGGCTCCTGTCCCAGACCTCCTGCCAGTCCTGCCAGCACTGTGTGCCTGCACAGGGTGGAGGCGGCGGTGGGTGGTGCCGGCTGCGTCATCTCACGGTTCATGTCGAGCTTGCCCGGCTGATCTCCTGTCACCACTGGACAGCTCGTGCGCCTGTGCTTCCAGGTCTGGCAAAAACCGATCAGCCTCTGGTTGACGGAGACCGACAGCTCGATCTGGGATCGTCCGTTGAGGGTCTGGGTGAGTCCGCTGATCCAGCTCAGGTGCTGTGAGCTGGGATTGACGCTGTCTTTTTCAGCGGGGAGATTCGGCTGGATCGCAAGTGTGTTTCGGCACTGATCCACAGGGATCCCACGCCAGTGATCAGCCTGCTCTGCGGTCAGCACCGCTGACTGCTTATTTCTGCTGGGTCATCAGCAACAGCAGGCTGCGGGTCACTTTGGCCGCCAGAACACTGCTGATACCGCTTTGGTCCAGTTGCGGAGCCAGTTCAACAACATCGGCTCCGACCAGGTTGTGGTTCCGCAATTCATTCACCAGTTCGGCGAAGTGCTGCCAGAGAAAGCCGCCTGGTTCTGGGGTCCCTGTGCCAGGCATCACGGCAGGGTCAAACCAGTCCAGGTCAACGGTCAGATAAAGCGGCAGGCCGCGCAGATCTCGCAGCCGCGAAACCATCTGATCGATAGGGACGAGCCTGCCGCTGTCGTTCAGCTCCAGGAACTCCTCTCTGGTGCCGCTGCGAATGGCGATCTGCAGGAGCTTCTGACTGGGAAGCACATCCAGGCAGCGCCGCATGGCGCAGGCGTGGCTGTGTTGAGAGCCCAGCCATTCATGGCGGAGATCTGCGTGGGCATCCAGCTGCACAAGTGCAAGCTCAGGATGACGTTCGGCGACAGCGGCAACCGCTCCTGAGCTGATCGAGTGTTCTCCCCCGAGCATCAAGGGCTTGAGCTGCAGGTCCAGAACACGGATGGTGGCCTTGCGGACGGCTTCCACCACTGGCTCGGCCCCGCCAAAGGGGATGTCGACGGCACCAAGGTCTGCATAGGCCATGGTCTCGAGGTCAAGCCCGAGCTGGGGGCAGTAGGTCTCCAGGCCCGTGCTCACATCGCGCACTGCAGCCGGTCCGAAGCGGGCGCCGGGTCTGAAGGAGGTGGTGCCGTCATAGGGCACACCGAACAGACCCACCCTGCAGCCCTCCGGAGCCCGGGTTGCGCCCATGTAGATCGCGCCCTCCTGGTCAAAAAGCGAATGGTCCGGGAAGGTCATGCCGAGAGCTCCCTTTCGATGAAGGCCGGGATGGCCTCAAAGGCACCGGTCTGCCAGCGTGGGCTCCAGATCTGGCAACCTGCAGCGACTGCGGCAGCTCGCTCCGGTAAGGGGCTTTGGTAACGGGGCCCATCCGCAGCAGCGAAAGTCCAGCTCCACCATCCGCTGGGATACATCGGCACCCAGCCGTAAAGCGGATCGGCATGACCGAATACATCCTGCAGCAAGCGGACAGTGTCGAGATGAACCTGCCGGAACGCTTCCGGAGATTCGCTCTGAGTGGCGAAGACGCCCCCAGGCCTGAGGATGCGTCGGCAATGTTCGAAGAATCTGCGGTTGAACAGACCTTCGGCCGGACCTGCCGGATCGGAACCGTCCACGATCACCACGTCGTAGCTGGCGTCGGCGCAGTTGGCTGCCCAGGCAATGCCATCACCCACCGTCAGGAGAAAGCGCGGATCGTCCCAGCAGCCTCCACCCAACGAGGCCAGATGCTTCTTGCTGAGTTCCACCACCAGGCCGTCGATCTCCACCATGTCGAGATGTCGGACGCCTCGATGACGAAGACATTCACGGGCGGTGCCGCCGTCGCCGCCTCCGATCACCAGGATCCGTTCAATGGCCTTGGCACTGCAAAGAGCAGGATGCACCAGTGCTTCGTGGTAATGCCGTTCCTGGCGCTCGGCGGTCATCCAACAGCCGTCCAGCAGCAGCCCTCTGCCGTAGCGCTCGCTGTCGACCACGGTGATGCGCTGGAAGTCGCTTTGTTCATCCACCAGAACCACGCCGGCGAGTCCGTAACGAACCCCTTCGTGGTGTTCATCGATCCAGCCGCCGCTGACCCGGGCTGCCTTGGACATGAAGGCCTCAGAGGATTCGTTCCTCCAGCTAAGAACAGCGTTGGTTCGGTGCTGCTTAGCTCTGGATCCAGACTGCAGTCAGCACTTTCAGTGCCCATCGGGTTGGGAGCGTGATTCAGGATCTGCCGATCAATGACCGTCTGGTGATTCCTGCTGCTGAGCTGGAGTGGCGGTTTTCCAGGTCCTCGGGTCCTGGAGGGCAGGGGGTAAACACCACCGATTCCAGGGTTGAACTGCGATTTGACCTGGAAAGCTCCAAGGTCCTTGGTCCGTTCCGCAAGGCCAGGTTGAAGAAAGCGCTGGTGTCACGAATGGATGGAAACTGTCTGCGGGTTGTTGCCGCTGAGGAGCGTTCCCAGTGGCAGAACCGTCAAAAGGCAATGGCGCGCTTGGCGGATCTGCTGAGAGAGGGGCTCAAGCCACCACCGCCGAAGCGCAGGCCCACGCGACCAGGGCGGGCCGCAGTCAGGCGGAGACTGGAAGCCAAAGGCAGGCGCAGTGAACTCAAGCGTCGCCGGCAAGTCAGGCCGTCGCTGGATGATTAAGGCTCAGACTCCTGCCGGATCGCCTGCTTGGCCTGCTGCCACAGTGTTTCCAGTTCGTCGATGCTGTGCCCTCTGAGATCACCTCCCAGGGCTGTTTCCACCCTTGAGAAGCGATCCAAGAATCGTTGATTCGTTCCTGCCAGGCCCTCCTCCGGGCTGATCGCGCACCAGCGAGCCACATTCACAAGGGTGAACAACACATCACCCAGCTCTTCCTGAGCGTGGGCCCTGTCACCGGAGGCCACGGCCTGCCTGAGCTCCTCGAGTTCCTCATTCACTTTGTCCCAGACCCCGTCCATGGCGTCCCATTCGAAGCCGGCTTGCGCGGCCTTTCTGGAGATGGTCATGGCACCAGCCAGAGCGGGCTGTCCACGAACCTTGTCAGCGAGTTGATCGCTGAGGGGGGATGCCGAGCTTGTGCTGCCTCTTGCTTCGGCCCGTTCGCTGGCTTTGATGGCTTCCCAGCTGATGCGCACTGCTGTGCTGTCACTGACTTTCGCGCCAGCAAACACATGGGGATGGCGACGGATCAATTTCTCGCTGATCCCTGTCGCCACGTCATTGAGATCGAAACGGCTCCTCTCCCCGGCGATTCGGGCATGCAGCACCACCTGCAGAAGCAGGTCACCCAGCTCCTCCCGCAGGTGCTCGTCATCGCCATGACGGATTGCATCGGCCACCTCATGAGCCTCTTCGAGCACATAGGGCGTGAGCGACTGATGGGTCTGTTCCAGGTCCCAGGGGCAGCCTTGATCGGGATCACGCAGTCTTGCCACCAGGCTTTCAAGCCGTCGCAGAGGGTCCTGGTGTCTGGACGCGTCCGAGCTTGAGGCCATGGGAACCGCACACGGTTGTGGTCACCCTCTCACCGATGTCGTTTCCGGCGCCAGCGTTTTGAGCACTCTGCCGGCAAAGGATCCCCGTCCAGAATCAGATGCAGCCAGACGCTGCTCTCCAAGCCCAACAGGGCACTGATCACGGGCTTGGGATGTTGTCTCAATGCTGTGATCAGGTCTGGCCATGCCTGGGATGGAGTGGGAAGGAATGGAGCGAGCAGTGATGACAAGGTCCAGATCAGCAGCAGCAAAGCCGACAGCCATGCCAATCGCAGTGCCATTCCGATCACGGGGCCATGCGACAACAGAGAGCGATGCGGAAGCAGTCGCCGATAGGGCCACCAGATTCCGCGCAGCACACCCCAGCGCCTGAGTGCGGTGGAGCGCACATCCAGATCAGGTGACAACCACAGACCCCCGACCATGAAGCCGAAAGCCGTCAGCGCCCCGTTGAACCATCCGAGCCAACATCCCGCCAGAAAGCCGACGGGCAGGCACCAGGCCAGCGTGGCACGGTCATGATCTCGGCCTGCGGCCACCAAAAATCGTTCCGAGCTGCTCCAGCCTGCCGCGATCAGGCAGAATCGGCTCGTGGGGCGATTAGCTCAGCGGTAGAGCACCTCCCTTACAAGGAGATTGTCACAGGTTCGATCCCCGTATCGCCCATCTGTCACGACCAAGCATCTCAGCGAAACACCACCCGCCACACAGCGTGTTTTCCGTTGTTGAGCTCATCTGGTGATCACTTGCGTTAAAGGCTTGGTTCTTTGGTTCCACCAAATGGCGTCATGCCCAATGAGGTCAGACCGCAGTTGGTTCGCCGTTCGTCATGCATCAGTGATTGCCGGACGCGTGTTCGACGATCTTCAGCCGATCGCTGGCTAAAGATTGAGACAGGTATTGCCAGCTTGGAGGATCCAACAGCTTGGCAAGATGTTCAACTTGCCCTTCGATTTTTGTCAGTCGTAGCTCCTGCTCTTCCAACATCTGAATGATGCGATCCAGCTTATGGAGTTCATAATTATTAAGCATTTGAAAAACGTTTCCCGTCATTCCCCACAGCTAGCTCTTCTGCATCCTTTTGGCAGTCAGAAAAAGTTCTCAGCCGACTGCCAATCTGCGTCGCATTTGTTACATCTTTCTGTGATGCCGTGAATGTTCATTTGATGCCGACGGATGACGGATAGACCCGTTTTGTTTGTACAGACAGGGCATTGTGCAATGTAGTACTGCAGACCGCCTGCAATGACGATGCGCCTCACGCCTTATTTCCCTGAGGTGGGTCAGAGCTCTGACCCCAGTTATTCCTTGGATGGGATTTGAAAGAGTGCCTTTGAGTTTTCTGCGAATTTGTACCAATCAGCTACGTGCTCGGCATAACCATGCCAGATGTTGTCCTCGATCCGAAGACTGAAGATCACTTCTCCTGATAGCGATGTGATCTTCAATCTGATTCCTCCATCCCGGCGGAGGACCCAATGTGCATCTTCGTTTTCCGGATCAATAAGGTCGTCGTGCTCCTCTTTGCTGATGAATTCAGTCCTCAAATTGTGCTTTGTGCAGTAATCAGCCAGCGCCATAACCTCTGAAATTCCGTTCAACCTGTGCATTTGTTGAATGGTCTTCAGCCTTTCTTTGACGCAGTCAGCGGTTTGGTGCCATTCCATTTCGCTTCATTCGCTTTGCTCAGGCTTAGCCATGGATAGCCACTTTTCTGTGTCATCCGTCACTGGTGCACTGCTCCTGGGCATTCAATCCATCGCTGCGCCTGGATCCAGAGACGCTCCTGGAGGGAACAACTCAAGAAGGAATCAACAATCACCGTGATGATTCCTTGTTCCTGCTAACTAAAAGCAGCTTGATTTCAAATTTGTGCAGCATTACCTGATCGTCTGGAACTTTCCGACCGTTGAAGGGTCCTGGGAAGCATGCCCTCCCTTTGCGGAATACATCAATGCTGGTGGACCAGGAGACAAATTTGAAGGCTTTGAATTGAAGTACCGCGTCTGTGATCCTGTTGCAGGCCGAGGAATGGCCATTGCAGTAGCGAGTGACATCGGCAAGGTCTGGGCTCACCTTGCTCCCTGGATCAAGGGTTTCGGCATCAAATTCGAAGTCACACCAGTCGTTTCTGACACAGAGTTTGCTGCAATGTGGCCAGCTGTTCAGGCAGCTGCAAACGCTGAGTAATCCGACACAACGGTCTGGCAACAGAGCGTCTTGTTGACGGGCTTGCCTTGTGGCCAGATGTCTGGCTGCAATCTGTCTTGTGGTGTTAATGCCTTATGCATCTTCAACTTCACTCAGTGCCAATGGGATCGATCCAGCAGCCAGGGATGAGCATGGCTACGAGACAAGGCAGTTGCTCAAGACTTCAGGGCTGAGTCAGGTCAGAATTGCCTCATTAGCTCAGGGGAGCGTAAAGAATAATTCCTGCGGTCAAAAGTGCTAACAACGATGAAAAGATATAAAAGAAAACCATTGCTGCGAGCGACAAATCGCTAATCCCGAAAACCCACTGCAGTTAAACTTGGCTGAAATTAACTGGAGGTAATGAGGATCACAGCAGCACCATGTTTGTTGCGTTTGTATCGATTATCAAAATCATAGGAATATTTTTTGGCTTGGAATGTTGGATTGGAGAGGTATGGTCATCACATTGACGACATTGACCACTTGTTGCTGTGATTGTTGCTGGTGATGCGTGGCTCAAATCCAAGCTCTGATGCTAGAACCGATTTAGGGTCAAAAGGAGTGGTACATGCCTGTTTATTCAGTCGACTGGTGGAATGGTGAGGAATGGTGCAATGATCAGATTGTCTGCAATAAGGGCGACAGCATGAGTGAGATGAGAGAGAAGTTTCTTCGTTTTGAGGAGGAGAATGAGCGACATGTGGACAATCTCACGATCAGCCAGTTTAAATCGGGATAAAAAACTGAAATATTTTTAAATCAGACATCTGAGATTTTCATCCTATTATTTGTTTATTTGCTGCAGTATGATTCTTGCATTGTCTGAAAAGCGAGAACGACATCAAATAAACATTGTTGGTCAACATGCCCAAGGCTTTTAGCGAATGACTGATCAGACCCGTGGTGGTGAGCTTTATCCGACAATCACACCCTATAAAACTGACTATCTGAGTGTCAGCGGACACCAGATCTACTACGAACTCAGCGGGAATCCTGATGGTCCTGCAGCCCTTTTTCTTCATGGTGGCCCTGGCGGAGGGACATCAGCACGTGATCGATGTTTTTTCAATCCTGATCATTACAGAATCGT
Organism: Synechococcus sp. MIT S9503; assembly: GCF_047304175.1. Taxonomy (GTDB): domain Bacteria; phylum Cyanobacteriota; class Cyanobacteriia; order PCC-6307; family Cyanobiaceae; genus Synechococcus_C. The sequence goes on along the minus strand of NZ_CP138955.1, from coordinate 1,987,720 downwards.
CTTAATGGACCAGCGTGGTTCCGGGAAGAGCAAGCCAAATGCAAGTTATGATTATGAGGGCGCACTTTTTAACAATTCAACCAATTATCTCATCGAGGATATTGAGTTGCTTAGAGCGGAGTTATCTTTAGATCACTGGCAACTGATTCTTGGAGGTAGCTGGGGTTCAACCCTTGCACTTGCCTATGCTGAAGAGTATCCAAAACAATGCAGGCAAATACTTCTCAGAGGAGTCTTTACTGCGCTTCCCGATGAAATTGATGCGTTGTTTCAAGATGGGACAACTGCTAATCATTATCCAGAAGAGTGGGGAAAATACGTTTCATATATTGAGAAAACCAGTCAAAATTGGAATTTAGAAAAGCAAAATCTACTTGCAGCCTATCAAAAAAGACTTTTTGATCCTGATCAAAGGTTGGAAGCTGCCAAAATATTTGCTGGTTACGAGCTCTCAATTTCTTGCCTGTATGGAACGAATGATCGCGTCAAGCGCATCTTATCTGATCCGGATAAACTGGTGCCGTTTGCAGCGCTTGAGGTTCACTATATGCTCCATGGATGTTTTCTCAAGCGGGGGCAATTAATTGAGAACGTAAATTCGATCAAAAATCACCGAATTCATATTGTGCATGGACGCAATGATTCTGTTTGCCTCCCAAGAGCTGCATGGAGATTTTATGAGTCATTGAAAAATGAAGGTGCAATCAATAATGTTACGCTCAACTTTGTTGAAGCTGCTGGTCACTCGGATAGTGATCAAAACATTGCAGACGCATTAAAACAGGCTACTGATCACTTGATCACAGATGTTTAACTATTTGCGAAGTGAATCATGTGAAAATTTCGGTTGTTGATTCATTGCTCCTGATCAGTCGTTGACATCCTTGATCACTTCCATCTGGTAAGGATCCAGCGGCTTTGACCGAACCACTTCCTCTTAAGTCAATTCGCTTTGGAAATGAAGCGATGCATGCTGCAACAGATGTTGAGCCGAATCACGGTGCAACCATTCCCAGTTTTCTGAACAGAGTCGTTGAGCAAGGTTCGTCAGTGAGCTTCCTTGGTGCAAAGAAGTCCTTCTTGTGACGCCCATCCTCAATACAGCTGCTTTTGGATTCCCCTGGATCCTGCATGCCGTTACATCCCCAACGATCCCTTGACCGCACGGTCGCCGCCTGGCCGCTTCAAGGGAACAGTGAAAGCCTAAGCAGAGGCACTACGGAAAACCCCTTTACATTCCGCAATGCCTGGCTTAATAATTCTTCATTATACTGGTTCTCATGTTCAATACCTCTGACCTTCTTGTTCTGCTAGTCAGCTTCGGCGCTGCCTGCTTCACTCTCAGTCTCTACAAAGCGGCCCGGCCCGCCCAGTAGCAAGTCGGTCGCTCGCGAAAATCAAGCGCCGGCCAACTGACGTGAGGTCTGGATGCAGACCTCAATGGATAACTGAACGGCTGTCTCCTGTTTGAACCAATCAGGAAGAGGAGCCATCCAGTACGGCGACAGCAGTCAGCATGCCGCCGATGCCAAAGAAAAGAACGAGAGCCAAAAACACAGGGCTAAAGAACGATTCATTGGATTAAGCATAATCACTTAAGCACTTTTACTTATGTCATGGGGAGCACCTTCAGGGCTGCTTCGTTGCTGATTCTGTGTTGGTGCTGTGGTTTGCCGATTGTTTTGGCGGATGGCCCTGAGCTCCTGGGATCCTGTTTGTGATGTCAAACGCGTTTCCAACCTGTCCTGATCCTTTTCAATTCCGCATTTGACAGAATCTGATGATTCCTTGCATCTGCGCATCGCGCCAGCCAGAACAGAGGTGGCTGAACCGTTTTCATGGCGCCCAGCAGGCAAGAACAGAGCAAACATGACGTCACATTCTCTGTGATTACGACAGTTGGGGTGATTGGCGGGCTCAGCGGCTTGGCGGTTGTGATCGTAGGTGGGTACATCACCGCCAATGCAGTACGGACAGGCCTTCAGCAACTGCCGATTGAATCTCCAGTGCCACTTGATGTTCCTCTGAATCAGTGAGTTTTTGTGCTGATTTGGCACTGGATCGTCTTTCCAGCGTCATCTCATTGCTCGATACAGCAAGATCGACCTTTTCTATCTGCTGATTGTCAGGCTGATGCAGTTGTCCTTAGGTCTCTTCGGGTATGAATGACAGGCATCAATGTCTAAGTGCTCATGGCTGATCAACCTTCGCTTCTGACTGAGGCCAGCGTTGCAGCGGAAGCCATGAGAAAGCTGCATTATCGTCGCGCCTATCTACAAATTAGTTCCAATGTCATCCGGTTTTTAACCACACTGACGATTGCAGCTGCTCCAATCTATTTGGCTTTTGCAGAGCAGTCGTTCAGAATGTTATTTCTGTGGCTTCTTTATCCAGCTGCGGTGGTGACACAGAGACTCTTCAGCAGTGATGATAATCCTCGCCCATTGGCATGGGGACTGGGGCTCATTGTTTCCTGGTTTGTCATTTCTTCAATTTCGGCTGGTCCTGATTGGTTTCTCTGGGTCTTTATCGGCCTTTGCGTTGGCAACCATATTGCTTACCTGGAAATACCTGGAATACAGAACCAATTAGACGTTATTACCCAATCAGATGCGTGGAAGTCTGCCAACCAAGATTCCGGTCTGTGATCAGCTCCGTTGATTTGTTCTTTTTGTTGATTGTTCGCTTGAAGAATCTTTTCCGCTCTGTGGAGCGTCACGCTGACCGCATTGAATGATGCACACTGTCAATGAAGTAAGTTAAATATTTTATAAGCTGGCTTATTGATGATTTGTAAAGCTATTTGCGATAGGTGACACCAGTCAGGCAAAAAAGTTTCCCGGGCACCTGTCAATTTTAACCAATCTTGTTTCTTTGTGGTTCGTCGGTAGCTTCTTTGATTTCATTTAGCCCGAAAGCAATAACATGGATCTCATTGTGAATGAGTGCCATGCAAAGCGAAGTTTCTAATGATGAAGTTCAGGAATTGGAGAAAGAGCTCGTCAGCGAAGTGAATCCAACAGTCATTATTGGAGTATTTATTGCTATCAGTACTTTTTTTATTCTCGCATCAACAATGAGCACTGTTATTGAGAGCTTCTCCTGATAATTTGCTGCTGTAATGCATTGTTTTTGCTGACCTATAAATTTTTGGTGCTTTCTGCTCTCAAGGTTTTAATTTGAAGTTTTAGTGATTCCACTCGTCAATGCAAGTTCACTGATCATCAATTGCACTCTCAAGGTTTCAGTCCTCGCTCATCAGTGAGCGTTGATTGTGATGATGCTGCAGGTGTCTGTCGTTGCCGGGTTTGTCTCTGTCATGATTGGTTTTTGAGCTTTGTTCCCGGTTGGCTGTGAATTCAGCTTGTAAAGCTTTTGAAAAACTTCAAAGTTGAAAATATTTTTTACGAATCTCATTCGATCTGAGCCTGGATGGAATGGCTTCAGATAGTTTCTTATGATGGAAACAACAATTGTTGAATACAATCCTCACAGATATCAGTTTTGCGAATGGGCTCGTGCAGGTCTTGGGAAAGCTCGCTTAGATGAGGTGCACCATTCAAGCGCGATCAGAAAGATGAATAGAAGTCCTACATGTAATCAATTAACTCAGTCTTTCAAAGAAATCGAGCAGCTCTATGCTGCTTTTGTATCGGATGTCTTGAGGGAGGTCGTCGGTGAAATTGCTGCATATCAAAGCCCGCCTTCGTTCCGGTTCCACTATTGCGGATTGGGAAGCAGCGTATTTCATCGTGACAAGGACTTCGGGGTTGAAGATGGAAGAGTGAATGTCTGGGTGCCTCTGACAGAGGTCTGGGGTGATAATAGTCTTTGGATTGAAAATGCTGTTGGGACTAAAAATTATCAGCCTGTCCAGATGAGTCCTGGACAGGCTTTGATCTTCGATGGTGTCAATCTCAGTCATGGTTCAAAGATTAATACGACTTGTTCGACCAGGATTAGTTTTGATTTCAGAGTTCTGCCGGGTGCCGGTCCGGCAATCCCTACGCCTTATTAATTGAGTTTTGTTTTAGTCGTGTGCTTTGAATTGAAAGATTCAATGGAGTTGAGGTGATTATCTACTGCTCTCACGGCAGCATGCAGAAATGTGCAATTTATGCGTAATTTATTTTTTAATTCTGGCATAAGTTTCTTGAGTTTAGAGTAGAGAATGTCGCTTCAATTGTTGGTTGTTGGATTTTTCAAGGCAGCGTTTACTTCTATTCGCCAATGTGGCTACTTCTGCAGTTCATGCGATTGGAATGCTTTTGCGATTACGTGCTGCCTGAGCTGGTTGCCTGTTCGAGTTGTTTGATTCGTTCTTCGCGAGAGCCCCAGAGTTCGACTAGTTTTGGTCGATTCATGTCCGGCATCACGGAGTAACGGTCGTTTCGGTAGATCTGTTTAAAAATCGCATCGACTTCTGCTCGGTAAGCAAGATCAACTGGTCGTATGCCGTCATCTTCCATCTCCACTGGCCAGCGATCAGTCATCGGAACAAAGGCGATCAGGTCAAGTCTCTGCATGGTTTCCTTGACCCTAGGCACCATGGCACTCACAAAAGCATCGTCAATATCTGTTGTTTTCTTGTCAGCTGTGTACTGGGAATATGCGATGTAATCCACAGGCGCACGGTCAAAAATCACGCAGTCGCTGATCGTTGAATAGAGGTTCACGCGACTGGCGTTGTAATACATCTGAATGCCATTGTGGAGACGATTGCTTTCCTGGCGGAAGCGGATGTCGTACATCTCCTGATCAAGAGTCCGGAATGGCTCTTCTTCGCGTTTGTATTGGGCATGGCGCTTCACCCAATCCCATACCAAAGTGCTTTTCCCAAGTGAATGGGAACCGCTGATGGCGATACGCATGTCGAAATCTGCTGCTTGTTGCTCTCTTTGAATTATGTGGTGACCTCGCTGAGGTGCGATCGTCGCAATCAACTGGCCGATTCATCAGTTCTTCATCAGCAGTTGCCTGAACCTGCATCACGGTCATGCATCTGGTACCACCAAAAACGTCTGTGATCTTGATGAAGCCGAGGGTCGATTGCCCAAAATCACGCGCTCCAGCAGGTCATGTCTGTCAAAACTCCTGCGCTGTAAGCCTTTTCGTTTACAGCTGGTATCGGTGCTGTCATTTATGCCAAATCGAAGTTAATCAAAACGTTGCCTCAGCAGACTGCTGGTAACGGGGAACGGGTTCCCTTCTGAATCCTGCTTGGCGCTCATCGGACTCAGCGCCATCGGATGTGATCTTCCAGCTGACCAGGATCCGAGCCAGGGCTGCGTTGGAGCGTGAATTTGTGATGCCTGTTGGGCGGGCTGACTGCATCAGCCTGCCCCGGCACACTGTCTCCTGCCCCCTCCCTAGAGGCCGATGGTTCTTAGCAGGCCTTCGCCACTGATCAGTTCCGTCATGATCGCGGCGACGAATCCGAGCATCGCCAGACGACCGTTCAGCATTTCAGCACGTCTGTGAAATCCCCAGCCGGCTTCTGGGCCAGCAAGTTCCATCATTGGCTCCTTCGCGTAGACGTTGTCATGGCCTTCAAGGTCATGCGTTACCAAGCCAGTGGGTGCTTGAAGTGCGGTTGCTGTCATGGGTGTTTCCCTTCGGGACCTGCTCGGTCTACGCCCAGCAACAGGCGCCCGCGAGCCAGGAGAGCCGCCCTTGCAGGTTCGGTTTCAGGATCTTTCCCGATGTTTTCCGGGGGAGCAAAGTCTTCAGCCATCCCAACTGCGGGACACTTCAGCTCCGTTATTCCGGCAGGTTGTCGACCGCACGGTGCATGAAACGCTTCACCAGCGGCATTGGCCAACCTTCGCGCTGCAGTGACTCAGCGATGTGATCAATCTGGAGAGCGATTTCCTCTGCGACGACATCCTCGAGCAGGGATTCGGAATGGTCTGTGCTGCTTGTCATGGGCATGGATGGCATCCATTTGCTTTAGCTCTGGTTCAGACGTGCCCGCAAACAGCTTTGCAATTCAGCTGAGGTGAGCCGGATCTCGCTTTTCCAGTGGCTCCTTGGTTTTCGGCCTGTGGAGAGTCACTGGAGAGTCATGTTTGCTGTGGAGAGTCACATCTCCCGTCTCCAGCTAATGCACAGGCGGTGAGCAGCGTCGCCAGCCTGTTTTGAGCATCGTCTCCCAGGCTTCGATGGCGTTTGGTCGCAGCATCCGCCGTCGCGACTGGGGCTCCGGGGGGTGGGGCGGTTTCCAGCCATAGGTTCTCACTGATACCCACTGCTCCTGAGCTGAAGGCGTGTCGGGCTTGAACTGCACCAGCAGCTGTTGTGCAGCATTGACCAGCCATCCTTCTCCGCCTGATTTCACGGGAGGCTCCTTCGTGATCCGATTGCGGTTTGGCATGGGTCGCAGTCTGATCACATCGTCTTCAGAGGAGACCCAATGACTCACTGAAGGGGTTCCTTGTTTTGGCAACATTTCGGCCAACTGGGTGTTGCAACTGGTGCAGGCCCTGCAGCCTGACCATCGCCAGGGGTGGATTCCGCTGCGGACCAGGCGGTCAAGATCACGCTGACGCCGATCAGTGCGCGTGGATCTGCCTTGGCGATCGATCTCTTCAGCGCTCGGTTCGGCAGCGTTTGCAAAGCCCGAAGAATTCCAGGGTGTGGAAGATCAGCTTGAAGTTGTCGCTCTCCGGCGCCTGCACTTTCATTTCATGAACCGGGCACTGCTCCAGCGTCTGGGTTTCACCGCAGCTCACGCAGGTGAGGTGGTGCTGATCACGCTCAACGGGTGCGTAGAGAGCTTCGCCTGTCGGCAGATGGCGGCAGCGCACTCTGCCCTGTTGATGCAGCTTGCGCAGATTGCGATACACCGTTGCCAGTCCCATGGCTCCAGGTTGACCCTCAAGGCAGCGATGCAGCTGCTGTCCGGTCATTTCCGACTCGTTGTTTTGCAGCTCCTCGAGCAGTAATTGCTGTCGCTGCGTACATGTGGGTCCCTGTTGCTCCATGTTGCTGTCTGACCTCACACTGCCGCGCTTCTGGTTTGGATCAATTCTGAACTGATCGACCACAGTCGCGATCTCTGGTCCTGGCTGCGTGCAGCGGGGGCCACCGGCTGTCGTTTGGGAGCACCGCGCATCCCTCCCAGCTGCCCCGGCCCGTAATGCTCCCCGCCCTTTGCCGACGGGGCCGTTGCGGCCAACAGCTGTGGCAGTGCTCCCTGGGCTGCGCTCTGGAACATCGGGTCCATCAGGCGATAAGCCAGGGCTTCCTGCCAGGCACCGCTGGATGCCACCGAATGTTGCTGAAGATTCGTTCGCGCCAGGCCGGGATGGGCTGCCAGCGAGCTCACGGTGCTTCCCGACTGTTCAAGACGCTGGTTCAGCTCCAGTGCGAACATCACATTGGCCAGTTTGCTCTGGCTGTAAGCCTTCCAACGGTCGTAGCGCTTTTCGCCGCTCAGGTCATCCCATGCGATTGCACCGAAGTACTGGGCTCCTGAAGTGACGGTGACGACCCGAGCCTGTTCTCTGCCCTCCATGAGTGGAAGCAGCGCCTGGGTCAGGGCGAAATGGCCGAGATGATTCACGGCGAACTGCATCTCGTGTCCCTGCTGACTCAGCAGGCGCGGTGGCGCCATCAGCCCGGCATTGTTGATCAGCAGATCCAGCCGTTCATAACGCGACTGAACCTCGCGGCAGCAGCGGTCGACGCTGTCGAGGTCGGACAGATCCAGGTCGAGCAGATCCACACCGGATGAGCCCAGCTCCAGAAGTTCGGCTCGTGCCGCCTCTCCTTTGCGGCGGCTTCGACAGGCCATCAGCACAGTCGCCCCCGATCTGAGCAAAGCTCTGGCGGTTTCGAGGCCCAAGCCGCTGTTGGCTCCTGTCACGAGGGCGATGCGCCCTCGCAGGTCAGGAATGTCGTCGATGGTCCAGCCCATGCGGCGATGTCAGCGTTCGTCCAGTTTCGCGGGTCAGCTCAGTCTTCGGGGAAGAGCAGGCCAGCCAATTCGTCAGCATCCACGTCATAGACGCGCGCCAGAGAGGTTTCAATCGCACTTGTTACCTCTCCAGGTAGGAAGCGCATGGCATTGAGAGCGTCTTCAGCGATCTCGTCGGTGAGCAGGACGTCCTCGGAATCGAGTTTTTCGTCATTGATGATGGCCATCACCCAGCTCTGGTAGGCGTAAACCAGATCTGAGAATTCGAGTTCGGGATCATTGAGATCCAGGGTCATGATCGGGCGTAGACGCGCACTACCAGTCTGACCCTCGGGCGAGAGGATGTCTTCAAGTGAGGGTCAGCATGAGTCGTCCGGATCCCGAACAGTTGCAGGGCACGCTTGTGGACTTCGCGCTGCTGGAGCTGATTCGTCACCACCGCGAGAGCTTTCAGCCGCTCTGGACAGTCGACAGCTGGGCCAAGCTGATGATCTGGCTTGCGCTCAATTGCGGCCTGTCTGGAGAACGCGACAGCCTTGAGCATTTCGCCGCTGCACTCGGTGATCGCATCACCTCACGGCTGAGACGAACATTCTTTGAGCGGGAGCTGGCGGATCTGGAACTTCAGGTGCTGGCGGACCCGGCAGAGCAGCAGGTGCTGATGCTGTCTCAGGCTCCCCAAGACCTCTCCACTCTCAATCCCGATCGGTTGGCGACAGCTCTGGAACGGGTCGGCCTGACCCGACTGGTTGTTGTTGATCGCAGTCGCTGGCAACAGCTGGAGGCGGTAGTGGCGATTCCCTGGAAAAACTGATGTCTGATTCAAACGGCATCAGCCTGATCGGTCGCTACGGCAATGCCGGTTACGAAGCGGTCGCGGATGGGGTGATGGCCTTCTTTGATCGGCGCACGGATCTGCACCGTCCCGGCATCGCCTTCGGTCCTTCCGATGATCAGGAACCTTCGAAGCTGAGCACCGACATCAGTCTTGTGGCGATTGATCGCACGGATCCGGAGGCCTGCGCCCTCTCGGAGGTGATTGTCAGGGGGGTCAGCGCCGGGCTGGATCGGTACCTCGATGAGCGGCCGCTTTTCCGTGAGGTCTGCCCTGACCAGGCTCTCTTTGTTCTGCCCATCTTCAATTTGCAGCGCTACGCGCCCGGTGAGGGCTTTCGCCAGTGGCACTGCGACTGGACCATCAGTGATGAAGTCACCGAACCCGTTCATCGCGTTCTGGCCTGGATTCTCTACTGCGACACCGTGGCTGAGGCGGGAACTGAGTTTCACTGGCAGCAGCATCACGAGGAGGCTGTGCGCGGGAAGTTGCTGATCTTTCCTGCCGGTCCCAGTCATATTCACCGCGGCCGGGTGAATCGGACGCACAGCAAAACCATTGCCACCGGCTGGATCAATGCGGGGACCCGGGAGGGCTATCTGCGGCGCCTGTCTCAGTCCTGATCGGTGGGACCTCACGGATGGTGTTGACCCGTTGCGGGAAGGGAATTTCAATCCCCTCCCGTTTGAAGGCGGTCCAGATCGCCTGGTTCACCTCACTCACCACGCCCATGTTGGTCATGGGATCCGCGATCCAGTAGCGCAGTGAGTACTCGATTGCAGAGTCTCCGTATTGCACCTGGAAGGCTTTGGGCGACGGTTGATGAAGAACCCTTGGAACTGTCCGAGCGGTGGTTTCCAGCAGTCTGATCACCACGTGCGGATCATGGTGATAAGCGGCGCCGATCAGGATTTCACTGCGACGCAAACTGTCAGTCGCGGTGTAGCTGATGGCCTGGTCCGTGAAGAACATCTGATTGGGAATCAGCAGTTCCGCGTTGTCGCGTACGCGCCAGAGCAGGGTGGCGCGCAGGCCGAGCTTGCGGACTTCGCAGGGATCTTCATCCACCATCAGGATTTCTCCAGGTCGTACGGATCCTTCAAACAACAGCCAGATGCCGCTGATGAAGTTGGAAAACACCTCCTTGATCCCGAAACCCAGGCCCACCGACAAACCACCTGCGATGGCCACAAGAGCGGTGGAGTTCAGCCCGATGTGAAAGCCAACGGCGGTGATCCCGATCCCAACAACCAGGTAGCGGATGATCAGATTCAGAGCCTTGCGACTGCTGTTGCTGCAATTCAGCAGTTTTTGCAGCATCCATGCCATTCCCGCTGCTGGAAGCTTTGTCCCCACCAGCAGCAGGTAGCTCACAATCAGCGCGGTGATCAGGTTGTTAATGGTGAGCGTTTCTCCAAAGAGACTGCCCAGCTTGATCACACCGAGATCATCTGGATTATCGAACTGGCTGATCAGATTCACGCCAACCACGGCGATGTAGATGGGTCTCAGCAGACGACTTTCAAGCTGATGCACGCTGCTTTCAGGAATGATCGGCAGCAACAGTTGATTCAGCAGAGTGAGCAGATTCCAGCCCAGCCAGCTCAGGCCTGCATAGCTCACCAGTCCAGTCTTGCCGCCAGGAAGCTCAATCAGCCAGGCGATTAACAGCATGCTGATCGGGGCCACGAGCAAACGCAGTGAAGGGTGCAGGTTTTTGAGAGCTTGTTGTGGTTTGATCAGCTGCCAGCCCATGATCAACCCCGCGATCAGGAGCAATTGAGCAATGACTGCGCCGCGCTGCAGGTAGCCCAACCAGCCCAGGATTTCCCAGAAAAGCTGGCTCATGGTTGTTTTTCCAAAGCCTCCAGCAAGGAGTTCGTGCTTGCCCTGGGGGTCTTGGTTCCGAAAACCAACTGCACAAGGGTTTGTGAACCAATGCTGGCGAGTTCGGGATGATGAGCAATTTGTGCCAACGCCATCTCATGCTCAGCTGAATCAGCTCTGGATTGCACCAGCGTGGCCAGTGTTTTGGAACTTTTCACCGGGAGGGCAACGGATGGGTTGACCGGCAGAAAAGCCAGCGACTGAAGAGACAGGTTTCGCTGCACCATCGGATTGGTGATGAAGCGGGCCAGGTTGAGAGCGACCTCGCGTTGCCTTGCGCTGGAGTTCGCACCCAGAGCCAGCACGCGCACGGAATTCACTGGGCTTGGAGCTCCTGCCGGCCCTCTGGGAAGGGCGGAGACTCCAAGTTTTTCCCCCATCTCGCTTCCCAGCCTGATCAGGCTGTTGGAGTTGCAGCTCACCCAGTCGAGTTCGCCCTGCTTGAGCAGATTCTGCAGTTGTCCCTGGTCCTGGAAGAAGGTGATATTGCGTTGGGCACTGGCCCTTTGCAGCCAGGTCAGCCAGCCCAGGATTTCAGTGATGTCTTCGTCACTGGTTCGCGATCCTCTTTCAGCGCGTCCAAGGCTCTGCAGGGCTCCAAGGCTGCCAGAGGTCCAGAGCAGTTCCGAGAAGTTCACCGGCAGACCGACTCTCGCTCCTGCAGCACCCTCCTGCAGCAGGGCCTGCAGCGTGGTTGGAGGTTCCTTGACCACCGTGCGGTTGAAGCAGGCGATCTGCGGGTAGATCACCATCGGCTGAGCTGCGATTCGCCCGTCCTCGAGTTTGACCCTCTCCCACAGGGACTCTTCGGTGTTTTGTCGCTTGAACTCCGTCTTTGGAAGTGCTTCGGTCAGCCCGGAGGTGATCAGTTGCTTGGCCTGAGGCGCGTCGGTGATGACAAGGTCTGGCCCCAGGTCCGAGGCATTGCGGCGTTGCAGTTCCCCAATGAGATCGGCACGTTTGTACAGCGCGACCTGAACATTCACATTGGGGTTGATCTTGCGGTAATCGCTGACGACAAGATCGATCCTGCGGCGGAAGTCAGCCTGTGTGGCGGTCTCGATCGTGCTGTCCTGGTCGATCACCAACGCCAGGTAGAGCATCACCGGCAACTCATTGCCGAGGCGACTGCAACCGCTGAGCAGCAGGCTGAAGAGAACAACGCTGGCGGCCAGCCGAGCTCGCACGATTCCGAGTGAGTTGATCAGCCCATTCTGAACTTCAGGTTCCTTGCCGTCTTGGTATGACTGTCGGGCAGCCCCGCTCGAGCGAGTTGCTGTGGATGGGGTCCCGGTTTGATTCAGGCAGCTGTTTTGCGAGCATGGTTCGCTGTTGTTGAGCGCGTCCCGTGTCCGAGCTGGCCAAGACCTATGACCCGGTGGGCACTGAGGCCCGCTGGCAGCAGGCCTGGGAGGACCAAGGCGCATTTCATCCTGATCCCAAGGCACCCGGGGATCCTTTTTCGGTGGTCATTCCCCCTCCGAATGTGACCGGTAGCCTGCACATGGGCCATGCCTTCAACACAGCCCTGATCGACACGATCGTGCGCTACGAGCGTCTTGCGGGAAAAAATGTGCTCTGCCTGCCTGGCACCGACCACGCTTCAATTGCGGTGCAGACGATCCTGGAGAAGCAACTCAAGGAAGAGGGCAGGACTCGCCACGATCTCGGCCGTGACGCCTTTCTGCAGCGAGCCTGGCAGTGGAAGGCCGAAAGCGGTGGGCGCATTGTTGATCAGCTGCGCAGGCTCGGCTATTCCGTTGACTGGCGTCGTCAGCGCTTCACCCTGGACGAAGGCCTTAGTGAGGCAGTGAAGGAAGCCTTTGTGCGGCTGCACGAACAGGGGCTGATCTACAGGGGCGAATACCTGGTGAACTGGTGTCCTGCCTCCGGTTCGGCGGTGAGCGATCTGGAGGTGGAGATGAGGGAGGTGAATGGCCACCTCTGGCATTTCCGTTATCCGCTCAGCAGTGGTGAGGGGCATCTGGAGGTGGCCACAACCCGGCCCGAAACCATGCTGGGCGATACGGCCGTGGCGGTGAATCCCACTGACGAGCGCTATGCCCATCTGGTGGGCCAGACCCTCACCCTGCCCTTTGTGGGGCGGGAGATTCCGATCGTGGCTGACGATCATGTCGACAAGGAGTTCGGCACCGGCTGCGTCAAGGTGACGCCTGCCCACGATCCCAATGATTTTGCGATCGGACAGCGCCATGGCCTGCCCCAGATCACGGTGATGCGCAAGAACGGCACGATGAATCAGCAGGCCGGAGAGTTCCAGGGGCTGGATCGTTTTGAAGCCCGCAAGGCCGTGGTGGCCGGTCTTGCAGATCTCGGTCTGCTGGTGAAGGTGGAGGACTATCGCCACAGCGTTCCCCACTCCGATCGTGGCAAGGTGCCTGTGGAGCCCCTGCTGTCCACCCAGTGGTTCGTGAAGACCGAGCCTCTGGCCGCCCGTTGCCGTGAGGCTCTTGACAAGCAAGATCCCTGCTTCATTCCCGACCGCTGGGAAAAGGTCTACCGCGACTGGCTCACTGACATCCGCGACTGGTGCATCAGCCGACAGCTGTGGTGGGGTCATCGCATCCCCGCCTGGTTCGTGATCAGTGAGACCGGCGGTAAGTACACCGACACAACGCCTTATGTTGTGGCCCGCAATGAGGCCGAAGCCTTGGAGAAGGCCAGGGCCGGGTTCGGCGCGGCAGCCGAGATCGAGCAGGACGAAGACGTGCTCGACACCTGGTTCTCCAGCGGCCTCTGGCCCTTCTCCACCCTGGGCTGGCCAGATGCCGGCAGCGCTGATCTGCAGCGCTGGTATCCCACCAGCACCCTGGTGACGGGCTTCGACATCATCTTTTTCTGGGTGGCCCGGATGACGATGATGGCCGGTGCCTTCACCGGAGAGATGCCGTTCAAGGACGTCTACATCCATGGGCTGGTGAGGGACGAGCAGAATCGCAAGATGAGCAAGAGCGCCGGCAACGGCATCGATCCGCTGCTGCTGATCGACCGTTACGGCACCGATGCCCTGCGCTTCGCTCTGGTACGGGAGGTGGCTGGCGCCGGTCAGGACATCCGCCTGGACTACGACCGCAAGAAAGACACCTCCGCCACCGTTGAGGCTTCGCGCAATTTCGCCAACAAGCTCTGGAACGCCACCCGTTTCGCGCTGATGAATCTCGATGGCGAGACTCCCGCCCAGCTGGGCGATCCCGATCCAGCGGCGTTGCAGCTGGCGGATCGCTGGATCCTGTCGCGGCTGGCCCGGGTCAACCGTGAAACTTCTGCGCGTTACTCCAGCTATGCCTTGGGTGAAGCCGCCAAGGGGCTGTATGAGTTCGCCTGGAATGATGTCTGCGACTGGTATCTGGAGCTGAGCAAGCGCCGGCTTAATCCAGGTGATAACGCCAGCGCTGAAGCTCTCGCTGATCAGCGCACGGCCAGGCAGGTGCTGGCCAAGGTGATCAGTCAGATGCACCTGATGCTGAATCCGCTGATGCCGCATCTCACCGAGGAGTTGTGGCACAGCGTCACCGCAGAGCCTGAGACAACGTTTCTGGCGCTGCAGGTCTGGCCGGATGTTGATGAGGCAGCCCTTGATGAGGATCTCGAGGCTTCATTCGCCGAGTTGATCGCCGCCATCCGCGTGGTGCGCAATCTGCGAGCGGTCGCTGGCCTCAAGCCTGCCCAGACCGTTCCGGTGCGTTTCGTGAGTGGCCGCGGCGATCTTGTGGATGTGCTGCAGCAGGGGATCGGCGACATCACAGCGCTCACCAAAGCTGAAGCGGTTCAGGTGATGACGCCTTCTGAGGCGGATGCTGCACCGGTGACCAAAGCTCTCGCAGGTGTCAGTGGTGAGCTTCAGGTGCTGCTTCCGATTGAGGGTCTGGTGGATCTCCAGGCCCTCACGACAAGGCTCGAGAAAGACATCGCCAAAGCCGAGAAGGAGATCAAGGGTCTGAGCGGTCGACTGGCCAATCCCAATTTCGCCGACAAGGCGCCGGCAGCTGTGGTGGCTGAATGCAGGGTCAACCTGGCTGAGGCCGAGGCACAGGCTGATCTGGCACGCCGGCGTCTGGAGGATCTCAGCTGAGTCGCTTGCTCTGTCCTGATCCCTAGCCTTGAACAAGCTCTGCTTCTGACCGCTGGACTCTCCGTTGATCACGGTTGAAAGGCTCAGCAAGACGTATCGCGTCGCTGACAAACAGCCCGGCCTGGCTGGCACTCTGCGGCACTTTCTGCGGCGCAGGCAGCGCGATGTGTCCGCGGTGCGGGACGTGTCGTTCGCGATCGCCCCCGGCGAGATGGTGGGATTTCTCGGAGCCAATGGCGCCGGCAAGACGACCACGCTCAAAATGCTCTGTGGGCTGATCTATCCCAGCTCCGGGCAGGTGCTGGTGGGGGGGCATCAACCTCAGCGTCGCCATCCTGATTTTCTGCGGCGCATCACGTTGGTGATGGGGCAGAAGCAGCAGCTCATCTGGGATCTGCCACCGATGGATTCGTTGCGCGTCAACGCAGCGGTTTATGGCATCCCGGATCGCGTTGCCAGCAGACGCATCGCCGAGCTGTCGGAGCTGCTCGAGCTGGGCGAAGAGCTCACCCGTCCGGTGCGCAAGTTATCTCTCGGGCAGCGCATGAAGGCTGAGCTGCTCGCTGCATTACTGCATGAACCGGAGGTGTTGTTCCTGGATGAACCCACTCTGGGGCTGGATGTGAATGCCCAGTTGCGGGTGCGCCAGTTTCTGGCCGAGTACAACCGCCGCACCGGTGCCACCATTTTGCTCACCAGTCACTACATGGCTGACATCACAGCGCTCTGCCCCAGGGTGCTGCTGATTCACCAGGGGGCGTTGTTCCATGACGGCCCCCTGGATCGTCTTGCCAGTCGTCTGGCGCCTGAGCGTCATGTGCGCCTGGAACTTGAACAGCCCGCATCTGCAGCAGCCTTCGCCGGTTTAGGGCGCCTCGACAGCCTCGAGAACTGCGTGGTGAACCTGCGGGTGGACCCAGCCTCACTCACCAGGGTTCTGGCACAGATCCTGGAACGTTTTGAGGTGCGTGATCTGGAAGTGAATGATCCACCCATCGATCAGCTAATCGGCGAGTTGTTTCGCCAGGGAAGCCTCTGATGCGCTTGTTCGGGTTGAACCGCCGCATCGTGCGAGCACTGCTGGGCAGTCAGTACGCCCACATGCTCGAGTACCGCGCCGAGATTGCGCTGTGGGCCTTGTCCGGAGTGTTGCCATTCATCATGCTCAGCCTCTGGAGCGGCAGTGATGCCCGCTCCCAGCTGGGTTTGGACGGGGTGGCTCTCGATCGCTATTTCCTCAGCGCTTTTCTGGTGCGTCAGTTTTCGGTGGTCTGGATGGTTTACGCCTTTGAGGAAGATGCGCTGCTGGGACGGCTGTCGCCCTATCTTCTGCAGCCTCTCCATCCACTCTGGCGTTATGTGGCCTCGCATCTGGGTGAGCAGCTCACCCGGTTGCCCTTTGCCGCCGGCATCGCCGGTGTGTTTTTTCTGATTCAGCCGCGGGCTTTCTGGATTCCATCGCTGGGAAGTTTTCTGTTGGCCTGGCTCGCCACCTGGATGGCGTTTGCGATCACGTTTCTGCTGCAGAGCCTGATTGCTTCGCTGTGTTTCTGGAGTGAGAAAGCCACGGCCCTGGAGCGGTTGCTGTTTCTGCCTTTCCTGTTTCTCTCCGGACTGCTCGCTCCGATCACAGCCTTCCCGCCGGCTGTGCAGCACTGGGTGCGCTGGACACCCTTCCCCTATCTGATTGATTTTCCAGCCAGGGTGTTGTCGGGTGATCCGGTGGATCTGGCGGCAGGTTTTGCTGCACAGCTGGCCTGGGTGGGCTTGCTTCTGCCGCTGGTTCTGATGCTCTGGCGAGCCGGTGTGAGGCGCTACAGCGCCATGGGGGCCTGAGATGCGTCGCTACTTGCGAACACTGCGCCGTTTCTGGGGTACCGCTCTGGCCACGCAGCTGGAGTATCAGCTGAATGTGCTGGTGGAGCTGCTGGCCGTGGTCCTCAGCCTGGGGGGCAGCCTGCTGCTGCTGTCTCTGTTTTTCGGTCCTGGACGGGAGCTGGGCGGCTGGAGCTGGGATCAGGCCCTGATCGTTCAGGGCTTCTACACCGTGTTCGACGGCATGACGACCGCCTGGCTGCGGCCCAACCTCGGAGCGATCGTCACCTATGTGCGCGAGGGCACTCTTGATTTCGTGCTGCTCAAACCGATCGACAGTCAGTTCTGGGTGTCACTGCGCACCTTCGCTCCGGCGGGTCTGTCTGAAGTTGCTCTGGGCCTTGGCCTGGCCACCTGGGGAGCGCATCAATCCGGTGTGGTGTTGACTCCGGCGGTGCTCTTCATCGTGTTGCTGATGCTGATGGTGGCCGCAGTGATCCTCTATTCGCTTTGGTTTCTGATCGCTGCCACAAGCATCTGGTTTGTGAAAACCTGGAACGCCACCGAGGTGTTGCGGGCCTTGCTGGCCTCGGGGCGCTACCCGCTTGAAGCTTATCCCGCCCCGTTGAGGCTGCTGTTCACGCTGGTGCTGCCCGTGGCATTCCTCACCACAGTGCCTGCTCAGGTGCTCCTAGGGAGGGCATCATTGCCGTTGCTGGCACTGGGACTTGCGCTTGCGACAGCATTTTTTGCGGCGGCCCGTTGCTTCTGGCTGTTCGCGCTGCGCCACTACACTTCGGCGTCCAGCTAGCTGGACGCCGAGTCATGCAGCCGGATTGCCTCGATTCAGTGACTTGATGAGTGCATCTGAACCGGAATCAGGTGCTGGATACAACGTGGTGCAATTGAATGCGAAGTCGGCTCCACTGCGCTGAACAATTCCAGCGATATCAAGAAAAATGGATTGTTGAATATCAAGCCAGTCTTTCCACACTGTTGTCTTGGTGAAGCAATAAATCATCATATTGATCGATGATGCATCCCACTCGTTGAAGTTCACAAGAATGCTCTGGCTTTGATCTATCTCTGAATGCTGCTCAAGGTAGCTGCGAACCTCTTTTGTAATGTCACCAATCTTGTGTAAGTCTTCATAGCGAAGGCCAATATTTGCAAGAATTCTGCGGTTATACATTTCTCCAGGATTTTGAATCGGATTTGTGGCAAATACGGAATTCGGGATGTAAAGCGGTCTGCGATCAAAGGTGCGTATTCGTGTGTAATACCAACCGATTGATTCAACCGTTCCTTCAAGGTTGTCTGCATTGATCCAGTCGCCCTCGCGGAATGGGCGATTGAAAAACAGCATGAAGCCGGAGAGAAAGTTCTGGCTGATCTGCTGGGTGGCGAACGAGAAGCCGATGCCTGCGCCGCCCAGCATCGTGGCAATGGCCCCAGATGGCACGCCGAAGTTCACCATCAGAGCTGCAGTGACCACCACCAGCACTGAAATGGTGTAAAGCCTGCTCATCACATTGATCAGCATGGATTCATCCTGCTCGTCTTCGATCCGGATCCATCGCCTCATCGAGGCAGATCGCAGCACGGTCTGGCCGATGTTCATCACGGCCCAGGTGATGCTGGCGATCACCAGGGTTGTGGAAATCCTGTTGACCTCAGTCTGAGCCAGCAGTCCCAGCTCAAGACCCTCGTTGAGCTGATGGATGATCCAGCTGGCGTAGAGCGAGGTGCCGAGCCCGAACAGCACAGGGCGCCGCAGCGCTGCGGCGAGATGGCTGCCCATGTTGCGGCCATGGCGGCTCAACAGCTGAAGAAGAAGCCAGGCACCGAGAAGAGCCAGGGTTCCCACCAGCAATCCGATGTTGGTTTGCAGGAACTGCAGGTGTAACTTCGCGGCCAAATGAGACTCAGTCACCAGACCCGAGCGTCGCAGTCGCGAACCTAGCTCATGTCTTCTGCAGCGTCCTGATCCATTGTCTGCTCAGACTGCAGCTGGGGCCTGAGGCTTTTTTGCGTTTTGGGTGGCCATTCCATCGGGTAGATCTGGCGTTGAGGGAAGGGAATGCTGATCTTCTCTTTCTCGAAGCGTTTCCAGATCGCACGACGCAGATCACTGCCCACGTTGAAAGCATCAAGTGGATCTGCGACCCAGAACAACAACTTGTAGTTGATCGAGGATTCCGCAAATTCAGTCACAAAAGCCGATGCAGGCGGGTAATTTTTCACTTTGGGATGTTCTGCTGCGATCTCCAGCAGCATGTCGATGATCTCGTCTGGATCATGTCGATAGGCGGCACCCACCACCACGCTGTCACGCCTCGACGTTTCTGTAGCTGTATAAGAGGCGGCTTCCTGAGTAAAAAAGTTCTGATTAGGAATCAGCAGTTCGGCACCATCGCGACCACGCCTCAGCTGTGTGGCGCGTAGACCCAGTTTGCGCACGGTGCAGGGGTCGCCGTCGATCATCAGAATCTCCCCAGGTCGAACGGATCCTTCGAACAGCAGCCAGATACTGCTGATGAAGTTGGAGATGATTTCCTTGGTGCCGAATCCAATTCCAACTGATAATCCACCGGCGATTGCAATAAAGGCGTTGCCATTGATGCCGATGTAATAGGCCACGCCGATGATGCCGAGGCCGATCACGCTGTAGCGGAATAACAACTCCAAACCGCGCTGATTGCGTTTCTGCACTCCGAAGATCACACCGCTCAGCCAGGCCATCAGTGCCGCTGGCCTGGAGGCAATGGTCACGATCAGATAGATCGCCACAATGGCCGTATACATTTTGCCCAGAGTGATCTCAACTTCGAAGAGATTGGCGACGCCAATTCTTGCGAGATTTTCGCGACTACCCAGCAGGCTCAGCAAGGATAATGTTGCTGTGAAGACATAAATTGGCTTGAATAATGTGGTCTCTATTTCTCCAATCGGGAAGCGGGGATTGGTTTTCTCTACCAGTAACTTCAGGGGCGTGAATAGATTCCAGCCCAGCCAGAGCAGTCCGAAGTAACGCAGCAGTCCGAAGGGAACCTGGATTAGTGCAAAGACTCCTGCCATTAATAGAACCAGTGCGGGTCCCATCAACACGCGGATTGAATCAGGGAAGCGTTGATGTAGCCCCGCTCGATTTAGCAGGCGCTGCAGGCGTTGGTTGCGCCTGAGAAGAATGCTGCGTGCGCGCGCAATCAGAAGCACGAATAGCACCAGGAATAGCTGAATCAGAACAGGCCAGCGCTCCACAAATGACAGCCAGCTGACCATTTCCACCAGGATGTCTCCGGGCGCCACCGTGATTAGAAGATTGGAGAGGGTCGACATCATGAGGATCGGCTCAAAGCGGTCTGCAGTCGCTCAGCTGCCTTGGCGGGTGTTTTCGCACCAAAGATCACATCGTTGATGATGTTTTGAATGGTTTTGGCGAGTCTTGGATTCCCATCGATGGCAGCAACAATTTCGTCTCCAATTTTGATTTCTTGGTTGCCTTTGAAGATGTAGAGGTTCTCGATTCCAGGGATCTGTCGATTGATGATCGTGGCCGCTGCTGGATTCACTGGGTAATTGGTGCGGTAACGCAGTGACCAGGTCTTTTGGGCCCATGGTTGAACGATGAATTGCATCAGTTCTTCAGCGGTCTGTCGCTGTCGCGGACTGGAGTTGCGGCCCAGACCCCACACCTGGAGCTTGCTGATGGGTGTGGCTTGGGCTGCTGGTCCCGCTGGTAATGCAGCAACGCCGAGATTGTCTTTCATGGCTTCCCTCAGTTGGGGTAGCTGCGAGGTCCAGCAGCTGATCCAGTGGAGTTGGCCTCCAATCAGTTGCTTGCGCAATGTGGCCTGATTCCTGAGGAACATCACGTTCTGCTGATAGCTGGCATCCCGCAGCCAGCTCAGCCAGCGAACGAGGTTCTGTGTTTGTTGTGCAGTGGGTTGCTGGCCACGCAGCGCACTCACCAGTGCGCTGCCGGCTTTGTATCCGCTCATGCTCCAGTAGAGATCTTCAAAATTCTGGGTGATGCCGAACACCTGACCCTCGCCGCTCTGCTTGGACATGAGTGCCAACGTTGCAGGTGGCTCCTTGAGTTTGCGTTTGTCGAAACATGCCAGCTGGATGTACTGAGAGACCGGAAGACCGGTCACTTCACCATGGGAGTTGGTGACCCGTTCGAGTAAGCCTGGTGCGATTGCGTTGCGTTGTTCCTGAGTGATCGGCACCGTGTCCAGCAGCTTTGCTTCGAAGAGCTCCTGGATCACGCGGGCATCGCCCATCACAAGATCCGGACCCAGTCCGCTGTAGGTCTGGCGTTCAAGTTCCGATTCGACAGCTGCTTCTGAATAGAGAGCGGGTTGGATGCGAAGGCCTGGAACCACATCCCAGAGATTGTTCTGAAAGCTGCGCAGACGCTTCCGGTCCCGGGAACTGTCAACCGGGGTGACCTTTTCATTGGTCGGCAGGATGCGGGCGACCCGCAGCAGTCGGATCGGTGTTCGCCCGCTGCTGCTGCAGGAGCTCAGCAGTCCAGCTGTGCAGACAAGCCCCAGCAACAGCAGGCGCCGTCGGATCAGTAGTGCCCGGAGATGTTGGTGTCGCACAGCAGCAGGCAGGTATTCCCTTCAACGATTTGACGGTAGAGCCATAGAAGGGTTTGGTCAGTGTTCCGATGTCGGCGCTCGTCTGAATCAGGGTGGTGAGGTTGCACAGTTGCTGCGGGCCATGGAACCGTGATGGCACCGATGGATGAAGGATGGACCCGATCGTTCAGCTGATGGATACCGACGCTCTTCTTGCATGGCTTGAGTCGCCTGCCGGAGCCCTGCTGTTCGTTCCCCTTTACGCCATCTGGGTGACCCTGCTGCTGCCGGGGATCTGGGCCTCGATGCTTGCCGGAGCGCTGTACGGCCCCTGGCTGGGAAGCCTGATCGTGTTTGCAGGGGCGACCCTTGGAGCGGAGGCTGCGTTTCTTTTGGGCAGGCACTGGCTCAGGGGCTGGGCGCAGCAGCGTCTGAGTCGTTTCCCGAAGCTGCTGGCGATTGAGAAGGCTGTCAGTCGCGAGGGGTTTCGCCTGGTGCTGCTGACGCGCCTCTCACCGGCGTTTCCGTTCTCCTTGCTGAACCTGGCTTACGGACTCAGTGAGGTAAGTCTGCGGGATTACAACCTTGGCCTCATCGGCATCATTCCCGGAACGATTCTGTTCTGTGCCCTCGGTGCTCTGGCTGGTAGTGCTGCAAGGTTCGGTGAGGTGCTGGCTGGAGAGACCTCCGCCCAGGCCTGGGTGCTTCGTGTTGTAGGAGTGCTGGCCACGGTGGGTGTGGTGTGGCTGGTGGGACGTGCCGCTCGCAAGGCCCTTCAGGAGGCAGGCGCTGATGTTCAGGATCCTGAAGTCTGATCAGGATCAGGCAGTCGCCAGTCACGCAGGGCGGCAATCACCACAAACCAACCCAGCCTGGCTTTGGCTGTGAATCCGCTTCGGTTGCTCAGGTCGGCATATTTGGCCCGACCGCATTCCGTTTTGATCCATCTGTGGATCGGCGGACGATGACTTTCTGCGTCGTTCATTGCGTTGATGGCAGCGCTGGGCTGTCGCTGAATTTGTTGATCTGATTGGGAATCACGCTGATCGAGACCTTGGCGTCATCGAGCTTGAACTCTTCTTTGGCGCTTCGCACGAAGGTTTCAGAGAGCTCGTTCGCCAGGGCTTCGTTGAGCACTCCCTTTGGCGCGCTGAAGACGAGATCCACGTTGGCCTTGTTGTCGAGCACCCGCACGTTGCTGAACAGCAGTCGCACCCTCTGCCACAAATAGGGGTTCTGGCTGGTGATCTTCAGCTCATTGACCTGACCTGCTTTGAAGGTGTCGAACCTGCTGACAATTTCCTGCTTGATGCGGAAATCCTGCAGAGCTGAAGACAGGGGAAAGCACAACAGCCCAAGCAAAGCCAGCCACACCAGAAGATTTCGCCAGCACTGAACGATGCTGCCGTAGCGCTGCACAAGGAAGATGAACAGGCTTGCCACCGTGATCCCGATCAGGTTGACCAGGAACAACAAAAAGGAGCCTTCGGAAATCTGATTGGTGAGACCGGCCACCGTGCCGCGGCCGAACACTGCAACCACCTCATTGCCCATGCTCAGGCCGATGCCGCAGACGCACAGCGGTGGAACCAGCGCCACGGCGATCGCAACACCGGCCAGTGAATTCGACAGCCTTTCGCGGGTCATGCTGAAGGATCCAGCCACTGCAGCCGCCACGGCGACTCCGAGGTCAATCAGGTTGGGTGCCGTGCGAGACGTCATCTCCCGATTCACCTCACTCACATCCAGAATCCACGCCAGCAGCGCTGCGGTGGCGATCACGGTGATCACACCAATCAACACCGTCAGCAGCGAGCGTTTCGCCAGCTTGTTGTTGCTGATCGAGAGGGCGAAAGCGAGGCTGAGGATCGGGTCCATCAGTGGTGCCACGATCATGGCCCCGATCACCACCGCCGTGCTGTTGGAGATCAGTCCAAGCGTGGCAATCACAGCTGCGCACAACAGCAGCACGAAGAATCCGAGGGACGGCTTTGATGACGCAATTCGGGCCTGGTAGAGCTCCTTGCGTGGGATCCGGTTCTCGAGGTTGATTTGCCATTCGCCGGACAGATTGTCCAGAACATTGCGAAGGGGAGATGACGAGCCCACTGGACTTGATGCCGTACATGCCTACGTCTTCAGTCTCCGCCATCACAACCTTGGATCGGATGCACTGATCATGGACAACGATTTTCAGATTTCGTCCGACGCGATCAAGGTGCTCAGTCCCGCCTCATCAATCACCTTGATTCCCAGTTTGTTGGCTTTCTCCAGCTTGCTCCCCGCCTCTTCTCCGGCGAGCACAAAGGATGTTTTTTTGCTGACGGAACCACTGACCTTGCCACCTGCTGCCTCAATCAGATCTTTCGCCTGAGATCGGCTCATGGAGGGAAGCGTGCCGGTGATGACAACGGTCTGACCGGAAAGCGCCCCGGACATGCTGGTGCGACTTGCCAGATCCAGGCGCTCCTGTTCGCTGGCGGCCAGTGAGAGGCCGACTTCACGAAGCTGCTGAACCAGCGTCTGATTGGCTCCAGTGCTGAACCACTGCTGCAGGCTCTGGGTGATTTCCAAGCCGATGCCATGCAGCTCACTGATCGCTTCAGGGTGATCAACGGCCGTCTGGGCAAGCGTGTCGACATCAGGAAATGCTGCTGCCAGGGCTTTGGCGTTGACTTCGCCCACGTGGTGGATGCCCAGGGCGTAGAGCTGGCGAGCCCAGGGCTGGGCGCGGGACGTCTCCATCGCCGTCACGAGGTTTTCGGCGCTTTTCTCGCCCATCCGTTCCAGGCTGCTGAGCAGTGCGACATCGAGGCGATACAGATCAGAGATCGAGCGCACCAGACCCCGCTCCACAAGTTGTTCGATCAATTTCCCGCCCATGCCCTCCACATCGAGGGCACCCTTGCTGACCCAATGGCGCAGAGCGCCGCGCAGGATCGCCGGGCAGCTGCTGTTCACGCAGCGGGTTGCGGCTTCACCGCTTTCCCTCACCAGCTCCGACTCGCAGCTGGGGCACTGATGAGGAAGATCCAGGGGTTGAGCACCTTCGGGCCTGAGCTCTGGAAGCACCCGCAGCACTTCGGGGATGATCTCTCCGGCCTTGCGCACCACGATCGTGTCGCCGCTGTGTAGATCCAGTTCCGTCAGTCGGTCTGCGTTGTGCAGCGTTGCCCGACTCACGCTTGTGCCGGCCAGAGCGACGGGTTCGAATTCCGCCACCGGTGTGATCACGCCGGTGCGGCCCACCTGGCAGGTGAGTCGCAGCAGCCGGCTGGGAGCTTCTTCCGCCGGGTACTTCAGGGCAATGGCCCAGCGAGGTGCTTTCTGCGTGAAGCCAGCGCTGTCCTGCAGACGCAGGTCGTCGAGTTTCACAACCACACCGTCTGTGGCGTAATCAAGATCGTGCCGCCGACTGTCCCAGGCGTTGAAGAAGCTCTCCACCGCGGCGAGATCTGGCAGCAGGGAGGCATTGGGATTCACTCGGAAGCCGGCTGTTTTCAGCCAGCTCAGGCATTCCCACTGGCTGGTCGGTCGAGAACCTTCCCAGTCATTCGGCAAGTGCAGTGTGTACGCGAAGAAATCGAGCCGTCGTGAGGCCACCACCCTGGGATCGAGCTGGCGCAGGGTGCCGGCACAGGCATTGCGTGGGTTGGCGAATAGCGGTTCATCCCGCGCTGCTCTGTCAGCGTTGATGGCCGCGAAGGTGCGATCGGGAATCAAAGCCTCGCCGCGCACCTCCACCCAGGCAGGTGGGGGATCGATCTGCAGTCGCAGAGGGATCGATGCGATGGTGCGCACATTGGCGGTGATCTCCTCGCCTTGTTCCCCGTCTCCGCGGGTGGTGCCCCTGACCAGCAGCCCGTTCTCATAGCTGAGGGCAAGGGCATTGCCGTCGATTTTGAGTTCTCCGACCATGGGCAGTGCCGGCGGGGGAGCATCCGCAGCTGGCTCTCGGTCAAGCACCTTCAGCAGGCGTGCATACCAGCTGCGCAGTTCTTCAGCACTGAATGCGTTGTCCAGGCTGAACAGGGGAATGCGATGGGCCACGCTGGTGAATCCCTCGGAGGGAGTTCCACCCACGCGCTGGGTGGGGCTGTCGGCGATCACCAGCTCGGGGTGAGCAGCCTCCAGATCCAGCAGTTCGCGGTAAAGGCGGTCGTAGACCGCGTCCTCCATCTCGGGAGCATCAAGCACGTAATAGGCGTGGGCTGCTCGGGTGAGCAACTGCCTCAGTTCAGTGGCGCGCTCATTGAACTGATTCGACGCGGTTTGTGAAGCTGGCGCAGTCACGGTCTGAACAACTCAGCTCTTGACGGTGGCGATGCGCTCGATTTTCCAGGTGTCCTCCACTTTGGTGAACGTGAAGTCGAGGGGCATTTCCTCTTTGTTTTCTGCGATCAGTTTCACGGTGAGGATCATGCTGCCCTCTTGCAGGCGCGGCCGGCCTGATTTGAGGTTGCGATAGCGGTTGAGCTTCAGGCCCGCCAGATAGCGGATGAACTGCTGCCGGTTGACGTGTTGGCGATAGGACTTGGTTGTGAGCAGATAGGCCGCGTCGACGCGCCCTGCTGCCACCTGGGTGAAAAATTGCTTGATCAGCGGGTTGATGCCGCGGGCGCTCAGCACAAGCTTCACCGCGGTGACCGTCCAATAAAGAAGCAGGGCACCACCCCCGGCCAGCAGGGCCTTGCTCCCGATCTCCCGCACCAGACCCAGATCCATCAGCTGTTTCCAAGTGAGTGAAGAGTCTGACTGACGGACCGCTGGATGGAGGCAGACTGGACCGACGTTGTTGTGCGGTTGACCGCCACCCATGCCGCTCGAGCCGCTGCTCCCTCTGTTTCATCGCCTGAATCGGGAGCATTTCGAGGGAGCCCTTTGCCAAGGACATCAACCCCTGGTGGCCTTGCGATGGAGTGACGGTCGTCTGCGTCGCACGGCAGGTCTGTACAGACGCGGGCCTGCTGTGGCGCCACCGTTTGGGCGTGAAATCGTGCTGTCCAGGCCTCTGTTGGATCCTCTGCCGCGAGAGGCCACAGAAAGCACTCTCTGTCACGAGATGATCCACGCCTGGGTGGACCTGGTGCTGCAGCGAGAGGAAGGTCACGGACCCTGCTTCCGGCAGCGGATGCAGGTGATCAACGCGACGCAGTCGAGATTCGAGGTCAGTGTTCGCCATCGCTTCCCCGTTCCGCAGACCCCGCCGCGCTGGATTGCGATTTGTCCTTGCTGCGGTCAGAGAACTCCCTATCGCCGCAGGATGCGTCAGGCGGCCTGTCGATTGTGCTGCGATCGGCATCATGGGGGTCGCTGGAATGCCAGTTGTCTGCTTCGCTACGAAGCGGCGCCGGAGGTGAGCTGAGCGGGATGGAAGTGTTTCTCTGGGTGTTGGAGGCCGGTGGCGTCTCGATCGTTCTGATTGGTCTGCAGCGGGAGCGTTGGTTGCAGCACAGACGTCGGTAACGTCGGGGCATGGATTCACGTCGACAACGCCCGCAGCGCGGTCCTGATCCTCTGGACCGAAGGCTTGACCGGTGGCTGGACACCGGACGTCAGCTTGTTGACGGTGTTTCCGGAGCAAGACCAGGGCGCCGCAGCATCGATCGTCTGGATGGTGCTTCCCGTCTGGATGCGATGGGACGTTGGGTCGGTGATCGCATCGACTGGCTGCTGGATGAGGAGGATGACTGGCGTGAGGTGAACGAACGGCCGCAGGTCATGCAGAGCTCCCGACCTGTACGCGTCGGCGCTTCGGCGAGTGTTGATCGATCAACTCCTGCAAGACGCAAACGCCCGCTCGAGGCCATGTCCCGCCGACAGCCGGTGCTGCCACCGCCGACAGCCTCTGCTTCGCCGTCAACCTCTTCTGATCAGGATGACGTGTGGCCTGAGGACGACAGCTTCAAGGTGGAGCGATGGAAGCGTTCTGAGAGTCGTGATGGTGTCGCTGACCCAGCTCCTTCAACAACGTCACGGTCGCCGTCCCGTAGACCATTGCCGCGATCCAGTCGTCGTCGTGATTGAACAAGAGCATTTCTACTTATGCTGTGAGTCATTGCGTAATTGGTATGAGCAATCTTGTGGTGATCGGCTTTCCCAAGGTTGAGGAAGCTGAGCAGGTGCGTCTCGAACTGGTGGCCATTCAGGAGGAGCACCTGATCACACTTGAGGATGCGGTGGTCCTCGAGCATGGCAGCGATGGTCATGTGCATCTTCGTCAGGCCATCAACATGACCGCCACCGGCGCCATGGGCGGCAGCTTCTGGGGTCTGCTTGTCGGACTGATTTTCGCCAATCCCCTGCTCGGGCTGGCGGCCGGTGCCGGCGCTGGTGCCGCCTCGGGAGCTCTCAGCGACATCGGCATCAACGACAAGTTCCTCAAGGAGCTTGCCGAAACCCTGCCTCAGGGCAGCGCAGCACTTGCTTTATTGGTGCGCGATTCAACGCCTGATCGGGTGATCGAACGTCTGCGTCGTCACGTGCCCAATGCACGCTTGGTGCACACCAGCCTCAGTCACACCGACGAGGAGAAGCTGAAGGAACAGCTTGAGAAGGCTCGCAAGCAGGCTGAGGCCCTGCGCATGGCCTGAGCCAGCCGTTCAGTGCCGATTGCTCAGCGGCCGGCACACCTGAAATCGGCAACCACGCCGAGTCAGCTGACGGTTGACATCTTCCACCAGGTCGGGCGGCAGTTCCTCCGCCATTTGATCTGCTGTTGTGGTGATTGAAGGCGAGCCCGCCGTCATCGCTTCCAGCAGATCGGCCCACTGGCCGATGTGTTCAGAACGGGACACCGGCCGGTAACCATGTCGCTCCAACACCTCTGCGCAGAGATTGGCGTTCCAAAGCACCGAGCGACCTCCGATGTGAGCCGTGCGTTGTTCAACCGCGCCTGCCTCCAGTGCTGCGTCGGTTGGATGGCCATGCCGATCTCGCCAGCCCTCATGTTCGAGGGCCCTTCCGCAGTGGATCGAAGAGATGCCGAAGTTACGGCCCAGATCGTTGAGGGTCGTCCAGGTGGAGGTCGCCATGGAACCATTGCCGATGAGGCCATGATTGCTTCAGCACAAAGACAGGCAAGTTGTCAAGTGCAAATCCGCATCAAACGCAGATTATCTTCATGACGATGCATGAAGCGGACGCCTTGGGGCTTCGCCCAGCCAGCGCTCGAGTGCCGGGCTGAACACTTCACGGATCACGGTGAGCTCTCTGCCCTTTCTGAAAAAGCGGTAATGGCGGCTCCAGAAGGGACCTCGCTCACCGAACCCCTCCTCCAGCCACGGTTCAGAGACAAGCGCCAGGCCATCCACCTCACGGAACAGTTCCGAGCGTCCCTGCGTGAGGCTGAGCCAGATCGGCTGTTCGCGATTGCTCAGACTGCGTTCGGCTTCATCACGGTTCCACCAGCTTTCAGCCCAGGCCAGCGTGGTGTCCCCACAGGTCAGCCAGACCTGACGGCGCAGCAGGGGCGGTTCAAGCTCCTGTACCTCAGTGGGTCGTGGTCCACCGGCTTGTTCGTCAAGGTTTGCATCGGCATCCATTGCGATGAGACGTACCTGCACGCTGTGGCCGGTGAGCAGGCGCAGGTGTCTGGTCGGGCTGCCGTCTCCCAGCAACATCAGGCGCCAGGGGCCTGGCAGCCAGCCAGGTTCCTCACCAGCAAGAACGGAGGATGTTGGCGCTTCCCAAAGCACTGACGGGGAGGGAGTCAGGGAGCTCAAGGTGCTCAAAAAGCTCCTCCGACACTGAGGGATTGAGTCGCACCAGCGCGCTCGATCACCGCGCCACTGGCGCTGATGCTGCGGAGGGTCCAGCCGCTGTTGCCGATCATTTCGCCGGGGACCGCTGAGAGGGAGAGGTCACCGAGTTGAAAGATGGCTGAGCCACCGCTGTTACCACTGTTGACCACGCCCACCAGCAGAGGTTGTGTAGCCATAGCGGATGACTGATCAGCCAGTGGGGCAGCGATGTTGTCCTCTGATGAAGGCAGTGGAATTGTGATTGGCTCCAGTGTTGTGGATGAGTTGGGGAGTGTGGCGATCTCCAGCTCGTTTCCCGGGGAGGACTCTTCAGCGTTTCTCTCGGTCGATGGGGTGGCGTCGTTATCTGATGTGGATTGTGCCGTTCGATTGCTTCGGGCTTTGCCGGTTTCAGCTGCCTGGTTTCTGCGCAGCCTTTCGATCAAGGCGAGGTTGCCTTCCCGCTCCAGCGCCTGCTGGGTGAGCCTCCAGTGAAGTGTGAGTCCGCTGATGCCAAGAACAGCGAACAGGCCAAGGCCCACCATGCCGACCTGAGGCCAGGTAATCGTTGACGCAGTGCGAGGCGTCGCTGGCGTTTGATTCGACTGAGGATTCACCTCGACCCGCACAGTTTCAAGAATGTTGTCCTTATCGCTGAACACGCGGTCAAGAACCTGCTCGGCGCGCAGGTTCCAGTAAGCCCTGGAGGTGGGGAAACGAGTGGGCAACGCAGGCCGGTGAGTGCGCCAAAGCTATCGAGCGTTGGCGGCGGAGGCGAGTGATGTGCGGTTCTGGTTGCGGCGCTGCTGCAGTTCCAGCCAGACGAGCAGAGAGCTGAGGTCAGCCTGGCTCACACCGGGGATCTGGCTGGCCTGTCCCAGCGTGAGCGGACGGACATTGGCCAGTTTTTCGCGTGCTTCGCGCGACAACGTGCTGATGGTGGCGTAATCAACGCCGGCGGGAAGCTTGCGTTTGCCCTGGCGTTTCACCTGGTCGATCTGCTGTTGCTGCCTTTGCAGATAGCCGCTGTATTTGATGTCGATCTCAGCACCTTCTCGAACTGGCAGCGGCAGATCGGCATCGGCGAGGCCGTGGCGCACCAGATCTGCAGCATGCATCCCTGGCCGACGCAGCAGGTCGGCAAGAGTGATCGACCCTTTGATCGCTGCGCCGGTTTCCGCCTCCACCGCAGGGGCCACGGGATCACTCACCTTGAGCCGCTGGCTTTGCAGGCGCTGCTTTTCTTTTTCCATCGCATCGAGCTTCTGCTCGAACAACTGCCAGCGGCGGTCATCAATCAACCCCAGCTCCCGGCCCAGAGGAGTCAGACGTCGATCGGCGTTGTCACCGCGCAGCACCAGGCGGTACTCACTACGGCTGGTGAGCACCCGGTAAGGCTCGCGCAGATCCCTGCTCACCAGATCGTCAATCATCGTGCCGATGTAGCTGCTTTCCCTGGAAAAGTGCACCGCTTCTTGCCCCCGGATCCGTCGAGCGGCGTTGAGCCCTGCCACCAGACCTTGGGCAGCGGCCTCTTCGTAACCCGTTGTGCCGTTGAGCTGTCCGGCGCTGAACAGTCCCTCGATCCTTTTGGTTTCCAGCGACGGCAGCAGTTGGGTGGCTGGCAGGTAGTCGTAATCGACGGAGTAAGCCGGTCTCAGCATCACGCACTGTTCGAGGCCGGGGAGACTGCGCAGCAGTTGCAGCTGGACAGGTTCGGGGAGCCCGGTTGAGAACCCCTGTACGTAAATCTCCGGTGTGTCGCGACCTTCAGGTTCAAGAAAGATCTGGTGACTGTCTTTGTCTGCAAAACGAACGATCTTGTCTTCGATTGAGGGGCAGTAACGGGGCCCTTTGCTGTCGATCACGCCGCCATAGATCGCGGTGAGGTGAAGGTTGTTTTTGATCAGCTGATGGGTTTCAGCCGTGGTGCGGGTGATGTGACAGCTCATCTGTTCGCCGCTGCTCCAGGAGCCAGGGTCAAAGGAGAAAAAGCGGTCTGCGGCATCGCTGGGTTGCTCCTCCAGCTGATCGAGGGCGATGCTGCGCCGATCCACTCGTGCTGGAGTTCCTGTTTTCAGTCGGTCGGTGTGGAACCCCAGCTGTCGCAGGGCTTCGGTGAGTCCTTCGGCAGCCTGCTCTCCGGCACGACCAGCGGCCATCGACTGGTGCCCGACCCAGATGCGGCCTCCGAGAAAGGTGCCGGCGGTCAGCACCACGGCGCTGGCGCCGTAGACGCTGCCGAAATAGGTGCGCACGCCTGTGATGCGTGCCTTGGGTCCCTGGCTTGGATCCCAGGCTTCTCCGCCGCCGTTTGGATCACCATCGATCTCAAGACCAGTGACCATCGCTTCGCGTAGAGCCAGGTTGGGGGTGTGCTGCAGCAGTTGCAGCATCTGACGTGAGTACTGACGTTTGTCGGTCTGGGCACGCAGGGCCCAGACGGCAGGGCCGCGGCTGGCGTTGAGGATTCGCTTCTGAATGGCCGTGGCATCGGCGAGGCGCCCGATCACGCCGCCAAGAGCATCCACTTCATGCACAAGCTGGCTTTTCGCCGGTCCCCCCACGGCCGGATTGCAGGGCTGCCAGGCGATGCGGTCGAGATTGAGGGTGAACAGTGCTGTGTTTAGCCCGAGGCGGGCAGCGGTGATGGCGGCTTCACAGCCTGCATGGCCTCCTCCCACGACGATCACGTCGAAGACTTCAGTGGGAGCGGTGGAGGCAGTCATGACCTTATTCTCCAATGCCACCGGTTGATTGGCCCCAGAGGTTCAGATCATTTCCACCAGCATGGTGATGTCGTTGAAGTCCCAGTCGGAGTTTCGCGATGCAAGTGTGTCTTCATAGCCAAAGAAGTTGCTGCCTAGATTTTTAACGTGAATATGATTGTCGCGCGCACTTGTGACTCCAAAAGTAAATAGATCATTAGTGTTTTGATTTATAAAAACAGGGGCATAAAATCCTTTCTCATTTTGGTTAATGTTCCATTCAACCTGGCGAGTTGTTGTGCCATCAATCAGGAGCTCATGGCCGCCTGGATTAATAAGATTGTCGCGAATGACTTGGTTAAAGGATTGCTCGGCTGTTGAAGCAATTCCATTGACTGTGAATCCATTGATTTTATCACCAGCCAGTTTAACAAGGCCTATCCTGTTGACATCATCGCAATGACTTTGAAGTGTTATTCTCAGTCTTGCTGTTGGAGTATTGATCTCAGTTAGGTTCAGAATTGAGTCATAAATATTGTTTTGTTCTGAAGCAAGTTGAGCGGCAACTGGATTTTCAGCATTTTGAGATGTGGTGATTTTGATTGATAGGTCATCGTGGTCATTGTCTCCATTCTCGCTGTCATCAAGGTGAACAATGAATCCGCCAGTTATTGTGTCGATCCGAAGACTTGGCAATTCGTTCAGTTGTGAATTATTGCTTAATTGATGGAAGAACCATTCGCTGCCAGCATCGAGAAAGATTTCGTGTTTTCCCAGGTTGGTGGAGTCGCGAGTGGCGCCGATTGATCCGATTGAATTACCAAGGCTGTCCACAATTTGCAGACTGTTTTGCCAGTCGGTGTTGGCCTTAAGAACTACCAGCTTTATCCAAAGCCCGGTTTGTCCAGTCACTTCAAAGCCTGTGTCATCTCTGTTTCGGACGAGTGTGCTGAGTGCAATGGGTTGCTGAGCAGTGTTGTTCTCACTGTCACTCTCAGTATCGTCGCTGCTGGCGTCGTTATCGGATGTTTTGAGAGTGGTGGTGGCTGTTTCAGTGCCGGCGTAGCCGCCTGAATTGGAAGCGGTGGCAGTGAGTGTGGTGGTGATGTCGCCATCAACGAGGCTGTCGTCAACGCCGGTGACGGTGACGATCTGAGCTGTGTTCCAGTTGTCGGTTGTGAATGTCAGCGACGAAGCGCTGAGGGAATGTTCAGTGGTGTCGTCACCGGTGATGGAGACGGTGACATTCGCCGTTGGTTTGGCATCAAGAACAACGGTGAAAGTAGAGGTGGAGCCTGCTTCTGTTGTGAGCAGATTGCCGGAACCATCGGTGGTGCCGGTCTGGGTAATGGTGAGACCGTAACTATCGTTATCGGATGTTTTGAGAGTGGTGGTGGCTGTTTCAGTGCCGGCGTAGCCGCCTGAATTGGAAGCGGTGGCAGTGAGTGTGGTGGTGATGTCGCCATCAACGAGGCTGTCGTCAACGCCGGTGACGGTGACGGTCTGAGCTGTGTTCCAGTTGTCGGTTGTGAATGTCAGCGACGAAGCGCTGAGGGAATGTTCAGTGGTGTCGTCACCGGTGATGGAGACGGTGACATTCGCCGTTGGTTTGGCATCAAGAACAACGGTGAAAGTAGAGGTGGAGCCTGCTTCTGTTGTGAGCAGATTGCCGGAACCATCGGTGGTGCCGGTCTGGGTAATGGTGAGACCGTAACTATCGTTATCGGATGTTTTGAGAGTGGTGGTGGCTGTTTCAGTGCCGGCGTAGCCGCCTGAATTGGAAGCGGTGGCATTGAGTGTGGTGGTGATGTCGCCATCAACGAGGCTGTCGTCAACGCCGGTGACGGTGACGGTCTGAGCTGTGTTCCAGTTGTCGGTTGTGAATGTCAGCGACGAAGCGCTGAGGGAATGTTCAGTGGTGTCGTCACCGGTGATGGAGACGGTGACATTCGCCGTTGGTTTGGCATCAAGAACAACGGTGAAAGTAGAGGTGGAGCCTGCTTCTGTTGTGAGCAGATTGCCGGAACCATCGGTGGTGCCGGTCTGGGCAATGCTGATGCCGCCGGTTTCATCGTCAGTGTTCTTGACTGTGATGGTGGCTGTTTCAGTGCCGGCATATCCACCTGTGTTTGATGCAATTGCAGTGAGTGTGGTGGTGATGTCGCCATCAACGAGGCTGTCGTCAACGCCGGTGACGGTGACGGTCTGAGGTGTGTCCCAGCTGTTGGTTGTGAATGTCAGCGAGTAGGCGCTGAGGGAATGTTCAGTGGTGTCGTCACCGGTGATGGAGACGGTGACATTCGCCGTTGGTTTGTTATCAAGAACAACGATGAAAGTAGAGGTGGAGCCTGCTTCTGTTGTGAGCAGATTGCCGGAACCATCGATGTTGCCGGTCAGGGCAATGGTGAGGCTAGGCATCGTTATCGGATGTCTTGAGAGTGGTGGTAGCTATTTCAGTGCCGGCGTAGCCGCTTGAATTGCAACCGGTTATTACGGGCCTTGGCTTGTGAATTGGGTTTCCAGATCCTCCGCAGTGGCTGTCTGATGGCGTTTTGTCACCACACTCACTGCCCTCGCGGCCAAAGTGCACCGCATCTTGACCGCGGATGCGCCGAACGGCGTTGAGCCCAGCCACCAGATTCAGCCCCAAGCGGGCAGCCGTGATGGCAGCTTCACAGCCTGCATGGCCTCCTCCCACGACGATCACGTCGAATGATTCAGTTGGTTCAGGACGGTTGCTCATGCATTCATTATCGGAATTACTAGAGCACTGATCCAATCAGGTTGCAGCTCGGTTGAGGTGAGGAGCCTCTGTCTGGACCCAGTCACTCGCTGACAGCTGTTGACAAGCGTTTGACTGAAACGTCTTCACCACAGATCAACAGTGCTGTCTGGTAGTGGTCCACTGAGGCTGGAGATCGATGGTGTCATCGACAGGGTTGGAATGTTCTCGGAGCTTGAGTTGGGATCGATGCTTTGAGGTATGAGCTCAATCCCCTCAAAGCTGACATCAATCCGGTTGGATTCTTTTGGCAATGTTGTTGTCGATGAGCTTTCGTTTGATGGCTGATTGTCGCTCTGAGGTTCATTCGGCTTGTTTGTATGATTGCTTTTGATCTGATGAATGCTGTGCATCGCCATTTTGGATAACAAAATCAATGGCAAAAGTGCGGTTCTGAGCAGTAGAAAAGCAGGAGACTCTTCTTCTCTCACAGTACTAAGTTCCAGATCAATGTTTGGACGTTCAGAATTTGGCTGACTGGTGTTGTCTGATTCCTGCGCGCAACTTCCGATAGCTAATTCATTGCTCTCTGGGAGACTGATGGAAAAGATTTCCGTTTTTGTTTTGGCTGAGGGGCCGCCGATTTGCAGGCTTGCCGCAATTTCTAAATTGGAGATGGCTTCTCCTGATTCACTGTCATTAGGATTGGCCCATACAATTTGGGGTTGATCCCAGTCTTCGGAAGTGAAATGAAGAATGTTGGTCGAAAGTTTGGCCTGTAAGGTTTCAACTGTTAGTTCTACAGTTGCATCCTGAGCAGGCTGTTTCAAAAGGGAGATGAAAATTGGGATCTCACCGGTTCTGTGATTCGGAACATGATCATCCCAATCGGTTAGGCAAAATTTGGGGAGCATGATGCGGACGCCATTATTCAGGTCAAAAGACGTCAGTTGCCCCCAATTTGAGGGTTGCAAGCTGCCCGCACCTCCACCACCTTCTTCTGCATTTAAGAACTCCGGATCCGACGATTGGAACTTGAGCATGCTGAGGTCATTGGAGGCAATCAGAAATGAGTCAGCTGATGTCAGGAAGTTCGAGAAATTGTTTGTTGTCGAAGTCTGATCGTTAATTAAAGCGCCAATCAAAGTGTCGATGAAAGCATCATTTGTTGTGCTGCTATCTGATGAAGCGTCAGAAGAAATGCTTGTTGAGCTGCTTGTTGAGCTGCTTGTTGAGCTGCTTGTTGAGCTGCTTGTGGGGCTGCTTGAAGAGCTGCTGGTGAAGCCCTTTCGAGCAGAATCACCTCCATCATCGTTATCTCCTGTGGTGTCCTTACCAATGGACTTATTTCCAGAAGAGTATGAGAGGTCTGCTGCACCTGTAATTGCGATATCAAAATATTGACTTGACCTTAGGAGACCATCGCTGACAAAAATTTCAAATGATTCAGTTGCATTTTCGCCTGCTGTCAGTTTGTCGACGGCCATGATATCTGGCGAATAGCTGTAATCTCCTGTTGATGTGTTGAGGTTCAGTACGCCGTAGTTTCCTTGGAATGAGCTTGTTGAGTATGTCTGGATATTGCTTGAAGAAGTAACAAAAGACCCAATCCCAAATGTTAGTGATGCCGAAGCATCTGGATCATTCGCTGTGAGTTTGCCTGTGAGGTTGCTTGTGCTTACCTTTGTAGAGTTAATTTTGTCAGTGACGATTCCTGCAGTAATTTCATAAAGCACTGGGGCATCATTGACCCCAATGACTTGTATTTCGATTTCCGCTGTATCAGTATTTTCACCATCGCTAAGTGTATAGGTAAACAAATCAGTTTCTCGATCACCAGGATCTAATGCATCTGCGGCTGCTTCATTGGCGGAGTAGCGGTAAGAACCGTCTAAATTGATTTCAATTGTTCCAAAGTTTCCTGTTGCATTTCTGCTGATTGTGTTGGAGTTCAACAGCTGTCCAAGTATCTCAGCGCCCGTCCGGACTGTTGAGATTGAGAGAGAATCCCCATCAGCATCAGAATCGTTGGCTATTAAGCCTTGAACAACAGGCCTGGACTTAGAGCTATCTTCCTCGACTTCAAAGACGTCATTGGTTGCAACTGGCGTGTCATTGATACCGGTAATACTGATGACGATCTCAGCTGTATCGGTATCTTTAGAGTCAGAAACTGTGTAGGTAAATGTCTCGGTGCGGGTTTCACCAGTGAGCAGTCTTTTGGAAGCTATTTGATCTGCAACGTAGAGGAAAGAACCATCAGATTCGATGGTCATCGTTCCGAATTCACCGGTAAGGGCTTGCCCTGGCTGAAATTCCACATTGTTTTGCTGTTCTGTGCCTAGGCGGAATTGCTGAATGGTTAGTGATTCTCCTGCTTCCGGACCTAAGTCATTAGCTAAGAGATTGTCCTCCGTCGCTGTCGAGATGGTGGATCCTGCATCAATTAGGACATTCTCATCTTCACATTCAGGAGCATCATTGATGCCACCTACGTCCACTATTGAGGTGATTGCAATTGAGTTAGCGTCACCGTCGTTGACTTGCCATTCGATCTCGCGTTCGCCAAGGACCGGGTCAATATTATCTAAATTTTCATAAGTTACCGACTCGAGTGCTTCGATGTAATCGGAGATGGATGCAGTGCCTGTTAATGAAAGAGTTCCTGTTGGTTGATCCCAATTACCGGTGATCCCAGAGATACTTGTGAAGTCGAGTACGTCCTCTAAGGGTTGGTAAGTAAGTGCGTTGAATTTGATAGTGGCACTTTCAATATCTGTATCATCGGGGTCAATGATGTCTAGGCTGCCGTCAATCACGGTAACCTCGCCTTGCTTCTCGGTGTATTTCTTTTTCTTGGTAGCATCAACAATATGAGGAGCGTCATTGATGCCATTAATTGTGAACTTAATGTCAGCTGTATGCGTCAGCTTGCTGTCAGTTAAAATATAATGGAATGAATCTATAGCTGTTTCTCCAGATCCGAGCGCGTTGGCGTTATCTGCTGCATATTGATAGGATCCGTCTGTATTGAGTGTAAGTAATCCATACGCTCCATTGATGGCTTGCCCTAGAATTCCTTGAATTGGTGTGTTCTCGCTGCTCTCGCCCAGGTAAAACTTGTGAACTGTGAGTGAGTTACCCTCTGCGTCGCTGTCATTGCTGTTGATGATGCCATCGGCTTTAGTAACATTAATATTGCTGTCTTCATTGAGCGTGATGGCATCATCAACGGCAACTGGCGCTGTGTTGGAGTCCTGAACATCAATTGTGATTTGTGCTGTCCCTGTTCTGTCGCCGCTATCTGTAGCTGTGATGTCTAGGACATGTTGATCTGATTTGTCATAGTCAAGTGACTTGCCTGTGGCTAGAAAAAGCTTGCCTGTAGTCTCATTGATGGCAAAGAGGCCGCTTTCGTTGCCTGATGTGATGGAGTATTGGATCGACTCACCATCGAGGTCGGTGTCCTGAGCCGTGTTGTCATCGCTGAGGTCGATGAGTTCTGCGCCAGCAACGACTGAATCAAGAACGTCAATTCTTTGCGGAGCCAGGACCGGATCATTGTCGTTGACATTACCGACGTCGATTTGGAAGGTTTTCTCTGTGGTTTGTGTTCCGCCGTTGGTGTCAAAGGAGGTGCCAACGACTTTGATCAGATGGCTAGTCGATGTCTCGTAGTCCAGACTTCCAGCAAGAGTGACTACACCTGTTGTTGCGTTCAGGCCGAACAACACGCCCGGGTTGCCATCACTGGCAAAGGCATAGGAGAAGCTTGTTCCGGCATCCCCATCGCTGCCATTTGCTGTGATGCCGACGGTGGTGCCGGCTGTTGCATTTTCTGCAATCGTGTTGGTTGTTGCATCTCCATCACTCAGTGTCGGATTGAATTCATCAACATCAGTGACCGCAATGGTGATGTCTTTGCTGGTGGTTGATGTGTCGCCGTTGGAGTCGGTGGAAGTAGCGCGAACGGTAACGGTGTGGGTCTGGGCGGTCTCGTAATCGAGCGCGCCGTTCAGGGTGATGACGCCGGTTGTGGCGTGGATGGCAAAGAGGTCGCTGGGATTAGAGGTGAAGTCGTAGGCGATGGAGGTGCCGTGGTCGGCATCGGTGCCAAGAGCGGTAACGCCAACGCCATCACCAGCTGTGGCATTTTCAGCAATGGTGTTGGTGGCTGAATTGCTGTCGGCAAGTGAGAGGGTGTTGTCATCAACATCAGTGACCGCAATGGTGATGTCTTTGCTGGTGGTTGATGTGTCGCCGTTGGAGTCGGTGGAAGTAGCGCGAACGGTAACGGTGTGGGTCTGGGCGGTCTCGTAATCGAGCGCGCCGTTCAGGGTGATGACGCCGGTTGTGGCGTGGATGGCAAAGAGGTCGCTGGGATTAGAGGTGAAGTCGTAGGCGATGGAGGTGCCGTGGTCGGCATCGGTGCCAAGAGCGGTGATGCCAACGCCATCACCAGCTGTGGCATTTTCAGCAATGGTGTTGGTGGCTGAATTGCTGTCAGCAAGTGAGAGGGTGTTGTCATCAACATCAGTGACCGCAATGGTGATGTCTTTGCTGGTGGTTGATGTGCCGCCGTTGGAGTCGGTGGAAGTAGCGCGAACGGTAACGGTGTGGGTCTGGGCGGTCTCGTAATCGAGCGCGCCGTTCAGGGTGATGACGCCGGTTGTGGCGTGGATGGCAAAGAGGTCGCTGGGATTAGAGGTGAAGTCGTAGGCGATGGAGGTGCCGTGGTCGGCATCGGTGCCAAGAGCGGTAACGCCAACGCCATCACCAGCTGTGGCATTTTCAGCAATGGTGTTGGTGGCTGAATTGCTGTCGGCAAGTGAGAGGGTGTTGTCATCAACGTCGGTGACATTGATGGTGATCGTGGCTTGATCAGTTTTATTGCTATCACTTGCCTGGACGACTAATCGGATCACCCGATGATTGGCATTCTCATAGTCCAACGCTTGGCCAGCAGCGAGCGTGATCTGTCCAGTTGCGGAGTGAATCGCAAATAGGTTTCCTGGGTTTCCATCACTTGTGAAGGTGTAGGTGATTGCATCGCCATCATTGTCTTGGTCTTGGCCAGATCGCTCATCGTTGATATCGATTACTTCTGAGCCAGAGTTGATGTTTTCTGAGACGCTCTTGGAGGTATCTGCAATGTCAGGGGCGCTAGTGTCAATGTTGCCAACCTTGATGGTGATGTTAGCTGTGTCGCTTAGTTCGCCATCACTGGCTTGAACTACAAGGTCGTATTGGTTGGTTCCTCCTTCGACGTAATTGAGTGAATTGCCACTGACGATTGATAGCTCACCTGTATCTGCACTAATTTGGAATAGGCCGCTATTATTGCCGCCTTGAATCGCATAGCTGAGGTCATTATTTTCGGCGTCAATATCATCGTCTTGGCTGCTATCATTGATGTCTAAAAATACTGTGGCAGCGGCAAAGTTTTCTTTGACGGTGATGATTTGATCATGAATGACTGGGCTGATGTCGTTGACATCACTGACCGCAATGGAGAGTGTTTTGCTGGTGGTTGATGAGTCGCCGTTGGAGTCGGTGGAAGTAGCGCGAACTTTGACGGTGTGGGACTGGGCGGTCTCGTAATCGAGCGCGCCGTTCAGGGTGATGACGCCGGTTGTGGCGTGGATGGCAAAGAGGTCGCTGGGATTAGAGGTGAAGTCGTAGTCGATGGAGGTGCCGTGGTCGGCATCGGTGCCAAGAGCGGTGATACCGACGGTGGTGCCGGCTGTTGCATTTTCTGCAATCGTGTTGGTTGTTGCATCTCCATCACTCAGTGTCGGATTGAATTCATCAACATCAGTGACCGCAATGGTGATGTCTTTGCTGGTGGTTGATGTGTCGCCGTTGGAGTCGGTGGAAGTAGCGCGAACGGTAACGGTGTGGGTCTGGGCGGTCTCGTAATCGAGCGCGCCGTTCAGGGTGATGACGCCGGTTGTGGCGTGGATGGCAAAGAGGTCGCTGGGATTAGAGGTGAAGTCGTAGGCGATGGAGGTGCCGTGGTCGGCATCGGTGCCAAGAGCGGTAACGCCAACGCCATCACCAGCTGTGGCATTTTCAGCAATGGTGTTGGTGGCTGAATTGCTGTCGGCAAGTGAGAGGGTGTTGTCATCAACATCAGTGACCGCAATCGTGATGTCTTGGGTTGTTGCAGAACCATCGGAGGACGTTGCTCTGACTGTGATTGTTTGTGATTGCTTGCTTTCGTAGTCGATCGCACCGTTGACGGTGACAACGCCTGTTGCGGAGTGAATGGCAAAAAGGCCGCCGGCATCATCGGTTAGTGAATAGGAACTGATCGTTGCGCCGCGATCGGCATCAGAACCTAAGGCTGTGACTCCGACGGTGGCTCCAATAGAGGAATTTTCTACGACTGTGTTTTGACTGCTATTGTTATCGATTAAGACGACATGATGGTCATTTTCGTTGGTGATATTGACCGTGATAATGGCTTCGGTTGATGTCGTCCCGGCTTGGGCAAGGATGGTGAGTTGGTGGCTGGTTGTGACTTCATGATCAAGGGTGGCGCCAGCTTTGATGGTGATGGCACCGGTACTGGGATTGATGGCAAATAACCCCGTGCCTCCTGACTGAATGCTGTAGGTAATTGATTCACCATCCGGACTTTCGTCCTTCAGCGTGTTGGAGTCCTGCAGGTCAATGACTGTGACCTGAGATGTTGTATCTGTATTTTCAGCAAAGCTCTTGGTTGCTGACTGGATGCTTGCTGGAGTGCTGGTGCCAATGGCTAAGTAATGGATGCTCTCTTCGCTATGCGCTACCTCGCCGTCGCTTGAAGTGTCTTCTTGAATGCCAACGCTGAAGGTGCTGGTGTTGAGATCATGAACGCGGCTAAAGGCTGGATCTGAGCCTTCAAATGTGCGTAGTCCGGCGAGTAGGAAGGGAGTTGATGTATAGGTGTTGAGGAATGATTGCTGTTTGGGCGTGTGGGTAAAGACTTTGTCTAGTGCTTGTCCTTCAAGTTCAATGCCACCACTATTGCTGTTGCCGCCCGAATAGGCCATCCAGGCAAAGATTTCCTTGGCAGGGTGTGCGCCTTTATTTTCTGCCTCTTGGAAGCTGTATTGAAACCCTGTTGAACTGACATTTTTGGTTCGTGTGGTGATGAAATCTGAACCGCTATGTGTTTGTGACTGACCAAAGAGAACGGGAATATCACTGAAATTTGCACCAGTAAATGGGATCGTGCTCGACCAGGTGTTTGATTTCGTTGAGGGGTTACTGGGATGCCTCGTTTGGCCTTCTGATTTCGCTAGAAAGATCTTCCCATCGGCGAGTTCATGTTTGCCTTCTTCGATCACTAAGTAGCTGATGATTTCATCTGTGTGAAAACTCTTTCCTTGGGAGGTTCCGTAGTACTTTGGTTCGTCGAGTTGTACTTGGAAGGAGCTTTTGGTGACAGCATTCAGTCTTGTTGCAACAGGGTCTTGCTCATTGCGGCTGACCACATTGCTGAAGACCAGAGGCGATGAGAAGCCTCCCGCAAGATTGAGGTCAATCTGTGTAAAAGCAGGCCCAACTTTTGCGTATCCATACTCAGCAAATTTATTCCTGTCTTTATCAACTA
This sequence comes from Synechococcus sp. MIT S9503, assembly GCF_047304175.1. Classification (GTDB taxonomy): domain Bacteria; phylum Cyanobacteriota; class Cyanobacteriia; order PCC-6307; family Cyanobiaceae; genus Synechococcus_C. The sequence continues at coordinate 1,945,808 of NZ_CP138955.1, read as the reverse complement.
AGAATCGGCTGCTCAGGCCAATGATGGAGAGATTGGTGACCGAGTGATTGCTAAATGAGCTCGCGTCATTGCCGCTGAAATCCTGGGCTGCAGCACTATCATCACCGCCTGATGCATCGGTGTAACTGACTTGAATGTTGGTATCGCTGCTCGTAATCGCTTGATTAAGAGTCAGTTCAATTGTTGGGCCATTGGCCTTAATTCCCGTGATTGCTATGGCTGTTCCATTAACTGCAACGCTGAATTGGCTGCTGCTTGGTAGATCTGCTGAAAGGTTTTCGCTGAATTTGACAATGATCTGCTCGCCATCAATTGAGGTTTGAATGGAGCTCAGGCTGGGCGCGACGCTGTCATGGAACTTGAGGACACGAACCGTCCCTTCGACGCTTGGAGCTGAGTCGTTGGATGCTGGCGAACCAATGGCGAGATGGGTGCCATCCCCCGACAGACTGATCGCTGTATCTTCGTTGTTTCGAAAACTTTGTTGGGTTGTTCCATCAAGATCAATGCCCTGTTGCTGCCATGAGCCATCAATGAACTCGTAGAGCCGGACATGGCCTGAATTATTGCCGCCACCATCATTGAGATGAGCTGCAATGGCAACTCGATTGCCATTGTCAGAAAGGCTTACGGCAATGCCTGATTGGTCGTCATTGGCTTCTCCATAGATGGGCAAGCCAAGAGGTTGCAGGCCTCCTCCTTCTTGAATCTCATAAATATCAACCCGGCCTTTATTGCTTCCGGCGTCGTCATTTTGTGGTGATCCAGCCGCTAAAACTGTGCCGTCGGCTGAGATGGAGATTGAAAATCCTCGCCGATCATAATCAGCTATTCCATCAATACCGCGACCATGTTTGAGCCATTTCTTTTGGCTGCTGTTGTAGCGATATAGATAAATGCGCCCATCCTCTTTATCATTTCCAGTATTTCCATAACCTCCGAAAGCTACCGTGTCGCCATCTGCTGAGATGTCGACGGCTGCACCAACATAGCCAGAGGCTGTATCGCCACGGACCCATTTCTCCTGGACCCATTTGTTTGAGTCATTGAGGCGGAAGATTCTGACAAGTCCAACATCCTTCTTTGAACTGAAATCATAATCAGATGCCCCCGCGACTAGTACTTTGCCGTCGGCTGATAATGCAACCGATTTGCCAAAAGCCTCACCTTTAGTGCCCCCTTTGATTTCATGGTTGCTGGCGTATTCTGTATAGCTTGTGCCGTCATATTGGAATGTGCGGATGTGTCCAGCATTTGTTTTGCTTCCGTTATCAAAATGACTGGCTCCTATTGCAAGAATCGTTCCGTCGGCTGACAGGGCCACGGCATGGCCATATCGATCTTGACTCGCTGTACCGTTAATCGTGTCAATGAGATTCCAATTTTCTCCATTTCGTTGATAAATACGAATTTGCCCTCTATATGTTCCTCCTCCGTCTGCTTGCGGTACGCCAACAGCCATTGTGCTGCCATCTTTTGAAAGGCTGACTGCAGTGCCATACCAATCATCTGTGGTGTCGCCTTTCAGGTTGCTTTGATTACCAGCTTCTTCAAAGGCCCTGCCTTCCACTGTCGAGTTGTTGGTGACGGAGGTGTTGCTCAGATCTGCGGCTTCATTGCCCTGGTTGTCTTGGATGGCATTGCTGTTGTTGGATCTCGTGTGTGGAGTGGCGTAAGCAACGGTGACCGCCTGATCGTTTTCGACGGTGTTGGTGAGCGTGAGCTCTACGGTGGAGCCCGAGATGGCTACGGCGGTGACGGCATTGGCAACACCACCTGAGGTGACCGTGAAGGCAGAAGCCGCTGCGGTGGTGGCAGAGAGCGCCTCGCTGTAGGTGAGGATGACCTTGGTGCCGTCGGTGTTGGTTGCAGCCGACGAGAAGGTGGGAGCGGTGCCAGCAATGGTGGAGTTGTTGGTGACCGAGGTGCTGCTCAGATCTGCGGCGTCATTGCCTTGGCTGTCTTGAACGGCATTGCTGTCATTGGATCCGGATGGATCGGTATAGGCAACGGTGACGGCCTGATCGTTTTTGATGGTGTTGGTGAGCGTGAGCTCAACGGTGGAGCCCGAGATGGCTACAGCGGTGACGGCATTGGCGGCACCATCCGTGGTGACGGCAAAGGCCGAGGTTGCTGCCGTTGTTGATGACAGCGCCTCGTTGTAGGTGAGCACAACTTTGGTGCCGTCGCTGTTGGTTGCAGCCGACGAGAAGGTGGGAGCGGTGACGTCAGCGACTGCAAACACCCGCACATGGCCTGAATCATTCCCATTCCCGTCGTTGTACTTCGTGCCGATGGCAACAGTGCTGCCGTCACTGGAAAGAGACACCGCCCAGCCGCTTTGATCGTCAGCTGCTTCTCCATCAATGTCTGAGCCGACTTGCACCCAGTCATTGCCATCCCATTGGTAGAGGCGTGTATGGCCTGATTTATTGCCGTTGCCGTCGTTGCTTGGGGCACCGATGGCAACAAGGGTTCCGTCGCCGGAGAGGGAGATGCTTTGGCCGCTGCGATCTTCTAGGGCTTCTCCATCGATGTCACTGCCGAGTTTGTTCCAGCTGGTGCCATTCCACTGGAAGATGCGCGTGTGACCAGATTTCTCGCCATTGCCATCGTTGTAATAAGCGCCAATGGCAACAACGTTGCCGTCGCTGGAGAGGGAGACGCATTTGCCGCTATGGTCATGTGCAGCCTCTCCATCAATGTCACTGCCAAGTTTGTTCCAGGCGGTGCCATTCCATCGGTAGATGCGTGTATGGCCTGAGTTCGTTCCATTGCCGTCATTGAAAAGAGCACCACCGGCAACTGTGGTGCCGTCACCGGAGAGCGACATCGTCTCTCCGAACCAGTCGCCTGCGGCCTCTCCATCGATGTCGTTGCCGCGTTGAACCCAGGCCGTGCCATTCCAGTCGAAGACGCGGATTTGGCCGGCATCATTGCCGTTGTCAGAGTTGCCAGCTGCGCCCCTGGCGACAGTGTTGCCGTCGCTGGAGATGGAGACGGTCCTGCCACTGACGTCAGTTGCGTTTTCACCATCGATGTCTTCGCCGCGTTGAACCCAGGCCGTGCCATTCCATGCAAAGACGCGTACGTGGCCGGCATCGGTACCGTTGCCGTCATTGCGTAGAGCCCCAATGGCAATGACCATGCCATCACTGGAAAGGCGGTTGGCGGCTGTCTTGTCACCGGCAACTTCTCCATCAATGTCATTGCCGAGTTGGTTCCAGGCGGTGCCATTCCACTGGAAGATTCGTACATGGCCTGATTTATCTCCATTGCCATCGTTGAGAGGTGCACCGATGGCAATGATGCTGCCGTCTGCTGATAAGGAGACGCCTGTTTCATTTCCGCTTAGATCACCAGCCGCTTCTCCATCGAAGTCGGGGCCAAGCTGAACAAATTGAACTGATGAGTTGTTGGTGACCGAGGTGCTGCCCAGGGTTACCGCGTCATTGCCTTGACTGTCTTGAATGGCATTGTCGTCGTTGCCATTGGATGGATCGGCGTAGGCAACTGTGAGTGCGTGCCAGCTCGGAATGGGCCTGGTGACTGTCAGCTCAACGGTGGAGCCCGAGATGGCTACGGCGGTGACGGCATTGGCAACACCACCTGAGGTGACCGTGAAGGCAGAAGCCGCTGCGGTGGTGGCAGAGAGCGCCTCGCTGTAGGTGAGGATGACCTTGGTGCCGTCGGTGTTTGTTGCAGCCGACGAGAAGGTGGGAGCGGTGCCAGCAACGGTGGAGTTGTTGGTGACCGAGGTGCTGCTCAGATCTGCGGCGTCATTGCCTTGGCTGTCTTGAACGGCATTGCTGTCATTGGATCCGGATGGATCGGTATAGGCAACGGTGACGGCCTGATCGTTTTTGATGGTGTTGGTGAGCGTGAGCTCAACGGTGGAGCCCGAGATGGCTACAGCGGTGATGGCATTGGCGGCACCATCCGTGGTGACGGCAAAGGCCGAGGTTGCTGCCGTTGTTGATGACAGCGCCTCGTTGTAGGTGAGCACAACTTTGGTGCCGTCGCTGTTGGTTGCAGCCGACGAGAGGGTGGGAGCAGTGCTATCGCCGAGGCCTGTCTCAAAGATTCTTACGTGACCGGAATCAGTTCCATTCCCGTCATTCAGGTGGGCACCGATGGCAACGGTTGTGCCGTCACTGGACAGAGAGACGTTGTAGCGGCCGCTGTTGTCACCAGCTGCTTCTCCATCAATGTCACTACCAATTTTCGTCCAGGCGCTGCCATCCCATTGGTAGAGGCGTACGTGGCCTGAGCTGCTGCCATTGTCGTCGTTGCCATGTGCACCGATGGCCACAATGGTGCCGTCACCGGAGAGTGAGACTTTCTGGCCGCTGCGATCTTCTGCAGCTTCTCCATCGATGTCACTGCCGAGTTTGTTCCAGCTGGTGCCATCCCATTGGTAGATACGGGTATGGCCTTTTTTCTCGCCAGCCCTTGGCCAAGGGCCGCCAGCGTCCACGCCATCGTTGTAGCGAGCTCCGATAGCGACAATGTTTCCGTCTGTGGAGAGTGAGGTGGACGAGCCGCTGTGGTCATCAGCAGCTTCTCCAACGATGACATTGCCTAGTGGGCTCCAGACGGTGCCATTCCACCGGTAGATGCGCGTATGGCCTGAGTTGTTGCCATTGCCGTCGTTGTAAGGGGCACCAGCAGCAACCGTGGTGCCGTCACCGGAGATTGAGACGCCGGTCCCGAAATAGTCGTTGGCGGCTTCTCCATCAAGGTCGCTGCCGAGTTTGTTCCAGCTGGAGCCATTCCACTGGTAGATGCGAACGTGGCCTGCGTTGCTGCCATTGCCGTCATTCGTCCAGGCACTGATGGCAACGGTTGTGCCGTCATTTGATAGAGAGACACCGTCGTAGTGGCCGCTGTTGTCACCAGTTGCTTCTCCATCGATGTCGCTGCCGAGTTTGATCCAGCTGGAGCCATTCCACTGGTAGATGCGCGTGGTACCTCGATAACTGCTATTGCCCCAAGCGCCGATGGCAACAATGTTGCCGTCGCTGGAGAGGGAGACGGCAGAGCCCGTCTGGTCATTCCACCCTGCTCCATCGATGTCGCTACCGCGTTGAACCCAGGCATTGCCATTCCAGTCGTAGACGCGCGTGTGACCTGCGGCGCTGCCATTGGCGTCGTTGCCATTGGCTCCGATGGCAAGAACGCTGCCGTCGCTGGAGAGGGAGACCGACTGACCGCTACGGTCATCAGCGGCTTCTCCATTGATGTCGGGGCCGAGTTGGGTGAATGACACCGCTACACCCCCTTAGTCCATGCGAGGTGTTGCTCGGCCAGAATTCGTTTCAGGCCAAAAGAAGCCCATCAAGATGCTCTTTCTAAAGGCTTTCAAAACTGATTTTAAGGGAGATTCTCGTTAGAGCTTCGCCTGCTGATCCTTGTAGTACACGATCGGTGGTCCGAATAGTGCACGATTTACACGATGGCGGGATGGCAGCCAGGGGTGCTTAAGCGCAAGGCCTTCAGCCAATGTGCCACCTAGTTGCGATGGGCTTTTGGGTTGAGCAGCAAGTGGGCTAGCTACGACCAACCAACACCCAGGAGCAGAATTCGACTGAGCCACATCGCTTTAGGCCGCCAGGTTGCGGAAGCGGGTGAATTGGGGCTCGAACAGCAGCTTCACGGTGCCCACCGGTCCGTTGCGGTGCTTGGTCACGATCACTTCGGTGATGCCCCGGTCGGGAGTTTCGGGGTTGTAATACTCATCGCGGTAGATCATCAGCACCAGATCGGCGTCCTGCTCAATTGAGCCCGATTCGCGCAGGTCGCTGAGCATCGGTCGTTTGTTGGTGCGTGATTCCACGCCACGGCTGAGCTGCGACAGGGCAATCACGGGCACGTTCAGTTCCCGTGCCATGCCCTTGAGAGCCCTTGTGATCCTTGAAATTTCCTGCACCCGGTTGTCGGGGCTGGATCCTTCCATCAGCTGCAGGTAGTCGATCACGATCAGTCCGAGCTCCTTTCCCTGCTCGGCCATCAGTCGCCTGCAGAGCGAACGCATCTCCAGCACCCCTGAGTTGGGTTTGTCATCGATGTAGATGGGCAGCTGGCCCAGGGTGTTGATGCCCTGGCCAAGCAGCGGCCATTCCTCCTGCTGGAGTCGGCCTGTGCGCAGTCGGCCCGCCTCGATGCCCACCTCCATCGACAGCAATCTGTAGGTGAGCTGTTCCTTGCTCATCTCCAGGGAGAACACACACACCGGCATGTCGTGCAGCTGAGCCACGTTCTTGGCCAGGTTGAGCACGATCGAGGTTTTGCCCATGGCCGGGCGCCCGGCCACGATGATCAGGTCACTGCGCTGCAGGCCCTGGGTCATGGCGTCCAGGTCGTAGAAATTCACCGGGATGCCCGCCACTGAGGTTCCCAGTGAGCGGCTTTCAATCTCGTTGAAGGTGCTGGTGAGGATTTCGGCGGTGGGCGTCAGACCCTGAGACGGCTTCTCCTGACTGATGGCAAAGATGGTTTGCTCGGCCTTGTCGAGCACCTGCTCCATCGGCAGGCCCTGATCAAAGCCCAGCTGGATCACTTCGTTGCCTGAGCGGATCAGTTGCCTGCGCAGATATTTGTCCATCACCAAGCGGGCCACCTGTTCGATCGAAGCGGTGGAGGCCACGCGCTCGACCAGCTCCACCAGCCGGCTGCTTCCACCCACCTTGTCCAGGGCACCGGTGTCTGCCAGCCAGGCGGTCATCGCTGTGAGATCGGTCGGTTTGCCCTGGCTATGGAGCATCAGCGCTGTGCGGAAGATCTCCCGATGGGCATTGAGATAAAAAGCTTCCGGTTGCAGCACGTCGGCCACCCGGCCGATGGCATCCGGGTCGAGCAGGATGCCACCCAATACAGCCTCTTCCGCCTCCAGGTTCTGCGGTGGGATTGAATCGGGCAGGGCCTCGAAGCTGGGCTCTTCACGCCTGCGACCTTTGCCGAAGCCGCGGCGTTCCCCTTCGGTGGACTCGCCACCTGACCCTGACAAGGGAACGCTCACCATGGCGGCAGCAGCTCAGAAAGAAGAACCACTCTGACGCACCTTGTCGGTGACATCAGAGTCATTTTTGCTCTGTGCTCAGTAGCTGACCACTTCCAGGTTGATTTCAGCGGTCACTTCGCTGTGAAGCTTGACCTGCACCTTGTAGTGGCCCGTCCGGTGGATGTCGGGCACGGTGATGTCACGACGGTCCACTTCCTTCTTGGTGGCCTCTTCGATCACCTCAGCCACATCACCGTTGGTGACGGTGCCGAACAGCACGTCGTCTTCGCCGGTCTGCTTCTTCACCGTGAAGCGACCGATGGTGTCGAGTGCGGTGCGGAAGGCGACGGCTTCCTCCTTGAGAGCGGCCTGGCGCTCGGCTTCCTTGGCGCGACGATGTTCCACCTGCTTCATCACAGCGGGGGTCACCGGCACGGCTTTGCCGAAGGGCAGCAGGAAGTTGCGGGCATAGCCAGGGGCAACTTCCACCAGATCTCCGTCCCGGCCGAGGCTGAGAACGTCCTCATTCAGAACCACTTGTACGCGCTTGGCCATGGGAGAAGGATCCTGACGACGTCTGATTAGCGATCGACAACTTTACGACTTCACGGGCAGGCGCACTTTGGTGGCCAGGCCCAGGGCACGCATCAGCCGGATGTGCTCCCAGGTGAGATCGATCTGTCCAGGCTGCAGGCCATGACGCGCTGAATGTGGGAAGGCGTGGTGGTTGTTGTGCCAGCCCTCGCCGAAGGTGACGGCAGCCACCCATTTGTTGTTGCGGGAATCGTCACCGCTTTCGTAGGCCACGGTGCCCCAGCAGTGGGTGGCGGAATTCACCAGCCAGGTCACGTGATAGACCAGCACCAGGCGCAGAGGAATGCCCCAGAGCACCAGGGCCCAGCCGCCCGCACCGGTCGCTGTGCCGATCCAGAACAGAAGGCCTGCCAGAGGAAGCTGCAGAACCAGGAACCAGTTGTTCAGCCATCGGTAGTAAGGGTCCTTGGCCAGATCACCGGTCATGCGGGGTACCTCCTGCATCGCCGGAATCGCATCAAACATCCAGCCCATGTGGCTCCACCAGAAACCTTTGTTGCTGTTGTGGTGATCCGCATCCGTATCGGAATACTTGTGGTGATGCCTGTGCAGTCCTGCCCAGTCGATGGGTCCGTGCTGGCAGCTCAGGGCACCGCAGGTAGCAAAGAAATGCTCCAGCCAGAGCGGCACCCTGAATGAGCGGTGTGAGAGCAGACGGTGATAGCCGATGGTCACGCCAAGGCAGGCGGTGACCCAATACAGCACCAGAAGGCTGGTGACGGCTTGCCAGCTCCAGAAGGCCGGTGCCAGGGCCACCAGGCCAAGGGTGTGAATCACGATCATGAATCCGATCGTCAACCAGCTCTTTTCGGTCTTGGGGGCGATGCGCTCCTGGCTCTTGCTGCGCTGGTAGGGCTTGATTGCCAGTGTGGGAGCGCGATGCGAAACTGTTCTTCGACTGGGTGGCGATGGCGTTTTTACGGCGCTGGGTGCCATGACTTGATCCCGGTTGATCTCTGCACACTACACGTGATACGGATACGTATCAAGGAATGGACAAGACAAGTGGTTCTGATCATGTCGCCAAAGGTTATCGCCAGCGTCTTGAGGAAGGGCGTCAGGCGATGGCCCATCTGATCCATGTTTGGCATGAGCGCAACGGCTGGTCTCACAAGGTGCTGCCGGCTCTGGCCGATGCGCTGGATCTCGGTCGCGTGCACAACTCCCAGATCTCCAATCTGCGTAACGGCAAGCTTTCGTCTCCAGGCCCGGAGGTCTTTCTCGCCCTTGGTCAGGCGAATGCTGTGCTGCACCAGGGCCTGGATTCCATTCGCGATCAGCTCGCGGAAGTTCACCCCGATCTGCTGCGGGTGTTGAGCGAGAGCGCCGTACCGCTTCTTGCTGGCGATGGAGAGCCTCTGGGTGCCGGCGAGCTTCTGGAAATCTTCGTGGGTCTTGGCCCTTTGCCCCCTGGGTTTGACTGGCGGATTGATCCCGCTGAAGCCGCTTCCCTGAGTGCAGCGATTGCCGACAGCCTTTGCCGCGGTCAAGCCTGGCGTCAGTGTCGTGATCAGGTGATGGAGGCCTATCCGGTCACCAAGAACCAGCGCCGAGATCGCTTTGCCGAAGTGATGGCAGGCCTGAGGGAATACAGCGCCGAAGAGCTCGACGGAGAGTTCCTTGATCTTCATGCCACCCACATGGCCCTTGAAGGCAGCAAAGGCCAGAGCGCTGAGGCTTTTCTGGCCGAGTTGCGATCGGCGGCTCAGCCGGGATAACGGGCCTGCCTGACCCGACGGGTCAGGCCGAGCTTCTGCAGCAACCGGATATGCATCCAGGTGATGTCGAATTCAAACCAGCGCAGTCCATGGCGGGCGCTGCCCGGATGGGCATGGTGATTGTTGTGCCAACCCTCTCCGAAGGAAAGGACGGCCACCCACCAGCAGTTTCTTGAAAGATCCGGACAGTCGAAGTTGCGATATCCGAAAGCATGTGTGGCCGAATTCACAAGCCAGGTGACGTGGTACACCACCACCAGACGCAGAGGAATCGCCCAGAGCACCAGTCCTACTCCGCCTCCGTGCACCTGAGCTGCATTGCCGTACCAGTAGAGCGCCAGGCCGATCGGAATCTGCAGCACCAGGAACCAGCGATCCAGCCACACATAGAAAGGATCCTTCAGCAGATCACCGCCGAAGCGTTCCTTGTGCTCAAGAGCAGGGATCTCGTGAAGCATCCATTCGCTGTGACTCCACCACAGGCCCCTGCCTGCATCGTGGTGATCGTTGGGTTGATCGGAAAATTTGTGGTGGTGACGATGCAGGGCCACCCAGTCGATTGGTCCGCTTTGTGCGGCGAGCGTGCCCATGATCACCAGCACTCGTTCCAGCCAGCGGGGCACTTCGAAACTCCGGTGAGCGACGAGTCGATGCAGGCCAAGGGTCACGCCGAGCACCGTGGCCCAGTAGAGAATTCCGAAGGCCACAGCTCCCTGCCAGCTCCAGAAGCGTGGCAGCAGCGCAATGGTGGCCAGCACGTGCATCGCCAACATGAAGGATGTGGTTCCACCCTTCAACTTGCGCTGTTTGCGGGGCAGTCGCTGGCGAGGTGCCATCACCGCTGCGCGCATGCGCAATTCGCGGTTGGAGCGGGTGACTGCCGGAGTGGTGGTGACCAAGAAGTTTCTCCTTGAACCAGTTCTGTTGTGGTCGGAACGGCTACAGCCGGCGACAGAAACAGTTGGTTGGAGACGTGAATGTAAAAGAAAACAGGAGGCTTTCCGCGGTTTCCCATGGCACAAGCATCAGACCGCTATCGCAACAGCACTCGTTCAACACCTATGGATCTCAGTGAGGCCAGGGCATTTGCCCGCCAGAAGGTCGACGCTGTGCGTGAGCATCAGCAGCCTTTTGCTCGCCAGCGCACCGCGGCTGTGGCCAATCGGTTGCAGAAGGTTCTGAAGGCATTTGAGGCCGAGCGGGTTGGCACACAGCATTTCGCCTCCGTGAGTGGTTACGGGCACGGAGACCAGGGGCGAGAGGTGATCGACCGCGTGTTCGCACGCGTGCTCGGTGCTGAGGCGGCGGCCGTGCGATTGCAGTTCGTCAGCGGGACTCATGCCATTGCAGCAGCCCTGTTCGGTGTGCTTCGGCCTGGTGATTGCATGCTCTCCATCACAGGACGTCCCTACGACACACTCGAGGAGGTCATCGGTCTGCGGGGGGAAGGGCAGGGCTCTCTCAGAGATTTCGGCGTCGTCTATGACGAGCTGCAGCTCACCGCTGCCGGGGAGGTTGATGAGCAGTCTCTGGAGCAGGCACTGGATGTCCCCCGCCGCTTGATTCTGATGCAGCGCAGCTGCGGTTACAGCTGGCGTCCATCGCTGAGTGTTCAGATCATCGGTCGCCTCTGTGAACGCATTCACGACCGGCAGCCCGATTGCGTCTGTTTTGTGGACAACTGCTACGGGGAGCTGGTTGAGGCTCAGGAGCCTTCCGAGGTGGGTGCGGATCTGGTCGCAGGTTCGCTGATCAAAAACCTGGGGGGAACGATCGCTCCGGCCGGTGGTTATGTCGCCGGACGCGCCGATCTTGTCGAACAGGCCTGCTGCCGTCTCACCGCTCCGGGGATCGGCAGCGAGGGAGGAACTGGATTTGATTTGAATCGCCTTTTACTGCAGGGGCTTTTCCTGGCGCCGCAGATGGTGGCTGAAGCACTGATCGGTGCTGATCTTGTGGCCGGGGTGTTTGCCGATCTCGGTTTTCCGGTTCAGCCCGTCGCCGGGGCGGCCCGCGGTGATCTGATCCAGGCCGTGCAACTGGGTGATCCTGACGCTCTCAAGCTGATCTGCCGAGCTTTTCAGGCGTGCTCGCCGGTGGGCTCTTACCTGGATCCCGTGCCTGCGGCGATGCCTGGTTATGCCAGTGATCTGGTGATGGCCGGCGGCACCTTCATCGACGGCAGTACCAGCGAGTTCTCCGCTGATGCGCCCTTGCGCGAACCTTTCAATCTCTTTGTTCAGGGGGGGACCCATCACGCCCACATCGAGTTGGCGCTGACTCAGGCACTGGAGGCCCTGGCTGCGGCGGGACATCTGAATCTGGCGCACACTGATTGAGAGACGCTCGTTGCGGCCCGATGGCCTTCGACTTCCCAGCCTCATATCGCTACGCCGATAGCCATGAATACGCCTGGCAGGATGCCGAGTTGATCCGCGTCGGCCTGAGTGCCTATGCCGTGGATCAGCTCGGTGACATTGTGTTTGTTGATCTCCCAGAGGTCGGCACTGATCTCAACCGTGGCAGCAGTTTCGGCACCGTTGAGTCGGTGAAGGCCGTTGAAGAGATGTATGCCCCCCTGAGCGGCGAGGTTCTTCAGCGCAATGAAGCTCTGCTGGCCAATCCTGAAGAGCTACAGAAGGATCCCCATGGTGAGGGCTGGTTGCTCGTGATCCGACCCAGCGATGTGACCCAGCTCGAACAGTTGATGGATGCAGCCACCTATTCCGCCAAGGTGGCGGCGTCCTGATATCACATCGGCTGTCGGGTCAAGTTGCCTAAAGTCGGCAACCCTTGTAGCTGCACCATGACTCTGCTGGATCGGCGCGTGGTGCAAACAACTTCGGTGCCGTGTCTGCCACCGTTTGCCAAGCGCCACATCGGCCCAGGCAGCGCAGCCAACCAGCTGATGCTCAATCAGCTTGGATTCTCCGATCTCGAGAGCTTTCTGCGGGCCGTTGTTCCTCAGGACATCCTTGACCCAAGTCCCCCGCAGGAAAAGCTTCCCGAGGGAGTTGGTGAGCAACAGGCCCTCGATGAGATGCGTCAGCTAGCGGGCCTGAACCGCATGATGCGCTCGCTGATCGGTCTGGGCTACCACGGCACGGTCACGCCCGCCCTGATTCAGCGTCAGGTGTTGGAGAATCCGTCCTGGTACACCGCCTACACCCCTTATCAGGCGGAGATCGCCCAGGGACGGCTGGAGGCACTGCTCAACTTTCAAACCCTGATCAGCGAGCTGACCGGCCTACCGATCGCCAATGCCTCGCTTCTGGATGAAGCCACCGCTGCAGCGGAAGCCATGTCGATGAGCTTCGGCGTCTGCAAGCGAGCCAATGCAACCCGTTTTCTGGTGGATGCTGCCGTGCTGCCCCAGACCCTGGCGGTACTGCGCACGAGAGCTCAGCCAATTGGTGTGCATATCGATGTGGCCGAGCCGGATCAGTTCGCCTGGGGTGATGATGTCTTCGGCGTTCTGCTGCAGCTGCCGGGACGCTGCGGCCGAATCTGGGATCCGAAAACCTGCATTGCCAGGGCCCATGAACAGGGAGCCCTTGTGACTGTGGCTATTGACCCACTTGCTCAGGTTCTTTTGGAGCCGATGGGCGCTCTCGGTGCGGATATTGCCGTGGGCAGCGCCCAGCGTTTCGGAGTTCCGATGGGTGGCGGTGGTCCGCATGCGGCCTTCTTCGCTACCCGTGATGACTACCGCCGGCAGGTGCCGGGACGCATTGTCGGTCAGTCCCGAGATGCCGAAGGCAATCTCGCGTTGCGTCTGGCCTTGCAGACCCGCGAGCAACACATCCGCCGTGACAAGGCCACCAGCAACATCTGCACCGCCCAGGTTTTGCTGGCGGTGATGGCTTCGTTCTATGCCGTTCACCACGGTCCGGAAGGTCTTGAAGCGATCGCCCGCCGCCTGCTTCGTCTGCGCTGTGAGCTGGAGCAGGGATTGCGTTCGCTGGGATTCACCCTGCCTAGTGGTCATCGTTTCGACAGCGTCGATGTGGTCTGCCCGCAGGCGCCGCAGGTACATCAGCTGGCCGCTCTCGCCGGTTTCAATCTGCGTCTGCTGCCCGATGGTGCCTCGATGCAACAGGCCGAAGGCTTTGGTATCAGCCTGGATGAGCTCAGCGATAGTAACGAGGTGAGCCGGTTGCTTGCACTTGTGGCTGAAGCCACCGGCGGCGATCTGCCAGAGGGTTCTGAGGCCTTCGATGAGGGCGAAGCACTTGCCGGTCTACCGCTTCGTTCCAGCCCCTGGCTGCAGCAACCGGTGTTTCACCGTTATCGCAGTGAAACCGAGCTGCTTCGCTACATCCAGCGACTGGTCAGCAAAGATCTCTCGCTCGTGCACGGAATGATCCCGCTGGGAAGCTGCACCATGAAGCTCAATGCCGCTGCTGAGCTGGTACCGGTGAGCTGGAGAGAGTTCGGAGGCATTCATCCCTTCGCTCCTGCCGATCAGCTGGCGGGCAATCGCCGCATGGCCGAAGACCTGGAACGCTGGCTGGCCGAACTCACCGGCTTCGCCGGTGTGTCGCTGCAGCCGAATGCCGGTTCCCAGGGTGAGTTCGCGGGTCTGCTGGTGATTCGTGCCTGGCATCGGTCCCGCGGTGAGAGTCATCGTGATGTCTGCCTGATTCCCACCAGCGCTCACGGCACCAATCCGGCCAGCGCTGTGATGGCAGGTATGCGAGTTGTGCCGGTGGCTTGTGACGATCAGGGCAATGTTGATGTGGAGGATCTGCGCAGCAAGATCTCCGCGAACGCCGATTCCCTGGCGGCGTTGATGGTCACCTATCCCTCAACCCATGGGGTGTTCGAGACCCGCATCCGTGAGATCTGCAGCCTCGTTCATGACCATGGCGGACAGGTGTATCTCGATGGCGCCAATCTCAACGCCCAGGTCGGCGTCTGCAGGCCTGGTGCCTTCGGTGCCGATGTCTGTCATCTCAACCTGCACAAAACGTTCTGCATCCCCCATGGCGGCGGTGGCCCCGGAGTGGGTCCCATTGCCGTGGGTGAGCATCTGCTGCCTTTTCTGCCTGGTCACCCCTTGATGGCCTGCGGCGGTGATCAGCCCATCTCGGCTGTGTCTGCGGCCCCTCTGGGCAGTGCCGGAATCCTGCCGATCAGCTGGATGTACCTGCGCCTGATGGGCCCTGCGGGATTGCGCCAGGCCACCGCCGTGGCCTTGCTGTCGGCGAACTATCTGGCCCATCGGCTTGATTCTCACTATCCGGTTCTGTTCCGCGGAGAGGGCGGGCTCGTTGCCCATGAATGCATTCTTGATCTGCGCGACCTGCGACGCAGTGCCGGTCTTGAGGTCGATGACCTGGCAAAGCGCCTGATGGATTACGGCTTCCACGCTCCAACGGTGAGCTGGCCGGTGGCCGGCACTGTGATGGTGGAACCGACCGAAAGCGAGAGCCTTGAGGAACTGGATCGCTTCTGCGACGCCATGATCGCGATCCGCGCTGAGGTGGCCGCGATTGAAAACGATGCCAGCGATCGTGAGAACAACCCCCTGCGCCGAGCCCCCCATACCCTGAGCGCTGTGACCGCCGATCACTGGGATCGACCGTATTCAAGGGACCAGGCCGCATTCCCGTTGCCCGATCAGCGACACAGCAAGTTCTGGCCTGCTGTGGCCAGGATCGACAACGCCTACGGCGATCGCAATCTGATTTGCACTTGCCCCAGCGTGGAGGAACTCGCTTCCTCTCAGCCGATGCAGTAAATTTTCATCGAAATCGAAAATTAGTATTCGATTTTTTATTGTGCAATGGAAACATTGATCACACTGCACAGCATTCACCGTCGCAAAAAGGGAATCAATGAGTCGCGACACCAAGCATCGAACTGAATTGACCGAGCAGACCTCAGATTCTCTGCAGCTTCCCGACATTCCTGAGTGCCTTCAGGCAGCCCTCGGTCGTGGCCACACGTTGACGATTGAAGGCACCAATGTGCTCAGAGTTCCTTTCGGAATCCGTCAGGCCAGACGCCAGCGTCCCGAGCGTCCGGAGCGCTGGGCCACTCTGGTGATTCCTATTCAGTCCCAGGGAACTCCAACGCCACCACCTCAGGCCGCCTGATCTCTCAGGCGACCGAAATCAGGCTTGCGTCCTCTTCCAATCTCCAGTCCACGAGCGCTTTCACGTCCGCCAGCGAGCAGGTGGGTGTGCGAAACGGCAGAAGACGCATCGGACTGCGTTCCGGCCTGACCAGCCAGCTGTGATTTTGTTGCTGCAACAGAACAAAGCCGCGGTAGCGAACCGCGTACTGAGGGTCCTGGATGATTCCCATTCGAGGAATGGTGTCGGTGCGTTGACCAGGTCATTTCAGAGCCATGGATGTGGTGTGCGCACGAAATCCTGATTCTCTTTCGAATTGGTTTCAGCGTCTTCACCGGTGGGCCATCCCATCGATGGTCGATTTCCTCAAAGCTGGAGTGGGGTCATCTGCAGCAGACGTTGCATCAGATCGGCAATGCTGTCGTCTTTGGCTGGCTTTGCGTAATTACTGAGCAGCTGACGACCCACCACCTGAGCGCCGAGATGGGTCAGCTGGATGCGCAGTGACACCAACAGCTCCATCCCGCCCCCGCCGGAGAAGCTGGCCATAGCGATCGGTCGTCCGTTGAAAAGGGCTCGGAAGTCATCGCCCTCGACCGACAGCCAGGCGATGGCATTGGTCAGCACCGGCGGGATCGAACCGTTGTATTCCGGTGCACAGATCACCCAGCGCGGTGCGTCCATCAGTTGCTTCTGAAGCGCAGGAACCTCCCCGGGCATCCCCTTTTCCTGCACCCGCGGTGTGAACAGAGGGAGTTCAAGCGTGGTGAGATCGAGCAGATCCGCGCTTCTTCCCTGTGCACGCGTCTGGTCAACGAAGCGCTGGGCCAGCTTGAGGTTCTCGCCGTTGCTGGCGGCGATCACCAGCACATCGGAATCGTTCGTCGTGCTCATGATCAGCAGTGCATGCACAAAATGAATTGTGACGACTTTCGGCAGCCAGTGCTGGCGTCACGGCGCGACGCCATTCCTCAGTAGTTAGCTCCGCTGCGTCTGTGGTGGACGGCTGTGGAGGCTTCCTGATCCAAGACACCCCCGTGATCCAGTTCGGCATAGATCAACCAGTGGTCTCCGCATTCCATCCGCTGGCTCACGCGTCCTTCCAGCCAGGCGAGTGCTTCAGGCAGCAATGGCTGTTCATTGGGACTGGCTTCGAGTTCAAGGCCGCTAAACCGATCCGCTCCCGGCTTGAACGGTTGCAGAAACTGTTTCATCGGACCGCTCTCGCGACCTTCAGCCAGCACATTCAGAGCAAAGCGATCGCCTTTGTGCAGAAGAGCTTCCACGGCGCGGTCCTTGGCGACAGCAACGGTCAGTCCTGGGGGGGTGAAACTGGCCTGGCTGACCCAGCTCGCCACCATGGCACCGCTGAGTTCGCCCTTGCGCGTGGTGAGGACGCACAGTGATCCCACCACGCGTCCGAGCGCCAGGACGGCTGGATCGCTGCGGCTTTCACTCATGCTGCCGGCATTGCGGCGCTGAGCACGCTTCTCCGCCTGCAGAAGTTTGCGCGCGAAACGGGTGCCGATTTCCTCCAGCTCCTTGACCTTGGCGCGATCAGGGCTGAATTTGACCCGGATCGTGTCGAAGCCGAAGCTGAAGCCGCCATCGCGCAGCTTTGTTTCCAGCAGATCAACGGCTTCGCCGCTCCATCCAAAGCTGCCGAACACGCCGACCGGTTTGCTGCGGTCACCCTCAGCCAGGAGGGTTCCAAGCGCAGAGACCACCGGTGTGGGTGCGTGGCCACCGAGGGTGGGCGAGCCGATCAGGATTCCATCCGCAGACCGGATGGCGGCAACGAGCTCCTCCGCTGGTGTGAATTCGCAGTTGAGGCTGGTGACCCGGATGTTGGTGCGACTGACACCCCGTGCCAAGGCATCGGCAATCGCAGAGGTGTTGCCATAAGCGCTGGCGAAGAGCAGAACCACGTTGAGGCTGGATTGCTGGTGACTCTCCCCCCAGCGGCGGTAATCATTCAGGAGGCTGCGCCAGCTGGCCTCGATTGCCGGACCATGGGCCGGTGCAATCGTGCGGATGCTCAGTTCTTCCAGACGCTCAACAATCAGGTCAACCTTGCGTGCCATCGGCGCCATCAGGCAGTCGTAGAAGTGACGTCTCTCCTCCTCGGTGCTGCTTCGGTTGGCCTCCGCCCAAGCGCTGGTGCAGAGGTGTGCACTGAAGAACTTGTCGCTCATCAGCAGCCCGAAGCGCTGTTCGAAGGCCATCAGTCCACCCGGCCAACGCGGCGTTGGTGCTGGCAGCAGCAGCAGGTTGCGCCCGTTGCTCAACGGTTGAAACTCCTCCCGTCGGATCACTCTCAGCGGCGGGAATGGTGGCAGTGCTGCCTGCTCCTCCTCCGCTCCGGGGGGCGCCGGTTTGCGTTGGTTCCAGAGCTCTCCCAGCAGCTTGGCGCCGGGATTGGACGCGATCAGTTCAAGGCCTGGATAAATCCCGGCCAGTTCCTGTAACAAGGCCACACGGTTGGGGTTCACGTGCCCCACGACAATCAGCAGGGGTCGATCCGTGGCTGGCAGAGCTTCCAGAAGAGCAGGAACAAAAACGCTGCTGTAGGCCATACCCGGTGGATGCACGAGAACGGCGGGCTGCTCCACGCCTGTTGCGTCAGTGCCTGCCTCAAACAGAAAACTGTTGGCCGTGCTGCCGCGCTCAAGCGCGTATTCAAGTTCGAATCGCAGCCTTTGGGGGCTGAGCCCCCGAAGACAGGCCAGCCCCCGGTCTACCGGCAGGTTGATCACCTGACTTTGAGGGGATGCCGAGCTGGCAACTGTGGTGACCATCAGTAACGAATTGGATTTGACTGGGCTTCTAGAGCTTTTTGAGCAACTGCGATTGACTTTCAGCTGCTTTGTGTTGGTTGATTTCTTCTAAATATGGCAGTGGCCCGTGGATTCGGGTAACGCTAAACATTTCATTCTAGGTTTGTTCAGGTCGTATGTAGCTCAAATGAGGTTCGCCGATAGTCAACATGAGCGTATAAATCGAATAAACAGGTTTGATTTCTAAATAGTTAGATAATTATTATAGCTCTTGCAAGGCAGGCTTAATTGTCAAATTAAAATAAGCGCGAGCAATTTCTAAAAATAATTGATTAATCTATCATGAGCAAGGTGTTGGAAATCGCATTTGCTGGAAAATAGTTACCCTTGTTTATTGTATTTTTTATGTATTTGTTCCGGTGATTTTACCCCATGCACTACGTCGAGAAAGTCGTTGTGGTTTAAAAGTTGTTCTACATTATTATTCTGTAGATTTAATGGAGAATCAACATATTTTGGATGGTGCTTGGCTTGGCTTAAGTTTTTTAATTTTAAAAAAGTATCTGGAATAAAATTCATCCCATAAAGTATATACTCATGCGCTGGCAGGCCAAATATTTGTCTGCCGTTAGTGAAATGATTATGAGATGGAGGTGTGCCTCGCCAAAAATCTAATAACTCTTTGATGTGACTGGGAATATTTATTGAATCTTTGAATTCATTCCAGAAACTTGAATCATCTCTGTCTGATAGTAAGTAATGTAAATATACGAAATCAGCACATTCTTGGTACCTTTCTCTCATTTCCTTGTTGAATTTTTTTCGTGCCCATTCTTGACCGTTTAACGGGAAAGTCGAGGCGAGCAAGTCCAGTGCAGCTTCGATGAAGTAAATTCCTGTTGATTCTAAGGGTTCGATAAAACCTGAACTTAGACCTATGTTGACTACGTTGCCATCCCATGGCCTGGCAAGATTCCCAGCTTTGAATGGAATTATTTTTAGATTATTAGTATCAATTTTTTGATTTAAATACTTTTCAAATGTTGCATAAGCCTCCTCTACATCCATGTGAGATTGACTGAAAACGCAGCCTACTCCTCTTCTCGAGTAGAGCGGGATATCCCATATCCAACCAGCCGAATGGGCGCTGGCAATGGTTGTAGGGCTAATTGCCGTCTGATCATGGGGGACGCATGTGGTAATTGCCATGTCAGATGGCAAAAAATCGAATTTTTCGTAGATATTTTCTTTTTCACAGAGAATTCTTTGGAAGCCGCTGCAGTCGATGTAAAGGTCGCAAGCTAATGATGTTCCGTCTTCTAATCTAATTTCTGTAATCAGCTCTTTTTTACGTTTGATTTGACTGACTTTGCTTTTGTAATGTGTAATTTTAATTTTTTGGCTATGCGCTTTCAGGAAACGAGTGATTTCGCTGGCATCCACATGCAGGGAATATGTGTATTGTTGAATGAGGCTTCCATCAGCTCCTACGCTAAAGGGAGATTTTTTGTTTCGAATTGCTGCAGGTTGAGAACTTGAGAAATCTGCAAATGAAATATTGTGCCCGCACTGATACCACTTTAGGAATGATGATGAGCGTGATTCAATACTTTTTGGCAAGTCGTAGGGATGATAAAAGATGTCTTGATCTTTCAACCAGTTTTGAAATGTAATGCCTTGCTTTAAGGAGGCATTGGTTTCAAGGATGAATTTCTGAAGAGGTATATTAAGTACTTTGAGAGTTTTATGAATAGTTGGCAATGTTGATTCTCCAACTCCAATTGTATTGCCATTTTCAGGGTCAACAATAGAGACTTTGACTTGATCTTTCAAGGCTGATTGCAGATAGCAGGCGGATAACCATCCTGCTGTGCCGCCACCAATAACGATACAATGTTTTTTTTGCTGATTATCGATCATTGTTTGCTTTTATTTTGAGAAATTGATGGGCATAGTTGTGGAAACTATACGCATTTATTCGTGATTTTAGTTAGTAATGATTTCCGGTTTTGCGGTGATGAACTGCCGTTCGGCCGTCGATGTCAGCGACGTTTCCCTGTTCCACAAGTGCGTAGATGATCCAGTGATCCGGTCCTTCCATCCGCTGCTCCACCCGGCAGCTCAGGTAGGCGAGTGCATCTGTCAGCACAGGGCCGCCTTCGGCAGCACCGTGCAGCACGTTCACTCCTTCGAATCGATCGGCACCTGGGGGGAAGCGTTTGAGGAAATGCTGCATCAAGGGCTTGTAGCGGTCCTGACGCAGCACGTTGATCACAAAGCTGTCGCCGACCTGCATCAGCGCTTCAATTGCTCGATCCTTGGCCACGGCGACACTTAGACCAGGCGGGCGGAAACTGGCCTGAGCCACCCAGCTGGCCACCATCGCTCCACTGCGGCGGGCATCGCCCTCGCCCTGGCTTGCGGTCACGATGTACAACCCCCCTGTGAGGCGGCCGAGTGCCTTGTCGAGGTTGGCATCGATGCTGCGCAGCGCCTCGATCGACTTCTTGCGAGTCAGGATCTGTCCAAGGTCAGTCCCTGATTCCTCGCAGCGCTGGTAGTCACCGCCCTGGGGCAGCTGGCGGATGCGCAGAGGTTCAAAGGCCGGTTTCAGCCCCTGGTTGCGCAGCTGTTCGGCAACTGCATCGATCGGTTCGTCATTGCCGCCGAACGCGTCGTAAACGCCAACCAGCTGTTTGGGCTGGAGAGCGGCCAGCAGGGTGCCAATCGACGCCTGCAGTTCTCCGTCCGGTTCCGCCGGCCATGTGGGAACCACCACCGCTTTGGCGTCCCCGACCAGTGCGGTCAGTTCCTGCGGATCGGTGGCCCGGAGATCCACCAGCTGAACCTGTGCATCGGCTTTGCCGATGCCGTGGGCGATGGCCTGGCTGAGTCGGTCCGAGAAGCCGTACTGGCTGAGGTAGCAGACGGCGGCATAGCTGTCGCCCTTGCTTCGCTGGCTGCTCCATTCCCTGTAGTCGTTCAACCAGTGGCCGAGGTGTCGGCGCAGCAGCGGGCCGTGCCCCACGGCGACCGTATTGATTTCCGGAAGTGCATCCATCCGCTTCAGCGCCTGCAGAACGCTGCGGGCATTGGGGCCCATCAGACAGTCGTAGTAGAAGCGGAAGTCCGGTGCGATGGCCCCGGGGTCCGTGTCGAACAACTCCTCGGAGCAGTAATGCAGTCCGAAGGCATCGCAGGTGAAGAGGATGCCGCTGCCGTGATCGAACGAGAAAATCGTGTCGGGCCAGTGAAGGTTCGGAGCACTGATGAACTCAAAGCGGTGCTGCATACCGCTGTCAGCACTGGTGCCGAGATCCAGTTCATCGCCGGTTTTCACCGCCCGCGACCTGAAGGGGCGGTGAACCTGATCCTTGAGGAACTGGATCGCCACCTTGGAACCCACGATTTCGATGTCGGGGTTGAGGTCGATCAGATCGCCGATCAGTCCGGAATGGTCCGGTTCGGTGTGACTCACGATCAGATGGTCGATGGCCACCGGGTCGATCTGTTTCCTGAGCAGCGGCACCCATGTGTCGCGGAATTTGGCGTGGCTGGTGTCGATCAGGGCTGTGCGTTCGCCTCGCACCAGAAATGCGTTGTAAGTGGTTCCGTTGCGCAGGCCGAATTCAATGTCAAAACGGCTGCGCTCCCAGTCGAGGGAGCGTATGGCCGTGCTGTCCAGCGCGATCGGCTCGCACTGCAGTGAGAGCCGGGGGATCACAGCGGAGGAGTTCGTGCTGTTCAGGCTTGCCGTGACCATGACTGAATCGCGCGTTGTGACCAACTTTACGAAGATTTTCAGGTCATCGGCCCCGGGCTGAGTGCTCCGGCTAAACGAGGCAGCCAGTCCACCAGCCCAGGCACCGCAATGATCAGTGCCAGGACCGCAACCTGCAGCCCGACAAAGGGCAGGGCGCCCCGATAGATGTCGCGAGTGCTCACCTCATCGGGGGCCACGCCGCGGAGAAAGAACAGCGCAAAGCCGAAGGGCGGCGTGAGGAAGGAGGTCTGCAGATTGGCGCCGATCATCACGCCGAACCACACCAGTGCTTCGGGCCCGAGCAGCTGACGGGCCGCGGGCAGCAGCAGAGGAACCGCGATGAAAGCGATTTCGAAGAAATCGATGAAGAAGCCGAGCAGAAAGATGATCAGCATGCTGAACACCAGGAATCCCACTCGTCCTCCCGGCAGGTTGAGCAGCAAATCGGAGATCAGCTGATCGCCTCCCACGCCGCGGAACACCAGACTGAAAGCGGTGGAGCCCATCAGGATCGCCATCACCATGGCGGTGGTGCGCATGGTGCTCTCACAAACATTCGAGAGTTGCTGACGGCTGAAACCACCATTTAGAGCCGCCAGCACCATGGCGCCGACCGCGCCGATCACGCCCGCTTCGGTGGGCGTGGCAATACCGAAGAAGATGCTTCCGAGCACGGCCACGATCAGTGCGACCGGTGGCAACACCGACTGGATCAACTGCAGAGGATGACCGGAGCCGCTGAGCTCTGGCTTGAGCTCGGGTGCCAGTTCCGGTTTGAGCGCACTGATCACCAGCACATAGATGGCGAACACCGTCGACATCAGCAGGCCTGGGATCAGCGCTCCGATGAAGAGATCGCCGACTGAAATTCCGAGTTGATCGCCCAGCACCACAAGAACAATGCTGGGGGGGATGATCTGGCCGAGGGTGCCCGAAGCCACAATCACCCCTGTGGCGAGGCTTTTGTCGTACCCCGCCCGCAACATGGCCGGCAGGGAGATCAACCCCATGGTGGTGACGGTCGCTGCCACCACACCGGTTGTTGCAGCCAGAAGCGAACCCACCAGAACAACGGCCAGCGCCAGGCCGCCGCGCAGACGGCCCAGCAGCCTGCCCATGCTTTCCAGCAGCCGTTCAGCAATGCCGGAACTCTCCAGCATCGACCCCATGAAAACAAATGCGGGGATGGCCAGCAGGGTGAAGTTGGCCATGATCCCCAGAATCCGCTGAGGGAGAGCGGTGACGAACTGTGGTTCGATCTCACCGCTGAGCATGCCGAGGAGGGCGAAGATCACCCCCACACCTCCAAGACAGAACGCAACGGGAAATCCGCTCAGCAGCGCCACGATCAGCGCCAGAAACATCCCAGGAGCCAGAACCGCGGAGGGGTCGAAGCTGATCACCCAGCCGAGGGCTTCGATTTCGATCACAGCGTGGTGCCCCCCTGATGCGGCTGCTCTTCGGTGGCCTGAGTTGCTTCGGAGTTGCCAAGTGCCAGCCGTAGGCGCAGCGCTTCGGCGATACCCTGCAGCCCGAGCAACAGGAAGCCAAGGGGAATCAGCGATTTCACCCAGGTGCGAGGCAGTCCGCCCGGGTCGGGTGATGTCTCGGCGATGCTCCAGGAGCGCAGCGCTGGCGCGATCGAGATTGCCATCACCCCGAAGGCAAAGGGCAGCAGCAGCAGCAGGATGCTGTTGAGCTCCTGGCGATTGCGTCGGCGAGGTGACCAACGGCTCTGCAGCACATCCACACGCACATGGCCCTGTTTCTGCAGAGTCCAGCCAAAGCCCAGCAGAAAAATCAGATCAAAGAGATACCACTGGGCCTCGATCAGTCCGTTGGAGCTGAGATTGATGCCGATTGCTGAACCGAGATAGCGGCCGACCACGTTCCAGATTCCGATTGCCAGCATCAACAGCACTGACCAGCGAGCCAGCCAGGCGGCCACGGCATTGAGGCGGTCGAACAGTCGCACCACAGCTGAGACACGTTCGCTCATCCTTCACCTCCCTCGGCGTCGGTGTTGAACGTCGCCAGCGGCAGCTCGTTGATGCGATTCCAGTTGAGCGTTTCCTTCTGGAACAGACGCCAGCGTTCCAGCAGATCCCTGAAGCCGGCATCACCTGCCGCCAGATCCGCGAACATCACGCCGGTGGCCTCCTTCGCCGCTTTGAGAATGTCGTTGCTGTAGGCCTCAAGCCGGATTCCCTGTCGCCGCAGTCTCAGCAGCGCCTCGCTGTTGCGCTGCTCGTATTTGCTGAGCATGCCCAGATTCGCCTGGTAGCAGGCGGAGCTGAACATGGCCTGATACTCCTGTGGCAGTTCCGCCCAGGCCTTGCGATTGACCAGGGCTGTGAGGCTGGGTCCCGGTTCCCACCAACCTGGGTAGTAGTAATAC
This sequence comes from Synechococcus sp. MIT S9503, assembly GCF_047304175.1. Classification (GTDB taxonomy): domain Bacteria; phylum Cyanobacteriota; class Cyanobacteriia; order PCC-6307; family Cyanobiaceae; genus Synechococcus_C. The sequence goes on along the minus strand of NZ_CP138955.1, from coordinate 1,921,478 downwards.
TGAGCCGCCTTGGGCAGGCCGAGCTTCTCATCGTCGTAGGGGCCGGTGAATTCCGCGGCATCAATGGCTCCCCGCTCCAGCGCCAGATAAATCTCACCGCCCGGCAGCACCTGCACGTTCACCCCCAGGCTGGCCATCACCTTGCCGCCCAGTCCTGGGATGCGCATCTTCAGGCCCTTGAGGGATGCCAGGTTGTTGATCGGACGTTTGAACCAGCCCCCGAGTTGACCTCCCGTGTTGCCGGCCGGGAAGCTCTTCGCCCCGAAATCGGCGAAGAGGGCATCCATCGCTTCATTGCCGCCTCCCTGGTAGAGCCAGGCGTTCTGTTGCTGGGCTGAGAGCCCGAAGGGCACAGCCGTCCCGAAAGCGAACGCGGGGTTCTTGCCCACGTAGTAGTAACTGGCCGTGTGGCCGCATTCGACGGAGCCGGCCTGAACGGCATCCAAGACCTCCAGGCCGGGCACGATTTCACCGGCGGCGAAGGGTTCGATCGTGAATCCGCCGCCACTCATCGCTTTCACTTGCTCACAGATGGTTTCGGCACCTCCATAAATCGTGTCGAGCGAGACCGGCCAGCTTGTGGCCATTCGCCAGCGCACCTGAGGAAGCCCGCTGCTGCGGCTGGTTTCGGCACGACGAATCGTGCAGGCGCTCAGTGCTCCGGCTCCGGCTGCAGCGGCGAGCGCTTGCCCACTGGTCCGGAGCAGCTGCCGACGTTGCATGACGTGCTCCTGCTTTGGTCGTCTGATCAGACGACGCTGGTCTCGGGAAGGTTATCGATCGTTCAGACCCTGGCCCTGGTTTCGCAATCAAAAAAAGCCCTCTGCCATGGCAGAGGGCTGGATCATTCTCACGATCAGGCTCTGTTCGGATGGATCTCAGCTTTCCACCTTCACCGACACGGTGGTTCGGTTGTCTGTTTTGGGTGCCTCGATGGTGAGAATGCCATCGCGATAGCTGGCTCGCAGTGCATCGCGGTCGAGGGAATGGGCGAAACGGAAGCTGCGGCTCCAGTTGCCGTGACGGAACTCGCTGAGCAGGGTGTTGTCTGGTGCGGCTGCTTCTGCATCGGCGGCCTCGGACTGGGGTCGCTGACGCTCTGCGCTGACGCTGAGGCTGCGGTCGCTGGCTTTCACGTCAATGCTGTCGTGGGCCACGCCAGGCAGTTCCAGGCGCACGGTGTAGTGGTTTTCGGTTTCGTGAATTTCAGCGGCCGGAACACGCTCGACCTGAGAAAGCTGTTGATCGAGACGTTCGAACAGGTCGAAGGGTGATTGACGAAGGGTGATCATGGGTAACTCCTGAAGAGTGATGTTGATGGGGTGTTGACATCACCCACAACGCCAATATGAGCAGGTTGATTGAATCTGAAGAGGGGGACAACCGTCTGATTCTGTTCGGTCTGGACGACCTTGTTCGGTTGTTGCGAAAGGCTTGTGGCGTCAACCGAACATCACGACTTGCAATTCAGAGCCGCAACCAGCTTGAGAAAGCTGCCGCCTGCCCGCAGTCACGACCTGTTTCATCCCAAAGGGTCCAGATTCTTGCGTTGCTGATCATGAATCGTTTCCCGGTTCGTGACACTCTCACGCCGCTGTAGCCCTCGAAAGCATCCCCCTGTTTGGCTTGCTGCAGGGCGGAGTCGCGTTGCAAGCGTGCCTCAGCTTCGGACGTGTAGCGGGAGGGCATGCCGATCATGTCTTCCCAGGGGCGTTCCCACAGACGCAGGGCGGTGGCGTTGGCATAGATCAGCAGTGGATCACGGCTGTTGTCGTGGGCGAGAACGGCCACGTCGCTGCTGAACAGATCCTGGCCGCTGCAGTCCACAAGGGGCCGGTGAAATGCCCGTTGATGAGACGACAACAGCCTCGACACCAGGAGCAGCGTCTCCGGCGTGTGCCATGGCTCTGTTTCAGCCACCGGCCGCCATGGCTTCCAGCATGGCTCTCTGCGCCAGGGCCTGTCCCTGCTCGCGCAGGTGCTGCAGAAACCGAGGTCTGGCCTCGGGGAAGCGCGGCTCCTCCGCCAGGGGCAGATCACCTGCGGCATCGAGGCCCGTGTCGCCTTCCATGGCAGGAGTGATCACCACCAGATCGCCGTCCAGGCTGGCTTCGTAGCGCCACCAGAGCGTCGGGTCCACAACCGCTGGATGAGGAGGCGTGATGCTGTCATCCGCACCGGATGCGCCTTCATCAGCGGCTGTCGCCGGCCTGTTTTCCGCCTCGGCCTGTTCAGCCCTGGCCCGTAGTGCCTTGAGCCGATGTTCTGCCAGGTTCTCCAGCAGCTTCGTTCGCGTGCGACCCCTCAGCTGGAACAGCACGAAGGGGTCTTCGCTGAAGCGTTCCCCCATCAGGAAGTACACCGCACTGATGTGCTTGCAGGGATTGGCCTTGTCAGGACAGCTGCACTCACTGCGCACCTCCTGCAACTTGAACGGGAAGAGCCGGCGACCACTAGCTGCGAAGGCCCGTTCGATGTCCGCCGGCATGATTCCCGCGAGGAGCTGCGCAGACCAGCGAGCCTTCTGTGTGAGGGCTTCCAGCACGAAGCCCCAGTCTTCATCGCTCAGCACATCCAGCCACAGCTTGACTTTGTAAGGGTCTTCATCGGTTCCCTGAACACGGGCATGCACCCGCCGACCTTCGAACCGGATCGAGGTCACATGTCCCTCACGCGCGTAGGTCCAGGCCCTCTCCAGGCGTTTCTTGAAGCGGTAGGAGTTGATCAGCTCCATCCACTGTTCGACCCACCAGGGCTGCTGCCCGAGGCCCTCGTCACCCAGGGAGGTGTTGATACCGCTGCTGTTGGGAGTGATGGTCATCGCGTCAGGATGGATTGTCTTCCAGGCTCACCAGTTCCTTGAGCTGGCCCATTTCAAGTCCTCCGAGCCATTCCTCGCCGGAGCCCACGATGTCTTCCGCCAGTCTGGACTTCTCGCGGATCATCCGGTCGATCTTTTCTTCCACTGAACCGCTGGTGATGAACTTGTGCACCATCACCCGGTTGGTCTGGCCGATGCGGTAAGCCCTGTCTGTTGCCTGGTTCTCCACGGCGGGGTTCCACCAGCGGTCGATGTGGAACACGTGGCTGGCACGGGTGAGATTGAGTCCCACTCCACCGGCCTTGAGTGACAGCAGGAACAGCTGCGGTCCGCGGGGGTCCTCCTGAAAACGATCGACCATCGCCTGTCGCTCCGTCTTGCTGGTGCTGCCGCTGAGGAAGGGCACTTCGCTGCGCCAGCGGCGTTGCAGATACTCCTGCAGCAAGGTTCCCCATTCGGCGAACTGGGTGAAGAGCAGGGCCCGGTCCCCGGCTTCGATCACTTCCTCGAGGATCTCCTCGAGCCGTTGCAGCTTCACGGAACGCTGCAGAAAATCGTCGCTTGCGTCTTTCTCCTTGAGAGCGAGAGCAGGGTGATTGCAGATCTGTTTGAGCCGGGTCAGCAGTCCCAGCACCTGTCCGTGGCGTTTGCCCCTGGGAGCACGGGCGATGGCATCAAGGGTGTCTTCGACGGTTTTGGCGTAGAGCGATTTCTGTTCCTTACTCAGGCCGACCCATTCGCTCAGTTCCACCTTCTCGGGCAGGTCGGAGATGATTGCTTTGTCGGTCTTCAACCGCCGCAGAATGAAGGGACCGACCCGCGACTTGAGATCACGCAGCGATGACATGTCGCCGTAGCGTTCGATCGGCATCCGATAGCGCTGCCGGAAGAATTCCTCTTCACCCAGCACCCGTGGGTTGAGGAAATCCATCAGCGCCCACAGTTCACTCACCCGGTTTTCCACCGGTGTGCCGGTGAGAGCGATGCGGAAGCGGCTGCCCTTGCGGGTGCGGGCCAGATCACGCGTGGCCTGGCTTTGTTTGGCCGAGGGGTTTTTGATGGCCTGGGCCTCGTCGATCACGGTTCCCTGCCAGTCGAAGCTCTCCAGCAGCTCGCTGTCCCGTTGCACCAGGCCGTAACTGGTCAGAACCAGATCGACGTCCTTCAGTGCTTTTTTCAGCGCAGCCGGAGTCGTGGGGCGTTTGGGGCCGTAGTGCTCATGCACGTTGAGTTCAGGCGTGAAGGCTGCGGCTTCCCGTTTCCAGTTGGTCAGAACCGACGTGGGGGCCACCAGGAGCACGGGCTTTTTCAGTTCCTTCTCCACCTTTAGGTGTTGCAGGAATGCCAGCAGCTGAATCGTTTTGCCCAGGCCCATGTCATCAGCAAGACAGGCACCCTGGTCGAAACGGTGCAGGAAGGCCAGCCAGCCGAGCCCACGCTCCTGATAGGGCCGCAGCTGTCCACAGAATCCTTCGGGGGCCGGCAGCGGATCCGGCGATTTCTGCTGGTGGTACTGCTCGAGCACCGCCTGCAGTCTGGGGCCCGCATCGAAGGCATGCACCGGCAGACGCATCAGCGTGTCGCCCTCGGTGGCGGTCAGGCGCAGTGCGTCATCCAGGCTCAGCTCGGGACTGGTGCTGCAGAACCGTTCAGCATTCTTGAGGTCGTTGGGCCGCAGTTCAATCCAGGCACCTTTGTGACGTACCAGGGGGCTGCGTTTGCCACTCAGACGCTCCAGTTCGCGCAGGGTCAGCGTGACGCCGCCGATCATCAGCTCCCAGCTCCAATCGAGGCTCTCACCAAGGGTGAAGCCGCGCGACCTTTCCGGCAGTTCTGCTTTGATCGACAGTCCCAGTCGGCTGGCGAGACCGCCTGAAAGGCTTGGCGGAAGATCAACGCCGACACCCACATCGCGCAGCTGGCGTGCTGCCGTTCGCACCAGCACGAAGGCTTCGGCGGGCGTGAGCTGCATCGCCTCGGGTGTTGCGCTTTCCAGGCCGCGTTCGATCGGTGCGAACACCGTCAAAGCGCGGCCCATGCCCTCCAGGAGCACCTCGCTGGGATGCTCCACCGGAATCTCTCCCAGCTGAAGACCCCGGGGTCCTGCCGCCCATGCGGCACTGGCCGGCAGCTTCAGGGTGGGGTCCGCCTCCGCCTGCAGGAAGAACCGCAGCGGCCAGAGCTCCTCCCCCTCAGCCGGGGTGGCCAGTTCGAGGCAGGCTCTGGCCGGCGCGACATTGCCGGCCACCCCTTCTCTCCAGTGATGGCTGGCGGTGGACAGACGCTCGGCATCCTCATCGTTGAGGTTGATCACGCCGGTTTCGGAGCTCAGTGCGTCTTCCCAGGCGCAGAGAAGCGGGTCAAGTCCTTCCTGATCAGGGCTGAAGCCCTTGCGCAGCTGAGCGTCCACCAGGTCTTCCAGCAGCGTGGCCACACGCAGTCGCCCGCTGCGTGGTCGACAGCAGGCCACAGGGTTGGCTGCCCGCATCGCCTCCGGTCGCAACCGGGTCATGCGGTTGCTGCGCCGGCCGGTCGGTTCCCGCCATGGCAGGGCACAGGTGGCGACAAGGGGCAGTCCCGCCGCCAGATCCTCCAGACGGCGACGGTCTTCCTCCCGGTTGAGCAGCGGCACCCATCGCGCCCGGTGGGGATAGCCCTCGCCCTTGCTCAGTTCCACCTGAGGCAGCCAGCGGCCACGTGCCACGAGGCTCAGAGCCCAGCGCTGCATATGGCTCCACCAGCGCAGTTCATCGGCCAGATCCGGGTGACGGCCGGACAGTGGCAACCTGGCCAGCCACTCGGTGGCGGCCATCGGTTCGATGGCCAGGCCCTGCACCTGCCAGGGCCACCATTCAGTGGTTTTGGGAATCGGCTCGCCCGCCTGCAGAGGCAGACCGCACCAGGGCGGGGCTTCTTCAGAAGGTGTGTCGGCAGCTGCTGAACGCTTGCGTTTCGGTTTGACGCTGCGACTGGGCAGGGTCAGGCAGGCCGTTGCGTCGATGATGCCGCCCGGCAGCAGGTCACGTTCGGTGAGCCAGGCGCGCAGATCTTCGGTGCTGAGGGTGAATGGATGAATCGCCGGTGTGGCCCCGGGCCCCATCGGTTCGGCCACACGCCAGGTGTCAGCCCACACGAGCAGTGCAGCTCGACCGGAGCTGCTGGGTGTACGGATGGCCGGAAGCCAGGTGGCGTGCAGCAGGCTCATGGCCGCGACGCAGACAACATGCGTTGGGTTCTGTGAAGCAGGAGCGAGCTGCCGATCAGCGGCATCCACCCCATGACGAGATCCTGCACCAATGATGCCAGGGAATCAGCATCTGCCCAAGGGGATGGCAGGCACATTCCCAAAGTCCGCAGTCCGCAGACGGCTCCCACCAGTCCCGCCTGCAGGTGCGAATCCTCCGGATCCGCACGCTCAAGGTGGAAAGCCAGCAGTCCGTAGAACAGTCCGCAGCCTGTTGATCGAACCGACTGATCAACGCCGAAAGGCAGGCTGAGCAGCCCCGCCGCCAGTCCCGCGATCAGTGCCCAGCTCAGGGAGCGCAGTCTCAGCGATGCGCGACTCAGCTTGTCAGTGCTATCGGCCAACGTCGGCGGCAGCTCAAAGGCGATCATGGCTGGAGGACCTGCTTTCCAAGCCCGAACCCACCATGGCTGTTGCACGATCGTCGCGAAACGAGGCAGCTGGTCCCCGCACCGGTGCGGAGATCCGGGAGGCTTTTCTGGCGTTTTATGAGCAGCGTGGTCACAAGCGGATGCCGAGCGCCTCGCTCGTGCCTGAGGACCCCACGGTTCTGCTCACGATCGCAGGCATGTTGCCGTTCAAACCGATTTTTCTTGGTCAGCAGGAGAGGCCTGCGCCCTGTGCGACCAGCAGTCAGAAGTGCATTCGCACCAACGACATCGAGAACGTGGGTCGGACCGCTCGGCATCACACCTTCTTCGAGATGCTGGGCAACTTCTCCTTCGGCGATTACTTCAAGCAGCAGGCGATCGAATGGGCCTGGGAGCTGAGCACGGGGGTGTTCGGTCTTGACCCGAGCAATCTGGTGGTGAGCGTCTTCCGGGACGACGATGAAGCCGAGCAGATCTGGCGTGAGGTTGTTGGTGTGAATCCGAAGCGGATCATTCGCATGGATGAAGCCGACAATTTCTGGGCTTCAGGTCCGACAGGACCCTGCGGGCCGTGTTCGGAGATCTATTACGACTTCAAACCGGAACTCGGCGACGACGGAATCGATCTTGAGGACGACGACCGTTTCATTGAGTTCTACAACCTGGTGTTCATGCAGTCGAATCGCGATGCGGAGGGCACGCTCACTCCGCTGGCGAATCGCAACATCGACACCGGGATGGGCCTCGAGCGCATGGCTCAGATCCTGCAGAAGGTTCCGAACAACTACGAAACCGATCTCATCTTTCCGCTGATTGAAGCTGCGGCTGATCTAGCTGGTGTCGACTACCACCAGCTTGATGACAGGCGAAAGACGTCACTGAAGGTGATCGGCGATCACAGTCGCGCTGTGACACAGCTGATCAGCGATGGCGTCACGGCGAGCAACCTCGGCCGCGGCTACATCCTGCGCCGGCTGCTGCGTCGCGTGGTGCGCCATGGGCGTTTGCTGGGGATCGATAAGCCCTTTCTCTCAACCATGGGCGAGGCCGCCATTCAATTGATGCAGGCGGTGCATCCCCAGCTGATCGAGCGCAGCGAGGTGATTCTGGCGGAACTGCAACGCGAGGAGGCCCGGTTCCTGGAGACCCTGGAACGGGGAGAGAAACTGCTGGCCGACGTGCTGGACGCTCAGCCGAAGCAGATCAGTGGTGCCCAGGCCTTCGAGCTCTACGACACTTATGGATTTCCGCTCGAGCTCACGCAGGAAATTGCCGAAGAGCACGGTCTGGCTGTTGACCTTGCTGGATTTGAGGTGGCGATGGAGCAGCAGCGTCAGCGCGCCAAAGCCGCGGCGGTGAGTATCGACCTCACACTGCAGGACGCCATTGATCAGGTGGCTTCAGGAATTGATGAAACCGATTTTCGTGGTTACGAGCAGCTGGAGCAGAGCAGCAGTGTGCAGGCGCTTGTGGTGAACGGGGAACCGGCGCAACGAGCCGTTGCCGGGGATTCTGTGCAGGTGGTGCTTGACACCACTCCCTTCTACGGCGAGGGAGGCGGTCAGGTGGGCGACCGGGGCACTCTGGCGGGAGAAGGTCATGCCGGTGACGGCCTGATTGTCAGTGTGGAGTCGGTGAGCCGGAACCGCAGTGTGTTCGTGCACAGCGGCCGGGTGGAGCGAGGCGCGCTCGCGGTCGGCGATGTGGTCCAGGGTCGTGTGGACCGAAGCTGCCGTCGACGTGCCCAGGCCAACCACACCGCCACCCATCTTCTGCAAGCAGCTCTCAAGCAGTTGGTTGATCCAGGCATCGGTCAGGCCGGATCGCTGGTGAATTTCGATCGTCTGCGTTTCGATTTCCACTGTCCGCGGGCGGTCAGTTCTGAAGAACTGGAGCGCATCGAGGGTCTGATCAACAGCTGGATCGCCGATGCCCATGAGCTTCAAGTGCAGGAGACGGCGATCGACAAGGCCAAGGCAGCCGGTGCGGTCGCCATGTTCGGTGAGAAATACGCCGATGTGGTCCGTGTTGTCGACGTGCCCGGTGTGTCGATGGAACTCTGCGGAGGCACCCACGTGGCCAACACCGCTGAGATCGGCCTGTTCAAGATTGTCAGTGAAAGTGGTGTGGCAGCAGGAATCCGTCGCATCGAAGCTGTGGCTGGACCAGCTGTGCTCGCTTACCTCAACGAACGTGATGCTGTGGTGAAGCAACTCGGAGAGCGCTTCAAGGCACAGCCAGGCGAGATCATTGAGCGCGTGAGTGCACTTCAGGATGAGCTGAAGACCACGAGCAAGGCGTTGACGGCTGCGCAGGCCGAGCTGGCGGTTGCCAAGTCAGCGGCCCTTGCCTCCAAAGCGGTGGCTGTAGGTGAGTTTCAGCTGCTGGTTGAGCGCCTGGATGGTGTGGATGGAAGTGGTCTTCAGGGTGCCGCTCAGAGCCTGGGCGACCAGCTGGGTGAGGCCGGTGCGGTGGTAATCGGTGGTCTGCCTGATCCGGCTGATCAAGGCAAGGTGATTCTTGTGGCCTGCTTCGGCAAAGCTGTGATTGCCAAAGGTCAGCAGGCGGGCAAGTTCATCGGGGTGATTGCCAAGCGCTGCGGCGGCGGCGGCGGCGGCCGCCCGAATCTGGCGCAGGCTGGGGGCCGGGATGGAGCCGCTTTGGATGGAGCCCTGGAAGCTGCTCGTGAGCAGCTACAAGAGGTATTGGGTTGAAAGACATTATTCTCTCTTTATCAGGACTGAGTCGTTGAAGATGTAACAGGTTTGCGATCTATTATTAAAATCTTAAATCATTGAAATTTAGATAATTACTGCTATCAAGCTTTTTGAATTCGATCAGATAAATGGCAAAAAATACACGTGTAATTTGTGCCATTTGGATTGGAATCAACAAATGCAAAATAGTTGATTCTCCAGCAAGCAAATTGTTTGTAAGTTGCAAAACTGAAGCATGCATCGATTATTTCTTAAGCAACGCCTCGCTTGAGGTGATGATGCAATGTTCAGTCTTGTTATCAGCAAATAGTGTCAAGTAGTTGGCCTCATGAAGAGCGGTATGAATTTGCCTTAGAAAGATTCATTGGCACGACCTCATGCTGCTCAGTCACCCTGGTCAGGGCTGGTTCAGTGTCTGCGCGAGACGCCTAAGTAGCTTTGAAGTGCTGCAGAGAGCCTGGTCGGCCGATTTGTCTAGCTCCTCACAACACCGTTCCAGCAAGGGTGTGTTTCGTGTGCTGAGTGCATCGAGACCCTCCAGGATTAGCGCCAGATGATGGTTGGTTTGACGGCAACGATGACTGCTTAGAGCGAGTAGTTCCATCACCAGATCGCTGTCATAGATCGCGGCTTGCAGCAGGTCATCTGCTTTAACGGCCAGCAGTTCAGCAGGACCTCGGCTGACGGTCACGGTGGCGCTGTGACGCTGATCACCGATCAGTGCCATTTCTCCCACCATCTCATCAGGACCGATCGTGGCGATCAGCTGTGGCCTTCCACCCGACTCAATTCGCTCCACGCGTAGCTCCCCTGCCTGCACGACCAGGACGCGTTCAGCTGGGGTGTCTTGCCGCATCACTACCTCCCCGATCGCTGGTTTGAGCGTGGTGTGATTCAAGGCTGATAAGTGAGTGCTCAAAAGCATCCGCAACCGATCGCGCATTGTGCTGAGCTGTCGGTTCCTGCTCTCCATGCGCGACTTGGGAGCTGTTGAGCCAATGCTGGCTGGAGAAGATTGTTGAGGCTCTCTTCCCGTCATGTTCTGAAGCTCCCCAGGCCCGAGTGTCTTGCTAATGAAGAGCCAGTTGCGGCCTGGATACAACATCGTCATGGTGATGTTGTGGCTTGCCTTCCTTACGGTCGTACTCCTTTTCAACAATGCCTGCGCTCACGCCTGATGAACTTGGCTCGATGCCCCTGTTCGCCTGCCTGCCGGAGGAACAGCGGACGCTGCTGCTTGATCGTCATCGCGAGACCATTCATCAGCTCGATCAGGTGATCGTGATGGAGCAGGACTGGGGCGAATCACTGTTCCTGATCCGTGATAGCTTGGCCAAGGTGCGCACTTACACAGCGGATGGAGATGAAGTGATCATGTCGCTGCTGGGCCCTGGTGATGTCTTCGGTGAGATGGCAGCGCTGGATGGTGCTTCACGCTCTGCGGATGTGGTGGCCCTGACGCCACTGCATTTGGTCAAGATGCGATCGGCTCCGTTTGAATCATTACTGGGTCAGCTTGCTCCATTCGCTCTTGCGCTGGCGCGCCTAGAGGCAGGACGACTGCGTGATCTCAATCAGCGCTTCGCTCTGCAGAGCGCCGATGCCACGACCCGACTGCTGGATGCACTGGCGTATCTGGCTCGTAAGAGTTCTGGCGGGCAGGATTTGCAGTCAGAAATTCCGCCGCTGGCACAGAGGGAAATTGCGCTTTTAGCGGGTCTGGCAAGGGAAACGGCTTCACGCACGCTCAGCAAGTTGCGCAGCCGTGGCACGGTGAATGAGAAGAATGGGATGTTGTCGTTGGCTGATTTGAAACCTCTGCAGAAGCGCGGCTTGATTCCCTGAGTGTTTAGAAGCGGTACCGTAACTTTCCGTAAGCGCCGCTCCCAAGTAACCAATCGTTCCAGACACCGAAGTTGTTGTTGTCATGGAACTGATCAGTCCATCCAAGCTCTGCGGACCAATGGCGCCCATGCAGCCAGCGCAGCAGAATCCCTCCTGTACCAATGGTGTCGTCAAAGCTCACTGAAGACCGCGTGGTCTGAACGCCTCCCATTCCGAAAAAAGGCACCAGTTGAAGAGTGTTGTGCCCCTTCTGCAAGAAGCTCCAGTTGAGTTCTGCGGTACCCAGCCATCCGGTATCTCCGCTCATGAGGGTCCCAGGTAGCCCTTTGAGCCCTACGTCGCTTCCAAGTGAAAAACCCATGTCATTGGTGAGCTCATTAAGGGCGACCTGTCCTGCCGCTCGTAGATTGAACTGCAGGCTGGGAGCCATACGCCATCCAAGCGTGGTGATGCCACCGATGGCTCGCGATTCACCGGGATTGATGCCGTAATAGGAAAAATCGTTTAGTTCTTCTTGACTGCTGAAACCTGCAATCCCCTGAAGAAAATAGATCTGTCCTGACCAGCCAAGGTTGATGTTGCTGCCAGCATGCCCGATTCCCAGACGTAGATATCCAGTACTCAGGTCTCCGTCTAGTCCTCCTCCGATGATCAAGGGAAAGGATCGCCCGTCAAGGTAGCTGTCGTTGCGATTGGCACTTAGGCCCGCCTGGGCGTACCAGATCTCATTGCCAGAGTCCTTCAGGTTCCATTGCAGTTGAGCTAGCCCCTGGTACTGGCGGAAGCTCAGGCCATGGGCTGGCCCACGGGCCTCAACCAGATTGCGGCGGCTCGCTCCGAAGGATCCGGTGATGTTCACCGATTCACCCAGAGGCACTGTGTAGCTGATGGAGCCGAGTGAGGCACCCAGTTCAGGATCTCCGTCAGCGTTTAATTCGCCGTAGATCTGCAGTAGGTCGTTATCGAGGAGCACTCTTGGCTTCTGCAGCACGGCTAATCCACGCCATTCACCGCTGCCGGCATTGCCATCGTTTCGAATACTCAGATCACCCCGCCAGGGATGGCTCGCAGGTGTGACCGTGAGAGTCAGCACAGCCTGTGTGGGGTCACTGCCCAGTTTTCCAAGATTGCCAGCGACACTGCCCACTACGGATCGTTGTTTCAGCTGCTGCAACTGACGTTGCAGAGTAGGCAGGTGCAGAACAGCACCGACCAACTTTGAAAGCTGCTTGCGCACGCGCTGCTGCAGGCTCGCATCTTCAGAATTGACCTGAAGTTCAACCAGACGACCCATCACAACGGTGAGTTGCCCAGGTTCTGGCTCGTTGATGAAGACTCGGGAGTTGACGTAACCGTCCTGCTGCAGTTTTCCGCTGAGGGCTTCCGCACAGCGCTTCAGACGGTTGTCGAGTTTGTTATCTCTCTGGCAGAGCCTCAGAATTTTTTGAAGTTCAGCTTGGCTGTAAGGCGTTTCGCCCTTGACCTGGTGAAAAGCACTGATTTCTCCGTCTTCTGATGTGGCTGGTTTGCCTGGAGATCTTGTGGGAGTTCCCGATGAACTGTCATCCAACGGAAGTGGCTGATTGTCGTTGTCGGGTTCGACGATTGGTGCGTCGGGCTGGCGTTGTTCAACCGGTGCCGGATCGGGCAGGCGTGCAGGACCGGGCTGCAGAGGAGGAGACACCAGTTGGGCCAGCACAAGCAGCATTGATCTGGCAACTGGGTATCGGCGCAAACTTTAAAGTTGAATGAGAAAAATTGATCTAGCGTCATTACTCCGCAACACATCGGTTGCAGGCATCCAAGGAGGTGGCACGCAATGAAACGACTGGTGCTCTTTCCTCTTGTCGCGTTTCTTGCCGGCATGCCAGTGCAGGCGGATGTTGCCACGCGATCTGCCGACGGCTTGGGAACTCGCATTAATGGTGCTCTCGGCGGTCGTTGCAGCAGCGGTGTTTGTCACATTGATGGGGGAACTCGCAGTGGGAGCAATCGTTTTCATCGCCTGAGTGAGTTCGATACCCGCGGAGCGATTCAGGGAGTTTCGATCGATAGTGATGGTGTTCGCAATCTTGTGCTGGGGGTGACTGCTTTAGATGGCAGCTTCATCAATAAAAGCGTTTCATTTAGTTCTCCAGCTCATTTGTTTCTGCTCTCGCCGGGGGGGATCCAGTTGATGCCTGGAGCATCGTTTCAGCAGATCCCTCATCTCACTCTGAGCACAGCAGCACAGTTGCGGTTTGCTGGTGGTGTGTTCGATGTGTTCAACACGCCGATCACCGACATTGCAGCACTTGGCAGTGATCCTCTTCCCGGTGCCTTGGGCCTCTTGCCCGGTTCATTGGGAGAGAAACGACCTTGGATCCGTATGGATGGTGTGTCGATTGATGTCGACGAGGCACTGCTTGTGGATGCACCGGGAGGGCGTATCGATGTGGACAACAGTCGCCTTTCGGTGAGCAACCCTTCAGGAGATGCTGGATCTCTCACGCTCACGGCCGACCTGATCAAGGTCGGTGACGGAGCGGAGTTGTTGGCGACCGGTTCAGGGAATGGAGGGTTGGTCCAGGTCGGCGGCAGTTGGCAGAACACTGATTCAGGAGTGCGCCAGGCAACCCAGACATGGATGCAGCAGGGGTCAACCGTGGATGCCTCCTCCACCGGTTCTGGTGATGGCGGAACCATTGTGATCTGGAGTGATCTAAATAATCCCTCTGGAGGGACCATTGCGCAGGGATCCCTCTTGGCCCGAGGTGGTTCTGCTGATGGAGATGGCGGTCGAATTGAGACGTCGGGTGCTTATCTGCTCGCTGAGCCTGCAGTCGTTGATGTGTCGGCGATGAAAGGATCGGGAGGTGAATGGCTGCTTGATCCCTACAACATCACGATTGGGAACTCAACTGGAACTATCAATCAAGAGACTGATCCAAATGGTGGGGGGCCTTTGTTTAGATCCAGTTCGTCTGGGTCAAGTGTGTCTAAAAACGAAATCGTGAATGCACTGGGCTCGTCCACAGATGTTCGGATACTTACAGGCACAGGTGATCCTTCTCAGGGAGGAAACATCACCTGGGAATCCGGTGCATCCGCCGATTATTCCAACAGTTCAGGAAAACTCACTCTTGATGCCGCTGGATATATTCAGCTCAACTCCAACATCACCACTGGCTCAGGGGGTCTCACACTCAAAGCTGGTACAGGTTTTGCTGAGGCTGCAGATGGAATCACGCTCAATCTGTCGGGCCCTTTGGAGATTGCGACAGGTGACACCACGATTGGCACGGCCGGCTTCGCTTCTCCGGCCTTCGCTGCAACATTGATAGGTGATGGCAATCTGATTAAGAACGGAACCGGCCGTTTAATTCTGTCCGGCAATAGCAGCAGCTGGACAGGTAATACCGTCGTGGAATCAGGTGCATTGCGTGTCACCGGTGCGAATGCTCTTGGCTCCTCGACGTCTCCGACTTCGGTTCAATCGGCGGGAACACTTGAGATCAGTGGAGGCATCAACTTTGCTGAACCCATTCTTCTCTCCAGAGGGAAGTTATTGAGTCTTTCTGGCGACAACACGATCACAGAGACGTTGCAACTGATTGGCAGCTCTGCTGTTGAGGTTCGTGAGGATAGTCTCACCCTGGATCCCAGCTCAGCTCAGGCTTTGATTGTTGATCCAGGAACAACTGCGTTTAATTCGGATCTGACTTATGCGGGCGACGGTGATCTGATTGTGAAGGGCACCCTGAATCTTCAGGACGGTCAGACGACCAAGACTTACGGCGATTTTCTTCAGACTGGTGCAGGAACTGCCCGATTCCAGGAAGCATTTTTTGCTGAGCGGACTGAAGTCACCGGCGGCGGAGTGATCTGGATGGATCAGGAAGATGAAGTCGATATCGAGGTGAATACTTTTTTTCTCGACAACGGCTCTCTACTTCGCCGGGACGCGAATGAAACAGTGAATGGAGCCAGTCTGAGGCTTGGTTCCGATGGTGGAGGTATCAGTGTTGCCGATGGTTTCACCTTGGTCTGGGATTCGCAGATCAGCGGGGAAGGCGATTTCATCAAGGAGGGTCAAGGAGCTTTGCGCTTCCCTGTAAGTGCGGACATCAGCTACACCGGCAACACATTGGTGAAAGCAGGGAATCTCGATGTGCTCTCCACGTCACCAGCCAAGGCCACCTGCAGCGGTAATGGAACCTCCAACCGATGTGACGATCCAGATCCAGATCCAGATCCAGATCCAGAACCTTTAGTTGAAACAGAAGCCACCACGGATGAGAGTCTTCGTACAGCTGTGTTAGCCGATGCGGTCGCAGATGTGCCCGTGTTTCCACCTTCTCAATACAACGAGCTGGCTGCAGAATCCGACTTCGGAGGATCTTCCAATGTTCAGCCTCAGACCAATAATTCCAGTCTGGTTGTGGATTTGGCCGGTCAGGGTGAGCTTGACAGTGCCGTAAATACGCCAAACCCATCGGTGGTGGCTGGAGCAGCGCAAACTCTTGATCCAGACCAGGCTGCTGATCAGCTGATCAGCACCGATCAGGCGGCAGCCAGCAGAACAGCACAGGCTCTGGGGTTGGATCAGGCCGATCAGGACCAACTGCCTCCCACTCCGACCGTGGAGGAACTTCAGACTCTGTTGGAGCAGGTTGAGACCAGGCGTTTCGCTTCCAGCCCGGCGGTCCTGCAGGTGCGTTTCACTGAGATGCGCCAGCTCCAGCCGGGATCTCATGATGCCTTTCTGGATCTCACTCTGATCAGCTCTCAATCTCCAGTTCAGGCAAAGCGTGTTGAGGTCAATCGCAACAGCTTTGCTGCGTTGCTCAAGGCGCTCTATCGCCAGCTTTCCCGTCAGGAGGCGTTGGCTGTGGATAATCCCGCCTCTCCCACACGGCAGTTGCATGCTCTGCTTTTGGAACCCGTGAAGGAGATCCTTGAGGAGCAGGGAATCGAAACGCTGTTGATCGCTGCCGATCAGGGACTACAGGCCGTTCCTTTCGCTGCTTTAAATGACGGCAGTGATTATTTCGGTAATCGTTATGCCTTTGCACTAACACCATCACTCGCGCTCACTCCATTAGCGCCTGCAGAGTCGCGCTCCCAAATTCAGCTCGCAATGGGTGCATCGACATTTGATGGTCTGGCGCCATTGCCTCTTGTTCCTCAGGAATTGGAGCGGATTGAATCCTCATCTGCTGCAGATCTCTATCTGAATCAGGCCTTCACTCCCAAGGCTTTTCTGGAGCGTTCCGCGGATCAGCGCTACTCCCGAGTGCATGTGGCCACCCATGCAGATTTTCGCCCCGGTGGTCCGAGTAAGTCTGTGCTGCATACAGGGATTGGTCCGATGTCGATGGCTCAGTTTGCAGATCTCCGGCGTCAGCGAAGAGATCAGCCTCTGGATCTGGTTGTGCTCAGTGCCTGCCGCACGCTTCTTGGTGACGCTGATAGTGAACTGGGCTTTGCCGGTTTGGCATTGCAGGCAGGAGCGCGGAGCGCCATCGGCACGCTCTGGTATGTCGATGACGTTGTGACGTCAGCATTCTTCGTTCAGTTTTATCGCTTACTTGATCAGGGGCTTTCCAAGGCGCAGGCGCTGCAGAAAACCCGTCAGATGTTTTCTTCAGGGATGATTCGTCTGGAGGGTGACGTGGTGATTGGTGCAGCCGGCCAGCCTTTGCTGAATGAGCTCAACCCATCGCAACGCCGTCGGATTGAGACAGGTGTTCAAAATCCCTTTTTCTGGGCTGGCATCGAGCTGATCGGTTCTCCCTGGTGAGGTCAGGTTTCAGCGCCGCAATGTGTGTTTGAGATCACAGCAAGTTGTGTCCTGTTCCCAGCCCTCTTTGGTTTGGAGGCGTCAAGCTGAAACCACATGGTCGAATCTGAGATGAAATTGCCTCTTTCCCCCACTCTTTCTTCCGCGGCAGTTCTTTGCTTGACGACTTTGTTGGTATCACTGCCTGAACTTCAGGCCGCTCCACGAAACTCCTTTCCCGGACGACGTGTGGGCGGCGGCACCCGTGGGGAGTGTGCGGCGCGCTCGATTGTGCATCTGGTGCCCTCATCCAGTGTTTTTGCTCCTGGAGATCTTTCCGTGATTGCTCTGTTGGAGGGTCCATCGTCCAATCCTCAGCCACTTGAGATTGTCTTGATGGAAGCATCGGCAGATGGTGCTTTTGATGCTGCCGATGCTCCGATCTTGCAGCGGGAATTGCCTGGAGCGAAGAATCGTTTGGCTTTGTTGAGCCTCCCCTCGAGCCCAAGAGCTCTGCGCTGGGAGTCGTCTTACCGCTGCGGGCAGGGAGGAGCTGATGATGAATTTGGCTTCATCACTGCTTCTGCTCCACCTGCACTCAGTTTGCTTGTGCCAGGAAGTGGGGATCGTGAGGATCGGAATCTTCAGCAAGTGCTGGCCAATCTTCAGGAATCCTGCGGGGGAACCGCAGCCTTGCAGCCGCTCAAGACCGCATTCCAGCTCGGAGATGAGGTTGTCAACGACTCCTGGCCGGAGCAGATCACAGTGCAGTGCTTCTGACTTCAATCACATCAAGCGGTTCCTGACGTCCTTTCACTTGAATGGATCCCCAGGCTTCGCTGGTCGTATCCGGCGGCAATGCCTCAAGAAGAGCCATGGTCTCTCCTGAAATCAACACTCTCACCATCTCGCGGTGACGATGTTTCTCCAGGCCTTCCAGGCGAGATGCGCAGTTCACGGTGTCACCGATCACGGCGTATTCCAATCTCTTGCTGCTGCCGAGAGACCCTGTGAGAACGGTGCCGGAATGGATTCCGATCCGCATCCGCAACGGTGGCTGCCCCTCCAACGCCAGTGCTTCATTGAGGCTCGAGATCTGGTTCTGAATCGTCAGAGCAGCTGCAACGGCATCGTATGCATCCGCTCCAGGACCTTTGGAGACAGGTGCACCGAAGACAGCCAGCATGCCGTCACCTGTGAATTTGTTGACGATTCCACTGCGATTGGTGACCGCATCAACGCCGATGCTCATTCCACGATTCAGCCACTGCATCAGGGCAGAAGGCGACAACTGTTCGCTCACACTCGTGAAGCTGCAGGTGTCGCTGAATAGCACAGTGACCTGCCTTTCTCTGCCCGTAAAGCGACCATCTTTGATCAGATCTTCTCGTTGATCCCAGAGTTGTTGTGCAATCTCTGGAGAGCTGGTTTGACCAAGCAGCCGCCGCATGTCTTGCTGGTGACGTTGACTCTGAACTCCACGTCTCAGGATTCCGCTACCGCTAATCAGTACCAGGCCTGTCAGGGGCATGGTCAGCCCGATCCAGAATCCGTTCAATGTCAACATGAAAACTGAGCCAGTAAGGAGGATGACTGCGACTGAGAGCAGTGTCAGGCTGCGGCGGATTCTCGCGGGACGTTCGGCGATCAATCCACCGATAAGTACCATGATCAGTAACAGCAGTGAGCGTTGCCAACCCTGGGCGGCGACGATTTCCGGTGAACGTCTCTTTAGCCTTCGCTGTAAGGCTTCCAGGCGTTGAGCATGCAGTTCCACCCCAGCGACTGCAAAGAATTGGGAGCCGCTGAGAAAACGGCTATGGGGAATTTCAAACAGATCACGCAGGGAGGGAGCCACGCTGCCGATCAGGACAATACGGTCGCGGATCATTGCCTCATGAACCTCGCCCTCGAGTAGATCGGTCAAGTCCAAAACCGGATAACGCCCAGGGGGATAGACCGGAAGCATGGCCTGGTAACCGGCGGCATCGAGGCTCTGGTAACCGCCTGATTGCTCGCTGAGCCAGTGATGGTCCTTCAGCTCTTCGAACTGTTTGTCAAGGTCTCTGGTCTCACTGGCGGTTTCCAGCAGGCGTAGTGGCAGCGATCGCACAGCGTCCGCCTGCCCTTCGACATGAACGAGATCACGTCTCACGACACGGTCGGCATCCATGACCAGGTCATTGAAGGCCTGTTGCCGTGCAGGTGTTCCAGGGATCGCTGCGATTCCGTCGACTTCATTGCGAATCGAGATCAGGCGGGGATTGCGTTGAATCTCGTCCTGAAGGCAGGGTTTAGCCTGATCGCGGTACAGGTCAAGGCCGATGGCACTGGCTCCGAGGGTATCGAGCTGTTTCAGGGCGCCGCAGAGCAGGGCATCGTCGAGTGGCCAGCCATAGCGCTTGATGTCGGCTTCGTTGATGCCGACCACCGTGACCGGCCAGGTCAGGTCTTCAGCTTGATCGTCACTGCCGCGGTTGCGCAGGTTGATCGCCAGGTCATAGACGAGCAGGTTGGTGGTTTCCACCAAGGGAGAAGACTGAAGGCCAACCAATAGACCTGCGGCTGCCGCGTAGGGCAGGGTCTGACCAAGCAGTCTTTGCCACATCATTGGCTCTGCTTGGACAGATTGAACAGCCTCTGCATGCGCGCAATCAATGCCCGGCGTCGGGATTCAGCGCGTTCCTCCTTGTTCGCTTTGAGCTGCTGTCGTCGTGCGGCCATGATTGAACCCATGGTTTCGAGAATTGCCGGTTCTTCCTCCAGCAGCGGCAGCAAGTGTTTTCGCTCGATTTCAATCAAGACGCATTCGGTTTGGCAGATCACACTCGCTGTCCTTGCTTCTCCGGTGCACAGCGCCATTTCTCCAAAAGCATCTCTGGTTTCGAGACTGGCGACGAATCGACCTGGCAGTCTTGTGGAGCTATCGGTGTTTGCTTGAAATACCTCCAGAGTTCCACTGACAACCAGATACAGACTGTCACCAAGCTCTCCTTGTCTGACGACTGATTCACCTGGTGCAAAGCTGTGGCAGCTCGCGAGATCCGCCAGCATTTCCAGCTGATGATCATTCAGGTGGCCAAAAATTTCGGTTGTTGATAGAAGCTTTTGCTTTTGTTTCGATGTGATTTCACGGGACGGCAACCTGGCCGGACTCGGTTTTGTGCGAGTGTCTCGCACTGGGTAGGGGATTGACTGGTCGACGCGATGGAGGGCATACCAGATCTGTTCGAGCACAGTGCTTCTCAGTTGACGCATTTCCATGGCGGAGGTCTGCCATGTCAGCAGGCTGTAGATGATGGAGCTCTCAGCGAAAGACGAGACCCAGACCTTGGGAGTGGGGGTACGGAGCAGTTTGCGGTTTTGATAAAGAGTGCGTTGCAGCAAATCAACTGCTTGGCTTGGAGGAAAGTTGTAATCCAACCCCAACTCGATGATCTGACCGACGGGCTCCTCAGGCTTGAAGCGTCTCAGCCCTTCCACAGCGATGCGGCTGTTCGGCACCACGGTGATTGAGCCATCGATTCCACGCACTCTGGTAGTCATCAAACGCAGGGATGTGACGACTCCGGTTGTTGAGCCGAGATCAACCCAGTCGCCTTCTTCAAAAGGAGAATCAACCTGCAATGAGATTCCTGCAAACAAATTTTTCAGGGTTTCCTGAGCAGCAAGGCCGATCACGGCAGTGACGACGGCTGAGGTGGCTGCCAATCCGACGAGATTGACGCGGAAATCTCGGTGAATTACGACCATTGTCACGACTGTGATCACAGCAAGGGTCAGCAGGTCGCGCAGAATTTTTGCGGTGGGTTTCCACCAACCCAGTTCGGCGGGAATCTGCAGGATCCCCCAGCTCAGAATGCGGATGAGGCTGAGGGCCCAGAGCAGCGTGATCGCTGCTGCCAGTGAGTTCTGCAAAACCGGCAGTCCGCCATAACTGACGATTTCAGCCAGCTTGTTCAGCAGTGGTATGGCGATCGCTGCGATCAGAGGCAGCCTCAAAGGAGGCGGGCTGAGCTTCTTGCGCTTGCAGACCCGATGGACTGTGAGTAATGCCAGAATCGCGAGGAAGCTCAGAGTCAGGGTCATGACGTGTCAGCTCTGCAGATAGGTGCTCTGGCGCAGGCTGATCTCCAGATGATCCATCAGCCGTCGTGCTTCGGCGATCTTGAGCTTGTTGCCTCGGATTGATCTCTCACTGGCGACGCGTAGTCGTTCCAGCAGAGATTCCGGGTTGTGTTCCATGGCCTTGAGAACTTCGGCGTTGGTGTCGCCACGCACCACATGGTCAACCTGGTATTCCCCGCCCGGTGCCAGACGAATATGCACCGCATCAGTAGTGCCGAAGAGGTTGTGAAGGTTGCCCATCACTTCCTGATAGGCACCACCGAGAAACATGCCGATGAAGTACGGCTCTTCAGGTTGCAGGGAATGCAGTTCCAAAAGTTGCTTGCTGCGTCCATCGGCAATGAAGCGGTTGAGGCGGCCGTCTGAATCGCAGGTGAGATCCGCGAAGTGTCCGAGTTCGGTTGGTTTCTCTCCGAGCCGGTGGATCGGCATTAGAGGAAAGAGCTGCTGAATGGCCCAGGTGTCAGGGGCGGAGCGGAAAATCGACAGGTTTGCGTAGTAGGTGAGGGCCAGAACAGCCGGCAAGGCCTGAAGTTCATCGGGGAGAACGGCGTCTTCAGGAAGTCTCTCCACCAGAGCCCTGGCACAGGCCCAGGTGAGCTGTTCCGCTCGGCTGCGCTCGGTCAGGCTCAGGTAGCCGAGTCGAAAAGCAGCCAGTGCATCATCCTTGAACTTGAGAGCGTCGTTCCAGGCTTCCTGCAGCCGGGAGACATCGGCGTTGCCATCAACGGTGAGCGTCTTGATTCCTCGCAGTGTGTCGTGCAGGTTGCGCACAATCAGCGATTCATCGTCGGAAGGTGAGGGTGTGGTCTGGGGCAACCCGCCGGTGCCTAGAACGTTGAAGACCAGCACCGAGAAATGGCTTGCGATGGCTCGACCGCTCTCGCTCACCAGGGTCGGCACTGCCACGTCATGAGGTTCACAGCCCTCCTTGACTGTGGCGACCACGTCATTGGCGTAGTTCTGCAGTGAGTAATTCGTGGAGGCAGCGGTTGCTGTCCGGCTGCCGTCGTAGTCAATGCCCAGTCCGCCGCCGACATCCAGGTAACCCATCGGCGCTCCCAGTTTGTGCAGTTCCACATAGATGCGGGAAGCCTCCTGCAGTGCATCCTTGACTACAGCGATGTCGTTGATCTGGCTGCCCACATGGAAGTGGAGCAGGCGTAGTTCCTCCAGCAGACCTGCGTCCTTCAGAGCTTCGACGGTCGCGAGGATCTCCGGGACCGGCAGACCGAATTTGGCCTTTTCGCCCACCGAGTTGCCCCAGCGACCGGTGCTTCGGCTGGAGAGACGGGCGCGGATCCCGATCAGGGGTGCAGCACCGAGTTCCTTGCTGGCTTCGATGATGCGTTGCACTTCATCGGCTTGTTCGATCACAACCACCGGCCGCCTGCCCAGACGACGGGCGAGGATCGCCGTTTCGATGTAGCGCTGATCCTTGTAGCCGTTACAGATCAGCAGGGCTTCAGGGTCATCAATCAGCGAGAGGGCGATCAGCAGTTCCGCCTTGCTGCCCGCCTCAAGCCCGAAGTGCCAGCGTCTGCCGCAGCTCACCAGCTCCTCCACCACATGGCATTGCTGGTTGCATTTCACAGGGAACACGCCCTGATAACGACCGCTGTAGTCGTAGCGGGTGATCGCGCGCTCGAAAGCGGCATGAAGGCTCTCCAGCCGGTCTTCGAGGATGTCGTCGAAACGGATCAGCAGCGGCAGGTTGAGGTTGCGGCCCTGCAGTCCTTTCACCAGCTCGACCAGATCGAGGCTTCCGCCACGTTCTCCACGGGGTTGCACACTCACATGGCCGCGCAGGTTGATTGAGAAGTAAGGATTTCCCCAGCGTTCGAGCCCGTAGAGCTCGGAGCTGTCCTGGATATTCCAGGAACTGGTCGGTGCTGATCTGCTGTCTGCTTCCTCACCTCCAGGTTGGTTGGCGTCGGCGAGCACCATGCGTGGCTTAGCGCTGTGATTCTTGGAGCAAATCTAAGGAGGCTGCCTCAGAGCAGCAGAAACACACGGTTCGCGGTTTGCTTGCCAAGGGGGTGGGTTTGCACAGAGGATGCCGGCCTTCTGTCTTGTGATTCTTCATGGCCACCGAACGCACGTTCATCGCCATCAAGCCCGATGGTGTCCAGCGCGGGCTGGTGGGTGAAATTCTCGGCCGCTTCGAGCGCAAAGGTTTCAAGCTTGTGGGTCTCAAGCAGCTCACCGCCAGTCGTGAACTTGCTGAGCAGCACTACGGCGTTCACAAGGAGCGGCCGTTCTTTGCAGGGCTGGTTGATTTCATCACCTCAGGGCCGGTGGTGGCCATGGTCTGGGAAGGCGACGGTGTGATCGCCAGTGCCCGCAAGCTGATAGGTGCCACCAAGCCTCTCGAGGCGGAACCAGGCACCATTCGTGGCGACCTGGCTGTGAACATCGGTCGCAATGTGATCCATGGATCTGATGCAGCTGAAACCGCTCAGTTTGAGATCGGTCTCTGGTTTCAGGCATCTGAGCTCAACGACTGGACTCCCTCAGATCAGGCCTGGCGGGTCGAAGACTGATTGTTTGGCGATTGATCTGAATCTGCATACCCTCGGGGCATTGTCCCGGGGGTCTCTTTGAACGCTGAGTCATTGTTGCTGCTCCAGGCCCTTGAAGGAGTTGTTGATAAGGCCTTTGCCGATGTACAGCCCTGCACCTTTGCCCCGGGGGACCGTCTGATTCAGGAGGGTGATCCTCCGGATGGCCTGATCCTGATTTCCTCAGGTGTTGTTCAGGCCAGCTGGGAGGGGCTTTTGCAACAGGAGGGCCCCCTGCTCGGCCCTGGCAGCGTGCTCGGAGACATCTCTTTTCTCCTGGGTGGTGTGGCCCGGGCCAGTGTGATGGCTTGCGAGCCGGTGGAGGCTCTGCGGCTCCCGCAGCACGATCTCCATGAACTGATGAAGTCGAACCCTGCAGAGGGGCAGCGAGTTTTCAGGGCTCTGGCGGCCATCAACGCCCAGCGTTTGCTCACACAGACTCACCCCTATGGCTGTGACGGCGTGGCGGAACGTGGCTCTCCCTCGCTGATGCCGCCGGAGTTGGCCGCTGCGGTGCTCCGCTTCAAGCAGTGTGCCGCTGCGGTGGAGGCCGATCTTCGCCGCAGTGAATCCGATGCTGTTCTGCGCAGGGATCTGGCAGCGGCGTTTGACACCCTGGTTCGTCTCACTGACAGCCTGTTCCCAGCGCTTTCGGGGGAGACCCCGGCGCCAGACACCCCAGCTCTTCAGGCCCTGCGCATTGAATTGCTGCCCTATCTGTTGCTCACACGTTCAGCGGAGAGGATGTATCGCAAACCGCGTGGGTATGCAGGCGATTTCCTCACGATTGCCTGGATGTATGCCGATGAGCCAGGAGGTGCTGGAGAGTTGGGCACACTGCTCGATCGCTGTTTTTTGAATCAACCCGCAGCCAGGGCCGTCCGTAATCGCCGAGGACTGTTGCGGGAGGAGCTTCAACGCGCTCTGACTCTCACTGACCAGCGGCCACTACGGGTCACGAGCCTGGCATGTGGCCCAGCTGCCGAGATCTTTGACATTCTTCTCCAGGATTCCGATCTAGCTGACCAGGTGCAGTTCACGCTGGTCGATGTTGATCAGCAGGCTCTTGATTATGTGCGGGAGCGTCTGATCCGTGAGGGCCTTGAACGTGAGGTGCGGCTTGAACGGCGTAATCTGCTTCACCTCTGCATCGGTCGTCAGAAGCTGGATCTTGAGCCTCAGCATCTGATTTATTCCATTGGCCTGATTGATTATTTCGATGATCGGATTGTCACTCGTCTGCAGACATGGATTCACTCGTGCCTGGAACCCGGCGGACGTTCGATCCTGGGAAACTTTCACATCGACAACCCAACTCGCGGCCTGATGGATCACCTGCTCGACTGGCGATTGATTCACCGCGACCAGGCCGCCATGGTGAAGCTGGCGGAGTCGGCCGGCTTCCCTGTCGGTCTCACTCAGTGCAGGTTCGAGAATGCCGGCGTCAATCTGTTTTCGATTGCCACCCGTCAGAGGGATTGAAAGCGATTCCAGCGAAAGCTTGGAAGCAGTGACGCAATATCCCGTTTCGGTTCAGTTCTGCAAACGAGATCTGCGATCAGTTCAGAGGTGGCGCCAGCCATAAGAACGCCGTTGCGGTGGTGGCCGCAGGCCAGCAGAAGCCCAGGAATTGGACTGCTGCCGAGCAGAGGGCCTTCATCCGGAGTGCAGGGACGGAACCCCCACCAGCGCTCCATAGGAGGCCAGCTCTCAGCTTCGGGCAGCAGGGCGGCAATGCCTTGCTTGAGGGTGGTCTGTCCCTGTGGTGTGAGGCCTTCGCTGAAGCCGGCATTGCGTTCGCTGGTCGCGCCCACCACCACCAGTCCATCCTCCCGGGGCACCAAATAGATCCCCGGGCCGAAGATCACGCGCCTGAGGGCACCGCGAGGACTTTGCAGCGACAGCATCTGACCTTTCACGGGGAACACCGGCAGCTGAGGTAACAGCTGCCCGCTCCAGGCTCCGCTGCAAAGCACAGCCCGTTCGCAGGCAAGCGTTGCTTCCCTTCCTTCTGAATCCCTGGTGCGCACACCGCTCAGGCGACCATCGGCGCTGATCAGTTCCAGAACCTCCACTCCTTCCTGAAACTGCGCACCGCGATCCACGCAGGCGCTCTCAAGTGCGCGCATCAACTGACGTCTGTTGTCGATCTGCCCGTCCTGCATGAACAGCAGACCAGCTCTCCATAGAGAACTTATGCCTGGTAATTCCTGCACAAGCTGTTCGCGATTCAGTCGATCTCCGAAAGCGGCAGTCGCATAAGCATCCCGTTCATCGGCACTGTGAAACGGGACCACGATGCCTGAGGAACGAAGTCCGCAAGGGAGACCACTGTCCGCTTCGATTTGAGCAACCCAGCTGGCGACGCGGCTCAGGCTGAGTCGACCAAGCTGAAGCAGAGCTCCACTGAGTCCCTCGGCATGGGGCGCCAGCATTCCCGCCGCGACGAAACCGGCAGCTTCACTGCGGCGCCTGCTCAGCACCGTCACGTGCTGTTCCCTCCGAGCCAGTTGGTGGGCGATGGCGAGACCCATCAAGCCACCTCCCAGGATCAGGATTCGTTCGGAGCACGTGATGTTTGTTTCGCCCAGCTGCGACCGCGTCATAGGCCTGGCCGCCATGAGCGCAGATTGTGGCGGATCACCAGCTGCCGACAGATGAAGACTGTCACCCAGCTCACGATCATGGCGGCAAGAACCGGCCATTGAAGGGTTTCGAACCGATCGGCGATCATGAAGCCGCCGATGAGGACAACGGCTCCCAGCACGGCGATCTCCTCATAGGGCTCACCCTGAAAAGTGCGTGGTTCACGTCCGGTCACCACATCCAGCACCATGCCGCCGCCTGCACAAGTGAGTGCTGCACAGATGACCATCCACCACCAGTTCAGATCCGCTTCGAGTGCAACTTGAGCGCCAATGATGGTGAACGTGGCCAGACCGATGCTGTCGCAGAGCCCCAGCAGCCGCTGGAAGTTCGCGCTGTCGGCGGCTCCTTCGCTCAGCAGACTCGCGAGAATGGACCCTCCGGCCAGCACGATCAGAACCACCAGCAGATAGGTGCCGTCCTGAAAGACGAAGGGTGGAGATCGCATTCCGCCAATCAGCAGGTCGCGGAGGATGCCACCTCCCACAGCAGGCAGCAAGGTGAGAATGAAGCATCCCCACAGGTCGTAGCGACGCTGGAGAGCCCGGATCAAGCCGGAGAGAGCAAAAGCTGTCGTCCCGATCAGATCCAGCACGTAGAACCATGGGCTCGTCACCAGAGTTGAGAAGGCTTCACGTCCTGCAGGCCCGAGAGGACCGCGCTGTGATCCATCCAGTTCCGAGCCACGCCAGACTTTCAGGCTCCAAGCCCCGCGAGCGGCTCTGGCGATTCCCTCAGGATCGCCACTGCCGCGACCCACGATCTCCACACTGCGCCGGAAGCTGGCGGGATCCAGCAGGCCATAGCCCTTGTTGAGGTCCATCAGCTGCAGGATCTCCCGCAACATGGCCTTCTGATGCGTTGTGTTGCTGCTGTCCATGAAGCGCTCCGTGATCGCGACCGCCTCATCGGGATGTCTTGCGGTGTAACGCCACCCGGCAGCGAGACTTCTCAGAAATCTCGCCAGACGATCGCTTTTGACTGGATCCTGCAGATCACTCGCGCGCACATAGAGACCATCCTCGAGAAACCCGCTGTTCTCCTGAGCGAAACGCACCGTGAACAGATCCGACTGAAGAGCCCCTGCCTGGAGAATCGTCTGAAACTCGTTGTAGCTCATGGCTGTGGCGCAATCGACCTGCCCATCGAGCAGGTCCCGGGCTGCCGGTTTTTGCTCAACCAGCCTCACGGCGTTCAACCCGAGCCCGTAGCGCTGCAACCAGTGCCCGACATCGAATTCATCCCCGAGAAACCAGGTGCCAACGCGTTTCCCCTTCAGATCGGCAGCTTTCTTGACACCTGATGCCGCGCTGCACACCAGCATTGTTCCCGGACGCTGCAGCAGCTGCGCCACATTCACCAGCTCCGCTCCCTGACGGCGCATGTCCAGCGCATCCGACGTCCAGGCAACGGTGACATCAACCTCACCATCGCGAAGCCGCTGCAAGCCATTCACCGAAGGACCTCCCGGTTCCAGAGAGACGCTGAGACCTTCGCGCTGAAAAAATTCGTGGTCCTTGGCCACATAGAACCCTGCGAACTGGGCCTGAGGTAACCAGCGCAACTGCACGCGCAGGGGCTCCTGCTGCCATTGCTTTGAGACTGATGGAAGCCCGATCGCCAGCAGGGAGATCAGCATGATCACCAGGAAAGTCAAGAGCCGTTGACACCAGCGATGACTGCCCATGACTGCTGGTCAATGCATCTGCATTGTGAGTCGCTTCCATAGGATCAGCGCAGAGATGGAGTTCACAGATGGCTGCTGAGGGTGCTTGGGAAGCCGTGATCGGTTTGGAGACCCATGTGCAGCTGGGCACTGACAGCAAAATCTTCACGGCTGCCTCCACCACTTATGGAGATGATCCCAACACCCATATCGATCCCGTGGTCTGCGGTTTGCCTGGAACGCTGCCTGTTCTGAATCAGAAGGTCCTGGAATATGCAGTCAAGGCGGCGATGGCTCTGAATCTGAACATTGCCGAGCACAGCAAATTCGACCGCAAGCAGTATTTCTATCCGGACCTTCCGAAGAACTATCAGATCTCCCAATACGACGAGCCGATTGCCGAAGAGGGCTGGATCGAGGTTGAGGTCGCTGAAAAGGGCAAGGACACCTACCTGAAAACGATCGGGATCGAGCGTCTTCACATGGAGGAGGATGCGGGCAAGCTTGTGCACGCCGGCAGTGATCGACTCGCCGGCTCCACCCACTCACTGGTGGACTACAACCGTGCCGGTGTTGCCCTGGCTGAGATCGTCAGCAAGCCCGATCTGCGCACGGGTCGTGAGGCGGCTGAATATGCGTCGGAGATCCGCCGGATCATGCGCTATCTGGGTGTCAGTGACGGCAACATGCAGGAAGGATCGCTGCGCTGTGACGTGAACATCTCCGTGCGTCGCGGTCCGGATGCCCCTTTCGGCACGAAGGTGGAGATCAAGAACATGAACTCGTTCTCAGCGATTCAGAAAGCCTGCGAATACGAGATCCAGCGCCAGATCAAGGCCTACGAAAGCGGTGAGCCCATCGTTCAGGAAACCCGCCTGTGGGACGAAGGCAAACAGCTCACCAAAAGCATGCGCAGCAAGGAGGGCGCCAGTGATTACCGCTATTTCCCCGATCCCGATCTGGGTCCGATCGAGGTGAGCGCTGAGCAACGTGAAAGCTGGCGTTCTGAACTGCCCGAGCTGCCTGCGGCCAAACGTCATCGCTATGCCGATCAGCTCGGTTTGTCGCAGTACGACGCCCGCGTGCTCACCGACGAGCGTCCGATGGCCGACTACTTCGAGGCTGTGGTGATTGGCGGAGCTGACGCCAAACTTGCCGCCAACTGGATCACTGGGGATATCGCTGCCCATGTGAACAGCAACCGGCTGAGTTATGCAGAACTCCCGTTTCGTCCTGATCAGTTGGCAGAAATGGTGAAGTTGATTGATGGCGGCAAAATTAGCGGCAAGATTGCCAAGGAAATCCTCCCTGAACTGCTCGAACAGGGCGGCTCACCCAAGGCGATCGTTGATGAGCGTGGGCTGGGAATGATCAGTGATCCCGCTGCCATCACTTCAATCGTTGAGGAGTTGCTGGCCGCTCATCCCGGCGAGGTTGAGGCTTTCCGAGGAGGCAAGACCAAGCTGCAGGGATTCTTTGTTGGGCAGCTGATGAAAAAGACCGGTGGCAAGGCTGATCCGAAACTTGCCAATCAGATTCTCAGTCAGAAACTGAAGGGATGATTGCGATTGCTTGCCATGCCTCTAATTACTTAGGCATTGCTTGCCCAGGTGGTCCGTTGTAGATCTGTTGGATTACTGATCTCCCGTCAGGAGCAACTCGCAGGATTGTGACGATTGTCGGAGGTCTTCCAGCTTCCTGCCAGCCAGGAGATCCTCCGGGGAAGTGGAACACCATCCCCGATGCATCACGCTTCGCAAGGCAGCGATTGTTGACTGTGCTGTCAAACATGCAGCGAGCTGGTCGGTAATTGCTGAGTCCGCCATTTATTTTAATCCCTGTATCTCTAGCTAGGTTGAAAGCTCGTTTAATGGCGAGAGGATTGTTGATTGGTGCAGATGTTGCCGGATAAGCGCCTGTTTGAGCTTTCATGCTTGATGCACTCAATAGAGAGACTGCCGTCGAAACAGCAAAAAGTGCAAAGGCTAGTCGAACTGTTTTCATCATTTGGAGGGGAGTAAGCGAACAGATGGCTCGTTTATTTAGCTTGATGTGTGCAGGTTATAACTCTCTAAAATCAATGATGAATTCTGGGAGAAAGTCGAAAAGGGAATATTTGGCTTTTGACATGGTTTGTGTGGTTTCTTCTTCTTTTTGTATTCCCGTGGTTTGTGGAAGTTGAATGTTCATTTCGATGCTTCTGCAGGGTTTGTTCTGGATGCAAACGGTTGACCTGAATCCAGATTGATGTGTTGTTATGCCGGTCCTGAGTTGTTGCGCATTTGATTTGCCTATGGTGGTTGCCAGGGATGTGACTCCGCTTAGAGCAGCTAAGAGTGTGATTTTGAGAATCGAACTTTTCATGATGATAGGGACGTTGTGTTTAGCGGTTTGTGCTGCTGAGACGGATCAATAGGCGTAAGGAGCTGGAGCGGCTGAGTAGGCGGCGGGTTGAGGAGCTGGGTGGGTGTAAGCGGGGTGGGTGTAAGTGGGTTGAACTGGGTAGGTGTTTTGCACGCGAACAGGAACGCCGTAGGGGGAGTACTGGGCAGCTTGTTGAGCCTGGAGCTGCATTTTGAGGAGTTCGATTTCCTGCTGCTGCTTCAGGAGAGCGAGTTCGGCTTGTTTGATGGCGGAGTCGTCTTTTGGAGCTTGTCGCTGTTGCTGGCTGTTGAAGATGAGGCCGGTGATGAGGTTGCCGCCAAGGCCAATGAGCTGAGAGTTGCGGTCGTGATTGCGGTTACGCGCGGCCTCATCGGCAGCCAATTCGCGAGCTTCCTCGCAGTCGCGGCTTGACCCGCCAACTTTGAGGGGTTTGGTGTGGAGGTAACCAGAGTTGGAGTCGCAGAGACCGAGGATGCCGCCGGTGTTGGGCGTGAAGTTTTGAGCGTTGGCGGAAGGAGCAGCAAAGGAGAGAAAAGGAGCGGAGATGAGAAGCGAGGAAAGAGCGATTGCGTTGAGTTGCATGTGAGGAGATGCGTTGGATGTTTGAGGAGAAGTGGGAGGGTTTGTTCCTCCCGATGACCACACCATCTCCGGAATGAGAGGTCGAGGAGATGAGCTGAATCAGCCGGAGCTGTGAGGTTGGTCACAGGGATGGAATAGCCGTTGTGTGTGGGCACAAAAAAGCCCCGCTGATGCGGGGCAAGACGTTGTGTTTAGCGGTTTGTGCTGCTGAGACGGATCAATAGGCGTAAGGAGCTGGAGCGGCTGAGTAGGCGGCGGGTTGAGGAGCTGGGTGGGTGTAAGCGGGGTGGGTGTAAGTGGGTTGAACTGGGTAGGTGTTTTGCACGCGAACAGGAACGCCGTAGGGGGAGTACTGGGCAGCTTGTTGAGCCTGGAGCTGCATTTTGAGGAGTTCGATTTCCTGCTGCTGCTTCAGGAGAGCGAGTTCGGCTTGTTTGATGGCGGAGTCGTCTTTTGGAGCTTGTCGCTGTTGCTGGCTGTTGAAGATGAGGCCGGTGATGAGGTTGCCGCCAAGGCCAATGAGCTGAGAGTTGCGGTCGTGATTGCGGTTACGCGCGGCCTCATCGGCAGCCAATTCGCGAGCTTCCTCGCAGTCGCGGCTTGACCCGCCAACTTTGAGGGGTTTGGTGTGGAGGTAACCAGAGTTGGAGTCGCAGAGACCGAGGATGCCGCCGGTGTTGGGCGTGAAGTTTTGAGCGTTGGCGGAAGGAGCAGCAAAGGAGAGAAAAGGAGCGGAGATGAGAAGCGAGGAAAGAGCGATTGCGTTGAGTTGCATGTGAGGAGATGCGTTGGATGTTTGAGGAGAAGTGGGAGGGTTTGTTCCTCCCGATGACCACACCATCTCCGGAATGAGAGGTCGAGGAGATGAGCTGAATCAGCCGGAGCTGTGAGGTTGGTCACAGGGATGGAATAGCCGTTTCACGCAGTCAGCTCAGGCCAGGCCAGATGAGCCTTTGCAGCACTTCCTTGAAAGCACCAGGATTCCCGCAGTTATCAATTACTAGGTCTGCAAGTTGGCATTTCTTGCGCAATGGCCACTGAGCGTTAATTCGCTGTGAGGCGTCCTGAACGCTGAGTCCATCACGCGCTACGAGTCGTTCTATTTGCTGCTTCTCGCTGCAATTCACTACCCATACTTCACTGCAGAGCCCTTCCAAACTGGCCTCAAACAGCAAAGGAATCATGAGTACAACTGTTGATTCTTGGTGAAGACGTATCAGCTCGGCTTTAAAACGTCTCTGCACTAGCGGATGGACCAGCTTTTCTAGCCATTGCCGCTCCTCAGGGTGATGGAACACGATCTGACCCAGGGCCTGTCTGTTGATGCTGCGGACCTGCTCGGCTTCTTCTTGGACTTTGTTGATGGGCTCCTCAATGGTCTTGCCGTAGCGCTGCAGAACGATCTCGCTGCTGAGACTTCCAGGGGTTAAGGCTTCATGGGCGTAGATATCCGCATCCAGAACCGGCAGCCCGAGCTCTGCCAAGTTGCGCCCCACACTGCTCTTGCCGCTTGCGATACCGCCCGTTAACCCAATACGGCGTTGTGCTCCTTTCCAGCGGGGTGTTGCTTTCAAGGGGGAGGAAAGCAGATTGCATACCAGTCTCAGTCTGTCCCAGAGGATTCAGTTCATGGCCGAAGGTGCCGGCATTTAATGAAGGTTGTGGTTTGCCTCGCCAAATCCCTTGATGGCGCAATCTGTTTCCTGGTCCACGATTGAAGGCGGGGTCACGGCTCCCGCCGGCTTCGAGGCCTCCGGCATCACGGCTGGTCTGAAGGAATCCGGCAAGCCGGATCTGGCCCTGGTAATCGCACCTGAGGGTGCAGTCTGTGCCGGCACCTTCACCACATCAGTGATGCGTGCGGCCTGCGTGGATCTCTGCGCAGAGCGCTTGCTGGCCAGCGAGGGGCAGTGCAGAGCTGTGTTGATCAATTCCGGTCAGGCCAATGCCTGCACAGGAGACCGTGGTCTGATCGACAGCCGGCGCGCCACTCAGGCCCTGGCTGATCGTCTGGGGGTGCCGTTTGATCAGGTGCTGATCTGCTCCACCGGTGTCATTGGTGTCCCCATACCGATGCAATTTTTGCTGGCGGGTCTTGATCCGCTTGTCGACGCTCTGGCTGTTGATGGAGGTGCAGCCGCTGCGGCTGCAATCCTCACCACTGATCTGGTGGAGAAGCAGATCGCCCTGGAGGCAGAGATTGAAGGCCGCACTGTGCGCATTGGCGGGATGGCCAAGGGTTCGGGAATGATTCACCCTGATATGGCCACCATGCTCGGCTATCTCACCTGTGATGCAGGAGTGCCAGCGGAGGTCTGGCGAGCAATGGTTCAACGCGCCGTTCGGCGATCGTTCAATGTCATCACCGTCGACGGTGATACCAGCACTAATGACACTTTTCTGGGTTTTGCCGCTGGAGAGCCTTTCCCTTTCAATCAGTTTGAACTGCTCGAACAGGGAGTGACCCTGGTGGCTCAACACCTGGCGCGTGCGATTGCTCGTGATGGTGAGGGTGCAACCTGCCTGATCGAGGCTGTTGTGGAGGGAGCTTCATCGGAGCCTGACGCTGTGCAGATCGCTCGCACCATTTGCGGATCGTCGCTGGTGAAAACAGCTGTGCACGGACGTGACCCCAACTGGGGCCGGATTGTTGCTGCTGCTGGGCGTTCCGGAGTGGTTTTTGATCCCCAGGAGATTTCGCTCTGGATCGGAGAGCATCAATTAATGGAGAACGGCCAGCCCCTGGGTTTTGATCGACTGGCGGCATCGACCTATATGCAGCAGCGGGCTCATGGCAGCTATCTGGTCGACGACACCGTGCTGATTCATCTGATGATCGGCTCAGGTCCAGGAGAAGGTCGTGCCTGGGGATGCGATCTGTCCGATCAATACGTGCGCATCAACGCCGACTACACGACCTGATCGATCGGAGCTGCACCCTCAGCGATTACGGGCGAAGATGGGTTCCACCGAACTTCCGGTGTTGTCCATGCCTGCCACAGCGATGACAGCCACAACCTCTGATCAGCAGCGGTCCAGGCGACCTCGTTTCTGGGTTGGTCCTCTGCTGGCTGGCGCCTGCTTCGCACTCGGCTACGGCATCACCCAGCGTGTGGTGCTGATGCAGCAGGGGTGGGAAAAACCGCAGCAGGCCATGTTTCGCCAGAACAGCTTCCCCGGTGAGTCTCTTGATGGGCTGAGGCGTCGTTACGGCGCTGATCAGCCTCTGATGGGAGACGTTGCAGCCAAGGAAGCAATCGACGCTGTGCAACGCAAGGCCAATCAAGAGGCCGAGGCCATTGCTAAGGAGGCCGAGCGACGTAAGCAATCTCAGCAGGCTGCCGCTGCTCAGCCATGGGCGGTAACCGAGGAGCCCACGTCCACAGCGGCGCCTGTTGCGGCATCAGGTCAAGTTCCTGTGGATGAGGTCGTCCCTGAGCCGGCACCGCCAACTGCTGTTCTGACTCCCAGCTTGGATCCATTGCCCGCCGCTGAAGTGCCAGCACCCGATGCGCCGCAACCCGTTCCTGCCGCTGTGGTGACGCCGGAGCCAGCCGTCGTTCAACCGCGACCAGCCATCGACGAATCGCTGATTTTCCGGGCACCTCCGGACGCACCACCCGCTCCCTGATCGGGGTCGCACCATGTCGGTGCATCTGCCACAGTTTCAATATCGCTAGCAAGGCCATGACTCCTCCGGATGCTCTGTTCAGAGCGGCGATGAATCGTCTGTTGGCCAGGGTGGGTGAAGGCATGGCCGATGCAGCTGCAGGAATGGCCGTTGCTGTTCAGGATGCGCCTGAGCGCCTACGCCAGGAATGGGATCTGTTTCAGGAGGAGGTGAAGGCGGAAGCCGAGCGCTTGCAAAGGGAGGATCAGCCTCAGGCTGCAGCCGCTGCTGATTGCTCCGGCGCAGAGCATGAACCACTGCAGCAGCGCATCGATCGATTGCGCGCTCAGGTGGCGGATTTGAGCACTCGTCTGGAGGAGCGGTCTTGAGCCGTTGGGGTTCGCGTCCACTTCCCTGGCGCAGGGGCCTGCGCGCACTGCGCATCTGGCGCAGTGTTTTGGCGCTGCTGTTTTTCCTTTGGTGGGACAGCTGCAGTTGGACGTATCCCGGTGGTGTCTCCGAGGGGCGGCGTCAGACCCGTCAGCAGCAGCGCGCACGCTGGTTGACCAGAGAGCTGCTTCATCTGGGCTCCGCATTCATCAAGCTCGGGCAGTTGCTGTCGGCTCGTCCTGATGTGCTGCCGGCGGGATGGGTTGCAGAACTGGCTGATCTGCAGGACAGGGTTCCCGCTTTCCCCTTCGATCAGGCACAGGCCCTGCTGGAGTCGGAGCTGGGTGCACGTTGTGCCGAGATTATCGATCTCGATGAGAACCCTCTGGCTGCAGCCTCTCTGGCCCAGGTGCATCGCGCCAGTCTGCGCAGCGGTCGCCAGGTGGTGCTGAAAATTCAACGTCCCGGTCTCGAGTCGGTTTTCAGACTTGACCTGGAGGTGATGCAGCAGGTGGCGTCTGTGCTTCAGCGCCATCCCCAGTGGGGCCGTGGCCGCGACTGGGTGGCTATCGCCCAGGAATGTCGGCGTGTGCTGTTGCGTGAGCTGGACTTTCGTCTTGAGGCTCAGCACGCCGCCCGCTTCCGTCAGCAGTTTCTCGATGATCCCCGCATCCTTGTCCCGGGAGTGATCTGGGAGCTGAGCACCCGTCAGGTGCTTTGTCTCGATTACCTGCCAGGCATCAAGATCAACAATCGCCATGAGCTGATCGCGGCGGGAATCAATCCTTCCGAGGTCGCTGAGATTGGTGCCGCCAGTTATCTGCAGCAACTGGTGCGATACGGCTTTTTTCATGCCGACCCCCATCCAGGAAATCTGGCGGTCGCAAGCGATGGGGCGCTGATCTATTACGACTTCGGAATGATGGGGCAGCTTTCGGAGCGTCTGCGCCGCCGGCTGGGGTCGATGGTTCGAGCGGCGGCCTCCCGCGATGCAGGCGCTCTGGTGGAGGAGATGCAGGTGGCTGGAGTCATCGCTTCAGATGTGGATCTGGGACCGGTGCGGCGTCTGGTTCGTCTGATGCTGCGCGACGCGCTCACTCCACCATTCAGTGCCTCGGTGATCGACAAACTGTCGGGAGACCTCTACGACCTGGTTTACGGCCAGCCATTCAGGTTGCCGGTGGAGCTGATTTTCGTCATGCGAGCCCTATCGACCTTTGAGGGTGTCGGTCGAAGTCTTGATCCCGCCTTTAGCCTGGTAGGCATCGCTAAGCCCTATCTGCTGCCCCTCATGACTTCCAGTGGATCCGGCTCCAATGATCTGTTTAACGAACTTGGCCGTCAGGTGGGTGCCCTGAGTTCGCGGGCCGTCGGCATTCCCCGTCGCCTGGATGAAAGCCTTGAGCGCCTGGAACAAGGTGACCTGCAGTTGCAGATCCGCACGGGCGAATCAGACCGTCAGTTCCGTCGCATGGTCGTTGCGCAGCATTCCATCGGCCAGTCAGTTCTTCTTGGTGGGCTGGCTCTGGCGGCTGCGATCATGGGAGCCAGCGTTCGACCGCTCTGGGCATTGCTGCCTCTAGGAGCGGCTGTGCCGGTCGGGATGGGTTGGCTGAAGCTTCAGGTGAAACTCCGCAAGGATGCTCGCATGGAAGGGCTTTCGGGCTCAGATCGCTGAAGCTGCACGATCAAGAAGTTTCCTGCGCAATTCACTCTGGAAGAGATGATTGTTGTCTGGTGATAACTGCAGTTGGGGCATCGCTGGGATCAGCTCATCAAATTGTTTTCTAAATGCATTAGAGAATTGGCTGCGATTTGCTGGTTTAGGGATCGAGCAGCGCGTATTATTTATGAGGCTCCAATTGCCGGAAATCCATTTTGGTGATTGGATGTCTAGCAATGTCTGGTAGGTCAACCAGACTGGCATCCAAAAAAGCACCATGTTTCTCAAACTGTTCAGCGTTTCTGGCATGATTGCTTGAAGTTCTGGGTCGTTTTGCGCGACAAAGTTGCGATAACTATTTTCCCAAGCTTCTCGGCGAGGATAATTGCTGTGTAGAAAACTCCAATTGCTGATACTTTTTAGCCAGGGTCGCAGTGACCGGTTTAGCAGCATTCGTTTATAGCCGACTTTTGTTAAACTATGATCGCTGATTTCAGCAGTGAGCATAAACATGCTGGTGCATATGTCGACTTTAAATAAGAGGCTTTGTTGCCTCTTTTTTAGCCACTTCAATCGAACTTCTTCGAAGTCTGAGTCATTTTTTCTTTGCATCAATAAAGGGGCTTCTTCCATGTTGTATTCATGAACCGCATTTGCAAGGCTGAGGCTCAGTGCTGTGGAACCCATTTTTGGCAGACACTGAACGAAAATATGTTGCCCCTTAAGTTGTGAAGTCTCTATGGTTTTGGCAAAAGTTTCGAACGTCATTAATTCAGAGGCGTGGGTGACGCGGACCCGTTACGAATTGACCTTCTGCTTGCTTCCCGAACAAAGTGAGAAGTGTCTTGGTTCGCATTTGAGCACCAGCAGGACCTGAAAAGCCTTGGGGATGCATACACAGTCTTGTCCCATCCTCCACGAATGCCACCCCGAGAGCTTGGCGCCAGTTGCGTGTGGTGTTGGCTGGGCCGTAATGCCAGACCTGGCCTTGGTGAATGTCCACATCCCCTGGAAGCATTTCCGGAAGTGCGCGAATCGGTTTCCCGTGCCTCTCAAGAAGCTGTTGCAGTGCATTTGGACCTACTGCGTAGCTCTGTTCAGGCGGGAGCTTTGCAGTTCCCTCGGCATAAACCAAAGTGCATTGGTCAGGGACTGGATCTAAAGGAATCCAGCATGTGTATGACTGGCTGTCGATGGGCAGAAAGTCACGATCCCGATGCCAGGGAGTTCCAGCTCCGCCTGGTGCTTTGGTCAGCAAGTCGAACTGAAATGGGCGAATGGCGTCTAGCCCGCTCACTCGCTTGACTGCATCAACAAGCGAGGAATTAGTAAGTAAGTCAAAGACATCGTCATCAAAACGGGATGCTGATAGATGTTGTCCATCTGCCTGGATGCCGAGTAGGGCTTCGTGATCAGACCCCTGTTCATTGGCGCTATTTCGGCGAAGCAGTTTCAGCTTGATTGCCGCTAGGTGCTCCCTGTTCAGCAGTTGGGGCACGAGCCAATGGCCTGGGTTTGAACTTTCAGCAGGCAAATTCAATTTCGTTGTCGGTTGCTGCCGTGCGGGCCCTGGCCTACCGCACCGGCGTAGACAGCCTGGCTGCCCAGTTCGTCTTCAATACGAAGCAACTGGTTGTATTTCGCGACTCGCTCACTGCGGCTGAGGGATCCGGTTTTGATCTGACCGGCGCGTGTTGCCACAGACAGATCGGCGATGGTGGTGTCCTCGGTTTCGCCGCTGCGGTGACTGATCACACTTGTGTAACCGGAACGACCGGCGAGGTCGATGGCCTGGAGCGTCTCAGTGAGTGAGCCGATCTGGTTCACCTTGATCAGGATCGAGTTGGCGGTGCCGCTGTCGATGCCCTGTTGCAGGCGTTTGGTGTTGGTCACGAACAGGTCGTCACCCACCAGTTGCACCTTGCCGCCGAGACGCTCGGTCAACAGCTTCCAGCCTTCCCAGTCGTCTTCGGCAAGACCGTCCTCGATCGAAACAATCGGGAACCTCTCCACCAACTGTTCGAGCTGGCCGACCATCTCGGCGCTGTCGTAGCTGCCTCCATCAAAGGCGTAGCGACCATTGTCAAAAAATTCGGTGCTGGCAACATCCAACGCCAGTGAAATCTGATCACCGGGCTTGTATCCCGCCTTGGTAATCGCTTCCACCAGAATCTCGCCGGCTTCCACGTTGCCAAGATCAGGTGCGAAGCCTCCTTCATCTCCCACAGAAGTGCTCATGCCCTTGTCCTTGAGCAGTCCTTTGAGGGTGTGGAACACTTCTGTTCCCATGCGCAGCGCTTCGCGAAAGCTCGGTGCGCCATGGGGAACCAGCATGAATTCCTGAAAATCCAGGCTGTTGGCAGCGTGAGCACCGCCGTTGATCACGTTCATCAGCGGCACCGGCAACAGGGTTGCCATCGGTCCGCCCAGGTAGCGATAGAGGGGAATTCCCAACCCGTTGGCGGCTGCACGGGCGCAGGCCATGCTCACGGCGAGAATGGCGTTGGCGCCGAGGCTGGATTTGTTGTCGCTTCCGTCCAACTCCAGCATCGCGGCGTCCACGGCTGCCTGATCCAAGGCGGAAAGCCCGCACAGAGCGGGTGCAATGCGTTCCTCAATGTGATTCACGGCCTGGCTGACGCCCTTGCCCATGTAGCGATCGCCGCCGTCACGCAGTTCGTGGGCTTCGTGTGCACCGGTACTGGCGCCGCTGGGCACGATGGCCCGGCCGCTGGCACCACCCTCCAGCAGGACCTCCGCCTCAACGGTTGGATTTCCGCGGGAGTCGAGCACCTCACGGGCCACGATGGTGTCGATGACGAGGTCGAGGGAATCGAACACGTGAAGTGGATCGAAGACTCGGGGATCCTATGAGTCGCCCTGCAAGGCTGACCCCAGGCCATTGAAACCAGACCCTTTCGTCTGATTCTTCCCTTCCGCGGATCCTGGGAATGCACCATGCTGGTGACACTGATTTGCCCCGATCATGCGCATGCTGCACACCATGCTCCGGGTCGGTGATCTGGAGAAATCAGTCGCTTTCTACACCGATGTTCTGGGCATGCAGCTGCTTCGGCGCAAGGACTATGCCTCCGGTCGCTTCACCCTGGCGTTCCTGGGTTATGGCAACGAGAAGGAGCACACCGTGCTGGAGCTCACCCACAACTGGGACACTGAGCACTACGACCTCGGCAATGGGTATGGCCACATCGCCCTCGGCGTGCAGGACATCCAGGCCACCTGTGCGGGTATCGCTGATCGAGGCGGAAGGCTCGTGCGTGAGCCGGGTCCGATGAAGCACGGCAGCACGGTGATCGCTTTCCTTGAGGATCCTGATGGTTACAAAGTGGAGTTGATCGAGCTTCCGGCCAGACCGCTGGCCGCCTGAGTCGATTTACCCGCCATGACATCCGATTTCGGCGTGCCTCCTCAACCTCCGGCCAGTCTCACGGTGGAGCCAGATCGTTTCAGCGACGAGGCCTGGGAACTGCTTCTCTCCGCCCAGGATTCAGCCCGGCGCTGGCGTCATGGCGATCTGAACGTGGAGCATCTGCTCCAGGCTCTGTTCAGCGATCCACGTTTCGGCTCGGATGTGGATGCACTGTCTCTTCCTCGGGACCAGCTGCTGGATCAGCTTGAGGGTTTTCTTGAGGAGCAACCCATAGCTCGTGGTGACGAGCTGTTCGTCGGTGAAGACCTGGAGACCTTGCTTGAAGCTGCCGATCGGGTGCGTGGACTGTGGGGATCACGGTTGATCGATGTCTCGCATCTGCTGATCGCCATCGGCAGAGACCCACGCATCGGTGCTGATCTGCTCTCCCGTTTCGGACTGCCGGCGGATCGGCTGGAGGCCGAACTGCGTCGGCCGACGTCTGCTGTCGCTTCGCCTCCGCCGCGTGCCCCTTCCCCCGTACTGCGTTCAGTCGCGCCGGCTCCGGAGGTTCCAGCGGCAGCTCGATCAGCCCAGTCTGTTCCTGATGTCCCGCAATCCGGGCTCGGTTCGCCGGAGCCAGTCGCTGAACATTCCTTTGATTCCACATCGGAGCTCGAGCCCAGCGCCCTGGATCGTTATGCCCGCGACCTCACCGCTGAGGCTGCCAAGGGGCGTCTGGATCCTGTGATCGGCCGCGACGGTGAGATCCGCAGCCTGATCAAGGTGCTTTCGCGCCGAGGCAAGAACAATCCAGTTCTGATCGGAGCTCCAGGCGTTGGCAAGACGGCTATCGCCGAACTGCTGGCGCAGCGCATCGTTGCCGGTGAGGTTCCGGAATCGCTTCAGGGACTGCGCCTTGTGGCCCTTGACGTGGGCGCCCTCATCGCTGGTGCCAAGTTCCGTGGGCAGTTCGAGGAGCGCCTGCGCGAGGTGCTGCAGGAGGTCAGCGATCCCGAAGCCGGGGTGGTGCTGTTCATTGATGAGCTGCATACCGTGGTCAACAGCGACCGTTCCAGCGCCGACGCAGGCAGTTTGCTCAAGCCTGCACTAGCCAGGGGGGATCTGCGCTGCATTGCCGCCACCACACCTGAGGATTACCGCCGCACCGTCGAAAAGGACCCAGCCCTGAATCGTCGTTTCCAGCAGGTGCAGATCTGTGAGCCTTCGATTGACCACAGCATTGAGATTCTGCGCGGCGTGAAGGAGCGCTACGAGCTGCATCACGGCGTGACGATCACCGATGCGGCCGTGACCGCTGCCGCACGCCTCGCCGATCGTTACATCAGCGATCGCTGCCTGCCTGACAAGGCCATCGATCTGATCGATGAAGCAGCGGCACAGCTCAAGATGGATGTGACCTCCAAACCGCAGGTGGTGGAGGACGCCGAGATGGATCTGCGTCGGGTTGAACTGGCGGTGCTCGCTGCGGAGCAGGCTCCTGAGGCCGAGCGCGTGCAGCTTCAGCGTCAGCGCCTGGAGGCCTCCTCCCAGCTCAGCCAGCTGCGTGAGCGCTGGCAGGCAGAGCGCGCACAGCTGCAGGAACTGCGCCAGCTGCTGCAGGAGGACGAGGATCTCCGTCACGCAGTTGCCGAAGCAGAGCGCCAGGGAGATCTGGAAGAGGCCGCGCGGCTTCAGTACGACCAGCTGCATCGCCTGCAGCAGCGACGCAGTGATCTGGAGGAGTCTCTTCAAAAGGCGCAGCGGGAGGGCACCGCTCTATTGCGCGAGCAGGTGGAGGCCGAGGACATTGCCGATGTGGTGGCCCGCTGGACGGGGATTCCCATCCAACGACTGCTGGCCGGGGAACGCCAGAAGCTGCTGGAGCTGGATCAGCGCCTTGAGGAGCGGGTGATCGGCCAGTCCGATGCTGTGGGAGCCGTTGCCGCGGCGATTCGGCGCGCCCGGGCCGGCATGAAGGATCCCCGTCGGCCGGTGGGGTCGTTTCTGTTCCTGGGCCCGACGGGTGTCGGCAAGACCGAACTGGCCAAGGCTCTGGCCGGTCAGCTGTTCGATGAAGAGGAGTCGATGGTGCGCCTCGACATGAGTGAATTCATGGAGCGCAATGCGGTGGCGCGTCTGCTGGGAGCGCCACCGGGTTATGTCGGTTACGAGGAGGGAGGCCAGCTGACCGAAGCGGTGCGTCGCCGCCCCTATGCACTGCTGCTTCTTGACGAGGTCGAGAAGGCTCACCCCGATGTTTTCAATGTGCTCTTGCAGGTGCTGGATGACGGGCGCCTCAGCGATTCACAGGGCCGCACGGTCGATTTCCGTCACACGGTGGTGGTGATGACCAGCAATCTGGCCAGCCGAGCCATTCTTGAATCCGCCCGCCAGGACAGGGCGGCCGGAGGATCCATCGATGCCTCCTCCCTTGATGCTGCCGTCGACGAGTCTCTGGGACGGCATTTCCGGCCTGAATTCCTGAACCGCATCGACGAGGTGATCCGCTTCCAGCCTCTCGGGCTGCAGGATCTGAGCAAGATCGTGCGCCTGCAGCTGGCCGACCTGGACACTCTGCTGCGGGAACAGGGGCTGGAGCTGCGCGTGGAGGAAGGCGTGATTGAAGCGCTTGTCAGCCTGGGGCATGAGCCGGAGTACGGCGCCAGACCGCTGCGAAGGGTGCTGCGTCGCCGGCTTGAGAATCCACTGGCGACCGAACTGCTGGAGGACCGTTTCAGCAGAGCCCAGGCGGTGCGTGTTCAGGCCGGGGCAACCGCCAACGAACCCTTCCGCTTCGAGCCGGAATGAAGGTTCATGAAGGCGTCCGGTAAGATGTCTGTTTGCTGTCACGTGCCCTCAGAGCCTGCGTCAGCACCGGCCCAGACGACTTTGTGACCCGTCATCCGTGACCAGCCCCACTTCCGAGGACACAACCGCAGCGACAACGCAGCCCTCTTCAGGCCCTGAACAGCCTGGGAAAAAGGGTGGTTTTCTGCAGGCCACCTTTGAGGAGCTGAAGCTTGTGGTCTGGCCCAGCAGGCAGCAGCTTTTCAGCGAATCCATCGCCGTGATTCTGATGGTGAGCCTCTCGGCAGCGGCGATCGCCGCTCTGAGCCGTTTCTACGGCTGGGCAGCTTCACAGGTGTTCCGTTGACGCCGCTCCGGTTTCGCCCGCTTCATTTTTCCAGTTCAACCTTCGCCCCTGCCCCGCCTCGTGTCTGATCTCGATCAAAGCCAATCGACTTCCGGTGAGGTGCTTGATCTTCCGGCGCCGAACGATGGTGAGGAGGGCACCCTTGAAACACCGACCGTGCGCACTGGAGTTGCGCGCTGGTATGCGGTGCAGGTGGCCTCCAGCTGTGAGAAAAAGGTGAAGGCCACCCTTGAGCAGCGAGCTGTGACCCTTGGGGTGAGCAATCGCATCCTCGAGATTGAGATTCCCGAAACCCCCGCGGTGAAAATCAAGAAGGACGGCAGCCGCCAGTCCACCGAGGAGAAGGTTTTCCCCGGGTACGTGCTCGTGCGCATGGTGCTGGACGAAGACACGATGATGGCCGTGCGCAGCACGCCAAACGTCATCAACTTCGTTGGGGCGGAAGACCGCCGGGCCACTGGAAAGGCCAGGGGTCACATCAAGCCGCGTCCCCTCAGCCGTCAGGAAGTCGATCGCATCTTCAAGCGAGCAGCCGAGAAGAAGACTGTTGTCAAGGTTGATCTCACCGAAGGTGATCAGATTCTCGTCACGGCTGGCCCATTCAAGGACTTTCAGGGTGAGGTCATTGAGGTGTCGGGTGAGCGCAGCAAGCTCAAGGCTCTGCTCTCCATCTTTGGTCGCGAGACACCGGTCGAACTCGAGTTTTCCCAGGTGAGCAAGCAGAACTGATATCGCTGGCGGCCGTCTCCCTGCGGAGGGCGGCCTGAGGGGTGGTCTCCACCCCGCCACACCTGCCCCGAGGGCCAGGTGATCCGCAGATGTTCAACTCCGTCCGCCGATGGCCAAGAAAGTCGTAGCTGTGATCAAGCTGGCCCTTCAGGCCGGCAAAGCCAACCCTGCACCGCCCGTGGGTCCTGCCCTCGGTCAGCACGGGGTCAACATCATGGCGTTCTGCAAGGAGTACAACGCCCGCACCCAGGACAAAGCCGGATTCGTGATCCCGGTGGAGATCTCGGTCTTCGAAGACCGCAGCTTCACCTTCATCACCAAGACACCGCCTGCGTCCGTGCTGATCACCAAGGCTGCCGGAATCGCCAAAGGTTCCGGAGAATCCGCCAAGGGAAGCGTTGGCTCGATCAAGCGATCCCAGCTTGAGGAGATCGCCAAGACCAAGCTGCCCGACCTCAACTGCACCAGCATTGAGTCGGCCATGCGCATCATCGAAGGCACCGCTCGCAACATGGGCGTCGCCATCAGCGACTGACGCATTCGCGTCAGTTCATTGTTTTCATCCATTCCTATCGGGGGAGA
This sequence comes from Synechococcus sp. MIT S9503, assembly GCF_047304175.1. Classification (GTDB taxonomy): domain Bacteria; phylum Cyanobacteriota; class Cyanobacteriia; order PCC-6307; family Cyanobiaceae; genus Synechococcus_C. Next base: position 1,877,250 of record NZ_CP138955.1, on the reverse strand, counting down.
CCTCGCGGTCGCCTGAACCCCAACCAAGCCATGCCAAAACTTTCAAAACGCCTGGCCAGCCTTGTCACCAAGGTGGAAGAGCGAGCTTATGAGCCGCTCGAAGCCATCCAGCTGGTCAAAGAGAACGCCAACGCCAAGTTCGACGAGACCATGGAGGCGCATGTGCGTCTCGGCATCGATCCCAAGTACACCGATCAGCAGCTCCGCACCACGGTTGCCCTGCCCCACGGCACCGGGCAGACCGTGCGCATCGCTGTTGTCACCAGCGGTGAAAAGGTGGCTGAAGCCAAAGCGGCCGGGGCAGAGCTGGCAGGTGACGAGGATCTCGTCAACACCATCAGCAAGGGTGAGATGGATTTCGACCTGCTGATCGCCACACCAGACATGATGCCCAAGGTGGCGAAGCTGGGTCGCGTGCTCGGCCCCAGGGGTCTGATGCCCAACCCCAAGGCTGGCACCGTGACGACGGATCTGGCGGCTGCCATCAAGGAGTTCAAGGCCGGCAAGCTTGAATTCCGCGCCGACCGCACCGGCATCGTGCACGTGCGTTTCGGCAAGGCCAGCTTCGATGCTGCCAATCTGCTCGACAACCTGAAAATGCTTCAGGAGACCATTGATCGCAACAAGCCCAGCGGTGCCAAGGGTCGTTACTGGAAGAGCTTGTATGTGACATCCACAATGGGGCCTTCAGTGGAAGTGGATATCTCAGCTCTGCAGGACATCAATAAAGAGGGCTGATTCCGCGCAGTTCAGCCTGATGCCAACGAGCCTCCGTTTCGGCGGGGGCTTTGTTGTAGGTTTATGAGCTGGCGAAAGCCAGCAAACGGGCACGCGCCCGGCCAAAGACAGCAGGTTGCTTCAGACGGTTTTCACGAGCCGGTTCCGATGGCATAAGCCCTGCCGAGGCAGACGCGACGATTTTCTTCCCCCATGGGATTGGATCGACACGCGGCCTCTCTCCTTCGGGAGCACTGATCGGCCGTGTGTCCAGCTTGTTCCCCCGATCCGATCCAATTCCTATGGGCCGCACTCTGGAGAGCAAGCAACAGATCGTCGAAGAGCTCAAGCAGCTCCTCGGTGAGGCCGAAATGGCATTGGTCCTGGATTACCAGGGTCTTTCCATCAAGGAGATGTCTGATCTGCGGACTCGTCTGCAGGCCAGCAACGGTGTCTGCAAGGTGACCAAAAACACCTTGATGCGCCGTGCCATTGATGGTGACAGTGCCTGGTCCAACCTCGATTCCCTTCTGAGCGGTACCAACGCTTTTGTCCTGGTCAAGGGCGATGTCGGTGGAGCTGTGAAAGCCCTTCAGGCTTTCCAGAAGGACACCAAGAAGTCCGAAACAAAGGGCGGTCTTTTCGAAGGCAAGCTCCTGTCACAGGACGAGATCAAGGCCATCGGTGACCTTCCCACCAAGGAAGTTCTCATGGCTCAGATCGCCGGTTCCATCAATGCCGTTGCCACCAAGGTGGCTGTGGGCATCAACGAGGTTCCCTCCGGTCTTGCTCGGGCGCTCAAGCAGCACGCCGAATCCGGTGAAAGCTGAACGTCTTCGACCCGACTGTTTCTTTGATCTGTTGCTGAATCCCAACCATGTCTGCAAAAACCGACGAAATCCTCGAATCGCTGAAGACCCTTTCGCTGCTTGAAGCTTCCGAGCTTGTCAAGCAGATCGAAGAGGCCTTCGGCGTCTCCGCTGCCGCATCCGCGGGTGTGGTGATGGCTGCCCCCGGCGCTGCTGGTGCCGGTGGTGGCGAGGCTGCTGAAGAGAAGAGCGAATTTGATGTTGTGCTGGAGAGCTTCGAAGCTTCCGCCAAGATCAAAGTCCTCAAGGCTGTGCGTGAGGCCACCGGCCTTGGTCTTGGCGATGCCAAGGCCATGGTCGAGGCCGCACCGAAAGCCATCAAGGAAGGCGTCTCCAAGGACGATGCCGAGGCCCTCAAGAAGGCCATCGAAGAGGCAGGCGGCAAGGTCACTCTCAAGTGATCCGGCAGGACCGTCAGCCTCCGGCTGTCGGTTCCTCCTCTGCTTCATCACCGACCTGCGGGTCGGTTTTTTTATGCCTGCATGATTCCTGCAACGCCTGCTGTGTTGACAAAAAAAAGCTCTGCCGAAGGCAGAGCTCAGAAGTGAAACGCGTTGCTGGAGTCTGTCCTTGTTTCGACCCAGAAGAGGCGCTTAGCACTCCTCACACGCGTTCAAGTTAAAAACTGCTGCCTGGATTGCGAGTCTCACTGGGGCGCTCTTCCAACTGTCCCTAATTCAGGGTTTGAAAGGAATGACGGTCAGCCTGATCGGTCCCCGTTGTCCGGTTCTGCGTTGTCTGAAAGGTTGGGACGGTGGCTGGGGCAGGCTGGCGGTGAAGGTCAGACTGCTGTCGCGAGGCTGCGCTCTGCTGCTCGCTAAAAGCGTATTGAGAGGCTCTGCATTGGCGAAATACACATGGCTGAGCGTGCGTCCCTTGTAGCTGCGTCGCTCCAATGACCAGCCAGGCTCAAGCGTCAGTTTCACAAAGGCGTTTTTGTCTCGGCGCACGTTGCTGGCCCGGGCCACCGTGATGCCTCCACCGCGAACAGAGTCCATCGCCTGTAGGGCCAGGCCGTTTCTGCTTTGCTTGAGACGCAGTCGATAGCGTTTTTCAGCGTCTTTGCCGGAAGTGCGCAGGGAATAGCCGTTGCTGTCCAGGTAGCGGCTGCAGATTCCCGTGAAATCAAAATTGTTCAGAGAGGGCTTCATCAGACCGTCCTGGCGTTCCTCCCAGCAGAGGGGCCTGGTTTTGATCTGCTCCAGCACCAGAAGCTTCCAGCGATCTGTTCCCACGGCCTGGGCCAGGATCGCGAACCGCTCCTGGTTCAGCGGACGGCTGTCAAACAGAGCCCTGGCCAATCCCGGCAGACTTCCGGCAATGGCCGCCAGTCCCACCGCGCACACACTCAGCGCAGCTTTGCGGAAGTAGGTTCGGCCCATGGCCCAGTCCTCCTGGGTGCTCAAGACCTGTGTTTTACCGAAGAAGGCGTGGGGTGACCAATGGCCGAGGTTGATCAGAGAGGCCGCGTTGTTGCCGCCGCCACCGATGGCGCTTGCAGCGGGAATCCCGGGCCTGGCGGCTGGGGGGCGTTGATTCGTTTTGAGGACGGCAGTGTGGAGGAGTTTGGTGGTGCGGACGCGGCGACCACCAACAACCGCATGGAACTTCAGGCGGCGCTGGCGATGCTGGAGAGGCTGGCGGAGTTGCCTCGCCATCCGGATCTCACCCTGCGAACCGACAGCAAATATCTGATCGATGGCCTGGGGTCCTGGATGGCGGGCTGGAAGCGCAAGGGCTGGAAAACCGCAGCGGGCAAACCCGTCTTGAATCAGGACCTCTGGCAGGCCCTCGACCGTGCCCGTCTCACCGATGTGCCGCTGACCTATGTGAAAGGTCACAGCGGTGATCCTGATAACGAACGGGTTGATCAGATCGCGGTGGCGTTTTCCAAGGGCATGGCGCCAGGGCTGGGCCAAGCTGCTCAATCCGCCACTCCCAGAGCTGCAAACACTGCGGATCTGCCCCAGTTGACTGGAGATGATCCAGCCCCGGCATCCCTGCAAGAGCTGCTCACTCGTCTTGAACTGGCTGATCGCCTGGCGGCCGGCGGCTATGCCCTGACCCTGGTGGAGCTGGCTCAGCTGGTGGAGCAGCCGCTGACGCGTTTGGCGGAACGACAGCAGGCATGGAGCTGGCGCGATTGGCTGGTGGAGCCGGTGGAGGGTGACTGCTGGAGGTTGCGGCGCGACGAGGCAGGATCGAGATAGATCGAGGAACCCAGATGACCCAGCCGTCATCGTCCGGGGTGATGTCCACTGCAGGTTTCTATCGGCGTTGGCTGGGACCTGTGCTGGCCAAGGACGAAGGTGTCGATGCCGAACAGCTCAGTCGTGCCGCTCTGCAGGCCCTGGGTCAGCTGAGTGTTCGCCGTCAGTGGCCAGGGCTCTCCGGTGTGCTCGATGGTGTGGCTGCTGAGCTGACGCGTCGGGATCTGCGCCTGGAGCAGGTGCTGTTCGGATGCCGTTTCAGCAATCCGCTCGGGCTGGCAGCCGGTTTCGACAAGAACGGAGTCGCCGCCGGGGTATGGGACCGTTTTGGCTTCGGGTTCGCCGAGGTCGGCACCGTCACCTGGCATGGCCAGCCCGGCAATCCACGGCCGCGGCTGTTTCGTCTGGCTAACGAGCGCGCAGCCCTCAACCGCATGGGCTTTAACAACAAGGGTGCGGAGGAGATGCGCCGCACCCTTGAACGTCAATCGCTGCCTCCTCGCGGCCAGCGGCCCGCCGTGCTCGGCATCAATCTGGGCAAATCGAAGGTGACGCCCCTGGAGCTGGCGGCCGATGACTACGCCTCGTCGCTGGAAATGCTGGCGCCACTGGCTGACTATGCGGTGATCAATGTCAGTTCTCCCAATACGCCAGGCCTGCGTGATCTTCAGGACGCCACGCAGTTGCGTCGCCTGGTGGAACGCCTGCGCAGGCTGCCGGGCTGTCCGCCGCTGCTGGTGAAGATCGCGCCTGACCTTGAAGACGATGCCATTGATGGCATTGCCCGTCTGGCCTATGAGGAGGGGCTCGCCGGCGTGATCGCCGTCAATACGAGCCTCGATCGGCTCGGGCTCGGACAGCGGCTGCTCAGCCAGACCGGCCGCAGCCTTGACGAGGAGGCAGGTGGTCTCAGTGGCGACCCGCTGCGTCAGCGAGCGCTGGAGGTGCTTCGTCGGCTGCGTGCCACCGCTGGCCCGGCATTGCCGCTCTTGGGGGTTGGTGGCATCAGCACACCTGAGGCTGCCTGGGAGCGGATCGCCGCCGGAGCATCGCTGGTGCAGCTCTACACCGGTTGGATTTTTGAAGGTCCTGATCTGGTGCCCCGGGTGCTGGAGGGGTTGCTGGAGCAGCTGGATCGGCAGGGTTTTCGCCATATCAGTGAAGCTGTAGGCAGCGGCGCCCCCTGGCGGTAGTCGATACCCTTCAATCAGGTTTGCGGCAACCACTGGCTCGGAGTTGCATGGCGGTGCTGACTGAACTGCGTGATCGCTTCCCCGCAATCGATGGCTGGTTGATGCAGGTGCAGGGTCTGCTGGATCCCCGCAGGGTTCTGTTGGCTCCGGAGGATGAGATGCTCCATCTGGCCTGGTGGTCGGGAGATGGCTGGAAGCTCTCGAATGTTGTGCTTCCGCCTGATTTATGCCGCTCCGGTCAGCCGCTGAATGCCGATGTTCTGGGGGAAACCATTGCTGATCTGCTGCTTGAACAAGGGCTGAGTCCGCCGCAGGTGGAGATTGAGCTGCTGTTGCCTGTGGACAGCTGTCAGTGGCGTCTGCTTGAGGGGCCTGCCGCGGTTGGGCTGACCTCTGGTGTTGACCTGCGAGTGCTGCAGCCCGAGCTGGGCTGGTCGCTGGCTTTGCAGGACAGTTATCTGGATCTGATCCCTCAGAGCCGAGAAAATCTTGCTCTTGTCGTGGGGACTGATCGTTTGTTGTTGCAGGCCTGGGTGGGCACTCTGGAGGAGGCGGATCTTTCTTTGCGCAGAGTCGAATGGCTGCTGTTGGCCGCCTGGCGTGGCCTTTGTGATGCCCAGGCTGGTGATGATGAGCATCTGGTCTGGCTGGTGGAGCATGGGGGGAACTGGCGATTGTTGTTGTCGAGTCACGGTTGTCCGGAGGTCGATCTCAACCTGAAGGCTTCAGATCATCCGGCACTGAGAGAGGAAGTGATCGAGCTTGTTAAGGCCTGGGATCCGCCTGGCTCGCCTGGCTGGTGGGTGACTGCCGGGTCTCAGTGGCAGGGGTGTTGGGCGGCAGAGCATGATTCTCTGCAAGGACCATTGCGTTCCGATGCCGAGATGTCACTGCTCGAGTTGGCTCTGACGGCGTCGCGGAGGGATCGCGATGCCTGAGCGTTCCACTCAACAGAGATTGCCTGATCTTCTGCGGGAGCGTCGTGTTGAACTCGGGTTGCTTGAGCCTGCCGGGTCATGGCAACCCATGCGGCCGCTGCTGTTGCGCGGGGCCTTGATCGGTGGGGCGGGGTTGCTTCTTTCCCTTGGTTCGATCGTTGTGATCGGGCGGATCGAGAGCCATCAGCAACAGCAGTTGCAGATGCTGTCACCCTTCGAGCAGCGAGTGCAATCAATGGAAGGCCGCCTGCGAACTGCCAAGCGAAAAGTGGCCACGATTCGAAAAGACAATCTGAAAATTGCAGGGCAGTTGGTGGCTGTCTCGGCGGGCTCACCTCTGCTCGCGCAGTTGAGTCGTGTGACGCCAGCAGGTGTTCAGCTGGAGAATGTGGCTGTGCAGAACGACCAGATCAAAGTGTCGGGGAGGGTGGGCATTGGTGGAGTGGCAGGACCTCTGGAGCGGGTTAACGCATTAGTGCTCGGGTTGGAGCAGTTTCCGACTTCCCTGCCCAATGGCGTCAAGGTGATGAAGGTCACTCGAGAAGATGGTGAGGCGCCGTCAGTGAACTTCAGCCTCAACTGGTCGCTCGATCCCTCGGCCAAACTCTCCATTCAGCAGCTTCAGCAGCTTGGTGCGACGGGCCTTGTGCAGCGCTATCGCTTGCTGGAGCAACAGGGGGTCGCTCCTTGACCAATCTCAGCCCTGATCGTCCAGCCTGGCGGCATCGAATCACCAGGGAGCGTGTATTGGTCGCCGTTCCCGCTGTGCTGGGTTTGGCGTTGGCATCTGGTGTGTTCGCCGCAGTGGGCTGGCCGGCATTGGACCGGGTCGATCAGCAGCGGCAACGGATCGCAGAACTCGAGAGCAAGCGGGCCACTCTTCCTCTCCTTGAGGCACAGCTCAAGCAGAGCGATCAAGCACTGAGGGAAGCGATGCAGCAGCAGGCTCTGCTGGTGGATCTTGTGGCAGGTCGTGGTCAGATCCAGACGTTTCTGGCTCAGCTGAGCCGCATTTCCGCTGTCAGCGGGGTGGTGATCAATCTCTATGAACCGGTCCCAGAGAGTTCACCTCCAGCTACAAATCGCCGGGGCTCTGGGGATCAGAACAAAAAGGGCACCGACAGTGCAACAGCCAACAAGGATCCGCTCCAGGCTCTTGGATATCAGAAAAGCTCCGTGTTGCTGCAGGTGGAGGGGCCTTATCAGGGATTGCTGCAGTTCCTGAGAGGAATGGAACAGCTTGAGCTGTTGGTGCAACCCAGTGATCTTGAGCTCACTGCCATAGAGAACCCTGCTAATGCACCGGATCAGCCTGTGGTCATCGGGCTGCCCCGCACCCGATTGAAGTTGAGGCTGACCTTTTTCGATCAGGCTTCGAAGGATGCCAATCCTTCTGCTTCTGATTCGGCGACATCCGGCACGGGTTCAGGAGGACAATCCCCACCTTCTTAAACCGTTTTCTGAAGGCTCGGTTGAAGCTGTTTCTCGAGGACTGGCCTCGGCTCTTTTCGATCGATACCATCCGCCCATGTTCAGTGGCGTTCAGGCCCGGGTATGCCTTTCATCCCTTCTCGCCTGAGCGCACTCTTGCTTGTTGCTGGCCTCAGCACGGTTGACTTGGGCCTGTTGGATGTTGCGGTGAGATCAGCTTCCCGCACTGCATTGGCCCAGGAGTCCATCTCCCTGCGCATTCGTCGTGGTGGCAGGGGTGTTGAGGTTGTCGTTGATGGTGTTGGTGCGCAGCCGCTGTTGGAGCAGCGGCTCAACGGCCCGGTGTGGGAAGGCAGGTTGCAGACCAAGGGAACACCTGGTGTTGGTAGTGGACTTCAGCAGTTATCGGATCCTGCTTCAGGTTTGAAAAGGGTGTCCATCAGCGGGTCCGGCAATAGCTATCGGCTTGAGGTGATTCCTGAGCTGGGTCAGACCATGCAGGAGCCAGTGGTGAGCGCTGATGGACGAAATTTGATCTTGCGGTTCCCAGGTTTGGTTGCTGTGCCAACGCTGCAGACCGGACGCCTGGATCTCACCACGCCCGGGGCGGTTCCACAGGCCCGCTACGCCCCCCCCTTGCGTCCGAGAGCGGTGGCACCACCGCTTGGAGATATGGCTGTTGGCACGATGGTGCTGCAGAACCGCAGTTTTGTGAATGTGAGTGGCCCACCGGTGACGCTCACTCTTAATAATGCGCCTGCCAAGGATGCGATTCTTTCACTTGCAAAATTAGCGGGTTACGGATTTGTCTACATAAAAGATTCAGATGACGATCAGTCTGCTGAAGGTGATTCGCGATTAGTCAGCATGGCATTCAGCGATGAGACTTATCCACGTGCGATGAATTCTTTGTTGCTCGCGTCAGGACTTCAGGCAAAGCTTGATGGTCGCACATTGATGGTTGGTCCATCGGTTTCAGGTAAAACTTTTGGACCTCAAATTTCAAAAGTTTTTCGTCTGAATCAGGCCTCTGTAGGCTCTGCAGCTGATTATCTGGCAAGTCTTGGGGCCCAAATCAGCAAGGTCAATGTGATCAGCATTACAACTGGTGAGTCGGTGGGAAGTGGCGGCACAGAGCTGAATAATGAACTCACTCAAGAAAAATCATCTTTGACCGAGGTAGAGACTTACGGTGCTTCTGCTGGACCGCTTAAAGGTTTAACCGGCACGACCGATTCTCGCCTCCAGACGATCACGCTTGTTGGTGATTCCAGGTTGGTTGCAGTGGCCGAAAGTTATTTAAAGCAAATTGATTTACGTCAAAGGCAAGTCGCTGTCAAGGTCCAAATCCTTAATATTGATCTTGACAATATAAAGGGTATTGAGTCAAGTTTTTCGGCAAAACTTGGAAATACTTTCATTGTAAGCGAAAATGGGCGGGCTTTTATGAACTTCGGTGATTATCGGCCAGGAAATAGAGATGGCACTGGGCTACTCGCCGACGGAACCAAATATGTTGAGCCAGGTTCTTACCAGGCTGGAATACCGGCAGTTCAGGATCAATTGGTCAACCCTGCCTTTATCCCAGAAAAGGAAGAATCTAGAGAGACTGATGGAAAGAAAACATTCACGGAAAAGCTTGTTAATGGCGTTCCGGTATATGTGGAAGATCCCAATCCTGCTTCACCAGATGTTTTGCTTGGTAAAGTTGATTCTTTGGGACGCCCTGTTTATGTGCCGGGTAAAGATCCAACCAGGTTTGCTTATCCAGAGGATTCAGTTTATGGATATCTTACGGCTGTTATAGAAAGTAGTAGTACAAAAGTGCTCGCGCAGCCGACGCTTCTTGTTCAGGAAGGGCAAGAAGCTCAGGTTCAAACAGGAACGAGTATTATCACAGGTGTGACCACAACGGATACAGCTAATGGATCGACACAATTTGAATACACTAGAGAAAATGCGGGGTTGACTTTAAAAGTCAACGTCAGCAAGATTGATGATAATGGATTTATTTCTTTGAAAATTGATCCAACAATTTCAGTCCCCACCCCAAAGGTAGGAACAACTGGCGGGGTCGATATTTTTAATATTCAATCCCGTTCGCTTTCATCCGGTGCGATTAGATTGAGAGATCGGCAAACGCTTGTTTTGACTGGTGTTATTACCGATCAAGATCAGGAAAGAGCTAGTAAATGGCCAATTCTTGGAGATCTTCCTTTGATTGGTCAGTTTTTTCGCGGCTCGGGATCTAGTCGGAGAAAAAATGAACTTGTTATCCTCGTGACACCAGCCATTGTTGATGACGAATCCGGAGGTTCTTATGGATATGGTTATAGGCCTTCTACTCAAGAAGCCCGTCAGTTGATGCGAAGTGGCCGATTTTAAAATCCAAGTGTCGGCATGAATAATTTCATTGCCATTGGTAATAATGATTGAGATGTTGAAATCAGTCCCCCTAATAAAGCAGAGCCTACTCCATTGCCTCTTTCAGACGATACAATTTTTTCTTGGAGAGATATGGCAGCCGCCTGTAGTTGTTTTGCAGGCACGATTGAGCCTTGTTTTTCAAATAGCCTGCTGGCATAGCTGAAATCTTGTATCGCTAACTTGCGTTTTCCCAGGTTTTCGCGTGCGATCGCTCTGGCAACCCAGCTTTCCGCAGTTTCAGGTTGTTTGAGGATTGCTTTGCCGAATAAGTCTTCAGCCTGAGTCCAGCGGCCTGCTTCCGCTGCACCTACCCCAGCGTTGTGCAGAGCTGCATGGCTCTGACTCTGAGGTGTGATGCCCTTCGCGCCTCTCCAGTGAGCTTCCTCGAGTGCATTGGTATCGAGCAGTGCTCCTGTGAGATCACAGTCGCGAAGATCTGTTCCGTAGAGCTTCGCGCCCGTGAGATTCGCTCCCCGCAGTGAAGCCCCGTGCAGGCTTGTAAAGCTCAGATCCGCATTGCTCAGGTCTGCACCGTCAAGTCTTGCTTTGCTGAGATTGGCGCGCTGCAGTTTTGCGCCGCTCAGATCTGCATCACGCAGATCGGCATGCACAAGATCGGCATCCGCCAACCTGCAGTCGGGGCATTGCTTGTTTTGCAGAAGCAATATCCAATTGTCCGTCGCGAGAGCTGAAGGGATTACAACTGCCTGAGTCAGCGTCAAAGCTGTCAGAAACAGACGCCGACGCAAGGCAGCCATGGTGATCCGTTCACTGGCCGGGTTGTATCGGCCCTTGCCGGCTCCGTCGAGAGCGACTGGGCAGGATGATGCTGTGTGTCACCTGAGTTGATCTTGAGCAGCGGTCTTCCACTGCATGGAGGCAATCTCAGTCAGGAAGCTCTTCGCCTCGGCCTGCAGCCGTCGCAGCTTCTCGATGCCAGCGCCTCGCTCGTGCCTTTTCGCCCACCTGGTGTGCTTCGGCGTCGCTTGAAGCAGGCGATTCGGGGCAGTGCTCTGCGTGACTATCCCGACCGTGAACAGCGTGAACTGCGACAGGCGATTGCCAGTTGCCATGGCCTCCAGAGGGAGGCCGTGCTGCCCGGTAATGGTGCTGCAGAACTGTTCACCTGGGCTGCTCGCGATGCTGCCTCATGTGGTGTCAGCGGTTTGCCAGAGCCTGGTTTTGCGGACTACCGCAGAGCTCTGGCTTGCTGGGGCGGTGCTGTGATCAGCCTGTCTCTCGAGCTGAGCTGGACTCGAACCTGGCCCAAGCCCTGGCCCTTTCCAGCAGACCTGGAACAGAGCTGTCAGGCGCTCTGGATCACCAACCCGCACAATCCAACCGGTCAGCTCTGGAGTCGCGCATCACTTGAGCCCCTTTTAGAGCGCCACTCCTTGGTGATCTGTGATGAGGCCTTTCTGCCGCTTGTGCCTGCCGGCGAAGCGCAATCGCTGATCCCTCTGGTGGAGAAGCATTCCAATCTCGTGGTCATCCGCAGCCTTACCAAGCTGTTGGCGATCGCTGGTCTTCGACTGGGCTACGCGGTGGCCTCGCCCGAGCGGCTATTGCGCTGGCAGCAATGGCGTGACCCCTGGCCGGTGAATGGCCTGGCGCTGGCTGCCGGCCAGGCCGTGATGGCCGATCAGGCGGGCATGGATCGCTGGCTACAACGGGTCCACGCCTGGGTGACCCATGAGGGGAGCTGGTTCCATCAGCAGCTCGATGATTTGCCTGGCTTCTCACCGCTCCCTTCATCCGCCAACTATCAGCTTCTGCGTGGAGAGGTTTCTCTGCTCGATCTGCGTGAGCGTGTGGCACGCCAAAGCGTGCTGCTGCGTGACTGCCGCTCGTTTGCAGGCCTGGGCGAGAACTGGCTGCGCATTGGACTGCAGGATCGACGCGGCAACCGGCGCATTCTCAAAGCTCTGAAGAAGGAACTCAGCTGACGCCTGGATCAGCACACCAGCTCCTGCAGCAGCGTGGCCAGTTGCTGGTCGGCGTCGCGTACCGCCAGTTGATGCATGGCCTGTTTCATGGCCGGCAGTGAAGCGTCAGCGGCTTCGTTGCTGCCAAGCCTTCGGCCGAGCAGACGCCAGAGCGTGTCGCGCAGGGCGGGATGGTTTGGGTCGTGCTGGTGCACGATCACAGAAGCACCCAGGGCTGCGGCACAGGCGGCATTGGCATCCTGATGTTGATCCGCTGCCTGCGGGAACGGCACGAGCACTGCAGGTGTGGCACACACCGCCAGTTCGCTGAGGCTGCCCGCTCCCGCTCTGCTGATCGCCAGATCCGCGTGTTGCAGCAGTCCCGGGATGTCATCACTGAAGGGTCTCTCCACCAGGGCGGCGTGCTCGATGCTGTTCACATCCGGGTCATTGCTGCCGGTCAGGTGCACCACCCGGCAGCCATGGCTGAGCAGCTCCGGCAGCAGCACCCGCACCATGCGGTTGAGCCCGAGGGCTCCCTGGCTGCCGCCGATCACCATGAGCAAAGGTCCCTGACCCTGCGGAACCCAGTCCGGCAGTGGCTGGGGTTGGAGAAAGGCATGCCGAACCGGTGTGCCGGTGACCACTGCCGTGCAACCTGGAATGCGGCTGACCGCCGCATCCAGGCCCACGGCCACGCGGGTGCAGAAGCGGCCCAGCAGCCGGGTGACCCGACCGGGAATGGCGTTGGATTCATGCAGCACCACAGGAACCCCGCACCAGCGGGCTCCCAGAATCGCCGGTGCAGCGATGTATCCCCCGGTGGTGAACACCGCATCGACCCGCTCTCTGCGGATCAGCCGGCGCACATCACGGCTGGCGGCCAGCAGCCGCAGCAGCTGGATCAGCTTGCGCAGCCCCCGGCCCTGCAGGCCTCCGGCTCTCACGGTCACCAGACCGTATTGCTCCGGAATCAGCTCGGTTTCCAGGCGGTCCGGAACACCCAGCCAGCGCACGCTCCATCCGGCCGGCAGCGCTTCAGCCACCGACAGCGCTGGAAACAGATGGCCGCCGGTGCCGCTGGCGGCGATGAGAAGCCGGGGCATGGAAGCCGTCCATGAAAACGCGGCCTAACTTAGTTCGACTGCTGAGGCTGATTCATGGTTCCGCTCTTGCGAGCCTCCCTGGCGACAGTGCTTTCCGCAGCTGCGGCGATCAGTGCTCTGCCTGCGCTGGCAGCCAGTGGTGATGGCACGGCACTCAGTGCACGTCTGCAGCAGGCTCTGAATTCAGACGATCGTGTTCAGGCCCTGTCGGGTTTGATGGCGCAGGATCAGGCAACGACCCTGATCGATCGCTTTCGTCGCTTCAGCATGCGTTTTCCAGAAACCCGCTGGGCGGTGAGGCCAGGCCAGCCTCTGGCCGATGGCCGTCCCACGGTGAAGCTGGCCGTAAGCGGCACGCGTCAGCAGGACGGCCTCAGCTACTCCTTCAAGGCCAAGCAGCGTCTGGCCCTCTCCACCGAAGCCGGACTGATCACGGATCAGGAGGTGCTCAGCGATCAGTCGGTGCTGACCAGCGCCAGCAAGCCCTTGCCGATCTCGCTGATGATCCCCGATACCGTGCTCACCGGCAGCCGCTACGACGTGGATGTGGTTGTCGATCAACCCCTTGGTAAGGCCTTGCTGGCCGGTGGTCTTACGCCGGTGACCGCCCAGCAGGTTCTCGTGCAGGAGAGCCCGGATGTTCAGCTTGAACCGCTCGGTGGTGGTGGGTTGTTCAAGTCGGTACAGGCACCTTTCCAGCCAGGTGTTCAGACCTGGGCGGCCCTGCTGGTGCACCCCGATGGAGTGATCACGGTGAGCAAACGCGTGCAGGTTGTCGACGACCGGGAGCAGCTCACTCCCTGAGCGGCTAAGGCTGGTGTGGGTTCGCCGCAAGACTGCGGCGCAGTGCCGACACATCCGCATCTCCGAGTCCAGCGTCCATCAGGGCCTGCTCCTGGGCGTGAACGGCTTCAGTGATCGGCAGCTTCAGGCCCGTCTGCAGAGCCGCATCGAGTGCAATGCCCAGATCCTTGTGATGCAAAGCCAGTTTGAAGCCGAGCGGATAGGCGTCGTTGAGCATGGCCTGGGACCGATGCTCCAGCGCCCAGGATCCGGCAGCCCCCTGGCGCAGCGCATCCACCACCTGCTCCATCGGCAGCTGCAGGTGCTGACCAAGGGCGATGGCCTCCGCCACCGCGGCGTAGCTGCCGGCCACCAGCACCTGGTTGACCGCTTTGACCTGCTGTCCGCTGCCCACGTCACCGAAATGGTGGATTGAGCCGCTGATCACCTCCAGTACTGGTCTTGCTGTCTCCACTGCCGCAGCCTCTCCGCCGCAGAGCACGGTGAGAGTGCCGGCCTTTGCTCCTTCCGTTCCACCGGTCACGGGAGCATCGACGTAGGCAATGCCTCGCTGTGCGAGACGTTCAGCCATCTTTCTGGCAGTGGACGGGCCGATGGTGGAGCAGTCGATCACCAGGCTGCCCTGCTCCAGTGCGGGCCCAGCGCCTTGCTCTCCCCACAGCACAGACTCCACGGCGGCATCGTCGCTGACGCAGAGCAGCAGTGCAGCGCAGCCATGCACCGCTGCCGCAGGACTGTCTGCGGCTGAGCTGCCTTCCAGGCTGGGATCGGATTCCGCTGCACGGCTGCGGGTGTGCACGCGAAGTCTGTAGCCCGCTGCCCGCAGGTTCACGGCCATGGGCAAGCCCAGAGCTCCGAGGCCGATGAAAGCCAGTCGGCTCTCCGGCCTGAGATCACATCCGGTCATGGTTTGAGGCCATCTGAGTCAGATCCTGGCCCGGCGGCGGCAGCACTCTGAGTGCGTTCACTGCTGATGGTCTTCATGGCGCTCACCAATCGCTGGCGACGGGTACTGCTGATTCCCTGCGTCGCCCTCACAGCCGCTGCCTTGCAGCAGAGCGGCGGATTCGCTGAAGCGGCTCCGGGTCGACGGATGTTTGAGTCGAATCTTTCCGACAGTCAGAAGCAGCAGCTGTTCCAGGCTCGCCGCAACTGGGGCCTGCGCAGCTACGACCGACGGCTCGCGTTGCTCAAGTCGGGTCGGAGCTGCCTTGAACGCGCCCAGACCCCTGAGGCCGGCAAGGCGTGCATGCAGCAACAGCGGCAGGCTCGCCGGCGTCTGAGGGAGGAGGGGCGACAGGTTGTGAATGCCGAGCGTCGCCGCATGGGGCTTACGTCTCTGCCCGAGTTCAGGAGGCAAGGCCGAGGGAGGAGTTGACGCTCCTCCTCTCGCCCAGATGCTGTTGAATCAGGCGGCGTCGAGAGCGGAGACGCCAGGCAGCACTTTGCCTTCCAGCAGCTCCAGGCTGGCACCGCCGCCGGTGGAGATGTGTGACATCTTCTCGGCCAGACCAGCCTTCTCCACGGCCGCAACCGAGTCGCCGCCGCCGATGATCGTGCAGCAGCCTTTGCTACTCAGCTCGGCCAGGGTGGTGGCGATTGCGTTGGTTCCGGCAGCGAACTTGTCGAACTCGAACACGCCCATGGGTCCGTTCCAGATCACGGTCTTGCAGTCGGCCAGTGCGTCTTGGAAGACTTTGATGGAATCAGGACCGATGTCCAGACCCATCCAGCCATCGGGAATCGCATTGATGTCAGCGATCTGGCTGTTGGCGTCGGGAGCGAAGTTGTCGGCCAGCACCACGTCGGTGGGCAGCAGCAGCTGCACACCCTTGGCCTTGGCCTTGGCCTCCAGCTCCTTGGCCAGCTCCAGCTTGTCTTCTTCCACCAGGCTCTTGCCCACTGACAAACCGCGTGCCTTGTAGAAGGTGAAGATCATGCCGCCGCCGATCAGCACCTTGTCGCACTTGTCGATCAGTGCTTCCAGCACGCCGATCTTGGAGCTCACCTTGGAGCCTCCCACGATCGCGGCCAAGGGACGCTTGGGATCGTCAACGGCACCCTGCAGATACTGCAGCTCCTTCTCCATCAGGAAGCCCGCCACGGAGGGCTTCAGGAACTTGGTCACGCCCTCGGTGGAGGCGTGAGCGCGGTGGGCGGCACCGAAGGCGTCGTTCACGTACACCTCAGCCAGTCCGGCCAGCTTCTCGGCGAAGCCGGATTCGTTCTTCTCTTCCTCCGCGAAGAAGCGCACGTTCTCCAGCAGAACCACATCGCCATCGTCCATGGCGTTCACCTTGGCCTCGGCATCGGGCCCGATGCAGCTGTCGGTTTTGGACACTGGTTTGCCCAGCAGTTCGCTCAGACGTGCTGCAACGGGCGTCAGACGCATGGAGTCGTTCACCTGCCCCTTGGGCCGTCCAAAATGAGCCGAGAGAATCACCTTGGCGCCTTTGTCGATCAGGTCCTTAACGGTGGGGAGTGCTGCACGGATGCGGGTGTCATCGGTGATCGTGCCGGCATCGTTCAGCGGTACGTTGAAATCGACCCGCACGAGAACACGTTTTCCGCTGAGGTCGGCGCCGGAGAGGCTGGCCAGGGAACGCTTCGCCATGGGGGTTGTGTGGTGCGGTAAGAAAACGGGGTGAGATTAACCCGAGTTCTGCAGGCCCGGCGCTAGGACTGGCTTAAGGGCTGAGACCGGAGGACGTTTGCATGTTCGAGACCGTGCTCTTTCCGATCGATCAGAGCCGTGAGGCTCTTGAGACCGCGGGCAAGGCCCTGGAGCTCGCCCGCACTCACGGCAGCCGAGTGCTGCTGCTGTCGGTGCTGCAGCCTGAGCGGCCTGAGATGCATGACCACGATGCGGTTGCCAGCTTGCTGAGCCGGACCCGTGAACGTTTTCAACAGTCGGGTGTGGCTTGCGAGCAGATCGAGCGCGAAGGCAAGCCTGCTTTCGTGATCTGCGATGTGGCGGATGAGTTGAATGTGGATGTGATCGTGATGGGAACCAGGGGCGTGAATTTGGAGACCGACAGCGGCAGCACAGCTGCACGGGTGATCCAGCTGGCTCCCTGCCCTGTGTTGGTGGTGCCGTGAGTTCACCACCGATTCAGTGGTACCCAGGCCACATCGCCAAGGCGGAACAGCAACTCCGTCGCAATCTCGACAAGGTGGATCTGGTGATCGAGGTGCGTGATGCACGCATCCCTATGGCCACCGGCCATCCCCACCTCAGCCGCTGGATCAAGGGCAAGCAGCATCTGCTGGTGATCAACCGGCGCGACATGGTCACAGTCGAGGCGCGAACCCTCTGGGAAGCCTGGTTCAAGGGCCAGGGCCAGCGAACGGTCTGGTGTGATGCCAAGGCCGGCACAGGTGTGAAGCAGGTGCAGCAGGCGGCGATTCGTGCCGGTGATCAGCTCAATGAACGGCGGCGTAACAGGGGCATGCGCCCCAGGCCTGTGCGGGCGCTCACCCTGGGTTTTCCCAATGTGGGGAAATCAGCCCTGATCAACCGGTTGGTGAGGCAGAAGGTGGTCGCCAGTGCCCGTCGAGCCGGGGTGACCCGCACGCTGCGCTGGGTGCGCCTTGGTCAGGACATCGACCTGCTTGATGCGCCGGGAGTGCTGCCCCCACGATTGGATGATCAGCAGGCCGCTTTGCATCTGGCCCTCTGTGATGACATCGGACAGGCCGCCTACGACGGTGAACTGGTTGCCCAGGCGTTTCTGCGGCTGCTGATGGGTCTGCAGAGGCAGCAGGCATCCGGCGTGGCGCTGGCGATGTTGGAAGGGCG
The DNA here is from genome assembly GCF_047304175.1 of Synechococcus sp. MIT S9503. Classification (GTDB taxonomy): domain Bacteria; phylum Cyanobacteriota; class Cyanobacteriia; order PCC-6307; family Cyanobiaceae; genus Synechococcus_C. Next base: position 1,859,831 of record NZ_CP138955.1, on the reverse strand, counting down.
TTACGGCACAGCCCTTAAGGGTGAGACCGCAGACCCGGCCCTCTGGCTTAAGGCCGTGGCCCTGCGCCATACCTCTGCAGACACGGCGCGCATGGCCCAGCGGCTGCTCGACGATTTCCGCAAGTCAGCTCTTGGAAGCATCGCTTTGGAGCTGCCGGCATGAGCTCTGCCCGGAGTCGCCCTTCGCTGCCGGAAGAGACCTTCACCGATGGGTTCGGTGAGGGCAAGGGGGAGTTGTTGTCGCTCATTTATCCCAAGCCTTTGCCGATGCGGCTCGACCGCTGGCTGGTCAGTCAGCGCACTGAGCAGAGTCGCGCGCGGATTCAGAAGTTCATTGATGCCGGATATGTGCGTGTGAACGGCAAGATCGGCAAGGCAAAGACGCCCTTGCGGTCGGGTGATGAGGTGCAGCTGTGGATGCCACCACCGGAGCCGTTGCCTTATCTGAAGCCTGAGCCGATGGATCTTGATGTGCTCTTCGAAGATGAGCACTTGATCGTGATCAACAAACCGGCTGGTCTCACCGTGCACCCTGCACCTGGTAACAAGGACGGCACACTGGTGAACGGTTTGCTGCATCACTGCCCCGACCTGCCCGGCATCAGCGGCAAGCTGCGCCCTGGAATCGTGCACCGGCTCGACAAGGACACCACCGGTTGCATCGTGATCGCCAAGAGCCAAGAGGCTCTGGTGCGACTGCAGATTCAGATCCAGAAACGCATCGCCTCACGCGAGTACCTGGCGGTGGTGCATGGTGTGCCTTCAGGAGACAGCGGCACGATTGTGGGAGCGATCGGTCGTCATCCTGTGGATCGCAAGAAATATGCGGTCGTCAGCGGCGACAACGGACGCCATGCCTGCACGCACTGGAGCCTTGAAGAGCGTCTCGGCGATTATTCGCTGCTGCGTTTCAAGCTGGATACCGGGCGGACCCATCAGATCCGTGTGCATTGCGCGCATATGAATCACCCGGTGGTGGGTGATCCCACCTACAGCCGTTGCCGCAAATTGCCTATTGAACTGCCAGGTCAGGCTCTACACGCCCTCCAGCTCGGTCTGGATCATCCAATCAGCCGCACACGAATGGTTTTTAAGGCGCCGCTTCCACCGGTGATGGAGAAATTGCTAATGGTGCTTCGTCGCAGAGCTTCACGCCACATCCTTTGAATGAATAAACGGTGACATAGCTTTCTGAGTGAAAAAAACATTGCAATCTGAAAACATTAAAGATATTAATTTTGCTTTTTCAAGCATTTTGAACTTTTCATGTCCAGATTTAAACCCTGTATTTGATTCAGCTATTGTTTAATAAAAGGTATTTAGGGCTTCAGCCAGATGCGACTCAGTTTGGCGTGGCTGCCGTCGTAATAGCTGCGTGCAATGGCGTCATTGATGTCACGTGAGCGTGGATCAAGGCTGAACTGATCCGAGATGGCGAAGGCCATGAACAAAGTCATCAGTTTGTCTGATGCAGCTGTCACCTTTGGTTCAGGGGGCATGGTTTTTAAGGTTGAGCGCATCGTCAGCATGTCATCAAGAATGGCTTCAGCCTTCCCCGCCTGTAGCAGCCCAACGCAGGTTTCCGCAATGTCACAATCCACTGTTTTTGCACCACTACTTTCCAAAATTGATGTCTGGATGTAGCCGGGAATTGCTGCAAATGTGCTGTTTTTTAGGATTTCAAAGTTTAGGTCTTCTATCTGATTGCCAGTACTCGCATTCGTTTCGCTGGTCGCGACTTTAAGAATGAATGATGTGAAATAGGCGGTGAGCAAAACCCTCGCGAACAGTGAGCCGATCGAAATCAACCGGGTTCGTGTTTGTTGAGTGTGATCTGTTGACAAAAGCAGAGTCTTTTGAAGAATGAACACCAGTTGATGTCTCTTCCGCTTGCTTGCAAGATCAGGTCTTTTGCGTTCTACGAACCAAACAGGTAGGGCGAAGATGCAGGCGATCAGAGCAAGGCCCAGGAAGATTAATAGCACCTCTTTTGATAATAAAATGCGCAGCATTTTGATAGCTGTTGGTTCCTTAGTGTCCAGGGCATAGATCTTCAGGTCGCTGCTGGCTGTTGGAAAAGAAAATCGGAATTGTTTGCTTCGATTTTCGTTGATCAGTACACCCGAAATAGCCAGATCGGCCTGGCTGGTCTTGATTGCTGTCAGCAGGTCTTCAAAACTGTCCGCTTTGCGAATGCGATATGGAATCTGACGTGTTTCAGCGATCATGCGCCAAAGATCGATCTCAAACCCTGCAGGAACACCTTTGCGGTTCACGGCGTAAGGCGGATTGGGAAACCAGATCACGTCCACAGGATCCTGAATATCCGTGATCTCGCTGTCGGCTTGGGAGGGTTGTTGGAGTCCACCCAGTGCGCAAATCCAGAGTGTGCCCAGGCCTAGCAGCAGGCTGGTTCCAAGGCGTCTCGACATCACTGGTCATATCGGACTGTTCTCCAGTCAAAACGACGGTGTGCAAAGCGCCGGCATTGCCTTTACCGGGGCTCTGAATCATCTTTTCATCCAGAAAAGATGATTCAGATGTTCTGGCTTGACTGTTAGGTCCCTGTTGCTCAGATCTGTGTGATCTGGCTTCCTGCTGCCAGCAGCATGGCTTCGCTCAGTGTTCCGTTGCGTTCCAGCTCCGTTCCGGCGAGCGCATTGAATCCCACTGTCATTGACTGACCAGCAGCGATGGATTCTCCCCAGTCTGCGCCTGATAGCTCGTAGCGGTAGAGGTCTTTCCCCAACTGCTCCGTCGTGACATCGACACCCCAGGATTCGCCGTAGAAGCTGTGGTTGCTGGTGAAACTCAGCGTCCAGCCGTCGATCTGTCGCTCACTTTGGTTGATAACCGTTACCTCGGCTGTGAAACCGCCCCACCAGAGATCCCCGTTTATATCGACCTCCAGTGCTGTGCCGATCAAGGGATCAGTTTCACCGGGTGCGCTGATGGCTTTTGCTGGCAGCTGCGCCGTAACGGCGACAGGTTGCTGTTCGGCCACTCCACCAAGACCTTCCAGGTTCTGTGCCAGCGGATCTCCCAGCGCCACGATTCCCTGGTAGTAGTTGATCACGGTCTGGTCAGAAACATCCAATGCCGGCCATTGAGGCCAGTCAAAGGTGTCATTCATGAACGGTTGACTCTGATCCCATCCCAAAACAGTGAGGTGATTGATGTCATGGGCAATCGCTACACCCTCGATGTCTAAAAATCCATGGGTGCGGCCATGCATCCAGCCTCCGTAGTGCGGCTCCATTTTCAGAGTGTTGATAAACACCTCCTGCAGACCGTTCTGTTCCAGATGTTTGGCAAACCCCTGATGGCCGAATTCTCGAACCATGTCCATGACGGTGACTGCGGATCCCTGCCGCGCCGTTCGCTGGATGTCCGCCAGAATCTGTGGGTCGTAGGCTTCGTCGGCAATCCAGCCCACCTTGGCCCCTTGCATGGCGTACCAGAGGCCGACTCCTTTGGTGTCATTACCCCAGGCCTGAGAGTTGTTGGTCAGGCCATTGGCGAAAGCCCACTCGCCGACAGTTTCGATGTCGACAGCCTCAAGTCCGCTGAAAGATCGCAGACCGTTGTAAGCCTCCATGGCTTCTGTTGTGATGGCCGTTCTGCCTCCGACCAGCTCATTGTGTTCTGAATTGTGATTGGAGCTGTGGAAGCTTCCCCAGCTGGTGATGTCGGTGTAAGTCCCCCTTGGAGGCGTGGAATGACTTATCGAATGCTGGTCGCTTTCCTCGCCCAGATGGTCGCTGGTGGCCATGGGCATCTCGCCAATGCTCTCGTTGGATGTTTTCTCCATGGCCATGGAGCTGTGGACGTCGGCTCTGGAACTGGAATCCGAGGTCACGCCCGTTTCAGCGATCAGCATCTGTTCCGTCAGGCTGCCTTCGCGCCCTAGGTCGGTTCCCTGGGATCCATTGAATCCGACTCTGACTGTTCCGCCGGCAGGAATACGGCTCCCCCAACCGCTTCCCGTGAGGGTGTAGCGAGTCAGCCCATTTCCCACGGATTCGCCGGCGAGGGCGACTCCCCAGGCACTGGGATCGAGCTGATGGGGACTGACGAAGCTGATCGTCCAGCCGTCAAGATCCTGGGTGCTGGTGTTGGTGATGGCCAGGTCAGCCGTGAAACCACCCCACCAGAGATCCCCATTGATCGTGGTCTGAAGTGACTCAGAGGGTGTCATGGGATGAATGTGATGTACGGAATCAGTTCAGCGACGGGATGTGATTCAGATCTATCTCCCAGTGGTCGGGATGTGTCCGAATCAATTCGTGTGGAAGCAGGTCGCTTTACCTCCTCCATTCACGTTTGAATCCGTTTAAGCGCCAATCCTGCAAATGGGTGGTTTTGGGGAGCGCGGATCAGGGAACCAGCCCAAGTCGTAATGCTGATGCCACGGCGCTAGCTCTGTTGCCGACATCCAGTCGCGTGAGAATCTCGCTGAGGTGATCGCGAGCGGTGTTGACAGAGATATGGAGCTGATCGGCAATTTGGCGGTTGCTCAATCCCTCAGCTACCAAAGTGAGAATTTCCAATTGGCGCTCGGAAAGCACTACCGCGGTGTCCGTTTCCGTACGGTCTGCAGGCATCAGTGAGGGATCAACGTAGTGAAGACCTCTTTTCATGGCGCTGTGAGCATTGATCAAGGCACCGTTTCGTCTCTCCACGCTCCGCTCAGCTAGGCACGCTTAAGTACTCAGCTTTCGCGCAAGCCGCAGATTGCTGCCACCCGGCCGGTTGATCAGCAGCAGGCCGAGATGTTCGTTGCTTAGTCGCTTGCAATCCCGAAGCAAATCCAGTCCGCTTCCATCACGGAGTTGTTCGGAGACCAGAAGCCAGTGAGGAGTATCGACGGTTTTGATGTAAGCCATCGCTTCCGCCCTGGAGTCGTGAAAGCGCCTGATTCTTGAGCTGTGCATTCCGAAAAGACGCAACATCTGCTCCACAGCAAAAAGATGTGGATACAGGCAGATGAGCAAATCCTGATCGTCGATGAGCGAGCGGATCCTGCGTGCTTTTTCAAAGTCGCTGGTGTCGAGTTTGTTTCGGGGCATGACTTCAACTCGGCAGCCGCGGGCATGCATCCACAAGTGTGCGGGTGATGTCGGCCTGCGGTTGATTCAGCAGCAGGTCACCGGGGCCTTCCTCGACCACGAGTCCCTTGTTGAGCACTATCAGGCGATGGCAGAAGCCACTGGCTACCGAAAGGTCATGGGTGATGAAAATCATGGCCAGCCCGAGATCCCGCTGCAGCTGCCGCAGCAGTGCCAGCACCTCCGCCTGGATTTCGGCATCGAGCATGCTCACGCTTTCATCGCAGATCAGCACCTTGGGCTTCAGCGCCAGTGATCGGGCGATGGCCACCCGTTGCTGCTGGCCGCCGGATAGCTGCCGGGGCAGGCGGTTCTGGTAACGCTCCGCCGGCCCAAGCCCCACGCGCTCCAGCAGCTGACGAGCCTGTTCCCTGGCTGCGCTGGGCTTGGCCAGATTGTGAATGAGCAGCGGGTCGGCGATGGCATCCACCACGGACATGGCTGGATTCAGACAGGCCAGAGGGTCCTGGAACACCATCTGAATGGTTCGCCGCACCTGACGCGCCCGACGTCCGCGAAGTCTGAGCAGATCGTGACCCAGGAGCTGAACCCGTCCGCCACGGACCGGGGTGAGTCCCATCAGGGCACGGCAGAGGGTGCTTTTACCGCAGCCCGAACCTCCCACCACTCCAAGGGTCTCGCCGGCTCGCAGCTCAAAGCTGATGCCATCCACCGCCTTCAGCCAGGTGGGATTCCAGGGTGGTCCACCCAGGTTGTGCCAGCAGCGCAGTTCCTGCACGGCCAGCACTGTGTCGGCTTCGGGGGTCTCAGGAGTGCTCCCCCCTTCCCTGGCTCTGGCGGCTGTCAGCAGCCGCTGGCCCACCCTTGAGCTGGGATAGGTCAGCACCACGTCGCTGCGGTTGATCTCAACAACGCGTCCGCCGTCAAGCACCGCCATGCGTTCACACCAGCGATTCGCCATCGCCAGATCGTGGGTGATCAGCAATAGGGCGCTGCCGAGCTCCTTGCACAGCTCCGTCAGCGCAGCCATCACCTGACCGGCCACAGCCACATCCAAGCTGGTGGTGGGTTCATCGGCGATCACAAGCGGAGGTCGCAGGGCGATGGCCAGGGCGATCGCCAGACGCTGGCGCATGCCGCCGCTGAATTCATGGGGGTAAGCGTGGAAGCGGGCGGCGCCGATGCCCACCTGTTCCAGCAGCTCTTCCGCTCTCCTGTGGCGATCGCCATCGCTCATCGATGGCCTGTGAGCTCGCAGGGTGTCAAGTAGATGACCACCCACGGTCATCAGGGGGTTCAGGCGTGTCATTGGATCCTGAAACACCAGACCCACCGACTCACCGCGCAGTGTCCTGAGATCGGCAAGCCGGAGGCCACGTGGATCGCGGCCGTTCAGGTTCAGACCACCTTCGCAGCTGCTTCCGGCAGGAAGCAGCTGCAGCGCTGCCCGGGCCACGGTGCTCTTACCGCAGCCTGATGGCCCCACCAGAGCCAGGCGTTCTCCAGGCTTCAGACAAAGATCAAGCCCATCGAGTGTCCAGGCCTGGCTTCCCGGGTAACGAAGCCGAAATTGCTCGAGCTCCAGGACCGTTCCTGGCGCGGTTGTCATGGCAATCGAAGCGCAGGTGCTCATGGCTACATACCATGGATTCACATGTCGGGTCGGATGCTCAACGCCACCTCCGAGACGGCCGCACTGCAGATCCGCAACGGATCCGCTGCACCGGCTTGCGGTCTGGTGGCTCTGAGAGATCGTCCAATCCGGTCCGCCGACGACTACGGCATCGATCTTCCCTTCTGGTTGCGTGAGTGCATCGATCACGTGCCTCCAGGGATCGGCCACAGCTGCCCCACCGATTCAGAGGCTCTGCTGGCGGCGGCGTTTGATTTCGCATTTCAGTTGCACGAGGGCCAGTTCCGCGCCAGCGGGGATCCCTACATCGTTCATCCGGTGGCGGTCGCCGACCTTCTCAGAGATATCGGTGCCAGCGCCAGTGTGATCGCTGCAGGCTTCCTGCACGATGTGGTGGAGGACACCGACGTGACTCCGGAGCAACTGGAGAGTCATTTCGGCCCGGAAGTCCGTGAACTTGTGGAGGGTGTCACCAAGCTCGGGGGCCTTCATTTCACCAATCGCACCGAGGCTCAGGCTGAAAACCTGCGCAAGATGTTCCTGGCGATGGCCAGCGACATTCGTGTGGTGCTGGTGAAGCTTGCAGACCGGTTGCACAACATGCGCACGCTTGGGGCGCTTCGCGAGGAAAAAAGGCAGCGCATCGCCCGAGAGACGCGGGAGATTTACGCGCCTCTCGCCAACAGGCTTGGCATCGGCCGCTTCAAGTGGGAGCTGGAGGATCTGTCCTTCAAATTGCTCGAGCCGGATGCTTTCCGGGAGATTCAGCAGGAGGTGGCGACCAAGCGCAGCGAGCGGGAGGAGCGTCTGGGTGTCACGGTTCAGCTGCTCAGTGATCGTCTCGCGGCGGTCGGGCTTGAAAACTGTGAAGTGAGCGGTCGGCCCAAGCACCTCTTCGGCATCTGGACAAAGATGCAGAGGCAGCAGAAAGCCTTCCACGAGATCTACGACGTGGCGGCTTTGAGGATCCTCACCCCCAGTGTTGAGGCCTGTTACCGGGCTCTGGCAGTGGTTCACGACACCTTCAGGCCCATTCCCGGCCGCTTCAAGGACTACATCGGTCTGCCCAAACCCAACGGCTATCAGTCGTTGCATACGGCCGTGATCGGACGCCATCGTCCGATCGAGGTGCAGATCCGCACCCTGGACATGCACCGGGTGGCTGAATTCGGCATCGCCGCGCACTGGAAATACAAGGAGGGTGGTTCACCAGCAGCCGGTGGCGATACCGAACGCTTCGACTGGTTGCGGCAGCTCGTTGACTGGCAGCAGGAAGGAGGAGCAGACGACCACAACGACTATCTCGCCTCGATCAAGGAAGATCTCTTCGATGAAGAGGTGTTCGTGTTCACACCCAAAGGCGATGTTCTGGGTCTGCGCAAGGGGTCCACGGCAGTGGATTTTGCTTATCGCATCCACTCGGAGGTCGGCAATCACTGCCATGGAGTGCGCATCAACGACCGTCTATCACCTCTGTCAACACCGCTTCAGAACGGTGACTTTGTCAATGTGCTCACGAGCAAAACGGCTCATCCCAGCCTCGACTGGCTCAACTTCGTGGCGACGCCCACGGCCCGCAATCGCATCCGTCAGTGGTACAAGCGCAGCCATCGCGCCGAAACCATCGAGCGTGGCAAGGATCTGCTCGAACGGGAGCTCGGCCGCAGCGGTTTCGACTCCCTGCTCAGCAGTGATGCGATGACGCGTGTGGCGGAGCGATGCAACCTGTTGAGTACGGAAGATCTGCTTGCAGCTCTTGGTTTCGGAGCCGTCACCCTGCATCAGGTGCTCAACCGGCTGAGAGAGGAGATCCGCCTTCAGGCCACCATTGAGGAACCGCCGCTCAGCAATGAGGATGTGGCTCGCCAGCTGGTGCAGCAGGCCGAAACCGGCACCCCCCGCTCCAGCCATGAGCAACAGGATCCGATCCTTGGTGTGGAGGGGCTCGACTACCGCCTGGGTGGGTGTTGTAGTCCCCTGCCCGGCGAGCTGATCCTCGGCACCGTCGCGCTTGGCAACCATGGCATCACCGTGCACCGACAGGATTGCTCCAATGTGGAGGCGATTCCGAGTGAACGCCGACTTCCCGTGCGCTGGAATCCGACCCTTGAGACCCGAGGCCAGCGATTCCCAGCCCAGCTTCGCATCGAGGTGATCGATCGCGTCGGCATTCTCAAGGACATCCTGATGCGACTCTCTGATGGACGGATCAACGTCAGTGATGCTCGCGTGAAGACTTGTCATGGCAAGCCTGCACGCATTGATCTTCGCCTCGAGCTGGCCAGTGCCGAGCAGCTGCAGCGCACCATGCATCAGATCCGTTCGATGGCCGATGTGATCGATATTGCCCGCAGCAGTGGTACCTGAACTAGGGCTTTTGGATCCGCATCGTCAGTGGCGGCGTTGTTGCCGCCGCAGCCAGTTCAGACTCAGCCACCAGCCCAGCGCCGCACAGACAGTGCCGGTGATGCTGGATCCCAGCATCAGGCGACTGATCACGCTCCAGCCCATCTGGCTGATGTCATCCCTGTGAAGCGCATCAAATCCTGGCCATTGGCGCCCTTGACCGAGCAGCAGAGACCCCACCCGGTAGTTGAACCAGTACAGCGGCACATAGGTGAAGGGATTACTGATCCAGGTGCCGGCGGCCGCCAGCAAGTGGTTCCCTCGCACCACGCTGGCCATGCCGATGCCCACCAGTGTCTGCAAGCCGAAGATCGGAAAGCAGCCGCAGAAGATGCCGGCTGCCAGTCCCCGGGCGCGTTGTCCCGGGGTGCCTTCCTGCTGCCAGAGCCACTGCAGACCTCCCTGCAGGCGTCGTTGTGCCTTTCGCAGCATCCGGCCCATGGCGGTGTCGGCGGTTCTCGGATGGTGTTGAAGGATGTGATCGTAGGGAGTGGGGGAGGGCCTGTTGCGGCGCTGCGATGCAGGAGAGCAACCTGGTGAGTGAAACGATCGCTGCAGTGGCCACGGCGGTGGCACCCGGCCAGGGCGGCATCGCTGTGATTCGCCTGTCAGGCCCTGACGCTCAGCGCGCCGTGCGCGCCATCACGTCTTTCCCGGGCGCTCAGCCATGGGAGAGCCACCGGGTGCTTTACGGCCACGTGATGGCGGCCGATTGCCTTGAGCGACTTGATGAGGTGCTGGTGCTGTTGATGCAGGCGCCACGCAGTTTCACTGCCGAGGATGTGGTGGAAATCCATTGCCATGGGGGCGTGATGGCAGTCCAGCGGGTTCTGTCCCGTGTACTCGAGCAGCCCGGGGTTCGCCGTGCATTGCCAGGTGAGTTCAGTCAGAGAGCGGTGCTGAACGGACGCCTTGACCTCACGCGTGCCGAGGCGATCGGCGATCTGGTGGCTGCCCGCAGTCAGCGCGCTGCACAGCTGGCCATGGCAGGAGTGGATGGAGGCATCCAGCGCCGGATCGAGGGGTTGCGGGAATGTCTGCTCGATCAGCTCAGCGAGCTGGAGGCCAGGGTCGACTTTGAGGATGATCTGCCCGCCCTGGATGGCCAGGCGCTGCTGATGGTGCTGCAGTCGGTGCGCGACGAGCTGCTGCAACTGATTGCCGATGGAGAACGCAGCGCCGCCCTGCATCAGGGGCTGCGGGTGGCTCTCGTCGGAAGGCCCAACGTCGGCAAGAGCTCATTGCTGAACCGGTTGAGTCGCAGGGAGCGAGCCATCGTGACCGATCTGCCCGGAACGACGCGAGATCTGCTGGAAAGCGAGATCGTGCTGGAGGGTGTACCGATCACGCTTCTCGACACCGCCGGTATCCGCAGCACCACCGATGCGGTGGAGCAGCTGGGGATCGCGCGCAGTCATGACGCCCTGGCCAGTGCCGATCTGGTTGTGTTGCTGTTTGATCTCACCGATGGATGGACGGAGGACGATCAGGCTCTGCGCCGGCAGATTCCTGCTGAAGTCCCTTATCTGCTGGTGGGAAATAAGGCTGATCTCAGTGATGCCGAGGCGGCTGCCGATGTGCATCTGTCGGCGGTCACTGGGGCGGGGGAAGCAGAGCTGGTGCAGGCTCTGCTGGAGCGTTGCGGAGCCCTCTCCGATGGCTCCCTGCTGCTGGCGCTGAACCAGAGACAGATTGACCTGGCCAGGGCGGCGGCCGCTGCTCTGCAGCGCAGCGAGCAGGTAGCCGCCGATGGCCTGCCCTGGGATTTCTGGACGATCGATCTGCGTCAGGCCATCCACAGCCTTGGAGAGATCACCGGGGAAGAGCTCACGGAATCGGTGCTGGATCGCATTTTTTCCCGCTTCTGCATCGGCAAGTGACCGGCTGTGACTCTTGTCTGAACAGTCATGACCGCATGATGGAGCAATGAACCTTGAGCAGCCTCTGCGGACTCCCCGGCTTCTGGCGCATCTCCAGAACTGGCTCGCCGAAGATCTCGGCCGCGGCGATCTCACCGCGCCTGCGCTGATCGGACGCCGGGCTCAGGCGAGCTGGATGGCCAAGCAGGATGGTGTGTTCTGCGGTGGCGGTTTCGCACTGCAGTTGTTTCGCCTGCTCGACCCTGAACTTGAGGCGGAGTGTCTGGTTGCGGATGGCGTGGCGGTGAGGTCTGGTGACACTTTGCTCCGTCTTGATGGTCAGGCCAGTGCTCTGGTGGGTGCTGAACGGACGGCGTTGAACCTGGCGATGCGTCTCTCCGGCATCGCCACAGCCACAGCGGAACTGGTGAAGCAACTGCAGGGAACCGGCGTGCGCCTTGCCGACACGCGCAAGACCACACCGGGGCTGCGCGAACTTGAGAAGTACGCCGTGCGGATGGGCGGAGGCGTCAATCACCGACTTGGTCTTGATGATGCGGCCATGCTCAAGGAAAACCATCTCGCCTGGGCGGGTGGCGTCAAGCCGGCGATTACTGCTGTGCGGGCTTCAGCGCCATGGCCGGCCAGGGTGATCGTGGAAGCCGAAACGGAGCAGGAAGCGGTCGATGCCGTCACGGCCGGAGCCGATGCTGTGCTGCTGGATGAGTTCACTCCCGAGCAGCTGAGCAAGCTGGTGCCCAGGTTGCGCCAGCTGGTCGTTGAGAGGGCTGGCTCCGGGGCTGTGGTCCTCGAAGCTTCCGGGATTCAGCCTGGTGATCTGCGCGCCTATGCCGCCACAGGCATCGATCTGATTTCCACCAGTGCGCCGGTCACGCGCAGCCGCTGGCTTGATCTCAGTATGCGTTTCGCACCTGCCGGGAGATGATCGGAGCTTGCCAAGCCTGTTGATCCGTCCATGCTCCGCATCGCCAACGCCCTTGAAACACAGTTGCGCGGTGCGATGCAACGGGCCTTCCCTGAGGCCTGGGCTGAGGCGGGTGAGGCTGGCTTGGATCCCCAGCTGGCGCCAGCGAGCAAGCCGGAATTCGGTGATTTTCAAGCCAATGCTGCTCTGCCACTGGCCAAGCCGCTGAAGCAGGCGCCGCGTGAGATCGCCACGGCCATCGTTGATCAGCTGCACACTGATGCGGCGTTCACCGAGCTGTGCCTCGAACCTCAGATCGCTGGTCCTGGCTTCATCAACCTCACGATCCGACCGGAGCGTCTCGCTGCTGAGGTGGCTTTCCGGCTGGGTGATGAGCGGCTTGGCGTTCCGCCTGTCAAGGATGCGGCGCCGGTGGTGGTGGACTTCTCCAGTCCCAACATCGCCAAGGAGATGCACGTGGGCCATCTGCGCTCCACGATCATCGGCGACTCCCTGGCGCGGGTGCTGGAGTTTCGTGGATATCCGGTGTTGCGACTGAACCATGTGGGTGACTGGGGCACCCAGTTCGGGATGCTGATCACCCATCTCAAGCAGGTGGCTCCCGAAGCGCTCGACACCGCTGATGCGATCGACCTCGGTGACCTCGTGGCCTTCTACCGGGAAGCCAAAAAGCGCTTTGATGATGATGAGGCGTTCCAGATCACATCCCGCGAGGAGGTTGTGAAGCTGCAGAGCGGCGATCCTCTTTCGCTTAAAGCCTGGGGCCTGCTGTGTGACCAGTCGCGGCGTGAGTTCCAGAAAATCTACGACCGGCTCGACATCCGACTCAGAGAACGGGGTGAGTCGTTCTACAACCCCTTGCTGCAGGGGGTGATCGAGGGGCTGAAGCACTCTGGTCTGCTGGTCACCGACGACGGGGCAGAGTGCGTCTTCCTGGAGGGGGTCATCGGCAAGGACGGCAAACCGCTGCCGGTGATCGTGCAGAAAAGCGATGGCGGATTCAATTACGCCACCACCGACCTGGCGGCTATTCGCTACCGGTTCGCAGTGGCCCCCGAGGGAGATGCGGCCCGCCGGGTGATCTACGTGACGGATTCCGGTCAGGCCAATCACTTTGCGGGGGTGTTCCAGGTGGCCGAGCGGGCCGGCTGGATTCCTGATGGGGCTCGCCTGGAACATGTGCCCTTCGGCTTGGTGCAAGGGGAAGACGGCAAGAAGCTCAAGACCCGTGCAGGCGACACTGTGCGTCTGCGCGATCTGCTGGATGAAGCTGTGGAGCGTGCGGAGGCGGACCTGCGCTCGCGTCTCCATGAGGAAGGACGCAGTGAACCCGACGACTTCATCCAACATGTGGCAGGCACCGTTGGCCTCGCCGCGGTGAAATACGCCGATCTCAGCCAGAACCGGATCACCAATTACCAGTTCTCCTTCGATCGCATGCTGGCTTTGCAGGGCAACACGGCTCCCTATCTCCTGTATGCGCTGGTGCGCATTGCAGGGATCGCGCGCAAGGGTGGTGATCTCGACGTGGCGGCTGATCAGCTGCAGTTCAGCGAGCCGCAGGAGTGGGCCCTGGTGCGGGAGCTGCTCAAATTCGATGCCGTGATTGCTGAGGTGGAGGAGGAGCTGTTGCCCAACAGGCTCTGCAGCTATTTATTTGAGCTCAGTCAGGTGTTCAACCGCTTCTACGACCAGGTGCCGGTGCTCAAGGCCGATGCCGCTGTGCTGCCTTCGCGCCTGGCGCTGTGCCGTCTCACTGCCGACACACTCAAGGCCGGGCTCGGTTTGCTCGGCATTGCCACCCTGGAGCGGATGTGAGTGGGGCCTCTGTGAGCAGTCTCTCTAAGAGCGGTTCCTCCCTGCCTCGGCTCCTGTTGTTGGCCACTGGTGGCACCATCGCCGGAAGAGCGAGTGACGTGACCTCCTTGAACCACTACTCAGCTGGCGTTATTGCTGCTGAGGAGTTGCTGCAGTCCGTGCCCCAGCTGCGGGGGCTGGCGGCGATCGAGGCGGAGCAGATCGCCAACGTCGACAGTGCTGATCTGCAGTTCGATCACTGGCGCCGATTGGTGGCGCGCATCCGCGAGGCCTTGGCCGTTGATCCCGATCTGGCGGGGGTGGTGATCACCCATGGCACCAACACCCTGGAGGAAACCGCGTGGTTGCTGCAGTTGCTGATCGATGACCCACGGCCTGTGGTGCTGGTGGGAGCGATGCGTCCGGCGTCGGCCCTCAGCGCCGATGGCCCGTTGAATCTGTTCCAGGCGGTGCAGGTGGCAGTCAGCTCCGAGGCACGCGGGCAAGGTGTGCTGGTGGTGATGGATGGCCAGATCCATGATGCCCGCGATGTCACCAAGGTGGCCACCCAGGGGGTGGGGGCCTTCGCCAGTCCCGGTCGTGGCCCCTTGGGCTGGGTGGATGACGCAGGCGTTTATCTGTCAACGGCGAGCGGTACTCGGCAGGTGCCCTTCGCTGAGCTCGCGTTACCGCAGCAATGGCCCCAGGTGCCAATCATTTACGGGTGCGCGGAGCCCGAGCCGCTCATACTCACTGCATGTCTCAAGGCTGGCGTTCAGGGTCTGGTGCTGACCGGCACCGGTGCCGGTCAGCTATCGGTCGGGGAACGTCGTGCTCTTGAGGCCTGGACTGGTCCGCGGCCGCTCATGCTCAGGGCCAATCGCTGTGGGTCTGGGCCGGTGCATGGTGGCGAGCAGGATGCCGAACTTGGCCTGCTCCCGGCTGGTTTGCTGAGTCCGCAGAAAGCACGTGTGTTGTTGTTGCTCGCTGTGATGGCTGGCTTGGATCAGGAGCAGCTGTTGCAGCTTCTTCCCATCACTCTTGTTCAAGACGAGCAGCTGTAGTGGGAGATGCCACCGGCGCCGAAGAACTCCCGCGGTCTCAGTTGGTCGTAGCGAGCGGCGATTTCGGCTGAGAGCGGTTCGTAGGGGTTTTGGAACACCGTCTGAAGTTCGTGCACCAGGCTGTAATCACTGCGAGCCGCCTGCTCATAGGCCTGGGCGATCAGCCATTCGCGCCAGGTGATGGCAGGATTGGCCCGTCGCATCGAAGCGGCGATCTCTTCGGGCTCTTCACTGCCGCTGAGCTGCTGGTGCCAACGCGTTAGCCAGGTGTTCCATTGCGCGTCGAGCTGCACATCGCTGGGCACATAGAAGCCCCGCTTCAGAGGCGTGACCTCCATCGGCAGTGATGCCAATTCACGGAAAACAATCGTGTAATCCGCCTTCGATGCCACCATCAGCTCCAGGAGATCGCCGATCAGCTCTGGCGTAACGCTGGCCAGGCCGATTTTGCCTGCCCACATGGCATCCAGCTCGCGCTGCATGGCCTCGCTGAACGATTCATGCAGCGCATCGAGTTCGGCCGTTTCGGCTGGGTGATCCTGCAGCAGCATGCTGAGCGCTGTCCAGAACATCCGGTAGTTGGTTTCAGCCGCTTTCGGTTGATTGAAAAAAGAGAAATGAATTCCGCCGCCGGTCCAGGGCTGAAAGCGGGGGTCGAACAGTTCACAGAAGCCGAAGGGTCCATAGTCGAGGGTGAAGCCGCCGGCGGCACAGTTGTCGCTGTTGAAGTTGCCCTGGCAGTAGCCAACCCGCATCCACTGGCACACCAGGCTGATCAGGCGTTCCCGGAACAACCCTGCAAGCCGCACCACCTGCGCCGGGAACGGCAAGGAGTCATCAATCTCGTCGCGGTAGTTCCGCTCGATCAGATGCTGCACGATCATCCGCAGCTCCTGATGGGCTTCGGGGTGAGCTTCGCTGCGGGCTCGCCGTGCGAACAGCTCAAGCTGACCCACCCGCAGAAACGATGGCGCCACGCGTGTGGTGATCGCGGCTGGATTGTCGACCAGGATGTCGGGGTCCATCGATGGCGAGTTGCCCGAATACCAGGGGCGACGAACGTTCTCTTGGTGGGAGACGTAGAGCGTTAAGGAGCGAGACGTGGGAATCCCCAGAGCATGCATGAACTCCTGGGCCAGAAATTCGCGCACGCTTGACCGCAACACGGCCCGACCATCAGCGCCGCGGCAATAGGGCGTCGGACCGCCGCCCTTCAGCTGCATCTCCCAGCGCCGACCCTTGAACATGCCTTCAACCACGGAGATGGCTCGCCCGTCGCCATAGCCGTTGCCATTGCCGAATGGACATTGCTGGTTGTATTCAGTGCCGTAGATCGACAGGGCGTAGCCTGTGGCCCAGCCATGTGAACACATCGGCTCGCTCACGTTGCTGAGGTCGCCTGAGAAGACGCTGCGGAAGTCACCGTCGTGAACCAGGGTCTCGTCCAGGCCCAGTGCATCAAACAGTTCAGGGCTGTGGGCGACGTAGTCGGGATTGGGCAGGGGTGTGGGCGTCACCGGCACGTAGTGGCCGGAACGCACCTCGCGCGCACGGTGATCCTGTCCATCCGGTGTGGACTGCGGATCGGGCCGCAGTTGCTGCATCAGCGAGTAATCGACCTGCTTGGCGAAGGCAGCGAAGGTGGAGGTGTTGGCTGGCGTCGATGCGCTGGAGCTGGCGGTCATCAGGCCGATTGCTGCAGTGATTGCATCATCGGTGGGGAGATGCCGACGCTGCGCTCCGGTGGGCGGCTGTGAATAGTTTGGGATGGATCATCTCCTCGCTTGGTCATCGGCTGAAGCGAGTTGCTGTGTTCGGCAAGCTGGTCATGACTTGCCTCGGCACCACCCTCCAGGAGATGCGATTGATCGCTGATGGCCATGTCTGAACCGATTCCCGCGCCACAAGCCCGCCCCGATGTGGAACGCCTCCGGGGCTACAGCGCACCTCTGGAGGGTCGCCGTGGGTTGCTGCGCTTGGACTTCAACGAGAACACCATTGGTCCCAGCCCGGCGGTCACAGAGGCGATTCGCTCTTTCCCGGCTGATCAGATCGCGGTGTATCCCGAATACGACGGATTGCGCGAGGCCTTGATCGTCAATCTGCAGGGGGCGTCGGCCGGACTTTCCCATCCCCTGCTCACCGAACAGGTGGGGCTCTTCAACGGTGTGGATGCAGCAATCCATGCGGTGATCCATGCCTATGGAGCAGCAGGTGACACCCTGCTCACCACCAGTCCCACCTTTGGTTATTACGCGCCGTGTGCAGGCATGCAGGGGATGGCCATTGAGTCCGTCCCCCATGACATGCCGGGTTTTCGCTTCCCGCTGGCGGCGATGCGCACAGCACTGCAGCGCGGGCCGAAGATCCTGATGCTGTGTAATCCCAACAACCCCACCGGTACGCGGCTTTCGGCTGAGCATGTGTTGCAGCTGGCGTCTGCTGCACCCGACACGCTGGTGGTTGTTGATGAGCTTTATGAAGCGTTCACCGGCGACAGTGTGCTGCCGCTTGTGGACTTTGCCGTGCACAGCAACCTGCTGGTGCTGCGCTCCCTGGCCAAGACCGCAGGCCTGGCTGGCCTGCGAATGGGATTTGCCATCGGTTCGGCGGAGGTGGTCGATCGGGTCAGCCGGGTCACCGGTCCTTACGACGTGAACAGCCTGGCGGTCACGGCCGCCTTCGCTGCATTGTCTGATCAGGCATACATCGACGACTATGTGGCTGAAGTGTTACGTGCCCGTGACTATCTAGTAGCAGAGCTGACGCGATTCAGTGCCGCCTTCCATTGCGATGGAGGAAACTATCTCCTGGTCTGGCCCCGTTCCCCTGCCCGGCTGGTGGAGCAGCAACTGAGGGATGCCGGCATCCTGGTGCGTTCCATGGCGGGCAAGCCTCAGATCGACGGGTCTCTGCGCGTCAGCATCGGCACCCTCGCCCAGATGAAGAGGTTCTGGGAGTGCTACAGACAGCTCGATGGTTGAGTGCGCAGTCAGCGCATCACCTCGATCACGGTGCTGTCGCCGAGGTTGCCCGGCAGGGACAGTGTCGGTCCGACCTGCCGAACCTGGGAGCCGCTCATGGCATCAAGAAACGGCTGCACACCGCCCTGGTCGCAACCGTCCGGAGCTTCTCCGTTGACATATTGCACAGGGATCACCCGACGCGGGTTCAGCTGCCTCACCACTTCAGCGGCTTCCTCACCGTTGTAGACCTTGCCTCCGCCCCCGACGCCGATGATCAGGACATCCGGGCGACCCAGCAGCACCCTGTCCTCGCCGCTGAGCGGGGCGGCCGTACCCCCGAGATGGGCAAAATTCAGCCCCCCCTGCTGCCAGCGCCAGATGGTGGCGTCGCCGAAACGGCGGCCACCCATCCGGTCATGCGGTGCAGAGAATCCCTCCAGATCCAAACCTCCCACGCGATAGGAACCTGGTTTGGAGAGGTAGGTCCCTCCACCGATGCGCGCCCCTTCATCAGGTAGTTCGGAGCTGGCGAGAGTTACGCTGGCGCTGACACTTGGCTCGGAGAGACCCTTGGCGCAGCCCACCGCCCGGAAGGGGTTCACCAGCACGGACTGACCGCCGCCACGAATCAACAGCGCACTGTGTCCAAAGCTGGTGATCGAAACTCCAGCTGCCTGCATGGCACCGCCGCCCACACTCGTCAGCAGGGCGGTTGCGGTTATGGACGCGATGGCTCGCCCAGGACCCTGGCGTTTCAGGAAGACTGTCATGGGGGAATGCCTGCTGGCTCAGGAAGCTAGCAGTGTTGAATGCACCCTTCCGCCAGCCGGAGGAAGTTGGCAAGGAGGTTGTGACCGGCTTCCGTGAGCACGCTTTCCGGATGAAACTGCACACCCTGGAGATGGGGGTGTTCTCGGTGACGCAGTCCCATCACGGTGTTGTCCTCGAGCCACGCTGTGACTTCCAGGCAGTCGGGAAGACTCTCGCGGTCGGCGATCAGGCTGTGATAGCGGGTTGCGGTCAGTGGCTGAGGTAAGCCGGCGAACACGCCTTCACCGCGATGCAGCACCGGCGAGGTCTTGCCGTGCATCAGCTCTGCAGCTCTGACAATCTTCCCTCCGTAGGCCTGGGCAAGAGCCTGATGCCCCAGGCAGACCCCCAGGGTGGGAATGCGTGGTGACAACTCCTTCAGCACGTCCAGGCAGACCCCGGCCTGATCAGGATCTCCCGGACCCGGGGACAGCAGGATGGCGTCGGGCCCGAGCTCACGGATCTCGGTCACCGTCAGGGCATCGTTGCGTTCCACGCGCAGATCCTTGGCCAGAGGGTGCTGAGCCGCTAACTCACCGAAGTACTGCACCAGGTTGAAGGTGAAGCTGTCGTAGTTGTCGATGACAAGCAGCATCGCTTAGAAGCCGAGGCGAACGAGCAGGGGCGGGAGAACCAGCAGCAGAGCGATCACAAGCGAGCTGATGGAAGCCACCAACACCGCTGCAGCTGCACAGTCCTTGGCCACTTTGGCCAGAGGGTGAAAGCGACGCCCGATAGCCAGATCAACCACAGATTCAATGGCTGTATTGAGCAGTTCAAGCACCAGCACGGCCGCAACAGTCAGCACCAGAACGGCCAGCTGGATCGGCGGCAGCCCAAGCCACAGGCCCAGGAAGAACGCCAAGCTGCCCCCCACCAGTTGGATGCGGAAGTTGCGCTGGCTGATGAAGCCGTAACCCAGTCCCTGAGCGGCGTAGCGGAAGCTGGACGGCAGATCACCGGCAATTTTCCAGGCCCCCCTGTGGGCCGCACGATGGGCGCGGCGGGTGCTGCGCTGGCTGATCTCCTCGCTCAACGGAGCTCCGTCGTCAGGATTCCGCAGTGATTTCATCTGCTGATTCACAGTTGATCTCACAACGGGATTGAACGATACCGGCCATCGCAACCAGTTGCTCCTGGCATTGCAGCATGGTCTCCAGACTCGACTCATCGGGGTGATCCCATCCCAGCAGATGCAGCAGGCCATGGCTCACCAGCCAGCAGAGCTCCTGTTCCAGGCTGTGGTCCTGCTCGATCGCCTGGCGTTCAGCGGTTGGCACCGACACGATGATGTCTCCCAGCTCAACGCTGGGGCTGCTGTCCGCTGGCATGTCAGCTTCCAGTGCTGAAAAGGACAACACATCGGTCGCCCTGGGCTTGTTGCGCCAGCGCCCGTTCAGATCAGAGATCTGGGCGTCATCGACAAACTGAAGTCCCAGACAGATTTCCTCGCAGACCTGCAGCTGCGCGGGAGCGCTGTCGCCACCGGCTGCGATCAGATGCTGCAGCCAGAGATGAAGCGTTGACGTCCAGGATTCTTCGCGGCTGAGTCGCAGATGGGCACCCGTGCCTTCTGCGCAGTGGATCAGCCGCTCCTCGGCTCCCGTGAAGGCCAGATCAATCGCAAAAGCCGCTGCGCTGCTCACTGGGGCAGGGTTGGGCGGCCCAGCCAGGCCACCACAAGGATGAAGCCGATGAATCCCGCGGCCGTCAGCCCAAGGTGGAAGAGGCTCTTGCTGCCCTTGCGCACCATGTTGCGCATGGCCTGTTTCACGAAGCTGGGCGGAGGCGTGCTCGTTGCGCTGTCCGTCGATGTCTCGATGCCTGTGGGCTCTGAGCTCATGGTCAGCTGTCCTCGTCCTGTCCGGGGCTTTCCACACCCTGGCGCAGCAGAGCCTGGATGAAGGGGTCGAGGTCGCCGTTCATCACACCCTGCACATCGTTGCTCTCCTCCTGGGTGCGCAGGTCCTTGACCATCTGGTATGGGTGGAACACGTAGTTGCGGATCTGATTGCCCCAGGCGGCTTCCACGATGTCGCCCCTGATGTCGGCGATCTCGGCAGCCCTCTGCTCCTGCGCGATCACCAGCAGCTTGGCCTTGAGCAGAGCCATGGCTTTCTCTTTGTTCTGAAGCTGAGAGCGCTCCTGGGTGCAGCGCACCGCCAGTCCTGTGGGGACGTGCAGGATGCGAACGGCGGTTTCCACCTTGTTGACGTTCTGCCCACCGGCACCGCCGGAGCGGCTTGTGGTCACCTCGAGATCTTTCTCAGGGATGTCGATATCGACTTCCTCTTCGAGTTTCGGCATCACCTCGATGCCCGCGAAACTTGTCTGCCGCTTGTCGTTGGCGTTGAAGGGAGAGATCCGCACAAGGCGGTGGGTTCCCTTCTCATTGCGCAGGTATCCGTAGGCGTAGCGACCCTCGATTTCGATCGTCGCGCTTTTGATTCCTGCTTCCTCCCCCTCGCTGAGTTCATCAACACTGACCTTCATGTCATGGTCCTCGGCCCAGCGGGTGTACATGCGCAGCAGCATCTGAGCCCAGTCCTGCGCATCGGTGCCTCCTGCTCCCGCATTGATGGAGAGCACGGCTCCTTCCTTGTCGTACTCACCGCTGAGAAGGCGCTCCAGCTCCCAGCGGTCGAGGTCCTTTCTCAGTTGATCCAGCCCTGCCTGAGCCTCCGCGAGCATGTCGTCGTCGGGTTCCAGGTCATAGAGCTCAAGGGTGGCCTGAGCATCGGACACAGCTCCCTGCCAGGTCGTCAGCTGCTGCAGCTGCGCCTTCACCTCGTCGAGGCGTCGCATCTGCTTCTGAGCGTTCTGCTGGTCATCCCAGAAGTCAGGCTGGGCGGCGAGTTGTTCGAGGTCCTGCTGTCTGGCGTTCAGTGCAGGAACGTCAAAGACAGTCCTGAGCATTGCCCAGGCGATCAGTGAGCTCGGAGAGGTCGCGCTTGAAGTCGGTGAGGTCGAGCAACGGCTGCGTTGAACGGATTTCGCGACCTTATCAGTGCGGAATCTCAGCGCCAGATGATTGGAAGGGGACGTAATCGCAGTCTGAGTGACTGCATAGGATCGATGTTCTGTGATGAGGGCTCCATGCCAAGCGTCGAGATCTACACCTGGCGCACCTGCCCCTTCTGCATCCGAGCCAAGCAGCTGCTGGATCGCAAGGGCATCGCTTATACGGAGTTTTCCGTGGATGGCGATGAGCCTGCCCGGGATGCCATGGCCGAGCGAGGCGATGGGCGTCGCAGTGTTCCGCAGATCTTCATCGACGACCGGCATATCGGCGGCTGTGATGATCTGCATGCTCTCGAGCGGGTCGGCGAACTTGATGCGCTGCTCTCCTGAGTTCCCTGCCACGGCCGCCGCTCATGCGTCATCTGTTCGTGCTGGATCCGCTGGATCGGATCAATCCAGCCAAGGATTCCACAGCTGCGCTGATGCAGGCTGCCGGTCGATCCGCACTGGATGTCTGGGTCTGCACTCCCGCTGATCTGATCGCGCTTGGTGACGAACCTCTGGCGATGGCCATGCCTGTTGAGCCCGAGCCCTGGATCACAGCAGGTGAGCCTGAACGCCTGCCACTCTCCACCTTCCAGGTGATCTGGATGCGCAAGGACCCTCCGGTGGATGAGGCCTATCTCTACGCCACCCACCTGCTGGATGTGGCTGAACGGGCGGGAGTTCGAGTCCTCAACCGTCCGGATTCACTGCGCACCTGGAACGAAAAGCTTGGGGCTCTGCGTTTCAGTCGATGGATGGCTCCCACCCTCGTCTCCGGGAGGGTCAGCGAGCTGCAGTCCTTTGCCATGGTGCACAGCGACATCGTGCTCAAACCCCTTGGAGGCCGTGCGGGGCTGGGGGTGATCCGGGTGTCGTCCCAGGCACCTGGTCTCAAGGCTCTTCTTGAGTTGGTTACGGAGCAGGAACGTCTGCCTGTGATGGCGCAGTGTTTCCTGCCTTCCGTCAGCGATGGAGACAAGCGCATTCTGCTGGTGGATGGTGAGCCGCTCGGTGCGATCAACCGCCGGCCAGCCGCTGGAGAATTCCGCAGCAATCTGGCCGTCGGCGGTCAGGCTGAAGCCACCGAGCTCAGCGAGCGGGAAAGACAGATCTGCGCGGCCCTCGCACCAGCTCTGCGGGCCGAGGGCCTTTTCTTCGTCGGCATTGATGTGATCGGCGGCATGCTCAGCGAGATCAATGTCACCAGTCCCACCGGCATCCGTGAGGTGGAACGGCTGATGGATCAGCCCCTGGCTGATCAGGTCATCGCACGTCTGCGCGACTTGCTGTGAACGACCACAATTGTGGTCTGAATGATCTGGACAGGTTTTGCTGAGAAGGGGATTGCGCTGGGGAACAGCTCTGCTGGTGGGTCTGGCGGGAAGCCTGACCATCTCCGGTCGCTCGGTGGATGCCAGCTCCACACCTCCGCTGATTCCGCGTGAGGTGTTGTTCGGAAATCCGGAGATCATTGGGGTTTCGCTCAGTCCCGATGGACGTCGGATCTCCTACCTGGCTCCTGATGAGGGTGTGCTCAATCTCTGGGTTCAGGAGCTCGACGGTGATTCTCCCGCTCGCGTGATCACCCGTCAGCGGGATCGTCCCCAGAGATCTGCTTTCTGGACGGCCGACGGTCGTTTCCTGATCTCTTCACGGGATGGCGATGGAGATGAGAACACCGTGCTGGTCAGGATTGATCCGATCACTGGGGAGACAACCGATCTGACTCCGGGCAGCGCGGTCAAGGCCTATTTGATCGGGGCTGATCGCGAGGCCCCGACCGAGCTCGTTGTCGGACTCAATGACCGAGACCCCCGCTACCACGATCTCTACGTCATTGATGTCGACAGCGGAGACAGACGTCTGCTCTACCGATCCACCGACGATGGAAGTCAGGTGAGCGTTGAGTGGCTGAACGGAGCATGGCATCCAGTTCTGCGTTCTCAGGTTCAGCCGGATGGCGGCAGAAGCGTTGAGTTGCGCCTTCCTGGCGACACCAGCTGGCGGCCGTTTTTACAGTTCGATTTCGAGGATACGATCAGCAATTCCGGGCCGAGTGGATTCACGCGTGACGGACGCTGGCTCTATGGACAGCTCAGCACGGGTGAAGACATGCCCAGCCTGGTGCGCTGGAGCCGTGAGCATCTCCAGTCGTGCGGCACGGACTGCACCCCTGAAGTGGTGCATCGTTCATCCGCTGGTTCCTTCGGTGTGGACCTCAGTGATCTCGACACGGGCGTACCGATGGTGCTCAAGGAGGTTGATCTCCGTTCCCGCAGGGTGGTTCTGGACGCTTCCGTGCAGCCCGACATGGACAGGCTTGAGCAGCTGGCCGGGCCCAACGACTTCAGCGTTGTCGATCGTGACCTCGATAACCGTCGCTGGTTGATCGCGATCGGATCCGATCAACAGGGGCCGCAGTACTGGCTCTGGGATCGCGAACAGGATGAGATCCGCAAGCTGTTCTCGGTTCAGCCTCGCCTGGACGCCTACGAACTGGCCGCCATGGAGAGTCTTGATCTCAAGGCCCGGGACGGACGTCGATTGCCCGCCTATCTGACCAGGACTCCGATCGCTTCCGCTTCAGGACCGCAACCACTGGTTCTGCTGGTGCATGGAGGACCTCAGGCCAGGGATTACTGGGGATTCAACCCGCTTCATCAGCTGCTGGCCAATCGCGGTTATCACACTCTCAGCGTCAACTACAGGGGGTCGACCGGCTTCGGCAAGTCCCATCTTCTGGCAGGTGAGGGCGAGTGGTACGCCCGGATGCAGGATGACCTGGTCGATGCCGTTCGCTGGGCGGTCGATGAGGGCATCGCTGATCCCGACCGTCTGGTGATCATGGGTGCCTCCTACGGTGGTTATGCGGCCCTCGCCGGACTCACCCGTGATCCTGAGCTGTTCGCCGCAGCCATCGCGGAGGTCGGCCCGTCCAACGTGCGGACTCTGTTGGAGTCGATTCCGCCCTACTGGGAGTCGGTCAGAACGATCTTTGAGCGCATGATCGGTGTGGGGAAGGTCGATCTTGATGCCATCTCCCCGATCCAGCACGTGGACCGGATTCAGCGGCCGTTGCTGCTGGGGCATGGCGCCAACGACCCTCGCGTCAAGCTCAGTGAAAGCGAAACCATTGCTGCCGCCATGGAGGAGAGAAAGCTGCCGATTGACTTCGTTGTCTTCCCCGATGAAGGTCACGGACTGGCGAATCCACGCAATGCCCTGGCGATGTACGCCCTGGTGGAAGCATTTCTCAGCGAGCATGTCGGGGGTCGGGCGCAGCCCTTCGGCTCGTCGCTCGAGCAGTCTTCCCTGGAGTGGCGAATGCGCTCTTTACCGACCCCCTGAGATCAGATCAAGCTGATCGGCCATCACAGTGAGCTTCAGTCCGACCTCCTGGAGCTCGCGTTCGGCCACCGAGCCCCGAACCAGCCCGGCGCCGGCAGTGAGGTCAAGCTGGTTGCCGCGGGCATGGCCGCAGCGGATGGCGACCCGCAGTTCCGCATCTCCGGCACTGTCGATCCAGCCGATCGGTGCGGCATAGCCATCGCGCTCGAAGGGCTCCAGGCTGCGTAGCCAGTTCATGGCCTCCCGTCTCGGCAGTCCTGCCACGGCGGGAGTGGGATGCAGCACTCCAGCCAGAGCAAGCGGCGATTGCCCCGGTGCCGGAGTTGTGATTGGGGTGTGCAGATGGATCAGTTGGCCATGTCTGGCCAGTTGCGGGCTGCGTGGACGTCTGGGCTGCAGTCCACGGGCGCTGAGATGACCTGTGATCGCCTGCACCACCAGTTCATGCTCTCGCCGGTCCTTTTCGGAATTGAGCAGGGATGTGGCGTGGTCGTTGCGACCAGCGGTGCCGGCCAGCGCATCGCAGCGCAGCTGTCCGTTGCGCAGACTCAGAAGGCGCTCCGGGGAGGCGCCGAAGAAGCTGTCCTGCTTGTTTCGCTGCCAGAGAAACCGGCAGCTGCCCGACTGTTGGTGGCGCAAACGCTTCAGCAATAGCAAGGGATCCAGGGGTGAGGTCAGGCTGACCGACTGACGCACCGCCAGCACCAGTTTGTGAAGCTCGCCACCATTCACCAGCTCAAGACCGCGCTCCAGTGCTGTGGTGTAGCGCCGTTCCCAGTCGCCGGGAATGATCCGACCGCTCACTGTTGCTGAACCCTGTCCTGGCCAGCTTCGCCACGACCGCAGCCTCTCCGCCATCAGCCAGAGCGACTCCGTCAGGGAGCGGACGTCACCGGTCTGTTGTGCGATGCCATGCAGGCGCAGCCAGCCATGCCGGCCATGCCGGCTCAGTTGCCAGCGGGGCAGCACGGCCTGAACCGATGGCATGCTCCCCCTGGGCTGGATCTCACCCGACTGCTCGAAGAAGGAGAAGGCCAAAAGGATGCGGGAGCGGGCCTGAGCTGGAGCATCGGGAGTGCCGTCGAGGATGCGACCGAGCGTGATGTCACTGAAACGCTGTGCCAGCTCAAACCTTCTGGGACCGGACAGTTCAAGGTGATGGCAGCGACCGGCTGCCGCCAGACTGAGACCCGGTGCTCCATCCCAGAGAAAGCGGAACGGATCGGCATCGTCGAGATCAGCGAGCTGAAGCAGAGGGTCCAGGCCCTTGAGCGGCAGCGCCAGAGCGAACACGCCGTCGTCCATCTCGCGCCGCTCCCAAACGTGCAGCGCCTGCTCCAGCAGATCGCTGAAGCGCACTGCAGCTGTGATCTCTGAGGGCGCGGCCGACATCTGGACGGCAGAAGGAAGGGTTGCTGCTCAAATGTATGAGTCCTGAAGAGGGTTCCACGAGTCCGGTTCATGCCAGATCAGCAGGCTGTTGTAACCCTTCACTCCCGAGCCGATGAGCGTCGGCTTCTGTGGAAGGCAGCGATCAAGTGGCCGATGTATTCGGTTGCGGTCATGCCTTTGCTGCTTGCGGTGGGATGGCGTCTTGGCGCTGGATTGACGGTGCGTTGGGGTCAGGCCCTCGTGTTTCTGCTGGCGGCAGTGCTGCTGCTGGTCTGGGAGAACCTGAGCAATGACCTCTTTGACGCTGAGACCGGCATCGACGATCAGGGCAAGCCCCATTCGGTCGTGGCTTTGATCGGCAGGCCTCGACCTGTCCGGCGACTCGCCATCTCTGCACTGCTGGGCGGACTGCTGCTGATGGTGTTGATTGCATCTGGCAGCAGTCTGGCGGTGCTGTTGTTGGTGCTGGCCAGTTGCGGTCTTGGCTACCTCTACCAGGGGCCCCCATTCCGACTTGGTTATCTGGGCCTTGGTGAACCGCTCTGCTGGATGGCTTTTGGTCCACTGGCCACTGCAGCAGCGCTGCTGGTGATCGCCCCTGCGGCGGAGGCTGTGCCCTGGGGATCGGCCCTGGTGCTCGGATCAGGTCCCGCTCTGGCGACCACGCTGGTGCTGTTCTGCTCGCATTTCCATCAGGTCGAGCAGGATTCAGCCCACGGCAAGCAGTCGCCGGTGGTGCGCCTGGGAACGGCAAGGGCGGCGTCTCTGGTGCCCTGGTTCGTTGCCGGCACCCTCGCCCTCGAGTGGGCTCCCGTTCTTCATGGTGACTGGCCGCTCAGCGCACTTCTGGGAGCTCTTGGGCTTCCGGCTGCCTCCTCCCTGATTCGTTTGCTGCGCTTCCACCACCACGAGCCTGAACGCATCACAGGCAGCAAATTCCTTGCTCTGCGGTTTCAGGTGCTGAATGGCCTCGGTCTGAGCATCGGCCTGGCCCTGGGTCCCTGGCTGGGTTCCCCTGTTCTGCTGCCGGGCTGAGTTCATGACCCTGCAGCTGGCGGTCCGCTCCTACGCCTATTCCCTGTCCCGTCCGCTGCAGACCGCTGCAGGCCGGTGGCAGCGACGTGAGGGTTGGTTGCTGCGTCTGAGCTGTGCGGTCTCCGGTCGTGTGGGCTGGGGGGAGGTGGCACCGATGGATGTGGAACAGCGCTTCGCCTGTGCGCGGGCCCTGGGGCAATGGACACGATCTGCGCATGTGGAGTGCAACCGAAACCAGCTGGAGGATCTGCTGCCGACGCTGCCAGCTGAAGTTCGCTTCGCGCTCGGTGCTGCGCTGGCGGAACTGGATGAAGTCGTGCAGGTCTGGCTGCCTGCGCCGAGGTCGGCCTGTCTGCTGCCTGCAGGGGCAGCCATGCTGCCGATACTGGATCAGTTGCTGGCCACTCACCCAGTGGGCGAGCCCATCACGGTGAAGTGGAAGGTGGCCGCGGCAGACTCTGAGCTTGAGTGGTCCTTGCTTCCTCAGCTCCTCGAGCGGCTGCCATCCACGGCTCGGCTGCGTCTGGACGCCAACGGTGGCTGGGAACGCCCTGAGGCGGAGCGATGGGCTGGTGCTGTTCAGGGTGATCCCCGCTTGGACTGGCTGGAACAGCCCCTCGCTGTCAGTGATCTCAAGGGGCTGAAAGCTCTTGCGCAACGCGTTCCTGTCGCTCTGGATGAGTCATTGCTGTTGCAGCCGGATCTGCGCGAGCACTGGTCAGGCTGGCAGGTGCGTCGCCCCCTGCTGGAGGGAGACCCGAGACGTTTGCTGCGCCAGTTGCAGGAGGGCCGGCCGCAGCTGATGCTCAGCACTGTTTTTGAGACCGGCATCGGTTTCCGCTGGCTGGCAATGATGGCTGGCCTGCAACAGCAGGGACCGACGCCGGTGGCACCTGGACTGGCACCGGGTTGGTCTCCGTCGGGCCCCCTGTTCAGCTCTGACCCTGCCCAGGTGTGGGCCGCCGCCGGGGTGAGCTGTTGATGGGCATTCTGAGGCTTCTTCACTGTGATGCCGAACAGCCGGATGAGGCTGCTGTATCTCTCGAGCTGCACATGGCCCGCGGCGCCTGGGTGCGTCTGCTCGACTGTGAAATGCCGCCTGAGCGGCAACTCCTGCATGCCGATCACCTGACCTGGCCTTCAGGACCAGGGCTGGTCCTGTCAACGGGAGGCAGCAGCGGTGGCAGACAGCTCTGTCTCCATCCCATCTCGAATCTGGAGCGTTCCGCTCACGCCTGCGGGGTATGGCTGGATCGTCTTGGCGTGGACCCAGGCTCAACTCTGGTGTGGAATCCCCTGCCTTTTCAGCATGTGAGTGGATTGATGCCCTGGTGGCGTGCCCGGCAGTGGGCCGCTGACCACGCCTGGCTGACGCCCGCTCTGATGAAAAACCCTGACATGCTTTTGAGCCATTGTCGACGTCATCCCGGCTGGCGGCGACGCCCGATGGTGCTGTCACTTGTGCCCACCCAGTTGCAGCGGCTGCTTGCAGATCCGAGTGGATGTGTCTTCCTGGCTGAGATGGCGGTCATCTGGATTGGTGGTGCTGCCCTGCCGGATCATCTGGCCGATCAGTCCCGACAAGCCGGTCTGCGGCTTGCCCCCTGCTATGGCGCCACGGAGACCGCCGCCATGGTGACTGCTTTGACGCCGACTGATTTTCTGGCGGGGGTCAGAGGCTGTGGTCGACCTCTCGAAGGTGTGCAGCTGCGTCTGAACCAGCAGGGTGCGCTTGCTGTTCACTGCGATCGTCTGGCTGCGGCCAGGCTCGATGATTCAGCAGCTCTTTGTTCCATCTCGGATCGCGGCGGATGGTGGCATTCAGGTGACCTGGCTGAGCTTGAGGGATCACCCACAAATCCCCAGCTTCACGTCCGAGGGCGGGTCGATGGGGCCATCCATTCCGGAGGGGTCACGGTGTTCCCTTCACAGCTGGAGGAGAGGCTGTTGATGGATGCCACCAGGGCAGGGCTGCAGCTCGATGCCGTGCTGCTGCTTGGGCTGCCGGACCGTGAATGGGGAGAGCGACTGGTGGCCCTTGTTCGCTGGTCATCCGCTGATGTGCCGTCTGAAGGCAGCGATGCTTTGCGCCGACTCGTCTCCGGCTGGCCCGCAGCGGAGCGTCCACTTCAGTGGTATTTGTGCCCCATCCTGGAACGCTCTTCGGCAGGGAAATGGGAGCGTGCCCGTTGGCGAACGTGGTTGTTGAGGCAGCGATCTGCTCAGCCGCATTGAGCCTGTGAATCAGTCGAGGCATGAATCAGTGAATTGATTGATCAATGATCGTTGTCGTAAACGCAGTAGATTTTTTGAAAAGGCGTTTCATCGATAAAACTCTTTCTTGTTGAATTATGTCTGAAGTCTCAATTCTTTGATGCCGCAAACAGAAAGTTTTGATCGGCATGTTTCAGCGTGATTTGTTGTCTTGTTTGAATGTTGGATGTCATTATCGTTAATGTTTTCTGAGTTTGCGGCGCAAATTATTTTGATTGAGTTGATGTTCTGATGTTTCTCGGAGTGTTGATGCTTGGCTTTTGCATCCCGTTGATCTTCGGGCCATGACTCACGCCGAAGCGCGCGTTCTCTTTGCCACACCCTCTCGTATCAAATTAATTTCTATGCGTTGTTTTGGCGGCTGAATTGTGAATTAGTTTGCTTGATGTTCCCCTGGCTTATCCGCAAACTCTTAAGGTAATTCTCTGAGTTTTGCTGGGTTGCTTCGTTGCCAGTTCCCCTTCGGCCCTTTCGACCTACCTCTCAAAACATTCGTGTGAGCACAATCGACGCACCCTCTGTCGAGGGTGATGTTGTTGATAATGCGGGTGACGTTATAAATCGCTGTTATCGCCAGATTTATTTTCATGCGATGAGCAGCGACAGGGATCGCTTCCTTGAGTCGCAGCTGAGAAACGGATCAATCACAGTCAGAGATTTTATTCGCGGTCTGTTGCTCTCAGATCGTTTTTTGCGTGGATATGTTGCCTGCAACAGCAACTACCGGCTGGTTGAGCAGGTGATTGGCAGAACTTTGGGCCGAAAAGTACGTGACAACACTGAAAAATTAACATATTCGATTGTTATTGCTGAGAAAGGTTTTGAAACTTTTGTCGATTTAGTGCTCAACAGCGAGGAATACATGCAAAGGTTCGGTTATGACACCGTGCCTTTGGAGATTTCACGGGTTTTGCCCGGCAGGGCCGTTGGCGAAGCTCCTGTTTATCAGGAACTCCCTCGCTACTCGTATGACTGGCAGGAAAAACTAACTTCAAACGACATGATGATGTCGATTGAAGATCATCTGAACTTTGGTCCAACGAAGACCTTCGCAGAGAAGGTCCTTTATGAGCGGCCTTCCGACAAGGCCTTCCGCTATATCATCCCTTCGTTTGTCATTCTTTCTGGCTTGATTATCGTCGGAATTGTAAAAATCTTTACCAGTATTTTCGTTGTGGGCTGAATAATTTAATAAGCTGATCTTGCGATTTCTTCTTCTTTTTTCGCGATCAGTTCTTCGAAGCTGATCCAGTGGATGCAATCAACTGGACATGTGTCGATTGCTTCATTGATGACCATGGTTGAATCACCATCCTGGCGAATAGCTCGACATTTTCCTGTCTCCTGAATCATCAGGAACGTGTTCGTTGCGACGTGTGCGCAGTATCTGCATCCGACGCAGACTTTTTCGTCGACCCAGATTGCTTGCATCCTGAGTTCACCGCCAAGGCAAGGCTCCAACCCCGAAGGTGTTGCGACGGAATGCGATGGTGCGGTGAATGCGGCTGAGGTGTCAAATGACGTTTCGGCGTCGGATGGTGCTGTGAATGCCGCAGAGGTGTCGAACATTGTGGTGGTCTATGTCACTTGCGAATCAGAATTCTTGGCAGTTGTTTCTCAGTGTTGAGAGGTGATGTGGTCAGAGGGCCTGATTGGTTTTGTATTGCTGGAACGCAGCCTGGAGTTGACCAATCGCTGCTCTGCCGATCCTGAAAGTTGCCCAGCTAAGGGCGAGAAAAATAGGCGTTGCCACGGCCAAAATCCTCAAGTCCATCGAAAAATGGAAAATGACCCACAAATTAGCTTTCAGGCAAATTTATTCAGTGTTCTTTGACTGCTATCTGCGTTCCGTATAGCCAGCTTCTGGTGGATTCTTGAACTTCTCGATGTCGCAATTGTCTCAATCACTGTTCGCGGATCTTTCCGATCTGCGCAGCCTCTAACCAGAGTGCAATCGCCTCCGGCAGTGGACAGCGGCGCCGTGTTTCGTGATGGATGGCCAGTTGTCTGATCAGGCCATTGGCGACTTCCTGATTGGCGAGCAGGAACTGACTGTGCACCTCAAAACTTCCCTGATCAATCAGTCGTGGAGTCAGCTTGACCCGGAGTTGATCTCCGCCATGCACCGCTCTCTGGAAGTTGGCATTGCAGTGAACCACCGGCAGGGCAACATCGGGCCAGCGTTCCTGGTCTCGGCATCCCGGAAACACCGATCCGGCTTCAATGCCATACAGCTCCAGGCTCTCTTCCCAGGCCTCATGGCACCAGCGCAGGAGCTGATGGAAGTGCATCACACCGGCGGCATCCGTGTCTCCGAAGCGCACGGTCCTGGTGAGGGTCAGCCATGGGTGCGTCGTCATCAGGAAATCACTGGCTGATCAGATCAATCCTCTCTTGGCAGTGCAGGGACTGTGCTCGACAAACAGCCTCAGACATCTTTAATTGCCATGAGGCCGCTTGCTCCGGCAGCAGTGAATGCAGGTTCCCAACCGGTCAACGATCGACGGAACCCATAATCACGTCGATGGAACCAAGGATGGCCATGATGTCGGCAACCTTGTGTCCCTTGAGGATGTGGGGAAGGATCTGCAGATTGTTGCTGTCTGCTGCACGGATTTTGAAACGCCAGGGCGTCACATCGTTGTTGCCCTGGATGAACACCCCGATTTCGCCTTTGCCTGATTCCAGCCGGGCGTAAAGCTCGCCGTTGGGAATTTTGAATGTGGGGGCCACTTTTTTGGCCACGTACTGATAGTCGAAGCCGGTGAAATCGCTGTCTTTGCCTTCAGCCATGCGTTTGGCTTCCAGATTTTCCGTTGGACCGCCGGGGATCATGTCGCAGGCCTGGCGAAGAATCTTCAACGACTGGCGCATTTCCTCCACACGCACCCGGTAACGGGCGAAGCAATCGCCTTCCTTTTCCCAGACCACATCCCAGTCGAAGTCGTCATAGCACTCGTAATGGTCAACCTTGCGCAGATCCCATGGCACTCCGGAGGCTCTCAACATCGGGCCGGAGAGGCTCCAGTTGATGGCCTCTTCCCTGCCGATGACCCCCAGGCCTTCAATGCGTCTCCGGAAAATCGGGTTGTTGGTGATCAGCTTTTCGTATTCATCGATCTTGGGACCGAACCAGTCACAGAAGTCGCGACATTTTTCCAGCCATCCCCAGGGCAGATCAGCCGCCACTCCTCCGATTCGAAAGTAGTTGTTGTTGATCAGGCGCTGACCGGTTGCAGCCTCCCAGAGGTCATAAATCATCTCCCTTTCACGGAAGATGTAGAAGAACGGCGTCTGGGCCCCGACGTCCGCCAGAAAGGGGCCAAGCCAGAGCAGGTGGTTGGCGATGCGGTTCAGCTCCAGCATCAGCACCCGGATGTAACTGGCGCGTTTCGGAACCGGAATGTTCGCCAGTCGTTCCGGAGCGTTGACGACGATCGCCTCATAGAACATCCCCGCGGCGTAATCCATGCGGCTCACGTAGGGCACGAACATGACGTTCGTTCTGTTTTCAGCGATTTTCTCCATGCCGCGATGGAGATAGCCGATCACAGGCTCACAATCCACCACATCCTCTCCATCGAGGGTGACCACCAGGCGCAACACCCCGTGCATCGACGGGTGGTGAGGGCCGAAGTTGACCACCATCGGCTCCGTGCGCGTTTCTAGCTGCGTCATGGGGCCATGGCGGAACAAATGTGTCGAGATCTTAGGAAGGACCCATGCCCGATCAGCCAGTCAGTTCCTCTCAGGGCTTCCTGCATGTGCCGGTTCTGGCCGAACCGTTGATGCAGACGCTGGCCAACGAGCTCAGTGATCAGAGGCAATCGGGGGTCTTTGTTGATGCAACGCTGGGTGGGGGCGGCCACAGCGGCCTGCTGATGGACAGCTATCCGCGGGTGCGATTGATCGGGCTTGATCACGACGCGACCGCTCGTCATGCGGCGGCCGAGCGTCTCAAACCCCATGCACATCGCGTCACGATCGTGGCCACCAACTTCGCCGACTACAGCCCACCACATCCGGTGGCCCTGGTCCTGGCGGATCTCGGCGTCAGCAGTCCACAGCTGGATGTGGCGCAGCGGGGATTCAGCTTTCGCCTGGATGGCCCGCTCGACATGCGCATGAATCCCGCAGGTGGAGGAGAAACAGCCGCTGAGCTGATTGCGAGGCTGGATGAGACGGATCTTGCTGATCTGATCTATGCCTATGGCGAGGAGCGTCTGTCTCGGCGGATTGCACGCAGGATCAAAGCGGATCTCGCGGCTGATGGCGCCTACAGCGGTACGCAGTCACTGGCCTATGCGGTGGCGGGATGTTTCCCGCCCAAGTCCCGCCGTGGGCGGATCCATCCTGCAACGCGCACCTTCCAGGCTCTGCGGGTTGCGGTCAATGATGAACTGGCAGTTCTTGACCGCCTCTTGCAACAGGCTCCTGACTGGCTAGAGCCCGATGGCCTGTTGGCGATCATCAGTTTTCATTCGCTCGAGGACCGGCGCGTGAAGACTGCTTTTCTCAGCGATAACCGTCTACAGCGCATCACGCGAAAACCTCTGAGAGCAGACGATGCCGAGCAGCAGATGAATCCGCGCAGTCGCAGCGCCAAGCTGAGAGTGGCACGCCGCCGCAGGGCTGATCCTGGGGGTGAGGAATGAGCTTCGCCTGGACCTCGGAGTCGTGGTGGTGGATTGCCCTTCTGGTTCAGCTGCTGGCGATACCAGGCACCTTGCTGCCCCTGCTTCCGGGTCTGGTCTGGTTGCCGCTGGGCTCCCTGGTTTGGCTGGCCGCGGTCGGATGGGCAGACGCCTGGCCGGAATTCGCCCTGGCGATGCTGTTGTTCGGCCTTGGTTTGATCGCTGATCTTCTGGCTCTCGGACTGGCTTCAGCGCGTCTGCGGGCCAGTCGTTGGTCTGCAGCTGGAGCTGGTGTCGGCCTGCTCATCGGAGTGCTGGGCCTGCTCCCGGCGCTTCCTTTCGGAGGGCCGCTGCTCGGAGCTCTGTTCGGTCCATGGCTGGGAGCAATGCTGGTTGAAACCTGGGTCACAACGAAGCCACCCCGGAATCTTGGGTGGCTTCAAGCGTTGCGTCAGGGAGCGGTGGTTGGTCTGGCCGTTGTGGCCGGTCTGCTGATCAGCAGGGTTGCCCAGTTTCTGATTGCGATCGCCGGCCTCGCCGGTTTCATGGTGCTCAGTTTTCGCTGATCAGTCCTGTCTGGTCTTCACTTCCGAACAGCTGGCGATAAGCAGCTGTGGAGATGCAGATCAGCACAGGCAGAACAACAAACAATCCGCCGTATTGGAAAGCGGCCGCAATTGCATTGATGACGGCTTCGACGATGAAGAACCAGAGCACAGTCCACCATGAAGGATCAACCACGGAGCGACCTTTCTGAATCGCCTCAAAGGAACCGTTGTTGTTAAACAGAGCAATGAAGGGCAGAAATTTCTGGTTGATGGATAGATAAACGAAGAAAACAAGCGCGATAATCAGCGGGATAATCGCCAGTGCAAGATTGATCTGTGCAAGGCCAAATCCAGCAAGAGAGCAGATCAAGCCGATCACAGCAATCAGAACAAAAAGTTCAACCCCCCTGATGAACAAGCGGCCGGTGGCCTCGCCATCCCAGCGCGTGAAAGTCTTGAAATCCGGTTTGACACCCTCCAGACACTGCCAGGCACCTCGGATGATTCCAACGATGCCCCACAGCATCACAATGATGTAACCAACAAGGCCCACGATCAGGAGAACGCCGGCTCCAACCGGGTGAACATCGAGGAAGACCGGATAGGAAGTGATCCGGGCAGAACCAAGGCCTGCCATCGCTGCAAAAGGAAGAGCAATAATCGCAACAAGTGCCTGAAACAGCAGGAATCTCCATGGAGCTCTCGTGAAGGCCTTCCAGCCGTCTTCGACGGCTTGCAGAATGCGCAACCTCTCATTGGCCGGTGTGTCAGTCATGGAGAGTTCAGGAATCTGCGCGGAAGGTAGCTTCCATGACATTTTTTTCCAGGTGGTGCGTTACATCAAGTCCTGAATGTCATGTCTGACGCAGTGCTTTGATCGCCGACGTGATCACCTCGATCGCTGCGACGATTTCATCCGTTGTTGTGTCGCGCCCCAGGCTCAGTCGTAATGATCCCTCGGCCTCATTTCGGCTTCTGCCGATGGCTCGCAGCACGTGGGATGGTTCGCCGCGACTGCAGGCTGAACCGCTGCTGCAGGCCAGTCGGGGTTTCAGAGCCCGATGCAGACGGCTGCCGGAGACGCCGGGAATGGTGATGTTGAGGTTGTGGGCCAGGCGGGGTTGCAGCGCACCATTGAGCTTGATCGCTGGATTTTGATCCTTGAGACCCTGCCAAAGCTGATCCCTCAGGGTTCTGAGATGCGTCTGGCGACTCTTCTGATCCAGCAGCGACAGTTCCGCTGCTGCAGCCATGCCCATGATCAGCGGCACAGGCAGGGTTCCGGCACGTAGCCCCTGTTCCTGGCCTCCGCCCCACTGCAGGGGCTGCAGCGTTGTGCCTTGTCTGACGACCAGAGCGCCGATGCCTTTTGGACCGTTGAACTTGTGAGCGCTGAGACTGATCAGATCACAGCCCAGCTCCTCTGCCCGCATCGGCAGGTGGCCGTAAGCCTGGGCTGCATCGGAATGCATGGTGATGCCCTGACTGGAGCAGACGGCGCTCAGCTCCTTAATCGGCTGGATCACCCCGATCTCATTGTTGGCCACCATCACGCTCACCAGCTGGGTGTTGGGCTGGATGGCCTGATCCAACTGCTCCACTTGGATCAGACCATTGCTTTGAGGGGTTAACAGCGTGACCTGAAATCCTTCTTCCTTCAGCTGCATCAGAGGGTCGAGCACCGCGTGATGCTCACTGTCCACGCTGATCAGATGCCCTGGTCCACCGTCAGACAGCGCCCGCGCTCTGGCGTGACCAAGCAGTGCGAGGTTGTTGGCTTCCGTGGCGCCACTGGTGAAGATCAGTTCCTCGGATCTGATCCCCAGGCTGCGGGCGAGTCGTTCCCTGGCTGAGCCAATGGCGGCTGCCGCGGTCAGCCCCAGCCGATGCTGCCGGCTCGATGGATTGCCCCACTGCTCACGCCACCAGGGCTCCATCGCCTCGATCACGGACGGGTGACAGGGTGTGGTGGCCTGGTGATCGAGGTTGATCACAACGTTTCTGCGCTCAACATTGGGATGTGCGGGCAGCATGGAGTGCCTGTTCAGATTGTCGCGATGCGTGCCGTCCGTTGGGTCTCCAGTCTGGGGATGATTGTTCTGGCCGTATCTCAGCCGGCTTTCGCTGAGGGCGTGAACCGGGAACAGTTGCTGGAGCAGATGAAGGCCATGCGTCCTGTTGATCTGGTGGTTCTCGATCAGATCGATGGAGCTAAGCAATACACGCTGGGGATTTTCGCGGTCAGAGGAGATGCCGCCGATCCTGAGATGCGCAGATTCAAGCTCTGGCATGAATATGCCGACAATCTGGTGATTCCGACCGAATCGGTGAACTGCGGTCGTGACCAGCCGCTGCGGGTCACGCGGGACACCGAAGCCATCTACGTGCGCAAGCTCAATCCCGGTGGGCCGATGCGTGCGACCACACGCGAAGACCATCTGGTGTGGTGGGCGGCCTGTCATCCAGATCTCGCCGGTCAGGATCCGGCAGGTCTCACTGAGAAGGCCCTCGAGCTCGGATATTCCACCCAGCTGATTGAATCCCAGGAAGTGTTGCGGTTGCCTGCCCCCTAACGCCCCTAGATTCCGGCCAGATGAGGTCAGGCCTTGACAACCTCCCAGCCCGAACAGCCCTCCCAACCAGAACAGTCATCCCAGCCCGACCAGCCCGCTGTGCGCCTGCTGCTGGTGGACGATGAACCGGGATTGCGTTCAGCCGTTCAGGCCTACCTCGAGGATGAGGGTTTCGATGTCACCACGGCCGTTGATGGTGAGGACGGTTTTGCCAAGGCTCAGCAGATGCTGCCTGACGTGGTGATCAGCGATGTGATGATGCCCAGGCTCGACGGCTATGGCCTGCTCAACAAGCTCAGGGCTGATGAGCGACTGGGAGGCACTCCCGTGATCTTCCTCACAGCCAAGGGGATGACGGCGGATCGCACCCAGGGCTATCTGGCAGGGGTCGATGACTACATCCCCAAACCCTTTGATCCTGACGAGCTCGTGGCCCGCGTGACCAATGTGGCCCAGCGTCAGCAGCGGCTGTTGCACGAAGCAGCTCGTTTTGCCGATGCCGACATGGGGCAGATGGCCAAGCAGATCACTGAAATCCGTTCTCTGCTGGCCCAGGCGGAGGCGCTGCCGTCCAGCGATCCTGTGCAGCACAATTTCACACCCAGGGAATCCAGTGTTCTGCAGCTGGTGGCGGAAGGTCTGATGAACAAGGAGATCGCGCGACAGCTCGAAACATCAATCCGAAATGTGGAGAAATACGTGAGCAGGTTGTTCATCAAAACCGGCACGTCCAGTCGCACCGAACTGGTGCGTTATGCCCTGCAGCATCGTCTGGTGGAGTGACATCCCAACAGGCATCGCCTGTGCCCGAGGGCTGGCGTTCCGCTGCTCTCAATCAGGGTTGGACCTACAGGGACATCACGCGTCCTGACAACAGGGGCACGCTGATCAGTGCACTGTTGGCCGGGCGTCATGCTCACTCCTCCCAGGACCTCTGGCTGCGAAGAATCGCTGCTGGTGAGATCCGTCTCAACGGTCAGCGGTTGCTGAAGGATCGTCCGCTTCCCGATCACGGGGAGCTGCTCTGGTGCCGTCCCCCCTGGATTGAACCAGCCATCCCCGACACCTGGTCGGTGGTGCATGACGACGGGGATCTGCTGGTGATCAACAAACCCTCCGGCCTGCCGGTGGTGCCTGCCGGGGGCTTTCTGCAGCACACGCTTGCGACACTGCTGGAGCAGCACAGTCGTCAGCTGGGCGATTCGCTAGCTCCCAGACCCGTGCACCGTCTCGGTCGCTTCACCTCCGGTTTGCAGGTCTGTGCACGTCAGCCAGCGACGAGGGCCGCCCTCTCCAGACAGTTTCTGCCGGCCTCAGGCAGTCGCAAGTTCTATCAGGCCTGGTCTCAGCGTGTCTCCGGGCTTGAGTTCGGAATGTCTCGCGTCGTCGATACGGATGTGGTGGAACGGCCTCATCCGCTGCTGGGCTGGGTCTGGGGACCGCTGCCCCGGTCGGGTGAGCTGACCCGGCGACGCTTGCAGGCACACACCGAAGTGACCTTGCTTGAACGCTGCGCCGAGGGGGACCGGCTGCAGCTGACCATCACAACCGGACGCCCTCACCAGATTCGCATCCATCTGGCTCAACTGGGGTCTCCACTGCTTGGTGATCCTCTCTATCTCAACGATCAGAACATCAACGATGCGGCAACTCCCGGTGATGGCGGCTATCGCCTCCATGCCTGGCGTCTGCAGCTGGATGATCTGCATCTCAGCTGTGAACCCGCATCCACGTTCTGATGCTGTTCAGGTTTTTTGAAATTCAATCAGCCTTGAGAAGTAGAACGGTGCCTTGTTGAGGCTGCGACGGACGGGTTTGAAGCCACTGGCTTCGGCAGCGGTAACAATCCCCTTTTCCCTGAGCGTGTAGGCGCGTGTGGTTTTGCTGGGGCCAGGGAACAACTGGCCGATGCTTTTCAGCAGCGCCAGCAGCGGCGTGTAGGGCGCGAAACTCACGATCAGCCGTTGTTCGGTGATCGCGCACAGGTGCCTCACCATCTCTTCCGCGGCCTCCTGGGGGTAATGGATGAACACATCCAGACAGCACACGGTGTGAAACGAGCCGCTGAGGCTTTCCAGATCGCTGGCCACAAATCTGAGCCTCGACATGTCCAGCTGCGCATCCCGCGCCCTGCGATCAGCCTCCACGGCCATCGCCTCGGAGATGTCGCTGGCGTTGATCAACCCTGCGCCCATTTTTGCCAGGGGGATGCTGAGGCTGCCCACACCACAGCCTGCATCGCAGAAGCTCACATCCTTGAGCTGACCGCTGTCCTCGATCCAGGCCAGGACCTCATCAACGGTTTTCTGATGGCCGATGCGAATGTTGCGCTGAACCTTGTTGACGTCATCGCTGTTGCTGTAGATGCGATTCCAGCGATCGAAGCCCGTGGTCTCGAAATAGCCCTTTACTTCCTCTTTCTCGGTCTGCTTGTCATTCAGCAGTTGCTCAGGGGCCATCATTCACTCGCAGCGGCGAAATCTTAAGCAGCTTCCCTCCATCCAAGATTGCGATCCGACTCGCTCCATCGCCAGCGCAGTAGATCGCACAGTGCTCCTCCGATCAGAAAGTCTGCAGTGATGTTGTCTCCGAGAACATGTCGGGGCGCCATGGTTGAGGCCCAGATTGCGGCTTCCGCATCCCCGGTCCAGCCAGCGAGTCTGCAGGTGCCCTCGAGCAATGGCAGGGTCACTCCAGCCAGGGTGCCGTCCTCCAGTCGGCAGGTGCCGTTCTTCACAAGAAGCACGCGCTCATCCCAGCGATGTTCCCCGTCCTCCAGTCCGTAGGGCGCCAGGGCGTCACTTACCAGCACGAGCTGATCTCCCGCAAGTCTCTGCAGCAGGACGGCAGTGGTGGGGTGCACATGCACTCCGTCGGCAATGAGTCCAAGCGCGATGTCGCCGCGGCGGCAGGCTTCCCCCAATGGTCCTGGTGCCCGGTGGTGCAGCCCGGGCATCGCATTGAAAGCGTGGGTGATCATGCCGACCCCCCGCTGGAAAGCAAGAGCTGCCTGATCGGCATCTGCAGTGCTGTGACCTAGCGCCACTGTGATGCCGAGTGCCCTGAGCTGGTTGATCAACGCCTCCGCGCCCGGTTGCTCTGGGGCAAGGGTCACCAGGCTGATATCGGCTTCAAACCCTGCGATCCGCTCCTTCAGCGCTGCGGCGGTGGGGGCGGCGATGTGTTCCAGAGGGTGGGCACCTCGTCTGGACTCCGCCAGAAACGGCCCCTCCAGGTGAGCCCCCAGCAGCTGGCAGCGGCCGGCCTGATGCCGTTCACGGGCCTGTCGCAGCACGGCCAGGGATTGGCGTAACGGCGTTACCGCACAGGTCACCAGGGTCGGGGCGATCGCCTCGACGCCATCTCTCCAGAGCAGTTCCAGCAGCTCCTGAATCCTCGGCAGATCCCTTTCCGAGAGTTCGGTGAACGC
Organism: Synechococcus sp. MIT S9503; assembly: GCF_047304175.1. Lineage (GTDB taxonomy): Bacteria > Cyanobacteriota > Cyanobacteriia > PCC-6307 > Cyanobiaceae > Synechococcus_C. The sequence goes on along the minus strand of NZ_CP138955.1, from coordinate 1,819,041 downwards.
CAGACCCAGGCCTCCGTTGATCTGCAGGTCGATTCCCCTGGGGCTGAGTGTGTCTCCATACCAGCTTTCACCGGCCATCGCACCACGGCTCGGCATCGGGCCGATGGCTGAGATCAGACCGTGATCATCCAGGGTGAGCCAGTGCAGAGCGGCAGGGTCGCGGCTTTCCGGGCGCCGGGGCAGACGCACATCGGTGATCCGACGCATGCGGTTTGGCCGGCTCAGGCCGGTGCGGGACGATGGCAGTCTCGCTGTCCTTCCGGTTCTTGCCTGTGGCCGAGTTGCCATCCCCAGTTTCTGATTCAGATGTCGCACCCGCGGTCGCAGTGATCATGGGCAGTGATTCCGACCTTCCCAGCCTCCATCCTGCCGTTGAAGTGCTGGAACAACTGGGGGTCGCAGTGGAGGTGCGCGTGCTTTCAGCTCACCGCACACCGCTGGAAATGGTCAGCTTCGCAAGGGCGGCACGCGAGCGCGGCTTCAAAGTGATCGTGGCAGGTGCAGGCGGTGCAGCGCACCTGCCTGGAATGGTGGCCGCACTCACGACGTTGCCTGTGATCGGTGTGCCGGTGCAAAGCAAAGCACTGTCAGGTGTCGACTCCCTGCATTCGATCGTGCAGATGCCGGGGGGCATCCCCGTGGCCACGGTGGCGATCGGCGGAGGCCTGAATGCCGGCCTGCTGGCGGCTCAGATTCTGGCCGTGCAGGGTGGTGAACTGGCGGAACGGCTTGAGGCTTACCGCCTGCAGCTGCACGACACTGTGGTGGGCAAGGATTCCCGCCTCAAGGACCTGGGCAGCCGTGCTTACCTCGAGCGCATGAACTGATGAAGACAGCTCCCCTCTCGACCATTCGTTCAACAGTGGTCACAACGCTTCTGCCAGCAGCTCTGCTCTACTGGATTGCGTTGTCCTGGAGCGCCGCTGAGGGGATCAGCTCAACGAAGGTGCTTCGTGATCTTGCCCAGGCATGCGATGCCCCCCTTGGACAGGGATTTCTTTCGAGCATTGGCTATCTGCTCTGGATGGCGGCTGCGGCCATTGCTTTATTTGCAGCAGCTACGCATCAGATACGGGGATCCACTGTCAATCGGCAGTTTGCATTCTGTGGTGGTGGGTTTTCCTTATGGCTTTGTCTTGATGACATGTTTCTGGTGCATGATCGTTATCTGGGTGAATCATTTCTCTACGTCACTTACGGCGTTTTCACGGTGTTGCTTCTCTTCTGTTTCCGGGCCCCTTTGAAAAGGTTTGGCGGCGATACGTTCTTTTTGTCAGTGGTTTTCCTGGGGTCTTCGGTTTTGATTGACTCTTTTCAGGGACTCTTCCCGGCCTCCTATGAAACCGTTCAACTCTTTGAGGAGGGTGCAAAGTTCCTGGGTATTGCGGCCTGGCTTGCTTTTTGGTGCCATTACGTCAATGCCACATCAAAGTTGAGCTCTTTTTGATCCTCGATCCCTCGAATCCATGACTCCCTGGCCGGCCTGGATTCGCTGGGGACTGGTGTTGCCGTTGCTGACCCTCAACCTGTTCGTGATCCGCCAGCTTCTTCTGCCGCTGGCTCCGTTCCCGGGTCTGTTCCTCACCGCTGCGTTGATCGCTTTCCTGCTCGATATTCCCTGCCGCTGGCTTGCAGATCGAGGCCTGCGCCGCTGGTTGGCGATCGTGGTGGTCACCCTCGCCACGGTCGCTGCGCTGGTTTTTGCCGCAGTAACGCTGGTGCCGCTGCTGATTGAGCAGCTTGGCCAGTTGATCAATGCTCTGCCCGGACTGCTCCTGGCGGCCCAGGAGTGGGTCAACCGTCTGCAGGAGTGGGCTTCAATCCGAGGACTGCCCAGTGAGTTCGGAGACCTCAGCACTGATCTCCTCTCCCGTGCCAGCACGTTGGCAAGTCAGCTCAGTCAGAGGCTTCTGAGCATTCTCGGAGCCACTCTCGGAACCACGATCAACACGGTGATCGTGCTGGTGCTTGCAGTGTTCTTCCTGATCGGCGGTGAGTCGATCACAATGGGACTGGCCCGCTGGTTGCCGGATGACTGGCGGCAGTTGGTGATCAACACTCTGGTTCGCACCTTCCGTGGCTACTTCGGCGGGCAGGTGCTTCTGGCGCTGATCCTGGCGATCGGACAGATCGTGGTCTTCACCTTGCTGAAGATTCCCTATGGAGTTCTGTTTGCAGTGCTGATCGGATTCACAACTCTGATTCCCTACGCCAGTGCTCTGACCATCGTTGCCGTGAGTGGCTTACTGGCAATTCAAGATCCCACCACAGGCCTGGAGACTCTGGTAGCTGCGATCGTAGTTGGCCAGATCGTTGACCAGGTCATCCAGCCACGTCTGATGGGAAGCATCGTCGGACTCCAGCCAGCCTGGCTGCTGATTGCCCTCCCCCTCGGTGCCAAGGCCGGTGAGCTCTACGGCCTGGGCGATCTCCTCGGACTGCTACTGGCGGTGCCCGTCGCCAGCTGTCTGAAAACGTTTGTGGATGTCTGGGCTGAGCGACAGGGAATCCACGCGTTCGTTAGCGGGGTCAGCTCCGGGCAGGAATGATCTCTCTGGCGATCAGTGCGTTGACAACCTGATCCACACAGTTCGCCAGCTCTGCAGCTCCTGTGTCAACCGAAAGTTCTGGGGTCTCAGGCGCTTCGTAAGGGCTGGAGATTCCTGTGAACTCCTTGATTTCCCCCGCACGTGCCTTCGCGTAGAGCCCCTTGGTGTCGCGCTCTTCACACACGCTCAGGTCAGCGGAACAGAAGATCTCGATGAAATCACCCTCATTCACGAGATTGCGTGCCTTGTCGCGGTCAGCGCGGAACGGCGAGACGAATGCGGTCAAAACGATCGCACCTGAATCCAGAAACAGTTTCGACACCTCGCCGATGCGGCGGATGTTCTCCTCGCGGTCGGCATCGGAGAAACCCAGGTCCTTGCAGAGGCCGTGGCGGATGTTGTCCCCGTCGAGGACGTAGGTGGTCAGTCCCCGCTCGAACAGGGCCTGATTGACCGCATTGGCAAGGGTGCTTTTACCAGCGCCGCTCAGGCCTGTGAACCAGAGAATGGCGCTTCGGTGTCCACGCTGTTCAGCGCGGGCTGCCCTGTCAACCGAAGCCTGGTGCCAGGCGATGTTGGTGGAAGCACCCTGGTTGGTGAGCTGGCCGTGGCTGGACGAAGCGGTCATTGGGATCCGGCGGTCGCGGTCCGCCATTGTCCCTCAGCCGGCTCCGCCCCTCAGCCACCAGCCCGCTTCGGTCTGTAGCCCTCCTTGCTCAACAGGTCCAGCGCAATCTCCACCTGATCACCTTGCAGTTCGATCAGACCGTTTCTGGTGGTGCCGCCGCTGCCGATCCGTGTCTTGAGTTTCTTCAGCAACGCCTTGAGCCCGCCCGGGTCGAGCTCAAGGCCCCGGATCACCGTCACGGTCTTGCCGCCTTTGCCGCCGCGGGTCGGTTGCACCCGCACCGTCTGCTCGGCCTTGGCGATGGGTTGCTTCTCCATACCGCTCGGCCGCTGCAGACTGTCTGTGGTGCTGAATTCCTGCCACCCACCTTTCGGCATCGTCTTACCGCATCCGACACCATCCTGCCGTTCCCGTGATGACCGACTCCGTGTCCACGCCTCGATGGGCTGACTCAAGTCAGGGACTGGGTCGCTGGATCGAACGCCTGATTGGGATCGCTCTGCTGAGGCGCCCCCTCTTCTTCCAGGCCCGTCAGCTGATCATCCGCACCGCGGAACGCAACGGCATTCCCTGGCGAGTTCGACGCAGGGAACTGCAGAAGGCTGCAGCCCCCCTGTTATCGAGCACCGTGACGCCTGGACTGCGGCCGCCTGACTATTACCTGGCTCGCTTCCATGCCTATGAACAGGGCAATCTCTGCTGGCAGGCCGCGGCTGAAGCGGAACAGGCCACCGATGCCATGGCCCTTCGTATCTGGCCGGAGGAGTCGCTTGCACCGACCGTGGCGCAGATTCGTCTCAGGGATGAGATCCACCGCGTTGTGGAGCCCTTTCTGAAAAGCTCGATTAAGCAGGTGCTCGATCTCGGTTGTTCTGTAGGAGTGAGCACACTGCATCTGGCGCGCTGGTTGCATGAGCGTGCTGAACAGCGCCAGGAGCCCGCTCCGCGGATTCAGGGGCTTGATCTCTCCCCCGACATGCTGGCGGTCGCCAGGGTGCGTGATCGGGAGAGGCTCGTCGATGGCTGGCTGCATGCGGCCGCGGAGAACACAGGATTGGAGGCTGCCTCCTTTGACCTGATCAGCCTTCAGTTCGTCTGCCATGAGCTGCCACAGGATGCCACCCAGGCCGTGCTTCTTGAGGCAGCACGCTTGCTGAGACCAGGCGGTGCTCTCGTGATGGTGGATCAGGACCCCGCGTCGTCTGTGCTTCAGCGTCTCCCGGCTGCGGTCGCAACGTTGCTCAAGAGCACCGAGCCCTACATCGAGGACTATTTCAGCCTCGACATGCCCGCCGCACTGCATCAAGCAGGCTTTCGCGAACTCCAGATCAGCGCCTGTGATCCACGGCATCGTGTGATCGCCTGCTTACGCTGAGCTAACGCTTCCAAGGCCGCATTCGCGGTCAGCTGCATTTTGACCAGCACCTTGCCACCCAAGCCCACCGCCCAGGATCTGGCTGTCAGCTCTAGACCTGCTGCCTCCGGCCGTTTCGGCCGTTTCGGTGGCCAGTATGTGCCTGAGACACTGATGCCTGCCCTGGCTGAGCTCGAGCAGGCTGCGGCTGAAGCCTGGAAGGATCCTGCCTTCACTGCAGAACTCGATCATCTGCTGCGCAGCTATGTGGGGAGGGCCACTCCTCTTTATGAAGCCGAGCGACTCACGGCGCATTACCGCCGCAGCGACGGCGGGCCGAGAATCTGGCTCAAGCGTGAAGATCTGAACCACACAGGTGCCCACAAGATCAACAACGCTCTCGGTCAGGCGCTCCTGGCCTTGCGGATGGGTAAAAAGCGCGTCATTGCCGAGACCGGGGCTGGTCAGCACGGTGTTGCGACGGCCACGGTCTGTGCACGCTTCGGCCTCGAGTGTGTTGTTTACATGGGTGCTGAGGACATGCGTCGGCAGGCTCTCAACGTGTTCCGCATGCGTCTGCTGGGTGCGACCGTGCAGCCTGTCACCGCCGGCACGGCGACCCTTAAAGACGCCACCAGCGAAGCGATCCGTGACTGGGTCACCAACGTGGAAACCACCCATTACATCCTCGGATCCGTGGCCGGCCCACACCCCTATCCGATGCTGGTCCGCGACTTCCACGCCGTGATCGGGGAGGAGACCAAGGAACAGTGTCAGGCAGCATTCGGTCGACTGCCAGACGTGCTGATGGCGTGTGTTGGTGGCGGCTCCAACGCCATGGGTCTCTTCCATCCCTTTGTGGAGTTCAGCGATGTGCGACTGATCGGGGTTGAAGCTGCCGGTGAAGGCGTTGCCACGGATCGCCATGCCGCCACCATGACCGAAGGCCGGGTCGGAGTGCTTCACGGTGCCATGAGCCTGTTGCTTCAGGATCAGGACGGTCAGGTGCAGGAAGCTCATTCGATCAGTGCAGGCCTCGACTATCCCGGAGTCGGCCCCGAACACAGCTATCTGCGCGAAATCGGCCGGGCTGAGTATGGCGCTGTGACCGATGCCGAGGCACTCCAGGCTTTGCAACTCGTGAGCCGGCTTGAGGGCATCATCCCTGCTCTTGAGACAGCTCATGCATTCGCCTGGTTGGAGACGCTCTGTCCAACCCTGGCGGATGGCACCGAACTGGTGCTGAACTGCTCAGGCCGTGGTGACAAGGATGTGAACACGGTGGCTGAGCAGCTTGGTGATGCGCTCTGAAAGTGTCAGAGCGTGCCTAGCTCAGCAATCGCTCCAAGGTCATGGCAACGGAATTCACAGCGGCGCGTGCGGTGGCGTACGCCATCCGCATCGGCCCAATCAAGGCAACCTGCCCGATCCCTCCATCACCGCTGCGATAGCTCGCCTGGACCACTGAGCAGCGGCTGAGGGCTGTCTGTGGGTGCTCCTGGCCGATCCAGACCCTGCCCGCCGACCAGGCAGGCTCCGGGACAAACGCGCCTGGATCGCTGTCCATCAGGTCGAGAAGAGGTTTCACTCTTGCGCTGTCGCTGAATTCCGGTTCGGCCACCAGCCGCGACACGCCATGCACCAGAGGGTGCTGCTCGATCGGGCGATGGAAGGGATTCCCGTTTTCCAGGGCATCCTTGAGAGCTCTCCCGCAGGACTGCAGCTGCTGTGGCAAACAGTTCCAGTCCAGTTGTCCGGCCTGGTGCAACTGGTCTTCAGTCCAGCGTTCCAGGCCTTCCACCTGCCCGGCACTGCCATGAGGCAGCCGCAGGTTGAGGTGATGGACCTGGCTGGAATCGCCCACGAGCATCACCAGAAGGCGGTCCTCACTGCGGACAAGGCGAATTGTTTTCAGCTGGCTTCCGGATCTCTGTGGCGGGCTTATCAGGCTCATCAGGCCCGTGAAATCCGTAAGCCTGCGTGCCAGCTGCAGCAACAGATCATCGAGGGCCGCCCAGCGCAGGCTCAGCTGGGTCAGCTCCTTCTCCAGATGATGAGCGCCGGCACCGGGCTGGGGCAGCAGGCAGTCGACGTAATGGCGATAACCCTGGGGGCTGGGAACGCGGCCGGCCGAGGTGTGCGGCTGGGTCAGAAGACCACGCTGTTCCAGGGCTCCCATGGCCGAACGCACCGTTGCCGAGCTGGCCTTGATGCCGAATCGCTGCACCAGAGCACGGCTTCCCACCGGTTCGATGGTGTCGACGTAATGGTGGACCGTTGCCTGAAGAACCTCCTGCTGGCGTCGGGGCAGCGGCTTCACGGAGGTCTTCTTGGGGAGTCGATCTTACGGAGAAACAGCAAGGCAGGTTCGCCACTGTCATGACCCCACGCTGTCCAGCCAAACCTGACAGGGCAGTGCAGCGCTCAGTAGCGCGGGACTGCGGGATCGACCATCACGCTCCAGGCATCAATACCACCCTCGAGATTCCACACTTCCCTTGCCGGCTGCTGTTCAAGCAGCCAGCATCCGAAATCCCAGCTGCGGATTCCGGCGTGGCAGAGCACGACGACAGGACCGGCCGGCGGCAGGAATTGGTTGAGTGTTCCCATCCAGTTCTGTGCCTCACTCAGGGGCAGATGCTTGACCGGATAGGGAAATGGAGCGATCGCCAGCTCCTGTTCCTCACGAACGTCCACAAGCGTCAGATCGACGTTCTGGCTGAGCCAGGTTTCCAGCTCGCGGGCCTTGAGAGGCTTGGGAATGGGTCCAGGCATCACATCAGTCTGGCCGCGGGCTGGCACAGCTCCTTGAATGGATGAAGATAAGCAGCATGTGCTTCACCGCCTGTTCATGAAGGGGCGTTCGTTTCTGCTGGCTCTGGTCTCCGTGGCCATGGTGCTGCTCACGCTGGCACTTGGGATGTGGTGGGTCATGGCTCGTCAGAGCCCTCTGCGGATCATGGACCGGACGCTGGAGCTGCCCCGGGCGGCACGTTTCATGCCCAGTGATGCGGCTCTGACCCTGCACTGGCTGGTCGATCCACGTCAGCTCCCTGCGTACGCCCAGGCTGTGGCGCCTGTGCGCCAGCGAGGTCTGGTGAATGACAGCACCCGTCAGCTGAGGGATGGAACGTTCGCTCTGGCAGGGCTTGATTTTGGTACCGAACTGGCGGGCTGGATCGGGCCTGAGGTCAGCCTCGCAGTGCTGGATGCGCCGGCCCAGCAGTCAGGTGAACAGCCGAAGCAGGGTTGGGTTCTGGCACTCTCAAGTCGCGATGACGATGGCGCCAGGCGCTTTCTGCAGCGTTTCTGGCAGACACGCAGCCTGGCAGGCACCGATCTGCAGATCTCCCGTTACCGCGGCATGGGGCTGATCAGCGGTCGTGGTGCCCTGATCGGAAGAGATCCTCAGCCGATCGCCACCGCCTTGATCGATGACGATCTGCTGCTGCTGGCGTCGGGTCGTGGGGTGCTGGAGCAGGCCCTTGATGTCTCCCAGCTTGAGAGCCAGCATCAGCTGGGAGATTCCGCCCTGGCGGCTGATCTCAGGAGCTTCGGTCGCGGTGCCGCTGTTCTCACCGCCAGTCCCGCTGCCATGAAGCGCTGGCTTGGTGTTCCTTCGGCGATCACGACGCGCGATGACCTTCAGGGCCTGGTGGCCTCGCTCACACCCCAAGGGGCTGATCTGGCTCTTGAGGCTGTGATCCACTTCCGCGAGTCGCTGATTCCGGTCACCTCACAGTGGAGGGACAGTGATGCGTTGCTCAGAGATGCCGGCGGTGATGCTCAGACACTGGCTTTGCTTTCCAATCCCTCAGCACTGCTGGCCGCAGGGGAGAATGAGCCTCTGGCCCAGTGGATCGCTCCTCTGCTTCAGCGGTCGATCGAATCAGAGTCGAATGCTGCCGCGGCAGCGGTCGTCGGATTGGACGAGGGGCCCATGCTCTGGCAGCAGGGTCCGCATGGCTGGGTGCTGGGCACACGCCCCAACCATCCAGAGCCCGAAGTGGTGGATGTTGAGCTTCAGGCGCTCGGGTTGACCGGTTCGACCCTCGCCAGCGACGGTCAGCCACTTGAGGTATGGACGCGTCTGGCTCGTCAGCGGCGTCGAGGTGAGGAGTCGCTTCAGGCAGAGCTTGCCGTGGCGCTGGAACGTCATGCCGGTGTCAACTGGTGGGCCGAGACACTCGATGGTTTGCGTCGGCGCAGTGAAAGCGGGGATCTGATTCAGCGCCATCAGCAGCTTCAGCAGCTGCAGTCAGAAAGTGAGCCTCCGCTGTCCCACCAACTGGCACTCGCTGCGGATTCCAGTCGTCGTCAACTTGGTCGGTGGCGTCCCTGGGAGCTGGTGCAGGGGGTGGCCGGGCGATCACTGCTGCAGGCAGTCCAGGGGTTGGCTGTCGCTGCTGGAGCTGACCAGAAAGCCGAACCGGTGCAGGATGGACGTGTGAGCAGCCTGCGTCTGCGTGCGCGACTCCAGCTCGGTTGATCTTTTGCTTTTGCGCCACGGCATCGCCGAAGAGCGAGTTTCGGGCCGGGATCATCCGGATCGCCCTCTGACCGATCGTGGCATGCAGCGAACTCTGCAGGTGGTTCGTCGGCTGCGGATGCTGAATGTGCGCGCCGACGTGCTGATCTGCAGTCCCTACAGAAGAGCCACTGAAACCGCTCACCTGGCGATCGAGGCAGGGTTGGCGGAGTCAATGCGTCTCGATTCAGCTCTCGAGCCAGGCGGTGACCCGTGGCCGCTGCTGTCCAGATTGTCGGGCTGTTGTCTGCTGGTGGGCCATGAGCCGGATCTGAGCACGCTTGCAGCGACGCTGATCGGAGCACCGAATGGAAGCCTGCGCCTGCGCAAGGCCGGTTACTGCCATCTCAGGTGGCGGGCTGATCTGGCCGACCCCCGTGGTGCGGCTGAACTGCAGGCGTTGCTCCAGCCCCGGCTTCTGCTCCCTCGCTCCGTTTAGGTTGCCCTTGCGCTGAAGCGGAGGTTGGTGAGTCAGAACGATGGTGCCGAGATCCGTCATGAGCGAACGGGTCTGGTGTTCCGCCCCGGCCTTGAAGGGGTTCCCGCTACCCAGTCCTCCATCTGCGACATCGATGGTCATGAGGGGTGCCTGTCTTACCGCGGCTATCCCGTTGACGATCTGGCCACTCACTGCAGTTTTCTGGAAACCACCTATCTGCTGATCTGGGGGCAACTGCCGACACCTCAGCAGCTGCGGGACTTTGAGGATGAAGTGCAGATGCACCGACGCGTCAGTTTCCGTGTCAGGGACATGATGAAGTGTTTCCCATCGGATGGTCATCCGATGGATGCCCTTCAGTCCAGTGCGGCGTCCCTGGGGTTGTTCTATTCCCGTCGTGCCATCGACGATCCCCAGTACATCTACGACGCGGTGGTTCGGCTGATCGCCAAGATTCCCACGATGGTCGCGGCTTTCCAGCTGATCCGCAAAGGTCAGGATCCCATCCAGCCCAGGGATGATCTGGCTTACTCAGCCAATTTTCTCTACATGCTCATGGAGCGTGAGCCTGATCCGATGGCCTCACGAATCTTTGATCAGTGCCTGATCCTGCATGCGGAACACAGCCTGAACGCCAGCACATTCAGTGCTCGTGTCACCGCCAGCACCCTCACTGATCCCTATGCGGTTGTGGCGTCTGCCGTCGGCACCCTGGCAGGTCCCCTTCATGGCGGGGCCAATGAGGATGTTCTGGCAATGCTTGAGGAGATCGGTTCTCCCGAGATGGCCGCCGGTTATCTCGATGAGGCCATCGCCAGCAAGCGCAAGATCATGGGATTCGGTCACCGCGAATACCGCGTCAAGGATCCTCGTGCTGTGATCCTGCAGGCCCTTGCCGAGGAGATGTTCGAGCGCTTCGGCCACGATGAGATGTACGACGTTGCAAGAGCTCTCGAGTCTGCTGCCGAGACCCGTCTCGGTCACAAGGGGATTTATCCCAATGTGGATTTCTACTCCGGACTCGTGTATCGCAAGCTGGGGATTCCCAGAGATCTGTTCACTCCGGTCTTTGCAATCGCCAGGGTCGCAGGCTGGCTGGCGCACTGGCGCGAACAGCTCGGCGCCAATCGAATTTTCCGCCCCTCCCAGATCTACACGGGCAGTGATCTGCGCCAATGGACGCCTCTTGAGGCACGTGTTCCAACCATCACCCCTTAAGTTACATTCATCACACCTTGGCTCATGGTGACCTTCCTCGCCGCCAGCTCACCGGCACTGGTCAGTCCAGGACTGGATCTTGAACGAAGTTTCAGTCAGGCCCTCGAGGGTCTCGGTCTGTCACAGCAGGCAGCCCGTCTGATCTGGCTGCCGTTCCCCATGCTGCTTGTGCTGGTGGCGGCAGTTGTTGGCGTTCTGGTCACCGTGTGGCTTGAACGCAAGATTTCAGCAGCCGTTCAGCAACGCATCGGACCCGAGTATGCAGGAGCGCTGGGAGTGCTGCAGCCGCTGGCTGATGGCCTCAAGCTTCTGGTCAAGGAGGACATCATCCCAGCAAGAGCCGACAGCCTGCTCTTCACCCTTGGCCCTGTTCTTGTGGTCGTTCCGGTGATTCTGTCCTGGCTGATCGTGCCGTTCGGTCAGAACCTGCTGATCAGCAACGTGGGGGTCGGGATCTTTCTCTGGATTTCTCTCAGCAGCGTTCAGCCGATCGGTCTGCTGATGAGTGGATATGCCTCCAACAACAAATATTCCCTGCTCGGAGGCCTGAGGGCGGCTGCACAGTCGATCAGCTACGAAATCCCACTCGCGCTCGCTGTGCTTGCGGTGGTGATGATGAGCAACTCGCTCAGCACCGTCGACATCGTTGACCAGCAAACCGGAGCGGGCATCCTCAGCTGGAACATCTGGCGTCAGCCTGTTGGTTTTCTGATCTTCTGGATCTGTGCCCTGGCGGAATGTGAGCGGCTTCCCTTCGACCTTCCCGAGGCGGAGGAGGAGCTGGTTGCCGGTTACCAGACCGAATACGCCGGAATGAAGTTCGCTCTCTTCTACCTCGGCAGCTACATCAATCTGGTGCTTTCAGCATTGCTGGTTTCCGTGCTGTATCTCGGTGGCTGGGGCTTCCCCTTGCCGGTGGAATGGCTGGCCGGCTGGCTTGGGCAATCGGTGGATGCTCCTCTGGTCCAGGTGATCACAGGCACAACTGGCATTGTGATGACCGTTCTCAAGGCCTACCTGCTCGTGTTCATCGCCATCCTTCTGCGCTGGTCGACGCCGCGGGTGCGCATTGACCAGCTTCTTGATCTCGGCTGGAAGTTCCTGCTGCCACTGGCTCTGGTCAACCTGCTCGTGACCGCAGCGCTCAAACTTGCTTTCCCGGTCGCCTTCGGGGGTTAGGTTTAATTACCTAGGCTCTTGCTCAGCGGTCTCTCCGTCCCCCCTCCCTAAGGCCATGTTCGGTTTTCTCAAACAGGTTGGTGATTACACCAGAGATGCCGTCGACGCGGCGCGCAATCTCACTCAGGGTCTGGCCGTCACCTTCGACCACATGAAGCGCCGTCCCGTGACGGTGCAATACCCCTACGAGAAGCTGATCCCCTCCGAGAGATATCGGGGGCGCATCCATTACGAGTTCGACAAGTGCATCGCCTGCGAAGTGTGCGTGCGGGTGTGCCCCATCAATCTGCCGGTGGTCGACTGGGTGATGAACAAGGCCACCAAGAAGAAGGAGCTGCGCAACTACTCCATCGATTTCGGGGTGTGCATCTTCTGCGGCAACTGCGTGGAGTACTGCCCGACCAACTGCCTCTCAATGACCGAGGAATACGAGCTGGCAGCCTTTGACCGTCACAGCCTCAATTACGACAACGTTGCGCTCGGTCGTCTGCCCACCAGCGTGACCACCGACCCATCGGTCCTGCCGCTGCGGGAATTCGCCTACCTGCCTGCGGGTGAGATGGACCCTCATGTGGTGGCACATGATCGTCCACGGGCAGGCCAGCGACCCGATCAGGTGCTTGCTGCTCTCAAGTCGGCAGCCGCTCTCTCAGCCGGGGATGCGGGAGAATCCACCACAGAGTCCACAGACAGCAAGGAGAGCGTCGAATGACGATCGCAGCGTCAACGCAGCTGATCTGCTTTCTGGTGCTTAGCTCTGTGGTTGTGCTCGGAGCTCTCGGTGTGGTGTTGCTCAGCAACATCGTTTACTCCGCGTTCCTTCTTGGAGGCGTTTTCCTTGCCGTGGCAGGTCTCTACTTGCTCCTCAACGCCAGTTTTGTGGCTGCTGCCCAGGTGTTGGTGTACGTCGGCGCTGTCAACGTGCTGATCCTGTTCGCGATCATGCTCGTCAACAAAAAGGAAGATCTCGCCCCGATTCCCGGGATCACTCTGCGCCGCCTGCTGTCAGGCGGTGTCTGTGTCGGTCTCTTCGCGCTTCTCACAAGAGTTGTTCTTACCACTCCATGGGTGGAGGGTCCCGAGCCGATCGGCGAAGACGCCACGGTTCGAATCGGTGAGCACCTGTTCACGGATTATCTGCTTCCTTTCGAACTGGCTTCGGTTCTTCTGCTGATGGCCATGATCGGAGCGATTGTTCTGGCGCGTCGTGATGTTCAGGCCGTTGATCCCGGAACCGGAGAACTCGCTGATCAGGGCCTGATCGAGAAGGCTCGGACGCCTCTGCTGGTTGATCAACCTCCCTCCTGACCCTCTTCCGCTTCCCGTCATGATCTCCGAGCTGCTGTCCGGATCCGTCCCCCTAGAGGCCTATCTGCTTGTTGCAGCGGTTTTGTTCTGCACGGGTGTCTGGGGGCTCATCAACAGCCGCAATGCTGTGCGGGTGTTGATGAGCATTGAACTGATGCTCAACGCGGTGAACATCAATCTGATGTCGTTTTCGTCCTATGTGGACGGTCAGTTGATCCGCGGTCAGATCTTCTCCGTTTTCGTGATCACCGTCGCAGCGGCTGAAGCTGCTGTGGGTCTCGCCATTCTTTTGTCTCTCTATCGCAACCGCGTCACAGTGGACATGGAACGCTTCAATCTTCTGCGCTGGTAGGGCCGGCGCCCTCGTCATGCGCCTGAAACGGGTTTGGTTGATCTACAGGGCCGAAAGCCCTCTGGCTCTCAAGGAGGCTCAGGTCTGTGCCAAAACGCTCGAGTCGCTCGGCGTTTCTGTGTCCGTTGCCATGAGCGGTTTCACGGCGGATCCGTTCCCAGGCCTTCTGGCTTCCGAACCGGAACTCCCCGATCTGGCAGTTGTTCTCGGTGGCGATGGCACGGTTCTTGGTGCTGCAAGGCATCTGGCTGTGTATGACGTGCCGATCCTCTGTTTCAACGTTGGCGGTCATCTCGGCTTTCTCACCCATGAACCTGGGCTGATGCGCCGAGACGATCTCTGGCGACGCCTGCAGGATGATCATTTCGCGATGGAACGGCGCATGATGCTTCAGGCTGTCGTGCACCGAGCGGATGATCTCAACTGCTCCGTGTCATCAGACGCCGACCATGACAGTGATCGCTCGGAGCGTCACTGGGCCCTGAACGATCTCTATCTGCGTCCCTATCAGGAGGATCTCGCGCCCACCTGCACCCTTGAACTGGAGATTGACGGGGAAGTGGTCGATCAGGTGCGTGGCGACGGACTGATCCTCGCCACGCCGACCGGTTCCACCGGCTATGCCATGGCAGCCGGAGGCCCGATCCTTCACCCGGGCATTGACGCCATCATCGTCAGCCCGATCTGCCCGATGAGCCTGTCCAGTCGTCCTGTGGTGCTTCCTCCCAGGTCTCGACTGGTCATCTGGCCCCTGGGAGACGGCTACCGACAGGTGAAGCTCTGGAAGGATGGGACCAGCGGCCCGGTGCTCTGTCCCGGTGAGTGCTGCGTGATTCAGAGGGCTCCCCATCATGCGCTGATGGTGCAGCTTGAGCAGTCGCCCTCCTACTACCGCACCCTGTCGCGCAAGTTGCACTGGGCCGGCAGTCTTGTGGACACGATGCCCTCTCCCAACTGAATTTTCAGCGATGCCTCTTGAGATCGAACGCCGCTTCCTGGTGACCGGATCGGGATGGCGTGTCCATGCCGGAGAGCCTCAGCACCTCAGGCAGGGTTATCTCGCATCCAGTGAGCAGGGCTTCACGGTGCGGGTGCGGCTTCGGGCTGATGGCAAAGCCTGGCTCACGCTCAAGACACCGGCGGAGGGCATCGCTCGCCATGAATTCGAATATGAACTTCCGTCCGACGAGTCCGAAACCCTCTGGAGCCTTGTTCCCCATCGCTTGATCAAAACCCGTTACGCCCTGTCTTTCCCAGGAGGTGACTGGGTGGTGGATTGCTTCGAAGCAGACAACGCGCCGCTTGTGCTGGCTGAAGTGGAGCTGGGCAATGCGGAGGATCCCTTCGAACGTCCGGAGTGGTGCGGGCTCGAGGTCACCGGCGATGGTCAGTTGAGCAATGCAGCTCTGGCCCATCAACCCGTTTCCAGCTGGACTCGGGCGATGCGGCTTCGCCATGGCCTGGAGCAGGCCTGAAGGGGATGGGGTGATCGCCCCCCTTGAAAGAGTCTTTGGTTTTCCTTTAGATTTGCATTGGGAACAGTGAAGCGACTCGTGCACGGCCTCTACGACCATGACGGCATCCTGAGGTTCATCGGACTGGATCGTGAAGCCTGTGTCGCCTATGCCGAGCTGTTTGATCTTTCACTGGCCAGGTGTTCACTGATGGATCTGCCGATGCCTCTGCCGCTGGCCGTCAGGTCGCGTCAACGGATGATTCCGGGAGCAGGCAACAGTTGAACCCGTCGCGGCAGATCTTGCCGTGATCCATGGCCCAGTTCAGCAGTGCCACTCTGTTTTTTGAGCCGGTTTTGGTGAACACGTTGCTGACGTGATTGTCGACCGTCCGTTTGCTGATCGTGAGCCGTTCGGCAATCTCCTGGTTGGTCAGTCCCTCTGCCACCAGTTCGATGATTTCAATCTCCCGTGTTGAGAGTGAGATGTTCGAGGACACAGGTCCATCGCCATTGACCATGCTGGACACCGACGAGCCTTCCAGGTTCATCCTAGGCATTCATTCCTGACCGGCGATCTTCCATAGTGGCCGACAGAAGCATTCGAAGGGTTTGGGTTCCGCGCTGCAGCGCAGTCTTGAGGCTGGTTCCGTCACCGTCACTGCTGAGGTGATGCCTCCCCGTGGTGGAGATCCTAGTCATACCCTGGCCATGGCCGAACTCCTGCGCAAATGGGTTCATGCCATCAATGTCACCGATGGCAGTCGTGCGGTGATGCGCATGAGCAGCCTGGCGGTTTGCCGTTTGCTTCTCGACGCAGGCCTGGAGCCTGTGCTGCAGATGGCAGGCCGTGATCGCAATCGCATCGGCATGCAGGCTGATCTGCTCGGCGCCCATGCGCTGGGGATCCGCAATCTGCTCTGTCTCACGGGCGATTCAGTCAAGGCGGGAGATCAACCGACAGCCCGCCCTGTGCATGAACTGGAATCTGTTCGCCTGCTGCAGCAGGTGACTGCTTTCAACCGTGGAGAGGACCCGGTCAAGGAAAGCCTTCCCGATGGTCCCACCGCTCTATTTGCAGGAGCCGCCGCTGATCCGCACTGTGCGAGCTGGTCGGGGCTGAAGCGCCGGCTGGAGCGTAAACGCGAAGCGGGTGCTCGTTTTGTGCAGACGCAGATGGTGATGGATCCGAATGTTCTGGAACGGTTCTGCCGTGACATGGCGGCGCCGATGGAGCTGCCTGTTCTCGCTGGTGTGTTCCTGCTCAAGTCGGCCAGGAATGCCAGTTTCATCAATCAGAAAGTTCCCGGCGCCAATATTCCGGATGCCCTGATCGCGCGGCTTGATGCGGCCGCTGATCCTGCCGCAGAGGGCATCGCCATTGCTGCTGAGCAGGTTCGCCAATTCGCCGGAATTGCCCAGGGCGTTCACGTCATGGCCGTGCGAGCGGAAGAGCGGATTCCTGAAGTGCTGGAGCGAGCAGGCCTCAGCTCGCAGCCGGCGTGAGATCAGTGCCAAGCAGTTCGGCCATCGCTTTCTGCTGGGGAGATGGTTCAACCAGATCCTGTCGTCTGGCATCGGTGATCAACCAGTCCAGAGCGGCTTCCTGCAGATCGAAGTGGTCGCCGTTTCTGCCGACGCAGTATCGGCCGAACACCAGCTTTTCAACGAGTTGAACACCTGCTCCGATGCGGGAATAATCAAAGATGATCGAGTTGTCGATCGTGGCGCCCTCGCAGATGTGGCAGCTCGGACCGATCATCGTTGGCCCGATCAGCGTGGCTCCGTCTTCGATCTTGGTCATCCCGCCCACATAGATGGGTCCCTGAACATCGATCCGGTCCCAGTTGGCCGCCACATTCAGACCGGTGTAGACCCCTGGTCGCACTTCCTTCCCAGGAATGCCCACCTGGCGCACATCACCCTGAAGCACGCTCCGGATCGCACGCCAGTAATCGGGAACCTTGCCGATATCGACCCATTCGAACTCCATGGGCAGGGCATAGAAGGGTGCTCCGATCTCGACCAGTTTGGGGAACAGATCCGATCCGATGTCGAAGGACTCGCCCGATGGAATGTGCTCGAAGATCTCCGGTTCGAAAAGGTAGATCCCCGTGTTGATCGTGTCGCTCAGGGCTTCATCCACCTTCGGTTTTTCCTGGAAGGCCTGGATTCGTCCCTCGTCATCACTCACTACCACGCCATAGCTGCTCACCTGCTCCTTCGGCACGCGCTTGGTGATCAGGCTGGCGAGAGCACCCTTCTCTCGGTGGCGCCTAACCGCTTCAGTGAGATCAAGGTCGATCAGTGCATCCCCACACAACACCACGAACGTGTCGTCGAAGAACGTCTGGAAATCCTGGATTTTCTTGAGTCCCCCTGCGGAGCCGAGTGCGTCACCGATCAGTTCACCATCCTCGATGCGCCCTTCAAAGCTGTAGGCGATTTCAACACCGAAACGCTGGCCGTCTCGGAAATAGTTTTCGATCTCCTCGGCGAGGTGGGAGACATTGACCATCACCTCAACAAAGCCATGCTCCCTGAGCAGTTCTAACAGAAACTCCATCACCGGCTTCTGCAGGATCGGAATCATCGGTTTAGGGATCACATGTGTGATCGGCTGAACCCTTGTGCCCTTGCCCGCGGCCAGGATCATCGCCTTCATCGGCGTTACAGGCTTACAACGGATAAGCCAACATAAGGGTGTGATTAGGCGGCCACGGCGGCTTCGGCCGGCACGACAGCTGGCACGTCGAGGCTGGTCAGTGGAAGCTGGGCCATCGTTCCCGGAGCAAGCAGGCGCCTGAGACGGATTGGGCCATGCAGCGATTCCTGCTGTTCAAGTTCCACCTGTCCCTGTGAGGACAGGAACAGGAGGGCCCAGAACACGCCAACGCGGTCCTTGTCCAGGTCGTCGGCTGCGATCTCACTCCACTCGGTCACCAGAAGTTCAAAATTGACCCATTGCAGAGCCGCTTCCCAGCCGCTCAGGAAAACCCCCATGGCCGCAGTGGTCTCAGGCAGTTTCTCCCGGTGTGCGAGAGCCGCCACCTGGGCGATTGCTTCCTTGTTCGAGTAGCGCTTCTGACGTTGTCGTCGGCGCATCTCCAGTTCATCTGATTCCAGCTGTTCCGCAATCGATTCCAGCTGTTCAATCAATTCGCCGAGCGTGACCGGGCGTCGCAGCGGAGGAGGTGCGACAGGTCGGCGTTGCAGATGCCGCTCGGGGTGCCGCGGGATGTTGAAACTCGGATCAAGCCAGCCCTGATCAGCGAAATCCGCTTCAAACATCTCCTCCACCGCAGGCTGAGGAGGGAAGGTGCTGGCTTCAAGAACTTCCGCTTTGAGGCTCACGAGCACCGATGCCGCCAGAAAGGCCTCACTGCTGTCGGCAAGGTCCCGCTCGTAGCTGCCGCCACGTCGCTTCATGGCCTCTTCGACCTGGCGGGGAACTTCGATGCGCTGCTTCAGCTGATCCAGGAAGCCATCGACCACGGCAATGACATCCACATCCCATGGATCGAGATCACCCTGCTGGGCTGCGTCCTGAAGCAGACGGATGGCGAGCCTGGCACCGGCATCAGCTTTCTGACTCAGCCCGGCATTCATTCCAGCCTGCGGCCATCTTCAGGAAAAATACCGGCGATGGGTTGATCGGGCCAGCCCCCTCAAGACCATCGTCCGGTGGCACTGCCCTGGCAGCCTTCAGGCAGCGCTGCCGGACATCAGTCGGGGTGCCCGCAGCATTGCCGGTGCCAGGCTGCCACTGCGAATCAGCGGAGCAGTGGGCCTGCTGATAACCTCCATGGCGGCGATATCTCGATCAACCAGCGCTTCGATCGCTGTGCGATAGCTGTCGGTCATCAGTCGCGGGTAAAGGCCAATGCCGATGATCGGCACCAGCAGGCAGCCGATGATGTAGATCTCGCGGGGCTCCGCATCCACCAGGTTGGTGTTGGTGGAGAGCTGCACGTTCTCCTTGCCGAAGAAAATCTCCCTGAGCATGGAGAGCAGGTAGATCGGCGTGAGAATGACACCGATTGCTGCCAGTCCGTCGATCACGATTCGGAAGCTCAGCGTGTAAGCCTCGTCGGTCGCGAATCCCGTGAAGACCATCAACTCACTGACAAATCCGCTCATGCCTGGCAGGGCGAGGGACGCCAGGGAACAGACGGTCCACAGCGCGAACATGACTCGCATCTTCTGGCCAACGCCGCCCATTTCATCCAGTTGAAGGGTGTGGGTGCGGTCGTAGGTTGCGCCCACAAGGAAAAACAGGCTGGCGCCGATCAGGCCGTGACTGATCATCTGAAGCATCGCTCCGCTGGTTCCAAGAGCGCTGAAACTTCCGATGCCGATCAGCACGAAGCCCATGTGGCTGATGGAGCTGTAAGCAATCTTGCGTTTGAGGTTGCGCTGAGCAAAGGACGTCAGTGCTGCGTAGATGATGTTGACCACCCCCAGCACCACCAGCAGCGGTGCGAACTGGGCATGCGCTTCAGGCAGCATTTCGGCGTTGAAGCGCATCAGGGCATAGCCCCCCATCTTCAAGAGGATGCCCGCCAGCAGCATGTGCACGGGAGCGGTCGCTTCCCCGTGAGCGTCGGGTAGCCAGGTGTGCAGAGGAACGATCGGCAGTTTGACGCCGAAGGCGATCAGCAGACCGGCATAACAGATCAACTGGAATCCTGTGCTGAACCCCTTCTGTGCCAGCACGCTGTACTCAAAGTTGGGTGTTCCTCCGCCCATGAAGCCCATGGCGAGAGCAGCAAGCAGGATGAACAGAGAACTTCCAGCCGTGTAGAGGATGAATTTTGTGGCTGCGTACTGACGCCTCTTGCCGCCCCAGATGGCAAGCAGCAGATAAACAGGCAGCAGTTCCAGCTCCCAGGCGAGGAAGAACAGCAGCATGTCCTGAACGGCGAACACGGCGATCTGGCCGCCATCCATCGCCAGAATCAGAAAAAAGAACAGCTTCGGCTTGAAGGTCACCGGCCAGGCGGCCAGGACAGCCAGCGCTGTGATGAAGCTTGTGAGAAGGATGAGGGGCATGGACAATCCATCCGCTCCAACCGCCCATGTGAGGCCGAGATTCGGCAGCCAGCTGACCCGTTCGGAGAGCTGCAAACCGCTGAAGCTGGGGTCATAACCGCTCAGATAGGCGCCCACGGTGATCAGAAAGGTGATCAGAGCGATTCCAAGAGCGAACCATCGAACCTGACGGCCCTCTCCCTGATCAGGGACGAAAGGAACGATCAGCGCTCCAACGATCGGGAAGAGGATGGAAAGACTCAGCCAGGGAAACTGAGCTGGAATGATTCCCGCTGCGATATCCGCTGCAGGATCAAAGGGGGCACTGACGGCAAATTCCAGCAACGGACAGGTCTTTCACCACTCATCGGAGTGTAGAAATCCTGGCTGAACTGGCACTGAGTCGATAGGCGTTGACACACATAACCCCGTTTGATGTGCTGATCCGCTGATCAGGCCTTTCGGGAAAGCTGAAAATCAACAAAACGATGCCCGTCTGGTAAGACAGAAATTTCCTGGTTTATGACATCATCTGGGGATCGATTTTCACTGCCGCGAGCTCTGTCGAAGCTGCGTTTCTGCATCAGACAGAGAATGGTCGTTCTCTCCAGAGATGATGAACAATCCTGTTGTGCAATAAAGCCTCTTCCTTTGGGAGCTTGGCCTGAACGAAAACAAGAGGCGTTGAAGTTAAGTTTTTCAATTAAGATCTAGGGAATTCAAGAATGCCCCGATTTATGTTGAAATGTTTTCGACTTAAATCTGTCAAAGATTGAAGCTGATGCCTTTTTGAAAAGAATTAAGCGTGCCCTCTCTGTAGATAAAAATTCATGCCTAATGCTGTTGGTCAAGGCATTTTAAAAGCTACTTTGAAATAAAAGTCTTTTGTGCTGATCAGGTGATTGGTCCACCAAGAACACCAAAGAGCACTACCAGTCCAATCACGCCGCCGAAAACAATCAGGGCGTAGAACTGCGCGCGGCCGGTTTCGAAATACTTCAGCCCTTCACCACTGCCCAGAGTGAGCAAGCCAGTCAGATTCACGACCCCATCAACCACTTTGGCGTCGACTTCCAGCACCTCGCGCGCAATCTTGCGACTGCCGCGGACGAACAACTTGTCGTTTATGTCATCCAGGTACCACTTGTTGGCCAGGAAGGCATTGACGGCTGGGAATCGAGCTGCGACCAGCTCACCCAGATCGATCCGACGCAGCGCGTAGGCCAGAACGGCCACGCTGATTCCAGTCAGGGAGATCGCCACCGATGCTCCAGCAAGGGGAAGAAATTCCCCCCAGCTGAAGTGTTCCGCCATCTCAAGAGCTTCTTCAGGGTCGAGCAGACCGGCGAAGCGGCTGTTCCATGGCGTTCCGAGCAGACCGATCAGAACGGAGGGGACCGCAAGTACCACCAGCGGCAGCGTCATCGGCCATGGCGATTCATGCAGGCTGCCCGCATGGTGTGCATGCTCTTCATCCACCGCCTTCCCTGCAGCAGCCATGAGCTGGGCCTGCATGGCCTCGTCATTGCCACGGAACTCACCCTCAAAAGTAAGGAAGTAGAGGCGGAACATGTAGAAGGCAGTCATGCCGGCGGTCAGAAAACCCACCGCCCAGAGCACTGGAAAAGCTTCAAAGGCCTGGCCGAGAATTTCATCCTTGCTCCAGAAACCTGCCAGGGGGGGAATCCCACTGATGGCAATGCAGCCGATCAGAAATGTGATGGCTGTGATCGGCATCTTTTTGCGCAGACCGCCCATCAGTCGCATGTCCTGAGCAAGCACAGGTTCATGTCCCACCACATCCTCCATGGCGTGGATCACGGAACCTGAACCCAGGAACAGCATGGCCTTGAAAAAGGCATGGGTCACGAGGTGGAACATGCCGGCCACGGGAGCTCCACAGCCCATGGCCAGCATCATGTATCCGAGCTGGGACACAGTGCTGTAGGCCAGACCCTTTTTCAGGTCCATCTGGGTCAGGGCGATCGAAGCACCCAGGAAGCAGGTGATCGTGCCGGTGACTGCGATGAACACCCCCACGCTTGGGAACTGGCTGTACAGCGGTTCCAGCCGTGCCACCAGAAACACTCCGGCGGCGACCATCGTGGCGGCGTGGATCAGTGCGGAGATGGGTGTGGGCCCCTCCATCGCGTCGGGTAACCAGACGTGCAGAGGGAACTGGGCCGATTTCGCCATCGGTCCCATGAAGACGAGCAGGCACAGCGCCAGAGCCGCCCAGCCGGGCACCATCCCACTGCTCACACCAGCAGAGAGCCCGTCAGCGATTCCCTGGAAATCGAAACTGCCGGTTGCCCAGAAGAGGCCGAGGATGCCGAGCAACAGGCCGAAGTCACCAACCCGATTGACCACGAAGGCTTTCTGAGCTGCATGCGCTGCGCCATCGCGGTCATACCAGAAGCCCACAAGCAGATAGGACGACATTCCCACCAGCTCCCAGAACACATAGATCTCCAGAAGGTTGGGGCTCACCACGAGCCCGAGCATTGAACTGCTGAAGATGGCCAGGTAGGTGAAGAAGCGCACATAGCTCTTGTCGTGCGCCATGTAGCCGTGTGAATAGATCATCACCAATAGAGCCACCGTGGTGACCAGCGCCAGCATCACCGATGCCAGAGGATCGATCACGTAGCCCATCGGCAGGATGAAATCTCCGGCGCTGGCCCATACGAACAGGTGTTCAACCGGTGGAGCTCCTGAAAGCTGTTCCAGCAGCACGGCGTAACTGATCACGGCAGCAGCCCCGATGCAGCTGATCAGTAAAAGCGCCACCGGTTTTCGCAATCGGTTGATCGTGCGGTTGAAGCTGATCAGGCCGAGACCTGTGATCAGGGCCCCGAACAGGGGCAGCACTGGAATCAACCAGGCGGAGTCGGCAGCCGAGGGCATCCAGACAAAAAAGCTTTTAGCGAGTGTAATCAGCTCAGTTCAACAGCTCACCGAGTCGGGAGTGCAGGAATGCCATGCCCCCTCGGGGGATGTAGCGGTGCGCCCACCAGAACACACCCACCGCGATGGTGATCCCCAGCTGGGCCGGTCTTACCAGCTCGCTGAACACCAACTGCTGGCGGCCATCGATCACGGCTGCGAATGGAAACACGGATGTTTCGGCCTGCAGACTGTCGAAGGCTTCTCCGAAGCGGTCTTTCAGGCGCCGGTCGCCATGCCAGACAGCGAACAGATGGTGAGCAATCAGGCCTGTGCAGGTCACCATCATGAAGCTGCTGCCGATCCAGAGAGCGTGGCTCATGCACCAGAGGATCTGCCCGACGGCCTGGGGATGTCGGCTGATCCGGATGATTCCGGTGGCGTAGAGCCGCACCTGGGGCTTCAGGACCGCGGGGATCTCCAGCAGGTTGTAAGTGGCTGGGTAAAGGAACAGAAAACTGATCGCTGTCACGACCCAGATCGAGGGCACCATGCCCGGGACTCCCTGCAGGTTCCAGATCCTGATGCCGTCGTAGCGGTGAGCCAGGAAGTAGCCGATCACGATCACCGCTGAGGGAATGCTCAGGGCCGCGAACACCAGGCGCCAGGCCCGTGCGCCGATCCTTGCCTCAGCACGGGTCCTCAGGGCGGCGCCACCGCTGTGGATAACTGCGAAAGCAACAAGCAGTCCCAGCATCACCAGGCTGCTGTGATGAATGTCTGCTGTTGCGTCGGCCAACGAGATGCTGCATCAGCGGTGATTCTGGCGTTCGGCAGGGAGGAGTACCCCTACAGTTTTCGGGCTTCCGCCGCTCGCCGGGCAGCTTGTCATGGCCGATCTGCCCTTCACCCTGGATCAGCTGCGCATCCTGCGGGCCATCGTCAGTGAAGGCAGTTTCAAGAAGGCGGCCGACAGTCTCTATGTCACACAGCCAGCCGTGAGCCTGCAGATCCAGAACCTGGAGAAGCAGCTTGAGGTCGCCCTGTTCGATCGTGGTGGCCGGAAGGCGCAGCTCACTGAAGCAGGCCACCTGCTGCTCAGCTACTGCGATCGCATCCTCAGCCAGTGTCACGAGGCGTGCCGTGCACTGGATGATCTCCACGATCTCAAAGGGGGCTCCCTGCTGGTGGGTGCCAGCCAGACCACCGGGACCTATCTCATGCCACGGATGATCGGTCTTTTCCGTCAGAAATTCCCGGATGTCGCCGTTCAGCTGCATGTTCACAGCACCCGCCGCACCGGCTGGAGTGTTGCCAACGGACAGATCGATCTGGCGATCATCGGCGGTGAACTGCCCGCTGAGCTGAACGAGTTGCTGCAGGTGGTGCCCTATGCCAGTGATGAGCTGGCGCTGGTGCTGCCTGTGAAGCATCCCCTCGCCCGGTTGGTGGAGCTCAGCAAAGACGACCTTTACCGGCTCGGGTTTGTCAGCCTGGATGCGCAGTCGACCACGCGCAAAATGGTCGACCAACTGCTCGGGCGCTCGGGACTCGATGTGCAGCGCCTGCGCATCGAGATGGAACTGAACTCATTTGAAGCCATCAAGAATGCGGTTCAGGCAGGGCTGGGAGCTGCTTTTCTGCCCGTGGTCTCGATTGAGCGTGAGCTCACCGCCGGCACCTTGCTGCGCCCAAGCGTCGTTGACCTTCAGGTGCGTCGTCAGCTCAAGCTGATCACCAATCCATCCCGCTACTGCTCCAGGGCCGCGGAAGCCTTCCGAAGAGATGTGCTGCCGGTTTTTGCCAGTGCCGACAGCCCTCTGCGCCAGGGAAGAAACGGCGTTCTGCATCAGGAGAACAGCCTTGAAGCAACAGGGGAGATCGATCAGAACTGATCAGCTTCCGGAGTGATGCCAACCGTGTCATCGGCCACGCCCCTGGTCAGGAACTTGTTCTGGCTGATGTCGGTCTGGTAGACGCA
Source organism: Synechococcus sp. MIT S9503 (assembly GCF_047304175.1). Taxonomy (GTDB): domain Bacteria; phylum Cyanobacteriota; class Cyanobacteriia; order PCC-6307; family Cyanobiaceae; genus Synechococcus_C. The sequence goes on along the minus strand of NZ_CP138955.1, from coordinate 1,794,135 downwards.
GCGCACAACAGGCTTGTCACGCACCGAGCCGATGTAGGCGAAGGTGTTCATGCGCTGTTTGCACTCACGTTCCTGAGCTGAGGTGATGGCTCCTTCCTTGCGAAGCACCGCCCAGTTTTCCCGTCGAATCACACATCCAGGCTGCAGTGTGGGCTGTGTCACGAAACTGCTTGATGGATTCAGCGTTGTGTACATCTCGATATCCATCACAAAGGCGCTGGCACCCCACTGTCTGCAGAACTCAGGGTCCGGAACCGCCATGTCCAGCTGCTGAGAGCTGGCGATGTTGCCCTGGTCTCCCTGCGTGGTGCTGGTGACTGCGCTGCCGATGCCGATCCCCACAATCAGCACTCCAGCGAGCACAGCGATGGTGGCTGTGTTCAAGCTCATGCCGTTTCCACCGTTCTTCGGTGGCGGTGGCCCTTCGTACCCTCTCGCTTCCCTGCGGTCATCTCTTCGAGATTCCTCGCGGCGACGTTCACCGCTTCTGCGGTCATAGCCGGATCTGGAACGGTCGTAAGGGGAACGACTCACAGCAGTTCAGGGGTTCTGGGAAGACCCATCGAGTAATTGAGCACCCTGCAGTCAGGGTTGTAACTCAGCTTGCCGGCCTGAAGCAGTGCGCGGATGCAGCCTTCGAGCTCGGTACCGATGCGACGCAGGTTGTAGTCATTCAGAGCCTGGCCGTCATGGCTTTTGACCAGCTCCCGGAAGCGCTGCTGAACGATCTCGATGGTGTCATCAGACCAGCGGAATTCGTTGTCGGGATCAAGGTCAAGGGTGAGCTGACTCGGGTCGGGGATCAGATCACCGTTCTCGACCCGTGCCGTGAACAGGCGCACGTGTCGGGTCGTGCTCTTCAGCAGGGTCTCGGCCATGAATCAAGCGGAGCGATGCGTACACCGCGCGGGCATGTTGGCGGTGACTTTAGGAAGCGGAGAGGAGACCTCTCCTTTTAAGGTTGTTTCAACTTGTGTTCAGAAGCATGCGCGTCGCCATCGCTGGGGCCGGTCTGGCGGGACTTTCTTGCGCCAAATACCTGGCGGATGCTGGTCATACGCCCATTGTGGTCGAAGCCCGTGACGTGCTCGGCGGCAAGGTTGCCGCCTGGAAAGATGAGGAGGGTGACTGGTACGAGACCGGTCTTCATATCTTCTTCGGCGCCTATCCGAACATGCTCCAGCTGTTCAAGGAGCTGAACATTGAAGACCGTCTTCAGTGGAAGAGTCACTCGATGATCTTCAATCAGCCAGAGGAACCGGGCACCTACAGCCGCTTCGATTTTCCTGATCTGCCGGCGCCTGTGAACGGTGTGGCGGCGATTCTGGGAAACAACGACATGCTCAGCTGGCCCGAGAAAATCAGTTTCGGCCTGGGCCTAGTGCCAGCGATGCTGCGTGGTCAGGGTTACGTCGAAGAGTGCGACAAGTACTCCTGGACGGAGTGGCTGAGGGTGCACAACATTCCCGAACGGGTGAATGACGAAGTGTTCATCGCCATGAGCAAAGCCTTGAACTTCATTGATCCCGACGAAATCTCCGCCACCGTTGTGCTCACGGCTCTCAACCGCTTCCTGCAGGAAAAGAGCGGCTCCAAGATGGCCTTTCTGGACGGTGCGCCGCCTGAGCGGCTCTGTCAGCCGGTGGTTGAGCACATCGAATCGCTTGGCGGTGAGGTTCATCTTGAGAGCCCTCTGCGTGAGATCAAGCTCAACGAAGATGGTTCCGTGGCTTCTTTTCACATCGGTGGCATCAAAGGCAAAGAGAGTTTTGACCTCGTCGCTGATGCCTATGTGAGCGCACTGCCGGTGGATCCTTTCAAGCTGCTGCTGCCGCAGCCCTGGAAGCAGATGGAGGTCTTCAAGAAGCTCGACGGGCTTCGGGGTGTTCCCGTGATCAACCTGCATCTCTGGTTCGATCGCAAGCTCACCGACATCGATCACCTGCTGTTCAGTCGCTCACCTCTGCTCAGTGTCTACGCCGACATGAGCATTACCTGCAGGGAATACGAAGACCCCGATCAGTCGATGCTGGAACTCGTGTTCGCACCTGCCAAGGACTGGATCGGGCGGCCGGATGAGGAGATCATCGAGGCCACGATGGGTGAGCTCAACAAACTCTTCCCGATGCACTTCGGCGGCGACAACCCTGCCACGCTGCGTAAATACAAAGTGGTGAAGACACCGCTCTCCGTTTACAAGACCACCCCCGGCTGTCAGAAGCTTCGTCCTGATCAGACCACGCCGATCAGTAATTTCTTCCTGGCGGGCGACTACACAATGCAGCGTTACCTGGCGTCTATGGAGGGTGCGGTTCTCAGCGGCAAACTCTGCGCTGGAGCGGTGGATCGCAAGAGCGATCAGCTGGCATCATCGTCTCCTGTCACTGAGCCGGTTTCGGCCTGAGTCATGTCTCTCTCAGCTCCGGACCTCGACGCAGCCTTCGAGGCATGTCGTCGGGAGACGGCCGAGTGGGCGAAGACGTTCTACATCGGAACGCTGCTGCTTCCCTATAAGAAGCGAAGGGCCATCTGGGCGATCTATGTCTGGTGCAGACGGACGGATGAGCTCATGGACAGTCCTGAGGCCCAGGCGCGCTCTCAGGAAGAGCTGGCTGACCGTCTGAATCGCTGGGAGCTGAAAACCCGCGATCTGTTCAAGGGACATGTTCAAGATGATCTCGATGCGGTGATGGTCGACACGCTCGAAAGGTTTCCGCAGAGCATTCAGCCCTATCTCGACATGATCGAAGGTCAGCGGATGGACCTGACCTGGACCCGTTACCCCCGTTTTGAAGATCTCAAGCTTTACTGCTACAGAGTTGCAGGCACCGTGGGCCTGATGACCCAGGGAGTCATGGGTCTGGATCAGGCCTACAGCTCCGCACCTTGGAGTGATCGCCCTGACACCTCAGATGCGGCGGTCGCCCTGGGAATCGCCAACCAACTCACCAACATCCTCCGTGATGTCGGGGAAGATCGCGGTCGGGGTCGGATCTATCTGCCTCTGGAGGATCTTGAGTATTTCGGTTACTCCGAGGATGACCTGATGGCAGGCCGCCTCAATCAGGCCTGGAAGGATCTGATGGCGTTTCAACTGCGTCGCGCCCGGGAGTGGTTTGATCGCTCCGAAGCCGGAGTGCGCTGGCTGTCGCGCGACGCCCGCTGGCCGGTCTGGACCTCACTGCGTCTTTACAGAGGAATTCTCGACGTGATTGAGCGCCACGATTACGACGTCTTCAACAAACGTGCCTACGTGGGAAAGCTCAACAAACTGCTCGATCTTCCACGTTCCTTCGTTTTGGCTCAATCTCGCTGATTCTTCGCGGCCATCAAAAAACCGGCCATCGGAGATGACCGGTTGACGACGCTGAATCAGTCTCAGACAGCTGTTTTCTGGTTGGCCAGCAGGTCTTTGAGTTTGGACAGCTCGCCGGCCCAGCGGGGATCAGGTGCTTCCTCAGCTTTGGCGTCGCTGTGCACAACTTTGTTAACGGCCTTGCGTGCAGAGCCAGGTGCGTGGCCGCCGGCCTGTCCGCGGCGACCGCCGCCACCAGCATTGCTGTCACGACGTTCAGAGCGCTCAACACGGAGCGCGTTTCCACCGAACTCCTTGCCGTTGAACTGTTCGATCAGGGCGTCAGCCACCTTCTCGTCGTCGACATTGGCGAAACCGAAGCCGCGGCATGCTCCTGTTTCGCGGTCGAGAACAGCCTTGAAGCGAATTCCCTCCCCAACGCTGGTGAGCTGAGCTTCAAGCTCCTTGCTCTCAAAATTCTGCGGCAAATTGCCGATGTAAAGACGCACGCTCATGAAACGGGGAAGGGAAACGGAAGACTGCGTGTCAGGCCGATCGTTGTCGTCACTGCAAGGGCAGTTAATCACAGGACCCATTCGGGTCTGCCTGAACCGCTCGATAAGACAACCAGGAACGCGCCGCGTTGAGCGCCTGTTCACGGGTTGAGACACGACCATACGCACGCTCGAGGCACAAGTGTTGAATCAGAGCCCCCAGGGAGGGGCCTGGTGAGATTGAGAGAGCCTTCTGAAGGGTGTCCCCGTCCAGTGGAGAGCGGGGGTGGAAGAGAGGGTCCTGGGGGTCTCTCCAGCGCTTCAGCCATGACTGTTGCAGCTCTTTGGGCCAGGTCACGATCAGCGCAGGCAGATCCTTCTCAAGATCCTTGTGCAGTTGGAGGCGTTCCTGTTCCGAGAACTGCTCAAGGCATGGATCCCCCTGATCCGATGACGAACGCTCGATCCAATGGCGCAGGCGTTCACAACGCTGTAACTGGCGACGACTGAAGCGGAGCTCTTTCAGCCCTTCATCCGGCAGCAGCTGAGTGAGCCGTGCGAGCGGAAGGGCCTGCCGGCGTTCACTGTCCGTTAGCAGATCAGCTCGTCTCACGGTCGCGGCAGGACTCTGATCAGCCATGTTCGTTGTCCAGGGCTTCAGCAGCTTCAGATCAAGCAGGGTCTGAATCGCGCGATCCGCATCGGGTGCGGCGGTCAGCCGCATGAGTTCCGCCTGAATGCGTTCAGGAGCGGCTTTGGGCAGCAGGGAACGATTGCGGCGCAGCATCATCAATGTCTGGGAATTCATGGTCATCCCCAGCTCCGCAGTCAGGCGCAGGCCGCGAATCAGTCGCAACGGGTCTTCCTGAAGATTGGCTTCGCGCACTGCGACGATCCTGCCGGACGAAAGATCCTCAAGACCTCCTGTCGGATCAATCAGTCGGGGGGTGCCATCGAAGCTCAGGGCAATGGCATTGAGGCGGTAATCACGCCGGCTGAGATCGTCCTCGAGCGTTGCGCCTTCCTGTCTTGCCAGATCGATCGTCCACCCGCCGAGCACCAAGCGGGCCATGTCCCGTGCTTCATCCAGCACAACGCAGGCGCCTCGATGCTTCTGCGCCAGTTGCCGTGTGCTTTCGAGGGCATTCCCCGGCACCACCAGGTCGAGATCAGGGGTGTCGGTGAGTCGGTCCAGGAGGGCATCGCGCACCGCTCCTCCCACAAGCACCGCTCCTGTCGGGAGCTCCGCCGGCGACACCGGCCATGTTGCCGGTTTCAGACGCTGCAAACTGATTTCAGCCAGCTTGTCCCGATCTCCGGTCAGAATGGGGGCCGAACCGCAGCGGGGGGGCATGTGCATCTGTGTTGACTGCCGCTGGGTAGACCGTTGCCAGGCCTATCACGCTGTGGAGCGCCAGCATGGTGCTCCGCATCTGGCAGAAACCCCTGATCTCAAGCCGTCAGATCCCCGAATTCACATCAGCGTGATGGATCTGCCTGCTGGGCAGGTGGGTGTCGAATGGGATGTGCGTGGCTGTGGATCATTTCAGCTGGAGCAGGGGCGTTGGAGCCGTCTCAGGCCCGGTGAGGAGGTGCCTACATGAGCGGCTGGCTGCTCGCTCTGCACAGCTCCACTGAAACTCTCGGAATCGCACTGGTGGGCACAGAAGCTCCCATGCGGGAAGCCCGTGTTTCATGTCGCGCTCTTGGACGGGCTCTCACCAATGAATTGGTGATCTCGCTGCAGCAGCTTCTGCCTGCGGATCAGTGGACCGGTATCAAGAGGCTGGCGGTGGCCACCGGACCGGGCGGATTCACGGGGACCCGTCTGACCGTTGTGCTGGCGAGGACGCTGGCTCAGCAGCTGGGAGCACCCCTGCATGGTGTGAGCAGCTTCGCTCTGATGGCTCCCAGACTGTGCCATCAGCTGCCGCAGCAGTTGCAGCAGCAGCCGTTCTCGATCGTGCAGACGCTGCCCCGGCGAGGACAGGTCGCGGGTCGCTATCGGATCGCAGACACCGTGGTCGAGGAGCTTGAATCCCCTCGCCTGCTCACCGATCGTGATCAGCCTGCTCCGACCGTTCCGATGGATGTTGATGTGCCTGCAGATGTGCTCGAGCTTCTGAAGTGCTGCAGGGACTTTCATGTCCGCGATCTCCCAGGTCCCTGGGATCCGGTTCTGCCGATCTACCCCACATCGCCTGTGGGGCCGGTCTGATGGGTCTGGGCGGTCGTTCGCTGCTGCTCTGTGCTGCGGTTATGGCCGGAGCCGGCATCGCCGGCCCTTTGCGCCCCTTTGTTGAGGCCGCACTCACCAATCATCAGCCGCAGCGAATTCTGGTGCTCGGAGGTGATGCCGATCGTGAGCGCATGGGACTGAATCTGGCCCGTCGGATGAAGCTTCCTCTGGTGGTTAGCGGCGGGACCAATCCTGAATATGCCCAGTGGTTGATGCGGGATGCCGGTCTGGAGCCTGACATGGTCCGGCTGGATTACCGGGCCAAGGACACTCTCGGAAATTTCACGTCGCTTGTGGATGAACTGCAGCGTGATGGGGTGCACCATCTGCTGCTGGTCACCAGTGAAGACCATCTGCCGCGGGCGATGGCAGTGGGCGGCATTGTTGCTGGAAGCCGTGGAATCCGGCTCACGGGCGTTCCGGTCAGCTGTCAGTCCAGATGCCGTGATGAAGGCCTGGGCAAGCGTTTCGGAGATGGACTGCGTGCCGCTGCCTGGGTGGTCACAGGTCGGGATCTCAAGCTCTGGGCCCGCAGGAAATGGCCTCAGCTTTTCACTGCTCCCTGATCCAGCAGCGCATTGATGCGTCGCTGGAGTTCGCGTGTGGTTGCTTCCAGCTCCGGTTTGCGCCGGCTGCTCGGTGCGGGCACAGGAATTCCGATCCGCATTTCCAGCCTCACCAGCCTTGGTCGGCTGCGACCAACTCCCAGAGCTCTATGGCTGTTGAGGATGGCCACGGGCAGAAGAGCTGCTCCTGATCTCGCCGCCAGGAGAGCTGCACCTGGCATGGGCTGATTCACACGGCCGTTCTCCTGTCGGGTTCCATCAAGAAAGACTCCGATGGCCCAGCCCTCCTGCAGTCTTGCTGTGGCTGTGCGGATGGCTTCGCGGTCGCTGGCGCCACGTTTCACCGGATAGGCGCCACAGGCCCGGATCAGTCTTCCCAGAAGTGGGATGCTGAACAGCTCGGCTTTGGCCATGAACGCCACCGGGCGGCCAAGGGCATGGCCAAGCAGCGGTGGATCGAGATGGGACCCGTGGTTGGCCACCACAACAAGGGGACCGTCCATCGGCACGTTGCCGTTGCCGCGTGTACGTCCTCGGAACAGCATCCTGAAGACAGGGAACACCAGCAGACCACTGACCAGCAAGTAGGTGAGGCTCGGCCGTGGCGCCTTGAGGGGCCGCAGGGCGGTGGAATCGGTTGCAGGGTTGCTGCTCACGGTCAAAGGCCCAGGTCGCCGGCACTGGCCAGCTGTGAGGTGGTGACACCTTTCATCGCGCGTTTGGCCAGTCCGCTGAGCACGTTCCCCGGTCCGATTTCGACCAAGGTGTCCACCCCTGCGGATGTCATCCCCGACATCGTTTCGCGCCAGCGCACGCCTGTGGTCATCTGTTGGCGCAGTCGTTGCTTCAGCTCTGCGGAATCGAGGCTGGGTGTTGGGTCGGTGTTGCTCAGCACGGGAAAGCGCGCGTCTTGGAAGCTGAGACCATCCAGATGGACGGAGAATGCATCCGCCGCCTTGGCCATGAAGGGGGAATGGAAGGCCCCGGAAACGGCGAGAGGAATCGCGCGCTTGCAGCTGAGGGCCTCACTGACGGAGCTCACCGCATCCGGGCTCCCAGACAGCACAACCTGGGCATCGCTGTTGTCGTTGGCAATCACCACCCCCTGCGTTGCACTCACAAGCTCTTCCAGTTCGCTGCGGTCGAAACCGATCACCGCTGTCATCGCTCCACCGCCTGCGTTCGCCATTAGCTCCGAACGGCGTTGCATCAACTCCAGCCCTGTGGCTGCATCAAAGACACCCGCTGCATAAAGAGCCACAAGCTCGCCAAGGCTGTGTCCGGCCACCAGGTCGGGGGCCCTACTTTGGCGCAGCAGCTCGTCGACAATCAGCGACTCCACAACGAACAGAGCCGGCTGAGTGTTCCTGGTGTCGTTCAGATCCGAGGGGTCAGCGGCGTCAGAGATCTCCCCCCTGCAGATTGCGAGTAGATCTCTCCCGAGCAGTTCCGAGGCCAGGTCAAAGCGTTCCTGTGCTCCAGGCAGCGTGAGAACGGGATCGGCCATGCCGGTTTTCTGAGACCCCTGTCCGGGGAACACCCAGGCGATCGACATTCACAGTGGCGCAAAGGTGTTGGGAGCCTAAGCGGGACCCTGCCACCGGAACAGAGCGGCACCCCAGCTCAGACCAGCGCCGAAGCCGCTGCTGGCCAGCAGGTGTCCCGACCGGACGCGTCCATCACGCACGGCTTCATCGAGAACCAGCGGAATGGTGGCCGCCGATGTATTGCCGTAGTTGGCCAGGTTGCTCAGCACCTTTGGCCTGGGAATCGCGAAGCGATCGGCAACCGCGTCGAGGATGCGCTGATTGGCTTGATGCAGAAGCAGCCAGTCGATGCTCTCAGGGCCAACGGCACAGCGCTCAAGCAGGCACTGCAGAACTGTGGGCACTTCCCTGACGGCAAACTTGTACACCTCCTGACCATTCATCTCGATCGGGCGGTAACCGCCCGATCGATGCCGGGCATCAGCTGCCAGCACTTCATCGCTGTCGAGAGCAGGAAGGTTCAGCACTCCGCCGCGAGAGCCATCGCTGCGCAACAGAAATCCGAGCAGCCCGTCGTCATCGGAGGCTTCGATGGCGACGGCTCCCGCTCCATCGCCGAACAGCACACAGCTGCGGCGATCATCCCAGTCCACAAAACGGCTCAACTGGTCAGCGCCGATCACCAGGGCCCGACGCATACTGCCGGTGCGCAGGTACTGCGCTGCCGTCACCAGCGAAAACAGAAAGCCACTGCAGGCGGCGGTGAGATCAAAAGCCACCGCGTTTGTGGCTCCGAGAGCGGCCTGCACCGCTGGAGCAGTCCCGAACAGATCATCAGGAGTGGAGGTGGCCAGCAGCACCAGATCGAGGCTTTCGGCGGACCAGCCGGCCATGGCCAGAGCAGACCTTCCCGCGTCTGCCGCGAGGTCGCTCAGGCGCTGATCAGGACTGCTCACCCGTCGTGTGGAGATCCCTGTGCGGCTCTGGATCCACTCGTCACTGGTGTCGACCCGCAAACCCAGCTGGTTGTTGCTGATCACCTGGGCTGCCCGAGCGCTGCCGCTGCTGATGAGAGCGACGCCCCGGGGGTGCGGTGATGCTCCAGCCAAAAGAGGGTCCAAGATGTGGCGTCAGTCAATCACAGTCCATCAGAACCTCTGTGAGGCCAGGGGGTTGTTCAGACTGTCTGCCGAGATCTGACGGTCTCTCAGTCGACCTGCTGATCAAGTTCTTGAGCCGGTCTTGGCTCCAAGCTGGGCAAGGTGATCCATCACGCCATGGCTGGCGGCGGAGTGGGCCAGACGCAGGGCACTGACCACCGACAGTGCCTTGCTGCTGCCATGCCCGATCACGCAGATGCCGTTGACGCCCAGAAGCAGCGCTCCGCCGTGTTCGGCATGATCCAGCCTTTTCTTGATGCGCTTCAGGTTGGTGCGCAGGAAGGCGGAACCAACCTTGCCTCGTCGCCCTCGTGGCAGTTCGGCTCGGAGCACGCCAAGCAGCACACTTCCCACCGACTCCAGGAACTTCAGCAGAACGTTGCCGGTGAAACCGTCACAGACCACGACATCGAACTCACCCGACAACACATCGCGGCCCTCACAGTTGCCGGCGAAGTGCAGACGGGATTCCTCGATCAGCAGTTCATGGGTGCGCACGGAGAGATCGTTGCCCTTGCACTCCTCCTCACCGATGTTGAGCAGGCCGATCCTGGGTTCGCTTACCTGCAGCACATCTCTGCTGTAGATGTCTCCGAGCAGAGCGAACTGGTGCAGGTAGGAGGGTTTGCAGTCCATGTTGGCCCCCACATCGAGCACCAGAACTGGCTGGCCTGGATCCTTCGTTGGAAACAGGGCGCCGATGGCAGGTCTTTCGATCCCTGCCAGACGTCCCAGCCGGAAAATGGCGGAGGCCATCACGGCTCCGGAGTTGCCCGCGGAATACACCGCCTGGGCCTCCCCCCGCTTCACAAGGTCCATGGCCACGTTGATGCTGGCATCACGCTTGCGTCGCACCACGGTGGCCTCCTCGTGCATTTGCACTGAAGGCCCACTGGTGATCAGCTCCAGCAGTCCTGCATTGATCGCCGCATTCATCGTCTCTGCTAGTCCGGCTGCGGCGGCTGCTTCAAGCACCCGGTCCGTTTCGCCGACGAAGCGGATTCTCACCGCCAGCCGCTCGATGGCCTGCAGGCATCCTTCCAGAATCGGAACAGGAGCGTTGTCACCCCCCATCCCGTCCACGGCCACCCAGACGCGCTCATGGTCGTTGATCTCGAGGTCTTCACCCGGAATGCCCCCTTGCAGCCGTCTGAGGGGATCCATCACCGGTTGCAGCACGGAACCGGCCATGCTTCCGGCATTGTTCACGACCGTCCCTGCAATCGATGTGACGGAGCCTGCAACGTTGCCGGCGGCACTGGCTGAGGTGGTTGCCGTGTCCACAAGGGTGGTCACCGCAGCGTTGCGCCGGTACCAGATCACAAGGCGCCGAACGGCCTTCGATCGGCGGGCTTTGATCCTCGGCGCAGCGTCCGGGGTGAGATCAGGATCCTTCGTTGGCAACGGAATCGACGATGCGCTGGAACAGGTAGCCGGTGCCGCGAGCCGTGAGGATCAGCTCGGGGTTGGCAGGGTCGTCTTCCAATTTGGAACGAAGACGTGAGATGTGAACATCCACGACCCGGGTGTCGACGTGGCGTTCAGGGGTGTAACCCCATACCTCCTTCAGGATCTCACCGCGGCTGAACGGTTCGCCCGATCGGCTCACGAGCAGTTCAAGCAGGCTGAATTCCATTCCTGTGAGACGGATGCGCTCGTCATTGCGGAACACCTGTCGCTTATTGGTGTCGATCTTCAGGTCTGAGACCTGGATCACTCCTGAGTTGGGGATGCCGGCAGCGTGCTCTTTTTCCACGCGGCGCAAAACACAGCGGATCCTCGCCTCAAGCTCCTTCGGGCTGAAGGGCTTGATCACGTAGTCATCCGCTCCCAGTTCCAGGCCGGTGATTCGGTCGGCGACATCACCAAGAGCTGTGAGCATCACGATCGGAACATCCGATTCTTTGCGCAGTTCCTGACAGACCCCGTAGCCATCCAGCTTCGGCATCATCACGTCGAGAACCACGAGGTCCGGGTTGCACTCCTGGAAACTTTCCAGGGCTTCGGTTCCGTCGCAGGCAGTGACGACGTTGTACCCGATCATCGAGAGCCGGGTTTCGAGGATCCTGCGGATGCTGGCCTCGTCATCCACCACGAGGATGGTTTCCTTGGAGGGTGCTGAGGCCGTCATACCGCCGGCAAGGAGCGAAGATAGTGCTCACAAATAGGTGATTAGCGGGTTCAGTCGTTCACGTAGCGCCAACTTTCTTCATCATTCGACGTGCCCCGATCGACCAATCTCTACGTCTGTCAGAGCTGCGGTGCCCAGACGCGGCAGTTCTTTGGGCGGTGCAGCAGCTGTGGCAGCTGGAATTCCCTCGTGGAGCAGTCAGCACCCAAGGACGACGGCCGCCGTCGTCGTTCCGGGGCTGATCCCGCCACTGCGCCGAAACCGCGACGCTCCACGTCGATGGCCTCACTCGGCGATCAGCCGCTGGCGCGCATCGGCAGTGGCTACGAGGAATTGAACCGCGTTCTCGGCGGTGGACTTGTACCCGGATCACTCGTGCTGGTGGGTGGAGATCCGGGGATCGGCAAGAGCACGCTGCTGTTGCAGAGCGCATCGGCCATCGCCAGAGATCGTTCGGTGCTCTACGTGAGTGCTGAAGAGTCGGCTCAGCAGGTAAAGCTGCGCTGGCAGCGTTTGACAGCCGACAGCAGTGATCTGCAGCTGCTGGCGGAGACGGATCTCGAGCTCGTGCTGGAGGAACTTGAGGCACTGAGGCCAGATGTGGCGATCATTGACAGCATTCAGGCGTTGCATGACGCCGAACTCTCCAGTGCGCCGGGATCCGTGGCGCAGGTCAGGGAATGTGCCGCTGCTCTGCAGAGACTGGCGAAACGTCAGAACACCGCGCTGCTGCTGGTGGGGCACGTCACCAAGGAGGGTGCTCTCGCGGGCCCCAAGGTGCTTGAACACCTGGTGGATGCGGTGCTCACCTTCGAGGGAGATCGCTTCGCGAGCCATCGCCTGCTGCGGGCCGTCAAAAACCGTTTCGGGGCCACCCACGAGCTTGGGGTGTTTGAGATGCGCGGTCAGGGCCTGGAGGAGGTCGGTAATCCCAGTGAGCTTTTCCTCAGCGGTGAGCGGGCCAACGGCGTGGCGACGATCGTGGCCTGCGAAGGCACCAGGCCGCTGGTGGTGGATCTGCAGGCGCTGGTGAGCTCCACCAGCTACGCCAGTCCCCGGCGGACGGCCACCGGAATTGCCGTCAACCGACTCCATCAGATTCTGGCGGTGCTCGAAAAGCACATGGGTTTGCCGCTGTCCCGGTTCGATTGCTATCTGGCCGTGGCAGGTGGTCTGGATGTGGAGGAGCCGGCGGCAGACCTGGGGGTGGCGGCGGCGGTGGTCGCCAGTTTCCGGGATCTGACTCTGCCCGCTGGAACAGTTCTGCTCGGCGAACTGGGTCTGGGAGGACAGCTGCGATCGGTGGCGCAGCTGGAGCTGCGGCTTCAGGAGGCGGTGCGTCTGGGCTTCAGGCGTGCCGTTGTGCCGCGTGGAAGCGGCCTGGGCCAGGTCGCCTCTGGCCTGGATCTGGAACTTCTGGAGGCGGGATCCATCACCGAAGCCCTCGTGCTTGGGCTGGGAGTGAATCCTGAGGATGAGACGGGCTGACGCGCTTCAGAAATAAACGTCCACGTTGCTGCGACCGCTGGACTTGAGCCAGTTCTCGATGTCCAGATATCCCCCGGGATTGAGCCGCACCGCCTGGGTCCAGGCTTCAGCTGCTTTGTCAAGCCAGACATCCGCTTCGTCGCGCCGACCCTCCTCTTCGGCGATCCGTCCGCGCTTTTCGTAGATGAGCCCCATGTTTTTCAGGCAGGACGGCTGCTTGGGATTTTCATCAAGAGCCTGTTGATAGGTCTCGATCGCCCTGTCCTCCTCGCCGTTGCTCATGTAGATGATCGCCATGTTCTTCAGGGTCTCCCCACGGTCGATCGGGTTTTCCTCGAGCTTCAGACTCTCCTCGTAGTTCTCAAGGGCTTCGGCGTAATCCCCGTCGTTCTGAGCGGACAGTCCGTCGCGGTAATACACGTAGGCTTCCTTGGCTCTGGCATTGATCGGCAGCAGTTTCACGATCAGGTCGGCCATGACCGTGAAGCTCTTGTCGATGAAGTTGTCGTTGCGGTTGCTACGTGGCACGGAAAGCCGGACGGATTAAACCATCCTGAACCCAATGGGTGCTGCCTAGCGTGGAGTGGTGTGAACCGTTGAAGTGTCAGCAGCGTCTTCCCATCCCCCTGAGCCCACCGCTCAGTCCCATGCGGTGCTTCTGGATGTTGAGGGGATGAAATGTGGCGCCTGTGTTCGTGCGGTTGAACGCACACTCCTTGCTCAGCCAGGTGTGCAGGAGGCCAGTGTCAACCTCGTCACCCGCAGTGCCTGGCTGCGACTCGACAGTGAGGCGACAACGGCGCCTGAGCCATTGCTAGAGCAGGTGCTGGCGGCTCTCGATGGCCGAGGTTTTTCCGCGAAGCCCCGTCAGAGCGGTCTTGTCTCTCAAGAGATGGAGCTGGAGAGAAACAGGGGTTGGTGGCTTCAGTGGCGCCAGCTGATGGTCGCCCTGGTACTGCTGTTGTTGTCGGTGCTCGGTCATCTGGCTGAGGCCGGAACGCTTGCCTTGCCTCTGATCGGCACGCTCACCTTCCACGCCATCCTGGCCACGGTGGCTCTGCTCGGACCGGGGAGACCGATTCTGGTCAGCGGTTGGTCTGCGCTGCGCAGTGGTGTTCCCAGCATGGACACACTGGTCAGCCTCGGCGTAGGCAGTGCATATCTGGCCAGTCTTGTGGCACTGATCTGGCCCTCGGTGGGCTGGCCCTGCTTCTTCAACGAGCCTGTGATGCTGCTCGGTTTCGTTCTGCTGGGGCGTTTTCTCGAGGAACGCGCCCGCCGGAGGACGGGAAGAGCACTCCAGGATCTGGCTGCTCTGCAGCCCAACACCGCTCGCCTGCTGATGGCGGATGACACGGTTCGCGAGGTCCCAGTAGCCGTGCTTCGACCCGGCGAATCGATCCAGCTGCTGGCTGGGGACAGAATCCCTGTGGACGGCGTGGTACGCAATGGCCGCTCGGCCGTCGATCTGTCGAGTCTCACGGGGGAGCCTCTGCCTCTCGAGGCCGAGCCCGGCACCGAGCTCAGTTCAGGTTGCCTCAACCTCGAAGCCACTCTTGAGATGGAGGTTCAGCGTGTCGGCAGCGACACGGCTCTGGCCAGGATCATCGCCCTCGTCGAGCAGGCCCAGGCCCGACGAGCTCCCATTCAGGGCCTGGCTGACAGGGTTGCGGGACGGTTCTGTTACGGCGTCGTCAGCCTCGCGGTGCTGACCTTCCTGTTCTGGTGGCAGCTTGGCAGTCGTGTGTGGCCGCAGGTGCTGGAAGTCCCTGTCGTTCTGATGGACCATGGCCATGACTCCGCTCTTCACGGTGCTCTGGGTGTCGCAGCGCAGACGCCGTTCGGTCTCGGTCTCCAACTGGCCATTGCCGTGCTTGTGGTGGCTTGCCCATGCGCCCTCGGTCTTGCCACCCCCACGGTGATCACGGTTTCCTCCGGGCTCGCTGCACGTCAGGGCTGGCTGTTTCGCGGCGGAGATGTCATCGAGCAATCCGCGTCCATTCAGCGCATGGTCTTTGATAAAACCGGCACGCTCACCCTGGGTCGTCCGCTCGTGGATGCGGTGCTGGCCAGTGACGATTCCGCTCGCACCATCCAGCTGGCAGCAAGCCTCGAGCAGACGAGTCGTCATCCGCTGGCGCATGCCCTGCTGCAGGAGGCACAGCGTCTCAATCTCAGTCTTCTGCCGGTCACCACCAGTCGGACACTGCCCGGCTCAGGCATGGAGGGCACACTGGAGTCTCTGGAAGGGCACCTGCGTGTGGGCTCTCCTGAATGGCTTCAGCAGGAAGGTGTGGTGTGGTCGGATGAGCAACGTCAGGCGGTTGAGGAGGCTCTCAAGCGAGGGCTGACGCTTGTTGCTGTTGGCCTTGATGATGAACCGTTAGGTGTTGTGGCCATCGACGACCGACTCAGACCCGATGCGTCGGTCGCACTGCAGCGCCTCAGAGATCAGGGTCTGACTCTCGGGATGCTCAGCGGCGATCGCCGACAGGCCGTTGAAAAGATCGCCTCGATGCTCGGTTTCGCCGATGAAGAACTGGCCTGGCAGCTGCTTCCGGATCAGAAGCTGGAGCGCCTTGAACGTTGGCGTACGAAAGAGACTGTGGGAATGGTGGGAGATGGCATCAATGATGCTCCTGCCCTGGCCGCGGCTGATCTGGGTATCGCTGTGGGGACAGGTACCCAAATTGCCCAGGACACCGCCGATCTGGTGCTGCTCGGCGACCGGCTCGAAGCCCTGCCGGAAGCCCTGACCCTGGCAAGGCGAACAATGACCAAGATCCGACAGAACCTGTTCTGGGCATTTGGTTACAACATGATCGCCCTGCCAGTCGCCGCGGGTGCTCTGCTGCCAGGTTTCAATCTGCTTCTCTCTCCGCCGCTCGCAGCACTGCTGATGGCTCTCAGCTCGGTGTCGGTGGTTCTCAATGCCCTCAGCCTGAGTGTGCGCTGACGATGACCGGACGTTTTCTGGTGCTGGAGGGCATCGATGGCTGTGGCAAGACCACCCAGCTCCGATATCTTGCCGACTGGCTTCCCGGCAGTGGACTGATGTCACATGGCGCGACGCTTCACTGCACGCGTGAACCAGGAGGAACACCTCTGGGTCAGTCTCTGCGTGAGCTGCTGCTGAACCCACCGCAGGAGTCTGCTCCGGCTCCCATCGCTGAGCTGCTGCTTTATGCCGCTGATCGCGCTCAGCATGTGGAACAGATGATTCGCCCTGCTCTGGAACGGGGTGACTGGGTTCTCAGCGATCGCTTCAGCGGTTCCACCCTTGCTTATCAAGGGTATGGACGAGGGCTGGATCTTCAGACCATCGTTGATCTGGAGCGAATCGCCACGGCGGGCATCGCGCCTGACATCACGTTCTGGCTTGACTTACCGCTGCACGAGAGTCTCAAACGTCGCGGTACCCGCGCTGATGATCGGATCGAGGCGGAAGGAGAGGCTTTTCTGGCGCGGGTGTCCCAGGGCTTTCAGCGGCTTTCAACTGAGCGAAGCTGGACTGCGGTCACGGCGTATCAGAGCGCTGATCAGGTGCAGCAGGTCATTCGCGCACGGCTGAGGGATTGGCTTGCAAAGGCACTGCCGTGACTGAGATGTTGTTTGGAGAGTTGCAGGGCCAGCCGCTGGCGCAACGGTTACTCGTTGCGGCTCTGGATAAACGGCGGGTGGCTCCCGCTTACTTGTTCAGTGGCCCTGATGGTGTGGGCAGGAGTCTTGCGGCACTCCGTTTTCTGGAGGGTCTGCTGGGTGATGGTGACTGTGCACCGCGCGAACGCCGGCGTCTTGAGGAACGCAACCATCCGGACTTGCTCTGGGTGGAGCCCACCTACAACCATCAGGGCCGTCTGATCCCACGCTCGGAAGCCGAGTCGATTGGCGTCAGCAAGCGGACACCACCGCAGGTGCGATTGGAGCAGATCCGTGAGCTGAGTCGGTTTCTGGCCCGTCAGCCTATGCAGTCGCCAAGAGGTCTGGTGGTTCTGGAACAACCTGAGGCCATGGCTGAGGGAGCGGCCAACGCACTGCTGAAGACCCTTGAAGAACCGGGTCACGGCCTTTTGATCCTTCTGTGTGCTGCACCGGAACGGCTGCTGTCCACGATTCGATCCCGATGTCAGCAGATCCGTTTCACGCGCCTCAGCGAGGATTGCTTGCGCTCAGTGCTGGCGCAATTGCCTGATGGGCAAGGTGAGCAAGCACTCACGCTGGCGGCCAGTCATCCAGAGCTCCTGGCCCTGGCTGGTGGATCTCCCGGGGCCTTGCTGGACCATGTGCGGATGTTGAGCAGCATTCCGCAGGAGCTGAAACAAAGAATGCAAATCCTGCCAAACACACCTCTGCAGGCTCTGGGCCTGGCGAGAGACCTCAGTGAGCAGCTGGACGGTGATCAGCAGCTCTGGATGATCAACTGGTGGCAACATCACCTCTGGAATGCATCCACTCAGCCTGATCGCCTCAAGAGGCTGGATCGTCTACGCCAGCATCTCTTGTCTTTTGTTCAACCCAGGCTGGCCTGGGAAGTGACTCTTCTGAATCTGATTGAGGCTTGATCAGAAAGTGATCAGGCGCTTGCCCGACTCTCCTGATCTTTCTGCTCCCGTTCCTGACGAGCCTGTGCCAGGACATCCTGAAGACCCTCCAGCTGAGCTCCAGTTGGCAGTTCCAGGCAGTAACCAGCTCCGTAGACCGTTTTGATGAACCGCGGTTTACGTGGATCGGGCTCGAGCTTGGTGCGTAGATGGCGCACGTGCACCCGAATGGTCTCGATGTCGTCGTCAGGCTCGTAGCCCCAGACTTCCTTGAGGATCAGCGACGGAGCCACTGTCTGCCCGTGACGCTGCAACAGGCAGTGCAGCAGCTCGAATTCGAGGTGGGTGAGACGCACTGGACGGTCGAACCAGATCGCTTCAAAGCGCTCCGGCACAAGGGTCAGCGGTCCATAGCTGAGGATTTCATGGTGGTTGCTGGATGTTCCCACCGGAGCACGTTCGCTTCTGCGCAAGAGGGCCTTGACCCTGACCTGCAGCTCTTCCAGATCGAAAGGTTTGGTCAGGTAGTCGTCAGCACCGGAGTTGAAACCACTGACTTTGTCCTTGGTGCCACCCAGGGCTGTCAGCATCAGGATCGGGATGGCAGCGGTGCGCTCGTCGCGACGGAGACGCTGGCAGAGGGTGAGACCATCAACCTTGGGGAGCATCAGATCGAGCAGGATCAGGTCAGGGCTGTATTGCAGCGCCAGTGCCTGTCCTTTGATTCCATCATCAGCGCTCTGAACATCAAAGCCACTGTGCTCAAGATGTCCACTGACCAGTTCACGCATGTCCCGGTCGTCTTCGATTAGCAGGATGCAGGGCTTCATCGACTGGCCAGCGGAGGGAAAGGTGGACGTGGGTATGCCGCGTCATTGCTTGGCTGATTCTCTCAAGGTTTTTTAAGGCTTGCATTTATTTCCCTGAGAAGAGTTGCAGTCATCTTTTGGGCCAAAACACCTTCTGTCATTGAGTTTCCGGGACAGTTTCGCTGTGTAGGGACTGCCGGCGTCTTCAGAAAGTCTTCGGTTTCCGGGGGCGACTATTAAGCAAATTCAGTTTTTCGAAGCATTTTCAAGACCATCGACTGAATTCGCGAGCTTTTAGTGCTCAAACGCCGTCTGTATTTTCTCCTCCATGAAGCATCAAAAAAACACCACAACTCGATGAGCTGTGGTGTCGAAACTGACAAAAGCTCCCCGGGCGGGATTCGAACCTGCGACCAATCGATTAACAGTCGACCGCTCTACCGCTGAGCTACCGAGGAATGTGACGAGGAGAACTTACCTCTCAGCCATGCCGTACCGCAAGTGGTTCAAGCCGAGTTCTCAGTGCTGGACCGCTGTGCCAGCTGCCGACGCGACCACGTTCCATGCGGGCAGCTCCGTCGGCATGATCCAGCTCCTCAAGCCGGTGGGTGATCCACAGCGCTGTCAAGGGCGATTTCGAGCGGTGGCAGAGCTGCTGAACCGTGCTGAGGATGGCCGTCTGGCTGGTGGGGTCTAGCAGCGCTGTGGGTTCATCAAGCAGGAGAAGTGTGGCTTCGCTGGCGAGGGCGCCGGCGATTGCCAGTCGTTGCTTCTGCCCACCACTGAGCGTATGAATCGGCCTACCTGCCATCCCTGCGAGGCCGACCTGCTCCATCAGTCGGTTGATCCTGGACCGCTGATTATTGCGGCTCAGTCCAGGCGGGAGATTGAGCAGAAGCTCGCTGCCGCAACTGGGCAGTAGAAGCTGGTGATCAGGGTTTTGAAAAACCAGCGCCGGCCTGAGGTTTTGTTGCACCATGCCCGACTGGGGGCTGATCAGGCCGCAGATGATCCTGAACAGGGTGCTTTTGCCGCTGCCGTTGCTGCCGACAAGCATCCACAGTCCCGGTCCGGGGACTGTGAAGCTGCAGCGTTCGAGAGCTTTGGTGCCGCAGGGCCAGCTGTAGCTGACCCTGTCGAAACACAGTCCTGCCTTGGCGTCTTCACGTGCCGGGCTCATGCAGGATCAGACATCCAGGGAGAAGCCCGGACGCTTGCTTCCACCTGCGGCGGCGGTTTTTTCATAAATCTGAACTGCAAGCAAATCGCTGGTGAGCACACTGAGGCGTTTGCCTTCAACCTTCTCGCAGGTGAGTTCGAGCAGCCGAGGCTGCCCCTGCTCGAGGGCCGTCCGCACCTGTTGGTACAACCCTTCTGCGGCATCGTGCTCCTTCCGCTGCACGGAAACGGGCATCGGGCTCATGCGCAGAGCCAGCTCAATCACGTACACGGTCGGGTTGATTCACTTTACTCATCTTCGCGAATGGAAGGCAGGGATGCAGGAGTGGGCATTTCTACTCATGTCGCGATGAATTTTCGGATCGGTGCCCACAGAATCGCGTGCTCCAACTAGGCTCGGCACGTAAAGCTTCATGAAGCTCCTCTCATGACGATCGCTGTAGGACGCGCGCCACAGCGGGGATGGTTTGACGTCCTCGATGACTGGCTCAAGCGCGACCGCTTCGTTTTTGTCGGCTGGTCCGGCATTCTTCTCTTCCCAACGGCCTATCTGGCCATCGGTGGCTGGCTTACAGGCACCACCTTTGTCACCTCCTGGTACACCCACGGCATTGCCTCTTCGTACCTGGAAGGTTGCAACTTCCTGACTGCTGCTGTGTCCACCCCCGCTGATGCGATGGGTCACAGCCTTCTGCTGCTCTGGGGCCCTGAAGCCCAGGGTGACTTCGTTCGCTGGTGTCAGCTCGGCGGCCTCTGGGCCTTCGTTGCCCTGCACGGTGCCTTCTCACTGATCGGCTTCATGCTGCGTCAGTTCGAGATTGCCCGTCTGGTCGGCATCCGTCCTTACAACGCCATCGCCTTCTCCGGCCCGATCGCGGTGTTCGTCAGCGTCTTCCTGATGTACCCCCTCGGCCAGAGCAGCTGGTTCTTCGCTCCCTCCTTCGGTGTGGCAGCGATTTTCCGATTCCTCCTCTTCCTGCAGGGCTTCCACAACTGGACCCTGAATCCCTTCCACATGATGGGCGTCGCCGGCATTCTTGGCGGTGCACTGCTTTGCGCCATTCACGGTGCAACGGTGGAAAACACCTTGTTTGAGGATGGTGAGCAGGCCAACACCTTCAAGGCGTTCGAGCCCACTCAGGAAGAAGAGACCTATTCCATGGTCACCGCCAACCGCTTCTGGAGTCAGATCTTCGGTATCGCCTTCTCCAACAAGCGCTGGCTGCATTTCTTCATGCTGTTCGTGCCTGTGATGGGTCTGTGGACCAGCTCCATCGGCATCATCGGACTGGCTCTCAACCTGCGCGCCTATGACTTCGTGTCACAGGAGATCCGTGCTGCAGAAGATCCCGAATTCGAGACCTTCTACACCAAGAACATCCTTCTGAATGAAGGTCTGCGTGCCTGGATGGCACCGGCTGACCAGCCGCACGAAAACTTCGTCTTCCCTGAAGAAGTTCTGCCTCGCGGCAACGCACTCTGATCAAGACAACTATCTAACTCCAGGGCTCCGTAAGGAGCCTTTTTTATTGCCTGGGCAAAACGCCTTCCTCCTAACGTCTTGGAAACGCTGGCATTAATGCGCTATTCCAGGGGCGTGCGTCTGACGCATTGGTTGATTGTCAGTCTCGGATCCGCGTCTGTTCTTGCAGTTCTGACCGGTCTTGTACAGCTCGTTCTTGTCGGGCTGGGTGCTGAAACCACTGTCGACCCAGGCTGGTTCCTGATCGCTCTCATCCTGGCGTGTTTCACGCTGTTGGGGCGCTCATCGCAATGGCTGACGCGACTGCTCGCGGATGTTGACCCGTCAGCCCACCTTGCCCGTCGAGTGGTCATCTGGCTTCTGGCTGCGACGGTGATCCTCCTGATTGCTTTCCTGAAGATCACTGCTGAAGACATGGATGCCTACAAAAGGCTCGTCTTCGGTGAAGGAGGCCTGGTGGAGTGGAGCCAGGTTCTTGTTCTGGTCGCAGCATGTCGGGTGGCTTGGCTGATTGGGGATGATCTCAGCCGTCAGTTGTCGCACTCTTCACCATCTCTTTTGGCAAGGGGGTTCTCGGTGCTCCTGGGTTTGCTGCTGTTGGAGGAGCTGGCTTGGGGGCAGGTGATTTTTGGCTGGCAGACGCCGGAATCCATCCGATCCATCAACGCCCAGCAGGAAACGACCCTCCACAACATCGGATGGTTTCAGGACCGCCTTGATCTCTTCACCTTTCTGGCAACGGTGGCTGTGCTGGCTTTGGTTGTTCTATCCCCATGGATATACAGACAACTCCTGCGTCGATCGTCCCCACAACAACGCTCTCTCGTGCGTGCGTTGATGCCCGCGCAATACAGCTGGCCACTGTTTCTGATGGTGGTGGCCCTTGCCTATTGCGTCGCCACAGAATCCTGGTCGGATCTCATCCACAACCGTGATCAGGAATGGGCTGAGCTCGTGCTTTATGCATCCGGTCTGCTGCTGCTGTTGAGAACGCGCGTTTTGCTGGGTGCGTCCGAGCCGCCATCAGCACAACGCTGATTCAAGCGATCCGTAGCCTGCTCGGATATCGCGTCAGGTCGGTATGAGCGACCCCTCCGCAACAGGTCCTTCAGCTCGCCGGCCCATGCCCCGTCCGGTGATTGTGCTCGCGACAGGCTTTTTTCTGCTCTGTCTGCTCGTGCAGCTCTGGCGGCTGGAAAGCCTGAGCGCCACCTATGACCAAGCTCTGTTTCTGCAGGAGCTCTGGTCCACAGTTCAGGGGCGACCTTTTGAAAGCAGTCTTTCTTCGGTTCTCTCGGGACCTGTGAAAGTCGGTGGGGAACTGCCTCGGATCGACTATCTCCATCTCGGTCAACACGTCAACGCACTCACGCTCACGGTGGCACCTCTGCTCGTCTTGTTCGGGAGCTGGGCCCTGCCGCTGGCGCAGGTCTCCGTCCTGACTGCGGCAGGACTGGTGTTGTGGAGAATCGCGTCTCGACGGCTTCCAGAGTCTCTTGCAATCAGGATCACTGCCGCCTACTACCTGAGCGGGGCGGTGATTGGGCCAGCGCTTGAGAATTTTCACGATCTCATCTGGTTGCCTCTGCTGGGATTCCTGGTCGTTGAATCACTTTTGGAGGGGCGCGGAGGCCGGTTGATCATCAGTGCGCTGCTGCTGCTGCTCGTGCGTGAAGACAGCGGTCTTGTGCTGTTTTCGCTCGGGCTCTGGGGGCTTGTGCGGCGGCCTGGAGTGCGTTGGATGTCTGCTGGCCTGATGCTGATGGCGTTTGTCTGGGTGCTGCTGGTGACGGGCTGGATTCAGCCGTCGGTGGACTCCTCGCTCTCCGATCGCTTCCTTCAGGAGAAGTTCGGACATCTCGTCGAGGACGTTTCAGGTGGCACCTTTGCTTTGGTGCTCGGCATGCTCAGCCAGCCTCTGGCAGTAATGCAGGCGATTGTGTCGCCACCCGGCAGCACGCTTGGGTTTCTGCTCGCCCTGAGTCTGCCGTTGCTGTTCATCCCGTTGCTGTCGATTGATTCGGCGTTGCTCGTTGCCGTGCCGTTGTTCATCGCTCTGGTCTCTCAGGGGCGTTCGGCACTGTCGGTCACGCTGCGATACGTGCTCGCATTGGTCCCTGGCCTGTATGTGGGGGCGGTGCTCTGGTGGCAGACGCATCCAGCCATCTGGTCTCGTCGATGGATTCGTCGGTGCTGGACAGGTGCGCTCACTCTCGGGCTTGTGCTCACCTTGGTGGCCAATCCCCATCGCAGCCTTTCCGCGCTGGTTCCTGACAGTTTCTCCCCCTGGGTGTATGTACCTCCGGGCCAGATGCTCGAGCGCCGGGCGGCTGCGCTCGATGCAGTGGCCATGATTCCGAAGCAGGCATCGGTTGCTGCGGATACGCCCCTTCTGCCCTTGCTTGCTCAACGCGATGCGGCCATGCGCTTCCCGAAACACATTCGTTATCTCGACCGTGATGGTGAACCGACGAATGTTGACTGGGTTGTGGCTTTCCCCGGCTATTACTCTCCGCTGGCTCCTGTGTTTGAACTCGAGTACAACAAGCGGCGTTCGATTCGTCGGCAGTTGAACAAGCTCGTGGATTCAGGTCACTATCAGTTGTTGCATTGCCGAGCCGGCACGGTTGTGTTGAAGCGGGGGGCCGAAGTGCACCGCTCTGCACAACCAAGTGCTTTGTTGGCGAGAAACTGCCCGTGGATTGACTGATGGCGTTGACCTTGATCAGTGCAGTTCACCTGACAGCTCATTGAGCCTGTGTCGCGCAGTTAAAAATCGCCAGCAATCTTGTTGAGAGGCAGCAGATAGGTTTGATTGTTCTTGTCGATCCATCCGTCATCGCTTGATGATGCGATCCGTCGAAGCGTCTCCCTGTCGGCCTGGGGCATTGCCTGGTAGGTCGCTTCCCACAGAAAGCTTCCTGCCAGATGACTGGCACCCGCCCTTCTAAATCTTTCTATCCGCGCCGGAGTGACTTCGCTGCTGGAGATCATCCAACCCTGGCGACGGGCGAGATTGAGCAGCGTGGGGTCAGGCCCGGTCACCGTGACGATCCGTGCGTCAGATGGAAGCTCATTGCGGATGGTTCGTGCCAATGGCATCCAGGCTCTGCTCTGGCGCACCTCGACAGCCCAGTAATCAATGGACATCACCAGCATGCTGATCATCAGCCAAAGCCCAAGGAACCACCAGATCAAACGTCCTTGTCGTCGCTTCTGCCAGGAGTCCAAGCCCAGTCCAATCAATGGAGAGGTGAACAACAGCATTGGCAGCTGGTAGTACTCATGCACGGTGCTGGATTGCATGGTTGCCAATGTGCAAAGCAGCACGCCAATCAGCCCTCCGAGCGCGATGCGTCCTCCGCCGTTCGGCCAGCTGCGAATTCCACCGAATATCAGGAAAGGGATGCCGATCACGGACAGCACCCTGATTCCGGTGCGGAGGGTCAGATTCAGCCAGCTCGAAAGATTCAGAATCAGGCCAATGTTGCTGCGATCACTGTCTTCCCCCCAGAATCCGAAGCTCAAGCCGCTGGCATCTCCGAGCTGGTAGGCATGGAAATACCAGGCTGAAACAATCGCTATCGATGAACCGGAATAGATCCAGAACCCCGGTCTTCGCAGCAGATTGACCAGCCGATGAGCAGTTGATCGGAGCGGCTCGGCCCGGTTCTGGGGATCCGGGGTGAGCTGCACCAGCAGTAACGGAAGCCCCAGCCATAACAAAGGGATGACCTTGATCAATGCTGCTGTTGTGAACAACAGCCAACTCAGGATCAGCCAACGTTTGGATTGTTGACTGCTCCAGAAGCTGTGACTTTCCAGTGCAGCGGCAGCGCAAAGCAACATCAATGCCTCTGCTTGAAAGCTGCGCCCGTAATAGATACCGAGCGGAGCGACAGCCAGCGCCATTCCCCCCCACCAGCCAGCTGCTGGATTAAACCATCGTCTTCCAAGGCGGATGATGAGCCAAATGGTCAGTGCGCTGCAGACAATGGAGAGACAGCGGCCCAGCCACTCGTGAAGTCCGAAGAGTTGATAGAGCTGGCTTGTGAGATAAGGAAACAATGGAAATTCCGATTCCACATAGCCGGAGGAGGCTCCTCCCCAGTCGATCTGAGGCAGCCAGATTGGCGTGTTGGAGAGATGAAAATGGCGAGCCATTGCAGCTGTATCAGCCTGCCGCCAGCTGTGGATGCCTGTGATGGGCATCCATACTTGAATGCTGCGCAGAATGATCCCCAAAGTGATGGGAATCCAGACCTCTGAGGGGGGCGGAATCGGTCTCTGACTGCCGTGATCTCTTCTCGTCATTGCAGAACCGGTTCAGGGTGTGTTCCAGACAAACCGGGACGAAGCTGCATAATTCCAGATGTAAACCACGATGATTCCCGAAAGCTGGGCAAACACAGCATTCGCTTGAATCACGTTATAAAAACCAGTCGCCAATCCAATATTGGCGAGTGCAGGAAGTGAGGCAACGAGCAGGAACTTTAGAAGTCCCTTGATCAGTTTTCTGCCCTGCTGACGTCGGTCTTTGAATGTCAGGCTGTTGTTGATCAGATAGTTCGAGCTTGCGGCCGCGATGACCGCCACAGGCAGGGCTTGTTGAAAGCTCAGGCCAACAGTCATCAGCAGGGATGTGATGATTAATTGAACAACAACTCCAGTGGTTCCCACCAGGCCAAAGCTGATGGCTCGCCGGGGTAGAAGTCTGAACAGGGCGGTGTGGATCAGAGATACGACGAAATCCCAAAGCACGGCGTAATCCAGCTTCGAAGTCCCATAAAGCCGAGGCTGAAAATGCAATGGAATCTCCGTGATTTTCAGTTTTCCTTTGCTGATCGCCAGCAGTTCATACAGAAATTTGAAACCGTTGACATCAACCTTTCTGACCAAATGGATACAGCGCCTCAGGTCCATGGCGATGAAGCCACTCATGTAATCGCTGAGATGGCTGTAGCTGTTGGGAAGACTCCATCTCGCCAGCTTGTTTGCCAGGTTGGACCCCCCTGTGCGGCGGTCACTGAGGCCATGGATCTCAGAGTTCACCAGGAAGCGGCTGCCGATCACAAGATCAGCATCTTGATCGAGTTGCTGAATGGCTTCCAGGACCGACGAAGGCTCATGTTGCCCGTCGCTGTCCATGGCGACGGCATAAGGATAAATGGCATCAATCAGTCCTTCCTTGATGGCGCTGGCCAGTCCGGAACGCCCCACACGTTGTATCAGGCGGATGCGTGAATCCTGCCTTGCAAGATTTCGCACAATACTTGCAGTTCCGTCATTGGAGTCATCATCAACAACTAAAATCTCAACCTGATATTGATCAGTCAGTTCAAGCAACGAAGACACCATCTGATGAATGGATCCTGACTCGTTGAATGTTGGTAAAATGATTGATAGGCTTTTGTTTTTGATATTTTCTGAGCTCGATGCCGAGAGTACGTTGTTAATCATTGTCAGTCAGGTTATCGCAATCGTTCAAGGTCCACTCCAGATGTCTGGCCATGACTGTGCAGCCCTGCTGGCGCTCGTCGCTTAAGAGCAGTCTCTGGCCCGAGCGATTTCGAGGAATTCGCTGGTTCGCGTACCAATTGAGACTTGGCCTTTCATCGTGCCCCACGATGGTGATGGGAAGACCAAGGCCACTTTCTGTCAGAGCGGCCACCGGTTGCACCGGCCATGTTTCATTCAGCTCCCAGTGCCAGAGCGGCGTGCTGAACATCAGTGCCAGAGCACCAAGGTTCCCGCACACCAGGCTCAGAGCCCCCATCTGCCTCTGACGGATCCGGCTGGCCATGAGCAGGAAGCCGCCGGCGCTCCAGCCCACGCCAAGCGCGGCGGCAGGGCCCCGATAGTCGCTGAGTGCCGATCCGTACGGGGTCAGGCTGACTCCCATCGCAATCAGCAGAAGAACGCCCATCAGTGACCACAGCAGAGGAACGCGCCTCAGCAGGCCGCGCATTGGCAGCGGTGTTTCGAAGGTGGTTCTCCGGGTCACAATCCAGGCGAACACCGGCGCGCAGAGCAGGGCCACCGGGAGCCAGAGGGAGTGGCTGTACCAAGGCAGCTGCGTGCGCAGAGGCAGGATTGAGGCTGTCAGGATCACTGTCAGGCTGAGGCTCCATCGGCTCCAGCGTGTGCTTCTCAGTCGCCAGGACCAGAGGATTGCAGTCGGAAAAAGAACGAGCCAGGGCCAGCCTCCTTCGAGCATTTCGATCACTGGAACGCGCCAGCCGAGGTCGCTTCCCTCTCCAGCGTCCAGCAGAACACGACCTGCTCCATCGCCCCCCCAGAGCCAAAGCGCCGACTGCCCGCGAACCAGGGCATGCCATCCATGCCATGCAAGGCCTGGGATCAGCCCCGCTGCCAAGCCAAAGCAGGCCTTTGGCCATTGCCAACGCTTCCATTCCCCGCCCCAGGCGATGGCCAAAGCCCCCGCTGCTGCAGCCGGCAAAAGCAAAGGCGCTTTGAGCAGCAGCATCGCGCTAGCCGCCAATCCGGTCATCAGTCCTGCCCATCGAGGTCGACGCGTATCCATCAGCTGCATCAGTCCCAGCCAGAGCACAGCCATCACAGTGAGCTGGGTGCCATCGAGCATCGCCAGCCTTCCATGGCGGGCCACAGGCAGAAGCGTCATCAGAATTGCGCTTGTGGCCAGAGCGCTCGCGCGGTCTCCCGGCCGAAGCCTCCACAGGATCATGCCTCCAAGAGGCACAACAATGCTGGAAAGGAGAGCCGGTGCAATCCGGATCGTCCATTCATCAGGAAGTTCTGAGACCGGATTCATGCCGATCACCGCTGCGATGATCAGATGCAGTCCTGGCGCTTTGTTGAGGTAGGGATTTCCCCAGAGAGTGGGTAGCAGAGCTGCTTCGCCTGTGCCCTGATGAAGTTCAAGCGCCACTCTCGCCACGGTGGCCTCATCAAAATCCCTGAGTGGCACTTCACCAAGCCCGATCACTGACAGAGACGCCGCAACAGCCCACAGAGTGAAAAGTCCGCGCCAGGGAAGCCTGGATGGCATGGGGGGAGGACCCATGGATGCTCCACAACGCGGACGAATCTGAGTATGGTCCGGGAGTACAGGATGCAGTGTCGTGAACTCGGGTTTTGCTCTTCGGAGACTCCCGGCTTCGAACGCGTCGCCGGCATTCACAATCCTTCAGGAGGAGGTGTCCATGAGTTCCAGTTCTTTAATTCAGGGTCTGCTGATCGCGGAGAACGCCGGCTGACGGCACCTACCTCTGAGTGATCATCCGGTTCCGCGCCAGAGTGGACCCGGCGAGAGCCCCCGACCGGTCACCGGTCGGGGGCATCGTTTTGGGAGATGCACTGAAAAGCAGGGTGCGCTGGTCCGGGCTCAACTCCAGTGCATTTGGTCGTCGTTGAAACACCAATCCTCGAATTAAGTAGTGGTTGTTACAGGTCAAGCCCCTTTCTGGCACATCGGTGGCGCCTGTGCGGAGGGCAGACCCGCAGATTGATTGTGGCGTTTTATACGCCGGTTCTGTGTGTGAGGACCCTTCCCCATGAAATTGTTCAAGCAACTGCTTGTTGCTCCCGCTGCCCTGGGCCTGCTGGCTCCTGTGGCTGCTGTTGCAACTGAAGTCAATGTTGCTGGTGTTTCTGACTACGCCTCCGTGTCTTCTGACGCGATTGCTGCTGAACAGGTCACCAGCATCACCCAGTTCTCGGATGTTTATCCGACTGACTGGGCTTATCAGGCTCTCAGCAACCTGATCGAGCGCTACGGCTGCGTTGCCGGTTACCCCAACGGCACCTATCGCGGCAACCGTGCCATGACCCGCTTTGAAGCGGCGGCACTGCTGAATGCCTGTCTCGACCGCGTCACCGAAGTGACCGACGAGCTCAAGCGTCTGATGAAGGAGTTCGAGAAGGAGCTCGCCATCGTCAAGGGCCGTGTTGATGGTCTTGAGGCTCGAGTTGGCGAACTGGAAGCATCCCAGTTTTCCACCACCACTAAGATGAAAGGCCAGACAACTTTTGTTATTGGCGCCAATAGCTACGGCGGCGACAGCAAAGTTGAAGTGTTGAATGCGAAGGGCTACCCAAGAACAGTTGATCAAGCCGATCTGGCTGCTGCTGCATCGGGTGCAACCACATTCAACTACGACTTCCGTCTCTTCCTGGATACCAGCTTCACCGGCAAGGATTTGCTGCGCACCATGCTGCGAGCAGGTAACTTCGCCAGCTCTGCTTTCGGTGGCAACAGCGAATACTCAGGCTTAACCACGATGGAAACTGCCTTTGAAGAAGGTGGTCCCAATCAGATTGTTGTTAATCGGCTCTGGTATCAGTTCCCGATTGGATCCAATTTCACTGCAACTGTTGGTGGCAAGGTCCGTCAGGATGACATGTTGGCTGTTTGGCCGAGTGCTTATCCTTCTGACACCGTTCTCGACTTCTTTACTTACGCAGGTGCTCCCCAGACTTACAACCTGCAGCTTGGGGCTGGTGCCGGTCTGAGCTGGTCTGATAACGACTTCAGTGTGAGCGTTAATTATGTGAGCGGAAACGGCAACGTTGCATCTCCATATGTCACGGGCGCTGACAATGCATTCACGAGGGATTCTGGTGATTGTGGTGGCATAGCGACTGACTGTTCCTCCAGCAGTGGAACTGTTCAGATTGCTTATGCCCCCGAAAACTGGGGTATCGCTGCTGCGTACAACTATGCATCCGGTGATAACGGAGCTGGTATTTATTCCGGTAACGGAACCCCCCTTGCTAACTACTTCAGTGGACTCGGTACAACCAATTCCGTGGGCATTAGTGCTTGGTGGACACCGGAAAACGCTGGCTGGGTTCCCAGTATCAGCACAGGCTGGGGCTACAACTCAGTCGATATCAGCAATGCCAATTTTGATGGATTGTTCAACACTGGTTCAATTGATGGAGCAACATCCCAGTCCTGGTATGTTGGTCTCCAATGGGCTGATGTTTTCCTGAAGGGTAACGCGGCTGGTATGGCTGTCGGTCAGCCAACTTTTGTCACCAGCTGGGATAACGATTCCAGTATCAACGACGGAAGTGACTTTGTTGCTGATGGCAACTATGCATGGGAATGGTGGTACATGTTCCAGGTGACTGACAACATCACGGTTACGCCTGCCATCTTCTATCTGAGTCGTCCGCTTGGTTACAACACCAACGGCTTCGCTTCCAATGATGACGACACCTTCAATAACTTTGGTGGCCTTGTCAAGACAACTTTCCGCTTCTGATTAAGAGCTGATTGAGTGTTTGAAGCCTCCTCTTCGAGGGGGCTTTTTTTTGACAAAAAGGATTTTTTGAACTTTTTATCTTGTGAACCTCGTCATGGTGACCTGCCGGTTGTCTCGGGTGCTTCATCGCAACCCATGGCTGTGTTTTTGCTTGTGATGATTGGATGGATTTAACGCAGCACCCGATTCCCGAGCCGCATGCCAATCGCTTCTGATATCACTGCGTTGGTGGGGCGTACACCTCTGGTGAGGCTCAATCGTCTTCCACAGTCGTTCGGTTGCCAGGCCGAAATCGTGGCGAAGCTTGAGAGCTTCAATCCCACCGCTTCGGTCAAGGACCGAATCGCAGGAGCCATGGTTGAGGCCGCCGAGCTAAGCGGAACAATCGAGCCTGGCAGCACCGTGCTGGTGGAACCAACCAGCGGCAATACCGGCATCGCTCTGGCGATGGTCGCGGCAGCCCGCGGCTATCGCCTCATTCTCACGATGCCCGACACCATGAGCACGGAGCGCAGATCGATGCTGCGTGCTTACGGTGCCGAGCTGCAACTCACTCCCGGCAATGAGGGCATGCAGGGTGCCATTGCCCTCGCCAGGGAACTGGTGGAGGAGATCCCCGGTGCCTATCTGCTTCAGCAGTTTGATAATCCGGCCAATCCCTCTGTTCATGAGGCCTCCACCGCGGAGGAAATCTGGCAAGACACGGAAGGTCATCTCGATGCTCTGGTGGCAGGTGTGGGGACCGGAGGAACCATCACCGGTTGTGCCCGAGTGCTGCGCAGTCGGCAGAAAGACCTCCAGGTGATTGCGGTGGAACCTTCTGCAAGCCCGGTTCTCTCGGGGGGAGAGGCAGGCTCGCATCGTATTCAGGGCATCGGGGCCGGCTTTGTTCCTCCGGTTTTTGAGCAAGCACTGATCGATGAAGTCATCGCTATTGATGATGATGAGGCCATGGAGCTGGGGCGGCGACTGGCCAGGGAGGAGGGTCTGCTCTGCGGGGTGAGCAGCGGTGCGGCCGTTGCTGCGGCATTGCGGCTTGGCCGGCGTCCGGCGATGGCCGGCCGCCGAATCGTCGTCATCCTTGCCAGCTTCGGGGAGCGTTATCTCTCCACGCCGATGTTCAGTGCTGCAGCGGTGCTGCCGGCGCGCCGGGATGGTCAGCTTTGAGCCCTGCATTTTCCAGTCGTTCGGATCAGGCTCAGGATCCCTATGAAGTGCTTGAAGTGGCTTCCAGCGCCACTCAGGCCGAGCTCAAGGCTGCCTATCGCCGCCTCGTTAAACAGCATCACCCAGACGCGGGTGGTGATGAGGAACGAATCCTGGCTCTCAACGCCGCCTGGGAACAGGTCGGTGACCCCGAGACCCGGCGTTGTTTTGATCGTGACTACGGATCCTCGGCGTCCGCCCGTGAGGAGGCCCGGGCCCGTGGGGCCCGCAATGCCCGGGCCAGTCAGGCGGCACGGCGTGCATCCGGGCATGGAGCCAGTGAAGACCAGGCACTGTCCACCTGGCTGCAAAAGGTTTATGCACCGATTGATCGTCTGCTTGGTCAGGTGATCAATCCTTTCGCAGCGGAACTGCGAGCTCTGTCGGCGGATCCCTACGACGATGACTTGATGGAGGCATTCTGCGCCTATCTGGATCAGAGCCGTCACCGCCTGGACAAGGTCAAGAATCTGTTTCAGTCGCTGCCCACTCCGCCATCAGCCAGGGGATTTGGACTCAGCCTTTACCACTGCCTGTCTCAGGTGGAGGATGCCGTGACAGAACTGGAGCGTTACACGCAGGGCTACGTCGACAGCTATCTCCATGACGGCCGGGAGATGCTGAGGGAGGCCCGTCAACGGCGTCAGCGTCTTCAGCAGGAACGGCGCAGGCTGGAGATCGGTTGATGCGTGCCGGAGTATTCCGTGTCTGCCTGCTGTTGGTCTGGGTGGTGGCAACCGTTGCGGATCGCCTCTGGTGGAGCCATCACGCAGGGTTGCCTTCATGGGATCAGGCCGACTACCTCAACAGTGCACTTGACCATGGGCGTGCTTTAGGAGTTCTGGCAGGAGGTGGTTGGCAGGGGTGGAACGCTCTGCTGGATCTTTCGCCCAAGATCCCCCCCCTGGCGTCGCTGGTGAACGGCTCGGTGATGGCGGTCGCTGGCGATGCTCCTGGGCAGGCGGCATGGACGCTGAGTTTGTGGAACGCTCTGCTGCTGGTCTCAGCAGCTGGCTGGGCGCTTCAGCTGATGCGTCCAAAGGAATCAGGGCGAGGGTTCGCTCTGCTGGCCGCCGCGGCCGTTGCCCTGACGCCGATGCTGCTGGAACTGAGAACCGACTATGTGCTGGAGCTGCCGTTGACCGCCCTGGTCACGCTGGCGCTCTGGCGACTGGGGGAATGGTGGAGTCCTCGCAGCGGTGGCCGATGGTGGCAGGCTTTGCTTGCCGCTTTCGCTGTGGCCCTGTCACTGCTGGTGAAACAGAGCGCTCTGCTGGTTCTGCTGCCAGCACTGGGATGGTCACTGGTTGCCGCTCAACGCATCGGACGAGGCCGCCGACTGCAGGCGTTGGTGGGACTGGTGCTGGTTCTGATCTCGGTGTTCCCATGGCTCCGCCACAACTGGATCACAACTCTCGGTGGCACCAATCGAGCTGTGATCGAATCCGCAGCACGGGAGGGGGATCCTGGCATTTTTAGCCTTTCTGGCTGGTTCTGGTACCTCCGCCAGATTCCTCTTCAGATCGGCTGGACACTGCTGCTGATCGGACTGGCAGGGCTTGTGCTGCTGATTCTGATGCGCCTCAGAACTCCTGTGGACAAACATCCACCGCAATGGGATCGAGGCGACGCCTGGCGCTGGCTTTTGGGGACTCTGGTGCTCGGCTGGTTGGTGACAAATCTCAGTCCCAACAAGGACGCCCGCTACATCGCCCCACTGCTGCCTCCCTTGCTGTTGTTACTGAGCCGCGGCTGGTGGCAATGGGGTTTGTGGATGCGTCATCGCTGGCCTGCCCGGTCGGTCTGGCTGCCTGGACTGGCTCTGATGGCTGGCGCGTTTGTGGCGATCGCGCCGGCATGGGCTGCGCAGTCGGCGCGGTTGCGCTCGCGCGACCGTCAGCCCCTTCAAGCCATCGTTAAGAGGGCTGGTGGTGCTGACCCAGGCGCAGAGCCCACCACGTTGATCGTGGTTCCCAGCACCCCGGATCTCAATCAGCACAACGTGAGTTATTACGGTCGCCGCAACGGTGGACGGTTGGTCGGTCGCCAGCTCGGTGGCAGCAGAGATCACATTCAGCCCGTTCTGGACCATGCCAGCTGGGTCCTGCTCGCCGAGGGTGACCAGGGGTCAGTGCGCAGGTCCGCGCGTTTCCTCGATCAGGCCGTGCGTGAGAGCGGAGTGTTCGAGCCGGTGGAAGTCTTTCCGCGCCCCGAGGGAGGCAGTTATTCGCTCTGGAAGCGACGGCTGACTGCAGTGCCGCCAGTGGGATTTGAACAGCGGTTCGCCAAGCTCGCAGATGGCCTGGCGAATGGACCCGCCGGCCTCGATCCCATCTTCAGCAGTGTGGCGATCGAACACATGCTCGATGGCCACTTCAGCTATCGCGGACCGCTGCGTCGAAAGGCACTCGAGAGCCTGAAACAGAATCCCTCTGATGTTTCCGCACGCTGGAGCCTTGCTCTGCTGGCGGTCCTCGCAAACAGGCCGAACGATGCGGCGCATCACTTCAAGCTGCTGGAGAAGTCAAGTCCTGCAAGTCCCTGGCCAAGCGCCTATCGCAGTGTGGTGCTGCTGGCCGGTTGGAACCCCTGGGCAGCGTCCTCAGTTGCCTCAGCTGCCGTTGAGAAACACGGCGACAATCCGATTCTGCGCAGTCTTGAATCTCTCTCAGCTGTTCTGGGTGGCGCCCTCTGGAGAGTGCCCGAAGTTGTGCGTTCCCTGCCGGCAGCGGTTTCCAGCGTTGAGGAGTCTCTGAAACCTCAGGAAAAGGGTTCCAGCTGATCCATGCGCAGCCAGACATCCGGCACAGGGCGTCTCCAGCGCACCTGGCCGTAGTCCCCCTTCACCACCAACAGCTCCCCAGGGCCCTCGAAGATGTAAGCCGGTGGATAGGGATCGCTGGCTCCGGCTTCCACACTTCCTGCATAGGCCGTGCGGTTCACCCGCACCAAGGCCCCTTTCTTGAGGGGCGGCGGCGGTTTGGCAGCTGGTGCCGGGCTCGACTCTGTCTCCGCCATCACGGGTTGTCATTTCGCGGTCAGGCTAGAACCCTTCAAGACCACTTCCGCTGCAGGTTTGGACAACGGCCTCTCCCTTTATCTGGTCGCATTCGGCGGATTGCTGCTGGTCGCAGTGCTTCTGGATGATCTCGCGGCGAGGGTGAGGGTTCCTGGAATCCTCATGGTGCTGCTGCTGGGTCTGCTGATTGAAAATCACGTGGATGTTGCCGGCACCCGTGAAATCACACTGCTGAACCTTGACCAGGCCCAGCAAATCACCGAGGCGGCGCTTGTTCTTGTCTTGTTCT
Organism: Synechococcus sp. MIT S9503; assembly: GCF_047304175.1. GTDB lineage: Bacteria > Cyanobacteriota > Cyanobacteriia > PCC-6307 > Cyanobiaceae > Synechococcus_C. The sequence goes on along the minus strand of NZ_CP138955.1, from coordinate 1,759,498 downwards.
TTGGTGGCCTGACCACCAACTGGCAGCAGGTGCGTGGTGTGATTCGGCCAGCGGCCCGTCTGGCCACCATCGGTGTGCTGATCACAGCCGCGCTGATCACCCTGGTGGTGTTCGGCTTCGGTCTGTCGCAGGGCACTGAGTCTGTCTCCGTTCTTCTCCCCCGCAGTCTTTTCGTCGGGGCGATGGTCGCGAGCACTGATGCTTCTGCCGTGCTCGCTTTGCTGCGCCCTCTTCAGGGTCGTCTGCCGAAGCCGCTCACGGATCTGATCGAGTGTGAGTCGGGTTTCAACGATCCCATCGCCGTGGTTCTTGCCGGACTGGCACTGGCACTGGCTGGCGGTGAGGGGGTGGGAGCCGGTTTGCTGGTGACTGATCTGATACGTCAGTTCCTGCTGGGAATTCTGATTGGATTCCTGGGGGGCAGCCTCACGGTTCAGCTGCTGGGAACACGCATGGGACTGAACCAGACCTCGATGCTGCCGGTAGTCAGCCTCGCTCTGCTGATGGTGCTCAGCGGCGGCACGTCACTGCTGGGCGGCAGTCCGTTGCTGGCTGCCTATGTGGCGGGTCTGGTGCTGGGAAACAGTTCCGATCTTGACCAGGGCTGCCTGGAGGAGGCCCATTCCAGCTACGCAAAAATGGCGGAGCTGCTGTTGTTTCTCTGCATGGGGCTGGTGGTGAAACCACAGGATGTGGTTTACGCAGCCGCTCTCGCATTTGTGCTGTTCTTGGTGATGCAGCTGGTGCGTCTGCTGATGGTGCAGATACTTCTCTGGCGTACGCCATTCAGTTCAGGCGAAAGGATTTTCGTTTGCTGGGCTGGCCTGCGTGGCGCCGTCCCCATCGCGATGGCCATCAATGCCTGGTCCTCCGATGTGAGCTGGGGCGCTTCCATGCCTCCGCTCGCTCTCGCCGTGGTGCTCTTTGGTCTGTTCATCCAGGGCTTTGCTCTGGTGCCCATGGCCCGCAGGATGAAGCTCACACTGCCGCTTGAGGACACCGATCCCGCCGCCGCTTCCTAACCTCAACGGCCTGATGCAGCAATCTCCATGCGCCTTCTGCTGATCGGATGCACCGGCTTGGTCGGCCGTGGACTGATTCCCGTTCTGCAGGCCGCCGGTCATCAGCTCACTCTGGTCAGTCGACGCCCCTCTTCAGCCGTATTTCCAGCTGAGACAGCGCAAAGTCTTCAATGGATTCAGGCCGACCCCGCCCTGGCGTCCAGCTGGGCTGCGTCGACACCACTGCACGATGCGCTCAACGCCAGTGACGGTGTTGTCAATCTCGCCGGCGAGCCCATCGCAGAACAGCGCTGGACTGCTCAGCACCTTGAGATTCTTCAAGAGAGTCGGCTTGGCACAACCCGGCATCTGGTGAGCGCCCTCGCCACCCTGACCACGCCTCCATCCGTCCTGGTCAACGCCTCGGCTGTGGGCTATTTCGGCACCAGTTCCGATCAACGCTTTGAGGAAAGCAGCCCGGCCGGCGCCGATTTTCTTGCGCGTCTTTGTCAGCAGTGGGAACAGGCTGCCGCTGAGAAGCCGGCAGCAACTCGACTCGTGGTGCTGCGCATCGGCATCGTGCTGTCTTCAGAGGGCGGAGCGCTCGCCAAGATGCTCCCGGTTTTCAGAGCAGGCTTCGGTGGCCCGATCGGTTCCGGACAGCAATGGATGAGCTGGATTGAACGTGGCGATCTCTGCCGCATCATCCAGAGCTCACTGGAATCTGAGTCCTGGTCAGGCGTGATCAATGCCGTGGCTCCTGACCCTGTGACCATGGCCGTTTTTGCTGGAAGTCTTGGCCGTTGTCTGGGCAGACCCAGTCTGCTGGCGGTGCCTGGTCCGATGCTGCAGCTGTTGTTGGGTGATGGCTCGAAAGTGGTTCTTGAGGGCCAGTTCGTGAGTTCGAGTCGACTTGAAGAACTGGGATTCAGTTTCCGCTGTCCGACCCTGCCCGTTGCACTCGACGTTGCCACCAGCTCCAGCAGCCGCTGAGCAGGGCTGCGCCCATCAGCAGACCGATGGCTGGCGTGAACAGCGGTTCCCACAGACGCATGAACACCCGCATGGGTGCTTCAAGCCCCTGACTGCTTCCGATCACTGCGACTGCGAACCAGCCGGCACCTGCGATGACCAGGAAGACATTCAGCACAAGAATGCGATCGAGCCAACGCTTCCAGATCGGTTCGATGTTCGGTTTGCTCATTCGCACACCCGCAGCATTTGCGAGATCGATGCCGCCATCCTGGCGCCGCCGCCTGCTGTGCCGAGCCGGTTCAGGGCTTCGTGTTGACAGCTTCGCTGCAGCTGCTGATCCAGGTGGCATCGCTCCAGAAGTTCGAGGGCCATTGCGGCTGTGCGCGTAAGAGTGGCCTGAGAGCCTGTTTCACCATCCGCGCAGAACACAGTCGGGCCCAGCAGGCGACGCTGTGCTTCCGCGAACCCCGCTGTGAACTGAGGCCCCCGCCCCACCAGCTGCAGGACCGGTCTGGATAGGCCCACAGCCTGCTCAGCGGCCGTTCCTGCCATGCAGAGCAGAAGGTCGGAACTGTGCAGAACCGAGGCGAATCCTCCACGACGCACCTGAATGCGACGCCTCTCTCGATGCAGCGTTGACGTCGCTCCTGAGTCAGTTGTCTCGAGGCTCCAGCCGCGCGTTCCCACCAGCTCTGCGAGTGCCTCGTCGGACAGAGTTGAAACCAGTGCAAGCTCAAGCTGCAGCTCACCGCTGCTCAGCAGCGGGCCAGGCAGTTGTTCGATCACTCCGAGCTGGAGCATGAGGTTCTGCTCCAGCTCAGGCCGTCGGCTTCCCGGCAGCAGTCCCAGTCGGCGGCGTGCGCGCGGCAACCGTTGAGAGTCGCCCAGGATTGGATCCATGAAGGGGTTGCCCATGAAGGCGACCGGCTTGCGCAGCTGTGAGCTCAGATCGTCCGCACTGAGTTGGTCTCGGCTGAAAACGGCCTGAAAGCGTTGGCTTCTCAAGCACTGAGCGCATGGCCAGGGCAGACGAAGCCGGCCTTCATAGTGACTTGAATAGGCCACGAGGTAAGTGGCCACCGGACGTCCGCAGAGCCAGGCCGCCATCACCGGAATGACATCGCCAATCACCACAACCAGGTCGTAACGGCTGGCGATGCGCAGCAACCTCAGAAGCCTGCGCAGCAGATAGACCACCTGTCCCTGCAACAGCTCGGTCAACCTTCCCCGCAGGCTGGTGTATCCCAGGCCCCCGGTGCTGAATTCCTGGGTGCCACCGATCAGGTCAATGCCGAGATCCCGGTAGGGCTGGCCCTTGCCCACAAGGGGAAGAGCGTCCACCGCATGGCCCTCAGACTGAAGTGCCTGTCCCAGCAGCGCACCGGAAAGATCCTCCCCGTGGCCGTTGCTGAGCAGCAGCAGACGGCCCACGTCAGAGCTCCAGCCAGGCTTTCACTTTGAGCAGTGCAGGCCATTCGGGCCGGCGTTTGAGCCCGTCCTCAATGGATTCCCTCAGCTCGTCTTCCATTTCAGGAGCCAGAGCCAAAACTTTCTGCACCACTTCAATCTGATCTCTCACGCCTTTGGCTTTGGTCTCCAGCATCGCCAGACAGAGGTTGATGCGTGCCTGCGGATCCTGGTTGTTCAACTTGACCGCCAGCCGCGCCGAACGCAGGGCCTCCTCGGATTGATCGCAAAGCAACTGCAGCCAAGCCAGACAAGTCCACCCTGCTGACTGACGTGGGGCCGCATTGGTGATGGCCTCGAAATCCTCAAGCAACTCCTGTGCCGGAGCTCCCTGCTGGTAGCGGTTCATTGCTTGCTGGAAGAGACTTTCCTGGCTGGACTCCATGGAGCGCTGATCGTTCGGGCAAGACCTTCAGATTCCCACAGCCGCCAGATCTCCGCTGCTGGTTCAGACGGCGAAGGAGCTTCCGCAGCCGCAGGTCTGGGTTGCGTTGGGGTTGGTGAAATTGAATCCTCCGCCAATCAGTGCGGTGCTGAAATCCAGCTGCATCCCATAGATGTAGAGCAAGCTCTTGGGGTCACAGATCACCTCAAAGGAAGCCCCATCGGGTGCTTCGTATTGATAGCGCTCATCATCCTGCTGAATCTCTGTCGCAGGCACGAAGTCCATCGTGTAACTCATGCCGCTGCAGCCCCCCGAGCGAACCCCCACCCTCAGCACCTGGTTGGTCCCCTGGTCGGTGCAAAGCCTCGCAAGCTGCTGCATCGCAGGCCCAGTGATCAAAATGCCCTTGCCGTCTTTCGCGGTGTGTGAAGGGCTGGCTGCTGCGGTCTCAGCAGTGGTGTCGGGGCTGGACATCGGATGCAGTGGCGCTGGGTCCTTTCTTCACTTTATGGATCAGTTCCCGCTTCTGCCTAAAGCAGTTCTGTCTGGTCAATTCATAGAGTCCCTCCAGTTGCACTAAAGACGGTGCGGGTCGCGATTGTGGGTTCTGGTCTGGCTGGCCTCTCCGCTGCTGTGGATCTGGTTGATGCTGGCCATGAAGTGAATCTCTATGAGGCGCGTCCTTTCGTGGGCGGCAAGGTCGGCAGCTGGGTGGATTCAGACGGCAATCACATCGAGATGGGGCTGCATGTCTTCTTCTTCAATTACGCGAACCTGTTCGCACTGATGCGCAAAGTGGGCGCCTTCGACAATCTGCTTCCAAAGGATCACACCCATCTGTTCGTGAATCAGGGTGGTGACCTGCGGGAACTGGATTTCCGATTTCCCGTCGGTGCGCCCTTCAACGGCCTTAAAGCATTCTTCACCACTCCCCAGCTGGGCTGGATCGACAAGCTGCGCAATGCTCTGGCTCTTGGCACGAGCCCGATCGTTCGAGGTCTTGTGGATTACGAAGGCGCGATGCGCACCATCAGAGCCCTTGATTCGGTCAGCTTCAAGGACTGGTTCGTCGGCCATGGCGGCAGCCCGGAGAGCATCCGCAGGATGTGGGATCCGATCGCCTATGCCCTCGGTTTCATCGATTGCGAAACGATTTCTGCCCGCTGCATGCTGACCATCTTCATGATGTTCGCTGCGAAAACCGAGGCCTCAAAACTCAACCTGCTCAAGGGTTCACCACACCGCTGGCTGACAGGCCCCATTCTGGATTACATCCAGCAGCGGGGAGGAAAGCTTCACCTCCGCCATCCGGTCAAGCAGGTGGAGTTCAGCGACGGTGATCATCCCGAAGTCACCGGTTTGAAGCTGGGGACCCCTGATGGTGAGCAGCGTGTTGTTGCCGATGCCTATCTGGCGGCCTGTGATGTTCCAGGGATCCAGCGCCTGCTTCCAGACGACTGGCGGCGTTTTCCGCAATTCGATGCCATTCACAATCTTGAGGCGGTTCCTGTGGCCACCGTCCAGTTGCGCTACGACGGCTGGGTGACGGAACTTGGTGAGAGCAATGGGGAGAGTCGGCGTGATCTCAGCCACCCCGTCGGTCTCAACAATCTCCTTTACACGGCCGATGCAGACTTCAGTTGTTTTGCTGATCTCGCCCTTGCCAGCCCTGAGGATTACCGCAAGGACGGTGAGGGATCGTTGCTGCAGTGTGTGCTGACACCGGGCGACCCGTGGATGCGCAAGTCCGTCAAGGACATTGTCGAGCACACCGATCGCCAGGTCAGAAAGCTGTTCCCCTCGGCAGCCAATCTCACGCTGACGTGGAGCAACGTGGTCAAGCTTGCTCAATCTCTCTACAGAGAAGCTCCTGGTATGGAGCCCTACCGACCCGTCCAGAGCACTCCGATCAGCAATTTCTTTCTGGCAGGGAGCTACACACGTCAGGATTACATCGACTCGATGGAAGGAGCCACCATGAGCGGGCATCTCGCCGCTGCCGCCATCCTGGGGCAACCGGCCCGACTTGCCGTCAACAACGCTGTTGCCTGAACCGATGGGACGCTGGCTTGAACATTCCGTAACCACTGAGGTCAAGGCTCCCGTGGATCGGGTCTGGTCTGTCTGGAGCGATCTGGAGGCAATGCCCAAATGGATGCGATGGATCGAATCCGTCAAGACTCTTGATGATCCCGACCTGACCGACTGGACCCTGGCAGCGCAGGGTTTCCGTTTCCACTGGAAGGCACGCATCATCCAGAGAGTTGAGGCTCAGCAGCTCCACTGGGAGTCGGTGGGCGGTCTGCCGACCAAGGGAGGAGTCCGCTTCTACGCGGAGGAACCCCAGCTCACAGCTGTGAAGCTGAGCGTCACCTATGAACTTCCGGGTGTGCTGGCTCCCTTGATGGAACCCAGCATTCTTGGTGGAATCGTGACGAAGGAACTGCAGGCGAATCTTGACCGATTCAGGGATCTGGTCGAAAGCGGGTATGCAGCGCCGAGCTGAAACGGCGACGTCCTGCCTTCGATCATCAGCGACTTGGCTGATGATCTTTTTGGCCGTTGTTTTCAGCGGCACCGGATGCGGAACTACTGAGAACAGCACCTCGGAAAGCTCTGGGTTCAGCCCAGCTCCTCGCACTGCAGAACTACCGCCGCCAAGCTCCTCCGCAGCAACGAATGGCCTGATTCCGCTGCCAACCCCTGAGCAGGTCCTGTCATCGGTGCCGGAAGGTCGAACAGATCCCTTCGCTCCCACCGTGGTCGCATTGTCACCGGCCAGCTCTCAGGGTGATCTGGAATCTGCCCCGACAAAGGATTTCAGTGTTCAGGGAGTGGTTGCTGTCGGGGGAGAGCTGCGAGCGCTGGTGAGCATTCCCGATGCCTCGGGCACGGTCTGTGTGGGCCCACGCGGCCGTTGCCCGGGAGATGCGACCGCTCTGCTGCCCATCGGCTGGACTGTGCAGAGCATTGATCTGGGTCGGGGCTGCCTGAGACTTTCGATCGCAGGACAGTCTCAGCGCCGCTGCATCGCCTGAACACAGGCCTGAACAAGCCCCTCCATGTCGTGAGGAGTGGCCTCCTGGTCGACCCTCCCCAGCAGTTCACGGCAGCGTTGGCTGGTCTGGGGACCGATCGAAACAACCGCAGGCTTTCTGAACAGCTGATCGGTGCATGAGCTCCCGAGGGCGCTTTCCAGCAGCTGCACGGTGTGGGTCACGGTTTTGCCGCTGCTGAAGCTGATGGCATCGACTTCTCCATTCTCCAGGGCTTTCAACGTGTCTGCGGGAATGGATGTCGGGCAGCGGGATTCGTAGGCCGCCACCTCCACCACCTGCGAGCCAGCTTCTGCGAAGGCTTCAGCCAGCAATGTGCGTCCGCCGCTCTGCACTCTTGGTAGAAGAATTCTCAACCCCCAGCCTGAGACGGGAAAATCATCGATCAGGCTGTCGGCAATGAAGCTGGGTGGCACGAAATCAGCAGGTGCCCCGAGCTCCTCCAATCGTTGAGCTGTCTTGCGACCCACTGCAGCGATCCTGAGACTTTCCGGTCGGTGTTCGAGCCCACTCCCCCGGAGCTGCAGCCGCGACTCCACCGCATCAACGCCGTTGGCACTGGAGACAATCAACCAGTGAAAGCTCTCGAGATCAGCTAGAGCATCGTCGAGGGGGGCCCAGCTGTCGGGCGGTCCGATTTCGAGAGCGGGAAGATCGAGCACCCTGGCACCGAGCGTCCGCAGCAGTCGCCGACCCTCGCTCTGCTGTTCTTTCGCCCGCGTGATCACCACCGTGTGCCCCTGCAGCGGTTGATTCTGATCCGCACTCATGCTCCGGCCTCATCGTCCAGCTTCACCAGGCCATCCACCTGGGCATGCAATGCCGTTGCCTCCTCCTGTCGCCCCTGGTCGCGCAGCAGTGCGATGGCCTGGCGGAACCCCGAGCGAGCTCCATCAATGTCGCCTCCCATCAGCCTTGCCACGGCCAGGTTCTGATGGCTTTCTGCGTGGTCGGGATTGACGCTCAGGGATCGTTCGTAGGCCTTGATCGCCGCCATCAGATCTCCACGACGGCGTTCCATCAGGCCCAGGTTGTACCAGGCCAGTGCCACTTCGGGTGCTCGCTGGCAGGCGGTGGTGGTGAGTTGAATCGCTTCCTCCAGTTCATTGCGCTGCATCAGCAATGCCGCCAGATTCAGGCGCGCACCGAGGCTAAGACGCGTTTCCAGGGGCTGTTTGAGTGCCTCTCGATAGCACTGCACGGCAGCATCACCGTCTTCGGAAGCCAGTGCGATCCCCAGATTGAGAAGCAGTTCATAACGTTCAGCGCTGCGCGCATCCCCCTCGGGTAACCGTTCCAGGCCGCGGCGAAGAAGGCTGAGCCCGCGCTCCCTGTTGCCGTCACTCACTTCCAGGGCACCGAGCTTGGCGCAGGCATAGGGGTCGTTGGGATTGTCTTTCAGCCAGTTCTCCATGGATCGCCGCAGCCTTTGCGCCTTGTCAGATCCGGCCAGCAGATCCGGACGATACCCCTCATGAATCAGGGCTGGTTCGGTGCAGTTGGCAAGCCGCCAGCCCGGTTCTTCCTGCTGCAAGGCCTCCACGCTCTCATCGATCATCGAGTGATAAGGCTTGCTCCAGCGGATGCGCGGATGTCGGCGAAACAGCCGGCTCACGTTGGAGTAAGGGGCCATGGTTGCTCCAAGTTCGTGGCGCAGAAGGTTGATCACCAGCACGTCCGGCTGGGCCATCAGAGCCCTGAGCTGCGGGATCACCTCCCGCCGGAGCTCTTCGTCGGCATCAAGCACAAGCACCCAGTCGCCGCTCACCAGATCGAGGGCCGCATTGCGTGCCGGAGCGAAGTCTCCGGGCCATTCCATGCGCTCCACCCGTGCGCCACAGGCTTCAGCCAGTGCGATGGTTCCGTCCACTGAACCGGTATCGACAAGCACCATCTCATCCGCGAAGCCCTGCACCGACCGGAGACAGGCCTCGATCCGCGCTTCCTCATCGCGCACGATCATCGAGAGGCTGAGCATGTTGGTGATGAGCACTGCCGCTGAGGCTAAGGCTGTTCCAGCGCTGCGGTTCCGAGCGGCTTGTCCTGTTCAGTCGGTGAAATCCTTGCGCGCCTGCTCGTCCCAGTTCATGCCCAGCATCCGATCCAGCAGCTGCTTCTGAGCTTCAGGCATCTGACCTGGGCAGTAGCCGGCAGGAATGTGGTCAGGAACGAGCCTGCGCAGCGAGTCCCACCGGTAGGGGCAGCCATAGACCGCCAGCCCTGAAAGTCGTTCCACACGCAGCAACTGCTGGATGGCTCTGTCCCAGGGTTCATGGCGCTGCTGACCTGCGCGGAATGGATTGCCCCGCAGAAACAGCTGCAGAAACACCGGTCCCTTCCCCAGACGTTCCAGCTCAAGCGGCTCAGCGGTGTCCCTGTTCATCGCCCAGGGCTCAATCCCTTTGTCATGACAGATCAGCGCTCTGTATCCATGCCGTTCGGGTTTGGTGATCGCAGAGGCATCGGTCCGCAGAAAGGCGCAGGGGAGCACTCCGTCCACCCGAATCAGGTTCACAGCATCCTGCTCAGGATGGGCTGCAAGCAGGGGGCCCTGAATCTCCAGCGAACTGCTCACCAGCTCCATGGAGAACTCATCATCCGCAGGCGTCACCAGGTCGAGCTCGGTTTCACTGCCGGCGGCTTCATCACAGCGCTGCAAGGCCTGCGCCCGTCTCTGCAGCGATTCGCTCAGGCGGGATTCAGGAATTCTCCCCTGAGCCAGGGCTGCGCAGATACCGTCGATCGCCTGATCGGCATCTGCTGGCATCAGAATCAGGTCTGCGCCTGCAGCGAAAGCCTGAACAGCGGCTTCACTCGGCCCCAAGCTCCGACTGATCGCCTCCATCACCAGTGCATCGGTCACGACAAGTCCTGAAAAGCCGAGTTCCGTTCGCAGCAGGTCTGTCAGCACCGAACGCGACAAGGTCGCCGGCTGTGATGGGTCCAGCGCTGGTATCAGCAGATGTGCTGTCATCACACTGGCGACTCCGGACGCGATCAATCGCCTGAAGGGCACCAGCTCCAGCTGCTCGATCCGGCTTCTTGCGTGGCTGATCAACGGCAGCTCCAGGTGCGAATCCTGGTCCGTATCGCCGTGCCCGGGGAAATGTTTGGCGCAGCCCAGAACGCCGGCAGCGTTCAGGCCGCGATGAAACGCATCCACCAGATCAGCAACCGCTTGGGCTTGATCTCCCCAGGCCCTCACATTGATCACGGGGTTCTCAGGATTGCTGTTCACATCACAGACCGGAGCGAGGACCCAGTTGAGGCCGCAGCGTCGCGCTTGAGCAGCTGTTGTTCGGCCGTAGCGCTCGGCGAGATGCAGCGCATGGTCCGGATTGCTGCGATGCAAGCGTCCCAGGGTCATCGGCGGTGCCAGCCAGGTCGCTCCCTCGAATCTCTGGCCGATCCCTTCCTCCACGTCGGCGCAGAGAAGCAGATCTCCATCGCTGCTCCAGTGGCGGAGCGTCCTGCACCGCTGTTGCAGTTCCGTGGCTGTGCCGCCCAGAAGGATCACTCCTCCAACGCCTGATCCGAGCAGCCTTTCCAGCTCACGATTGCAGAGTTCCCAGCGGGGGTAACGACGTTGCCCGTCCTCGGCATGGCCGCTGGCGCGGATCACCAGCAGCCTGGCAACGGCCCTGCGACGCTCCGCGTCAGTCATGGGAGGCCGGATCGTCGGCTTCGTCGCTGCCGGAGGGAATGCTCCCTTTCACCTCGCGCTCACGCTCCAGCTCTCCGAGAAGGTGGAGAACGGAGGTTCCCTTCTCAAGACCACGGTCGAGTTGAAACACCACCTCGGGGGCTCGTCTCATCTGCAGCCGGCGTCCCAGTTCTCCTCTCAGGAAGCCGCTGGCAGCCTGAAGACCCTCCATCACTTCGGTTCGGGCCTCTGCATCCGAAAGGACGCTCACAAACACTTTGCAGTGCTGAAGGTCGCCGCTGACTTCAACACTGGTGATGCTCACCATTCCCTGGTGAACACGCTCATCTCGGATACCACTGATCAGCAGTTCACTGATCTCCCGTCGGATGAGTGCCGCCACACGTTCCACCCGACGTCCCGGGGCCATCTCAGCTCTGCGGTGCTGAAGACACCATGGCACGCAGCACGAAACTCAGGCTGAGGAATCCACTGACCAGAGCTCCGATCAGGGCGACAGCCGTCACGGGGTTGCTGCGGCGACGGGCGAGCGGCTCTGCAACTGAATTGATCACGCCCAGGCTGAACGCAATCAGATAGCGCGGGTAGCGCGTGACGTTGATGAAAAATTCTTTCATGGCCAGCTACCGCAGGGTGTCTTGGGGATTCCGGTGTGTCTGGAATGACTGTGATCTGCTGCAGGGGAGGCTGCCACCAAAAGCAGTCAGCAGATTCTCAATAAGAAGATCTTATTGACATCATTTCAGTCTATCCGGAGCAAAAACGGCTGGAAGGCCGTTCTTTTGGTTCAGAAGCCAGCTCAGTGCTGACGGCAGCTGACCACTCCAGGGGGTGAGCTCCATCGGGGTTGGAGTGAACGGCCTCAACCAGCAACAGTCGCCACCCTTGAAAGCCTTGCCGTGATTCGGTTGCTGCAGATTCCCTCTGAGAGAAGGGATCAAGAGATTGCTGGCGATCAACCCCCGGTCAGTGGCCTCAGGCAAAAAGATTGCCGACGCTTTCCGCCAATCATTGAGTTCGTATCGGAGACTCAGCTGCACTGTCATCCGGTACTGAAGTTCAATCAGGCAGTTGTCATCGCTGTGGACATCTGACTCCGGATGTCGCTGGCACCATGCCCCGCAGTTTTGGCTTCAACCTTGGAGATCCTCGATCTTTTCCCGAGATCCATTTTCAAGGGCAGCCTGCCTGAACCGCTGTTGCAGCAGTTGCTCAGCATCAGCTCCGAGGTGCTGGCCCATCCGAGCGCCAGTCTCGACGCTTCAGCAAAGCTTGCCGGTCAGCTCAGCCAGCAAAGAGAGCTCAGTGGGGGCCACCCCGCGATCCAGCAGTTGTGCTCCGTGCATGTTCTTCCGGCCTGTGACCGCTGGATCGCGCATGTGATGGGGCGCCAGCCTCCACAGGGCCGCGGGCCCTGGGTGCCAGGCCGCTATCAGCTGCAGATGGTGGATCTTTGGCTCAACTGTCAGCGAGCTGGTGACTACAACCCCACCCATACCCACGGGGGCAGTTTCTCAGGCGTGATCTTTCTCAAGGCACCGCCACAGATCAACGGACAATGCTTTGACGGTCAGCTCTGTTTCCACGGTCCTGAGGATTGGCATCTGCAGTCGTTTCGTACCGGCATGGCTCACTACGTGTTGCCTGTGCCAGGGGACTTCTATGTCTTTCCCGCCTGGCAACCCCACTCCGTTGCTCCCTTCCGCGGCGATGGAGAACGATGGTCGATTGCCTTCAATGTGCTCGCGGCCCCGCTTCAAGCACCCAACTCCGTTCAAGTCGCCCGGGCCTCCACCAAGCAACGCGCCGGAGCTGAATCGCATCGCTGGTCTGAACCATCACCCAAAAATGTCTCACTCTCCAGCGTTCGAAATGCACCGAGGGGTTTCTGACCAAGGTCCGTTTCAGTCGCGCAGGCTTTTCCAGGGCTGATGGCGAGGTTCAGATCCGAATGGCTACCGTTCGAGCGCCTGAACCGGCTCGGACATGCTGGAGCTTCATCAGTTCCGTCACTCGGCCTTCTGCCTCAAGGTGCGAATGGCATTGCAGGCCAAGGGACTCAGTTTTCGAGAAGTTGAGGTCACCCCTGGCATCGGTCAGATCGCCCTGTTCCGTCTTTCCGGGCAGCGTCAGGTGCCTGTCCTGGTGGATGGCGACGATGTGGTCGCCGATTCCAGTGCCATCTGTCGTCATCTGGAGGCGCTCAGGCCAGACCCTGCTTTGATTCCGGCGGATGCCCGACATCGGGCTCAGATGCAGCTGATCGAAGACTGGGCTGACACCACTCTGGCGGCCGCCGTGAGAGCTGCGCTGTTGCAGGCGGCTGCAGACGATCAGCAGTTGCGTGAAGTGCTGCTTCCCGATGATGTTCCTTCGCCGGTTCGTCAGGTGATGTCCGGCCTGCCAGGCGGGTGGCTCAGCGGCCTTGGTGAACTGCTTGGTCAGGAGCAGAGATCTTCCATGCTCAGCAGTCTGTGCGCCATTGCCGACGGCCTTGATCCCGAAGGATGTCTGGTAGGTGAAAACATCACGCTGGCGGACCTTGCCGTGGGTGCACAGTTGTCGCTGCTTCGCTTCCCACCCTCTGCTGGTGATGCACTCGCCGGACGGGGTGTCCCTGGCATCAGTGATCATCCACGTCTTCAGGGTCTGTTCCGCTGGCGTGATCAGTTGGAAACCCGTCTGATCAATCTCGATCCAGCTGCTGTGGTCTGAGCGTCAGCCGGTAGCGGCTGCTGCGGCCCTCGAGCGTCTGATCGGTTTTTAGTCCAGGGCCCGCATGGCTGACCTGACGCTGATCGGCGCAGATGTTCTCTCCACAGCGCTCATAGTGCGTGAGCGTTTCGATCCTGCTCAGTCGCGGGGCGCCTGGACCATGCAGGATCTGAAGAACCAGTTCGTCGCTGAAAAAGTCAGTGGATGCATTCGGGCTGGTCTCTCCACGACCGATCACGGTGGTTTCGAGCATCACATCGTCTCGAAATCTTGCCAGTTGTCGGTTGACCTGGTCGGGATCCTGTTCGACCGACAGCAACCGATCCCCAAGCAATGCTTTTCCGACAGACGCTGCGTTGAAGGGGCGATCGCCGATGAGTTCGTGACGACGGTTGTGCAGAAAACGCACCCTGTGCACCAGTGGCTGATCGTCGGGATCGGGTTCGCCTGAATCGTCGAGCGCCTCACTGGTGACCTGCCACTCTCCGGAGAACCAGTCGGGATAGATCAGATCCTGCGTGCGGCGCGGACGGGCCAGAGGTGCTGGGAGTGACCATTCAGGCCACGTTTCGAAGCGCTGTTCGAGACCCCCCCCCCCACCTTCGCCCGCCGCTGCGACGGCCTGAACTGACACAAGCTGCAGCAGCATGGTGATCAGCAGTGTCAACAACGGTTTTGCCATGTCCGACCCTCTGATTCGATCACTTGATCACTACGTGGTGCTGGTTCCGGGCGAGCCCGAACAGCTGCTCACAGCGGCAGACACCATGACATGGCTTGCGGGTCGATTGCAGGATCTTGATCCCTGGCCCTCGGATCTGGCGGAATGCAGCAGCCCTGAGCAGGCGGCTCTGCGTCTGTTGGACACAGCCTGTGAACTGGAGATTTCGCCTGGAATCTCTCTTCAGTGGTATGCAGTGCGCCTAGAGCCCCCGGACTCCTGACCGTCATTCCGGTCGTTGTTTCGGTGGATCCTTGATCAGCTCCGGCAGCAGCTGGATAATCCCGTCCGCAACGACATCTGCTGTTTCTGTGCCAATCACCACCGTTAGATCCGCTTCGTTGTAGAGAGGGCGACGCCGACTGAGGATCTCATCGACTGCCTCGCCGGGGTCGTTCATCTGCAGAAGCGGGCGCTGTGTGGAATCCTTCTGAAGCCTCAGCAGCAGCTGATCGCGTTCGACATCAAGCCAGATCACGATGCCCTGGTGCATCATTCCCCAGTTTTCCGATCGGGTGACGATCCCTCCTCCGGTGGCAACAACAAGGGAATGTCGTTCGCTGATCGACCTCAGCACCTGCGTTTCCAGGTCGCGGAAGTGGTCCTCGCCGTCACGTTCGAAGATCTCGGAGATGTTTGACCCTGTCACCTGTTCGATCACCGCATCGGCATCAACGAATCCGTATCCCAGCCTCTCGGCCAGTGGTCTGCCGGTGCTGCTTTTGCCGCTGCCCATCATCCCGATTAAGTAGAGGCTGCGCCCTCCCAGACGCTGCCGCAGTGATGGAGTGGTCTCCGCCATGACTCGGAATTGCTGCTAGCTCATTAGGATGCCTTCTGGCGGGACAGTCACATGACTGAAATGAAGTCAACTGCACGTCATGGTCGAGGTCGTCGCTGCGTGATCACGCGCCGGGCTTGCTTCAGTGCCAGTCACAGATACTGGCTGCCTGAACTCTCGGCCGATGACAATGCCGCTCGCTTCGGGCCATGTGCCCTGGCTCCCGGTCATGGTCATAACTACGAGCTGATTGTCTCGATGGCCGGTGGCCTTGACTCCTATGGCATGGTTCTCAACCTCTCCGAGGTGAAGCACGCCATCCGCAGCGAAGTGACAGGTCAGCTCGACTTTCGTTTCCTCAACGATGCCTGGCCGGAATTCGATGTATCGAAGCCGGAGGGCTGCCTGCCCACTACGGAAGCCATCGTTCGTCAGATCTGGACACGTCTGAGTCCGCATCTGCCGATCACGGCTCTACGTCTCTACGAACAACCAGGCCTCTGGGCCGACTATCTCGGACATCCCATGGACGCCTTCCTCACGATCCGCACTCACTTCGCCGCTGCTCACCGTCTGGCAAGACCGGAGCTGAGTCAGGAGGAAAACGAGCGCATCTACGGCAAGTGTGCCCGTCCCAATGGCCATGGTCACAACTATCTGGTGGACGTCACAGTGCGAGGGCCAATCGATCCTCGTTCGGGAATGGTCTGCGACCTCTCCGCGCTGCAGCGACTCGTTGACGATCTCGTGGTGGAACCTTTTGACCACACATTCCTGAACAAGGATGTGCCCTTCTTCGCCGAATGCGTTCCCACCGCAGAAAATATTGCGCTGCACATCGCCGACCGTCTGTCGTCTCCGATCAAGGCCATTGGCGCCCATCTGCACAAAGTGCGTCTGCAGGAAAGCCCCAACAATGCTGCGGAAGTTTATGCAGAGGTGCCTCAGCTTGAGATGATCCCATCCACGCTTGAGGCGGCGGTTCCTGTCTGAACCCTCCTGCTTGTCGCAAAAAACAGTCGTTCGTCTGGTTCTTGCCGTCAGTCTCGATGGTCGCCTCGCCCCACCGGAGGGTGGAGTCGCTCAGCTCGGTGGATCCGGTGATCGCCGTGTTCTTGAGGAGGCACTCGCCTGGAGTGATGCTGCGTTGATCGGCGCTGGCACGCTCAGAGCCCATCGCAGCAGTTGTCTGATCCGTGACCGGGATCTCCTCCAGGAGCGTATTCGCGCAGGGCGCACGGCACAGCCCGCAGCACTGGTTGTCAGTCGACAAGGGAAGTTCCCTTTGAACTGGCCCTTCTTTGAACAACCTTTCGATCGCTATCTACTGTCTGAAAGCGTTGTCTCGGCCCCAGGCTTTCGCAGCAGCTTCCATCTGCATTCTCGCTGGAGCGACACCCTGAAGGCTCTTGCGTCTCAGGGCTGGTTCAAGTTGGCCCTGCTTGGCGGTGCTGTTCTCTCACACTCACTGCTGGCTCAGGATGCGGTTGATGAGCTGCAGCTGACCCTGAGTCCCAGGCTGCTGGGTGGACCCTTCAACTGGTTGTTGCAGTCGGGGACTGCACTTCCGGAGGCACTGGCCTCACCGCAGGCCTGGAGCCTGCAGGAGACCCGTTCTCTCGGAGGCAATGAACTGCTGGTGCGTTACCACCGCAATCGCTCCATGAGTTGCTGAAGAGGGATTGTGTTCAGGCTGGAGCGAGGGAGTCCGGTCAAGGATGCCGCGCACCGCTGAATCACCGCACCTGCGTCGTCGCCGACTCTGCCTTCAAGCAGTTCCGTCAGCACGCCAAGCTCCCGCCCACTGCGGCTGGTCTCTCTGATCAGGCAATGACTCACGGGTCTTGCGATTGTCTGGCAGGGCTGTTCCACCGCACGCTTCAACAATCTCCCGGGAGCGATGTCAGGTGCAAAGTCATCAAGAGTCTGTTCGGCCAGCTGAAGGCATTCGCTGATCAGGCGGCGTTCAATTTTCGGCTGCAAAAGCTGGATCAGAGGCTGCAACAGTCCTGCCCTGGCGCTCAGGTCGATGGCTGTGAATTCAATCAGCAGAGATGGGATCAACAGACCCGAGACCCATTTCAGGTTTTGCAGAGACCATCGGGTCATGTCCTCAGCTAAAACAATTTCATTGTCTCCCGTTGTTGTTTCGCTGGTTAGCGTCTTTGTCGAGGTGGTTTAAACAGCCCTGAATGGCTTCACTCACGGCTCGTTGGCATCGCAGCATCCATGAGATTCCCCAAAGCCAATGGGAGAGACTGCTGGCTGATGAGGAAAGTCCTTTCTATCGCTGGAACTGGCTTGCCGCTCTGGAGAGCTCCGGCAGTGTGGCGCCTGATCAGGGCTGGCAACCACTTCACCTGTCGCTCTGGAGGGACGAAGACAGACTGATCGCTGTCGCCCCGCTCTATCTCAAGGGTCACAGCTACGGCGAATTCATCTTCGATCAGTCCTTCGCCCGTCTGGCTGGGGATCTGGGCCTGCGCTACTACCCGAAGCTGATCGGGATGAGTCCTGTCAGCCCTGTCCAGGGCTATCGCTTTCACGTTCATCCTGATGAGGATGGGCAGGAGCTCACGGCCATGATGCTTCGGCTGATCGATGACTTTGCAGCGCGCAACAACATCCTCAGCTGCAACTTTCTGTATGTGGATCCCGAATGGCAGCGCCTGGCGGAGGCTGCGGGTTGTGCTGGCTGGGTGAATCACCAGAGTCTCTGGTCAGCCGATGACCAGAGGGATTTTTCCGACTACCTCGCCGGTTTCAATGCCAATCAGAGGCGCAACATCAAGCGGGAACGCAAAGCCGTCAGCAAGGCGGGTCTGCAGGTGACGCCGCTCACCGGACAAACCCTCACTCCTGAGTTGCTGGCGCGGATGCATAGCTTCTATGAGCAGCACTGCGCTCGCTGGGGGCCATGGGGCAGCAAATATCTTCAGGCCTCCTTTTTTGATCAGCTGGTCGATCCCGACCTTGCCAGGCATGTTGTCTTGTTCAGTGCCCACCGAGGGGATCCCGCCCAGCCTGTTGCGATGTCGCTCTGCGTTCAGGATGATTCCCATCTCTGGGGCCGCTACTGGGGTAGTGATGAAGAGATCGACTGCCTTCATTTCGAGGTCTGTTACTACGCACCGATTGAGTGGGCGCTTCATCAGGGACTAAAGAGCTTTGATCCCGGGGCCGGTGGAAGCCACAAGCGCAGACGTGGTTTTGTGGCTCAGCCACGCACAAGCCTGCATCGGTGGTACGACCAGCGCATGGATGGGTTGATCCGTTCCTGGCTGCCGAGGGCGAACGCTCTGATGGAGGACGAGATTGAAGCCATCAATGCCGAGCTTCCTTTCCGTGAGCAGCCTCCTGAATTGATGGTCTGAGTCGATCATTTGTAAGGTGTGGCTATGGCAGAAGGCACCTCTTCTCTTGATGATCAGCTTTCACAGCGCTTCATCGACCTTGATCCCTCGGGGTACTTCCTGATCAAGCTGGATGCCGAGGCTGGTGAGCTCATCGCCGAGCACTACAGCAATGATGTCGATGATCGAGGTCGAGCCACCGACCCGGACACCGGGGAAGTTCTCTCCTGCCGCGGTGGAGGCCCGCGTCAGCCGAACACAAGGTTTCGTGGCAGAACTGCCAAAGAACTGGGCATCGCACTGACCGAGAAGGGCGACTCACTGCCTTTGAGTCGCCTTGACCATGCCATGTATCTCGGCAGAGAGCTGCAGAAGGCCGAAGACTGTCTAAAAGCGGGACGCCCCTACAGACAGGACTGAGTCAGTTCAGGCAGTTTGCAGTTCGAGTGGTGTGCTGGGCTCTTCAGGCGGCAGGCATTCCAGCTGTTCGCGGATTTCGCGTTGAACGATGGCGCGGTACTCGAGGAAGTGCTCGTTGTGGGCCAACACAACCAGGAACTGTTCCAGCATGGCTGGATTGCGGCGAGCCATGCTGAACATGTAGCGCCAGAAGCGACTGCGGGTGTCGCGTTTGATCCCCTGCCTCCAGACCACGATCGACAAAGCCCTGATGTCGGTCCAGGTGGGTAACTTGCCTTTGCCCTTCCAACGGGGAGCTCCCATCTTCAGGTAGTAGGAGTAGACCCGATCCATGTAGGCGTTCGGTTCGTAGAGAGCACAGAAGGCTTCCACATATTCGTTGGCGATGTCGCGGATCGGCCGTGTGGGTTTGAAATTGAGCAGGTTGGTCTGGTTGACGCCCTTGGCAGCTGATTCGTCCTGAATCAGGCGACCTTCCTTCTCCAGCCGATGCCAGAGAGCGGTGTTTGGCAGGGCCTGAAGCATGCCCATCATCGCGGCTGGAATACCTGTTCTGGTTACGAAATCGACGATGCGTCGGCCGGCACCATCCTTTTCACCGTCAAAGCCGATGATGAAACCAGCCATCACACGAATGCCGTTTGCGGTGATGCGGTCGACGGCCGCATCCAGAGGGTTGCGGGTGTTCTGGAGTTTTCGGGAGGTTTCGAGACTGGCTTCATCCGGAGTTTCGATGCCGAGAAAGACACTCTCGAAGCGCGCCTCATGCATCATGCGCATCATCTCTTCATCATCGGCCAGATCCACTGATGCCTCAGTCGCGAAGCTGAAGGGGTAGCCACGCTCTTCCTGAAACTGTCTGATCTGGGGAAGCAGCTGCTTGGCGTTGCGCTTGTTGCCGATGAAGTTGTCATCGACCAGGAAAATCGATCGCCTCCAGCCGAGGTCATGCAGATACTGGAGCTCCGCGATCAGCTGCTCCGGTTTTTTCGTGCGTGGCTTGCGTCCGTAGAGAACGATGATGTCGCAGAACTCGCAGTTGAACGGGCACCCTCTCGAGAACTGAACGCTCATCGAGTCGTAGGCCTCGAGCTGCAGCAGATCAAAGCGTGGGATGGGAGTGGCGGTCACATCAGGTTTGTCTCCTTCCGCACTGAAACGTCCACCACTGTCACCTCGCTGGATCGCTTCGATGAACATCGGCAGGGTGATTTCACCCTCATCGAGCACCTTGAAGTCGGCCTGGGCGATTTCTGGGGCATCGGGTGTGGAACTGGCGTAGGGACCGCCCACAGCAACAGGGAGTCCACGCCGTTTGGCTTCGGCGATCTGAATCTGCATATCGTCCTTCTGGACGATCATTCCCGAGATCACGACCAGCTCGGCCCAGTTCCATTCGTCTTCGGTGATCTCCCGCACGTTGCGGTCGACAAGCTTCATCTCCCACTCCTGGGGCAGGAGTGCTGCCACAGTGACCAGCCCCAGCGGGGGGAGCAGCACCTTGCGATTCACCAGCTCCAGAATCTTCTCGTAGCTCCAGAAGGTCTTCGGGAAGAGGGGGTAGATAAATAAGGTGCGCATGATCCGGAGCGTGAAGGTGGTCTGTCTGTTACTTGCGGTCGACCCTGCGGACAGAACCTTCCGTTTCCATTTGATTTCGTTGTGCAGAAGCTTAAGGGGGATCCGCTGATTCGAGCCCTGATTTCTGATCTAATAGGTGCTGCAATCTGTGACAGGCATGGGAGTCCTCATTTATGTGGGTCTGGTAGGAGCCGGGCTCACCACCGCTGTGACGATCAGTTTTGTTCTGCGCCGAATCAAACTGATCTGACCTCCTTCAGTACTGAGCCACCGCGGCGCCAGATCTCGAGCAGTGCCAGCGCAACGCCGAGAGTTCCGCTGATCGCGAAGGTGGTATGGAGCCCCATGGTGTCTGTCAGAGTTGCCGCAATCAGGCCACTGATGCCGCCGCCGCCGAGAAAGGCGATCTGCCCCAGTCCGGCCATGCGCCCTCGCAATACTTGAGTTGAGCCAACCTGCGTAATGAGATTGCTGCTGCTCAGCAGTCCCGCAGTTCCGGCTCCGATCAGAAGCGTCATCATCAGCACAAAGGGCACGCCGCCGCCGTAGGCCATCCCAAGCTGAGCTACGGCCGTGACCAGCGCAAAGCCGGCCAGGGTCAGAGAAGGTCTTTGGCAGAACCGATGACTGTTGCGTTGCAGCAGCAGCCCACCGGAAATGCTGCCAAGGGCCAGAACGCTGGTGAAAACGGCAAGATCCATGGGGGCATCACCCAGCTCGCTGGCAGCGATGAAGGGGCCTAGTCCTGGGTGGAAGAAGCCCACCACGCACATCATTCCGGTGAACATCAGCACGTTCCTCAGAGTGCTGCCGCATTCACGCCAGGCCACTCGCAGCGAGGCCTGCTCGCCGGCAGCGCTGCGCTGTTCCAGTTCCGTTCTCGGATGCAGCAGCCAGATCACACTGGCGATTGGCAAGAGGTACGTGGCGGCATCCAGCGTGAGTGCCATGGACGGCTCGGTCAGTGTGATGAGCCACCCCCCCAGTAGAGGTCCAATCAGCTTTCCGACGTTGAAGACCACTGAGAAACTTGTCAGGAAAGGCGCCAGCTCGGAGTTGTCGTCCACCAGCAGAGCGCAGTACTTGTTGCGTGCCGTGAGTTCATAGGCGCCGGCGATGCCCACCAGCAGGGTGCTGGCGAGCAGCATCACCACCTGGGCCTGCCCCTGGAACAAGGGGATCGAGAGAGCCCCCAGCAGACCCGCCCCTAACAGGGCCCACTGAGCCTGGATCAAAACCCGCTCACAGCCAATTCGATCGGTGCGCACACCAGCTGGACCGCTCACCAAGATGGTTGGGAGTGAAAGTGCGGCGAAATGCAGAGCCAGCACCATTGGTTCGTTGGTTTCGTCCATCAGGATCCAGCCCTTGGCGGTGAGCCCTGCAAAAGATCCCGCAGTGCTCAGGCCGGAGGCGATCAGGAAGATGAGACGTTGGCGTCCATGCCGTCCGTGACTGCTCACAGGCTGGTGCGAGCTGAGGCCACCATTTCGGTTGCACCCACAATTTCTCCTGTCAGGTCATAGATATCGGCACCGGTGATTCTGACCGGAATCATCGTGCCCGGCCCCGCCTGCATTCCATCGGCTCGTGGCTGCACCTGAACTTCGCCATCCACCTCGGGCGAGAAGCGGGCACAGCGGCCGACCATGGCACCCGTGCTCGGGTTGTGTTGCTCGATCAGCACATCCACGGTGCGCCCCACCCAGCGGGTGTTCGCCTCAGTTGAGATCGGTTGCTGCAGGGTCATCAGGCGATCCTTTCTGGCGGTTGCAATGTCGGCTGGAACAGGGTCGGGGAGTTTGGCGGCGGCGGTTCCCTCCTCAGGGGAGAACGTGAACACTCCCACATGATCGAATCGCTGGCTTTCCAGGAATCCCGCCAGGTGTTCGAACTGCTCTTCCGTTTCGCCGGGAAAGCCCACGATCAGCGTTGTGCGCATCACGGCATCCGGCAGCTGTTCCCGCAACTGGTTCATCAGACGTTCGTTGACATTCGCCTGCCAGGGACGGTTCATCGCCCGCAGCACTTTGGGGTGGCTGTGCTGGAGAGGCAGGTCGAGATAGGGAAGAACATTGGCGACATCCCGGTAAGCGGAAATCACCTCGGGGGTCAGGCCTGTGGGGTAAGCGTAATGAACACGGATCCAGGGAATCTCCACTTCACCGAGGGCTCTCAGAAGATCCGCAAGGCGTGGGCGGCCATAGATGTCCAGACCGTAATTGGTGGTGATCTGGCTGATCAGGATCAGTTCCTTCACTCCCTGCTCAGCCAGTTGATGGGCTTCTGCAACGATTGATTCAATCGTTCTTGATCGCTGGTTGCCACGTAGGCGCGGAATGATGCAGAAGGCGCAGCGATAGTCGCAGCCTTCGGCCACTTTCAGATAGGCAACCGCTTCCCCGGTGGTGCGGTACCTGGGCAGTGTTTCGTCACCGACAAAAGTTGGGTTCTTGCTGACCCGGTTGACGCGTTCCCCGGCCTCGACGCGTTCCAGCACCTCCACGATGTGCTGATAGTCGCCGGTTCCCACAATGGCTTTCGCTTCCGGAAGGGAGTCGAGCAGCTCCTCCTGAAAATGCTGTGCCAGGCAGCCGGCGATGATCACTTCCTTGCCCTGCTCCGCCAGTCCCACCAGTGTGCGAACGGATTCCTCACGCGCTTCCTGAATGAAGCTGCAGGTGTTCACCACCACCACGTTGGCGTCACTTTCGTCACTGCTGACGCCATAGCCCGCACGTGTCAGCAGTCCGAGCATGTGTTCGGTGTCGACCCGGTTCTTTTCGCATCCCAGATGGGCGAAAGCGACCGTCGGTCTCTTGGCTGATTGTGTGCTGGCCATGCCGCGGCCGGGAGGGTGGTCCGGGGACATGGGTACAACAGATCAATCAATCACCATAAATCTCGTGATGAAGCCTGCCTAAATTTCAATCAACTGTTCCGTGCGCATGGGCACCACCCGACTCACCAGCCGACGTCGTCAGGACCAGGGCTTCAAATGGGCGCGCATCAGCATGGCGGTGCTGGCGACCGTCGGAGTGATCGACACCGGTTCGATCACGCTCAAGCGCTGGGGGCTGCTCGGTGATCTCGCCTGCCCGATCGGTGGTGATGGCTGCGACAAGGTGCTCAGCAGTCCCTGGGGCACGCTTTTTCAGTCCGATGCCCTGAGCATCCCGTTGTCCTTTGCCGGTCTGCTGGCTTATCTGGCGGTTCTGGTGATGGCCCTCGTGCCGCTCCTTCCGGGGTTGTCGGAGAACCGCAGCGATCTGTCCAGGCGCACCTGGTGGGGGCTGTTCACGGTTTCCCTGGGGATGGCTGTCTTCAGCATGGTGCTGCTGGGTCTGATGGTCTTCAAGATTCAGGCCTTCTGTTTCTTCTGTGTGCTGTCTGCGGTGCTGTCGGTGTTGCTGCTGATCCTCGCGGTGGTCGGCGGTGGCTGGGATGACCCCTCTCAGCTGTTCTTCCGCGGCATTCTTCTTGCTCTGGCAGTGTTGCTGGGCAGCCTGATTTGGGCATCGGTTCTTGACCCTGATCGGCCAGAGGCGGCTCTGACCGGCCCCGGTGCACCACCTCTTGTCACCACCGAGAGCTCTCCTGCAAAGGTGGCTCTTGCAGAACATCTCTCTGCCACAGGCGCAGTCATGTACAGCGCTTACTGGTGCCCTCACTGTCACGAGCAGAAGCAGGACTTCGGTCTGGAGGCGGCCAACAAGCTCGCCATCGTCGAGTGCGCTGCGGATGGGCAGAACAGTCAACGTTCCTTGTGCGAAAGCAAGCGGATCGAAGGTTTCCCTACCTGGGAGATCAACGGCAAACTTGATTCAGGTGTCAAGGATCTGAAGACTCTTGCAGGCCTGTCCGGTTTCAAAGGGAACACCGATTTCTGAGCCCTTCAGGTCACTCTCTGCTCAGTCAGTGACCTGGCGCGTGTGGATTCTCTGGCCTCTGAGCTGTCTGCTGTGACGGCGCCACTGGGGAAGTGAACAGGGGGCATCGCCGCGGAAATGCCCCCCACGGCTCTCGGCCCTGAACAGACAGGCTTCCAGAAGCAGAGCACTGGTCCGTTGGCGATGGATGAGATCCAGCAGCAGATTGAGTTCCTGACGGCTGGGTTCCTCCAGCTCAAGCAATTGTGTTCGGGGCTGGTGATCGACCATGCGTAACAGTTCCTCCTGTTCAAGAGGATTGATCGCTGTTTTCGTCTGAGTGAGCAGTCTTTGCATGCCAGACGTGGAGCGATTGACACCGGCCACGTCCCAGCACTGCTGACTCAGACGGCTAATGCTGTGCATGAGCTGGTCAATGCTCGCGTTGCTGCGGGTGTTGCTCCTGCTGGTTCTGACGCTCTCTTCACAACCTGTCCAGTGCTTTTTGTCGTCCGCGGTCGCTGCCGGCAGCTCGATTTTTCCCAGCTGTCGAGCGAAGACCAGGCATTCCATCAGAGAGTTGCTGGCAAGACGATTGGCTCCATGCAGTCCTGTGCAGGCAACCTCCCCGACGGCATAAAGTCCCGGCAGTGAGGTGGCGGCATGGAGGTCCGTGGCAACTCCTCCCATCCAGTAGTGGGCTGCCGGTGCGACTGGGATCGGTTGCTCAAGGGGGTTGAGACCGTGACTGCGGCATCGTTCCAGGATGGTTGGAAAGCGCTGCTCGGCCTGATCTCGGGGGATCTTCGAGAGGTCAAGGCCAATGTGGTCTATGCCCTGCAGGCGCATGCTTTGCAGCAGCGCTCGGCTCACCTGATCTCGAGGTGCAAGATCAGCTCCGGGCAGGTCTGCGACAGGGCTCTTGCCGGCAGCATCCACCAATCGTCCCCCTTCGCCTCGTACAGCCTCGGAGATCAGAAAGCAGGGGGCTCCTGACAGCTTCAGTGCCGTGGGATGGAACTGGACAAATTCGAGATCCTCGACCGCCGCCCCTGCCATCCAGGCCAGGGCTATTCCCTCTCCTGCCGCTTGAGCTGGATTGGTGGTGTTTGTGTAGAGATGGCCCCCGCCTCCTGTGGCCAGTACCACCGCTCTGGAACGGATCCATTGCAGCCTGCATCCATCAAGAACCTGCACACCGCAGCATCGCCCGTCCTCCACCCAGAGCTGGCTGACGCGAACACCACGCCTGTGCAGCAATCCAGGTCTTTGCTCGGCATGTTGCCGGAGCACATCGACCAGGGCATGGCCGGTTCTGTCCTGGACATGCAGCACTCGGTGATGGCTATGGGCTGCTTCGAGTGTTGTTGCCAGGCTTCCATCGCTGTTTCGATCGAAATCCATCCCCAGCGCGAGCAGTCTGTCGACGCATTCAGGTGCCTGGTCCACAAGCAGACGGACGGAATCACCGTCACAGAGGCCTGCGCCCGCCTTGATGGTGTCCCTGGCATGGCTTTCACTGTTGTCTTCGCGGCGTGTCACGGAGGCGATCCCGCCTTGCGCCCATCGGCTCGATGAGCGTCGGCTTGTGTTGCGATTGACCAGCAGAACCTTCATTTCTGCAGGCAGTTCGAGGCAGGTCATCAGGCCTGCAGCTCCTGCACCAATCACCACAACGTCCCATGGACCTGCAGGAATCGGTTCGCTGCCTTGGTCGGAGGGTTTCATCGAAGCACCAAAAAAACCGCCGGGGCCAGCGGCGGTTTTAGCGCAGTCCAGTCAAAGGCGACCTTCTTTCTCAGAGAGTCACCTCAGCGGTATTGCCCATCATTGATTCGATCGAAGCCTTCGTTCAGAGCAATCGAAGGCTCCGTCACCATGAAATTATCGCGATATTTCTCGAAGAGTTCCTTCTGACGATCAGTGAGATCGAGAGCAAGAACGTCTTCAACGCTCTCGTATGGCCCACCCAGCACAATCTTGCCGGCAAGGGTTGGGTACATGCCAGGGAATTGCTGAAAACGACGCACGGAGGAGTTGTTGAGATCCACCTTTTCGCCGCGCTCAGCGATCTTGTCGTCGGCCACATTGCGGATGTCAGCAGCTTGAACGCTCGCAGGTAGTAACAAGCCCATCAGCAGGCCTGCCATCACAAGAATGCCTGTCAGCCAGGACAGCAGACGCTTCATGGAACTCTCCGTCTTGAGGATCGGAACGGGATGATTACCGGCGATGCCGGTTTGCAAACGATACAAGTGCCGTTGCCTCAAACCATTGGGATGCTCAGCAGTTATTTGCAGTTCGTTTCAGACCAGTCCACTCATCTCCGGAGCGAGCAATGAAAGAGAAAGAAACAAGCCATCGATCAGAAGTGTTGTGAACAGCACCGCTGCGGCGACACTCCAGGCTTTGTCAGCAGGAGCTGTCAGGTTGCTGCGGCGTCGGCAGTACTGAACAAGCTGAAGTATGACGACACCCATCGATCCCACCATCAGCAGTGAGCTTGGTTTGAGCACAAAGGCTGCTGCGTCCTGAAGCAAAATTGAGGCTTCTCCAGGCGACGCTGCAATCACCGCAGGCCAAAGGGTCATCACTCCGGTGAGTGCCATGGCCAGATCCGTGAAGGCCGTTCCCAGGAGTGAGGCGAGATAAAAGGCACATCCGAGACGCCAGCGCGTCTGCAGGCCTGTAACCGCCAGAGGCAATGCGAAGGCCTCCACAGGAACATGCAGCAGTGGATGACTTGCTAACCATCCCCAGAAGAGGCTGCCGGCCAACCAGCTGCCGCTGAATCCGACCAGCAGTGCCCCGAAGTCCTGTCCTCTTCTGGGTGCGATCGCATTGGTGATCACTCCCACACCCAGGAGCACTAGGCCGAACAGGCAGGAGGTGAACGGCTGAATGCGAACCCAGGGAGCCTGTACGAAAACCGGCAGCACGACAAGTGCCGATGCCCAGAAGGGCAGACTGAAACGTCCCAGGGCGAACGGCTGGACCGGCTCAGCGAAGACTTGGTTGCGTATCAACCCACTGAACAACGATCCAACCCCGCCCAAATTCGAAGAAAGGACTGAAACATTAGAAGATTTGCGCCTGGTTGAGGGCTTTTGTGAGGTCGCTGATGTCATTGGACGTTGGATCCAGCGATAGCGTCCTGGAACCTCCGTTCAGGAAGTCAGAAGTGTCGGATCCCGGGCTTTTCGAGGCCATCTGGCGAAATGTCGTGTTGGGTGTTGTGCAGGGACTAACTGAGTTTCTGCCCATCAGCAGCACAGCCCATCTGAAGGTGGTGCCCGCTCTCGCCGGTTGGGAGGACCCCGGAGTGTCAGCCACCGCTGTGATCCAGCTGGGAAGCATCGTTGCGGTCATCGGCTACTTCCGCGACGACCTCATGGGGGTTTGGAGGGGAATCAGCGGTGCTCTCAGGAGAGGTCAGTGGCGAGAACCCGAGGCGCGTCTGGGGATCGCAATGGCCATCGGCACGGCGCCGATCCTCATGGTGGGGCTTGGGATCAAACTGTTCTGGCCGGGTTACGAGACATCTCCGCTGCGCAGCGAACCGGTGATTGCGGTTGTGTCGATCGTGATGGCGCTGCTTCTGGCCTTGGCCGAGCAGCTGGGCCCGCGTCTCAAACGGCTTGATCAGGTTCAGGGCCGTGATGGTCTTGTGGTCGGTCTCGCTCAGGTGCTCGCTCTGATTCCAGGAGTTTCCCGGTCTGGAAGCACGCTCACCGCATCGTTGTTCGACGGTTGGAAGCGACCGGATGCGGCTCGCT
Source organism: Synechococcus sp. MIT S9503 (assembly GCF_047304175.1). Classification (GTDB taxonomy): domain Bacteria; phylum Cyanobacteriota; class Cyanobacteriia; order PCC-6307; family Cyanobiaceae; genus Synechococcus_C. Next base: position 1,731,734 of record NZ_CP138955.1, on the reverse strand, counting down.
TCTCCTTTCTGCTGGGTATTCCAGCCATCACCTTGGCAGGGCTCTTGCAACTGAAAGACGCCTTCAGCCAGCCCAGCCCCGGAGGAGCGCTTCCGCTGTTGATTGGAATTCTTTCCGCGGCAGTGGTCTCCTGGCTGGCGATCGACTGGCTGCTGAAGTATCTGCAACGCCATAGCACCTGGATTTTTGTGATCTACCGACTCCTGTTTGGCGTATCGCTGCTGGTTTGGTGGTCAGGCGCAGGCTCAAACTGATAACAGTCGCCTGCTCGCTGTGTGGAATGAGCCCTCTGCAGGGGTTGCTGTCACGGCTCTGGACCCCGCGAGTTCTTCTCGACAGCCAGAGCCTGCGGTGGTGGCTTCCGTGGAGGCAGGTTCAATCGGAGAGGAACTGGGATTCGAGCCCGGGGATCAACTGCTGAGCATCAATGGTGTGCGTCCTCGCGATCTCATCGATTACAGATATCTCATCGTTGATGAAGAGCTGACTCTCGAAGTTCGTGACAGCGCTGGTCAGCTGCATTGCGTGGAGCTGGAAAAAGATGCCGATGACGGACTTGGTCTTGCTTTCACGGAAGCTCTGTTTGATGGTCTTCGCCAGTGCACCAACCGCTGCCCCTTCTGTTTCATTGATCAGCAGCCACCCGGTCACCGCGACAGTCTTTACCTCAAGGATGATGACTATCGACTCAGTTTTCTCTACGGCTCCTATCTCACACTCACCAACCTCAGTGATGCCGACTGGGAGCGGATTGAGCAGCAACGGCTGACACCGCTGTTCGTCTCGGTTCATGCGACCGATCCTGATCTGCGATCAACTCTTCTGGAGAATCCAAAAGCAGGAAGGCTGATGGAGCAGCTGAAGTGGTTCGCTCAAAGGGATCTCCAGATCCATGCGCAGGTCGTGGTGTGTCCAGGACTCAACGATGGCGACGCACTGCTGAACACTCTTCGGGATCTTGCCGGATTCACAGGTGTTGAGTGGCCTGCTGTGCTGTCAGCTGCTGTTGTACCCGTGGGCCTGACGCGTTTCCGACCTCCTGGTGATGGATTGCGAGCGGTCACTCCTGAGGATGCTGAGCGGGTGATTGATGCGGTTGAACCACTCCAGAGTGAGTTTCAGGCGCGCTTCGGCAGTCGATTTGTCTGGTTGTCGGATGAGTGGTACCTGATCGCCGGACGTGCATTGCCACCTCGCGGCAGCTACGAGGATCTCCCTCAACAGGAAAATGGTGTCGGAACAATTCGTGCATTTCTTGAAGCGCTTGACGATGCCACGGCTTCACTTCCGCAAAGTGTTGATCGGCCGATCTGCAGCAGCTGGGTTGTGGGCCGTCTCGTGGACAGGGCTCTGGAGACTGTGACCGAGCGCCTCAACCGGATCGGCGGCGTCACTCTTGAGATGCATGGTCTTCCCAGTCCTTACTGGGGGCAGGATCAGGTGGTCACAGGCCTGCTCACCGGTCAGGATCTGCTGGATGGTCTCAAGGATCAGGACCTGGGTGATCAGTTGCTGCTGCCATCAGTGATGTTGCGTCAGGGGCAGCCTGTCTTTCTCGATGACATGACACTCGATCAAGTCCAGGCGCAAATCCCTGTGCCGATCCGAATCGTGCATGGAGCAGCTGACATCGTGGCTGCAGTGCTCGGAGATTCACAAAAAACCACCTAAGCTCCACCAAGCTCAGAATTTGATGTGCGTCGGACCGCTGCAAGCCTCTTACTGATTGCAGGCTTATTGCCCTTTGACGTCGTCGGAACTGTTTTCGCTCAGGATTCAGCGGAAGTCTCTTCAGATGATGGCTCGGCCCTGATCGATCAACAAACCCTGCCCACCGCCACTGAACTAAAAGGACCTAGGCCGCAGGCAGATCCCTCCGTTCTTGCTGCACCTGCAACAACATTGCCCGAGTCGATCGACTCGTTGAGCTCACCTCCCAGCTTGGCTCTGCCCAACAAGCCCGACCAGGTTCGCATCCGTGAGCTGCGACCGATCACTCTTGCTGAAGCTGAACAGCTGGCAGAAGTTAACAATCCAAACCTGAAGGCCGTCGCTCTTCAGGTGCAGCAGGCGAAGTCGAGTTTGCGAGCTTCTATTTCCCGTTGGTACCCCACCCTCGATCTTAGGGCCAATGGTCTTCCGCAATATTTGTCGTCTGAAAATCGTACTTTTGGTTCGGATGCCATCGGATTGCAGAACTCTCTGAACAATTCCCAGCAGGACGCAAGTCAGAGAACGTTGGACAGTCAAAGAACCTCGGATGCTGAGAGAACATCTCAAGTTTCTTCAGCCAACTTTTCTGCGCAGTTGCGGTGGAATTTAATTGATCCAGTACGAGTCCCAGAGATTGCAGCAGCTCGGGATAACTTCGAAAGGGCTCGAGATTCTTATCTTATCGCGTTGAGAGATCTTCGCCTTACAGTTGCCACTGCTTACTTCAATCTCCAGAGGTTCGATGAATCAGTGAATGTTGGTAAACAGTCAGTGGTTTCATCATTGATCAGCCTCCGAGATGCACGGGCCCGGTATCAAGCCGGTGTTGCCACGAAGTTGGAAGTGCTGGAAGCTGAAACTCAGCTTGCCCGTGACCAGGATATTTTGACCACTAATCTGAGTGAGCAAGACAAAGCTCGTCGTGACTTAGCAAAAATTACTGATATCCCGCAGGATGTCACCCCGACTGCAGCCTCACCTTCAAGAATCATTGGTTCATGGAATCCATCCTTGCAGGAAAGTATTATTGCCGCTTACGCATTCCGCGAAGAACTTGATCAGTTCATCCTCGATATATCAATAAATAACAGCAACGCCAACGCTGCTCTAGCTGGTGTACAGCCAGTTCTTAGCATTTTCAATAATTTCAATACTCAGCGTTTTGATAGACAGCAACTTCAAAATTCAATCAACAGAGATTCAAACGGTTGGAGTGTCGACAATACTGTGGGACTTTCAGCAAGTTGGAATATTTTTGATGGTGGCCGAGCTCGTGCTGAGTATCGGAAGAGCAAGCAGCGAGCTGAAGAGAGTGCTTATAAATTCGCTAATGAGCGTGGAGCAATCCGTTTTCAGGTTGAGGAGGGCTTTTACAACCTTCGCGCCAACCAGCAGAAAATTCGCACTACTTCCCGTGAAATTCTTTCCCAAAGGGAAGCTTTACGTCTTGCACGACTTCGATTTCAGGCAGGCGTGACCACTCAAAGAGAAGTAGTCGAGAACCAAAGAGATCTGACACGTGCCCAGCTTCGTTATGTCACGGCAATTGCTGATTACAACATCAGTATTGCCGAATTAAGAAGACGCACGGGACTCGACGAAGTGACCTCCTGTCCCGCTTTGGATTTGCCTGCTGAGAAAGCTCAGCCAGCCCCTTCAGAGGATGTTCTCATTGAGCCTTCTCCAAACATCCCAGCTTGCCAAGCCTCCTTGCTGGGATCTTGATGACGGCGCGACGTTGACTTCAAGTCTTCTCAGCTCACAGCAGTTGCTCGCGGTTCATCAACTGCTCGACAGAGTTGCCGATCGGCAAAGGCAGGACTTTGGCAATATCGTCTCGGATGTCAAGGCCGATGGATCTCTGATCACCTCCTGTGATCGCTGGAGTGATGTTGCGCTGGTGAAAGGCTTGGCTGAGCTGGCCCCTGGAGAGTTCACACTCAGTGAAGAGGGTGAGAAGTGCTGCCCTTCCTCTTCGGCGTACTGGGTTGTTGATCCTCTCGATGGAACCACCAACTTCGCGGCTGGAATTCCCTACTGGGCCATTTCCGTGGCCCGCTTCGTCGATGGTCAGCCGGCTGAGGCTTTCCTGGAGATTCCCTCGCTTCGTCAGAGGATTGTGGCGATCCGTGGTCAAGGTGCCTGGCGTAACGGCAAACGTCTTTCATTGGAGACCCGTCTGCAGGCTGGAAGTGCCTGTGTGTCGCTTTGCAGTCGTGCGATCCGGGTGTTGCAGCGTCGTCACCAGGAGCCTTTCCCGGGAAAAATTCGTTTGCTGGGTGTTGCCAGTCTCAATCTCGTGAGCGTGGCGATGGGGCAGACCGTTGCAGCATTGGAAGCTACGCCCAAGATCTGGGATCTCGCTGCAGCATGGCTGGTTCTGAGCGAACTGAGCTGTTCCGTGCACTGGCTTGATCAGGATCCAGCGGCACTCACGCCCGGGCAGGATCTCAGCGATGTCAGTTTCCCTGTGCTGGCAGCTAGTTCACCGGCTGAGCTCGAGCGACTCAAGCCCTGGGGAGAGTCTTTATTGCTTCGTTGAGTTGCGTTGTGGGTTGATGGTGAGCTATGTTTTTGGACTGCGCGGAAGGCGGAAGCCTGAGGCGCAGCTTCTGAGCATGAAGAGCGCGAGCTTGTAGTGTTTGGGGGTGCTTACGAGGCCGAGAGGGAGAGATCCCACGGTGTTGTAAGTTTCACAAGCGGCCGCGAGGCCGCACGGCCAACCGTTTCTGAGAGGGAACGCGACGGCAGAACCTGGACAATCGAAAAGTTTAGGAACTGACGCTTTCATCGCGTCAGGTTCTGATGATTGAACCGAGAGGTTTGATTGTTGGAGTTTGATGAAAATGCGATGTAAGTGTGAGGTCCCGTCAACAATTTTTTAGTTGCAGAGAAGCAACGTGCTTACAAGGTTGAAAGTTTTCACGAGCTTTTGAGTTTGTCGGTGTGCGCGTTGTGGAGCAACAACCGGATCTGAGATCCTGGAAAGTCACGAAGAAGAGATTCCAAGTGCACTCTTAAGAACCCTTCTGTCAGAGGAAGGTGGTTTTAACTGCGATCAGTGCGCCAGTGCTGAAGAGTGGGTAAAGCAAATCAGGTTGAGGAAATGAAAGTTTCCGAGAGGACTTGATCTACAACGGAGAGTTTGATCCTGGCTCAGGATGAACGCTGGCGGCGTGCTTAACACATGCAAGTCGAACGAACCTTCGGGTTAGTGGCGGACGGGTGAGTAACGCGTGGGAATCTGCCCTCAGGAGGGGGATAACGGCTGGAAACGGCCGCTAATACCCCATATGCCGAGAGGTGAAATGAATTTCGCCTGAGGATGAGCCCGCGTCTGATTAGCTAGTTGGTGAGGTAAGAGCTCACCAAGGCATCGATCAGTAGCTGGTCTGAGAGGATGATCAGCCACACTGGGACTGAGACACGGCCCAGACTCCTACGGGAGGCAGCAGTGGGGAATTTTCCGCAATGGGCGAAAGCCTGACGGAGCAACGCCGCGTGAGGGATGAAGGCCTCTGGGCTGTAAACCTCTTTTCTCAAGGAAGAAGATCTGACGGTACTTGAGGAATAAGCCACGGCTAATTCCGTGCCAGCAGCCGCGGTAATACGGGAGTGGCAAGCGTTATCCGGAATTATTGGGCGTAAAGCGTCCGCAGGCGGCCTTTCAAGTCTGCTGTTAAAACGTGGAGCTTAACTCCATCATGGCAGTGGAAACTGTTGGGCTTGAGTGTGGTAGGGGCAGAGGGAATTCCCGGTGTAGCGGTGAAATGCGTAGATATCGGGAAGAACACCAGTGGCGAAGGCGCTCTGCTGGGCCATAACTGACGCTCATGGACGAAAGCCAGGGGAGCGAAAGGGATTAGATACCCCTGTAGTCCTGGCCGTAAACGATGAACACTAGGTGTCGGGGGAATCGACCCCCTCGGTGTCGTAGCCAACGCGTTAAGTGTTCCGCCTGGGGAGTACGCACGCAAGTGTGAAACTCAAAGGAATTGACGGGGGCCCGCACAAGCGGTGGAGTATGTGGTTTAATTCGATGCAACGCGAAGAACCTTACCAGGGTTTGACATCCTGCGAATCTCTTGGAAACGAGAGAGTGCCCTCGGGAACGCAGTGACAGGTGGTGCATGGCTGTCGTCAGCTCGTGTCGTGAGATGTTGGGTTAAGTCCCGCAACGAGCGCAACCCACGTCTTTAGTTGCCAGCATTCAGTTGGGCACTCTAGAGAGACCGCCGGTGATAAACCGGAGGAAGGTGTGGATGACGTCAAGTCATCATGCCCCTTACATCCTGGGCTACACACGTACTACAATGCTACGGACAAAGAGCAGCAAGTTCGCGAGGACAAGCAAATCTCATAAACCGTGGCTCAGTTCAGATCGTAGGCTGCAACTCGCCTACGTGAAGGAGGAATCGCTAGTAATCGCAGGTCAGCATACTGCGGTGAATACGTTCCCGGGCCTTGTACACACCGCCCGTCACACCATGGAAGTTGGCCACGCCCGAAGCCGTTACTCCAACCCTTGTGGAGGAGGACGTCGAAGGTGGGGCTGATGACTGGGGTGAAGTCGTAACAAGGTAGCCGTACCGGAAGGTGCGGCTGGATCACCTCCTAACAGGGAGACAAACAATGATTTTGATGCCTGAGTACTTAATTCTTAGGCCGAAATCCTGTCACCTTAGGTCGATCGGTACCTCAACTTTGAAATCAAGAATACATAGCAATGTGGATTGCTTGATGGAAATTTTCAGTTCCTAAACTTTGTCTAGGTCACATCCCACAAGGGTTGAGTCTTCCTGGGCCATTAGCTCAGGTGGTTAGAGCGCACCCCTGATAAGGGTGAGGTCCCTGGTTCAAGTCCAGGATGGCCCATTCGGTGTTGGGGGTTTAGCTCAGTTGGTAGAGCGCCTGCTTTGCAAGCAGGATGTCAGGAGTTCGAGTCTCCTAACCTCCACTGATCGAACTCAATCTCCATCTTCTGAATGATGGAAGATGAACTCGAAGGTGATGTGATTTAGATGTGTCCGCTGGCATGATCCCAGCTTCCTGTCATTCCGAAAAAATGTGAGAAATCACAATTTTTGGTTGATAAGATGCTGGGCTCGAACTGAATAATCAGTTTGATGTCTAGCAGAACCTTGACAACTGCATAGGAAAAGTCTGTAAGAATAAAGCATCTCTCATGGATGCATCATTCTTAAATGGAATGATGTCAATTCTTGAGCAAGAGCCGAGACTCCATAACGTTCTTTCAATTGTGTCGAGCAATGGAGAGTTTGATGATTCATTCAATTTTGAATGAATCAGAATCTGTTTCAACAACAGCAAGCGTTTTGGAGATTAATGGTCAAGCTACAAAGGGCTCACGGTGGATACCTTGGCACACAGAGGCGATGAAGGACGTGGTTACCTGCGATAAGTCTCGGGGAGCTGGAAACACGCTTTGATCCGGGAATTTCCGAATGGGGCAACCCCTAGAACGGCCAGCTGAATCCATAGGCTGGCACGAGCCAACCCAGCGAACTGAAACATCTTAGTAGCTGGAGGAAAGGAAAGTAAAAACGACTCCCTAAGTAGCGGCGAGCGAACGGGGAAGAGCCTAAACCGATGGTTTCGACCGTCGGGGTTGTGGGACAGCAATGTGGAAAAGGGATGTTAGTGGAAGTGTTTGAATGACACGCCACAGAGGGTGAAAGCCCCGTACACGAAAACTGAACTGACCTAGCTGTATCCCGAGTAGCACGGAGCACGTGAAATTCCGTGTGAATCTGCGAGGACCACCTCGTAAGGCTAAGTACTCCTGTGTGACCGATAGCGAAACAGTACCGCGAGGGAAAGGTGAAAAGAACCCCGGGAGGGGAGTGAAATAGAACATGAAACCGTGAGCTTACAAGCAATGGGAGCCCGACTAATCGGGTGACCGTGTGCCTGTTGAAGAATGAGCCGGCGACTTATAGGCACTGGCGGGTTAAACCGGAAATGGTGGAGCCACAGCGAAAGCGAGTCTGAATAGGGCGTTTGTCAGTGTTTATAGACCCGAACCCGGGTGATCTAACCATGGCCAGGATGAAGCTTGGGTGATACCAAGTGGAGGTCCCAACCAACTGACGTTGAAAAGTCACTGGATGAGCTGTGGTTAGCGGTGAAATGCCAATCGAACCCGGAGCTAGCTGGTTCTCCCCGAAATACGTTGAGGCGTAGCGTCTCGTGCTCCAGCAGGGGGGTAAAGCCACCATTTCGGTGCGGGCTGCGAGAGCGGTACCAAATCGAGATGAACTCTGAATACCCTGTGTGTAGCGAGGCAGTCAGACTGTGGGGGATAAGCTCCATGGTCGAGAGGGAAACAGCCCAGACCGCCAGCTAAGGTCCCCAAATCAACGCTAAGTGATAAAGGAGGTGGGATTGCCCAGACAACCAGGAGGTTTGCCTAGAAGCAGCCATCCTCAAAGGAGTGCGTAATAGCTCACTGGTCGAGCGATCCTGCGCCGAAAATGAACGGGGCTAAGCGTTGTACCGAAGCTGCGGATTTATGGTAGGGGAGCGTTCTATGTGGGGCGAAGCGTTAGCGTGAGCGGGCGTGGACTGCATAGAAGTGAGAATGTCGGCTTGAGTAGCGAAAACATGGGTGAGAATCCCATGCACCGAAACCCTAAGGGTTCCTCCGGCAGGCTCGTCCGCGGAGGGTTAGTCTGGTCCTAAGGTCAGGCCGAAAGGCGTAGTCGATGGATAACAGGTCAACATTCCTGTACCGGTTATGTTTTGGGAAGAGGGACGGAGAAGGCTAGCCAAGCCAGATGTTGGTTACTGGTTCAAGCGTTCGAGGCTATGAGGAGCGGCGAAAACGTTCCGAGCTGAGGCGTGAGTACGAGCTGCTACGGCAGCGAAGTTGGTGATGTCATGCTTCCAAGAAAAGCTCTATACCCGTTAAGGCATAACTGCCAGTACCCGAAACCGACACAGGTGGGGTGGTAGAGAATACCGAGGTGCGCGAGTTAACTCTCTCTAAGGAACTCGGCAAATTAGCCCCGTAACTTCGGGAGAAGGGGTGCCACCGCAAGGTGGTCGCAGTGAAAAGGCCCTGGCGACTGTTTACCAAAAACACAGGTCTCCGCTAAGTCGCAAGACGATGTATGGGGGCTGACGCCTGCCCAGTGCCGGAAGGTTAAGGAAGCCGGTCAGCGTAAGCGAAGCTGGCGACTGAAGCCCCGGTGAACGGCGGCCGTAACTATAACGGTCCTAAGGTAGCGAAATTCCTTGTCGGGTAAGTTCCGACCCGCACGAAAGGCGTAACGATCAGGGCGCTGTCTCGGAGAGAGGCTCGGCGAAATAGAATTGTCTGTGAAGATGCGGACTACATACACCCGGACAGAAAGACCCTATGAAGCTTTACTGTAGCTTGGTATTGTGCCCGGGCTCTGAATGCGCAGGATAGGTGGGAGACGTTGATCTCGTGCTCGTGGGTACGAGGGAGTCAATGGTGAGATACCACTCTTTCAGAGCTAGGGTTCTAACGTTCACCCGTTATCCGGGGAGCGGACAGTATCAGGTGGGCAGTTTGACTGGGGCGGTCGCCTCCTAAAAGGTAACGGAGGCGCACAAAGGTTTCCTCAGGCTGGTTGGAAATCAGCTGACGAGTGCAAAAGCAGAAGGAAGCTTGACTGTGAGACCTACAAGTCGAACAGGGACGAAAGTCGGTTTTAGTGATCCGACGGTTCTGAGTGGAAGGGCCGTCGCTCAACGGATAAAAGTTACTCTAGGGATAACAGGCTGATCTCCCCCAAGAGTTCACATCGACGGGGAGGTTTGGCACCTCGATGTCGGCTCATCGCAACCTGGGGCTGAAGTCGGTCCCAAGGGTTGGGCTGTTCGCCCATTAAAGCGGTACGCGAGCTGGGTTCAGAACGTCGTGAGACAGTTCGGTCCATATCCGGTGTATGCGTAGGAATATTGAGAGGATTTCTCCCTAGTACGAGAGGACCGGGAGGAACGCACCTCTGGTGTACCAGTTATCGTGCCAACGGTAAACGCTGGGTAGCCATGTGCGGAGTGGATAACCGCTGAAAGCATCTAAGTGGGAAGCCCACCTCAAGATGAGTATTCCCATGGGGTAACCCAGTAAGGTCACGGGAAGAACACCCGTTGATAGGCTCTACGTCGAAGTCCAGTAATGGATGCAGCGGAGGAGTACTAATAGACCGAGGGCTTGACCATGATTCGGTTCTTGCCTGAGGCGACGTTTTATTCATTTCAGACACATGATCAATGACGAGAGTTGTTGATGATGTCCTATGCAGTTCTCAGGGTTCAACCTTGGGAATGTTTTCTATCCTGGTGTCCATGGCGTTGTGGAACCACTCCGATCCATCTCGAACTCGGTTGTGAAACGCAGCAGCGGCGACGATATTTGGGGGGTAGCCCCCTGAGAAAATAGCTCGATGCCAGGTAAAACATTTTTATCACGCACGTGATGCGAAGAAAGCCACCCTTGAGGGGTGGCTTTTTTTGTGCCCTGACGCGCTAGTTTGGATTCATAACTTTGACAGAATTCATGGCATCAAGGCTGTCGATTCGTCAAATTTGCCGCTCTCTGTGGAGGGCTTATTTGCGATGGGCGTCTTCTGATTGTGTTGACCTCAGTGCTGCTTTTGCCTATTACACGCTTCAGTCAATCTTTCCGATTCTCCTGATTTCGTTGTCTCTCGCTTCCTGGCTGCTTGGGCGACAGCAAAATCTTGATCAACAAATTCTGATCTACGCGAGTGGTGTTTTGCCGCCTCCAGCGATCGAAATTGTCAGGCAGACTCTTGAGCAGCTTGTGTCGCAGGGTTTTGGTGCGGGCCTTTTAGGAGCAGCTGTTCTGCTCGTGACGGCTGGAAATGTTTATCTCACGCTGCAGCGGGGAGCTGATCGATTGTGGCGCGAAGTGTTGCAGCCATTGCCGGATTCCATGCCATTTGGAGCCCAGGCTTACCGCTTTGTACGGGTCAGAATTGAGGCCTTTCTGGTTGTGATTCTGATCGGTCTGCTGATCTTCGTTGATCAAATCAGCGCCAATCTCCGAATGATTCCCACGGCATTCGTTGATGAACTTGCCAGTTCATTGCCATGGCTTGCTGAGGTGTTTCCTGAATTTCCTGTTCTGCAATTCGGGCGTTTATTGATTTCGATGCTGGGTTTTTCGGCAATGGCGTTGTTGTTGCAGTTCTTGCTTCCCAGTCGAAAAGTTCCCTTTCTACCCTTGATACCAGGCTCGATGCTGATTGGTTTTCTGTTGACACTTCTCAATCTCGCTGTCAGTCGAAGTATTTTTTCACTGGGATCACGATTCCAGGCCTACGGAGTGATTGGAGGGGTTCTAGTGCTCACATTGTGGGTGTGGATGGTGGGAGTTGTGATTTATTTCGGACAATGTTGGAGTGTTGAGCTGGCCAATATGCGTATGAAGAAAGGCGGTGATCTTCGCTATGAGTGTGTTCAGAACTGACAGCAATCAGTGATCATGGTGCTTTCTTCAACGCATTTCAGTTGATATGGGTCGAGTGCCTCCTCTGGTCTGGCTCATCGGACTTCTGTTGTTGCTGCCGACTCCTGTAGGCAAAGCCCTGATTGATGTGGTCGGCGGAGTTGCACTGGTTCTGCTGGCGCTTCCTCTGATTCTCGGTGGCCTGGGCTGGATTGGCTGGAAGGTTCTGCAGAGTCGAATGCAGGTCTGTCCCACCTGTGGTTCAGCCTCATTGCAGTCCGGTCCCGTCTGTGCCGTTTGCGGTTCTGCTTTCTCGAAGACCGATGTTTCTCCCTCGTCAAGCTCTCCGATTGAATTTGACTCAGCACCTGCAAGTTCAGTGACCATCGATGTCACTGCAGAGGATGTTGACAACTGATTTTGTGAGCTATCAACTGGTTGCACTTGCGTTTTGATCGTTCGGTGCTTCCTCGTTCTCGAGTTGCAGCAGCCGACGTTCACGCAGATGCAAAAACACGGGCCCCCCGCAGGCGAACGACACGCCGACGCACAACACCAGGGTGATCCACCAGCCTCTGACCTGCAAACGGCGTCCTTCAGTGGCGATCCAGATGGTGAATGCAGCGGCGCCGATGATCAGATCACGACTCAGGGATCGTGATGCTGCGTTGAGATTGGCATCCTTGATGAATCCGGCCAGGTCAAATCCTGAGCCTGATGCCGCCTGCATGAATTCCAGATTGGCCTGCCAGGGCAGAACGGCACCCAGCAGGCCCAGAATCAAATAAACCCAGATCAGAACGTTACGCATCGTTCCGCTGTTCAAACGTTTCGGTGGTCAAGGTCTCGGGATCGAGTTGAAGAACATTCTGTTCAGTTTCACTGAGCAGTCGTTCACATCGACTCAGAAAAATCTCAGCCCGCTGATGACTGCTTTGAAGTTCCGACAACGGCAGGGATTCGTCCTGAAGCTTCGCTAGCAAAAGGTCGAGAGCCTGAAGGGCCTCCTCATAGTTGAGCGTTTCGGCATCGTTTTGCCAGGTTGCCTTTGGATCGTTCTCGACCGGTTTGGATTTCTTCGGCATGGAAGGAAGGTGAAGAGCTGGTGGTCGTCTGGCTTGTCTAGGAGAGGCGGACGTTATTCACTGTTGGGCTGCACGGATTGGACCGTCACATCGATCGTTCCATCGCGAACATGAATCACCAGAGCATCGCTGCGATTGGCTTCAGTTGATGACTGCAGCAACGTTCCGTCTGCGCGAGTCACTTTGGCGAAACCTCGGCTCAGCCAGCGGTCCGGTGCAAGGGCTTTGAGCAGCTGTCGCCTTTGGTCCAGTTGCAGTCGGCTTTGCTGCAGAACAGTCCGTGGGTGCACATCTTTCAGTGCCTGACGTCGTTGCAGCAGCCGCTCCATCTCCCGCTTCAAACGCCAGCGCTGTTGTTGTCCGAGTTGCTGGCGCTGCTGACGAACCGTCTGCAGGGCTGTTGTTCTGCTGGGCAGCAGGCTCACGATCGCAGCCGTGGGAGTGGCAGCTCGGTGATCCGCCACCAGGTCGGCCACGGTCAGATCGTCTTCGTGCCCGAGCCCCGTCACCACAGGGCAGGGGAAGCAGGCAATGGCCCGGCACACCTGCTCATCATCGAAAACCATGAGGTCCTCCCTGCTGCCTCCTCCCCTGGCCAGAACAAGTGCATCCAGATCGATTTCCGGCAGGGCTCTGCTGAGCTGCTCCAGCACTGAGCAGAGCTGAGGTGCAACAGCTCCCTGCACCGGGACCGGCACAATCAGCAGCTCTGTCAAGGGCCAACGCTCGCTGGCGGTTCTCAGCATGTCCGCCAGTGCGGAACTCGGCACGCTCGTCAGCAAGGCAATCCGTCTGGGGATCGAAGGCAGCTGTCTTCGTGCCGCTGGATCAATCACCCCCTCCGCTGTCAGGAGGGATTTCACTGCTTCAAACCGCCGTTCAACGGTTGACAGGCTGGGTCGGATGTCGATGGTCTGCACCGCGAGACTGGCCCGTGCCGCCCAGAAATTCAGTTTTCCCACCACGGTGATGCCGTCACCATCCGCCGGCAAGTAACCCAGCTGTTGCAACCGGGATGCCCAGCAGACCACCGTGATGCTGGCTTCCCCATCGGTGAGGTTGAGCCAGAGATGCCCCTTTTTGACCTGGGGATGGGACGCACATCCCTGGACCAGAAAACGAGGCGCGAAACCACGTTCCAGCAGGGAGCCAACGGCATTGTTGAGCTCCTTGACGGAGTAGCTGGGGATGGCGTCAGCGATCAAGGCGGCGATAGGCGAACCCCCAGTAGAGGCAGACAGCACCTGCAACAACGCTGAGGATCCGCCCCCATTGGTGGTCGAGCTGGGTCAGTCCGATCGACAGAAACACCAGTGCACTGCTCAGCAACCTGGCACCATCGCGGCGGTTGCCGGCGAAGAAGGGGAGCAAGGGAAGAGAACGACTTGGCATACTCTCTCGCAGAAACAAGCCGTCATGGAAAAACCCCATCGGCATGCCGATGGGGTTTCTGAGAATTGAAGGCTCTCAGTGCGGTATTGCGCGATCAGCCGAGGCCGATCTGGGACAGGATTCCCTGACCGGTGAGCAGCTCGGTGCCCAGGCCGATCACGAAGCCCATCATGGCCAGACGGCCATTCCAGGTTTCAGCAAAGTTGACGAAGCCGAAGCGGGATGCGTTGTCAGACATGGGTCGTGATCCGTGACTTCAACCAATGTAACAAACAGTGGAGTTTTGTTGCCTGTCGTGAATGCGACATTACGAGAACTTCTTCGACTTGCTAGTCGGAGAAGCCGTCATTGGTGATTCTGGCCACGGGTGTTTCGGGTAGCGGCCGCGCATCTCGCGGCGCACATCGTGGTAGCTACCTGCCCAGAAGCCTGCGAGATCCCTGGTGCGCTGCAAGGGACGTCCGGCCGGCGAGAGCAGTTCAAGAGTCACGGCCAGTGTTCCGTTGAGAAGGATTGGACCCTTGCTGCTGCCGAACATCTCCTGAAGCTTCACCGACAGCACGGCTTCGCCTTCGCTGTACGTCACTCTGGCTTCTCTGCCGCTGGGGATCTTCAGCCGCTCGGGAAGCAGGGTGTCCAGTTCACGGCGCAGTTCCCAGGCCAGATCACTCCATAACGCCTCGATCAGGGCGGCGCTGTCGAGATCCTGCCAGCTGCAGCAGCAGAGGCTTGCCTCTTTGATCCAGCATTCAGGATTCCTCTGCAGTTCCTCAATGGAGCGATCGGGCCAGGGGTCGCCGAAGTGGCTGTGGGCAATCTGAAGACGTCGACGCAGTTGTTCGCAACGTTCGTTCCAGGGAAGACGTTCGAGGCCGTCATTGCGCAGCTGCTGTAGCAGCGCCTGGCTCACCAGATCAGCTGAGGGGCGTGGCAGCTGCTGGCGCTGCAGTTCGATGGCCCCCAGCCTGAGAATGCGCTCGGCACGGATCCGTTGCTGTTTGTCGCTCCAGACCACGTGCTCGCTCCACTCTCCCTGCTTGTCAGCGATCTCTTCGAGAAAGCCCTGGCTGATCGGAACAGCCAGGCGGATGCGTGCATCACGCTCGTTCAGATCGAGCTGGGCGATGGCCAGGGCCTCGGCGCTGCTGAGGGGATCAGACATCGGGAGCATTGCGCCACGCCCCTGACGCAGCAGAAAGGAGCCACTGCGTCCTGCTCTCGCCAGTGCGAGCCATTCGGGGAAAGCCGAAGCGATCAGCCGCGCGATGGCAAGCTCTTCCGGCTCATTGAATGGGGTTGCTTTCACCGCTGGCTTGACTGCCCGCAGTTGTTTCTGCCACTGCAGGCTTTGCCGCCGAATGCGTGAGAGGACGACATGGTCGCTGGCTCGGTCTGATGTTCTCAGTCGCCGCAGCCGGTGGACGATGTCACTCCCGACAACACGACCTCCAGGGATATCGCGTTCGCTCAGCAAGGCCGCCAGATCGCAGGCCAGCGGTTCCAATCGCCAATGACGTGCCTGGATCAACATCAGGCCAAGCCGGGGATGCATGCCGAAGCCCGCAACCTCCCGCCCAGTGGCTGTGATCTGCCCACGAGCAGACAGCAGCTTCAGCAGCTTCAGCTGCTGCTGCCCCTCCTGGAGCAGCGCTTTGGGAGGAGGTTCCAACCATTCGAGCTCTTCACCCAGGCCAGCTCCCCACTGCGCCAGATGCAGCACTGTCGGCTGGGGATCTGCCCTTTGTAGCTCCGGAGGGTCTTGCGCCGGACGGCGACGCTCATCAGCCACTGACCAGAGGCGTAGGCAACGGCCGGGTGCCTGACGCCCCGCTCTGCCGCGCCGCTGATCGGCGCTGGCCATGCTGGCTGGCACGGTGACCAGCCCTTCCATCCCAGTGCCTGGATCGAAACGGGTGTGGCGATTCAGGCCAGCGTCCACCACAAGGCGGATGCCGTCGAGGGTGAGGGAGCTTTCCGCGATGGATGTCGCCAGCACAATTCGCCCGTCCCAGCTCGCTTCGCAGGGCTTCAGGCTTTCGCTCTGCAGTTTGAGAGAGAGCTGACCATGAAGTGTCAGCACTTGCCAATTCTGCAGACGTTGAACGCTGATGAGCTTCTGCCGGCACCGTTCAATCTCACGCACTCCGGGAAGGAACACGAGAACACCAGGAGGGTTCTCGCCGATCCGACGGTTGCATTCGATCTGAGTCAACTCCTCCTCGAGAGCGCGCAGCACATGCGACTCGAGGGGTTCCTGATCGCGTGGAGGGAAGTGATGCGTTTCAACAGGGAAAGCGCGTCCATGGCTGGTGAGTGTTTCAGCGCCTTCAAACTGAGCCGCCAGCGACTCCATCTGCAGAGTTGCTGACATCAGCAGCAGCTTCAGCTCTGGCCTCAGCAGCCGTCGTGCCTCGCGAAGCAGGGCGAGGGCGACGTCGCTGTCACGCCGTCGCTCGTGGAATTCGTCGAAGATCACCGTTCCGATCCCGGGCAGGTCAGGCTGTGACTGGAGACGACGCAGAAACAGGCCATCGGTGATTGCTTCGACAACCGTTGCTTCTGAACGCTTTTGTTCGTTGCGTACCGAATAACCTATGCGCGCTCCGACCGGCTCGCCGATCGACTGAGCCAGTCGTGCGGCGGCGGCCTTTGCGGCAAGCCGTCTCGGCTCGATGAGCAGGATCCGGCCATCAGGCTGTACTCCGTCAACCAACTCGCCCATCAGAGCCAGAGGAACTCTGCTGGTCTTGCCTGCACCGGGGGGCGCCTGGAGAATCAGAACTCCTGAACGGCTCAGACGAGCACAAAGATCTGGAAGCAGTCCATCAATGGGGAAGGAACCCAACAGCGACGATTGCGTCAGCGAATGAAGTTGAGCAGTCCAAGCAGCAGAATACTGGTGAGAGCTCCCATGGCAGCGAGCAGTCGAACCAGCGGGGCGACGCGGCGGTTAAGCGTGGCCATGAAGAAATCCTTAAAGGCCTGAATGGTGACTTTTTAGCCCGATGCTTCAAGGCTTCGCTGTGTCCGTTAGCACGGTGTTACATGCGGAGTTCCATGGGGGCTGCGAAGGTCAGCGCACGTGGCGAGCCCCATCCACAGGGTGATAGTCCTCTCCTGTGAGTTCCTCGTAAACGATTGCGGGCAGACCAGTTTCAAACATCGTCTGCAGAGCCTCCTTGAGGTAGGGGTTCCAACCACCGGTGCTGACCTGTCCATGTCTGACCGTCCAGTCCCAGGTTCCCTGAAGGTCGCGGGGAATTCGCCCTTCACGGTCGCGACGGGCAACCAGATCGAGGGATTCCACCAGCCCCACCTGGATCGGATCCTTTCCGTAGGCGGGAGTCAGGCTGAGCTCGAGCCGGACGGGATCCTCTTTCAGCAGACGCAGACGAAAGCGGGGAGGAAGTTTCACGGATTTGATCACCGCGGCAACAATCCGTGTTCTTTGATCCACCAGGAGGTTCCCCCTACGAGTCCGAGTAGAGCTGCCGCGCAGCTTTCATACCTAACTTATTCACCGGGACGCAGACCAGGATCTCCTGTGTCGTCTTCACCGCTAAATCGAACGGTGAGCAGGTCTTCCTCGGTCAGTCGGCCATCCCCATCGAGCAGTTCCGGATGAATGGTCACCTTCCCGGTTCGATCCGCATGGGGATCAGCCTCTCCCGGAGATCGCACGGCCGCACTGAACCCCCGCCCCATCACCCGGAAGGCCTGCCAAAGCAGGGCCAGGAAGACCAGTCCGTAAATCAGGGGAAAAAGACTGCTGATCATGGGATGACGATGGTTGTCGAGCTTGGACGCAACCTCTCTGCATCCATCATCGCTATTTCCTGCCCTGTTGTGCCCCTTCTTTGCGCATCTTTGGTTGCATCTGGTCATGGAATCAACGGCGATCCCCACTGTTCAAGGCGGAGGCCCCTCCCTAGCGTCTGAATCGCGAAGTTCGTCGCTGCTCCTTTTCATGGCTCTGGCACCCTTGGCTTGCGAGATAGACCCTGCGCCGATGATCCGGCTTCAACGCCATGTCATGCCTCTGGTGATGGGACTGTCGCTTGTGGCCCCTGTTGAACTGCTATCGCCGCAGCGGAGTGTTCATGCGGCGCCGCCGGTCTCTGCTCCCGCCAGGCAAACCAAGCAATCCTTTGTGGCAGCTGCCGTCGCGCGCAGCGGTCCTGCGGTGGTCACTCTGGAGACGCAGCGAACGGTGAGAACAGCCGGTGGATCAGGTCTGCCGCAAGGCCTGCTGATGGATCCCTTCTTTCAACGCTTTTTTGGGCTGCAGGGTTCAGCAGCTCCGAGAGCGCGTGTGGAACGTGGGCAGGGAAGCGGTGTGATCTTCGATGGTCAGGGTCTGGTTCTGACCAATGCACACGTGGTTGAGAACATGGACCGTGTGATGGTGGGTTTACCTGATGGCAGGCGGGTTCAAGGTCAGGTGGTCGGACAGGATTCCGTGACCGACCTCGCGGTCGTGAAACTCCAGGGAGAAGGCCTCTGGCCGACGGCACCCCTTGGCGATTCGGATCGGCTGCGTGTTGGTGACTGGGCAATCGCCGTTGGTAATCCTTTCGGGCTGGAGAACACCGTGACGCTCGGAATTGTCAGCAACCTCAACAGGAATGTTTCCCAGCTGGGCATCCAGGGCAAGCGTCTAGATCTGATTCAGACCGATGCCGCGATTAATCCAGGGAACTCCGGAGGTCCGCTGCTCAACGCCGATGGAGAGGTCGTGGGGATCAACACCCTGGTGCGCTCGGGTCCCGGCGCGGGCCTTGGATTTGCCATCCCGATCAACAGGGCGAGAACCATCGCCTCACAGCTGGTGGCTCAGGGAAGGGCCAGTCATCCCATGGTCGGAATCGGTCTTTCTTCGGTTCCTGCGCCAACGCCCGGTGGCATTGTCCCCAAGGGTGCGGTGGTCCGCTCGGTGATTCCTGGAGGGCCAGGTGCTCTCGCGGGCCTCCAGGTGAACGATGTCATCGTTTCAGTGGGCGGAAAGCCAGTCCGCAACCCCGCTGAAGTGGTGACAGCCATCGACCGCAGCGGGGTGGGGCAGCCACTGGTCCTCAACGTGCAACGTCAGGGAGAGCAACTTCCCGTGACAGTCAGGCCGGTTGAAATGCGTGCACTGAAAATGCCCTGATCAACCTTCAGGAGTCATCCGAATCCTTGAGTTGCTCAACGCAGCGTGTGATGCATTCCCCATCATCCAGGGAGCAGGTGGTGATGCACTCGAAATAGGTTTCAACGGCATCCCATGTCTGCTCATGGTCGCCTGTTTGATTGGGGCTTGCTCCGCTGAGCTCACTGATTCCACCGGCCTGGGTTTCAGTGTTTCTCATCAAGTGCCGGGATCAGTGATGTCAGCCTATGCACACGTTCTGAGGGGGTAAAGGGAAATAAGTCTTCCTGCCTAACAGTTCATGAAGTTTCGTCTTGCCAGCGGACGGCGATGCTTCAGGCGGCGTTCCGGCGTCTTGCCTCCCGTTCCTTTTGCTTCTCGCGCTTGGCTTTGCGTCTGGCGTCCTGTTCCGCTTGCCTGAGTGCTGCTTCGGCAGCTTCTCGTTCTTCTGCTTTTTTTTCAACGTAATAGGAGTAATCGCCTCGGTAGAGGATCAGTTCGCCATCGCGAAGCTCGACGATGCGGTTGGCGACTCTGGAAATGAAATAACGGTCATGGGAGACGAGCAAGGCTGCACCCTCGTAGGCGCAGAGTGCGTCTTCCAGCATCTGCTTGGCAGGAATGTCGAGATGATTGGTGGGTTCGTCCAGAACGAGGAGGTTGCAGGGAGTCAGCAACATCAGGGCCAGTGCAAGACGCGCCTTTTCGCCTCCGCTGAGCTTGCCGACCTCCTTGAAGACGGTGTCATTGCTGAAGCAGAAGCTCCCCAGCAGTGAGCGCACCTGCGTCTGAGTCCAGTCCGGCACCGCCTCAAACATGGTGTCGATCACGGTTTTGCCCAGGTCAAGAGCCTCCGCCTGGTTCTGCTCGAAATACCGTGCGATCACATTGTGTTCACCCAGGCGAGCCGATCCCTCGTCAGGAGACTCCATGCCCATGATCAAGCGCAGCAGCGTGGACTTGCCGGCCCCGTTCGGTCCCACGAATGCGATGCGATCACCCCGCTCCACCTCCAGCTCCGCTCCGAGGAAAAGGATCTGATCTCCATAGCTGTGGGTGAGGTCCTCCATCACGGCCACCTGGGCACCTGAGCGGGGAGCGGGCGGGAATCGGAAACTCGGGCCGGCAACGCTTTCAATCGGGGCGTCGACCAGTTCCACCTTGTCGAGCTGTTTCTCACGGCTCTTGGCCTGAGTGCTGCGCGTGGCGCTGGCCCTGAAGCGATCGATGTAGGCCTGCTGGCTGGCGATCTCCTTCTGCTGACGGTCAAAGGCGGCCTGAGTCGCCTCCCGCTCCAGCTGCTTCTGTTCCAGATGCGCCGTGTAATTGCCGAGATAACTTCTGGAGATCCCCCGTTCAGTGGAGACGATCTGGTTGCAGACGCGGTCGAGAAACGTGCGGTCGTGGCTGATCACAACGAGTGCTGCCGTTTGCTCCTGCAGGTAGCCCTCAAGCCACTGAATGGTCTCCACATCCAGGTGGTTCGTCGGCTCGTCGAGCAGCAGCAGATCCGGATCCTGAAGAAGGATCTTGCCCAGCGCGATGCGCATCTGCCATCCACCTGAATAGTCCCTGACCAGGCACTCTGCACTCTCCGGAGTGAAGCCGATGGTGGGCAGCAGCTTGTCGATGCGTGCATCCAGTTCGTAACCATGCAGAGCCTCGAAACGGTTCTGCAGCTGCCCCAGCTCATGAATGAGCTTGTCGAGATGATCGGGATCCTCGGAAGCTTTCTCAGAGCCCATCGCTTCCTCCACCTCGCGCTGACGGTTCAGCACCGTGGCGGCCTCCCCGAAGGCCTGAAACAGCTCCTGCCGCACTGAACGGTCGAGGTCCACATCGAATTCCTGCTGGAGGAAAGCGATTCGAGGTTCCCCCTGGCGAACAACCGAGCCACTCGTCGGCTCCTCTTGGCCGGCGATCAGCCGCATCTGCGTTGACTTGCCGGCTCCGTTGACACCCACCAGGCCAATGCGATCACCGGGTTTGATTTCCCAGGTGACGTCCCTGAGCACTTCCCCGGTGGGATAGATCTTGCTGACGTGCTCGAGTCGCAGCACCGGCGAGAACGCGGACAATCTCCATCATCTCGTGTCGAGGTATGGGCAGACTGTGCTCACAGAGAGATGCAGCGTTGATGCGAAGGCTGGAGCAAGTCGCCGCCTTGGTGGTGGCCGCAGGCTTGGCCCTGGTCAGTTACTGGTTGTTCTTTAGCTGGGCCGGTGGAGGGGGCAGCCGTGATCGTCAGCCTGTCCAGGATTCAACCACCCAATCCAGCCAGCTGATCAAAGACCACCTCTCGCTTTGACCAGCCACTGCTTGCTGAGGTCATCATCCAGGCTGCTGATGAATGCCTTGACTTCCTTGTTGGTCACGGGAAGGTTCATGCGCTCGCCCACCTGACAGATGGCCTCAATGGCTCCATCCGGGTTCTGCAGGGCCTGACGAAACAGCGCGCGGGTCAGATCCCTGTCCTGTTCGATCTTTTCGTAGAGCTCTGCTGCATTGCTCATGGGGCGCCACCATCTCAACAAACCCTATCCATGGCCCTCCGCTGCGCCCACCGCCTGGCTGTCGGTCAAGCTGCCTGGTCAAGGTCGGCCTCCTTGAGGCCTGATGCCGAGGCGTCCTCCATGCTGCGTGCGTCCATGCACAGCACCTTGCGCAGCTGCGCGTAGTTGGCAGCCTGTGAAACCCTGCCCTCCTGAACTGCTCCATATTCAGCCCTCTGCAGCACATGGTGCAGATGGGTGAGTAGGTAAGAGCTGATCACTGCGGACACCAGCACATCGCTGTTTTCCGCAGCACGACGTGAACGGCGTGAACCTGCTGGTCGGCGTGTGCGCGGTGCTGACTGGCGAGTGCTTGAAGCCTGGCTGGTTGTGCGTGGCATGGCAGTCCTGGCGGAATCGTGGGTTTGCAGTCCTGCGGTGATGAGCCGCGTGTCAGGGATCGAATCGGTGATCGCATCATAGTGCTGGATACTACCCTTGCGCATCTCTGTACACTTTTAGGTATCTCTGCCTCACGGTTCGTGGCGACCCGCCAAACCTCATCCAGCGGGAAGCCGAAATCTCCACGGATTCAGGTCGTGTTGCCAGAGGAGCTCTGCAGGCGGCTCACGGCGCTCGCCGAACAGGAGTGCCGAACCGTCAGCAACATGGCCATGGTCTTGATCCAGCAAGGCGTTCAGCGTCTTGAGCAGACCGGGTCTTCACTGGCTTCTCCTTCAACGTCAACAGAACGATTGCGGTCGGCGCTCGAGGCCCAGCAGCCTCGCCGACTGCGGGGAGCCCCTCGCAGGTTGCGCTTGCATCGTCCGGGCTGATTCAGATCCTGCTGATCTGAGAAAATCACTCAGGCAGGGTCCGCACGGATTCCAAGGACGCAGGAGCGTTCTGCACCGGTGATGGCGGGTGCGTTGCCAGGATGGTTGCGGTGATGCCACCAGGCCAGCAGTGCGAAAACCAGGGCTTCGCGCGACTCGCAGGGAAGATTCAGATCATCGCTGGGACGCACCCTCAGGCCGAGGCAACGCGACTGCAGTTCCTTCATCAAGGTTGTGTTGTGACGGCCCCCTCCCGCCACCACCATTTCGATCGGCAGGGGCAGGCCAAGGCTGTGCAGATGTTGCAGGTCTTGAGCAACAACCGCAGCAGTGAAGGCTGTCAGTGTGGCCATCCGGTCTTCGCGGCAGGCCGGTTGAAGCTCTGAGAGCCTTCGCGCCAGATCGGCCCGACCGAACAGTTCCCGTCCGGTCGACTTGGGAGCTCTGCGCAGGAAATAGGGCTCTCGCAGCCAGTTCGCCAGCGGCTCCCTCATCACCTGTCCCAGCGCTGCCATGGCTCCGTTCCTGTCGCAGCGGTCCCGCCCATCGGTGAATTCCTCGATCGCCAGATCGATCAGACTGTTGGCCGGACCACAGTCCCAGCCGAGAACCGGTCGCTTCCGGTCCGGACCGCTAGAAGGCGGAATCAGGGTGATGTTGGCGATACCCCCGAGGTTCAGAAGCGCTCGCCAGCCTTGGATTCTTCCCATCAGAGCTGCATCCGCCATGGGCACCAGTGGTGCACCCTGCCCACCCAGTGCCAGGTCCGCTGCCCGGAAATCATGGATGACAGGTCGCTGCAGGATCTTTGCCAGCAATGGACCCTGAAGCATCTGCCAGCTGCTTCCTCGCCGCACTCTTTCTGTTGAATCGCATTCAGGCGGTCTGTGCCAAATCGTCTGGCCATGGCAGCCGATGAGGCTGGCTGAATGATCGGGATCGCATGCTTCAGCAGCCTTTGCCTGGAGTTCCGTGATCGCCTCAGCCAGTTCCAGAGTGGCCGCTGCAGTGGCAGCTTCTCCCTGGGCCATAGCCAGAATTCTCTTGCGCAGATCTGAGGGATAGGCGGCGGAAGCACTGTGAATCAGGGTCCAGCGTGGGCTGCTCGATGAACCACTGAACTCAGCAAGAACGGCATCCACTCCATCGGCGCTGGTGCCGCTCATCAGCCCGAGAACGCGCATGATTCTGGTCAGGTGCGTGGGAGATTCTGAAGGTCATCCGTCAAGCCCATCACAACCAGAACATGGCCCTCCATGAGGACATGTGACGCGGATGGATTGACCATCAGGTCAGCGGCTGGCCCTGCTGCCAGCACGTTCACCCGATAGTTCTTGCGTAGATTCAGATCGCGCAGCGAGAGGCCCACAAAACGCTCTGGAACTTTGATCTCCTCGATCGAGTTGAGCTCATCGAGCTCCAGTCGTTCCATCAGGTTGGGTCGAACCAGCTCGAGCCCAAGGCGCTCACCCTGCATCCGGGAGGGGAACACCACCCGATCCGCACCAACACGCTTCAGCATCTTTTCGTGCAAATCGCTGGTGGCTCTTGCAATCACCCGGCGCACGCGAGTGCCCTCGCTGTCTTTGGCAATCAGAGTGGCTGTGATGCTGGCTTCGATCGGTTCGCTGATGGCCACCACCACGGTGTCCATGTCAAGGATGCCGGCTTCCCGCAGGGATTCCTCATCGGTGCAGTCCAGCACTCTCGCTTCGATCGACGGCTCAAGCTGCCTGAGTTCCTCGATCGCCTTGGAGGAACGATCCACGGCCAGCACATCAGCGCCGCTCTGCATTAGCTGTCGGCAAACAGCACTGCCGAAACGTCCCACGCCCACGATCCCGAAGCTGCGGGGGTCGCTGTCCTCAGCAGGCGACCAGTGCCACCAGTCCCTCATCGCATCAGCTCCAAAGGATCGAGGTCAGACATAGAGATCCTCTCTGGGATAACCGATCCGATTCTGGCGTTGAAGCTGGTTGCGGTCGAAGCTCTCCCAGATGGCACTCAGGAGCAGCAGGATTCCCAGCCGTCCCACAAACATTCCGACCACCAGAATCAGCTGGCCAAAGCGCCCAAGCTGTTCCGTCACACCCAGGTCCATTCCCACCGTGGCAAAGGCGGAGATGCAGGTGAACAGAAGTTCCAGAAAGGTGAGTGGCTCGTCTCCGTTCTGATTGGTTGTGAGCGCGAGCAGCAGCGCCATCACCAGAACGAACATCAGTGAAGCCATCACGATGCTCACGGCTCTGAGCACCACCTTGTCGGGAATCTGACGGTGACGAATGACGACGTCATCCTGGCCCCGAAGTGTGGATCGGGTCGCGGCCATCAGCGCTGCCACGGTGGTTGTCTTGATGCCTCCTCCCGTTCCGCCGGGACTGGCTCCGATGAACATCAGGGCCATCAGGAGCAGCAAACCGGAATCGGAGACACTGTGCTCCGAGAGCGGAACTGTGGTGAATCCAGCTGTGCGGGCACTCACCGATTCGAACAGGGCACTCATCAGCCGCTCAGGCCAACCCATCGTGGTGAGTATGTGCCCCTTGGACAGGGATTCGGTCAGCAGCAGTCCGAAGGTGCCGATCAGAACCAGCAGGATGGACGTGCGCAGTACCAACCTGGTGTGAAGACTGAGATTGCGCCGCTTCAATCGCTGCCGATTGCTCCACAGATCACTGGTCACCCGCCATCCCAGTCCACCCAGAACGATCAGGAGCATGATCACGACATTCACCACACGATTCGTCCTGTAGCTCTCGAGGCTGTCGCTCCAGAGGCCGAACCCTGCGTTGTTGTAAGCCGAGATGCTGTGAAACACAGCTGCCCAAAGCCTTTCACCACCTGCGGGAAGGTCTGAGAACCCGAAGTTGTAGAGAACAAAAGCCCCAACCATGATCAGCACCGCTGCAGTGAGGGCAATGTTCCTGAATGTGCCGCCGACACCACCCACTCCGAATTGGTCGAGCGTCTGGCCTCGATCCAGGCGCCGACGCAGGGAAGCTCCTCTCACCACAAACCCCTGCAGGAAGGTGGTGATCGCCATCAGACCGAGACCACCAACCAGGATCATCACGGCGAGGACCGCCTGCCCGGTGATGGTGAGATCCTCGCCCACGTCAATCACAGTGAGGCCTGTCACGGTGACTGCCGAGGTGGCTGTGAACAGTGCTTCCCAGACGCCGACGCTGCCGCTTGAGCAAAGTGGGCTCGACAGCAGCAGGGTTCCGATCGCGATCACCAGCAATCCGGTCACAACGGTGAACTGGGGCACCGTGAGGCGGCGGTACCAAGCCTGCGTGCGATGAATGGCCCGAGGAAGTGCCATCGACGTCAGCCTCCCCCCGACTGGGCCAGGATCAATGCAGGAACCAGCAGCGTCATCAGCAAGGTCAGGCCTGCCCCGTAGCGGGCCACATCGAGGAAGCGATAGCGCCCCGGTGCGAACACCATCAGGTTGGTCTGGTAGCCCATGGGAGTGAGGAAGGATTGACTGGCACCGAACAGCACCGTGAGCAGCAGTGCCTGGGGGGGAAGGTTCAGAGAGGGTGCCAGCTGGGTGGCCACAGGGACCAGCAGGGCCACTGACGCGGCATTGCTCATCACACTGGTGATCAGATTGGTGGCCAGGAAAATCACCAGCAATGCCCAGTAGGCAGGCCAATTCAGCAGCAGTCTCTCCATGTCGGAGGCCATCGCGTTGGCCAGGCCGCTGGTCTGTAAAGCCACACTGAAACTGGACAGCGACCCGAGCAACAGAATCACGTCGAGCCTGATCGACCGTTGTACCTCTCCTGTTCGCAGGCAGCCGAGCAGCACCAGCAGCACAACGGCCAAAAGCACTGCGGCGACAAGAGGGATCTCGGTGACTGTGGGCACCAGCAGCATCAGGGCCGTGATGGTGACGGCCTGAGGTTTGCGGCGAATGGTGGGCAGATCGTTCTCAAGCTGATCCAGCACCAGCAGGTCGTTACTGGCCTGCAGCCCACGGATTGCATCGAGGGGCGCTTGCAGCAGCAGCACATCGCCTTCACGCAGAACGGCCTGGCCAAGTCGTTCCTGCACCATCTGCTGACCACGCCGGAGTGCCAGAACTGTCGCGTTGTGGCGTTGTCGGAAGCGCAGTTCACGTAGGCTTGCGCCGGCCAGCGTGGATCCAGCCGGCAGGAGTACCTCCACGGTCTTCTGGGCGTCTGCACTGTTACCTGAGAAAGCAGACTCGGCGCTCACCTGGGGCAGCTGATCTGCCGCAGGACGACTGGCTGCGGCGAGCTGAACCGTGTGTTCCTGTTGCAGGCGCAGCAGATCAGCGCGGGTGACCCTCAGCAGCAGGCGATCATCGGCCTCGATGCAGCGGTCAGCCAGGGGGGGAAGGATCCGTTCACCACCTCTCTGCAGCTCGAGCACATCCACATCGAATCGACGTTGCAGCCTGCTGTGCCGCAGGGTCTGTCCGACCAGGGTTGAGGAGCCTGGGATGGTGACCTCGGTGAAGTAACCGGTCAGCGATTGGTTGGTGCTGATCTGGTCCTCGGGTGCGCTCCTGTCCGGCAGCAAGGCGCGGGGGGCGAGCATCATGTAAGTCGCTCCTGCGAGCCAGACGGGCACACCGATGGAGCTGAAACTGAACAGATCCAGGGAGCCGTAGCCCAGCTGCTGGCTCACATCACTGGCCAGCAGATTGACGGAGCTGCCGAGCAGGGTCAGCGTGCCCCCCAGCAGCGTGGCGAATGACAGAGGCAGCAGCACCCGTGACGGTGCGATCCCCCTCTTCTGGCACCAGGTCTCCAGTACCGGCAGCAGACTGGCCACGATCGGGGTGTTGGGCACAACTCCTGAGATCGGTGCCACCACCAGCGTCAACAAGCCCACCATGCGTCGGGGACTGCGGATGCGTTCGGAGGCAATCAGTTCACGCAGTCGATCGAGGGCGCCGCTTCTGAACAGTGCAGCCGAAACGGCGAACAGCCCCATCAGCGTGATCAGTGCTGGGCTTCCGAAGCCGCTGAGGGCCTGAATTGGGGTCAGCACTCCACCGATCATCAGCAGCGCAACACTGAGCAGGCCCACCAGCTCGGGTGCCATCGCGCCGCTGATGAACAGCACCACCGCAAGCATCAGCACTGCGAGCGTGATCAGAGCGTCTCCGTTCTGCAGAGCGACACCGAGCTCAACCATTGGGGGGTGCGTCTTCCGGCTCCCAGAACGTCTGCTCGAGCCATGTTCGCAGACCCTTCAGGCCGGTTCCCAGGGTGGCGGACAGATAAAGGGCTTCCGGTTCCAGTTCACGGATACGTTCCAGAGCAGTGGCCTGGCAGCGGTCAATCTGATTGGCCAGCACCTTTCTGGGTTGCTCGCAGCCCAGGCCGTCGAGAATGGCGTTAACGGCGTTGAGCTGTCCCTGCCAGTCGGGATCTCCGAGATCAACCACCAGCAGCAGCCGGTCCGCCGTGCGTGTTTCCTCCAGCGTGGCCATGAAGGCCTGCATCAGTGGAGCAGGAAGTTCACGGATGAAGCCCACGGTGTCGGTGATCAACAGCTCACGGGGTGCGGCTCCAGCTCTCGGAAAACAGAGCCGGCGTGTGGTGGGATCCAGGGTCGCAAACAGAATGTTCTCCGCCTGGACAGGGCCTCCTGGGGCGCGATCACAGAGTGCATTCAGCAGCGATGACTTGCCGGCATTGGTGTACCCGACCAGTGCGACTCCAGGCAGGTCACGGCGTCTTTCCCTCAGTCGGGCGCGATGCGCCCCGAGCTGCTTCAGTTCCCCGCCCAGGTGTTCGATCCGTCTGCTGATGGCACGCCTGTCCTTTTCAAGCTGGGTTTCTCCGGGGCCGCGGGTGCCGATGCCGCCTCCCTGCCGAGACAGACTCAGCCCCCGACCGGAGAGTCGCGGCAGTCGATAGCGAAGCTGGGCCAGTTCGACCTGCAGGCGCCCGGCAGCACTCGAGGCCCGTTGGGCAAAGATGTCGAGGATCAGTTCGCTTCGATCCATCACAGGGCTGTCCAGTAACCGCTCCAGGTTTCTGGCCTGAACAGGGGTGAGCTCTCTGTCGGTGATCACAAGCGTGGCGCCGTGCCTGCGGATGTCCAGGGCTGCCTCCTGCAGCTTGCCTGTGCCCCAGAGGGTCTGCGGATTGACCTGACCCTGACGCTGGCGGCAGACCGCAACCGTTGTGGCACCGGCACTGCGGGTTAGCCCCTCAAGTTCGGCCAGTTCTCGCTCGTTTCTGGCTGGATCCGCTCCGGTGATTGTGAGCAACAACACCCGCTCCACCGTTGCACCGTTCCCAACCGCTGCATCGAGCGGTTTGCATAACGGACCTGCATACCCGGCAGCTGATTCAGCGCTGCTGAGCAGCGTCAGATCTCCTGTTCCGCTGCATTTCCAGCCGCACTCCGAACCGGGGTCGGGAATCCATAGGGCGCCGCTGCGGATCCCGCTGGGAGAGACCGCGGCCTGATAACGCAGCCATGACTCGGGCAGCACATCCAGCGCGACGAAAGCATCACGTCCTTCAGGTGCGAGATCCGGCGAACGCCGGCCCTGCAGGGTGCTGATCAGACGCCATTGTCTTGGACGACGCCTCTCACCTCCTTGGAGATGGCGGTCCAGCCGGTCGGATTCTCCCAGCGGGCCAACCCAGAGCAGACGACAGACACCTCTGGCATCAATCAGCAGGTGCAGAGTCTCCTTAAGCATTTCAGCCAGTTCGGCAGCCCGTTCAAGCGTTAAAACGTCAGCGCCGGATCCGTCGGGATGGCGACGATGGCTGAGTCGCTCCAGCTGCTTTAACTGGGATGGTCGCAATCCCCTGGTTCTCCCAGCCAGGTGTGCCTGTTTCAAGGACTGACCAGCCAGGCTCCCGCCGCGCGAAGTCCCAGCGAGAGTCCTGGCAGACGGGTGAGGTAGGTGAGCCGGCGCAGCTTGAATGCCAGAGGGCCGGCCAGGGTCAGGCCAAGGCCGGTGATGGTGGCGTCGCCGATCCCGAGACTCAGCATTTCGCCAAGATCCTTGAAGATGAAAGACTTGGAATCCTCGTGGCGGAGCTTTGCCTGCAGTTCCCTGGCAGCAAACTGCCCCTGCTGAATCGCCGCCTGAGCTGAATGAGGCCAGCTGGTTAGCTCATCCCCTTCGGGATCAACAGCGATGTCTCCGAGCGCCAGAACATTCGGGTAGGCCGACAGACGCAGCGCCGCTGTCACTGGCACGCGTCCTCTGTGAAGCTCCATGCTCGGAGAGAGGTCAGGAAGTGTGGGGCGGCTGCCTGCGGTCCACACCAGTCCGTCATGGTGCAGTTCACGGGTGCCCTGCTGTCCGCTCAGCATCACGGAGGTTTCTGACACTGACTCAACTTTCGTGTTGAGGTGGATGGTTACACCACGTTTGTGCAGAGCTTTTTCGGCCTGTTCCCGATTGAAGGCCTTGGACCTCGGCAGGATCTGATCACCGAGTTCGATCAGTTGCACACTGGCGGCTCCATTGAGCAGATCCACGACTTTGCAGGCCAGTTCGACGCCTGTGGCACCGGCACCGGCAATCACCAGAGAACTGCTGCCGGATGGGTGCCGCCGCAACTCCTGAAGACGTTCCTGAAGAGGCTGCAGATCGGTGAGGGTGTGGAAGTGCAGCGCGTGTTCGCGTACCCCTGGAATCCCGAAGTCGTCAGGTCGTGCACCTGTGGCCATCACCAGCTGGCTGTAATGCAGTGCCTGGCCCGAGGCTGTGGTGATGGTGCTGGAGTCGAGGTCGACTGAACTCACACGATCTCGCAGATGACTGATCCCGCGTCCCTCCAGCAGGGATGCATAGTCAGGCGCCACCTCCCATCCCTTGAGCTCTCCGCTCATGAGTTCGTAAAGCAGAGGAACGAACACGAAGCGGTCACGAGGTTCAATCAGCACCACCGCTGGCCTTGGATGCAATCGGCTGATCCCAAGAGCCGTTGATAATCCGGCGAAACCACCGCCGATCACCACGATCGGCTGAACTTGCCCGCTGTAAGGGGGAGTCAAGGCATTCTCTGGAGCGTGTTGAAACCATAGGCAGACCAGTGGTCACCTCGGCATTGGAGGATGGGGTGCATGAGCCCGAGCACCAGAGACATGATCAGCGCCGCAGGCGGTGTGGATTCGGAGGCGAAGGATGCCGGTCTTGAAGCTCTGCGGGCACAGCTGAAGTCGATGGAACCCCTGCAATGTCTGCAGTGGGCGCTGAATCGCTTCGGTTCCGGGTTTGCCATGACCACCAGCTTCGGCATCCAGTCATCAGTGCTGCTGCACATGCTCAGTCGTCTCTCCGGAGGAGAGGCAGTGCCGGTGATCTGGGTGGATACGGGCTATCTGCCTGCGGAGACCTATCGCTATGCCGAAACCCTCTGTGCACGTCTGGGCACCAGGCTTGTCGTAAGCCAGTCAGCCATGTCTCCGGCGCGCATGGAAGCCCTGCATGGAAGGCTCTGGGAGACCAACCGTGAGGAGGACCTGGATCTGTATCTGCGTCTTCGCAAGGTGGAGCCCCTGGAGGAAGCTCTGAATGGGTTGAAGGTCAGTTGCTGGGCCAGTGGGGTGCGGCGTGGCCAGACAGAGCTGCGCAAGACAATGACTGTGCTTGATCCCATCCGTGATCGCTTGTCTCTTCGTCCTCTGCTGGGTTGGACCAAACGAGATGTCTTCTATTACATGCAGGAGCATGATCTGCCGCAGCATCCACTCTTTGATCAGGGGTACTCCACCGTTGGCGACTGGCATTCCAGTGCTCCTGACAGTCTTGAATCCGAGGGGCGGGGCACTCGCTTCGGCGGGCAGCGTCAGGAGTGCGGAATCCACGTGCCCGGTGTGATGGGAGATGGCATCTGACCATGGGGCCTGAGCAGCGTTGTCTGCTGATCGGGAACAGTCGCTGGCACTGGGCTGAGCGATCGCGCAGCGGTTCATGGAGCTACAGCCATTCCCTGCCTGGTTTGTCAACACAGGCTGTCCGTGCCCCGATCAGCGCCTGGGCGGCTGTTGGTCCAGTGCCTGATTATTCCGCGCTAAGGCCGGAGAGGCGTCTTGGTCTCGATGCGATACCTCTCAGAGAGGTGCCGCCATGGCTTGGCATTGACAGGGCTCTGGCGGGATGGGGCGCCTGGATCAAGTCCGGACGGAACGACTCTCAGATGGTTGTTGATGCTGGCACTGTTCTCAGCCTCACGCGTGTGACCGGAGACGGAGGATTCAACGGTGGCTGGCTCGCAGCCGGACTGAGGCTGCAGTTGCGGGCGATGGTCGAAGGCACTCAGGCATTGACCGATCCTGATGTTGAGAAGGAGCTGCCTAGTGATGGAATGCCATTCCCAAAAGATCCTTGTGAGGCGATGCGCCGGGGAGTGTTCGAAAGTCTTGTGGGTCTGATCATCCAGGCTCAGGAACAGGACCCTTCTTCGCTTTGGCTCTGTGGCGGAGACGCCGCCCTCTTAAGGCCCGTTTTGCTGAAAAGGGGGCTGGAGGTGAACCACGCCCCTGATCTTGTGATGCAGTCACTTGTGAGGCTGGTCAGCCCAGACCCAGATCGCTCAAGACCTGATCAGCCATTGAATCGGCTTTGACCTTTTTGTAAATCAGTTCAAGTTTTCCTTCCGCATCCACCACGAAGGTGTGACGCATCATTCCCATGAATTCACGCCCCATGAATTTCTTCAGGCCGTAGCTCTCGTAGCTGCTGGCCACTGCACAGGGTTCTTCATCAGTCAGCAGGGTGAAGGGGAGTTCCTGCTTGGCGATGAAGCGGGTATGGGATGCGGCGTTGTCCTTGCTGATTCCCAGAACCCTGATGCCATGGCTCTTGAGTTCACTCCAGCGGTCGCGGAAGTTGCAGGCTTCCTTGGTGCAGCCAGGGGTGGCATCCTTCGGATAGAAATAGATCACAACCCTCTGTCCTCTCAGAGATGAAAGCGTCAGGGGCTTGCCGTTTTCATCAGGAAGCGTGAAATCTGGGGCGCGATCGCCGATCTGCAAAGTCATGGATTGCCGAACATTCGGCGGCAGCGTAACGGCGTTATGGATACGGCAGGTCAGCGCTGAGGCTTCCTGTGAGGAGCTAGCTGTGACCAGCAGGGAACAGGTATGGGCTGCAGAGATGTCTCCGTCTCGATCCAGCCAGTTTCTGGTCTCTCGAAGCTGGATGCGCAGCTGTCTTGCCATCAAGCATGGTGTTCAGCCTCTGCAGGTTCCGCTCGAGGCTCCACCCGGTGCACCGCCGCGGCTGCCACTCGGTTGGGGGTATCTGAGCCTCAGCCACTGTGCTGATGCCTGTCTGCTGGGATGGTCTCAGCAGCCCATCGGTGTTGACCTTGAGCGCTCCGACCGAGCCATTCCTTCAGCTCTCGCGTTGATTCATCGCTTCTACAGGGAGTCTGAGCAGATTGAGCTCAGGGCTCTGCAGGCCGAACAGCTGCGCCGACAGGTTTTGGATCGGTGGCTGCTGAAGGAGGCTGCGATCAAGTGGCAGCGAGGATCGCTGGCTCAGGATCTGCGTTTCTGGGAGGTGAGTTCCACCCTTGATTGCGCACGGCATCACGGCTTGAATCTCAAGGTCGCTGCGCAGCTGCGTTCGGTGAAGAAGTGGCGACTGGGAATTGTCGTTGGCGAGAAAAAGAATCTGCAGGATTCTCTGCTCTGCTTAGCGTGAAATTAGGCCGATCGGTTATTCCCTTGCCCGCGCATCGCCGGCAGATGATCCCACTTTGGTCAGTGCAGCTTTGCTGCTTGGTATGGGTCTAAGTGGTCTGACACATCACCAGTGTCGCAGTGTGGTGAATACGGGTTGGCTTGCAGGGGAGGCCGAACTAGATCAGCTTGAGGAGCAAGAGGCAACCCTGCATCAGCGCCGAGGTGCTCAGGACCTGCTGGCTGCATTCACTCGTGCCCAGCTCGCGCCTCATTACTAGGGGCAGTTCGCCTCGTCCCTGACTGATCTGGGGCTGGTTGCTGATCCCTCTCTTCAGGCCAGGGTAGAAAACACCGGGGGCGTCACCCGGCTCTGGTTGACACCCTTGCGTGGGGATGAGGCCTATCTATCCGAGGTTCGTTCCAATGGCGGCAATCTGTTGCGCATTCAATGTCGTGGTCCAGCTTTTGACTCCGACAAAACGATCAATTTTGGGTTCAAGGGCAATGATTGCCCGACGGGGTGGACATCACTGAGGCCTTGAAGATAGATAAGTTTCGCTCCGAGATTCATGCATCCATTGAGAACCATGAGACTTGCTTGAAGTGATCCTTCTCAGGCGGATTTGTCCTCATTTGCGCTTTTCAGGCGTTGATTTTGTTGGCAAGTCTTTTTCCTACGGATAGGATTAAAGAGACGTCTTTTCTCGCCGTCCGTGTTCACCCGTTTTGCAGCCGGCGCTCTCGCCGCCGCTTCCATTTCCACTCTGGCTGTCGCCGCTGAAGCTGGCACCAAGCGCCCTGTGCGCTGGGTGTCTGGTGGCGCTGTCTGGACCACCAAAGCCTCTGCTTTCGCCAAGTTCTTCAACGACGGCGAAATCACTGACCGTGCTCTTGAAGCAGGCATCAACAACTCCGGTTGGACTGCCGATGAAATTCAAGAAGGCATGACCAAGAGCTACGACGTAGATCTGGTTGGTGTTTCCCGCTTCCTGTATTCCGCCGATGGCGTTGCGTTCCTGGACGACCAGACACGCAGCTACTTCCCTTACTGGCAGAAGAAGAAGACCGCCGTGGTCGCGCTTCGCTCCGCCATCATCCTCGATGCTGCTGATGGAGAAATCTCCTCTGCAGGCATCATGCGTCAGCTCCCCGTCGACTTCCGTCTGAACGACAACGGAACCTCTGACGGTGCACAGAACGTCTGCAAGGACGGTCTTAGTGAGCCCCAGTCCACCTCCCTGCTGTCCTGGTACGTGTTCCTTCCCGCTTGCGTGCAGGCCAATCAGATCCTCCCCGCTGAGCCCGCACCTGCTGCTGCTCCTGTTCGCGGCCTCTGGTGATTGTTTGGAACCGTCACCGGTTCCATCAATGAATTCTTCGCTAGCCCCGGCAATGCCGGGGCTTTTTTATTGACGGGCGTTCAGGTCAGTTGGCCTTCGATTCGCCAGTGCCGAAGACTCTGGGGGAGATGTCGGCCACGTTGCCGCCGCAGTTCATGTCGCAGATCAGACACTGCGGTCTCACTGTCAGCACCGGTCGCTTCAAGAGCTTTGCGATACGGGCGGTCGTCACCGAGCCACCGCTCGATCAGGGCCGGTTCAACGGCCAGCTTCAGCGACTCCTGCCAGCTGCTCTGGTGAGTCACCCAGCCGCATCGGTCCAGATGGTCCAACAGCTTTCGATGCTGTGCCTTCTGACTCAGCCAGGTGGATTCCTGATCCGCCAGTTGCTGCAGTGATGCGCTCGCTCGACGTTTCTGCCCGTCGCTCATCATCAGCTCCAACAATCCTCCAGCCGGTCCGAGTTGGGGTTCACTCAGCAACAGCCTCAGCTGGGTGCCGCTGCTGGAGCGGGAGCTCACGCTCGACCAGAACCGCTCAAGATCAGAGTTGTTGAGATCCTCCTGGTTCAGTCGACCTCCCACCACTTCGAACCCATGGTTCGGGTTCAGTCGCTCCAGTTCATCGACATCGGTGATGACGGCTGGTTGATTGATGGGATCCAGCAGCTGCAGCTGGGCTTCAAGCCGCTTCTGTTCCTTTGAGGATGAGCAGAGAATTGTGAGGCCTCCCTCCGCCACGGCGCCAAGTGGATCAAGCGACCACAGCAGTGACCGACCGCCGAGGACAAGCACACGGTCCGTGCGCTGCCAGCTCATGTCTGACCAGAGTTTCTCTCGAAGCTCCTGCAGACGTTCACCATCCATCGAGAGTTGACGTTGCAGCCACCGCTCCAGCTCGGGTTGTTCCGGTCCGCTGCTCACCAGCAGCGGATGTTCGTCGACCGCCTCCGCGGATGCCGCCAGCTGCGCAGCTCGTCGTTCCAGCATCCGTTCGCGGCGTTCTCCCTCCCAGCCCTGTCGACTCGGTGACCAGAAAGCCTCGCCTTGCAGAGCAGTGGGCAGGTACTGCTGAGCCACCCAGTGTTCGCGAAAGGCATGGGGGTAGCGATAGCCCTTGCCGTCTCCGAAGGCATCACCATCGCGGTTGGCATCACGAAGGTGGGGCGGTACATCCTGACGCTGCGTTTCCCGAACATGACGCAGCGCTTCGAACATGCCGCTGGTGCTGTTGCTTTTGTCGGTGCATGCCAGATAGAGCGCTGCCTGGGCCAGTGGATACAGGCCTTCCGGCAGGCCGATGCGCTCAAAGGCCGCGGCGCAGGCTTCGACAACAACAACCGCCTGGGGATCGGCAAGACCCACGTCCTCGCCGGCTGAGATCAGCATGCGCCGGAAGATGAAGCGGGGATTTTCTCCTGCTTCGACCATCCGTGCCAGCCAGAACAGTGCGGCGTCGGCGTCGGAACCGCGCAGGGATTTGATGAATGCGCTGATCGTGTCGAAGTGCGCATCACCCTGCTTGTCGTAAAGCACAGCGCGTTGCTGGATGGATTCCTCTGCAATGCCGAGGTCGATTTCGATCACGCCCTCCTGATTTTCAGGGGTGCTCTCCACGGCGAGCTCGAGCGCATTGAGCAGGCTGCGTGCGTCACCTCCCGCCACGTCAACGAGATGGGCAGAGGCTTCATGGCTGATCTCAACATTGCGATCGCCGAAGCCACGTTCCCTGTCGTGGAGGGCCGTCTGCAGCAGGCGACTCAGGTCTTCCGGTGCGAGACTCTGCAGACGAAACAGCCTGGAGCGGCTGACCAGTGCCTTGTTGACTTCAAAAAAGGGGTTTTCGGTGGTGGCACCGATCAGGGTGAGTGTGCCGTTCTCCACCCAGGGCAGTAATGCATCCTGCTGAGCACTGTTGAAGCGATGCACCTCGTCGATGAACAGGATGGTGCGCAGCCCATGGCGATCCAGTCGTTGACTGGCATCGGCAACTTCGGAGCGCAGGTCCTTCACACCCGCCAACACGGCATTCAGAGAACTGAAATGGGCCTTGGTGTGATTGGCGATGATCCGCGCCAGAGTTGTCTTTCCGACGCCAGGCGGGCCATGCAGGATCAGATTGCCCACCCGATCGGCTGAGATGGCCCGTCGCAGCAGACGGCCCTCCGCCAGGATCGCTCCCTGACCGACGAATTCATCGAGGTTGCGGGGCCGCAGACGATCCGCCAGCGGTGCCTGGCGCCGCCGCACCGTCTCTCCGTGATGACTGAACAGATCCTGTTCCAGAGGTCCGCTCAAGGCATCGATTCCCGCTCCGACGATTCTTGCTCAGGTTGAGCCTTTGCACCCGTCTGCGCGGTCATAATGCGGCCGTCCGAGACTTGCCCGTGCGTTCGTTCCGTTCTGTCATTCCTCTGGCACTGGCGAGCGTCATGCTCAGTTCCTGCGGTGATGGAGGGCGGGCTCAGAGGCCCTTGCCTGAGGTGCAAAAGGCCCCTGTGGAGGAGGCCTCCTTCACTGACAATGTCGACACGGTGAGCACGTTGGAAGCTGGCGAACTCGTCCAGCTGGCGGCTCAGGCGAGCGGCCGCGTTCTGGAACTCAAGATCAGCCAGGGAGATCGGGTGACTCCAGGTCAGTTGCTCATGACTCTTGATCAAGCTCAGGAGCAGGCCAAACTTGCAGGGCTGAAAGCCAGAGAGCAGAAGGATCTGCTGGAGCTGAAACGCTATGAATTCCTGGTGCCTCTTGGTGCTGCGGAAGCCTCGGAGCGGGATCAGCGCCGCGCGATTTACATCGCTTCGAGAGAAGAGGTCAGAGCTCAAGAGGCCACGCTGGCCTACAGCAATCTGCAGTCACCGATCGCTGGAATCGTGGCGGACGTCTCCGTTCAGGTCGGGGATGTGGTCAGAAATGGCGACCCCTTCACCCAACTGATTCGCAACAACATCCTGGAGGCCAGGGTGGAGGTGCCGTCCACCTATGCAGATCGCATCAGGGTTGGTCTGCCGGTGTTGCTCAGTCTTCCGGGCCGCAACGAGGTGATGGCAAGGAGCTCGGTGATGTCGATTGATCCGGGCATCAACTCCGGAACCCAGGCACTTCTGGTGAGGGCTCAATTTCCCAATCCAGATGGAAAGCTGCGCAACGGCCAGAGGTTGCGGACCCGGGTTCAGCTCGACTCTCGCCAGCAGCCATCCGTTCCCTTTGCTGCCGTGACGCAGACCTCTGGCCAGAGTTTTGTGTTCCGTCTTGGCACTCTCAAGGAGCTAGAAGCTCAGCCTGGCAAGGCTGATCTGGTCAGGATCAAACGGGGGATTGACCGCGGTGTGATTCCTTCCGCGACTTTGTTCGCGCTGCAAACTCCTGTCAATCTCGGTGCTCTCCAGAACAACCGCTATCCCGTCACCAAAGGCTTGAAGCTGGGGCAGAACGTGATCACCAGCAATCTTCTGAGCCTGCGTCACGGTGTGCCGGTGCAGGTGAAGAACTGAGCGACTGAGTCATGTCCGCCTCCAATAATTTCATTACCAGACCCGTTCTCACAACGGTCTGCAGCATTCTGATCGTGATCGTTGGATTGATTGCGATTCCAATTCTTCCGATCGAAAACCTCCCGGACATCGCTCCTCCCACCGTCAAAGTGAGGGCCAACTACACCGGTGCCGATGCCGTCTCTGTTGAGGAGGGTGTCACCAGTGTTCTTGAGCAGCAGATCAACGGTGTCGAGAACATGGACTTCATCAAGTCCAACAGTTCCGCAGACGGGGTCAGCTCCATTGATGTGGCTTTCGCCAGCGGCACCAACGGTGACATCAATCAGGTCAATGTTCAGAACCGTGTGGCCTTGGCTGAACCGCAACTCCCTGAGGAGGTGCGTCAGGCCGGCGTGAGCGTCAACAAAGCGTCCAATTCGATTCTGCTCGTTTACAACTTTGGCAGCGCGGATCCTGACCAGATCACCTACAGCGCTGAGACGATCAGTGGATTGCTCGATCTGAACCTCACCGATGCCATCAAGCGGGTGAGCGGTGTCGGCGATCTCACCTACTTCGGCAATCGCAAACTGGCGTTTCGGCTGTGGCTTGACCCCGACAAGCTCACCAGTTTTGGCCTCACCTCCACCGATGTTGTCAACCAGCTGTCCAGCCAGAATCGTCTTGTCGCCGCCGGTCAGGTCGGTGGTGAGCCCTCTCTGAAGGGGCAGCAATTCACCTTCACCGTGCAGCTGCAGGGCCGCCTGCGCAGCGTTGAGGATTTCGAGCAGATGGTGGTGCGAACTGCTGAGGAGGGTGGTCTGGTGCGCCTCCGAGATGTGGGCAGCGTTCAACTGGGTGGTGAGTCCTACGCCGTCAGCGCTACCGACCTTCAGGGTGTTCCGTCTGTTGGTTTGGCTGTCTATCAGCTTTCTGGCAGTAACGCTCTTGAGGTATCGGACGGCGTGAAGCAGGTGTTGGCGGACTTTGAGTCGACCATGCCAGTGGGCATGAAGATGGAGAAGATCTACGACAACACCGACTTCATCAGCGCCTCCATCCAGGGCGTGGTGAATTCCCTGCGGGACGCGGTGGTGCTTGTGGTTCTGATTCTTTTCCTGTTTCTCCAGAACTGGAAGGCCACTCTTGTTCCAGGGATTGCGATCCCTGTGGCATTGATCGGTACTTTCGGTCTGGTGCTGGGCTTCGGTTTTTCCCTGAATCAGCTGACGCTGTTCGGTCTGGTGCTGGCCACGGGTCTCGTGGTCGACGATGCGATCACCGTGATCGAGGACACCTCGACCAAAAAAGCGGAAGGGATGACGGCCCTGGAGGCAGCGAAAGCCACCATGGACGAGCTGTTCTCAGCGGTTATCGCCACCTCGCTGGTGAAGTTTGCAGTGTTCCTGCCAGTTCTGTTTTTTCCTGGTGCGACGGGAACGATCTACAAACAGTTCGCGGCCACGGTGATCTTCTCGATCGCGATCTCCACCTTCAATGCGCTCACCTTTTCACCGATGTTGTCAGCTCTTTTGCTGGCGCGCGAATCGAAGGATCCCGGACGACGGAGCTATGCCATCGCCGGCACGGTGATCGGTTTTGTGTATGGATTGCTGGTGGTTGGTGCTGGAGCACCTCTGGTGCTGATTCCAATGGCTGTTGGTGCCTTGATTGGCCTGCTGCTGGGGCGCTTGATCGATCGACCGGTCGCACTGCCCTTCACCATCGGTGGAGCCATTACAGGCTTGATTCTCGTGGGAGTCAGCCGGGTCATCCCGGTGATCCTGTTTCCAGCTATAGGCCTGACTCTGGGTTGGTTCACCCCGGTCATTTTCGCCAAGTTCAACAGCGCTTATGCCGTGATGCAAAGTCGCTACGCCTCAGCTTTGGAGTGGGCTCTCGATCGTCGTCGCCTGGTGATGAGCATTCTCGGCATCGGCATCCTGCTCACGGCCGTTGCCTTCCGGTCCATTCCCGGTGGATTTGTGCCGATCGAAGATCAGGGTTATGCGATTGGCGTGGTGCAGGCGCCGGAGGGCGTCTCCACTCAGGTCACTGAAGCGATTAATCAGCAGGTGGCTGCCGTATTGCGCACGGAAAAGAACATCACTGCGGCGTCCGTGTTCAGCGGTGCAAGTCTGGATGGCAACAGTCCCAACAAGGGCTTGTTCTTCTTCGGCACCAGCAACTGGTCTGAGCGAAAGCAACGGGATCAGACCGTGGGGGCGATCGTGGAGAGGCTCAATCAGAAGCTGGCCCGTTCTGTGGATGGTGCCAGGGTGTTTGTCGTTGAACCTCCGTCCATCCCTGGCTATGGCACTGGCGGTGGATTCGAGTTTCAGCTTCTCGATCAGAGTGGTGGGGCGTACAGCCTGGCTGATTTTTATGGCACGGCAGGGCGACTGATCCAGGCGGGTAACGCAGACCCTGATCTCAACCGTGTTTACACACTTTTCGCTCCTGAATCACCACAGATCGAGATTCAGGTGGATCGCGATCGTATGGCTGCGGTTGACGTTGACTTCGGCGCTGCCATGAAGACCTTCAGCATCAACTTCGGCGGTCTCTATGTGAATGACACCTTTCAGGAAGGCAAGGTGCGTCGGGTCTATGTTCAGGCTGATGCTGAAAGCCGTGCGACCCCGGAGCGCCTTTCAGCCCTGTACGTCAAAAGCTCCAATGGTGATCTGATTTCGCTCGCGGAGTTCTTCAGTGTGCGTGAAACGCTCGGCCCCACTGTGGTGCCTCACTTCAATCTCTATCGAGCCATCAAGATCGAGGGTACGCCTGCGGCCGGAAAGAGCTCTGGTCAGGCGATCACAGCGATGAAGGGGATCTTTGAGATCATCAACCCGCAGGGCCTCAGTTTCGACTGGACTGGAATCTCCCGAGAGGAAGTGAAGGCCGGTGCCCTGGCGGTGGTGATCTTTGCCCTCGGCATCCTGGCGGTGTACCTGGTGCTGTCGGCGCAATACGAAAGCTATTCCGATCCGCTGATCATTCTGATGACAGTACCGACAGCCATGCTGGGCGCACTCGCTTTCCTTGCCTTGCGAGGTGAGGTGCTCAATGTCTATGCCCAGGTGGGTCTGGTGATGTTGATCGGCCTGGCTGCTGGCAATGGAATCCTGATTGTGGATATGGCCAATCAGCGGATGCAGCTTGGTGCCAGTGCACTGGAGGCCGCGCGTTTTGCGGCTGGTTCCCGCCTCAGGCCGATCCTGATGACGGCGATTTCCTCGCTGTTCGGTTTCATGCCGCTCGTCTTCGCCAGTGGTGCCGGTGCTCGCAGTCAGACGTCGCTCGGAGCTGTTGTATTTGGTGGTCTTTTGATTGCCACCGTTCTGTCGCTCTTCGTTGTGCCGGTGTTTTATGTCGTTCTCAAGTCTTTGCTTGGGCCCACGGAGGGTGTGGGATTGAGCAGCTCATGAGACCTGATCCGAAGCCTCAATCCTGCAACGCTGGACCTTCTGGATTCAATGGTTTCAAGGTGCTCTGGGCTGCCTTCATCGGTGCAGGCATCGGCGTCATCCTCACGATTTTTCTCGGCACATTCATTCGCAACACTCCTGCCGAGATCCCTCGCACCAGGTTGCTGTATCTCCGAGGCGTCGTGATCGCCTCCGCCATGCTGTTTGGTTCATCGATCGAGAGCATGCGTCAGCTCCAGGAGAGTGCGCCTGAGGAGGAGTACCGCTCCTCAAAGACAACGGGGCGGGAGCAGCGGCGTCGCTGATGATCAGGTGATCACGGAGGGGCTCTCCATGCCAGTGCGCTGCTGAATCTCCGCCAGCGAGTTGATGCTGCTGATCATGTCTGCCAAGGCGATCTGGGGATCTTGATGGAGATCACCACTGCTGGGCACGTAGCTCTCGAGATAGACCCGGATGGTGGCCCCCTTGGTGCCGGTCCCAGAGAGGCGCACCACAACGCGGCTGCCATCCTCCAAAAGGATGCGCAGGCCTTGGCCCTGGGTTATCGACTGGTCCACAGGGTCGGTGTAACTGAAATTGTCGGACCCAGTGATTTTGCGACCGGCGAATGATTGGCCGACCAGACCGGGTAGGAGGCCTTCGAGACGGTCATACAAACCGTGGGCGGCGTCACTGGGCACTGCTTCGTAGTCATGGCGTGAGTAGTAGTGCCGCCCAAAGCGCTCCCAGTGGCTATTCATGATGTCCGCCACGCTGCAACGGCGCACTGCGAGGATCTGCAACCAGAAGAGCACAGCCCAGAGTCCGTCTTTTTCACGCACGTGGTTGCTGCCGGTGCCGAAACTTTCCTCACCACAAAGGGTGATCCGGCCAGCATCCAGAAGGTTTCCGAAGAATTTCCATCCGGTTGGTGTCTCGAAGCAGTCGATTCCCAGTTCCTTCGCCACCACATCAACGGCGGAGCTGGTCGGCATGGAGCGAGCAACGCCTGCCAGGCCTGAGCCATAGGCGGGAGCCAGCTCGGCATTGGCGGTCAGTACGGCGAGACTGTCGCTGGGATTCACGAAACAGCGGTGGCCGAGAATCATGTTGCGGTCGCCGTCACCGTCGCAGGCGGCACCAAAGCGGTAGTCGTTCCCCCTGAGCAGCAGTGTGGCCAGATCATGGGCATATGTGAGATTGGGATCCGGATGCCCGCCGCCGAAATCCTCGAGGGGCATGCCGTTGCGAATGCTGTTGGAGGGCGCCCCCAGCAGATCCACGAAAACACGCCGGGCATAAGGACCTGTAACGGCGTGCATCGCGTCGAATGCCAGCGGGAAATCGCCGCGCAGCAATGTGCTGATTCGATCGAAATCGAACAGTTGCTGCATCAGTTCCACAAAGTCATCGACACCGTCGATGATCTCGACCTGCATGGCACCAATGCTGTGGACACCTGGAGTGTCGAGACTCAGCGCCGGAGCCTCGACAATGGCGTATTGCTCCAGCGACTTGGTGCATTCGAACACCGCATCGGTGAAGGATCCCGGAGTGGGGCCGCCATTGGCTCCATTCACCTTCACTCCAAAGTCGCCATCGGGGCCGCCGGGGTTGTGACTGGCGGAGAGAATGATTCCACCGATGGCCTTTCGTTTGCGGATCAGGTTGGACGCCGCAGGGGTGGAGAGAATTCCACCTGTCGTGATGATCACCTTGCTCAGGCCATGGGCTGCACCCATGCGCAGGATCACATTGATGGCGCGCAGATTGCCGTAGCGGCCGTCGCCACCAAGCACCAATGTGCCTCCCTGAACTCCAGGCAGGGTCAGCAACACAGCCTCAACGAAACTCTCCAGATAATTCGGTTGTTCGAATTGTCGGCTGCTCTTGCGCAATCCGGAGGTGCCCGGCTTCTGGTCGGTGAAGGGGGCTTCGAGCCGTACGAAAATATTTGCTGAGTCGGCCGAGGCGGAGGCAGTCATCCCTCACGGGAGCGGGTAAGACGAACCTAAACATGCAGAGTCCGCTGATGGCTGCCGGCACGACCACTTCTCGCAGTTACCTTTCGCAGTCCACAGAGCTCAACTCAGCTTTGAGAAAGAGGTGAAACGCAGCTGACTCTGCTGTTGCCCGATCAATGCTTTGACTTGGAATGGGCCTTAGACCCTGCGGATCGTCAGGTCTCGGTTGGTGCAGCGGGTCCCTGAGGTTTCTCAGGTTCAGAACAGACCAGCGTCAGTCGCCGGGCAGGGCGATCAATGCTGTCGCGGCGCTGAAAGCTGTTG
This sequence comes from Synechococcus sp. MIT S9503, assembly GCF_047304175.1. Lineage (GTDB taxonomy): Bacteria > Cyanobacteriota > Cyanobacteriia > PCC-6307 > Cyanobiaceae > Synechococcus_C. The sequence continues at coordinate 1,688,456 of NZ_CP138955.1, read as the reverse complement.
CTGCTGGCCACCCGGGCAGTCTGAACCACTTCCCAGACGGTGTCTTTGCATGCAGCCGAAAGTCTGGGATGGTCCATAAGGGGATCGGCAAGGCTGCGTGTCTTGTCACAGCTGTCAGCATCGTTGCCACGTGAGCAGCTGTACGCCAGAAGCTGAAGGGCGCGCAGCTCTTCCCTGGTCGGAAAGGGCACCTGCTTGATCTGGGCTTCAACCGTTGCAGGCAGCATCAAGGCGAACCCCAAAAGGAACGATGGAAGTCTCACGGGGTGGGTTTTACACGTGGCGGCATTCTGACTTGGGATCGGTCTTGCAGACGATGTCTGAAATGCTGAGTCTGTTTTGAGCAGACTTCTCCCAGTGATTGATTGCAGCATCACCTCAATTGTGTTCAAGGTTTCACTGCTGAACGGTTTAAACGGCTGAAATCAGCAGATTGTGCACTCTTTCAGAAAGTTTCCATCGTGCGGCCTCTGCGGGCAACTGATCAATCACTTCCTGGCAGTACCCATTGAGGAGTAAAGCTGTCGCTTCCATCTCGGTGATTCCGCGGCTGCGCAGATAAAAGAGTTCGTCTTCCTGCAGCTGGCTGACGGTGGCCCCGTGAGCACATTTGACATCATCGGCAATGATTTCCAGCTCTGGTTTTGTGTCAACGCGAGCTCGACTCGAGAGCATGAGATTGCGACTCAGCTGTGCTGCATTGGTTTGTTGTGCTTCCTTGGGCACCTGTATTGAGCCATTGAAAATCGTGTGCGATTTCCCTGAAACCAGGCTTTTCTGCAGTTGATCAAGTTCACCTTCGGGGCCGTCAAACCGCATCGCGGAGTGCACTCCGATCTGCTGCTCATCGGTTGCGACAGCCAATCCCTTCAAAGATGTGAATGCCTGGCCTCTCAGTTGCACAATTCTGGGTTCAATTCGAGCAAACATCGAACCCTGAACAAACGAGGAGAAGGCGTAGTTACTTCTTGGTTCCTGCTGCGTTGCCAGTGTTGTCAGGAGTGAACCTTCGCCATCTCCAATCGAGAGCAATCCATGGTGAAGATGTGACTCCTCTCCGAGCTGGATTTCGCAGAGATGACTGTGCGCCACACCATTTGCTGATCTGAAAACCTGGAGCAGGTCGAGTTCGGCATTTGGATCAAGAATCAGCAGCAACCGCGTCGCCAGCAAGCCGGAACCACTGGCATCAATCACGAGTTCCAGAGGAGGAACCTTGCCGCTGATCTGCAGCGCCAGGATCTGTTGGCTGGAGGACTTGTTGAGTTCAACCGGCCAGTCTGCTGAGCATCCGCAGTGATCGGTTACGCGACCGAGAAGGCTCTCCAGCTCCTCATTGTTCAAGGCTTTGATGCCGTTGGGGAGTGTCACTGCCTCCAACGGATTCTGATCAGCCCCAAGCAGCAATCGAAGTCCTCTCTTAGGTGGTTCGGGCAGATCATCCCGAGCATCCGCGGGAATGAGAGGCAATGCATGCATCGCCCCGAGTCGTTTGAGATCAGTGAGCCTCCAGGCTTCCTGTCTGTGGGTGGGCAGTCCCAGGCGCTGGAGGGCTTCGCGTCCTCTCTGCTGCACCGGTGCCAGCACACTGCTCACCATGATCAGGCCACTCCCTCGGCGGCGAGCTGCTTATCAACCCAGTCGTAGCCGGTTTTCTCCAGCTCGACCGCCAGATCACGCCCGCCGGTGCGCAGGATGCGTCCTGCAGCCATCACGTGCACGTAATCCGGAGTGATCTCATCAAGCAGTCGCTGGTAGTGCGTGATCAGGATCGTGGCGTTCTGCGGACCGGAGAGCTGATTGACGCCGCCGGCCACGATGCGCAAGGCATCGATGTCCAGACCGGAATCGGTTTCATCGAGGATGGCCACCACCGGCTCCAGCAATGCCATCTGCAGAATTTCATTGCGCTTCTTCTCACCACCGGAGAAGCCCTGGTTGACGCTGCGCTCGAGGAAGGCCGGATCCATCTGCACCACCTTGAGCTTCTCGCGAACGTGGTCTTCGAAATCAAAGGTGTCGAGCTCCTCCTGGCCCTGCTTCTCACGCCGCGCATTGGTGGAGACGCGCAGAAACTCCAGATTGCTGACACCGGGGATCTCGACCGGGTACTGGAAGCTGAGGAACACACCGAGACGTGCACGCTCCTCGGCTTCCAGTTCGAACAGGTCTTCGCCGCGATAACAAACGCTGCCGCCGGTGACCTCATAGGCGGGATGTCCGGCAAGAACCTTCGAGAGGGTGCTCTTGCCGCTGCCGTTGCGGCCCATGATCGCGTGAATTTCACCGGCTCTGATCTGGAGATTGACGCCTTTGAGGATGGGCTGATCCTCAACAGAGGCATGCAGATCTTTGATGTCGAGAAGCAGTTCTGAATCGGGATTGATCATGAATAAAAATGCTAAAACCGGTGATTGTTTGTTGCGTGATCAGAAAGACTCAGCCCACAGCTCCCTCCAGTCGCAGGGAAAGCAACTTGTCTGCTTCTGCTGCGAATTCCATCGGCAGCTGGTTGTAAACATCCTGGCAGAAGCCGCTCACCATCATGGAGACTGCCTCCTCAAAGCCGATACCGCGGCTCTGCAGATAGAAGAGCTGATCCTCTGAGATTCGGCAGGTACTGGCTTCATGTTCCACCGAAGAATTCATTTGTTGGCAGTGGATATAAGGATAGGTATTGGCGCTTGCGTTGTCACCGATGAGCATCGAGTCGCACTGGCTGTAATTGCGTGCCCCTTTCGCTGACGGGTTGACATGAACCAGTCCGCGATAACTGTTACTCGATTTGCCCGCACTGATCCCTTTGCTGACAATGGTTGAACGTGTGTGTGGGCCGATATGAATCATTTTGGTGCCCGTATCTGCCTGTTGCAGATGATGCGTGAGAGCGACAGAATAAAATTCACCAACTGAATCTTCTCCGATCAAAACGCAACTGGGATATTTCCATGTGATCGCCGATCCTGTCTCCACCTGTGTCCAGCTGATGCAACTTCTGGCGCCGCGACACTGACCACGCTTGGTGACGAAGTTGTAGATGCCGCCGACGCCGTTTTCGTCGCCTGGGTACCAGTTCTGCACGGTGGAGTACTTGATGGACGCATCATCAAGAGCAATCAGCTCCACCACGGCAGCGTGCAACTGGTTGGTGTCGAACATGGGAGCTGTGCAGCCCTCTAGATAGCTGACGGAAGCACCTTCCTCCGCCACAATCAACGTGCGTTCGAACTGTCCAGCATCTCCGGAGTTGATCCGGAAATAGGAGGAAAGCTCCATCGGGCATTCCACTCCTTTGGGGATATAAACAAACGTGCCGTCGCTGAACACGGACGCGTTCAGAGCCGCAAAGAAATTATCGTTACTGGGAATAACAGTGCCGAGATATTTTTTTACAAGTTCAGGGTGCTCTTTTACCGCTTCGGCAAAGCCACAAAAAATTACCCCAAATTCTGCAAGCTTTTCTTTGAAGGTTGTTGCAATTGAAACGCTGTCAAACACAGCATCTACGGCAACATTGCCAAGTCGCTTCTGCTCACTTAAAGGGATACCCAGTCTGCTGAATGTATCGAGAAGCTCTGGATCTACCTCCTCAAGGCTGCGCTTTTTTTCCTTTGTCTTTGGTGCAGCGTAGTAAATGATGTCTTGATAGTCGATCTTCGGATAGCCAAGTTTTGCCCAGTTGGGTTCTTCTTGTTTTAGCCAGTGTTCATAGGCCTTCAGTCGAAATTCGAGCATGAACTCCGGCTCTTCCTTTTTTGCCGAGATCAGGCGAATGACATCTTCATCAATTCCTTTTGGAATCTTTTCTTCTTCAATCTCGGTGACGAATCCGTATTTGTAAGGTTGTTCGACCAGTTCTTCAGCAGAAGCTTCACCGGATGTGTCTTTCATGAAATAATACCTCGCCCAGTGCTCTTTGAGTGAGAATGATTGGATTTTTAATTAAGGAAGTGAATTCTCAGGTGATCATTAAAGAATGCAGGCGAATTATTTATTACTGTCAAGCTAATTAGAGCGATGCCGATAGTCAGTGCGCATCTGATACTGACCTGCGTATCATTAGAGTTTTTGGGTGGGGGGGGTGAGTAGATGCTGCAAGATAAGCTTTTGCGAAAATCGCAATGTACCTTTCAAGAATTAGCCCCCTGTTGCTCAAAAAAGGATCCAGGCGATTATCAAATTAAGGGGCTGGATAATCTTGGTGCATTTTGTTTTTTGTAGGCAAGTGCTGACTTTGCGAAATAGTTGTTGATGTATAAGGTCAACACAGATTGAATAGCTATGATTTATCATAATTAGTTATCCAATTTAATTTTGCCTTCGTACGTCCGCTTCAAGATGCGATTGTTAGCCAAAGTTGGCTTTTTGTGCGGGCTTACCTGCATGATGGCAGGTTGCCACAGCAAAAGTCCAGATCCTCAAGCCTTTCCAGTTGATGCGACGAGGATTAAAACAAGAAAATTTGCTGAGGTTATCCAAGCTCAGGGTACACTTGTTAACCCTGGATATATTGAACTTAGGCCACAAGTGAATGGCCTGATTACACAAGTACTCGTTAAAGAAGGTGATTCTGTTACTGTTGGCCAGGTCTTGGTTGTTTTAGACAATGCTGAGCAAATTGCGGAGTTGAAAACGGCACAGGCACAATTTAAAGAAGCTGATTTGCATGCCAAGCGTGTACGGTGGTTGTTTGAAAAGGGTGCAGAGTCAAAGGAGTCGGCTGAGGAGGCCAGCGTTGCTGCAATTGGTAAACAAAGTAATTTGGTAGCAAAACAAGAAGCACTTAATAAGAGGTCAATTCGATCACCGATTGATGGCATTATTGGAGATTTAACTGGAATCAATCCAGGCCTCTACCTAAAGCAGGGGGGCAACAGTTTTGTTGTTGTCAATAATAAAAATCTTTCAGTGGATCTTTCTGTGCCTGCGCTTCAAGCAAATAAGATCAAGCTAGGACAGCGAGTTGATATGGTTGATGAATCTAATAGCGGTGTGATTGGAGAAGGCCGAATTGCATTTATCCCTCCATATTTTGAGGCTGATACAAGGAACAACGATTTCCTGCCTTTAAACACTTTGAGAGTTAGAGCAGCATTTGTGAATGAAAGATCTGATCTGCGCCCTAATCAGTTAATTCGATCAAAAATTATTATTGGTAGCGACCAACATCCTGGCTTACCTGCTACGGCAGCATTGTTCAAAGCTCAACAACCCTATACCTATAAACTCGTCCCTGTTCGATCTTTTTTGAAGGAAAACAATGTTAATCTTCAGCAGAAAAAATCAATGATGAAATTGCCTTCAACTTCCTTGATTGCTGTTGAAACACCATTGAAATTAGGGTCTTTGCAAGACAATTATTTCTCTGTATTGTCAGGTTTAAAAGCCGGTGATTTAATTGCTGTCAGTGGTTCAGCAGTCCTTGCCAATGGCACTCCAGTATCAATCAAATCATCAAACTAAGTTTGATTTATAAATGTCTTTATCTGATCGCTTCATTTCAAGGCCGGTTCTCACCAGTGTTTGCAGTCTGGTGATTTTCATCATCGGATGGATTTCCCTTGACAGTTTGCCACTTGAGTACATGCCCAATATTGCTCAACCTCAAATTGTGGTTACAGCAAAGTATCCAGGTGGAAACGCTTCATTTGTCGAATTATCGGTTACAGAGCAATTAGAAGATATTTTGTCTGACACACCTGGTGTTGACTACATCAGATCGACTTCCAAAGCTGATTCCACATCGATCACATTACATCTCAAACCTGATACTTCGGCAGATACTGCATCTTTAGATGTTCAAAATCGTGTTCAACAGGCACAGTCAAGTCTACCAAAAATAACTCAAGAACAGGGAATTACTATCTCTCAAACCACAGATACGCGAATCAGTGGCTATCTGATTACATCAACCAAAGGTCAATACGATGCCGCTTATTTAAGTTCTCTAGTCAAAGATCAGTTGCAAAAACAACTCCAATTGATTTCTGGTGTCGGCAAACTAGTTGTTTATCCATCGAGGCCAATTTTTCAGATTTCAGTCGACCCAAACCTAGTGCGTTCCTATGGATTAAGTGTGGATGAGGTGAGTCAGAGCATCAAATCTCAGAATTATCCTTCTTCTGGAGGTTTTGTTGGTGCTTCTCAGGCTGGCGATACTGCTACGTATGACTACTCTGTGATGATTGAGAACAGCGGTTACATTCAATCCATACCCGAATTTGAGAACATTGTCATTAAACGGTTGAGTTCTGGCGCTGTTTTGCGTATCAAAGATATTGGATATGTTCAATATATAGCGAGTCCTGAATCGGTGATTAAATCTAGTAGCGGTCATCCAGGAGTCTACATTGAAGCTTCTCTCAGGTCAGGGAGTAATGCCGTGGATGTTGGTGAGCAGATTGAACAACGTATTAATGAGTTTAAAGTTAATGCTCCCCCTGGAATCAAGGTTGTTCAATTTAAGGATCGTAAGACATTTATCTTAGACTCTATTTCGAACGTGAAAGATGCTCTTGGATTGGCAATCTTACTTGTTATTCTTATTTTATTATTGTTCTTGCAAAACTGGCGAACTATTCTTATCCCTGGGTTAGCGATACCAATTTCTATTGTCGGAACCTTTGCATTTCTGAGGTTTTTTGGCTTTACTTTGAATTTTCTTACGATGACAGCCTTGGTCCTGGCCACGGGGCTTGTCGTCGATGATGCAATTCTGGTGGTCCAGTCAGTTACGGCCAATATGGAGAAAGGTATGACTTCTCGCGATGCGGCTTTTGCATCAATGAATGAGTTGTTCGGAGCGATTATATCTACTTCATTAGTGTTAATTGCATTGTTTCTTCCTGTCGCATTGACAAGTGGACCGATTGGAAATATTTATATTGAGTTCGCAATTACAATCATATTTTCTATCGCAATATCGACTTTTAATGCTCTGACATTTTCACCGACGATGTCAGCCTTGTTGTTGCGTCCGGGGCGAATGAAGTCAATGCCCGCATGGACTTCAGCATTTTTAGGTTCTCTTGTTGGGCTTCTGGTTGGCTATTTCACCAAGGCTATTTTTGGAACTATTATCTTGCCGATTAGTACTATACTATTTGCTTGTATTGGCCTGAAACTTGACACAGTATTCAGAACATTTAACAAATTTTACGCAAAAGTTGAGAATGCTTACCAGAAATTGTTAGATCAGTTTTTGAAAAGAAGAAGGTGGGTAAGTATTTCTTTGTTGCCTCTCGCTTTGTTGACAATTTATCTATTTAGGATCACCCCAACTGGTCTAATTCCGCAAGAAGACATGGGTAATTTGTTTGGTTTATTTTATCTTAATCCTGGGGCTTCGATTACTGCTGTTGAGCCTGTGAGCAATCAGGTTAGAAGCCTATTAAATGATCAAAACGAAGGCAATCAATCCGGCATTTCTGATTATGTGTTGATCGACCAAACTGATGGCTCTGCAATTTTATATGTCACCCTATTGCCTCTCGATCAGCGTCGCAAAATCACTCAAAAAATCGATAATATATCATCCAGTCTCATGACCAAGTTTGCCGGACTACCCACAAGAAATCCGCCTCCAGTGCTACAGGAGCCAATGATCACTGGTTTTGGCCAAGATTCTGCCTTGACCGTTTCGCTTACAGACGAAAGCAGTGGACGCTATTCAATTGATCAATTTTTTGATTTAACCAATCAATTCTCAGTCAAAGCTTCCCAACAGTCGTCAATTCAAAATATCTCAACACAGTTTTCTGCTAATAATCCATCGTATCAAATTAACATCGACCGATCATTGTTGGGATCTCTGAATCTTGAGTATGAGGATGTTCTGACGACAATCAGTACGCTTGCTGGTAGTGCACGTGTCGATCAGACTTCCTTAGAGGGTGGTCCGAAAGATATTGTTCTTATCAGTCAACCTAAAGAAAGAAGCACTATTGATCAATTGATGAACTATGGGATTAAATCATCCACGGGTGACTTTGTTTCTTTGAATGAGGTTGCCACTTATGAACTGGTGACAAGTCCGGGAACGATTGATCATTTTAACTTCCAACGCTCGATCGAGTATAGGGTTGTTGCTAGCCCAGGATATTCTACTGGACAGGTCATTAATGATGTAAAAGAGGTATTTGCTTCTCTTGATTTCAATGATATCGGCTATCAGTTCACCGGTTTAACCAGAGTTCAGAATGAATCCGGTTCTACAATCGTTTTTCTGTTCTTGATGGCTGCATTGACCGTGTTCCTGGTGTTGTCAGCCCAATATGAGAGCTACATAACTTCAATTGCTATCATGATTACAGTACCAATCGCTGTTTTAGGAAGCCTTTTATTTATTAGTCTCCGCTCTATGGATGTCAATATTTTTTCTCAAATTGGTCTCCTAATGCTGATAGGTCTTGCTGCTAAAAATTCAATTCTCGTTGTCGAAGCTGCAGACCAACGAGTCTCTAACGGAGTTGATACTGTTACCGCTGCTGCCCAGGCAGGAAAAGAAAGGCTTCAGCCTATCTTGATGACGTCTGTGGCATCCCTCGCAGGCTTTTTCCCACTTGTCGTTGCACAGAATGCCGGAGCCAATACTCAGCAGTCGATTGGTACTGTTGTCTTTGGCGGTTTGTTAATGGGTACAATTCTTTCATTGCTTTTTGTTCCGCCAGCTTATGTGTTGATTAAAAATTTAGAAAGCAGATTGTTTTCGCGTCATGTTAATGCTAATATTTCTTAAATGTATTTTTTTATTTACCAAATTGAATTGAATCCCTTTTCTAATTGTTTATCAATTTAATGATAAGCTCTTGATGACGCCTTCATTATGCATTCGTTTTGAATTATTGATGAAATGGTGTCAATCACGCTTCGCCTAATAAATATCTTTGAACGCACTTCCACACTTTGCACGTTGCTGATCAAGCTTGCGGCGCATTCGATCGGTGATCCCCAGTTCAGCTCCACGCCACATTCGATTCATTTCACGGGTGAAATGAGCAGCAACTTCGGGTGAGTGAATCACCAGCAGAGTTTCATCATTGGTGTGGGCAGCAGCGGGTGACCAGTTGAAGGATCCTGTGATCACAGTTTTGTTGTCGATCACGGCGAACTTGTGATGCAGCTTGTCGCCGCGGGCAAGGCGGGGGGTGCCGACGGTCTGCAATGGCTCTTTTAGAGGGCGGTTGTTGGATTCAATCCTGCATCGATGGTCAGGGATTTGCAGGCCTAGTAGATCGAGCACTTCTGAAAAGGATCTGTTCGCAAAGCCTGGATCTGCCAGCACTCGAATATTGGTACCAGCATTAACTTTTTCTGCAAGAACGTTGGTGAGTGTCTGTGCGGAAAACACAAACAGAGCCATGTCGATACTTCTCTTTGCTGCCGTCAGTTGCTCGCTGATCACATGTAATCCATGCTCTGGTTGTTGTTGTGCATGTGGAGCGAACAGCACGTCGACTGTGACGCCACTCACCTGAACGCTCTGCTGGCCAGTGCTGTGTTTGTCTCGTCCGAATTTGCTGTCCTGCCGTCCCCCGGGGCCATCGCCCCACATCCGATTGAATTCCTGCCGGAACAGCGCAGCCAGATCGGGGCTTCTGATGCTGAGTAGATGATTCACATTGCCGCGACTGCGTGAAGGCCCTACATCCCCATGCATTCCCGAACTGGTGAAGTTGGCACTACCTGTGATCACAAGAGACCTGTCAACCACCACAAACTTGTGATGCATCAGGCCACTGCCTCGGCTTCCGTCTGCGGTGTCATCAATCATTGCCACTCCGTTTTGCATCAGCAGCGCAATCGCATCTCCCGCCAGCCGTTCGTCGGGAGTGAGACGTTCGTCGCGATTGGTATCCGCCAGCTGTTGCAGTTGGCTCTGTCGTTGCCTGGCGCGGGGCGTGAGATCGCTTGGGTGTTGCCAGGACCAGGGGCTGCTGTAATTGTTCTCCAGCACTACACGAACGTTCACGCCACGCCTCTTGGCCCTGATCAGGGCTCGTGAAATCTCTGGGAGAGTGAGTTCCTGAACGGCGATCAGCACTTCCTCTTTTGCCGCGTTGATAGCTTTGATCAACTGCTTTTCCAGGTTGTCGCCGTTTCGCCAGTCGCCGTTCAGGGGATGGCGATAGCGAACCGCATCTCGATGATTGAAGTGAAGCTGAAAGTTCTGCGGCAACGGCAGCTCAGGTTCACTCGCTCCAACGACCTGGCCGGCCTGGCTGCAGCCCATCGCAAGGGTGATGATCAGAGGCGTTAAGGCCAGTGTTCGCAATCTTTTGAGCAGCCTGTACTGCACGTGCTGGATTGCGGTTGCAGTCAGAATTCCCCTCTGGTGATCAGGGCTTCAGTCAGTGGGGCATTTCAGAGGTTTTCAGCATCCCGACAAACCAGAGGCTGCTGAGGACGAGTGCCAGGCCAACACCTGCACCGATCCCGACTTTTGCCATCGTCAGAGGCACAAGAACCGGGAATGCCACCGCCCCTGCTATTGGGGTGATGGCCACAATCCAGCGCAGGGCTTTTCGGTTCACTCCCACAGGATCAGAACCACTCGGCTTTGGATTCGCTGGCAGGATTGCTGTTGTCCTCGGGTGTGGTGCGCTCGAAGTTGAGGGTGATGTTGCGTTTCTGCTCACCGTCAACCGCGGTTGCTTCAATCGCATATACCTGTTCCCCGTCGCGGAAGGGAACCTGAATCCGGAAGGTTCCGTCGCTGGACAGAGGAACTTCTTCTCCACCGATCGTGAGACGGGCTGAGGGGTCAGTGGCGCCATAAACAATTAGTTCGGCATCAGCCACCAGCCAGAAGGTGCGCTGGCGAGGGGCGACACCACCGAGACCGGACTCATTGAGTCCACTGGCCCATAAGCCGGCTCCGGAATCACTCAGTCCACGCTGATCGCCGGCAAGGGAGTCCTGTTCATGCAGCACCTCGGAGCCGACGCGGCGACTTCTGAAGTGGGTGGTGGCACTTTGGTAGAGGCGCTCATGCAGTCCACTGTCGCTGGGCTCGAAGGTCGGGGTGCTGACAGGAGCTGGAGAGGGCGCGGCTGTTTCGAGGCTGAATGGTACGAACTGGTCGAGAATCTGATCGCTGGGGTGAAGTGCGGGCACTCTGGCCACGGATGAAAAGGCAAGAGAGATCCACTGATTTCCAGAGCGGAAGCCGAGTTCCACGCGGTAGTCGCGATCACAGAGTGGAACCGGCAAATACCACTCTGTGCTGTGGCTGTCGACGGGAACTTCCTGCAGGGTGTGGGGATGAGCGGAGCCATCCTGAAGGCCTGTCACATCCGCCAGTCGCAGATTCAGATGTGCTGCACCTTCACTCTGCGCGCGGCGACGGTCTCTGTCTGAGATCTCCCAGAACACATAGGCCCATTGTGGATCCCGGGGCAGGAACACCACACGGGTCACGGATTGCGGGCGTGATGGTGGGTTCAACTCGGCTTCAATTGCACGCAGATCGCCTCCACGGCGCTCCTGCTTTTCAGCGATGGCGGAAACCAGGTCTTCCTTGCTTTTGCGGCTGTAGAGCGTGACGCCGAGATCACTGGCCATCTGACGCAGCTGACGCAAGGTCATGCGGGCGAGGGATGTGATGGCTTGCGTCACGGTCGGGCTACCGGGTTTCTTTGGGATCAGTTTGCTGGAAAGTCCCTCTTTTCAGGGAGCTCAATCGCCCGTGGTCAGCATCTTCTGACTGCATGAGCTGTCCTGAGCGCGTGAGCGTCTGCACTGGCAACGCACACCAAAAAGCGGAGCCCCACAGGAGGCTCCGCTTGTAAGTCCTCTGCCGGAGAGTAGATCAGCGGCCGATGCTGCGGTAGGGAACTTTCGACAGGTAATCCATGTCGAGGTTGCCTTCGGGAGATGCCGAGCCAGCTGCAGCGATGCCCCGCACCCAGGGCAGATAATCCTCGCTGAAACCGCCGCGGGAACGATTGGCCCTTGCCGGCAGGCGCTTGGCCTTGCCGGTGTAGATGATCTTGGGGAAGCCAAAGATTCCTCGGTAGTACTCGTCGTACCGAGGCGTGGTGATGTTGAAGGGGGTCTCACCGAGTTCTCTGCCAGGCAGCACGCGGTTGCGTTGGTAGGGAACACTGTCGTAACCAAAGGCCTGGAGATATTCGTCGCTGTCCAGAAGGGCATCCACCATGCCTTCCACACCCTTGGTGGCGATCACGATTGACCAGGAAATTTCCTCGGACTTTCCGTGCGTTTTGCGTCCGAGGATTTTCTGAACGAGGTGGCGCACCACCCTGTAGTTCGAGTTGAAACCGTAAAAAGTCCGCTTGAAGGTATCGGAGAGACACAAGCCGCGGATGAAATCGCGAACGGTGATCTGACCATCTCTGAGCTGTGATTCGAGGAACGTCTCCCGGTCGCTCTTGAAGGCGTGAAAGAAGATCTGGCGGTATGCCGATTCGATCACCGTGTTGATGTTGTCAGCATCCATCGAGATGTCCATCTGGAGGGACCGCTCGTTCTCATCAGAGGAAACGCGGATTGCTGCAACGCGGTTGTTCTGCGTGGTCGGTGCGTACTGAAGAAGAGGTAGAGCCACTCGAATCGGAACACACTGGCTGGATCGTATAAGTGCAAGACATCCCACTTCCGAGCAGCCCTCGGCCTACTCACAGTCCGTAACAGAGGTCACTCACCAACCGAAGGGTGATACGAGCGCTGTCATCCCCTCGCCGCCTGTGGTTGAGCTGTCACTTTTGAGTCTGGTTTCCACGCAGAAGGATGCGTTGTTGGAGAGGCCCTCAACGGTGCTGGAGCGAACGCGCACATCCGGACCGGAGAAGCTGAAGCGCTCCCAGACGGTCATCATTTCGTAGCTCGTGCAGAGAACCAGTCCATCTCTGTCGTCCATGCTGAAGGTGGATGTTGCAGGCGCTTTCTCCGCATAGCCCTGATCTCTGAGCATGGTTCCGGAGCGTGCGGATTCACCATCTCCGATCAAGGCGAAGCAGGTTTCACCGTCATGGGCATCGCCATCGCGGTCCCAGGCCATCGATGCGCTCCAGCGCACGTAGCTGCCTCCGATGATCAGGCCAGGATCCTGATCATGCTGTCGGGCCATGGTCAGCAGACGTTCATCATTCAGTTCGAGGTCCTCGACGACGATGAGCGAACCACCTGCCTCACTGCGGCGATGCAGCAGGTGATGCACGCTGCGCTGGGAACGCCAGGTCCCGCAGCTCAGACGGAAGAATGTCGGCGCATCAACTATGTCCAGTGTCATCGGCTGTGGACGATCTTTTTGGATGATCGCAGGGTGGATGACGGTTCGTGATCGGTCTTGTTGGCAAGGACGCTTCTCAGCCCGAGTCCGACAGGCGATCACGGCTGTTGGTTTCAGCCTGGTCGATCAGATCGTTCAGCTCAAGCTCAAGTGGCGTGCGGTTCAGCTTCCTGGCGATTTCCTCCAGCTGCCCGGCAATCACGGTGAACTGCATCATCAGCTGTTCGCTGAATTCAGTGTCATCAGCGAGCTGGGGCTGGTGGTCGCACCAGTCCTGCCAGCGATCCCGACTCGGCAGAGGCCCTTGCCGAGTCGGCATGGCGATCTGCTGAAACGTCACCAGGCAGTGGGCCTGCAGTCGCAGAAGATGGCGGTCAACCACTGGAAGAAGAGTGGCCTCGATGCGTTCGATCTGCTGTCGGTCCAAGGGGCCTGTGACCGGCGATGGATCCATGCTCACGGACTGATTCCCGAATGGAAATCCTCGAAATGGCTGGAAGAGGTTCTTGAAGGGCTGATCCGAAACCCGCAGGAATGTCCGGATTCCAGCCTCCAGTGCACCCGTTCCACCTGACAGTCGGGGAATGTCAACCTGATCAGTCGCAGTTCCTGATCGCAGACAGCGGGAAATTCCTCAGCGATCCTCTGCACGGAACAGTGGAATTCGTTGACGCACCAGCCACATCCATTTTCAGCCGGAACCATTTCACTGACATAACCCTCCTGGCTGCGCAGGCTCACAAGTCTGCTGATGCGCTGTTCGAGCGGACCATCTCCCAGCTGGTGTCTGTAATGGCGAGCCTTGTCTTGGGCCTGCTGGTCGAGCAGCGTGGCCAGAGTTTCCGGCGGCAGGCTGGCAGCCATCGACTCCAGCAGGTTCAGCGCAAAGGTGTCGCTGCCATCTGGGAAATGCTGATGCCCCTGCTGGGTAAGCCTCCATTGATTGGAAGGTCTGCCTGGCCCCGCAGCGATCGGGCTCGCTTCCACCAGGCCTTCCTCTTCCAGCGTGCGCAAATGACGGCGCATCGCCTGGACCGAAATTCCCAGTTCCTCCGCCAGAGCAGCAGCACTGATCTCACCCTGCCGCAGCAAAAGGGTGAGCGTCGCTTCACGAGTGGGAGCCTGAGCTGACGCGCCCATGGGATCGGGACGATGGTCTCACCATGCCACGGGATTGGCACAACTGACTTTTCCTGAACTCTGCATGGGGCGGGAATGCTCGCGAAAATGGGGACGTCGGTTGAACGTTCTCTGGTCGCTTGTTGGCCTGTTACTCAGAAGCTGATCGAGGCCAGCCGCCCTTCTGTTTGAGTCGTTGGTTTGCATGAATTGATGCCAATCAAGGCAATGACTGGATTGTTGCCGGTATCACCTGCTCCCTGGCATGTCTCTGCTCGCTGCGCTGGTCATGGCTGAAGCCGATCAGTGTTGATGACTGTGGCGTGGTGGATGTGTGGCAGTTCCGCGACGCTTGGCTTTTCCAGCTAAAACCGGCGTCCGTCACAATGGTCACATGGTCGGGTGATGGATCCGTGCTTTAGGCTCCAAATACGAAACGATTTTGTTTCGTATCTCCCTGGCTTCGACCTTCTTGCAAACGTTCGCCGCCATGACCAACGCCCTTGCCGGCAGTCGAGAACCGACCTCGGAGAGTCCTGAAGTCATTGTCAAGTTCGCAGAGGTCCACGCAAGGTGCACCGGACCCTTTTTTTGCAGCGACAACGTAGTCATGGCTGTTGTTTTGAATGGTCTTGCCCGACACTGTGATGATTTTGGTGGAGCTCTTGGCCCATGTCGCCATTACGAAGACAAGTTGGCTGAAGTGCCCCATGCTTTCCGGAACTTGCCCGTGCGCGAGCGCAAGCAATGCCACAGCATGCTGTTTTTGACTGAAGCCAGTCCCATCCGTGGGGACCATCGAACCATCATCACGGAAACGTTTCACGCTTCGGCAGGTCGAGCGCTATGACCTCCACTTCCACGCAGGATCTCGTCAGCCAGCCGTACAAATACGGCTTCGTCACGGATATTGAGACTGAAAAGATCTCCAAGGGTCTCAGTGAGGAGATCGTGCGACTGATCTCCAGCAAGAAAGAGGAGCCTGACTTTCTTCTCAAGTTCCGGCTCAAGGCTTATCGGCACTGGCTCACCATGGAAGAGCCCGACTGGGCTGAGCTGGGCTACGACCCGATCGATTACCAGGACATCGTTTATTACGCAGCTCCCAAACAGCAGGTCAAAAAGAGTTCACTCGATGAGGTAGATCCCAAACTGCTCGAGACCTTTGACAAGCTCGGTATTCCTCTGAGCGAGCAGAAGCGTTTGAGCAACGTGGCCGTTGACGCTGTATTTGACAGCGTTTCAATAGCTACCACGTACAAGGAAAAGCTGGCCGAGCACGGCGTTGTGTTCTGCTCCTTCAGCGAAGCTGTCAAAGAGCACCCCGAGCTGATTGAGCGCTATCTCGGTTCTGTGATCCCAAGCAACGACAACTATTTCGCAGCACTCAACTCGGCTGTTTTCAGTGACGGATCCTTTGTGTTCATTCCCAAAGGAGTGGAATGTCCGATGGAGCTCTCCACTTACTTCCGGATCAACTCCGGTGACACCGGTCAGTTTGAGCGAACGTTGATTGTGGCGGAGGAAGGTGCTTCCGTCAGCTATCTAGAGGGCTGCACCGCGCCGATGTTCGACACCAACCAGTTACATGCTGCAGTGGTCGAACTGGTGACCCTCGATGACGCCTCCATTAAGTACTCCACCGTGCAGAACTGGTACGCAGGTGATGAGGACGGCGTCGGCGGCATCTACAACTTCGTCACCAAGCGCGGTCAGTGTCGCGGCGCGCGCAGCCGCATCAGCTGGACCCAGGTGGAGACCGGTTCGGCGTTGACCTGGAAATATCCCAGTTGCCTGTTGCAGGGAGCCGATTCTGTCGGCGAGTTCTACTCCGTGGCGCTCACCAACAATCGCCAGCAGGCCGACACAGGAACAAAGATGGTTCACATCGGTGCCCGCACCCGTTCCACGATCGTCAGCAAGGGAATCAGCGCAGGTCACTCCAGCAACAGTTATCGCGGACTGGTTCAGATCGGACCAGCGGCCAAGGGAGCGCGTAACTACAGCCAGTGCGACTCGATGCTGATCGGTGACCAGGCGGCTGCGAACACGTATCCCTACATCCGCTCACAGCAGCCGGAATCCGCTATCGAGCATGAGGCGAGCACCTGCCGAATCTCGGAAGATCAGCTCTTCTATCTGCAGAGCCGCGGTATCGGCTTTGAGGAGGCGGTCTCCATGATGGTGAGCGGCTTCTGCCGCGATGTGTTCAACCAGCTGCCGATGGAGTTTGCCGCCGAAGCAGACAAGCTGCTTGCTCTGAAGCTTGAGGGGTCGGTGGGCTGAACTCGCCTCTCCCACTCAAGTACTGATGATCATCTGACCCTCCCTTCTCGATTGTGATTCGCCCCGACGCCGAGCTGCTTCTCGACATCAAAGATCTGCATGCCTCTGTTGAGGATCAGCCCATCCTCAAAGGCGTCAATCTCCAGATCAGAGCCGGTGAAATTCACGCGATCATGGGCCGCAACGGCAGCGGCAAGAGCACCCTCTCGAAGGTTCTTGCCGGACATCCCGCCTATGAGGTCACCGGCGGCAGCGTTTGTTATCGCGGCGAAGACCTGTTCGAACTGGAAGCCGAGGAGCGTGCACGTTTCGGTGTGTTCCTCAGCTTCCAGTACCCGGTCGAGATCCCCGGTGTCAGCAATCTGGAGTTTCTGCGCGTCTCCACCAATGCGCGGCGTGAGAAGCAGGGCCAGGAGGAGCTCGACACCTTTGATTTCGAAGACCACGTTCGCGAGAAGCTCAAGGTGGTGCAGATGGATCCGGCCTTCCTCGAGCGCAGCGTCAATCAGGGCTTCTCCGGTGGTGAGAAGAAGCGCAATGAAATTCTGCAGATGGCATTGCTGGAGCCGGTGGTGGCCATCCTCGATGAAACCGATTCCGGTCTGGACATCGATGCCTTGCGCATCGTGGCCGGCGGCGTCAATCAGCTCTCCGGTCCGCAGAACGCCACGATCCTGATCACGCACTACCAGCGACTGCTTGATGAGATCACTCCGGATTACGTGCACGTGATGGCTGCAGGACGCATCCTGCGCACCGGCGGGCGTGATCTGGCGGTCGAGCTGGAGAAAACCGGCTACGACTGGGTTGATAAGCAGCTCGCCGCCGAGGGAGTGGCCTGATCATGGTGAGCAGTGTGCTGGCACCGGTGCAGCAGAGAGGACGCGAAGCCCTCCAGCGCCTGGGACTGCCCACCCACAGACAGGAAGCCTGGAGGCTCACCGATCTCAAACGACTTGGGGCGATGGCTGCGCTCCCTCTGGTCAGAGAGGCCCTCGACCCCATCGTGCCTGAGGTGGCTGAAGGTGTGACCAGAATCGTGCTGGGTGGGCAGCAGGACCCTCTTGAGGGAATTCGTCTTCCACAAGGCGTGACAGCACTCACCGAGGCCGAGCTGGACCAGCACCTCGGACAGTCTCTGGATCATTGCGGTTGCTCTCAGGCCTGGCCTGTCGAACTCAATCAGGCCCACAGTCAGCAGCTGCTGGCGCTGCGCGTTCGTGGCAGAGCGACGCCTCTGGAACTGGTGTTGCCCACCGGTGTTGGTCTCACCGCCACAAGGGTGCTGTTGCTGCTGGAGTCGGATGCCGACCTCGAGCTGTTGCAGGTTTTTCCCGCCGAGTGTTCTTCACCTGATGAACAACGCGCTCACAGTCACGTGCTGGAGGCGCATCTCGGGCAAGGCGCCAGGTTGCGTCACGGCGTGCTTGCCAGTGGTTCCGCAGATGCATCGTTGATGGTGCATCTGGCCATTGAGCAGGAGCCAGACAGTCACTACGGGCTGACGAGTGTTTGCCGAGGCTGGCGTTTCGGGCGTCTCGAGCCGCGTGTGTTGCAACGGGATGGGCAGGCCACCACAGGCATTCATGGCCTCTCGATGACAACGGCTGACGAGCAATTCGCGACCCACAGCAGCATGCGTTTCGGCGGGCCAGAGGGCGAGCTTGATCAGCTGCAGAAAGCCGTTGCGGCAGATCGTTCCCACAACATTTTCAATGGTGCGATTCAGGTGCCCAGGCCGGCGCAGCGAACGGATGCAGCTCAGCTCAGTCGCAGTCTGTTGCTTTCGCGCCGCGCGCGTGTGGACGCCAAGCCTGAGCTGGAAATCATTGCTGACGATGTGAAGTGTGCTCACGGGGCCACCGTCAGCCAGCTGCAGGAAGACGAACTCTTTTATCTGCGCAGTCGCGGAATTGACGCCAACGAAGCGGCTGCACTGCTACTTAGGGGTTTCTGCTGCGAAGTGGTGGATCGTCTGCCAGCAGCGGCCGAATCCTGGATGGCTTCCGGAGCGATCGCTGACCCTTCTCGACCTCTATGACCACACTTTCACCTGAAACAGGCGTTTCTCTAGCGGAACGGACCCGTTCGGATTTTCCGATTCTGGAACAGCGAACGTCTGAAGACAGTCCCCTGATCTATCTCGATCATGCCGCGACCAGTCAGAAGCCTCAGGTGGTGCTGGACGCCCTGAAGGCCTACTACTTCTGTGACAACGCCAACGTTCATCGAGGTGCGCATCAGCTCAGTGCCAGGGCCACCGAGGCTTTTGAAGCTGCCCGATCTCTCACCGCCTCCTTTGTGGGTGCGGCCGGTCCTCAGGAGATCGTCTTCACCCGCAATGCCACCGAGGGCATCAATCTGGTCGCCCGCAGCTGGGGAGACGCCAATCTGCGTGAAGGTGATGAGATTCTGCTAACGCTGATGGAGCACCACAGCAATCTGGTGCCCTGGCAGTTGTTGTCGCAGAGAACCGGCTGCGTCCTGCGTTATGTGGGCATCACCGAGACAGGTGAGCTCGATCTCGATGATTTCCATTCCAAGCTGAGCGACCGCACCCGGTTGGTCAGCCTCGTGCATATCAGCAACACCCTGGGTTGTCACAATCCTCTCGAGCGGGTCATTCCCGCGGCTCATTCAGCCGGTGCCCTGGTGCTTGTGGATGCCTGTCAGAGCCTTGCCCATCACCCAATGTCGGTCACGACTCTGGATGCTGATTTCCTTGTGGGCTCCTCCCACAAGCTCTGTGGTCCCACAGGCATGGGATTCCTCTGGGCCAGGGAGGCCCTGCTGGAATCGATGCCGCCCTTTCTCGGCGGTGGGGAAATGATTCAGGACGTTTATCTGGATCACAGCACCTGGGCCAACCTTCCCAACAAATTCGAGGCCGGAACGCCCGCCATCGGCGAGGCCGTTGGGATGGGCGCAGCACTCACCTATCTCCAGCAGATCGGGCTTGAGAACATCGCCGCCTGGGAAGCTGAACTCACCGTGCATCTGTTCCATCGGCTTCAGATGATTGACGGTCTGAGAATTCTCGGACCCACGCCTCAGCAACAACCTGGTCGGGCGGCTCTTGCCACGTTCCTGGTGGATGGAATTCATGCCAATGACATCGCCGCCATGCTCGATCTGGCCGGAATCTGCATCCGCAGTGGTCATCATTGCTGCCAGCCTCTGCATCGCCATTACCAGGTCACAGGTTCAGCCCGAGCCAGCCTCAGCTTCATCACAACCCCGGCGGAGATTGATCGTTTCGCCGATGAGCTTCAGGGCGTGATCAGTTTCTTCCGCGACAACTCCTGAGACCTGTTCATGGTTTCCTGGCTGAAGGTGTTGCCTGAACAACCGGTGTGAAGCGGGGAGGCAGATTGGCCGAGGTCTCCCCAAGCGATCCGCATGAACATTGACGGCCGGGCCTGGCGCACCATCGGACTGGAGCCGGATGGCCGCTCGGTCTGGGTGATTGACCAGACCCAGTTGCCCCACCGCTTTGTCACTCGCAGCCTCAGCACGATTCATCAGGCGGCTGAGGCCATCAGCTCCATGGTCGTCCGCGGCGCACCGCTGATCGGGGTGACAGGCGCCTACGGCCTGATGCTGGCTCTTCAGGACGATGCAGGAGATGAAGCCCTTTCTGCGGCGTTTGACCAGCTCAATGCCACACGCCCCACGGCTGTGAATCTCCGCTGGGCGCTGGAGCGTGTGCGTGATCGGGTTCTGCCGCTGCCCTCTGAGCAACGGGCTGAAGCGGCCCGGGAGGAGGCCGGTCTGATTGCTGAGGAGGATGTGGCCATGTGTTCCGCAATCGGTGACCACGGCCTCACGATCATTCAACAGCTCGCGGCGGCCAGGCCGGCGGCACGACGAAGCAAGCCTTTTCAGTTACTGACTCACTGCAATGCAGGTTGGCTGGCCACTGTTGACTGGGGCACGGCACTGGCGCCGATCTACAAGGCCAAACGCGCAGGGCTTGATCTTCATGTGTGGGTGGATGAAACCCGACCACGCAATCAGGGTGCATCGCTCACGGCCTATGAACTCGGCAGAGAGGGAATTCCCCACACGGTGATCGTGGATAACGCGGGAGGTCATCTGATGCAGAACGGAGAGGTGGATGCTGTGATCGTCGGGACCGATCGCACAACCAGTCGTGGAGATGTCTGCAACAAGATCGGCACCTACCTCAAGGCCTTGGCGGCTCATGACAACGGCGTGCCGTTTTATGTGGCACTGCCGGCGTCAACCATCGACTGGAGCCTCAGCGATGGACTTGTGGAGATCCCGATTGAAGCCCGTTCCGCTCAGGAGGTGATTGCGATTCAGGGACGTGTGCTCGATGGACCAGCGGCGGGAAGCGTTGCTGAAGTGCAGCTCACGCCAGAGGGCAGCAATGGCTTCAATCCGGCCTTTGATGTGACCCCTGCTCGGCTGGTGACGGCACTGATCACCGACCGGGGTGTGGCTGATGCCAGTGAGGAGGGGCTCAAGAGCCTTTATGGCCTTGACTGATCACTGCGACGATCAGGCGCTGCGTCAGCAGCTGGTGAACGTGGCACGCCGCATGAACAGCACAGGGCTCAATCAGGGCACGTCCGGCAATCTGTCGGCGCGGATTGAAGGGGGAATCTTGGTCACTCCCAGTTCCCTTCCCTATGAACAGATGGAGGCCGATGATCTGGTGGCGCTGGATCTGAGCGGTCATCCTTTGCGCGAGCAGCAGCGGCGGCCCTCATCGGAGTGGCGCCTGCATGCGGATGTGCTGAACGGTCGTTCGGAAGCGACGGCCGTGGTTCACTGCCACCCGATTCATGCCACGGCACTGGCTTGCCATGACCGAGGCATTCCCGCCTTTCACTACATGGTCGCAGTGGCCGGCGGTGATGAGATTCGTTGCGCCCCTTATGCCACCTTCGGAACCAAGGAGCTTTCCGAGAATGTGGTGGAAGCGCTTGGTCCCCGCAATGCCTGTCTGCTGGCCAGACACGGGATGGTGACCCTGGGGAAGGATCTGGAGTCGGCACTGCGGGTGGCGGTTGAGGTGGAAACCCTGGCTCGCATGTATCTGCAGGCTCTCCAGTTGGGGGAGCCGCCAGTCCTCTCCAGTGCGCAGATGCAAGCGGTGCATGCCCAGTTCAGAGGTCTTCATTATGGGCAGGTGGATCAGAGCCCCAGATGACGACGGAAGAAAGCTTCCGTTGCTTCCAGCACCTGCACCTTCACCTCACTGTCGCGGAAGCCATGACCTTCATTCGGGAAGGTCTGCACCTCAACCGGCAGGCCGTTGCTTCTCAGGGCAGCCGCCATTCGTTCCGTTTGCTCCGGCACCACCACATTGTCCTGCAGGCCCTGGAAAAAGATCACCGGACAGCGGATGGACTTCGCGTGCCCAAGTGGTGACAGCTGCTCGTAGCGATCGCGATCCTGCGGCCAGGGACCCACCAGTGAGTCGAGGTAGCGTGCCTCAAAACGGTGGGTTTCCGAGGCCAGAGAAGTGAGGTCGCTGACGGCGTAGCGGCAGGCTCCCGCCCGAAACACGTTGGTGAAACAGAGGCAGGCCAGGGTGGTGAATCCCCCCGCGCTGCCTCCTTCGATGGCAATTCGTTCCGGATGGGCTCGCCCCGCCTCGACCAGAGCTGTTGCTGCTGCAGCGCAGTCCTCCACGTCCACCACACCCCAACTGCCAATGAGTCGCTCTCTGTAAGCCCTGCCGAATCCGGTGGAGCCTCCGTAGTTGACATCCACCACGCCCCAGCCCCTGGTAGTCCAGAACTGGATGCCGAGGCTGAGTCCGCGGCGGGCCATGGAGCTTGGGCCACTGTGACTTTTCACCAGCAGGGGTGAGTCCCTGTGGGCTCCATCCAGGGGTGGGTAATACCAGGCGTGGGTTCGCCTTCCTTCAGCGCCATCGAACCAGAACGACTCGCCTCGGCTGATCGCACCGATCGGCAGGGTCGCATCGCTGGCCGGTGTGTGCATCCACTCACCGCTGGCCAGCTCCAGCTCCAGCAGTCCCTGGCCGGTGTGGTCATTGCTGGCGATGGCCACGGCCCGACCCGCATCGGCATGCAGGTCGTTCAGATCATCGAAGGGTTGTTTCACGCTGCTGGTCGAGCCATCGGCCATAAGGCGCTTCAGCTCCCAGCAACCGTCGGAGCAGATTGCCGCCAGCAGCTCCTCGCCATCCCATGCAGTGGTGCTCATGCCGAACACCCACTGGGGCATCGCGGTTTCCGCCTGCATGGGCCAGGGACGCTCCCATTGGTTCCTGTCGCCCGCGGGGTCGCCATGCCGCATGAGATTCCACCAACCCGAGCTGTCTTCGGCGACGATCAGGCTTCCGTCCGGTTGCCATATCGGCTGAAACACGGAGACCTGTTGCTCTGCATCTGGACTGCTTCCAGCCAGCGTTCGCACCTGTTTCAGCTGCCCCCCCCGGGTGATCTGGGCCCAGCGCAGTTCACAGGCATCCCAGGGCATGGCGGGTTGACACCACTCCACCCAGGCCAGCTGGTTTCCATCGGCGCTGAGCGCGGGATATCCGGCGAAATCATCCGCCTCGTGAAGCACCTTTGGTTGTTGATCGCACTGATTCAGTGAAAAGCGCACCAGATGGTCACGCCCTTCGCGCTCCATCACGCCCAGCCAGTGCAGCCGGTTTTGATCAATCAGGCCTCCCCCCAGCGCTTCTTCGCCTGGTGCGCTGATGCGCATCGGTTCTGTCTCCGCCCTGAGGGCTTCGCAGGTCTCACCACGCATTCCGCTCCAAGCCTGGAACCAGAGACAGCGATCGCTGTCATCAATCCAGCTCAGCAGCAGCCGGTCCCCCATCAGGGCAGCGGCCATTGCGCCACCGCCGTATTCATGAACCCTGCAGCGCAGATTCGCCGGGGCTTGCGTCAGCTCCTTCGCCGGCTTGTCTGGCTGCTGCCAGGGCCGGATCATGGCCGTTGTCCGCCCTTTTTCCTGAGGGCGCTGCTCCAGCCACAGCACCCAATTGCCCAGAATCTGAGGTGCTTTCAGCACCGGTTGGCGTCCGAGGGCAGTCCTCGCGGACAGTGGTTGAGAGCTGCTCATCGCGGCAAGCGGATGCAATTGGGAGGACTGCCTAAGATCAACACAGTTTTGATTCAGGTTGAGACCTTGGCCAGGAGCTTCGCCCAGTTGGCACGATCCGCCGAGAAGACCAGTTCTTCAGTGGCCGTGCCCAAGAAGCCCCTGGACTCTCCACCGCTTCACATCCACAAACTTGGTGCTGAAGCTCTCAGGGTTGAAGGCCGCCGCGTCGGCAAGGTTGATGAATCGGTGAGGGATCTGGCAAGAGACATGCTGCGCAGCATGTACACCGCCCATGGCATCGGTCTGGCAGCTCCTCAGGTGGGCGTGGACAAGCAGTTGTTGGTGATCGACCTCGATCCGGAAACTCCGAGCACGCCACCTCTGGTGTTGATCAACCCCGAGATCATTTCCTCCAGTGCAGGGCTGGACACCTACGAAGAAGGTTGCCTCAGTATCCCCGGTGTTTATCTGGATGTTGTGAGACCCACTGCGGTGCAGGTGAGTTTCCGCGATGAGATGGGTCGACCGCGCACGATGAAAGCCGATGGTCTGATGGCCCGCTGCATCCAGCACGAGATTGACCATCTCAATGGTGTGCTGTTCGTGGATCGGGTCACGGACAAGGCGGGACTCCTCAAGGAGCTCAAGGAGCACGGCTTCCAGTCCAAAGACGTGCACCCCATCACCTGATCCCATGCCGATGAAACCTCTCGCAGGGCTGTTTCTCGCTCTTGCCTGTGTGCTCGGCATCGCTGCAACAGGAAGTGTGTTCGAGCTCGCTTACGGAGATCCCGATCTAGGCGTCACGCTCACACGATGGATCCTTGGGCTGACGCTTCCGGCCACGGTCGGGTCACTTCTGGTTGCGATTCGGCTGAACAAACCGGCCTGATCAGGGCAGCCGAAGCGCCTCGGCACTTTTACGATCCAGAGACACTCTTCTGCTTCGATGGCCCGTTCCCGGATCTCCGCTGCTGTTCTCTCGGTTTTCGGTGCCACTGTCGCCACAGGACTGACCTCCACGGTGCATGCCCAGGGTTCACTGTTCACCACAGCTGAGGTCGATGAAACCAAGTTTGTTCTGGTTGCCGCTCCGATCGGCTCCGGAGAACGCTCCCAGCTCAACATTTATGAGCAACGCACAAGCGCCCGGCCCTGCTACGCGGTGAGTGGCAGTGCTCCCGCAGTTGTGGATCCACTGCTGGCGACCTTTGATTTCACAGGCATCTGCAACCGCTACATCGACGGCAACGGCTATTCGCTGCGCATTGGTGGTGACGATCTGGGAACGCGGTATCGACTGTCTGTGATCAAGTCGGCGAACGATGTGCAGTTGATGGCCGTTCCTACGCGCAACCCATCAGAGCCCACTCTGCTGGTGGCCAGGGCAGGAGGTTTCGGCAACAACTTCGTCCAGCTGAAGCTTGAGCCAGGATGGCGATTGATGCGTCGCCAATACGGCAAACGCACTCTCGGCCACCTGTACGTGTACCGCGAAGGCGTCCAGTCCGATGCGGGAAGTGCCGCCGAGCCGGCCGCTCCAGAGGCAGCAGAACAGACTCCCTGAGGTCACTTGCTAGGTTAGTGCGCTGGAAATCTCTTGCTTGTTGAATGACTCAGGTCACGGTCGGCGAAAATGAAGGTATCGAATCGGCGTTGCGTCGCTTCAAGCGTCAGGTCTCCAAAGCTGGAATCTTCGCTGATCTCAAGCGCCTGCGTCACCACGAAACGCCGATCGAGAAATACAAGCGCAAGGCTCAGCAGCGCCGTCGTCGTCGTTAAAAATCCTGAGTTGATCGGTAAGAGTCGTCGGCCATTTCATCTCATGGTTGATCGACTGTTCTGAACCCTGACCCTGGCCGAAAATCCGTATTTCGGCCTGTTGGCTTCCTTGCAGGTCCTGTCGAGACTGAAGACAGAGTCGAGGAATCAACAGATGGGCCGCACAATCAATGAATTCCGCTCCTGGATGGCTGAAACCCTTTCTCATGCCATGGGAAATCCAAGAGAGGAGAAAATGACAGTTCCTCCCGCGATCGGACCTCAGCCTTACAGCGACAGTCCCAAGTCAGGTCGCTGAAGAGCGGATTGACAAGTGCTGAGCTGTGGTCAGATCCATGGCTCGGCGACATCGAAGCTTCTGAAACAGAGGGCTGAAGCCAGGTTGCCTGTGCTCACCTCATCGCTGCCCCGCAGGTCGGCCACCGTTCGGGACACCCGCAGCAGACGCAGCCCGCTGCGCATGCTCAGACGCCTTGAGCGCATGACCTCCTCCCAGCGGCTGATGGTCTCTGCCCTGAACCGTCCGCGACGTTGCAGGTCTTCGGCGCTGAGATCACGGTTGCTCAAATCGGGCGGGTTGCGTTGCTGCATTCGCTCTCTGGCCTGCTGGATCGCTGCAGCGCTGAGAGTCTGATCCTGTTCCAGGGAATCCTCAGCCATGCATGGCCGCATGCTGTCGGGGTCCGGTGGTTCCAGTTTCAGCTGAAGATCCAGTCGGTCGAGCAGCGGGCCGGACAGCCGTCCCCAGTAACGACGACGTTTCAGCTCGCTGCAGATGCAGCGGCGATCTCCGGCCCAGCCGCAGGCGCAGGGATTGGTGGCAGCGACCAGCGTCACGCGGCTGGGAAAGCGGCAGCGGATTTTTGCTCTGCTCAGCCAGATCACTCCCTCCTCCAGAGGTTGGCGGAGCTGATCGAGCACAGCTCTCGGGAACTCCGTCAGCTCGTCGAGGAACAGCACCCCACCGTGGGCGAGGCTGAGTTCTCCCGGGCGGGGGTTGGCACCTCCACCGAGCAGTGCTGCAGCCGTTGCGCTGTGGTGAGGACTGCGAAAGGGGCGTTGTCGGATCAGTTCGCCTTTGCCGCGGTTCAATCCTGCAATCGAGTGCAGGCGCATGATTTCCAGAGCTTCCTTCACCTCCAGAGGGGGAAGCAGTGCCGGCATCTGATGGGCCAGTGCGGTTTTGCCGCAGCCGGGTGGACCCACCAGCAAGAGGTGATGGCCTCCAGCAGCGGCAATGGCGAGGCCCTCTCTTGCGAGCTGTTGACCCGGAAGAGGAAGAAGACGGTTCGGGGCTCTCTGCGATGGAGTCGCTGGCTGAAGGGCGTTCCGCCTGGGCTGTTGGCGGCGTTGATGCAGCTCATGGCCGCAACTGCGCAAACTTTTGATGAGTTCCCGCAATGTTGAGGCACTGCGGATCACCAGCCCGGTTACCAGCGAGGCTTCGTTGGCGTCATCAGCCGACACGGCGAGGGCTCTGGCCTGGTGCTCAGCCGCCTGGCAGGCGATGGCGAGAATCCCTCGGCAGGGTCTGATACTGCCGTCCAGTCCCAGCTCTCCGGCACACCAGAGGCCGTTGAGAACAGGAGCATCCAGCTGTCCGCTCGCGACGAGCAAGGCCAGTGCGATCGGGAGGTCGAAGGCGGGCCCTTCCTTGCGTAGGTCTGCAGGGGCCAGATTCACCACCACCCGCACGAGAGGACCACGAAATCCGCTGTTGCGCAGCGCCGCCCTGACGCGTTCGCGCGATTCCTGAATGGCGGTGTCCGGCAATCCCACCAGCTGCAGTCCTGGTAGGCCTGGAGCAAGATCCACCTCAACGGTCACTGGAATGGCGTCGAATCCGAGCAGTGACGCACTCAGGCAGCGTGCCAGCATTGGTTTGATGATCGGTGCAAGGTTCTGATGCCCTGCCTGTCTCACCCCCTTTCCCCTCAAGAGCCCCAGTGCCATGGCCGAGGACACGATCTTTTCCCGCATCCTGCGGGGTGAGATTCCCTGCGATGAGGTCTACAGCGATGACCGATGCCTCGCGTTTCGCGATATTGCCCCTCAGGCGCCGGTGCATGTTCTGGTGATCCCGCGTGAAACGATCGTTGGGCTTCAGGATGTGGGTGAAGAGCATGCCTCCCTGCTAGGGCATCTGCTTCTGGTTGCGGCCAGGGTGGCGAAGCAGGAGGGGCTCAGTGACTGGCGCACCGTGATCAACAGTGGTGCCGCTGCAGGTCAGACAGTGTTTCATCTGCATGTGCATGTAATCGGTGGACGTGCGCTGGACTGGCCCCCCGGCTGAACGGCATACAACAACTGAACAGCCGCCATCACCAACCTGTCGCCAGAATGATCAGAGGTGGTTGATTTCATGGCGTCCCTGCAGTCGTTTCGTGCCCAGCTGACGAGGCTGCGCAGGCTGTCTCAGCCTTATTTCCTGCCTTACACCGAAAGCAATGCCTGGCAGTTTGCGTTGCTGCTGCTCTCGCTGCTGTTCTGTGTTGCTGCAACGGTTCTGGGTCTTGTCTCCTGCCTGATTGCTTTTTTAGGGGCCGTCTGGCCTCAGCTCACCTCTCAGTATCTCGGCGGTGTTCAAGGGGCGATCACGTCGCTCTGGACACGCCCGATCGTCGAGATCCTGTCTTGGGGGCAGCTATCCATTCTCATCTACCCGGTTGCCTTGGTTATCGCCGGGATTTCCAAGGACCGGATCAGTCGAGGATTTCCAGTCAAGGCTTGGTTGTATTTCCCCAGCATCCTTTTGGCACTGGGAATCCCGGTGTTGTGGGTCGTCCCCGGTGCGTTCTATCTGCTGGGATGGGTCGCACCGACTGCACAGACAGCGTCGTTGTCTTGGTTGATTGATCCCATCAACCAGCTCTGGTCAAGCTCAATTGATGACCTTTCCCCTTGGATGAACAGCCTTGGGTTCGGTCTGCTCTGCTGGGGTCAGTTCATTGTTCTGCTGTTCGCATTCGGCCTTGGCTGTTTCATCACTTTTCGCTCGCGTCTGCGTCAGCGACGCTGGATTCCCTGGCTGATGCTCGGGGTCATCATCCTGATGTTGCTGTCGGTGAATGGAATCAATGCAGGCATCACCTTCATTGCCCGTGATCTCACCAATGCGCTGATCGCACGGAACCCGGAATCGAGTTATCGCAATCTCTGGGTGTATGGAATCTGCTTCATGGCTGCCCTGCCAATCCGCACACTGCAGTATTACCTGACGGCCAAGCTGAGCCTGGTATGGAGAGACTGGCTGACCAAGAGTCTTATTTCTGATTATCTAAAAGACCGGGCTTATTACGTTCTCAATCCCAACGAGGGATCAGGCGGTGATGTTGATAACCCTGATCAGCGGATGGCTGACGACACCAAGGATTTCACGAAAGAAGCTTTACGATTCACCCTCGATATCTTTGATTCCATACTGAGTTTTTCACTGAATATTGCCATTCTCTGGAGTATTAGCGGTGAGTTAACCGTAGCTCTCTTGTTGTATGCGGGAATCATCTCAACGTTGATGATTTTTGCCGGACGCAAGCTGGTCGCAATCAATGCTGATCAATTGCGTTACGAAGCTGATTTCCGTTACGGCCTGGTGCATGTTCGAAATAATGCTGAGTCGATCGCCTTCTATTCAGGTGAACCTGAAGAGTCGAGGGAAGTTCGTCGACGTTTAGGAACAGTTATCAAAAACTATGATCTCTTGATCATCTGGGAATCCTTGCTGAGGATGCTGCAAAGATCAGGAATCTATGCGAGTAATTTTATTCCCTATCTGATTCTGATCTCACCCATTCTCGCGGGAAAAATGGATTATGGAAGTTTTGCCCAGGCGAATGTTGCTTACAACCTGGTCGAAGGATCATTGTTTTTCATTGTTTACAACATTGAGTCGCTTGCTCGCTTTTCTGCGTCAGTTGGTCGACTGGAAGGGTTTCAGTCAAATATCTCCCATGTTGATCGAGAGGAATACAGCGATTTCTTCTCCGAGGTCACCCCGGCCAATTCGATCGTGCTCAAAGGCGCTGCGGTGAAGACTCCATTCGCTGATCGTCTCCTGACCGAGAATCTGAATTTGAGCATTTCAGCAGGGCAGCGCCTGCTGGTGGTGGGTCCCTCCGGATGCGGTAAGACGTCTTTGCTGCGAGTGATCAGTGGACTCTGGGCATCCCCCACCGGACAGGTTTCCACTCCGGCAACGGGTGATCTGCTGTTCATTCCTCAACGCCCTTACATGACCCTGGGGTCGCTTCGAGAGCAGCTCTGCTATCCGCTTGACTGTGATCGCTTCAGCGATGAGCACCTTCAGGCCGTGCTGAAGGAAGTGCAGCTTCAATCGGTGCTGGATCGTTATCCATCCTTCGATGTAAAGCAGGACTGGCCGCGGCTGCTCTCCCTGGGTGAGCAGCAAAGACTTGCATTTGCCCGATTACTGCTCAATGCCCCCAAAGTTGTTGTGCTGGATGAGGCCACCAGCGCTTTGGATGTAGGAACCGAGCGCTACCTTTACCAACTACTCGTAGAGAGAGAGATGGCAGTGGTGAGCGTTGGGCACAGACCCACCCTCCGAGAGTTCCATGACACGGTTCTCGAGCTTGACGGCGAGGGAGGATGGCAGCTGCTTCCCGCGGCGGGTTATGAATTCGGCCGCGTCTGATCTCCGATGACTTCCAAGACCGACTCTGCGAATCCCCCTGAGGCAGCTGTTGATCAGACCCCTTCAGCGACCACACCTGATATCCCTGCCTTCGGCTGGAGTGGCTATGCGGAGCGTGTCAATGGTCGGTTCGCGATGGTCGGCTTCATTTCAGTGCTGCTTGTGGAGGTCCTCAGCAACGACACGTTTCTGCACTGGGCCGGACTTGTGCCCTGAAGGTTGAATCCAGTTCAGGGCAGCCTGATCAGATCAATGTCCCATCGCCCCTTGCGGCTGACCTGAACGGCGAGCAAACGTCCTGCTCCGTCGAGGCTGACCTCTCTTGGGACTCCCGCCGGCTCCACGGGCAGGCGTTGCAGGGCCCCAA
This sequence comes from Synechococcus sp. MIT S9503, assembly GCF_047304175.1. Classification (GTDB taxonomy): domain Bacteria; phylum Cyanobacteriota; class Cyanobacteriia; order PCC-6307; family Cyanobiaceae; genus Synechococcus_C. Next base: position 1,657,937 of record NZ_CP138955.1, on the reverse strand, counting down.
CTCCGCGGCGGTAGAGCGTCAGCTCCGTGCGTCCATCGCGGCTGCGGATCAGCGCAATGCGATTGCCGTCTGCGCTCACGCTGACACTGATCGGCTGGGCATCCGCCTGATTGATTCCAGGCAGCGGCACCGGTTGGCCGTTGCGCAGATCCACAAGCTCGACACGTTCCCGTCCATTCCGGCTGGCGATGGAGGCCAGCCAGCGGTTGCCCATCGAGGGCCAGCGCCGGCTGTCGGCACTGCGCTGCAGTGCACTGCTGATTCCAGGCTGAGGGCGCAGGCCGGAATTTCCACAACCCATCAGGCTGAGTGTGAGCAGCAGTGCGCTCAGCGATGTCCACTGACGGCTCATGGCTGAGCCTCGGCTGGGGTTGTCCTGCGCAGTCCGCCGGGGCGATCGGGCTCCAGCAGGCCGCTGAGATCAAGCAGTTCCACCTGCCAACGCCCTCGATCGGCTGTCTGCACAGCCAGTTGACGAGCGTCCGGGGAAAGGCTCAGGCGCACGGCATTGCGACCCGAAGGAAGGCGGAGCGGATGAGCGCGGCCATTGAGTCGGTCTTCAATCAGAACAAGCCGCCGGTTGCCGCGCTGAATGATCACGGCCAGATAGCGACCGTTCCAGCTCAGGGAAGGAGAGCTGTGGGGCTGATGCCTGTTCAGATGGCGCAGCGGAAGCCTGTCGCCGCCACCACTGAGATCCTTCAGCTGCACGGTGGGTCTGCCGCGCTGATCAACGATCAGGGCCAGCTTGCTGCCATCACCGCTGAGTGCAGGTTCCTGCTGCTGATCCTGTAGGAGCGAGCCCGGAGCCCGCTGAGCTCTGCCGCTGCAACCGGCTGCCATCAGGCCAATCAGCAGCAGCGCGGGGAAGCGAATCAGTCGTCGAATCGTGAGCTGTTGTCCCGTGGACGCGAACTGCGAGGAGGTGTCCGTCCGGAATCCTGCGGACGTGCGTTGGGCGCGGAGTCCTGGCCGGGCTGGCGTCGGCTGGGGCTGTAGGCAGCATCTTCAGCAGCCTGGCGGAACGGAGTTCCCTGAGGAACCCCCGGAGTTGTCGCCATTGCCGATCGATTGATGAACGGGGAGCGGGAAACGGCTCGCTGTGAATCGTCGGATGTGCGAGATGAAGGTTTGGATGGAGAGGCGGACCGGGATGAAACTGCGCTGGGACGGCTGCCCCGGCGTTGATCTTCCCGCTGGTTGCGTCGCTCACCGAAGCTGGGGCCCGAGGGGGGTCGTTCGTCGTCACGATTGCCGAAGCGGGCCATGCGTCGATCCTGTTCACTGTCCTCTCTCCAGCTGGAGGGTTCTTCGGGACGGCCACGTCGTCGGCTGGCAGCCTGTTCAGGAATCGCTGCTCTGGAATTGCGTCTTGGTCTGTAAAAGTCGTCCTCTTGCCCTTCATTGCGATCGAAGTCCTGAGCTGCAAACCGTCGTCTGAGCGGTTGCGGTTCGTCGAAGCTGTCGTAAGGATCTTCGTACCCGCTGCGCATTCCCGGGGACTGTCCTCTGGCTGGTGGTTCCTCGTCGAAGTAAGCAGAGCGACGCGCCTGCTCGGCTGAGATTCCCCTCAGACGGACACTTTCGTAGGCGAAGAATACCGTTGTGCCAGCCAGCAGGAACTGACCAAACTGAAGAATAGGGTCAAGCCGCCAGCCCTGAAAAAAGAGAATGCCTCCGCACAGCAGGCCGATGGCCGCAAAGAACACGTCATAATCACGCGCCAGCGCAGGCTTGAAGCTGCGCATGAAGTACAGCATCGCCCCGCCAACAGCCAGCACGATGCCCACGATGCTGGCCCAATTAAGACTGGCGTTAACCACGATCAGGACCTCGAAATGCGTTTACCGGATTCATGGAACCCGGAAACAATTGAACCAAGCTTACGAAGGGCGCAAGGTCTATCAGAGCTTTCGGTCCACCTGGTCGGTCTGGCTAAACAAGAACAAAGCGATTGAGGCGGGAACCACAACGATCACGGCACCCGCGACCAGGCTGAGTAGGAAATTGGTGAGGGAGGGAGTCATAGCGATCGGGCCGGAACCAAACTCTTGGGTTCAAGGCAACAGCGATCTTAGGGATCGTTGGCGACTTTCTACGATGCTGATCCCGTTGCTTTGAGCTTTGTGACGCCCACGCTGCTTCAGGTTCTGCCGCTGCTGCATCTGAGCCTGGGTCTGCTGCTGGCCGCATGGAGCCTGATGTTTCTGATGCGGATCGTGCTCACCTGGTATCCGAAGGCTGATGCGGGCTCGGGTCTCTGGGCTGTTGTGACCTGGCTGACGGAGCCTGTGCTGGCTCTGACACGCCGGGTGGTGGCACCGATCGGAGGAGTGGATGTGACACCGGTCATCTGGCTTGGGCTGGTCAGCCTCGTGCGTGAACTGCTGGTTGGTCAGCAGGGTGTTCTCTCGCAGATCCTGATGCGCTCTCAGACCATCGCCTGAATCAGCTGAGCGGAGATCAGGCCAGCATTTCCTGTTCGACAAACTTGGTGTGAACATCGCCGTTGATGAACTCCGGTCGATCGATCATCTCCAGATGAAAGTCGACCGTCGTGGGGATTCCTGTGACAGCACACTCATTGAGCGCACGCTTCATGCGTGACAGCGCGTGGGTGCGATCAGTTCCCCAAACGATCAGCTTTCCGATCAGCGAGTCGTAGAAGGGCGGTATGTCATATCCGGTGTAAACGTGACTGTCCACGCGCACGCCAGGACCTCCAGGTGGCAACCACCCGGTGATCCTCCCCGGTGCCGGGCGGAAGTTATGACGAGCGTCTTCCGCATTGATCCTGCATTCGATCGCGTGGCCGCGCAGCTTGATGTCCTTCTGCTGGATGCTGATCGGTTCGCCTCCGGCGATGCGCAGTTGTTCAGTGATCAGGTCAACGCCCGTGACCATTTCGGTGACGGGATGTTCGACCTGGATGCGGGTGTTCATTTCCATGAAATAAAAGCCGCCGCTGCGATCCAGCAGAAACTCGACAGTGCCCGCACCCTCGTAATTGATGCTGCGTGCCGCTGCCACAGCTGCTTCGCCCATGCTTCGCCGCAGTTCGGGATCGAGAGCCGGACTTGGTGCTTCCTCCAGCAGTTTCTGGTGACGTCGCTGAATCGAGCAGTCCCGTTCACCCAGATGAACAACATTGCCATGGCGATCAGCCAACACCTGCACTTCCACGTGACGAGGGCGATCGATGAATTTCTCCATGTACAGCCCTGGGTTGCCGAATGCGGCTTCGGCCTCTCCCTGGGCTGCCTTGAACAATGTGTTGAGCTGATCAGCGCTCTGGACGAGACGCATGCCCCGGCCACCGCCACCGGCTGTGGCCTTGATCATGACCGGATAGCCCATGCTGGCTGCGAGTTCTGCTGCTTCCTGGGTGCCTGAAAGCAGGCCTTCGCTGCCTGGAACGGTGGGCACTCCCACCGATTGCATGGTTGTTTTGGCTGTGGATTTGTCACCCATCGAGCGGATCGCATGGGGTGAAGGCCCAACGAAGGTGAGGCCATGATCGCGGCACATTTCCGCGAATTTGTCGTTTTCCGCCAGGAATCCATAGCCCGGATGGATGGCATCCACTCCTCGGGATGTGGCTGCAGCGAGGATGTTGGGAACGTTCAGATAGCTGCGGTTGCTGGGACCCTCCCCAACGCAGACCGCTTCATCAGCCAGCTGCACATGCAGTGCATTGCGATCAACGGTGCTGTAGACGGCAACCGTTGCGATTCCCATCTCCCGGCAGCTCCGCAGAATTCTGAGAGCAATTTCGCCGCGGTTGGCGATCAGCACCTTGCCGATGGGCATCCCGCAGATTCCAGGCCAGGGCGGATCGTATCAGTGTCCGGGCGTTGGAGTTGATCCGTTCCCTGCATGGTCATCGGTAAGAGCATTAACGGTCACCCCAGCCGGTATGATCGAGCCCCGATGAAGCCCGAGGGGCTGAATCGACCACGCGGATGTGGTGGAATTGGTAGACACGCACGTTTGAGGGGCGTGTGGCTTCGGCCTTGCGAGTTCAAGTCTCGCCATCCGCATTTCTTTTCCTTAGGCAGATCCGTTTCGTTTGACGTTCCGATCCACGGATCCAACGCTTTCGGTGGTTTTCGTTTCCAACGGGCCAGGTGAACTCAGTACCTGGGTCCGTCCGCTGGCTGAGCAGCTGCACCGGCAACTGCTGATCAGGCCCAGGGCAACGCGGTCGCTGCTCGATCTGAGGCTGGTGCTGGTGCCATGTCCCAACGCCACAGGAATGGAGGCAGAGGCTGCGTCTCGCTGGAACCAGTTTGATCGCATCATCCCTGCCCGATCTTTCTGGTCTCTTCTGTTCGATCCAGCTCGATTCGGGCACTGGCCCGATCGAGGAGTGGTGGTTTTCCTTGGCGGAGACCAATTCTGGAGCGTGCTGCTTTCCGCAAGGCTTGGCTACCGGCACATCACCTACGCCGAATGGGTGGCGCGCTGGCCGCGTTGGAATGACCGAATCGCAGCCATGGCCCCGGAGGTTCAGGAGCAGCTGCCAAGGCGTTTCCGTTCCCGTTGCAGGGTTGTCGGCGATCTGATGGCGGATCTGTCGAGTCACGCCAGGGCAAGCGATCCTCTGCCTGAGGGTGAGTGGGTGGCGCTGCTTCCAGGGTCCAAGCCGGCGAAGCTCAGCGTGGGCGTGCCTTTCCTGTTCGAAACCGCTGACCGCCTGAAGGTTCAGCGCCCAGGCTGCCGATTCCTTCTGCCTGTTGCTCCCACCACAAGCGCTGAGGAGCTTCTCCGTTATCTAGGTCCTTCCAATCGCATCGCCGGTGGGTACTGCGCCGGTATCAGCGACGTTCTCCCCCCAGGTGATGGCTGGCCCTGGCGGCGTCTGCTCACCAAGGCCGGCACGTTGATCCATCTGCAGGAGGAACACCCTGCCCATGGGGCGCTGAGCCAGTGTTCCCTCGCTATCACCACAGTGGGGGCCAACACCGCCGAACTGGGTGCTCTGGGAGTGCCCATGATCGTTCTCGTGCCAACTCAGCATCTGGGCGTGATGCAGGCCTGGGACGGCTGGATGGGGGTGCTGGCCCGCCTGCCTGGACTGCGGCGCCTGATCGGTCTTCTGCTCGGCGCCTGGAGGATGAGACATCACGGTCTACTTGCCTGGCCGAATATCTCCGCCGGCCGCATGGTGGTTCCTGAGCGCGTTGGTGCGATCTCGCCCGAGCAGATTGCAGATGAGGCCTCTGAATGGTTGCAGCAGCCGGAAAGGCTGCAAGGGCAGCGCGAGGATCTGAGAGCGCTGCGGGGTCAGCCAGGAGCGGTGTCTGCCCTGGCCGAGGAGGTCAGGGACCTGCTGCCAAAGGCCCTTTCCGACTAGCTTTTCGATAGAGATTTACTGACGTTGCATGACCACTCCCTCAACTTCCGGCGGCGATCGTGTTGAACGCTCCCCGGAGGAGTGGAGTCAGCAACTGACTCCTGAACAGTTCCAGGTGGCACGCAAGGGAGGCACGGAACGGGCCTTTACTGGCGCTTACTGGAATCTCAAGGACAGCGGGATGTACCACTGCATCTGTTGTGACATTCCTCTGTTCAGTTCCGACAGCAAATTCGACTCCGGCACCGGCTGGCCAAGTTTCTGGCAGGGGGTGAGCTCTGGAGCCATCACAACCAAGGAAGATCGAAGCCATGGAATGGTGCGTAGGGAGATTCTCTGTGCTCGCTGCGATTCCCATCTCGGACACGTGTTTAGTGACGGTCCCGCCCCCACCGGTCAGCGCTACTGCGTCAACAGCGCTTCCCTGAAGTTCAGGGGTGGCGCTGACTCCTGAATCCGGCGGTTTACCAGGGATCCTCAACAGGCTCACCAGAAGCCTGCTGGGGGATCTCCTCGTCCCAGGATTCGCGGCGCTTCGGTTCTAGATCCAGGGGGCGACGCTCCATCGGTTCCACATCGAGAGGAGCTCCAGGTCGTTCCACGGGGCGTCTCGAAGCTGGACGGGGCCTTTCGTCGTAGCGAGGTCGTTCGTCATATCTGGATGGCTCCCGGTAGGAGCGATTGTCCATGTCCTGATTCCGGTAGAAACGATTTTCAGGTTCCGGCTCGCGGCTGAGGTAGCGCTCAGCTTCTCTGTAGGTCTCCGGCTCTTCCAGGGGGAGTTCGTCGAGATAGCGACGGCGACGTGATTCCTGTTCACGTGGCTGTTCAAGTTCGACATATTCCAGTTCCGGTTGTTGAGCTTCGAACCGCTCTGTCTCCGAGGCTTCGAGCTGGCGGGGTGCCGTTTCAGCAGGCTGGCCGGAGCTGAGCTGATTCTCGACCGGCACCACGTTGAGGCGGTAGCGCTCACGTTCCTGCTCTTCCCAGCTGGGGCCTCCCACTCCAAGCTTTTCAAGGAATCCGCTGTTGAGCTGTTTGAGCTTGTCTTCGGCTCCTTCGTAAACGATGATCCGGTCGGCACCGCTGCTGACGATCTCGTCGACGGGGATCTCCCAGGTGCTCAGTACACCTTCGCCCAGCAGCGGTACGCCAATGGCACCCATCACCAGGGTGGTCAGCTCACCGGTTTCGATGTCGAACGAGAAGCCGAGCACCCGGCCCAGTTGCTGGCCTGATTCCGTTATCACCTGGCAGTTGATGATGCGGCTGTAGCGATCAGCGGCAAAGCCCTCACTGAGGGAGTCGGCTGAATCCACCAGAATCACGTCTCCGACCTGTCGGATGCGGTCGAGCGGCATCCAGCGCGGCAGGCCCGGGAGGAATCTTGTGAGCGGGTTGTCCCGCAATCCCAGGGCGACCACTTCCCGGCGGTCAATATCCACCACCACTTCACCTACAACGCCCAGGCGACGACCGCTGTCGCGTGTGATCACCTGAGTGCCCATCAGCTCCGACCTCAGCCAGAGGCGGTCACTTGGCACATTCGCCAGGGGGTCATTCGGAGTTGACGACAAGCTCAACCGCAGGCCTCAGCCGGAGGGATTCGTGACATTTTGGCGCAAGGACCCTGCGCCGGCTGTTCAGGCTGCATCAGGAAGCCCCACCACCTGGGTGTGCGCGCCTCGGGCCTGGGTGACGCCGATGGTGCGTGTGGAGGCTCCGATCATGGGACGGCGGTGGCTCACCACCAGGAACTGAGCCTGTTCTGCCTGCCGGGAAATCAGGGCCGCCAGGCGCTCCACATTGACTCCGTCGAGAAAGCTGTCCACCTCGTCGAGGGCATAGAAGGGCGATGGACGGAAGCGCTGCAGGGCGAACAGGAAACTGAGTGCGGTGAGTGACTTCTCCCCGCCTGACATGGCCGCCAGACGTCTGACAGCCTTGCCCTTGGGATGGGCAACGAGTGTTAGACCGCCCTCCAGGGGATCATCCGGGCTGTCGAGCTGCAGTTTGCCATCGCCATCGGAGAGGCTGGCGAAGATTTCACGGAAATGTCCGTCGACCGCCTCGAAGGCCTCCATGAAGGCTTCCTGCCGCAGCGTGGCCACGGTTTCGATCCTGAGCAGCAGTTCCTCCCGCTCCTGGCTGAGCACATCCAACCGTTCACCAAGGTCGCCGAGACGTTGTTCGAGTTCCCCCAGCTCTTCGAGGGCAAGCATGTTCACCGGTTCCAGGGCCTCCATCCGCAGCTGAAGCTGCTGCAGGCGTTCCTGAAGGCTCAACAGACCACTTTCGCGCAGCACGTTGTCAATCTCCGGCAGAGGATTAGGCAGGGTTGCCCTCAGCTCTTCAAGGCGGAGGCCGCCATTGCGCAGCTGCTCCTCCAGTGACGTGCGCTCCTCGCGAAGGCGCTCCAGTTCCCAGCGTGCCTGTTGCAGGACCTGCCTCTGTTCAGCAACTGCCGCCTCCGCTTCATCTCTTGCGCGTCGCTCCTCTCCGAAGCGGGTCTGCAGCTCCTGCTGCTGAGCTTCCAGAGCCTGTCGGCGGGTTTTCAGAGCCTGCTGCTGTTCACGCCAGCGGCCATGGGCTTCGGAAAGAACCTGAACGGCCTGCTGCAGCGACGTTTCCTCGCGTTCGATGGCCTGCTGCTGATCGCCGAGTCTCTGCTGGCTGAGCTGTCGGTCGCGTTCCTGTTGCAGCAGTGCATCACGTTGCTGCCGTGCAGATTCAAGGCCGGAATCCGCCTGCTCAAGCTCCTGCTGTAAAGCCTGCCAGCGCTCTGCATCACCACTGGCTTCGATGCCGGATTCCTGTGCGTTGAGCTGATTCAGTTCTGTCTGCAGCGGGCGCAGGGTGTTGTCGAGCTGCTCAAGCCTCTGGCGGTGGTTCTTCTGGGCCTTCTGCAGCTCGTTGAGTTTGCGCTGTCGCTGCTGCACGCGTTCCAGCAGCGGACCGTGAGAACGCTTCGCTGTCTGGCGTTCCGCGTCCAGAGCGGCCTGACGTTGCTCCAGTTGGCGAAGTCGCGGCCGCTGCTGATCCACGGACTCCACCAGCCTCTGCTCTTCCCGCCGGCAGGCGGCCAGTGTCTCTCCCAGCTCAAGCAGCCGCTGACGCAGAGGTGCCGCTTCATCACCATCACTGCTGGCACCGAAGCTCAGCGCGCCTCCCCTCTGGGCAAAGCTTCCGCCCGTCATCGCACCACTTTTCTCGAGCAGCTCGCCCTCGAGGGTGACGGCCCGCGTCCGTCCCAGAAATTGTCTGGCGCAGTTCAGATTGCTGAAGACCTGCGTGTCACCGAAGACATAGGAGAACACGTCTGAATAGATCGCTTCGTAGCGGATCAGGTCGACAGCCCTTCCGATCAGGCCGCCTTCATCGGCAGGCTGTGATCGGCGTCCGCGCGCCATGGCAGCTCCAGCACTCCCGCCAGAAGCCCTGATCTTGTTCAGCGGCAGGAAGGTGAGTCGACCGGCGCGGCGATTTTTCAGCAGATCGATCGCACGCGCTGCGATGCGATCGTCGTCCACCACCACCTGAGCCATCCTTGCGCCCGCAGCCACTTCAAGGGCAAGGCGATGGCGTTCATCAACCTCGCCAAGCTGGGCGACGTGGCCATGAATGCCCTCAAGCCCAGATTCGAGCAGGAGCCGCAGTGCACCTGTGCCCCTGCTTTCCTGCAAGGCTTCCCGGCGACTGTCGAGGCGCGCGATGTCTCGCTCCAGCCGGGTCTGTTCCTGCTCGAGCCTGGACCGGGTGCGCTGCTGAATCGCGACAGACTCCAACAGCTGCTGCAGCTGCTCTCTGTCGCTGCGGATTGACTCCAGCAGGGTCTGCCATTCCTGTTCGAGTCGCTCAAGCAGCGTCTGGACGCGTTGATCCTCCTCACCGTCCTGATCGCGTTCCTGTTCCAGCTCGAGCTGACGTTCCTCGTCCTGGCGCAGTCGTTCCCTGAGCTGTTGCCGTTCCTCCTGGAGTGGTGTGACGCGATCTTGAAGTAGCTGGCGCTGGCCGGAGCGCTGCTTCTGCTCTTCGAGCCAGGTGCCAGAGCGGCCTGCCACCTCTCCCAGCCGTCGCCGGGAGAGCTCCACGGCGGCCTCCGCATCTCTGCAGGCCTGCTCTGCCTGATCCAGCAATCCACTGTTTGTGCTCTGGCGCAGGTCTTCCGTTTCGCTCTGAAGCTGGCCGCGGCGGGCCTGCAGCTGATGGCGCAGTCCCTGCAGGCGTTCACCCTCCTGCTGATGCTGGCTTGCCTGCCGCTCCAGTTCGCGGCTCTGGGGATCAAGCCCAGCCAGTTCGGCCTGTACGCTCAGCAGCTGGTCCTCGCCGAGGGCCTTGACGCTCTCCTGCAGGGTCTGCAGCCGAGCGGCCGCCTCCTGCAGAGTGACGTCGCGTTCGGCGATCGAGCGGGTGTCGTTCTCCTCCTTGGCGCTCAGCTCTTGCTGGCGCTGCTGCAGCCGCTGACGTTCAGCCTGCGCCGCCTCGAAGGCCAACACCAGCTCCTGTCGGCGGCCGAGCTGCAGCTGCTCCTTGAGTTCCTGGTAGGCCCTGGCTTTGGCGCAGTCTTTTTCCAGCCGCTGACGTGCCGCCAGCAGTTCCTGCTCCACAATCCGGCAGCGCTCCTGGCGCTCCTGCACCTCGTCAAGCTTGCGCCGGGTCTGCTCAATGCGCGTGTCGAAAAGTGCGACCCCAGCCAGCTCATCGATCAGGCCGCGGCGATCTCTGTTGCTCATCGAAACGATGCGGGTCACATCGCCCTGCATCACAACGTTGCTGCCTTCAGGGTCGATGCGCAGTCGCCGCAGCTGCGTCTGCAGCTGCTGCAGATTGCAGGGGACTCCATCAGCGCTGTAGCTGCTGCTGTAGGAACCGCCTGGCATCACCCGCAATTTGCGTGTGACGGTCCATTCCGTCTGGTCGGCGCGGATCCACGGTCCTTCCTCCGGAGGCTCCAGTCCCTCCTCAGCGGCGTCCGGCTGCCACTCGGACAGGTCGAAACGCACGCTCACCGTGGTTTCCGCTGACTTTCCGGCCTTCAGCACATTGCTGTTGACCAGATCGGGCAGGCGATCTGCTCGCATGCCCTTGCTGTTGGCCAGGCCAAGACAGAACAACACGCCATCAAGAATGTTGCTCTTGCCGGATCCATTCGGACCGGTCACCACCGTGAAACCCGGTTCCAGGGGGATGGTCATCGCCCCCCCGAAGGACTTGAACTGTGTCAGCCCGACCTGATTGATGTGTACCAACAGGGGCCACGGCTGTCAGCCGTCTGAAATTAGCGGAGCCTTGAAAAAGCTCAAGTGCCTTGTGCAGCGTGGCAATCATCCGGACTGCGCATGCTGCATCGCTCTGCCGCGATTTCCAGAATGACTGGATCGGTCAGGCCGATCACAGCCATGCCCTCCAGTTCCACCCGCACCGGCTGATCGGCATCACCAGGCAGACGACCGCGCATGGTGCCCGCCACGACACGGCGCGCCCACCCCCTGTTGCCGGAGACAACAGCTGCTTCCCGCTCCAGCCAGACCAGCCGATGGGGAGCTATCGGTGTGGCCCTCACTGCAGAGCCGTTCAAGCGTGGGATCGCCTCCAGCCGCCAGCTTCGACAGCTGTCACCGTCTTCCAGTAAGAGGTCGAGGTGGCGGCCTTCCGGGTCGTCCGGTGCGCCGAAATGCTCCAGCAGGGCGTAGCGCAACTGATTACCCACCAATTCCAATGGGTTTCATCTCAGAGTTACCACCCTTACCCTGCGATTGGCCGTCAGGAACGCCATGGATTCAGCTCCCTCCCCAGCCGATGCGCCTGAGGATTCCCAGGATCTGTCGTACCGCTTTCGTGATCGCTTCGACACGCTTCTTCCTGAAATTCAGAAGCGCTGGCCGGAGGTCACCCACCAAGCTCTGGAAGCCACCCGTGGCAGCTTCGATGAGGTGGTTCATCTGATTTCGACCCACAGCGACCGAGCTGCCGGCATTGTTTCGGTTCAGCTTGAGGAGTTGCTGCATCAGGCAGGTGATCGCACTCGAAATCTGGCCGACAATCTCGATCCCCTCGAGGAGCAGCTGGAGCATCTGCTCGATGAGCTCAACCGAACACTGAGGCCGAAGCTTGAAAAGCCAGTGCGAGACAGACCTCTGATTTCACTCGCTGTGGCCGCTGGTGTGGGGGTTCTTGTGGGTGCACTACTGACCGGCGGAAGGAGATCCTCATGAGTGAACTGCCACGTTCCGAGCAACCGCGCTCCAGAGGCCTTGGTGCCGCTGCCCGGGTCACGGCACTCGCGGGTTCGGTGATGGATCTCCACGTCCGCATCGCACTGCAGGAGGTGGATCGCGAGAAACGCCGCCTGATCAGCGGCGGTGTGTTTCTGGCCATGGGCGGCACGTTGATGCTGATGGCGCTTGTTGCTGGAGAAGCCGCCCTGCTGGTGTGGATGCTGGAGTCGTGGGGCTGGTCGTTGATCCAATCGCTGCTGGCGATGGCGATTCTCAATCTGGTGGTGGCCGGTTTCAGCCTGCGAATTGGTGGTCAGCTTGCTAAAGGACCGTATCTGCCTCAAACGCTTGAAGGTCTGCTGCGCACCACGCGGGCTGTTCTCGGTAAGTGAGCTGCCTGGGTTCAGACCCTCTGGACGATTGAATCCGGCGAGCGCCTGTTCAGCTCGTAATGCAGCCAGCGGCAATCCAGGCCACCGTTACTGACAGGGATCCTGCGTTTCGCTCTCAGACGTAAAGCTCCGGTCAGTGCCCGGTTGCCGCTGAGAAGCCATAGATCCCAGCCTCCATAGTTGTTTTTCAGCACCGCTCCCAGCTCTCTGTAGAGCTCCTCAAGCTCGGCACTGTTGCCCAGCCGCACTCCATAGGGGGGGTTGCAGACCACCACGCCTCGGTGTTGCTCCGGAGGCGGTGCATCCCTGAAATCGCCTTCAAACACTGTGATCACGTCCTCGAGCCCTGCCGCGCTCACGTTGTCGCGGGCCTGTTGGGCGATGTCGTGGTCCTGCTCGTAACCAATGATTGGGGGGGCTGCCTGAGCGGGTTGCTGTCTTGTTCGTGCTCTGTGCTGTTCCGAATCCCAGAGCTCCCCTTCGAAGTCCGCCCATGATTCGAGCAGGAAATTGCGATGCAGCCCTGGGAATCGCTGCAACGCCATGGCTGCAGCTTCAATCAGCAGCGTTCCGGAGCCACAGCAGGGATCCGTCAGAGGGCTGGTTCCATCCCAGCCAGTGAGTCTGATCAGACCGGCTGCCAGGTTTTCCTTCAGCGGAGCAGCGCCAACAGCGGCCCGGTATCCCCGGCGGTGCAGGCTGCCACCGCTGCCATCCAGGCTGAGCACTGCTTCACCACGATGCAGATGAACATGCAGACAGAGATCGGGTTCATCCAGATCGATGGATGATCGCCGCCCCCAGACATCACGCTGAAGATCAATCAAGGCGTTTTTCACCTGCAGAGCGGTGAAGTGGCTGTGATTCAGCCCTGGAGCAGTACCGGTCACATCCACCCGGAAGCTCATCGATGGGTGAAGCCAGCGTTCCCAGTCGAGAGCCTGCTGCACACCCGTGTGAAGCGAATCGCGGCTGTCGCAGCGGAAGCGTGCTACTTCGCGCAGAAGCCTGAAGGGCAGACGACATTGCAGGTGAAGTCTGTAAAGACAGGCCATGTCTGATTCGAACGATGCCGCACGTCGCAGGGGATTGACCTGTTTGGCTCCAAGTGCCTGCAACTCCTGGCAGCCGATCTCTTCGAAACCCTGGGGCAATACTGCAACGCCACGAATGCCCTGTGGTGAGGGTCGCTGCTTTTTCCCCAAATCCGATGCTCCGCTTCACCACTGCTGTCAGAATGACAATGTCCGGTCTTGACCGGACTAGGTGATCCACACCAGTGTTTCGGACAGCGGTTCGATTCCGCTCAGCTCCATTCCCCCTTTCAGGGGCTGCAATGGTTTCGACGGGGCATGAGGAGGGTGACTGAAGCCTGCTCGGTAAGAGCAAACCCGTAACTGCGAACAACATCGTTCGTTTCTCCCGTCAAGCAGCCCCTGTTGCTGCCTGACCCTTTAAGGGAGATGGGGTGAAGTCAGCCTTATCACCCAATTGACTCGCGGGGGCTGGAAGGCCCCTCTCACTACCTCTCCCCCCCCCCAACAAACGTTTGCGGTTGGGCTCAGTTCATTGATCCACCTTATGCGCATCGGTTCGTAGATGTGACTTGAATCGATCCGGTTGTTAAAGCCGCTGTTGTGTAAGTGGAATCCTTGCTAAGCAGAATCTCCAATGAATTTTTCCATTGATTTTTTGTCAATGTGACATAGATGGTTCTTGCGGCAATCATCTGCTCGCAAAAAATCAGAAATGGTGATTACTGTTGAGAAAGTTACTGTTAACTGATGTCGCTGGAGCAGCTGAAAGCATTCTTGACGGCTATTCGCTCAGACAGAGTTTTGTATGACAAGGTTTCACTCGCTGCAACGGCAGGCGACATAGCAGAGATCGCCGGTGAACTGGGGTTTCAGTTCACCGGCGAAGAATTGAAAGCAATCTCCAATCAGGAGATTTCAGGAGTTAAAATTAAAAGCCAGGATACAACTCCCTCATACAATTTTGGTGAAGCGGGTAATTGAAGAGTGACAGATTTCAGTCGGGGATCAGGTACTCCAGTAGCAGTGAGAAACTCCAGAGTCCTGCTACTGCGATGAGCCCCAGGATGATCAGTGTTGCTGGGCTGATGACACTGATGGATTCATCATTCAGTTCCTGAATCGCTTTGCTGTCAATTTGATTGTCCATGATCAATTGATCGATTGACATCACGTTATGACGTGCAATCGGAATCAAGTGCTGTAAACAGACTGTTGCCTCTTAAGGCACTGCTATTCGTTGCCATTGAAAGTCGATCTGGAAGCTTTTACTGTCGGTTGATGTCGCCTCGTGTCAGTTGCTTTACAAAGCAACAACAAGAATTTTTTTCCCTACCAGCTATTAATTGCCTTCTTTGATCGACCAATTCGGTCTCCTTGGATTTGTTGGTGCGCAGGAATTCTCCTGCGTTAGTCAATGATCGCCACTGGCCGTTTGGCAACTCGGCTTAAGCCCGGATAAAGCTTGTTCCAATCGAGATACTCCCGAATTTACAGATCCGGCATTGCCATGATTTTCATTACCAGATCCTGCTTGCTTGTAGCGATCAAGACTATGACGTTCTTGAAGAGGTTCGAGCAAACGTTCGAGTCAAAGTTCTTTGGCATTGCTCTTTGACAGGGATTTGTCCATGTGAGCTTGTTTCGCTTGGTGGTTCCACATTCGAGATTTTGAAAATGAACAGATCATTCCTGCTTGGCGTATGACGTTTGCAGGCAGCGGTTCAGCCAGTGCACGTCAAGGATCAGTTTTCGTCTTCTCCGAGCCGTCATCATGCAGAGATCTCTGCGTCGATAAAATTCAAAACCGCCAAACTGTTCTCTTAGAATGCGCTCTTCTTTCTCTAAGAAGCGCAGGGCCTCAACAGCAGAAAGATGGTCAATAAAATCTGAGAAATTTGTCATTTTTTTGTTATGTGAGAAGATTGTTTTCTTCGGTATATAAAGAATCTCGCAATTGACATTGATTGGCATCACCCATTCAGGGGATATTCCTGCCACTTCAAACGAAGTGGCAGATAACTGAACAGATCAGTTCGATGTTCTGCTTTTCAACCAGCATTCGGAAGACATGAACGAAGTCACCCATCCCTGTAATATCCATTGCACCTGGCGATAGCCGGGGATGTGGCTGGCACCGCTGAACTATTTCGGAAAGAACCGGTTCAGCTTGTCATTCGCCTTCAGAATTTCCTCGGGTATGGGGCATTTCCAGCCAGCTCGACGTTGATCTCTCTGCAGATGTTCATCCATGCGCCAAGACCAAAGTTCACACCGTTCGGTCCGTCGATGAATTCCTGAAACTGTTCAGCGGTGATGCCTTCACGCACCTCCCAGATGCAGAATGCAGGACCTTCAGGGCCTGCTGGGCAGAAGCAGTGGTTATAGAAACCTGCTTCCAAATTTCTGGCAACTGCTTCATCCCAGCCACCTCCAGGTGCCATGGCGGCCTGGGCTGTTTCCCACCACTGCTGAGCTTTCCCAGCCCGAAACTCGTGGTGAACGTGGAAGAACTTGGAAGCCATCAACCGATGCACTGTGCCGGAGGATCATCGCCTACATCAGACGCTTTTCCCGTATCGGAACCATCGTTTGCAACCCGTTGAAGGATCAGCCTGCGATAATTTCGATCCTATCCAGTGACTCGTATCCCAAAGGCACTGGCAGCGAAGGTGAGAATTGAAAATTCCAAGGTCAATGACAGCTTGTTTTGCAGATGAGCGTTCCATGCGCAAATGCTGTGGCTGCTCAAGCGCGTTGTGGGCTCATCCTCAAAGCTGAGCGCTTCAACCGCCGCTCGGCTTCGTTGCTTTGATCGTTGGCGATGCTTGTGTTCATCCAGCTCTGATGACAGTGATCAGCGTTTCAACGGCTGTCCAGCGGCGGAGTTCACATGCCTCATTTGCAAAGTGAAAATGCATTCCGCCGGCTTGGAATTTTCGTCTTTTAGTCGCACAAATTCCTCATCGTCATTGTTGCAATAACCCGAATGCATCTCAGTGTTGCAAAACTCTCAACAGTCAACTTTTAAAAAGAGTCATTTGAACTGAGGAACCCTGCAATGCGATCTGGCTCAGATGAAGCTGTGTCTTTATCAAGTCAGACTTGATCAGTCTTTTCCTCACTGGACCAGTTTCTGTGTAACCCCGTTACTGTTATTCAAAAACAGAAATTGTTAACGTGACTTCACTGTTATACGGTCTATTGAACATATGAATCAATGTTATCTGGGTCTGATATTTTTCCGTCGATTCATTTCGTGTTTTGAGCTTTCGCTGAAGGCAGTGAACAAAACAATCACGACAGAGGCAAGGCCGAGTGCCAGAAAAATCAAATAATAAGACGGAAGAATGCTGAGCATTATTTCTGTAAAGAACACAATTGTACACGGGTGATTTGATCAGTTAAGCCAATTGATACGCGCAGGAATTAAAAATATCTCAATCAAGATGTTTTCTTTTGGAGTTGGTTGGTGTCAACGCCCTTC
The DNA here is from genome assembly GCF_047304175.1 of Synechococcus sp. MIT S9503. GTDB lineage: Bacteria > Cyanobacteriota > Cyanobacteriia > PCC-6307 > Cyanobiaceae > Synechococcus_C. The sequence goes on along the minus strand of NZ_CP138955.1, from coordinate 1,641,450 downwards.
CGGGGTTCAGGGGCATCGAGATCGGTCTTGCCGCGTCCGGATCTAGTGTCTTCCTGCAAGCTTCAGTGCCGTCCTGACCATTTCTTGCAGTGGTTTTCAGCGATTTTTGCTTTGATTGTTCTGCTTTGGATAGGCGCCGCTTTCCGGCAATATTGATCAACTCAGGAAAGTTTCAGAATCCTTTGGATTGATTCGAGAATCACAAGGAGATGCCCCTTCTTTGTTTTCACTAGCCAGCGCCAGCTGGCCCGATCCGGAGGAGTGCACGACGCCGCACTCAGGAGATAGACAGCAGCTACTTTTGCCAAAATTTAAGGATCCTGGTATTGCTTGACTCATCATTTCCAATCCAATCTTTTTATCTTGATAAGACTTTCACTTGGCGAATAAAAATGAATGCAATGAGACGTATCAAAAGAAAAGTCAAGATGGAGATTCTTTCCGCATTTGTGATTTGTCTTGAAATTTGTTACCAGGCTTATGCAAATATCTGATTTGCATCAGTCACTTTTACGTCAAACGCCAATTGACTGGTGTTCAATCGATTCGACAGTGCAACATCAATGCTTTGCCACTTAGCATTTGGGGAAGTCTGTAGCAGATGACATCTGCAGGACTTCCTTACCGCCACGAATCAGCTGTCTTTGGTTTGAGTTTTTGAGAAGGACAGTCTGTGGCTCTGATCTATCGGGCAGGCCAAAGCCCGAAATGGTTTGTGTTGGCCGTCATGAATGAATTCGCCAATGGGTTCAGCGTGGGCAGTGTGGATTTCCATCGGGAAATATGCCTCTGGTTGAGTTCTAGAAAATTATCGTTAGTAGTCAAGGGGAGATAACAATTTCCTCATGCCAACCTCAATGGCCGTTTCCGCCATGGACAGCCGGTCTTCAGTTTTTGCCATCCTCCGTTCGACAGCGATAAGCATGTTGTGATTGGTGCCAAAGCTGCTTCCATCGAGCTGAGTTGGCTGTGGGAAGCAGTTTGTTTTCCTGAGCTGTGAACGCCACGGAGGGCTTGTAAGGGAAGTGATTTCGGTCTGTTTGGACGTTTCCTGTCATCGCCGATCTAGTGTCACTCGTACTTTCAACTGCTAGCGCTGGTTTGGAAGACGAGATGAGTTTGTGGCTCTATCCACACGTTGAATAGTGCACCGCTGCGTGATGAGCACAATTGTGGTCAGATCATTCTTTGTAAAATCAGTGCTTGTAGGTATTTTGCTCTAGATCTTGCAGTTTTTACTGAGATCAGAAGCTGGCCTGTACCAGTCTGAATTGCCAGTTGGTGTAAGGAGCGCGAAGTTTGATTAATTTCTGGTATTCGGGGCTGTTGTAAAAAGCCACACCTTCTTTTTCCGTGGCACCTTTGCAGCTAACGATGACTGTCATCGGACCACCCCTGCCTTCCACGAAAAGAGTGTCATAGTCACGTGTGATCCGCTTGCAGCCTGCCTTTTCAAGAAGTGGTTGTAATTTAGAAGTGTATTCTTTCATCACGGGAGTATTTTCGGTGCTGCCTGTTACAACGGCGAGACCATACTTTTCGACTGGTTTTGGCAGAATTGCACCAATAATCATTCCCGCAGAACCTGCAGCAATGCCAACAATCACCGTGACGTTTACTTTCATGCTCAGTGAAGCGCTTTATGGTCTTTTAGACGATTCAGTCTGAAGATGCCATACAACGGTCAGATATGGCCGAATGTTCAGCAGCGGTGCGAGGATCTGAAGGCCTCAGCAAGTCATGCCCCCTTTGACTGAGATCAATGTCTGGATGATCATCGGCTTCCTTTTGGCAGCCTTCTCAGTTGTGTCTAACGACTCTCTGCAAACGTTGGGCACTTATATCTCTTCCAATCGAAAACGCACTCCCAAGACCCTGCAGATGACCTTTGTCTGCGCTGTCACGATTTTCGTACTTTTCCTGGGTTGGTTGCTCCACAGTGGTGAGCCTGCATGGGGACGACTTGAGTCGTTTCCAGTGCCAGAACCTTTCACCTGGGCCTATCTCATTCCGCCGATTGCAGTGCTTGCTCTGACAGCCTGGGGTGCCCCTGTCAGCACGTCTTTTCTCGTTCTCTCATCATTCGTGCCTGAGAACATCGGCAGACTTTTAGGGAGCTCCATATCCGGTTATATGTTGGCATTCATCATTGGACTTGCCTTTTGGGGGCTGGGTGTATGGCTTTTGGAGCGATGGGTGTTTCGCCGGAATCAGGAGTCAAAAGAGATCAGCAAAATCTGGTCAGTTCTGCAATGGTTTTCAACCGGTTTTTTGTGGAGTATGTGGTTGGTCCAGGATATGGCAAATATTTTTGTTTACTTACCTCGAAACTTGAATTTCATTGCAATGAGCGTATGCACGCTCATTCTTTGTAGCGGGCTCTGCGTTTTGATCAGCATTGGGGGAGGACCGATTCAAGGCGTCTTGCGTTCGAAGACCAATACCTCCGATCTGCGATCTGCAACCGTGATTGATTTCATGTTCGGGGTTTGTCTGCTTTACAGGGCTTTTCTGAGCAGCTTTCCCTTGAGTACAACCTGGGTTTTTCTAGGATTGCTTGCTGGTCGAGAGCTAGCCCTGCGAATCAAGGAACTCGAGTTTGAGATCGCTTTTACAGCTCACAGCCAGGGAGGACTGATCAGAGTTCTTGGCAGTGATTTGGGGAAAGCCTCTGTAGGACTAGCGATCAGTCTGATAATCGCTCTGGGGATACAACCGCTGATTAGCTGGAGTACAGCGTGGAGTTGAATTCAGTGCGTAGTCCAGTAATGCCGAGATTGTCAGTTTGAACCTACTGAGCTGTCTGATTGATCTTGTAGATGCTCAGCACCAGGCAGGCGGTTGAAAAGCTGACGAACAGTACCAGCAGATTTGAACTGGTCATGGCTGATGAATTAGGTACAAATACTCTAGAGGTTTCATGCCGCTGTCGTGAAGCTGGCGCCTGACCCGCTCAAAGGTTCGAACCCTGAACACTGAGATCACTCACTTAGTCAGCCAGTGCCTTTCGGTTTGTGTTCTGCTGCTGGGTCAACGTAAGGCGAGCCAGAAAGACTTTCAGGGCAAGTTAATGTTGATGCGCTTGAGTGAGCTCAATGCAATTTTTTGCCATGATTCATACAGAATTGTTAGAGTCGAATCAATCAATCTTTAAATGTTTGCATCAACCAGACCATGAGTGAGCGCATAGACAGCTGCTTGCGTTCGATCTCTAACCCCAAGTTTCTGGATAGTTGTACTGACGTGACTCTTGATCGTTTCAGCTGATAAGAATAATGCTTCTGCAATCTCAGAATTTTTCATTCCTTGGATGATGCAGCGAAGAACTTCATGCTCGCGCTCGGAAAGTGGATCAACGAGGTCAGGAATTTGTCTGACTTTAGCCGTAGCTGCTTCACGAACGGATTTGGGGTAGTAGACACCACCATGATTTGTGGTTGTCAGGGCGTTGATGAAGTCGCCATGACCTGTTCCTATTGATGAGATGAACATCACACCATTCGCACCGGCATCCATGGCTTCATGAACAACTTCAGTTGTTTCTCGTTCTAAGAAAATCAGCGCTGTGATGTTCGGTGAATAGATTTTTGCTTTTTCTACCAGACGTATCCCATACCCTCTTTCAAGATCTTCGCTTGTGATTAATATATCAGGTTTGAATTTAGTTTGTAATTCCAGTCCTTCTTCTTCTGTTGTTGCACCGCCGACGAGTGAATGTAGAATCGGAGTACAAAGACACAGTGTGGTAAGTGTCAGTCTGTTTTTGCTGCAAATCAGTACTTTTCGATTTTTGAGGAGTTCCTGGCATTGGTCAGCAGCTTTCTTCAGCGGAATCTCGTTTGGATTGATGAGCACGCTTCTAATATTAATTTCAACACTTTACTCATTGCGCTGCTCCGGTGCAATTGGATCTATTGCTAAGAGTCGCTGCCGAAATCTTTTCGCTAATAACGATTCTTCCGAATGAATCTTTCAAGTCAGACTCTTTCGTTGATTTTTCGCCTATCTGTTGAGCAAAGTGGTTTTGATGTCGTCTCTTGTCAACTTTTCTAAGAGATCAGAGTATAGACAGGAAGCAGTTAAAAGCTGCTTTGTTTTGCCTTGCATGATCAAAGAGGAGTTTGACATGACATTTGTGTGCAAGAATTCAATCTTCCTCTCGATAAAGAACTGAATCGCATATTCATCTCGATATTTTATTCCTAATGAACGACTTCCTCTAGATCTTAAGCAATCATCTCATTGGTTTGAAGTCAGTATTTCCTTTTGTAGATGCATTGGCCACTCTTCTTGAAGTCCCTGGGCCTCTCTTTATAGTAGATGTTGATATTGATCAATTGGTGCATCTTTTTAATGATTTCATTGCATTCGTCTGCCTACTCAGATCTGATTCCTTATGTGTGGTCGCTCGTTCTTTCAGCGGCGACAGTCATTCTTACCATCCCTCCGCTTTATGTTGCTCGATTTAAAGCAAAGTTTGAATTATCCGATCTTTCATCTTTGCGTGCGATGTTTGATCGTTATCCAGATTGGGGCAAGCGGGCAAGTTGGGCTCACCAAAATTGTTTTGAATCATTCACTTTGCATGCCCCAGCAGTTTTGTTGGCAGCATTAGCGTTACTCTGCGGTCACGATATACCGAATCTTGCAGTTTTTGCTGCCGTTGCTCACCCCATCCTCAGGATGATTTACATTGTCGCTTATCTCGCTAATATCTCTTTTCTCAGATCAGTCTGCTGGGCTATTGGTTTAATTAGCACGGGAATCATCTATGGTCTGGCTCTGTCTGCAATGGTTTAAACACATAATTCGACTGAATTTTGCTATAAACATTGCTATTGTCTGGCATTCTTTCAAATAGCCTTGCACTAGGTGGTCAAAATTGTTAGATTAGTTATGCCATAAATTGGCATTATTTTACGATATCACTTTCCACGTGATTCGCGAACTTTTTTATTAATTCAATGCAGAATCTGTCGTCCACTCCGTGAACGGATTTCCAGCTTTCGCGTATTACCATTAGATCTTCCCAGGCATTTTCATAAACAGTATCCGGATAGTCACGTTTAAGTGCTTTATGCATGAGCCAATTATAATCATCATGCCAAGTAGTTTTCGTTACTTCTGCACCACTGTCGAGATTTTATTCGATATTAAGGATTTAAGGCTCTATTTAATTTTGCTTAAATGATATAACGTCGCATGGGATTGTTCTGACTGCGCTTTGGATGGTAGTGATGAAGTCAGTATTGATTAGCTCTTATTTTTTACTCAAAAGCCCTCATAAGCCAGCCCTGTTGAGACAAACAGAAAACCTGCAATGAAGATTCCTGCATATACCAGCACGATTCGTCTGCTCACTGATGTAGTCGTTGGTTCGAGCCAGTCTTAGCAATGGTCAATTAGCTCTTCGTGTGTTGCAGAGCACGAATGCTCTGGAGCTACGGGAAGTAAGATCAGATGTTATTTTCAATAGATGCAAAACGTACTTGATTTCTTCCGAAGTTTTTTTCAGCAAATTACGAGGTTGCTGAAGGGCGGTGATAACTGGTTTCTTGTGATTGACGAGGCGTTCGTCGCCCAAGAAATCTCCGCTCTTCAAGACAAAAAGTATGACAATAATAAAATTCAGAATTTACGCCAAGATGATTTCAACCGGCAATATGAATCGAATCGGCGCTTGTCCAAGGAGACTATAACATCAGGAGAACTATGGTCTACATTAAGCCCGTTTTCCATATTCAGGTTTTTAAGGTATACATTGAGTGATGTTGTTTGAATTTATAAATGTTTTGCGATGCCTAATAACCCTATGAGTTGATTTAATAGTTTGATGATATTTTTGTGGATTATTGATTGATGTCTTTATCTTTTGAATAATCTGTGTTTTTGCCTTCAGAACGATTATCGGGAAGCCTTAGCCTTGTGCACCTACACATGTTTTGGCGGAATCTGCATTGAGTGCAGATCAGCAGGGTACATGTAAATCTCTTTCTTCATAGGATTTCATGAAGTTCTATAGTACAGAGAGTTGGATTTTGCGGCCATCAGCGACCTTTCTCCCAAGCGCATCCCCGCGCGCATCCTCAAAAGGGGTTTCATCAGCGAATTTCTTGACATGGCAAGAACTGTGCAGCCCCCAGGTTTCGCACCTCAGGATATCGATGACATGGATAAACTTGATTATATGGATGTCGTCTCAAAGCTTAGAAAAGCAAAATAGGCTTTGCTGCAATAGTATTCTTAATTACAAGCCAAGTTTTTCATTTTAGCCGATTTTTTCACCGAAAAAGTTGTTTAATCAGTAGTCTTTGCCCGTCTTTTATTGAAGCATGCTGCTTGACAGGTGTGTCTTAAGTTCGCATAAAAGGCATTAACTCTCAACTAATCTGTGTTTGACTTTGGAATAAAATTGTCACTATACGGTCTGTTGGCTCATTAAACGTTTCTCATTCTTTTTGTCTGATCTTTTTATTCAGTAAACACATTTGTTACCGACATAAAAGTTGCATTTTCCCATACACTCTCTAGGCTCAGCTATATGTCTTGACTCTTATGCACTTTGCAGCTGCTACTAATGAAAGTACTGATGTGATTTGGAGTAAAATTGTTCATGCCGTAAATGGAAGTTTGTCATCAGTAATCTGCCCAAATTCCTCAAGTTTTATCACTACTAAAGATGGTCTTGAATGTCTCGTTCGCAATGCAAAGGGTGATCTTCTCGCCAGCTGCTATTCGGAAGATGATCGTATGGGTGGTCGCCGCTGGACGATTAATTTGATTGATGGTTTTTCTTCCGATTAGCATTCATTCACGTTATCGAAGTTAAGGGCTGCGATTTTCTCACGGATCGGAAAGCGATTGTGAGGTTATTCATCATTATTTGTTGTTAAAGCTCATTGATGTTGATTATATGTAATTCTCAAATTAATAGCTTTATTAAACGTGTAATTAGACTCTCTCTTGTGGACTTGCCCTGCAATTTGTCATCGCATTAAAGTTGATAGCGGTCAATGTGAAGGTTTATTTGTATTTCTGCGTGAGCTTTCGTGGATAATTTAATTTATGCATCATGTCGCAAATGCGTCAGCTGTTCTTGGCTTTTGGTGATTTTCTTTTGACAAGATTTGAAAGATGGACCAATGTATGCCTATCAATTGGCTTTGTATGAGTTTACTGAAATGCAAATTGCTAGCTTTTATTTTATTACTTTTGCTATCTTTTTCGTTTACGCCTCGAGTTGAAGCTCTTGAGCTTCAGTTGAGTCAGCTGGATCTGGTTAAATGTGATACTGCTGACCCCGCTTCCAAGCAGCCAAAGGGTTACCGTTCTGGATGCTATATCCTTGACGGCCAAATCAATAATCCTGCTAAAAGCTCCATTAAAGATGTAGATGTTTTCGCTTTCATCTACGACGCATCCGGTGAAGAGGTTTTACCCAATAGACCAAGAATAGGGTCGATTAATAATGTACCTGTTGGAGTTAGCGAATTCTCAGTACGCGTTCCAATACCCTCTTTTGCTATACCTCCATTCACGATTAAAAAGGCCAAAGCAAAAGTTGCTATTCCGGTGCCGACAATCTCTAAGGATCCTTCTGAAGACGATATATTGCCGTTGGAACGTGAGATTGATATCGAAAGCTAAACCAATAAGCTAGGCTATATAAATGATTTATCCATGATTTTTTGATTCTATCGGTGAATTCAAGAATGATTGATTATTTTCAAGCAAATGTTTTCTTGCTAATTCATTTGTGTTGCTAGTTTGTGTGCCAATCCGCAGTGGCGTATGCTGAATTCACCTTAAGCCTGCCGATAAAGCTTTCCTTTTGCATTTTTTTTGAAAGTCAATGTGTTTGAGGGATCAAATAAAGACGTTTTCAGTTTGAATCTTCTTGATTTTTTGTTGAATCATGATTTTTGCTCGATTCTTTTATCTGTTGCTTTATCTCTAGTGATCAGCTTTGTTTAAATTGCTCATTTCGTTTTTGTCTGCCTCATTAATTTTTACTCAAATGTCAGTATTAGATGATTCATCGATCGAGTTATGATCTTGAAAGTTCCTTTTTGTGCTCAAAGCCTCTTCCTCATCTTTTTGACTGTGCCAATAACCTGACGTGTTTCTTGGTGTTGCTCTTTTGTTACTGAGCCCTAAATTCGATAACTTTCATTTTTTTGAATTTTATGCGATTATGTCTAGGTCTTTGAGATTCTTTATGACTTTCTTGATGCACTGGACTTTTAAGACCGGATATCATGAGATTGCGGCAAAGAAATTTTTATCCACAGGGGCTCCTTTCCCAACCTGTAAATCATGGAAGCGTTTCCATGGTCCAGGCTCAGTTGAAGGCTGGATCCTGGTTGAGGCAGACAGCGCCAATGCCTGTTATGAACATGCAGCTGAATGGGCGGAATGTCTCGATTGGGAAGTCACCCCTGTTTTGACCGATGATCAGGCAGGTCCATTGATTGCCAAGGCTTACAGCTGACAAAATCAGCGACCAGTCACACCGCTTTCCTCAATTAATGAGGAACAGTGTTTGTATGCGCTTAGTTGAAGCATCTTTTGGCCTGTATGTAGCATCAATGCTTCATCCGCTCGATTGATGATTCGCGTTGCTGTTAAATTTGTCTTGCTCGAGGCGATGCCTTGTCTCACAATTCAAATGCGACTTGGATAATCGCTGCTCATTCAGATTTTCTGACATGAGTAAGATGCAGGTGGGCACCGGCATCAGGATTGGGGAGTTGTCGGGCTGACAGCTCCTTGATCCACAATCCACAAATTTAATTTGCTTACAATATTCAATTCAAATGAATTCATATACTTTTATTGTTTTAGTTTGTCTGTAATTTAATTTTGTTTGACCTCAAATTAAGGTCGTGGAAGATTCTTGGGGTTAATGACAAAGCATTTGATATCACGCATGATCGATTTTGGGGAAACGAATAAATGTTCTGAGATTGTCTGATAAGTCCACCCCTGTTGCCTAAGCGCCATAGCAATTCTTACACGCTTACTCCGCCATCCTTGGCTTGGACCTAACCGGCGAGAGATTTGATTAGAAGAAGCCACTTTGCTGACACACGTATCATTCTGACGATTATCAACTTTCTCGGGTCGGGTTGATGTCAGTAATGATTGGCGCAAAGGTAGTGAATGCCTTTAGCGATGTGATCTGATGATGGCGACCGAAGACTTTGTTGGAAAATTGCTAACTCTTGATCGTTGTCATCCCATTGACACTTGCAGAAAGTTAGTCAATAAGGCATAACAACTTCTGCTTTATTGGGTGCTTATTTTTAATCCCGTAATTTTTGTTGCCAATGATTAGCTTGACTTCAGCATTCGTCTGCATACCGCTGGGTCTATGGACTGATCTTTTTGCTTAAGACAGCTAGCTGCTCACTCTTTGAGCAAAATTCATTTGCCGAAATTAATTTCTGCGCAAATATCAAGGAAGACAACGCTTTTTTGTTGATTTTTTCTTGCTGTTTATTTCACGTTGCAAATGACCGTGTCTCTGCACATTGATAGAATAATTCATATTTGTGAATGCTTTTTGACGTGTTTTCTCTGTTGCAGCCTGGTTTTCACTACTTACTCCACAACGCGTCTTTCACCAAGCAAATTTCACTTTTTGGAAAGCTCCTGCCGAGGCCCGGCCAGACTTGAACCCGCTGGCGACAAACGTTACAATGTGAGGTTAAAAAAGAAATTTTGCAGCGTCTCATAAAATTTCAGCTTGAAAACTATTGTTAACGGATGATTAGAGCAAATTGAATGGTTATTAGGTTGTGAATGCCTTTCATTTTCCCAATGCAATCGTATGGAAATTCATCAGTCACATATGACTGGTGGGCGGGAAATTCTGGAGTAGCGAAGCGCTCCGGCTCTTTCATCGCTGCGCATGCTGCACATGCCGGTCTCATCATGTTCTGGGCCGGAGCATTCACTCTTTTTGAACTCGCTCGATACGACGGCTCCCTACCAATGGGTGAACAGGGCCTGATCCTCATCCCTCACCTTGCCGGTTTAGGTATGGGCGTTGGTGATGGTGGGGTCATTGTTGACCAGCAGCCACTGATCGTTGTTGCTGCGACTCACCTTGTTTCATCAGCGGTGTTAGGCGCCGCGGGTATTTGGCATACGCTTCGTTGCCCAAAGGATCTGGCAGAGACCACAGGCCGTGCCAAAAAGTTTGATTTCACCTGGGACGACCCTAAAAAGCTGACCTTTATTCTTGGTCACCACCTGATTTTCCTTGGCCTAGGAGTCATCGCATTCGTTGAATGGGCTCGTGTTCATGGAATTTATGATGCTTCGCTTGGAGCGGTCCGCACTGTTGAACCAAACATCGATCTGGGAATGGTCTGGGGTTATCAAACCAACTTCCTGACCATTAGCAGTCTTGAAGATGTGATGGGTGGCCATGCTGTTCTGGCATTCATCCTCACCATCGGTGGTGTTTGGCATATCATTAGTTCCCCTTTTGGTCCATTCAAAAAGGTTCTTATTTACAACGGTGAGGCGATTCTTTCTTACTCACTCGCAGGCATCGCACTTATGGGTTTTGTCACCAGCATCTGGTGTGCACAGAACACAACTATCTACCCGGTTGAACTCTACGGTGCTCCTCTAAAGTTGAACTTCGCGTTCTCTCCCTACTTCACTGACACTTCAGTTCTTCCCGGTGACGCTCACACTGCAAGGGCTTGGCTTGCAAACACTCACTTCTACCTCGCATTCTTCTTCCTCCAGGGGCATCTCTGGCATGCACTCAGAGGTATGGGATTCAACTTCAAGAGCGTTGTTAATGCTTTTGAATCTATGGATAAAGCCAAGATCAACTGATCTTTCTTTCTCTTCTAAATAATATCTCAGAGCCCCTGGTAAAGGGGCTTTTTTATTGCATATCGTTTGATCATCATTTGCCTGATATTTAGTTTTTAATCCAAAAGATTCTCTTCTTGTTTGCATGTTTTCTTAAAGCATCATTTGTAAAGTAATAATCAATGTTCTGGTAGCAGTTGACCAGACGGACTCTGTTCAACAGCGTGACGTGGGTCTTGCAGTTATTCTTGATGATTTTTGTGTTCTGCCGATGAGTCCTGACCGCCTTATGCATTAGTAACGACAACAAACTGTTGATGATTTTATATTGTGCTAGATGTCCACAGTTTTCAGTGTTTGAGTTGATTTTAGTCAAATATTAGGTTGTATCTTCCCTGAATATTCGCTCAGTGCCTTGTGCTCTCTGCTATCGCTCGCCTTGATCTTCAGGCATGCTGCTCAGTAACTTCCCCTGCTTATGCTTATCTCTCATCATGCGGCCTTGCGAAGTCTGCTGACCGTCACGATCAGAAGCTCATTCCGCAACTTCTGAAATACCCACCACACGATTTAGCAATCGCAATTATCCAGCTTACTTGAGTTTGATTTTCACTTTAGTGGCTTCCATTTTATACAACCACTTGTCAGTTGTGCTTGGTGGCGCGTACGACACTCTCCCAAAATAATTGAAACGCCGCAACATATGGCTGAATCAACGATCCTTTGGATTGATCTGCAGCCAACTTTGCATTGTCTCAACAAGCGCGTTGCTCAGTTGTTGAGTCGCTCTTTTTTGGTTCAGCGTTGGTCCTTTCAGCATGATCTGGATGAGTCATGCACAGTGGACACGGTTCATAAGCTGCTCAAGACGTCTCTAGAGGAGGTTTCTGAGCCGGTTCACCTCATTGGCCATGGCATCAGTGGGACCGTTGCCTGTCTTTTTGCAGAAAAGTACCCCAGGCTGGTAAAATCTCTTACAATGCTCTCAGTCGACACTCTCTCGGCGAATCACTGGTCTTCTCATTACCTAAAAATGCGGAGCCAACAGTCATGTTCGAGGACAGCCATCCTGACCTATCTCTCTTCTCTGCTCTTCCCTCGTTCCAATCAACGTGCCAACGAAATTTTCCCGTGTTTGTTGGCAAAATGTTTAGACACTGAGTTTCTGCAAGGCTCTATTTTTAATCAAGCAAAGATAGACAATTTAAGAGCTCCAGATATGCCCACTTTGGTTCTTAATGGTAACAGTGATATTCTCCTTGATAGTAATTGCCACGAACGCTGGTTCAAAACGCTAAAATCGGGGGATCGATATCTTCGTATGCAAAAAGGTCGTCACTTCTTTCAATTCAATCAAGCTCAACAGGTTGCACATTCGATATCTTCGTTTATTCAAATGGTTCCCGGGCTATGGTTTGATCAAGAGATTAACATTAATGATTTTACATTTTTCGCGAGAGGTTAAGTATGGCTGATGTTTATGACGCTGATGTCATTATTATTGGGGGAGGTCCTGCAGGATGCGCCTGCGCTCTTTATACGTCCCGTTCAGCATTAAAAACTTATATTTTAGACAAAAATCCTGCGGTAGGTGCATTGGCAATTACTCATAAAATTGCCAATTATCCTGGTGTCCCTGCAGATACATCCGGCGCCGATTTACTGAAAACAATGCGGGAGCAGGCCATAAGTTATGGCGCTCATTACGAGCAAGTACAAGTTTACGGTATTGATTTGTCCGGTCCTGAAAAGACCGTCTATACCCCCGAGGGTACTTTCAAAGGGAAAACTCTTGTGCTTGCCACTGGTGCAATGGGTCGCACTTCGACTCTCCCCGGTGAAGATCAGTTTCTTGGCAGAGGTGTCAGTTACTGCGCTACTTGTGATGGTGCTTTTTATAAGAATCAGCAAGTAGCTGTTTATGGCTCTAATCAAGAAGCAATTGATGAGGCTCTTGTTTTAACAAAATTTGCCTCAACAGTTCATTGGATTACTAATAGTAAGCCCAATACAAGCTGTACTGGATTATCTCAACTTGAATCTGCTCCCAATGTCAATCATTGGAAGCGAACAAGGTTAACATCTGTTGACGGAGATGATTCTGGAGTTACTGCTGTCAAGTTGCAAGAATCTGGCAGCAAGGAAGAGACTCAATTAGATGTCAATGGTGTTTTTGTTTATTCAACAGGTAGTCTGCCGATTACCGACTATCTGCATGGACAGATTCCATTGACAGAAGAAGGCGGAGTTCTGGTCAATGACGATATGATGACTTCTTTAGATGGTGTATGGGCGATTGGAGATATCCGTAATACTCCTTTCAAGCAGGCAGTGGTTGCTTGTTCTGATGGTTGTATTGCTGCGATGTCCATCGATAAATTCCTGAATCAGCGCAAAGAAATCAGAGTCGATTGGGTTCATCGCTAGTCCCTTCGTCTTTTTTTCCAAGCGCCTTGCGGCGCTTTTTTTGTATCACGTTTGCATTAAAAAGAGCGCCCTAAGGCGCTCTTTGATGACTTTGATCTCAGTTGATGATCAAGCTTCAGAATTGATTTGCTCAACCCAGGCGCTCAGTCGCTGGTCAGTCAGTTCTGACTCGTTATCTTCATCGATAGGAAGTCCACAGAACTTTCCGTCGATCACACTCTTCGATTCATCAAAGGTGTAGCCCTCGGGTGAAACCTTGCCGATCAGTTTTGCTCCTGACTGCTGGAAGGCTGAATAAAGCTCTTCCATGGCATCACAGAAGTAATCGCCATAGCCGGAGGAATCGCCAAGTCCCAGGATCGCAACAGGCTTACCTGCAAAATCCTGGTTGGGGATTTCAGTGATCAGATCATCCCAGGCAGTGCCTGAACGTGCCTCATCAGCGCCGGTGTTCCAGGTAGGAATGCAGCAGACGAGTGCTTCTGCAGAGACCAATTCATCAACACCGCTGATGCTGTCAACGTCCTTGGCATCGGTCCCCAGGAGTTCCTTCAGACGATCAGCTATATCTTCCGTCTTGCCAGTTGATGTTGCGAAGAAAATCGTGAAAGCCATAGGAATTGGATAACTGAATCATCATCCTTGCTCTGAGCCGAGAGTGATCCAGCTTTTGACGCGCTGCTTGGTCTCATACGGCACGCGTGTGATTAATTATGCTACAAGCTTATGACATTTTGTGTTGAGGTGGCTGATTTTTGCGCGTTGCTGGTCACATCTGCAGCGGCATCTCTTTTGGCGTTGTCATTTCTCGGAATTCAGAGAGCGCCTGGTCAAACCCTGCTGCCCTTACTCGTGACAGCCAGTGCTTTCGTTTGAGTGAATCGGATTCGATGTAGTCGATAAATGATTCCAGTGTTTTATTGCCTGCTAATGCCATGGCCATTCATTTCGTTGAGCTGATAATACTTCTTGTGGAATTTTCTTCTTGTCTCTGATTTACGCCACTCGGTATCGATTGTTTTGAATCTGCAGGTGCTTTGGATTTTTTCGTACGCTTCTTCTCGTCATTATTGTGTGCTTTTCTTTGAGTGTATTGGATCTCTTGTCTGTTGGTTGAATATTCCTCTCGTGGTCGCTCGTGCTGTACTTTAGTTTCCCGTACTGTTGTGCAAAATTCCTTGTGTGGATGATCTGATTCGCTGGCGTTATTAATCGCTTTGCTTCTTCTTGTAGTGGTGTTCATGTCAGCCCTGTTGGCTTTCTGGGTTAATGCTTATTGATGATTGAGCCCTCTGCTGTGGTTGTTCGCATGTTTAGTTGTTGATGTGTTCAATTCTTAGTATATATCCGGGTTGTTGAATGTATTCTGTGTTTCTTTGCTTTTTTTGAGCTGTCCTGTAGATTAATCTGATTTTTTTGTCTGTTAATGCCTTTTGCTTTCCAGTCTGTCTCGCTTTGTTTTCTGCTGACTATTCGTGGTCATTATTCTGCTCAAGTGTTTTGGTCGTTCAGCCATTCTGCGGCCATGTCAAGAGCTTGAAGTCTGTCGTCAATGAGATGCTCGATGCCAAATTGTGCAAGTCTTTGTTTTACCTTGCCGCTGGCGCCTGTGATAAGAACAGTTCTTTTCTGGTGTTTGGCTTCCTCGACCATTCTTTCGATTGCCAGGCTTGCTGTAACACCTAGGTGAGGCACATCGGTGATGTCGAGAAGCAGGATTCTGTACTGTTTCACCAGCAACATTCTCTCACTGATGCCTTTCGCGGCTCCGAAGCTGAGTGGTCCTTGCATTCGGAAAAGAATCAGATCGTCGCCGCAACGTTTCAGCAGGTTTTGCTCTCTAGGTGAGAGATGTGCTGTCCCAGTGTCCATGTTGCCGAGCTGATGGTTAGTCAGCGATTCGATGGTGAGGAGATTGGCAACGAACATCCCCACCAGAACGGCCCCGATCAGATCCCAGAACACCGTCATCAATAAAACTCCCCACATCACCAAGGCAGTTTTTATTGACAACCGGTGTGCCCTAAGCAGGAATCCCCAGTCGATGATGTCGAGTCCAACTTTGATCAGAATTCCTGCCAGCAGTGCTGTGGGGATTCCCTCAGCAAGTGGTCCAGCCCCCAGTAACAACACCAGCAACACGATCGAATGAGTCATCCCTGATAAGGGCGTTCGGCCGCCTGAGCGAATATTGATCACCGTGCGCATCGTTGCTCCAGCACCTGGCAGCCCGCTGAAAAATCCTGAGATTGTGTTGGCGATGCCCTGACCGATCAGTTCTCTGTCCGATCGATGTCGGTTCTGACTGATGTTGTCGGCAACCAGTGATGTGAGCAGTGAATCAATCGATCCCAGCACTGCAAGAACCAGACCTGCTCTGATTAACAGCGGTAGTTGTTCAGACCAGTTCGGAACGCTCAGGCTCAGTCCCCCTTCAGGGATTGAGCCGATTCGCGGCAGATTCTCAGGAAAAACCCAGAGTGCGATCGGCGTGATCAGCAGCAGGCTCAGCAAAGGCGATGGGATGACTTTGCTGACGCCTCTGGGTGTGGCAAAGACCACTAGAAGCGTGGCGATACCGACCAACACCGCCGCAGGATTGGGGGTGAAATTCGAGATGACCATCTTCAGCGAAGACATCACTCCTCCCTGACTGTTGATCCCCAGAAGTGGTCCCATCTGGAGGCAGAGGATGATGACTCCGATCCCCGACATGAACCCGGAGACCACCGAGTAGGGAACCAGGGTGATGTAGCGACCCAGGCGGAACACTCCCATCAGGATCTGAAGCAGCCCTCCCAGAACCACGGCAGCCATCACCATGGAGAGCATGGCTCCCTGGTTGAGGTCACGACTGATCCCCACAACCGCGAGACTGCTGACCACTCCTGCAACCGTGACGCTCATCGGCCCTGTTGGACCGCTGACCTGTGCAGGGGTTCCTCCAAACAGAGATGCCAGAAAGCCGGTGATGATCGCTCCGTAGAGACCGTAGATAGCGCCTCCAGGGCCCAGGGCTGCGTTGCCAAAAGCGAGGGCGAGTGGCAGTGCCACCACTGCTGCCGTCACTCCTCCGGTCAGGTCTCCTCGCCACTGTCGCCAATCGACGCCATGAATCAGGGGTTGCCTGCTCGCGGTCATGACTTCAGGGGTTCCGACTCATCCCCGACCAGATCCGCAGATCCTCCAGGGACTGAACTCCCTCTCGTCGTTCGCCACTTGGAAGGATCCAGGTGGGGTAGGCGCGGATTTCCTCTCGTCTGCAGGCAGCTGCCTGGATCGGCAGCTGCTTGGGTTTTCCACATTCCACATAAGGAAGGCGAACGGCAGCCTCGCCAAAGAGGCGTCCCTGGTATTGGCAGGCAGGACACCGCCATGAGCCGTAGTAAAGAACCTTCGTTCGACTCAGGTGATCAGCTAAGGCCCCGGGATCGGTTCCCGCTCTGGCGGTTCTGGTGTCTGCAAGTACAACGCTGGTGCTTGTCAGCACACCAAGCAGAAGAAATTTCAACATGCGCGAAATGTAAGTGTGTTCCGACGTACGGGCATCCGGCCCCCGAGCTCGGTGCCGAACCCCGGACGGAACTGGGACACTGAGGTCAACCGGAGCTCCCTGAGCTCAGCGATCACCATGGCCGGCAGTGGATACCGCGACTACTTCAAGGTGTTAGGGGTTGAGCGCAGTGCCGATGCCGATTCGATCAAAAGGGCTTTTCGCAAGCTGGCCCGTCAATACCATCCAGATGTGAATCCCGGTGACAAGAGCGCCGAGGCGAAATTCAAGGAGGTGAGCGAAGCCTATGAGGTGCTCTCCGACCCGGATAAACGTCGCCGATATGAGCAGTTCGGGCAGTACTGGAATCAAGCCGGAGCCGCAGCTGGTAGTCCGGGTACCGGTGGATTTGATGTTGATTTTGGTCGGTACGGCAATTTCGACGATTTCATCAATGATCTTCTCGGACGCTTTGGTGGCCCTGGCGGTGGCGGTTTTGGAGGGGCACCGGGTGGTTTCGCAGGAGGAGGATTTCCAGGGGGAGGCTTCCCGGGAGGAGGCTTCGCGGGTGGCGGTTTCCCTCGCTCTGCATCCAGGGCTCCCCTGAATCTCGATGCAGAAGCAAGCGTGAAAGTGACTTTCGCCGAGGCCTTCAGAGGTGCCGAGCGGACACTTTCTGTAAATGATGAGCGTGTGCAGGTCAGGATCCCCGCAGGTGTCAAATCTGGTTCAAGGCTCCGGCTGAAAGGCAAGGGAAATCTTCAGCCGGGTACGGGGCGTCGTGGTGACCTGTATCTGAATCTCGATGTGCAGGCTCACCCGGTTTGGCGCCTCGAGGGTGACCAGTTGCGTGGAGAGCTGCCGGTGTCCATTGATGAACTTGCTCTCGGTGGAATGGTGAAGGTGATGACGCCCGATGGAGAGGCCGAAGTGTCGATTCCCGCAGGAACGGCTCCGGGCAGAAGTCTGCGTCTGAAAGGAAAGGGCTGGCCAATGAAATCAGGTCGTGGAGACCTGCTGCTCAATCTCAGCGTTCACTGGCCTGGCAAGTGGTCGGATGAGCAACGCAGGCTGCTGGAACAGCTGCGTGATGCCAGAACGGAAGATCCGCGCCATGACTGGCTACAGAGCGCCCGCCTCTAAGTAGGTTTCAGCGGTCGACGCTTACGATCTCCTCCTTCGATTCAGGCCTGCTGATGGACCTCGCCTACCGCCCGCGCCGCCTGCGCCGGTCTCCGGCACTGCGCGCCATGGTTCGTGAAACAAGCCTCTCTCCTGCGGACTTCATTTATCCGTTGTTTGTGCATGAAGGTGCAGGGGTCGAGCCGATCGGGGCCATGCCTGGTGCCAGCCGCTGGAGCCTTGATCAGCTCACAGGAGAGGTGAAGCGAGCCTGGGATCTCGGCATCCGATGTGTGGTGCTGTTCCCCAAAGTGGCCGAAGGCCTCAAAACAGAAGACGGTGCCGAGTGTTTCAACGAGAACGGTCTGATCCCGCGCGCGATCCGTCAGTTGAAGCAGGAGATCCCTGAAATGGTGATCATGACGGATGTCGCCCTTGATCCTTACTCCTGTGATGGACATGACGGCATCGTCAATGAACAGGGCGTCGTTCTGAATGACGAGACCATTGAGCAGCTGTGCAAACAGGCCGTGATGCAGGCTCGCGCCGGTGCCGATCTCATCGGTCCCAGCGACATGATGGACGGGCGGGTCGGTGCCATTCGTGAGGCGCTTGATGACGAGGGCTTCGTACATGTCGGCGTGATCAGCTACACCGCCAAATATTCATCGGCCTACTACGGCCCCTTCCGAGAAGCGCTTGATTCAGCACCTCGCACTGCCGGCAGCAAGCCGATTCCCAGAAACAAAGACACCTATCAGATGGATCCTGCCAATGCCAGGGAGGCCATCACCGAGGCTCAGCTCGATGAACAGGAAGGAGCCGACATCATGATGGTGAAGCCAGGTCTCGCCTATCTCGACATCATCCACCGGCTGCGCCAGGAGTCGGAGCTGCCCATCGCCGCTTACAACGTCAGTGGTGAGTATTCGATGGTGAAAGCTGCGGCGGAGAGGGGATGGATCGATGAGCGTTCTGTGGTTCTCGAAACGCTGCTCAGTTTCAAAAGGGCTGGAGCAGACCTGATCCTCACCTATCACGCCTGCGATGCTGCTGAATGGCTCAAGCAGGGATGAGGCTGTTGATCCGCGATTGAGACTCAGCCCGGGTCGTTGATCGAATTCAGCATTCGGCCATCGATCCGAGGCCGGCACCTTCAGAATGGTTTCGCACGTTGAGAGCCCGAATGTCTGCGGTGCAGCGCCTTGGTCATGTCGCCATCCGCGTTAGTGATATGGATCGTGCCGTCCGTTTTTACACCGCTCTCGGGATGAGGATGGTCTGGGAGGCCGATGACTGGTGTTATCTCGAGGCCGGTGACTCCCGTGACGGCCTGGCATTGCTCGGTCCCAAATACAAAGCTGCAGGTCCTCATTTTGCGTTTCATTTCCGCGATCGTGCTGAGGTTGATGTGGTGCACGACCGTTTGAAGGCCTCAGGGGTCGCGGTGGGTGGAGTTCATGACCACCGAGATGGCACGGCGTCCTTCTACTTGCGTGACCCAGAGGGCAACTGGCTCGAGATGCTCTACGAGCCGCCGGGGGGGATCCCCACCAATCAGCCTGGAGCCGCTCGGTCCGAGTGATGTCCGCTCTTGAGGAAACCCTGGAGCTGCTCGAGTGGCCGCGCCTCTGTGAACATCTCTCCAGCTTTGCCAGCACACTGCAGGGCCGGAGACACTGTTGTCTCGGCTCACTCCCGGATTCACTGCATGAAAGCCTGGTTCTTCAGGCCAGAACGCAGGAGATGGCCAGTCTGGATGGCCTCCTCGATGGGGGCCTGAGCTTCCAGGGTATCGGTGATCTAGAGATGATTCTGCTGCGTTGCAGCAAAGGGGGTGTCGCCTCCGGCGAGGAACTGCTCACGGTCGCCGACACCCTGGGAGCGGCCCGTCGTCTGAGACGCCAGATCGATGATCCTGAGCTGAGGCCGGTTTGCACAGCTCTGCTGGTGGATGTGGCCACCTTGCCCGAGCTGGAACAGCGGCTCAAATTCGCCATTGAGGAGGGTGGTCGCATTGCCGATCGCGCCAGTGCGGTGTTGGAGGGACTGCGTCGTCAATGGCAAGAACTGCGTTCACGCCGTCGCGACAAACTGCAGGATGTGATCCGGCGTTGGTCAGCACACCTCCAGGACACGGTGATCGCTGAGCGGCATGGTCGACCTGTCCTGGCCGTGAAGGCGGGAGCCGGGGCCCAGTGCTCCGGCATGGTTCATGACAGTTCCGCCTCCGGCAGCACAGTTTTTGTCGAGCCCAAGTCGGTCATCGATCTGGGCAACCGGCTGGCGGATCTCGACGGCAGGATCCGTGAGCAGGAGCAGCGTGTTCTCGCTGAGCTCAGCGCAGCTGTTGCTGATCAGGTCGACGCCCTGCTCGCGTTGATGGCGGTGCTTTTAGAGCTGGATCTGGCTTTGACCCGAGGTCGCTACGGGCAGTGGCTCGGTGCTGTTCCCCCACGGCTTGAGGGCTCCGCTGAGTCATCATTCACTCTTGAGAATCTCCGTCATCCGCTGCTGGTCTGGCAGGAGCGGAAAGATCAAGGCCCATCCGTGGTTCCGGTCAGTGTTGATGTGTCTCCTGATCTGCGGGTTGTCGCGATCACAGGTCCCAACACGGGCGGTAAAACTGTCACGCTCAAAAGTCTTGGCCTGGCAGCACTGATGGCGCGTGCAGGTCTCTGGCTTCCCTGCAGTGGTCATCCAACCCTGCCCTGGTGCGCTCAGGTTCTCGCTGATATCGGCGATGAGCAGTCGCTGCAGCAGAGCCTGTCCACATTCAGCGGCCATGTGAAGCGCATCGGGCGCATTCTTGATGCCATCGGCTCAGGTCCTGCCCCGGCGCTTGTGCTTCTGGATGAAGTGGGAGCGGGAACCGATCCCAGCGAAGGCAGCGCTCTGGCAACGGCTCTGCTGCGCACGCTGGCGGACCGGGCCAGGCTCACTGTGGCCACCACCCACTTCGGTGAGCTCAAGGCCCTGAAATACAGCGACCCTCGTTTCGAGAACGCTTCGGTCGCCTTTGACAGCGAGTCTCTCTCTCCCACTTATCACCTGCTCTGGGGAATTCCCGGGCGAAGCAATGCGCTCTCCATCGCCACCAGGCTCGGCCTCGATCAAGGGGTGATCGCCCAGGCGCGCAGCCTGCTTTCCCCCCGCGGGGATGGTGAGGCCAACACGGTCATCCGAGGTCTTGAGGAACAGCGTCAGCGGCAGCAGGCTGCTGCCGAGGATGCGGCAGCTTTGCTTGCGCGTACAGAACTTCTGCACGAAGAGCTGCTGAAGCGATGGGAAACACAGAAGCAGCACTCCGCAGAACGGCAGGAGCGCGGCAGGCAGCGACTCGAGAGCTCCATCCGCTCAGGTCAGAAGGAAGTGCGACAGCTGATTCGCCGGCTTCGCGATGATCAGGCTGATGGTGAAACGGCACGGCAGGCAGGTCAGCGTCTGCGCAAACTGGAGGACCGTCACCGTCCTGAACCGGAGACACGCCAGCATCTGGGCTGGCGGCCTCAGGTGGGTGATCGCATCCGCCTTCTGGCACTCGGCAAAGCTGCCGAGGTGCTGGCTGTTTCGGGCGATGGATTGCAACTGAACGTGCGCTGCGGACTGATGCGCAGCACCGTTGAGCTCTCAGGTGTGGAGAGTCTTGACGGCCGCAAGCCTGCGCCTCCGGCACCCGTTGTTCAGGTCAAGGCGCGTCGAGGCAGTGGCGGTGCCCAGGTGCGGACCTCACGCAACACGATCGATGTGCGCGGTATGCGTGTGCACGAAGCCGAAGCCGCTGTTGATGACGTCCTGCGTGGAGCCAACGGTCCTGTCTGGGTGATCCACGGCATCGGCACCGGTCGCCTGAAACGCGGTTTGCGCGACTGGCTGGCTTCACTGCCCTACGTTGAGCGCGTTGTCGATGCCGAGCAGGGAGATGGTGGCCCCGGCTGCAGCGTCATCTGGGTTCACTGAACTGATCGGTTGTCAGTTCAAAGTCAGTGCAGATCAGGCAGCACCGGTGTTTCATCCCGTTCTGATGATGTGGGGGCCATGGGGATGGCGTCTCCCGCGTCGTCGAACAGGCGCCATCCACGGGGATCGGCATCCAGATGGAGACGCTCGCCTGCGATGGCCTTCAGGCCCGGATCGGCTCTCACCTGAACCAGATGCCCTCCATCGAGCAGCCTGCAGGTGATCAGCTGCTCATTGCCGAGCACTTCGCTGTGACTCACATCCGCCTGCAGATTGCGGTTGGTGGCGGGGGCAACCCTGAGATTTTCTGGGCGGATGCCGCCATTCAGTTGTCTTCCCTCAAGGCCTGCGATGGCCTCGGCGAGTGGACCTTCCACGCTCACACGTCGGTCTCCCAGCTGAAGTGTCTGGCTGCGACCCACCTTCACCGGCAGCACATTCATGGGTGGGCTGCCGATGAACTGCGCCACAAACAGATTTGATGGCCAGCGGTAGAGCTCCATTGGCGTGCCCAGCTGCTGCAGACGCCCCTGATTGAGCACGGCGATCCTGTGGCCCATGGTCATTGCCTCCACCTGATCGTGGGTCACGTACAAGGTGGTGGTTCCCAGCTGCCGCTGAAGTTCCACGATTCGGGTGCGGGTGCTGCCGCGCAGCTTTGCATCGAGATTGCTGAGCGGTTCGTCCATCAGAAAAACAGCTGGCTGACGCGCCATGGCTCTCCCAAGGGCCACCCGTTGTTTCTGACCTCCGGAAAGCTCCTTGGGTCGCCGGTCCAGCAGTTGATCCAGTTCGAGAGCCCGCGCCACTTCCAGCACCCGATGTTCCACATCGGCCTCCCGTTCGGAGCGAACCCGCAGCATGCGAGGCAGCTTGTTCGTGCTGCGGTGCAATTGATCCTGGAGCTGCTCGATGGCATTGCGGCGGTGGCTGCGCCGCAGCCCGAACGCCAGGTTGTCGCGAACGCTGAGATGCGGATAGAGCGCATAGCTCTGGAACACCATCGCCACATTGCGCCTGGCCGGTCTCAGCCTTGTCACGGCCTGCTGCCCCACAAGGATTTCGCCGCCGGATGGGGTCTCAAGGCCTGCCATCAGCCTCAGCAATGTGCTTTTTCCGCATCCTGAAGGTCCCACCAGAACCAGGAATTCACCGTCCTCAATGGACAGAGAGAGATCACGAATAACCTCGACGCGGTCGGCTCCACCTCGCCCTGGATAGCTCTTGCTGAGCGCTTCGAAGCGAACGCCTGCCAAGCTCAATCTCCGATGCCCCGCGATCCTAGGGTTGGTGGCTGGCCGCAATCGAAGCTTTTCGTGCAGTTCATCGACCAGGCACGCATCACTGTTCGTGGCGGCCGCGGCGGTGACGGCATCGTGGCCTTCCGTCGTGAAAAGTATGTTCCTGCCGGTGGTCCCTCAGGCGGGGATGGAGGGCATGGTGCCCACGTGATTCTTGAGGCCGACTCCAATCTCCAGACATTGCTGGATTTCAAGTACAAGCGGCTGTTCGCTGGGACTGACGGTCGTCGCGGCGGCCCCAATCGCTGCACCGGTGCTTCCGCTCAGTCTCTGGTGATTCATGTGCCCTGCGGAACCGAGGTCAGGCATCTCACGACAGGCATGCTGCTGGGTGACCTCACCGCACCGGGAGAGCAGCTCACAGTGGCTTTCGGCGGTCGCGGCGGTCTTGGAAACGCCCACTACCTGAGCAACCGCAATCGCGCACCAGAAAAGTGCACCGAGGGCCGCGACGGCGAGGAGTGGCCTCTGCAACTGGAACTGAAGCTGCTGGCGGAGGTGGGCATCATCGGACTGCCCAATGCGGGTAAAAGCACGCTGATCAGCGTGCTGTCCGCAGCCCGCCCCAAGATTGCCGATTACCCCTTCACCACCCTGGTTCCGAATCTCGGTGTGGTGCGCAGGCCGACGGGAGACGGCACTGTTTTCGCCGATATCCCCGGCCTCATAGCCGGTGCCGCCCAGGGCGCAGGACTCGGTCATGATTTTCTCCGCCACATCGAGCGCACCCGCTTGCTGATTCATGTGGTTGATGGAGGTGCGGATGATCCCCTGGGAGATCTGAAGGTTGTGGAGAAGGAGCTGGAGGCCTATGGCCATGGACTGGTTGATCGGCAGCGATTGCTTGTGGTGAACAAGCTGGAGCTGATTGATGCTTCAGACCGCGATGAGCTGTCGGCTTCTCTTGAAAAGATCAGTGGTCGAAAGCCATTGTTGATTTCAGCGGTCATGGGCCAGGGACTCAATGAATTGTTGAATCAGGTCTGGAACGCGCTCGGGGTCTGACGCCGTTTGTCGCGAACCGTGTTGGGAGCTTCATCAGCACTTGTGCCTTCGCTGCGGCGTGGCGATAACGGAATCAACGAGAGAACGTCCGATGACCTTCTTCACCTGTTTCGACGCCAAGGGCCAGTTGATCGCCCGTTGTCAAACCCCGGAGCAAATCGAGGCTCTGCGTCGCCGCGGCCGTCCAATTGCGAACGTTCATGAGATGAAGCCAGAGGAGGCAGTGGTCTGCAGCCTCACCGGCAGTCCTGCTGAATTCAACGAGGAGCAGTGAATGAGCCTGGATTTCTTAATTTCCTTAGAAATCCTCCCTCCTCCTCAATCAAAAGGCGGGGATAACTCCCCGCCTTTTGATTGAGGTAATGCCAACACACACGACTCAATCGTCGTAGACGCGGCATTCATCAGCTTCAGGATTGTTTTCGCAATAGAGCTCGAGAGGCGTCGGATCGTGGCTGTCGCCGGGGTGCTCTTTCTTGTAGTCCTGCAGGGACTCAAGCTCTTCGCTGAAGTGGCGCACCTTGGCATCGTTTCCTTCAGCCTTGGCCGCTTCGAGTTCGCTCTGGTCCTTCTTGATGTGTTCGTCGATGGATTTCATGGAATCTTCGGCGTGTCCAGGCCAATGTCGACGCACACACCATACGGCCGTTGCGCTGTGCTGCCAGCCGCTCAGCCTCCGACCTCGTTTCCGTATCAACACTCATGCCGTGATCGAGTGACCTCGGCTACCAGCAAAGAAGACAGGGTTCGTGGTCATGGTGCGAATCAGGCAACGACAGGGCCGCCATTTCATGGATGAAGAGGGACGGATGTTCTGGATCAATGGTCCGGAAAACTTCTGCTACCTCTCGGAACAGCGTCAGTGGCGCTGCGGTCTGAGCTTCCAGGAGGTTCTCGACTGGAAGCAATGTGCACCGTCAGGCTTGGTCAGTCAGCGTTTCAACTCACTGCAGGCTGCCTGCGAGGCCTTTGAACACAACCAGGTTCTCTGGTCTCACGATCTATATCTGCGCCGCATGGGTGACCAGATGGCTCTGCATCGCTCGGCAGACGATTACAGACCCACTGTGATGAAGCTGGCTGAAGCTGCCGGACGTGCAGTAAGACCTGCACCCTGGAGCGGCCGCCCTTCCACTCCCTTGAGCTGTCCTGTGCCGATGTTGAAGACCAGTGCGGATCTGATGGGGCAGTCAGGGGAGGATCTGTTGCACCCAAGGCGCCGCCGTCGCTCTCTCAGGGAGCCAGTTCACTGAGTTCCAACCAGCGTTCTTCTCCGCTTTCGAGAGCTTCCAGCAGGCCAGCCAGATCATGGCTGAGGCTTGTCAGGTCCCCCGTACCGGCGGAGATGGCCTGTTCCAGGTCTGCTTTGCGCTGCTCCATCTGAGGCAGTTCCCTCTCCAGGGATTCCAGTTCGCGCGACTCCTTGAAGCTGCGTCGACGAGGACTCTGGTTCTTCAGGGCCCGGGGCTTGCGCGGCTTTTCAAGATTGGAACGCTGACATGTGCTTTCTCCGGCAGCCAGCTTCTCCCTCTCGCGCTGATGCTCGAGAAAGGCGCTGTAGTTGCCTTCAAAGCGCTGCAGACGTCCAGCCTCGAAGCAGAACAGACGATCCACGGTTCGATCGAGGAAGTAGCGGTCATGAGAGACCACCACAACGCAGCCGCGGAAGTCTTCGAGCAGGTCTTCCAGAACGCTCAGAGTTTGAACATCCAGGTCGTTGGTGGGTTCATCCAGGAGCAGCACGTTGGGTGCCTGGATCAGCATCCGGCAAAGACTCAGCCGGCGTCGCTCCCCTCCTGAGAGTTTGCTCAGCGGGCTGTGTTGCTGGGCGGGGGGAAACAGAAATCGCTCCAACAGCTGGGAGGCACTCAGTTGCTCAGCTCCAAGATCAATGCGGGAGGCGGCCTCTTCGACGAATTCGATCACCTTGCGCTCCAGTCCACGACCTTCGCTGAGCGCATCGGTGTGCTGATCGAGGTAACCGAGATGCACCGTTTCCCCGAGGCGAAGGCTGCCGCCTGTCACCTGCCGTCGTCCTGCGATCAGATCGAGCAGGGTGGATTTGCCGCTGCCGTTCGGGCCGATGATGCCGACCCGATCCTCCGGACTGAAGCTGTAGCTGAAGTCTTTCAGCAGCACCGGACCGTTGGGCTGGCCATCCGCGGTGACCATCAGATCCTCCGCTTCGATCGCGAGTTTGCCGATCCGCCGGCTTACGCTGCTCATCTCCAGCTGGCTGCGAATGGTTTTCGCGGGCGCGGACTGCATCGCCTCGATGCGCTGGATGCGGGCTTTCTGCTTGGTGCTGCGCGCCTTGGGGCCCTGGCGCAGCCAGGCCAGTTCCCGGCGCATCACGCTCTTGAAGCGGGCGGCTTCCGCAGCTTCTGAAACCTCCTGATCAGCTTTTCGTTGCAGATAGGCGCTGTAGTTTCCGTCAATGCTGGAAGCTTGTCCCCGCTCCACTTCGATAATCCGGCGTGTGACCCGATCAAGCACGTAGCGGTCGTGGGTGACGAGCACCACAGCCCCGGGGTAGCGATCCAACCAGCTCTGCAGCCATTCCACAGCCGCTGCATCCAAGTGGTTCGTCGGCTCATCGAGCAGAAGCACATCAGGGCCGGCCACCAGTGCCGAAGCCAGTCCCACCCGCTTGCGATAGCCCCCGGAGAGATCCTCCACGGGGCGGTGAAGATCGCTGATCCCCAGGCGCTGCAGAACTTCCTGGCACTGCTGCTCGAGTCCCCATGCCCCCTCTTCATCCATGCGCTCGCTCAGAGCACCGAGTTCGCTCATCAGTGTTGTGTCTTCAGGAGACCGGGCCACCGCTTCCGACACTGCGCTGAAGCGCAGCAGCAGCTCCCGCTTTTCTCCGCAGCCGGCCAGCACCTGTTCCAGCACGGTGAGACCAGGCTCCACCGTGCTGTCCTGTCCGACGAGCTCAATTCTCAGACGGGAGGGGCAGCGTCGTTGCCCTCCCCCAAGAGGTTCCTTCCCTGAGAGCACCCGCAGCAGGGTTGACTTACCTGCGCCATTCGGTCCGATCAGTCCAACCCTGTCACCTTCGCGAATGTGCAGGGTCAGGTTTTCGAAGAGGGTGCGGATCCCGAAATCCTTGGAGGCATCAATCAGGCTGATCAGACTCACGGGCCTGCGACCTCGCGCTGCGCGTCCAGATAAGCAAACACGCTCTTGTCTCCCACATCGGCTGCCGCCTCCATGCCGAACTTACGGATGGCGAGCACAATCATCAGCAGGCCGGCAACCAGCACCAACATCCAGCAGGGGCCCTTGCCGATCAGTCCAAGCAGCCGTCCCAGAAGCGCAATGGGAAGCAGCAGTGTGAGGCCGATGGCCTCCGGACGCCGGAAGCAAAAGAACTCCTTGAAGCCGATGCCGGTGAGCGCCGCAAACATGGGTCCAACAGCCAGGAGCCACAGGGGCTGGCTGGCCAGCGTGTCGAGGGCTTCATTGGCTGATGCCTGAAGCATCAGCAACAGCCACCCCAGACAGCCGATCAGCCAGAACAGCTGCAGCGCGCGATGCAGCGGCCGCAGATAGATATGAATCCACTGCAGGGCCAGCCCGAGGCTGAGGCCAAGAGGCAGAAGCCAAGGCCATGCCCACTGTCCACCCACCTGCCACCACTGCAGCAGCCCGGCGCTCAGTGATATGCCGCTGATCAGCAGACAGATCCTGTAACGCTGAACCTCCTCTCTGTCCTTCGACGTGATGGTGAAAGGTCCATACATTCCGTCGAACTGCGGATCGGCGGTTGTCATGGCGAAGGAGTGATGCTGTTCACCAGTGTGCTCAGCTTCGGAGCGTCCGGAACAATTCCACCGGGATTCAGGGGAAACAGTGCGCCGAAGTAGTCATGTCGCCAGGCCTCGGCGTCGCAGGTGTCTTCAACTCCAGGCAAGGCCATGAACCTTTGGCGCCATTTCCACAGTTCAGGCAGCGTCCACAAGGGCCTGGCGCTGCAGCCAAACAGAGGGGCGTAGACCGTCTCCCAGCGGATCAGGGTTGGGAACAGACGCACATCGGCAAGGGTCAGTTGTTCACCGCAGAGCCATGGGCCCTGATGCTGGAGGCTTTGTTCCAGCTCTTCCAGGGCCTCGACCATGGCGACACTCGCCCGGTCGTAAGCCGCCTGGTTCCGCGCGAAGCCGCAGCGGTAGACCCCGTCGTTCACAGCCGGCTGCAGAAGCTGCTGCCAGCTCGCAATTTTTTTTCGCAGTCCTTCAGGTGCAAGGTCCGGTGCTTCAGGTGCTGCAGGCCAGCGGTTCAGCGCCTCACTCAGGGGTGTGCTGTCGTTGCCGAGCAGCCGTGGTTTGTGTTGCGCGCTGCGGCCGGGATCCACCAGCACCGGCACGGTTGCCCGCAGGCTCGGTTCCGCTCCGCAGCGGCGATAGAGCTCCAGCAGAGTGGAGCAGCCCAGCCAGCTGGGCTCAAGGCGCCATCGCCCCTCCTGGTGATCAGCCTTGGCGGTCAGCAGCTCAAGTGTGTTCCCAAGCCCACGCAGTTGCACGATCAGCCAGGTGCGATGTGCCCACGGACAGCTTCGTCCGATCAGCAGCCGGGGTCGACGCTCCGGCTGCCGCTTCTGAAGATCCTCGACTTCCGGCAACGAGGTCTGCAGCGGCGCGCTGTCAGGCCTGAGGTAGTTGCCTTCATCATCCGCTGGACCCAGGCCGGACATCAGGCGCTGCCACTGCCACTGCCAGCTCTGACGGACGCTGCGAACGATCAGTGGAGGAATCGACATCACGGTTCCGTTTCAGGGAATTGTCCTGCAGGCTGTGGGTGAGTGCAGCGACTGATGGCAAGCCCCCGAGTGCTGGTGGTGGCAGGTACCCATGGCAACGAGGTCAATGGCCTCTGGCTTCTGGATCAATGGGCGGCTCGGCATGACATGGTCGATACCTTTGGCTGTGTTGTTCAGACAGCCATCGGCAATCCGGAGGCCCGCGCGAAGGGTCGTCGTTACTGCGATCGCGATCTCAATCGTTCCTTCCGACCCGATCTTCTGCAGCAAAGCGCGGCGCATCCCGATCAATCCGATCGAGAAATGCTGAGAGCTCTGGAACTGTTGCGTCAGTTCGGCCCCGAGGGGCGAACTCCTTGTGACCTCGTGGTTGACCTGCACAGCACCACATCAGCCATGGGCAACTGCCTGGTGGTCTACGGCCGCAGGCCAGCTGATCTGGCTCTGGCGGCACTGATTCAGTCCTCGCTCGGTCTTCAGGTTTATCTGCATGAAGCCGATTCAGCTCAGCAGGGCTTCATGGTGGAGCGCTGGCCCTGCGGGCTTGTGATCGAGGTGGGTCCTGTCCCTCAGGGTGTGCGACGGCATGACATCGTCCAGCAATCTCAGCTGGCGCTTCAGGCTGTGTTTCAGGCGATTGCCGACGTGCTCTCCGGGGCAGCCCGCTATCCCAGTCAGCTCCTGCTTCACCGCCATCTGAGAAGCCTTGATCTGCCCAGAAATAACGCTGGTGAGGCGGCAGCGCTTGTTCACCCCCTGCGGCAGGATCGTGACTGGATTCCCCTGCGCTGCGGTGATCCTCTGTTTGTAGATGCGCATGGGAAAACTCTCGCCTTCGAGGGACCTGATGGGGTTGTTCCGGTGTTCATCAACGAGGCGGCCTACGCGGAAAAGGCCATTGCTCTGAGTCTCACAAGTCGTGAACAGTGGCCTCTGTCGGAAACCTGGACAGAGGCCTTAGCCCTCTTGCTGATGGGGATCAGCGAGGGGAGCCGTTGTAGATGATGCTGATGACGCTGCGGCCGTCTGCAGTGATCTCAATCTCTGTTTCCGTCGTGGCGTCACTGCCATTCTCAGGCCATCCAGGACTTCCGCCCAGGAAGCTGAAGGTGTAGCCACTGGGGGAGGAATCCACCAGGCAATCTCCACCGCCGGAACTGGTCTGGAACATGCAGGGCTGAGGGCGATAGACACTGAGCCCACCGTTTTCTGTCACAGCTGTGTTGCGAGCAAGATTGAGCGCTCGCACCTGGGATGCAGGAACCGGAGCCTGTGCCAGCGCAGGGGCACCGGCAAAAGCCCCTGTTCCGGCGATCACAGCCAGTGCGGTTAGGGAAGAGAGGTTCATGACCTTTGAGAAGACTCTCCCATCGGAGACAGAGCACCCGCGTCTGTCAACCAATCCGTTTTGGTCTTTTGACCGACTGAATCAGCGGATCGGCCCGTTGTAGGGAACGGCAAGAATTCTGTCCCCATCACGGGAGACAAGAACCTCCGTTTCCAGAGTGGGATCAGGTGGAGTCTGCTGTTCCCATCCTGGTGACCCTCCGCGGAAGCCGAACAGAAATCCCTCGTCTGATCTGGAGATCAGACAGGACGTTGCTCCGGTTTCGTACATGCAGGCCGCTGCGCGGTAAGAGCCGAGACCACCATTGAGAGATTCCGCTCTCATCCTGGCAAGGTTCGCCGCCTTGGGCTGTGCGAGCGGCAGCGCGGGTGCAGCCT
This sequence comes from Synechococcus sp. MIT S9503, assembly GCF_047304175.1. Lineage (GTDB taxonomy): Bacteria > Cyanobacteriota > Cyanobacteriia > PCC-6307 > Cyanobiaceae > Synechococcus_C. Next base: position 1,610,816 of record NZ_CP138955.1, on the reverse strand, counting down.
GCAATGCACCGGTGCCGCTCAGTGAGATAACAAGACCGGTGGCCGCAAAGAGCAATCGGTTCATGAATCTGGTTGACGGGACCCCAGCCTGATGCCAATCGTCGGAAAATTGCGTTTCCTGAACCCGCGAAACCATGTCTGTCTGTGACTGTTCGTTCCCCTTTGCAGAGGTTTAACCGCAGGCCCAGGTGCCCTGTTCGAGCGTGCAGGGAAGATTGCTGACCTTGCCGTCCTCCCAATAAATTCTCAGCCTGTCGTCGGCAGTACCACTGCGGAATGTGATCGATTTGATCGGCCCCGGGGGGACGCGTTCTCCACTGTCGTCGCTGCCGGGCATGCCTTCACTCACCCGACGCTCAAGCTGATCCATCCGTGTGGTCAATGCACCGATCTCGGCGTCAATATTTTTGTCTGTCGTCTGCTGTTCGCCTGGTCCCCTCGAGCAAGCACTGATCAGAGCAACTGTCGTGACGGCGCAGATAGCAATGGCAAGCGATCGAACGGCGGGGGCTGAAATCGGGAGCATGACCGCATCTGTTGTTGCAGGCAGTCTGGGCGATCAGCCCGTTTCGACCAGTCGTTCACTCCAATAAACAACAGCGCCCTGCGCTTCCAGTTCATTTCGCCTGTGGCGCGCGTCCTTTGTGGGGACGGTTTCCTCAAGACGCTGCCCTGCGATCAACCAACGAATCAGGACCACAAGCGTCTCCTGAGACACACCCTGAGAATCTTAAGCGATCCTTTAGGGCTGAGCTCCTTCCCCTGCGCTCGCCCGTGGAAGTTCTCAACGGTTCTTCATGTCGGCTTCATAAAGCAGGCGACATCTTGCGCAATGTTGCTTTACAATCAGCGTTGGCAGGGCTTCCTGCCCTTCCGTAACCGTCTCCTCGGAGACATTCTTTTCCGTTCTCATGACCACCACCATTCAGCAGCGCTCCGGCGCTAATGGCTGGCAGCAGTTCTGCGAGTGGGTCACCTCCACCAACAACCGCCTCTATGTGGGCTGGTTCGGTGTGCTGATGATCCCCACCCTGCTGGCTGCCACCACCTGCTTCATCGTTGCGTTCATCGCAGCACCCCCCGTCGACATCGACGGCATCCGTGAGCCCGTCGCCGGCTCCCTGATCTACGGCAACAACATCATCTCCGGTGCTGTTGTGCCCTCCTCGAACGCCATCGGCCTTCACTTCTATCCCATCTGGGAAGCTGCTTCTCTCGACGAGTGGCTGTACAACGGCGGTCCTTACCAGCTGGTTGTCTTCCACTTCCTGATCGGCATCTTCTGCTACATGGGTCGCGAGTGGGAACTCTCCTACCGCCTCGGCATGCGCCCCTGGATCTGCGTTGCTTACAGCGCACCTGTGGCTGCTGCCTCCGCCGTGTTCCTGGTGTACCCCTTCGGTCAGGGTTCCTTCTCTGACGGCATGCCCCTCGGCATCTCCGGCACCTTCAACTTCATGCTGGTGTTCCAGGCTGAGCACAACATCCTGATGCACCCCTTCCACATGCTTGGTGTGGCTGGCGTCTTCGGTGGTTCACTGTTCTCCGCCATGCACGGCTCACTGGTGACCTCCTCCCTGGTCCGCGAGACCACTGAGAGCGAGTCCCAGAACTACGGCTACAAGTTCGGCCAAGAGGAAGAGACCTACAACATCGTGGCTGCCCACGGTTACTTCGGTCGCCTGATCTTCCAATACGCCTCCTTCAACAACAGCCGTAGCCTGCACTTCTTCCTGGCTGCCTGGCCCGTTGTCGGCATCTGGTTCACCGCCCTGGGCGTGTCAACCATGGCCTTCAACCTGAACGGTTTCAACTTCAACCAGTCCATCCTTGATGGTCAGGGCCGCGTCCTGAACACCTGGGCTGACGTTCTGAACCGCGCCAACCTCGGCATGGAAGTCATGCACGAGCGCAACGCTCACAACTTCCCCCTCGACCTGGCTGCTGCTGAGTCCACTCCTGTGGCTCTGCAAGCTCCCGCCATCGGCTGAGGCTGAAGTCTCCAAGAGATTCAGCTTTAGCTGAATCGGAAAGCCCCCTCGTGAGAGGGGGCTTTTTGATGGCTTGTTTTCAATTCAGAGGTCCACGCTGCCATTGAGTGGCGCGACGTCGAGCCTGCGCAAATCCAGGCACATTCAGACTCCCGGGCAGCCGGTCGTTGGGCAGCGGTTGGAGAGTATTGAGATCAAAGCTGATTTCTTCGACCAGATTGTTGTTTTGAGACCACTCGAGGATCGTCAGTGATGGGGGTGCAGTGACACCACTCCCGATGATCCTGCGTGGGCCGCTTCCCATCGCGCCCAGGCTGAGCAGGCGCAGCCCCATGGATTCAGAGGGATACCAGGCATGGTGATGGCCTGAGATGACCAGATCAACCCGAGACCGGCGAAGCAGATCAGCCAGACCACAAGGATCAGCGATGCATTCTCCAGGGCGCGCACGCCCTTCGCTGAAGGCGGTCAGTGGCAGGTGACCCATGACCAGACAAAGATCGTCAGGGTTGCGATCTGTTGAATTCAGTGCCGTTTCAATCCACTGGCGCTGGGAGGAATCAACGTTGGCCGAAGACGCATCGATGACAACCACATAGAGACCGGGGCGTCTCCAGGCGTACTGAAAAGGGAAGAGGTCCATATCGATGAACCCGGAGCTCAGATCTCCGTGATGTTTGTTCCAGAACAGGGCGGCCTGCTCGCGTTCCCGTGCGTAAACCCAGTGACCTTGGTGTTTTTGACTTGATCCGTCGTGATTGCCAATGGCAGGAAGCAAGGCGATCCCTGCCTGCTCGAGAGGGGATCGGACCGAGTGTTCAAACCCGGCCCACATCGCCTGCAACTGAGCGCTCGTCAACGATCTCTGCTGGCCGGCCACCATATCTCCAGCGCAGAGCACCAGGTCAGGTTGTTGCTGCACTAGCAAGCTCACCCCACGCTTCACGGCGCTGCCGTAGCTTGTGCTTCCGTAGGAACCGTTCAGATCGCTGATCAACCCAAGTTTCAAAGTGAGGGCAGCCTGATCTGATGCCGGCCCCAGCGTTTGAGAGTCCGTTGCTCGAAGCAGAACATCAAGAGTGCTGCCTGACAAGGCAGCACCAGCCACTAACTGCAGAAATGATCGACGTCCGGATCGCCACATGTGCAGAGTTTATGGCTGGCATTCATCCGTGCAGGCTCTAGATGCCAAAGCAACTGTTGAAAGTTGGGTTCCGGAATTCATTCAGAAAACAGCGATGAGATGGTCTCGGTTGACTGAAACAGTCATGGCCCATCCTCACCATCATTGGTTTTTGGCATCGGCAGGCTGATCTCGGAGTCGGGATTTCCATCCTCATCGGTCTGTGCAGACCGGTTGATTTCAGCTTCCTCTAGCTCCTGAGGGTCAGGGATGATCTGCTTCGGTCCGACCACATCGACAGCAGAGCGTTGAACAATGAGCTGGTAGTTGCTCTGAAGCAGTTTGTTGATCTCCTCCTGCACCAAGGTGACCTGTTTGTAACTCGGCAGCTCAGGATCTGTTATACGAACAATGACGAGAATAGTTCCCTCTTCTTTTTTTTCCCCAAGTTCATTTTTTCTCCAATCAATATCAACCCGTTCAACATCGACCAATTCGGGATCGCTGAAGGTGAGAGTTTCATTCACAAGGAATTTACGAACGGTTTGCTCCACCATGGAACGACGATTTTCTCGATTGGCTTTGTTCAGCAAGCTGATGAAGCTGCTCCCCAGTGGAATGAGCAGTACGCCGGTCAGTGTGAAGCTGGCCACGCTGAGCCGACTCCGGCGCAGCACGTGTCGGAATTCCGAATCCTTCCAGGCCATCAGCACAAGACCTCCCGTGAGGATACCGAGCAGGTTTGTTGCGAACAGCAATCCCGCACCTGAAGCGTCACTCCACTGCTGATGTGACAACAGCAATCCCATGACACAGACCGGTGGCACCAGGGCAACGGCGATTGCTGTGCCTGCCAGTGAACTCACGGCATCACTTCGTAACTTGGCGTAAGTCGCCAATCCACCGGCCACGAGCGCGATGCCCAGGTCAAGCAGATTGGGCGAAGTTCTGGTGAGAACCTCTGTTCCGAATTGGGGCAGGCCTGCCAGCCACCCCAGGATGAGGGACAGCAGCGTGGTGGTTGCAACACCCACAAGCAATGTGCTCAGCGATCGGCCCAGCAGTCGCACTTCCCCAAGCAGGATGGCGAAGGTTGCTGCACGCAGAGGCATGATCCATGGGGCCACCACCATGGCTCCGATCACCACCGCAGGGCTGTTTGCAAGCAGCCCCAGGGTGGAGATCAGACTCGCTCCAATGCTGAGCACGATGTACACCTCGTCCAAGGCTGCATCGCGCATGTGACTGCGATGAAGTTGTCTGATTTTGCGGCTGGAGACGCTCTCCGAAGTCATGGACTCCCCAACGGTCAGCGCAGTCTGATGGCTGGTGTTGGCTCGTTCGAGGTTTGTTGATGGAAAGCCCTCTGATTCAAGGGCTCATCGGCCATCACGATTCTTCAATAGTCTTGCCCCGATGCATCTGCTCAGGTCACCCCCCCCCACTCCAGGGGATCGTGGTCTCAGCCTGCATGCACGACTCAAATCGCATTGACATCGATCGCACATCAATCATGCTGTGATCATTGGTGCCAATTTCCGAATCATTAAAGGTTTGACTGCTGTTGTAATCACAGAAATCAGCAATCTTTCATCTACATTGCAATACCGACTGCATCAAGATGTCTCCCTCTGACCTGTCTTCTTTGGAATGGGAAGCCAATGGTGAGATGTCTGCCCAGGACACCTGGGATCTTGTGAAGCGACTGGCGGAAATTGAGGAGCAGGAAAAAGCGTCGAACCTGCTTCACCTCTCTTCAAAGCACAGTCATTCCAAACCCAAGAAAACCAATATAAAAAAGTAAGTACATCTTTCGGTGAAGGTCATATTGTTGATTGACGTTGAATTTTTAATTGATTGTTCGTGAACAATAAAGCTCTTACTTTTTAGTTTTAGTGAATTTGGAACTCGCGAAATTAATGTTTCGACAGAAGATTTATTTATCAAAATTTTTATTCAAAGTTGCAGTTCACTTTCCTGAAGTGCTCTGATTCACTTGGGTCGTTTGGTCAGGTCGCCGAAATCGTCATCGTTTGGCTGCATGAATTGCCAGACCACGGGTACTGTGAACACAACAACAAGCCCGATGGTGGCCCAAATCGCAACGGTGTAATCGCCCACAGGATGTCCTTAAGTCCTAACGACCATAACGGGAAAGTGCCTTGGCAGGTCGTCTCCCGTTTGCCAGGCTTTCGGCTCCACACACATCCATTGCCACGATCACAGTCTCCCCAGTGCTTGTTCATGCCATCAGGCCATCTGAGACAAGTGGTTCTGCCCGAGTGTCCCTACCCGTGCAGACCATGGTTGAGAAATCTTCTCGCTGTTGCGGTTTTCCTCACATCCTTCAGTCGGTGTTCACGCCAACGTTCCCAGCCTGATCATTTAGTCTTAAGGAACGTTGGCCCCAAGAGGGGCGCAGTTCGATCTCAAACAGGCAACGGGGTTTGGGGCGCTGTAGGAGGTTCTCATGAACACCCTCGCAATCATCAGAGAAAAAGAGCTCAAAGCTCGTCGTCTTCACGACGCACAGCATTCCTTTGCTGCTTCGCCTGAAGGGTCTGATTACACGTCGGCTCACCTGTCACCAACAAAGCTTGAGTCCTGCTCAATCTGAGGTTCGTGATCCTGAACTGATGACAATCGCCCCGCAACCGCGGGGCTTTTCATTGTTCCAAGGTTTTGCGCTGACAGATGCTCCTTCAGACACTGCTGTTCAGGGGGCCATCTGTTCTCTTAAAACCCGCCAAAACGCAGGCACACCTCCAGGGCTCCAAGGCCGAACAGGAAGGTACCACCTAAAAATGCCAATTCCTTGGGACTCTTGGCCATGGGACTGAGGGCAGCGCCCAGCGACAACTCTCCTTCAAACCTAAAGGAAATCTAAAGACGCAACATGTCGAAAGTTTTCTTTTTCGCAGGCGAAGCCTCGCTTCTGTGTGTGGGTTGATGAAAACCGCTTCTCGACCAGCGGCTCACCAGGAGCCAGCAACAATTTCATTCCCTGCCTAGAGCCTCGCCGGCAGCAGAGTTAGGAAGCTCTCCACAATTCCCTGGAGGATGTCTTGAGCGCAACTCCCAAAGAGCATCAGAAAAGGATTTAAAAAAACCCACCACAGACGAAAGCTTCGACTGCGACGGGGTTCAACACCGAAGCCGATGACCTGACTTGAACAGGCGACCCACGCTTTATAAAGGCGTCCCAGAGCCTAGTCATTGCAGGGGTCTTCTAGTCAGAGACTGGATTTACGCTCTCACCCGCTCGCCTCTGCATACCTCTGCAAGCAGTGTTCGACGCAAAAGTGAGAGCACTGCTCTCACCCTTTTCAAGCGATTCCTCAGCGTCCAGCCGGTCCAATGTCATTGCTCCTGCCAGACGCCTTCCATTCATTGCCATGTGGGACAAAAGCAGTTCCATGATCTGCGCCGCTCCCTTTGGGTCGCCGGCGCTCATGACCTCGAGCCATGCGGCCTCCATCTGATCCAGATCAGATAACGCCTGGAGACACGTCAGCTCGACTTTGAGCATGGGCGAAGTGGCAAACCATCTCAGTGTGCCGACCTCATCCAATTGATTCCGCCATCGTGGCGGCATGCCAAACAAGGACCGCCCACTTGTTGTTGCATCGTTTATCCATTATCGAATTAATGAAATGACTGACACTCTTTAGAACGTAGAAATCCACTAGTTCCCAACTTGCTCCTCAGCTGATCACAGGAATTCACCCAAATAAAACCCCGCACTGGGCGGGGCTGTTGGAGTCGGCTAGCAGCTGGGGCTTTGAGCTAATTGATCAGCCTTCGAGCTTGGCGGGTTCGGCCTCGCCTTCTTTCAGTTCAGCGTCGATGATCATCACGGCAGCAGGGTTGCCTGCGGCGAATTTGATGCGACCCAGCAGGTAAGCGGCCTCGTGCTCAGAGAGACGCTGGCCGTCAACGATGGGATCCAGGAAGACTGTGGTACGGCGGTCAATGTCCTTCTCTGCAGTGTCATAAAGCTGCAGCACCGAGGCGGTGACATCAGCTTCCATGCGAAAGACGTTGGCAATCACCTGCTCCACATCATTCCACTGCTGACGGGGTGGCTCGATGGTGTCGAGAACAGGGCGCTGGCCTCTGCTGATCAGATAGTCAGCAAATTTGGCAGCGTGTTGTTCTTCTTGTTTGGCCTCATCACGCAGGTGCTCGGCAAAGCCGGTCAACTCACGCTCAGCAAACCAGATAGCAGCAGCGAAATAATCAGCAGCTGACTGACGCTCAAGGTTGAGATGGGCTTCCATCAGATCGAGCATTTCGGCAGACATGGGCTCGGCCATTGCACGTCCTGCAGGACCTGTGGGGACATTGATGGGGGCTTGGATGGCAGAAGTTGTCATTTGCTTTCCTCTGGGAGGGATGAATCTGTTCTACATCACAAAAAGGCGGAAGATATGCGTAAAAACCGAACTAGTATGGATTAAAAAATGCTTTTAAGAATCATATTCAAGAAAGGTAGATATGTTGTTGAGAATCATATTCAGGATTGCAAATCTGCTGCTGAGAATCAGTTTCGATACGTCGATGTTGAGTGTTCGGTTAGCCGCCAAAGAAATGATGCCCTGAAAGCAATAGAACGGATGAGTTGTTCCTAAGGGTTGTGTGATGACTGCAGTTTTACTTTTATGCGACTGCTCACTTTGCAAGCGCAGCGTTGAAGAATCGCGATCAATCAGGGTTGGCGGGCAGCATTTCTGCTCTGAGACTTGTGCCAAAGGGCATCCCAACATGGAGCCATGTGATGGCGAGCGGAATGGCTGTCACTGCGGAATTGGAGAACTGGAGCTGCTTCTAGCGGCTACTGATTAGTTCAGTACCGCTTGACCAGATCGGAACCACTATCGCTCTACCCCTCAAGTGGGATCACTACAAGATCAGGTCCGGCTGCTGAAATGCCCCCTCATGAGCGGATGAGGGGAAGAGCAGCAAGATCAGTCCCAGCCTGGATAGAGGAGAACCGAAGCCTTCACGGCTTCAGTCCATCGGTCATTGGCCTCCATCACTTCAAAGGCCCCCTGCATCGTGGTGCTGGCGCAGCAACAGCACGGGTCGATGACGTGACCAAACTCTCTGGTCAGGTCGATGACGAATCAGTACGCCTCCCACGGATGAAGCTCATCGAGTGGTCTGGTGACTTCCGCAAACTCAAAGTTTTCGCGAATAGCAGGGCCAAGGTCTGAACACAAAGCGGCCTCAATGTCTGGAGGCATCCAGTCGGGTCCATAAATTTGGGACATGAAAATCAGCCCGGCAAAACCGGGGCGAATGGTTCGTTTGAAGAGGAGAACCAGCCCCCGGCCTCCATTTCGCAAGGGGTTTGGCTGACACGGAAACATACACTAAAATCGCCAAGATCGCTTGCTATGACTGGGCTGCGTACTTAAGTAAGTAGGATTTCGAGCCTGATGTCAGGACCGATCACATCGATTAACGTCCGTGTCCATGGGTGACACCCAATGCCTGCTCAGCAATCCACGACGCAGCCGAATGTTCGTTGTTGGGTGTGGTTTCGCGGCGGATTGAATCAGGAGCCGTTCTGGGCGAGCGGTTGGTATGGCGCTCCATCAACTCTCGGCGAGATCCGGATCGAGCGTCCGATTACGTGGCCTGCAGGGTGCTCGATTGGCGCGTTCCCTTCGAGGAGCCAGCAGATATGGCCGTCGGTCCTGTGGTCCCGAAAGACGGAGCCTGGGCCAAGTTGGTGACGACTGACCCGAGCTGACCCCGATGGACTTCAGAATATTGAGGCTCGACTGATGAAATTTCTGAAAAGCCTCGGGCTATTTCTGCTGATCATCGGTTTCTGGTGCGGCAGCGTTCTGGGTGTTCTGTACTTGATCGAACGGCATCGCATGCAGGAATCAGGCCTTCTGGAACGAAATGGCCCGGATGGGTGATCTATCCCAGATCAATCCGGGGGAGGTTGAATCGTCCGCGCCAACCCCTACCGGAGAAGCTCGCATTGTTTGACATGCCAGCCCTCGGAGAATGTTGATCCATCTGGCGTGGGTCACCAGCCAAGGGCATGTGAGCTTTTAACGCCTGGTAAAAGGGTGGTCCGTTCACGCCGCACCGTCGCCGGGGTGACCCCTAGGTCACTTGCAATTTTGGTGATCAGACCACGTGGCCAGATATCAGGATGCTGTTCAGCGGCCTCATAGATGGCTTCATCCAAATCAATTTTTGCAAGGCGTGCACAACGGCTTTGCTTTGCAGTGAGATCGGAGTTGAGGGTTATTGCTGTCATAAGTACCACCGAGTGGAACTCCTTTGGTCTATGCCGGCTTGATCACGCCTGAAAGTGGGCCAACCGTCCTTCGGAGTTCGGTTTTAGGAACTTCGACCGGGTGACCCCGTTCAATCCAAATCAAGGTGCAATTTCAGTCCTCGTCGGCCAGCTCCGGGTGCTCGTCCAGGTTCACTACCTTTAACCCCTTTGAAATCAACTGATCCGCAGTGAATTACTCCATCGGGGGATGTGCTTCCACTTGCTGCTCAGCGATGGTGGATACAACTGCAAAACATTCATGGGTCGCTGCGCTCCAGGGCATTTTTCAATCAGTCCCGAAGATCATGAAGGAAGAGAAATGGTCACAACTGTCAGAAGTGACCACGTTGGTTAACGCTGATCTTATAACACATATCTTCCCATGTCACTGATGACCAGAAGTGGTATTAGCAGGGAACCATCACTTAGCTTTCAGGGAGTTCTAATTCAACCAATAAGAGCGGCTGCTTAGATAGTTATCAATTGCATTGGTCGAGTGATAATTGTGGATGTTTTGACAGGGTCAGAAATGCTTGTAGAAACTGACCCACTAACTGGGTGGCGTCTATATAAAAGGTTTGCTCGAGAAAGTGATGGGCACGGAATTAAACTGAGTGGCAAAGATAATGTCTCGTTAGCCCATCAGATTGTGGATTCAGACTCTCAAGAGGAAGAAGTAAAAATGGTCTTTCCAATGTCTATTCTTGATCCCAAAAATGCTTTAGAGCTTCAACAAATTGATCAGCATCTTGCGAGGCCTGTGACTAGGAAGGTTCGCGGTGGTGGTCAACCTATCGTCAGACGGATGCTCAGGCACAACGCCGTCGAAGCATGGGAGACCATGCAGAAGTCAGGCGGTTGGAAACGCTCTTGAGTTATAAAAACTCTTTCGTTAAGACACTAAAAAATCAAAGAAGGACATGTTTAGTGATAAGGATCAGGCTTGACTTCGCTTATCTCCCAATCCGCTGAGCAATGGTTCCCTGCCGCGCTTGTTCCGATGACGTAAGCCTTTGAGTCCAAGTCAATATATGTTTCTGTAACGTAAATATTTTGTTGATTTGCTTTAATAACGCAGATTTCTTGTGTGTTAGGACTCTTGCCAAAAGTATCGGTAGATGGTGCGATAAGCACTCCCCAGGTATGAGGCTTTAGAAGATTTAGCTTGTGCGCATCTTTGCAAATTCCATGTTTTGCACTGGCAGGATTAGGATCGCATGGCATCGAAGAATTGCTTTGATGCTCTGTGCAAAATAGTGTCCAACCATCTTCACCGTTTCCTTTGTGTGCGCAAGAAATCACAGAAGCGTGTATTCTATATTCTTCAGCGTAAGTTAAGCTTGCGCAAAGGAATTGAGTGGTGAGACCCATTGCAGCAATTAAAACTTTCATTTTACTTAAATCAAGCTATTTAATCGTATCAGAAATCATTTAGGCAATTACATCTTTTCAAATGCTCAACATATGGCAGCGCCGCCATCAATGAGCTGCCTGCAGTCTCTGGGGCTTTGGGGTTTAGAGTCAAAATCCCAAAGGTGAGGTCTCGGCTCTGTTCGAGGAGGCTTTGGCTTGGGTACGGGCCGCGGCTTGAGCCTGCGGCGTCAGAATCTGAAGTGACGTCCACAGTTGTGTGGATCATGCACCCTGATGTCACGATTGGCAGGTGTTGATGACATTTCATAAATAGAAGCAGGTATCTTCTTGTTATTTGGCGCTACGTTGCCATTAAGGCCAAGACGATATTTGATGTCTGCAGAAACCCTCCAGTCATAAGAATCGTCGTATGAAGCATTAACTCCAGCAACTAAACGATTAGTAATCTTGTAAGCAATGCGACTCCTAAGTCCTGCGTTGTCAACCTCATCTTCTCCCATGCACTTGTTGTAATCACCTTTTTGATAATAACCGCCCAGGCTGATTTTTAAGTCTGGTTTGAGCATGTATCCAGCATCTAAGCCATAGGTTTGCAACGCGCCGCCATTGTAATTCCAGTTCAATTCTTTAGTTGTCTCGCCAAATGGGATTAATCCATATCCATTGAGACTCCACCGATCAGAAACAGCTTCCAAATTGAACGCAATTTGTTGGTAGAAAGCAAACCCGTCTTCTACTGCAACCCCAGAGTCGGCATAACCACTATTCATTGGACGGCTGTCATAACCGACATTCAGCCCATACATCCATGAGCGGTTCCCATTCAGCCATCGATAACCCAATCGCGTTGAGGTGCTGAGCGTCGTGCCGGCGACTGTTGTATCAACAATGCTTGAGTAATAACTGCGATCAGCAAAGTTGGCGTTGACCAGGGCATCAACGAACCAAACGCTGTTGTCGCCCACAGACAGTGGAAGGAACCCACCAATACCTGCCTGGTTCGGCGTTCCCGCACCCTGCAACGCACCCTGGAACCCAAGCGTGGGTTTGACCACATCCTTGAGGCTGATGCTCATCACATCACCAAGATCCTCCGCAGTGCCGTCCTGTGCCTTCAAAGGCAGCGGGGCGATGGCAACAGCGGAAGCCAGGAGTCCAATGGAGAGACGGCGGAGCATTGGGATGGCGTCAGTCCGCGCATGATGCCTGGCTTTGCTTGGTTGCGCCCGTTGCGTTTGAGAGGTTGCTGGCTCGGGTTAGCTGCAATCAGGACATCATTGAAAAAATTGTGCCGAAAGACGCTGTCAAAACAGTGCTAGAAGATCACTCTCAGCACTGTTTTAAACCTTGATGAGTCACCGAGATCGATGGGAAGCCGATTCGTCGCTGATTCGCGAGCAGTTTATGGCGACGGCTTGCATACCCATATCAGCCTTGGCGTCACAGTCAAACGTGTTCTTTACTCCGCTGGGTGGATCAATATTTACTAAAATATGACCTGGATCAGTGCTCAGCTCTGTAACTCGAACTGTAGATACACCTTGAGAACAGCGTAATTGATCAATTCCTTTTACTACCTTCATGGGAAGAATGAAGATGGCTTGATGAAATTTGCTAGCTGTACAGAAAACTGGCTCTACTTCATTGCTCTCGCTAAGTGTGTAAATTCCATGAACGATGCCTTCGTCTTTCGCAAACGCATTCTGTGTAAGAGTTGATGCCAAAATCAGCATGCTGGCGGCCAACATTTTTTTCATGATGCGAGAATCAGTAGATCACTCTTAATTGTTAGCAGGCACGTCTTTGGCGAACAGTACTAACCGCCAAATATTTGGCACGACAATGAGTTCTTGATGTACAACCCTTTTGGACTCGTGTTTATCCGTACTCAGGGCACCATCCGGCCTGGTATTGCCAGGTTGGGTCAGGGCTTGATTCGCCCCACGCCTTACCCGACAAGCAGCCCTGCAGCTCCACCCATCGATGCAGCAGTGAGCTGAGTTTTCTGTTTCGGGCTGAGGCTTTCCCCGAGCATGGTGATGAACGCGATTGCTGCGAGGAGAACAGCTCCAACAATCACAGCGTCGAGGTGGTTGTTTTCGGATAGTCGATCAGCAGGACTTGATTTGTCGGCTGCCTTTATCGGAGCCTTTCCCCCAGGCGCTTTCGCGTCCAACTCACGCTCTATGCGTTCGAGTTCCTTTTCTGCTTCGCTTGCCATGAACGAACCGTAAGAGCGAATACGGCGGAGCACATCCCCCAACCGTGGCTAGTACTGGCGTTCTAGTTTTGTGGGTATGTCAGTTGATCATGGGATCCACAATCAGTTGGATCCTTCGGAACGCCCGCTCTTTCTGGACGTGGCGCCAGGGATGACGGTCATCGTCCAGCACGACCTTCAGATCGGAGAGAAGCGCGACAAGGATTGGTGGATGGGCCAGGTGATCCATTGCGGCGGTGCTGCCCGCGATCCAAAGATCCACAACCTGTTCCAGATCGCTGATGTGGATTCAGGCGTGATCCGTTGGGTGAACGCTGATCTGGTGACCCACATCCTGCCGAGCTGCTGACTGCCATCAACAAAGACCAATGCAACTCAAGCCCTAGATTTGAGAATCAATGGGTTGGTTGGAGTTCACAGATGTATTCAATAGTTCAAACATGGAGATCCGGTACAAAGAGTGGGCAGGCTCCGATTGATGAATATCAATGGAAAGACGGGATCCTTGGAAGGGTTGGAACTAAAAGAGTGGAAACAAAGATTTTCATTCGTTTTGAAAATCTTAGGATTAGCCAGAAAGAAGATTACTACTGGTATTCAAGAAGATCTCATTGGTTCATAAAATTTCCATATTGCAAAAATGATAAGCAAATATTGTTGGCTAATATTGTGTTTTTCTTGATCTTTCTCCAGCTTTTAGGCCGGGTTTTTAAAGCCTTGATGACCGCTAGTTTTCCAGGGCAATAAAAAGCCCCGTACTTGGCGGGGTAAAGATCTTTGCCAAGTGTCGGGTGGCATTTAGGCGTGATGATCTCATCGTGTGATTACAAGACTAATCCCTTCGACTCGTATGCCGCGAACATAGAGAGAGCCGGTTACTACAGCTACTGATAGTACACAGTTCACGTCGAAGATTTTAAGGGTCCTACTTCATGACCCACTAAGTTTGTCTAGTGGGCATATGATTTCGGAACTGGCAAGTCAGACACATTTAGTAGTTTTACACAAAGCCAATATTATTTTTCATAAAAGCGGTCAACTAGCTTGCGAAAAAATAATCACGTCTATTGATTTAGATGAATTCAAAATGTTGTATTGAGTCATTGAAATCATCGTCAGAAGCTTTTATACTACCAGTACCTCTATCCATATCCTCCCACCCAATTGCGCCATTTGACATAGTTCGAACATGTTCCATCTTATCGGGGTTAGCTTCTTTGAATGAGAAGTAAGTCACAATATCTTCCGAATTTATGGCACGCTTGTTGAGAGGATTAGCTCTGATCGTGTCAAATGCTATGCCTGAAAGACTGCCGACATCATTGTATAATTTTCCCCCATTAACAACGAGTAGTGGAGCATATAGTTGACCAAATTCGAAATAATTTATCTCCTGGGATGAAGTTCCCGTTAGAGAGTCATAAGTAGTATTTGCACCAGACCTGATTCCGGTTGTATTGACCCACTGAGACAAGGCAGTAACGTAATAACCTGCATGACTGGGGTCAATTGAATCATTGACACTTCCATTCCTATTAGCATCGTATATATCTAACACTGACCCTTCCTTATCTAAAATACGATATAAGCCGGCTATGTTGTCGAAAGACGCATCTGCTGACTTCAAGGAGGGGTCGACATATTTCATACTTGCCAAAGAACCACCTTGATGTGTAGCATCAAATTCAAAAATAGCAGATCCCAATTCATGACCCTTAGAAGTCTCTATCACATTAAATAGAGTATTTAAAGTATTCTTATGATTTTCAAAACTTATACCAGTATAGGTTAATGTTTCCCCTGCAATTGTGACGTTAAATTCTTTTCCTGCGGAATTCGTTAATGTTATAGAAAAAGGTTTAGGCGTTACAAAATCTAAATAATAGTGACCATTGCCGTCCTGGATAGTTAGCGCAAATACAATGTTGGTTTTATTAGGTAAAAAAGAATTGCCATCAGCGTCGAGCAGGTGCATATAACCATTTAACTGCGTTACAAGGCTTTTCGTCCATTCCGGAGTGTTATTCAGAGTATCTAATTGATCTACACTGGTTATAGTTGAATTGCCGACGGTGTGCGGAACAATAAAAGCTAAGCTCTTATATTTAGTGGATTGATTCCAATCGGTGGATCTTGTAGGTATTTCATTCCACCCCCAATACCAATCGTCTGTAACATGGATCTTGCTTTGATCGAACAATAAATCTGTGCTCAAGTAAAGCATATTCTGGATATTGATGAGATCCGTTGGATTTGAAACCCATGGAATAACTGTATCAATCATCCCCTGATTATGGATAGTGTCAGAAATTTTTGTCTTGCTTGAGTTGTTGTTGATATAGTTAAGAATTGGGGCGTAAAATTGATCCCAGCGCAGTTTTGAATACTTATCTCTATAATTGTAATTCGTTTCTCCTAAATATTTAGTTAGTGGATACTGATTAGTCCATAGGCTTGTGTCATTTGCACCTTCAACAGCCGCAAGTACATCCTGACTTCCGAGACTCCATGCTTGGCTCTTTTTATTAAACTGATTTACATTCTGCCAAGTATTATTCGCATGAAATCCTGCACCCCATGCTCCTACTGTTGTAATTTGTGAGGCTATTTCTTCAGTGACATCTATTGCAGTTCCCTTAAGAAGATCGGATATTGCTTGAGGATTACCTAGTCCCAAACCAGCATCAACACTGCCAGCGCCATTTTGCCATGGAGAGTTTTTTCCCGTGGAATGAAGTAATTGATCTAATTGCCATCCATTTCCCTTTGTATAATAGTAACTCGGTGCTTTGAACCCATCAGGTGGGTTTGTTTTCTTACTGCCTGGATTATAAATTGCATAGGCTCGATAATCTACGGAGTTTGAATCATGCGGATATAAGACGCCGTAGTTCCACGTATTGTTTGTTCTAGCTGTTGAAAAACCTGGCAATAGCCCATCGGTGTTATCCTGTAAAGCAACCAACGTTGCTTGGTTCCAGTCTTGGCCAATTTTATTACTCCTGCCGTGGAAGATGTCTGCTGGTGGATAGACTTTATTTGGAGTGATAACATTGTTATGTAAGAATGTAGCTGGTAAGGCTCCGAAATTATCTCTAAACGCCAGTGGACCAGGACTTATTAAATAAGTCTGGTCTTGGATGCCATCACATAAATTTCTTGCAAAGAGACCAACGCCCTCCGTTTTACTGTATACAGTATCTTGAAGTGCTGGGCTTTCTACTTGATTAAATCCCCTCGATTTGATTTGCGTATTAAAATAGTCGGCAAGAGATGACATTGCCCCTAAATGAGTAATTTTATTCGACTGCCACGCTTGTATTACTTTCTTTACATTTTCTTATGAATTATTCTGGCTTTTTGCATCGGGCTTAGCTCAATGATAGAGCTGAGCTCGTGATTTCATTTCTTAGCTCAACACAAAAGAAGGATTTCATAGAGGGGCGATAGTGTGGTCAAGTACAGAGGCGAAATTGCCAAGAACGTATGGCGGGCGGATAACTCTGGCCGGAGCTGCGCAAATTGTAGACACGAACAGCGTCTGTCAGAAACTGAATTTCATTCAGCTGATTAATCGTTATTGGGAGTTCGTTCCTGACGCTGGCAACTCAACCTGAAAATGTTCTATCTACTGGTCCTGTGCCATTGCGCTAAGTAATTTGAAGGCAAGTCACCAATGGACGGTGAATCCCTGTGCTTGGCGTCCCTTCAGCGATAACTACAGGCTTAGAGACCGCTGCGTGGATCCGGCATCATTCTTCGTATGATGCCGGGCTTTGCTTGGTTGCGCCCGTAGTTGCAATCGGTCTCATCGACTGCCAATAAAAAGCCCAAGGCGTCCAAACCCAAGGTCAGCCTTCACCACATCCCTTGCTTCACGAATGTAATGGGAAGCTTGTTCTGAAGACAGCCCCCATGAATTCGACACATGGCGCATGAGCTGATGTTGAGATAAACCCTTAACAATCAGCTTTACTAGCTTGGGTGAGCGAATAAAAAAGATCAAAATTGATGAATACCTTGCATTGTAAATGCAAATCAATATCTCTATCTTACGACGAAACAAGCCACTTAGGGACTGTAAGCCTTTCTTCGATCGCTATGCACCTAATTATAAAAATCAATATCATGCAAAAAATGCCGCTATACAAGCTGTGATCGGGGGCATAATTAAGAATGAACGCATAGGCAATACAACCTATCAAAATAGGTATGGCATATAATTCTCTTGATAGCAATAAGTTTGACCGACCTGCCATAACGTCTCTCACTATTCCCCCACCAATGGCAGTAATAACGCCCAAAATAATTGGCCCAAATGGTGTGGCATAATTTAGATTCCATACCTTTTCAAAGGCTTGAATAGCAAACAAGGAAATGCCTACGGCATCCATATACAAAAGCAACTTATTGACTCTTCTTCGAACGAATATTTTTTTCCAAAAAAAGGCGATTATGGCGCACAAGATTGGGACCCAAATATAGAATTGACTTGTTGACCAGAAGACAGGTTGATCGATAATTGCATCACGGATTGTACCCCCGCCAACAGCAGTTACTAATGCAAAAACACATGCGCTCAGTAAATCAATCTTTTTTTCAGTACCAGCCAGAACAGCTGTAATCGCAAATGCGATAGTTCCTAGAACTTCTAATAAAATTGAAATCTGCTGCATGATTGGTTTTACGCGAACAGAAAGCAGAATAATAATATCATTATTTTATTTCATTTGCGAAAGGTTGATTATAGGCTAGTTCTATGTATTCCACAACTGGCCTATGTCAACCGATGTCCAATCTATAAAATAGCTTGGAACTGGTATTTTCATCCATATCTTACGGTTTTGAATATCGAAGACGACCTGATAATTCGTCAAGTCAACATCTTGCACTGTCGGCTTAGTTGGCCCACCATTTTCATTGAAAGTGCCATCTTGATTAAAGAGAGTCAAATCAAAAATATTCCTCAACACTTGGTCATTGATCTTACCTTTGTTTCTGTCAAGGTGATGTTTAATATTTTTATATCGCTTAAGAGAGTTGCTAAGTGTCTCTCTCACACCTATGCCCCAATCAGGACTTAAAAAAGTATTCACTACGGTAATTGAGTCTCCATTTTCTGTTCGATATCGATTACCTCCTAAAGATGACCGCTCAACAGAGGCAGCTCTTTTTTCGTCAGCAACAGTCATAATATGCGACACGCTTGCAACTGTTCCATTGACTTTTGCCAACAAAGTATCCAAAGAATCTGATTCTGAAATCAAATCAACAGTCACGCCTAGTGTTGAAGGTCTGTTAATTGCGATTATCTGACCTCCCATACTCGTACCATCGTGAAGATCAAAATAGACTCCATTTTCATTGATGGACGTCCAAGCGGCAATCATTCCCGGCCAAGCAACTGACGCAGATTTAAAATCACCTCCTTTTGGTTTTTTAACTAATAGGGTGATCGGTAACGGCAAAAAACTTTCAGCCCAATCCATATTCCGAGAAGTATACATATTCCCGTCTAAAGAATCATTTCCCCAAGCCAAGCCTGAGGAGCATCCCGAAAAAGAGTGTAATTTAGACTCATACATTCCATACTCCATGTATTGATCTAACAAGCAAATATTCTCTATAGGGATTCCTGAACCTTGCGCTATGCCCTGGTAAAAATTCTTATTTCGATTTGAAGCGTATGAATACCCCCTATTGAACCAAACCTTGAGGTCTTCATCCGTAATGCTTCCCTTCTTCCGTCCTGGTTCTATTAATGTATCCCATGATTTTTTAATATGATCTTTGAGCAGCTCACCATATTGACAACCCATCTCGTAATCGCTTCCTGATACCAAGACAATCAAAAATCCATTAATGTTATATAGTCTCCCCTCTGCTGAAGTGGCTATAAGGTTTAGTTTTTCATTTTCCATGGATTCTTTAAAACACTAAATTAAATTAGCAATTTTGCAGAATTCGTCAAGTTCTTATATTTTAGTGCTGAATTTCTACGAGTCGTATTGGCGAACTAGTGGTTCCTCTCTGCCCCAAAGCCAATCAACTCATTCAGGAGACGGATTGCACCAATCGCATTGCTCTCCCTGCCTGCGGCAACGGCATCAGTGGCAATCTGCTCCAGCATTTGCACTTTCCTCGCAAGCATGTCGGCGCGGTCAATGTCAGCCAGATCTTCTCTGACGATGGCGCGTGCTTCGTGGATATAGACCCGTGCTGTTTCTCTGCACACCCCCCAGCTATCGCAGACGTGATGCTGCAGCCAACGCTGAGAGTTGCCTTTAACGATGAGGTCAGCCAGCTCTTCAACGCGCGCTGTCTTTTCAGCCTTTTCCGCGTTTTCTGATCATGTAGATCGTCAGCGCAAATCCTGGGATTGAAAGGATCACACCCCCCAGACCCCAGACACCCAAGCAGGCCAGGAACAGTGAAATCGCTGCAGGCATTGAAATCACAATCCAGGCGGTCCAGGGGGCTCGGATGTCCCAAATGGAAACGACCCAAAACAAAGCCACCAGCAATACGAAGGGGGTGAGAGTTATCCATGGCCAACCACGTGTCGCATTCGCCACGGCCCATAAAGCGATGCAAGCGGGAGGCGAAGATTTCCAGAGCAGCCGCCAGTTTTTCATCAGCCGAGCCTCAACGAACTGGAGTCGGCGGGGTTCGCGGCGACATACCCCTGAGTGGTGCTGGTGCTCACGCCGGACTTGGAGAAATTCAGCCAGAAGCCAGGGAACAGCTTTACGCGTCGGCGAAAACGAAAACCCATCAGACGTGCTCCAAAACGGACTCATCTCGAGCCCACTCGTAACTGCTTTCGTGAGTGCTCAAGCTGTGGCCCATGGCCATGCAGATCACATCATTCCGATGCCCTAAGTGATGCGCACGCAGTGAAAAAGCATTCCTGAAGCTGTAGGGCCTGACCCACTCGCCGCAGTCCGCGTACTGCTGTTTCAGTTCCAGCCAATACTTTTGGCGCTCCAGGAATGTCCGCACCGCGTATTTGTCAGCCAGGGGTGGCAGCGGCAGCTGGCCGATGGCCATCGCACCGGCAAGGTTCCAGTCCACCTGTTCGCTGAAGGCATCTGTCAGAGGCAGAGGCATCAGCCACCGCTGTTTGGTCTTCACCCGGTTGCAGACCTTCTGGTAGGTGCAGAACAGTGCCGGTTGCTTGGTCGTGGGGTGCTGCTTCACCACAAGGTGGTTCAGCTCTTCTGGCCGCAGGCCATAGAGCGCCATCAGCTTGATTGCATTGCGCCAACGGTTGGCAGCGTCGGTGTCGGCCAACGAATCCAGCAGACGCAGGATTTCAGCGTCAGTGATGGTGGCCACGGTGCGGCGTTCTGCCTTCGCGCCACGCAGTTGTTTCACTGCACGGTCGGTGAGAGTCCAGCTTTCTGGTGGCAGGTCGCATTCCTCAACGCCGAACTCAAGGAACAACCGCAGGCACTTGATTGCCTTGCCCCTGTTGGTTGGCATTTCGGCCCAAGGTTCAATCAGACGGATTGCCAGTGCCCTTGCATTGGCCGGTGGCGATGACGTGCCCATCAGCAAAACAATGCGATCCAGAAACGGCTGATAGTTGCGCTTCCAGCTGGTCTCGGTGACAGGTGCCAGCACTTCGCGGTCAGCCTGGAATTTCTCAACCAGCACTGGCCATTCACTGGTCACTGTTGGACGTGTGGCCGCGGCTGGCTGGGTGGACTTGGCGACCGCATCCCGCAGGTCAAAACCTTCGCCCACCAACTTGTGCAGTTCGGTGATCAGCTGCACTGTCTCGGGCACGGTGTCGGCAGCCCAGGCGATTGGCAGCGTCACGGTGGTGGCGGTGGTGCCTCCCTTGCCGGAACGAACACTCAAAAAGACCTTCCCCCGCATGTTGCGGACAGACCAGCCCTTCGGGCAGCTGTTGCGAAGTCTGGCGATCCATTTGGCCGTGTCAGCCATTGGGTGAGAGCAATTAGGCGTGGGTCAAATATAAGCACATAGTGAGAGCAGGGTGAGAGCAAACTCCAAAACTCGTCGAAATTCAAGGCAAACAAAAACCCAGCTACAGCGGAAACCTCCTGCTACAACTGGGTTTATCGCTTAAGCCGATGACCTGACTTGAACAGGCGACCCACGCTTTACGAAAGCGTTGCTCTACCGGCTGAGCTACATCGGCGGTCCTAGGAAATTAACATTCAGGTTCACGCAAACAGCTTTTGAGCGGAGAACCCGAGGGAGATCAGAAACTTGATCCAGCAATGCGGGAACGGCTGCTGCGCGAATCACGCACTCCCTGGAGGGGGCTGCGCAGGTTGCTGTGGGTCGCGCTGTTCGCTTCCGGTGGTCTCGGGCTCTTTGTGATGAGTTTCAGCATCAGTGCAGGCAACAGTTCTGTCGGCAGCGACCTGGCCATCCAGATTGGTGCTGTCTTGCTTTTCGGCGGGTTGCTCTGGTTCGATCGAGACCGCGGCAGTGACTGACGCTGCATCATCCGAGCTCTCTACTGAGCTGACTTCGCTCTCGCTGAAGCTCTCCTCAGGCAAGTCCAGATCATCAGCTGCTTCTTCTGCGGGTGCCGGTTGGGAGCTCGGTGCTGAATCGAGCGCTGAAAGCACTGACGGTTGACCAGTTTCAGCTCCGCTGTCTGGCTCCGTTTTGTCGGCATTGCCTTGCTCACCCCAATCTTGGTAGCTGGGATTTTCAAGGGGTTTGAGCTCAGCTTTGACCACTTCGCTGTCTGCGGATGCCTCAGCGTCATCTGCTTCTTGCTCCTCTGCCTGGATCACCTCGCACTCATCGATATCTGTTTCAGGAAGGACCTTCCCAGAAGCGCTTTCAGCGGGTTTCGATGGAGAGCCGAGTGCTGAAACAGAAGCCGATTGCTTGGTTTCGGCATTCCTCCTGTCGCTGGCTGCTCTCTCGGTTGGCTGTCGTGGTTCTTCGGTTCTCTCCCATTCCAGCGGCGGCAACTGCAGCAGCCCGAGTCCCAGGGACAGGTGGTTGACCTGCAGATCGGCCGGATTGATCGGTGTGAGCCCTGCAAAGGTCTGATCGCTGCGCGTCAACAGCCAGATGGACTGAACTAGCTGCTGCCATTGCCAGAGCATCAGAGCCAGCAATGGAGCTGCGATCAGCAACGCCGTGAGCCGGCTGCTGTCGCTGGTGGGTGAGAAATCAACCACCAGCAGAGCTGATCGGTCGATCCACCAGAACAACGGCAGCATCAGTGCAATGCCGATGACCAAAGCTGCTTTCAGACCCAGTGGCTGCTGAACGGCGCTGAGGCGACGTTGATCAGCATTCCGCTTTGCCGCAGGGATACGCACCAGAAGAAGGGAGGCCCAGTCCGGAGCACGACGCCACAGCAGTGCGCCGGGAGCAACAACGGCCAGGCCCCAGATCAGCAGCCGCTCGAGTGCGGGGGCCGGGCCGAATGCAGGTCCTGCCAACACAAGCCTCAACAGCTCGAGCTCCAGAGGAATGACGGCAAGCGCCATCAACTGAAGCCAGAGCAGTGGCTCACGGCGGCTGATCATCAGGTGGTGAGCTTGCGACGCTGCGTGACCATCTTGAAGGCTTCGATGCGATCGCCCTCCTGCCAGTTGGCAAAGCGATCGGTCCCAACACCACACTCGAAACCGGTGGCCACTTCCTTGACGTCGTCCTTGTTGCGCCGTAACGAGTCGAGATCTCCGGCGTAGACGATCTCCTTGCCGCGGTGAACCCGAACCTTGCAGTTGCGCTGAAGCTTGCCGGTGGTGACGTAACAGCCAGCCACAGCGCTCTTGCCGATGGTGAACACGGCGCGGACCTCTGCTTCACCCAGGGCTTCCTCAACCAGTTCGGGTTCGAGCAGGCCTTCCATCGCCAGCTGGATGTCCTCCAGCAGCTTGTAGATCACGTCGTAGTCGCGCACATCCACGCTGTTGGCATCGGCTGCCTTTTTGGCTCCCGATGCCATCGAGGTGTTGAAACCGATGATCACGGCTCCCGATGCCGCCGCCAGGTCGACGTCGGTTTCGGTGACCTCGCCAGGTGCTGAAAGCAGAACCCTGACCTGGACTTCGTCCTTGGGCAGCTGTTCCAGGGAGCCGAGGATGGCTTCGACCGAACCCTGGACATCCGCCTTGAGGATGAGGTTGAGCTCCTTGAGCTCACCCTCGTTGGCCTGCCCTGACATGGCCGTGAGTGACACCCTGCGGGAGGCCATCTGCTGGGCCAGGCGGGTCGCCCGGGCGTCGGAGGCCCGATCTCCCACCACGGCTCGTGCGGATTTCTCATCGGCGTAGACCTCGAACTCATCCCCGGCAGTGGGAACCTCGCTGAATCCAAGAGCTTCCACCGCGCAGGATGGACCGGCGTCCTTGAGCCGCAGACCAGCGTCGTCCACCATCGCCCGCACCTTGCCGAGCACGGGACCCGCTGCGACCACATCGCCAGTCCGCAGGGTGCCGTTCTGGACCAGAAGTGTCGCCACAGGTCCCTTGGCTTTGTCGAGGTGCGCCTCAATCACCGTGCCACGGGCCATGCGATCCGGATTGGCCTGCAGGTCCTCCACTTCGGTGACCAGCAGAAGCATTTCCAGCAGTTTGTCGATGTTTTCTCCCTTGATGGCGCTCACCGGCACCATCACCACGTCACCACCCCATTCCTCTGCCAGCAGATTCTGTTCAGAGAGTTCCTGTTTGACACGGTCAGGTGAAGCACCTTCCTTATCGATCTTGTTGATGGCCACCACGATCGGCACCTCTGCGGCGCGGGCATGGCTGATGGCCTCAAGCGTCTGCGGGCGCACACCGTCATCGGCCGCCACCACCAGAACGGCCACGTCGGTCACCTTGGTGCCGCGAGCACGCATGGCCGTGAAGGCTTCGTGCCCAGGGGTGTCGAGGAAAGTGAGTTTTCGGGCCGAGTCGTTGTGCTCAATCTCCACCTGGTAAGCACCGATGTGCTGAGTGATTCCACCGGCTTCTCCAGCGGCCACCCGGGCTTTGCGGATCGCATCGAGAAGACTGGTTTTGCCGTGGTCGACGTGACCCATGACGGTCACGACGGGAGGACGTCGGATCAGGTGCTCCCGATCCGCTTCTTCGATCATCTCGACCGTCTTCTTGGCCGCCTCCTCGACATCATCCTGAAGGACCGGCACTCCGAATTCCTCGGCCACCGTTTCGATGGTCGGCATATCCAGGGTCTGCGTGACCGTGGCGATGATCCCCTTGAAGAAGAGGGATTTGATGATTTCGGAGCTCTCCACGCTGAGCATGTCGGCGAGCTCCTGAACCGTGAGGTTGTCCTCCGGCACGACAATCATCTCCGGTCTCACCTGCTTGGCCTCTCGGGCTGCACGCAGTTCCATGGCACGGCGCCGCTGGCGCTGTCGGGCGGTTCCCTTGCGCCGTTTGCGCATGGCCGCCACCGGCTTGGGAGTGGTCCTCTGCTGGGATTTGGGTTTGGCAGGACGAGCCAGGCTCGCCGACAACACCATGTTTTCCTGTTCTCCTGCGAAGCCACCGGTTTGTGCTGCCAGGGAATCATCGTTTTCGCCGATGATGTGCACCTTCTGGCGTTGCTTCTGTGGAGACCGGTTGCGCAGAGCTTCCAGCTTGGCGCTGTCATCCCAGTCGGGCCTGCCAGGGCGACGCTGCCCTCCTGGTCCAGCACCAGGACGGAAGCCAGGGCGGCGTGGAGCAGTCGCGGGAGATGGTGCAGGTCGATTGACAGGTGGAGTGGCCTTTGGACCGTCACCACGGGGTGAAACCGGCGTTCCGTCGGGACGCCGTGGAGGTGGTACAGCCGGACGACCGGTGGGTTTCTGCAGCTGCATGAGCTCACCGGGAGCCACCGGCTTGCGCATACCGGCGGGCATGGCGGGACGATTGGAGCCTGCTCCGCTGCGTTGACCTGTTCCAGGACGGACACCCTCACCGCGGTTACCGCTGCCGTCGCGGCGGATCGGCTTGCCAACCAGTTCAAGGGTGCTGCCGGGACGTCCGGCGCCTGGCCTTCCGGCTGGTGTCCCAGGACGTGAGGGTGCACCTGGGCGTTGTGAGCCGGATGGACGCTGCGGCGAACCGGCGCGCTGTCCGCCGGGAGCACCGGGTCGGGGCGATCCTGGTCGTGAGGGTGTTCCGGTGCCTGGGCGCTTCGCCTGAGGACGACCCACCAGTTCCGGCTTGCCCGGTCTCTGCGGGGGCGGCACCGTTCGGTTCATGGGCGATTTGGGCTGGGGTCGCCCTGGCGGTGGTGGAGTCGGGCGGGTACTTCCTTCGATAGGTGATCGGCGGATTGGAGCAGTGTTGCGAGGCTTGGTCGCTTTTGAGGGGGACGGTGCGCTGGGCCTTGCCGGCGGGGGAGCTGGACGACTGGGGGCGCGGCTGGGGGCAGGTGCGCCCGCGGGTCGGGGTGTCGGCTGCTGGGGTGCCTGGGATTGCCGTCCAACCGGTTTCTGAGGAGGCTGCTTCTGAGAGGGTTCTTTGCGAATCAGCGTCTGCACCGGAGCCACAGGTTTCTGCGCGGCTGTCTTCTGTGGTGCAGATGCCTGGGGTGCAGCAGGTTTTGCAGGTGCCGCAGGCCGCGCAGGCGGTCGCTGGGGAGATGCGGCGGCACGGGCTGGGACCGCTGGAATTGGAGCCGGTTTTGGCTGCGCCGGCTTGACGGGTGCTGAGGAATCGGCACCGGTGGCCTTCTTCACCGACAGGATCGATTTGCCAGGTGCGGCTTTCGACGGGGCTGCCGCCGGGCGGGAGGCACCACCGCTCTTCAACATCGTGCGGATCTTGCCTGCCTCGGCTTCGCTGATCGAGCTGCTGTGGCTCTTGGCCGCAATGGACAGCTTCTCAGCGGCATCCAGCACGTCTTTGTTGTCCAGGCCAAGGTCCTTGGACAGCTCGTAAATTCTGACTTTGCCGCTGCTGGTCATTCAGGTCTCCGATCGGTCCGGGCACGGGGTCCCCGGGGCACCAAACAAGGTGGGGCCAGTGTTCATCTTGCCTCAGCGACTGATGGCTTGTTTGAATTCAGTCGCGATCTCAGCTCCTCAAGCGCACTGTCGGGCACCTGGCATCGCAGGGCCTTGTGTAGGCGTTTTCGGCGCTGTGCTTCCTCAAGACAGCTCTCCCTGCGACAGAGGTAGGCGGAACGCCCCATTCCCTGATCAAGGAGAACCCCATCCCGATGGTCGCGGATGACCCGCCAGAGAATGCTGCGGTCAAACAGCTCCCGGCAGGCGACACAACGACGCAGGACAGGGCGTGAGGTGTTCACCGGGCTCCTTCCTCGCTGGATTCACTGACAACCTCTTCAACTTCAACTCCGCCTTCCTCGTAGGCGACCACTTCACCACCTTCGTCCTCGACGGCTTCGAGGTAGTCCTCTTCGTCTTCCGGCAGGGGATACAGCTCACGCAGGCGAGCATCCTCCTCCGCTCTTGCAGCCTGCTCAGCGGCCAGTCGCTCTTCTGCTTCGCGCTGCAGCGCCTCCTCCTGTTCACGCTGAGCGATCAGTTCCGAGACCACGGCATCCTCTGCCGCCTGGTCGTATTCGGTTGCGTTCTTGATGTCAATCTTCCAGCCGGTCAGTCGCGCTGCCAGCCGCACGTTCTGTCCCTCGCGACCGATGGCCAGGCTCAGCTGATCAGGGGGAACCAGCACATGGGCATGCTGGCCGACAGGATCGACGAGCCGCACCACATCAACGCGGGCAGGGCTGAGTGAATTGGCGATGTACTGGCCTGGATCCTGAGACCAGCGGATGACGTCAATCTTTTCTCCACGCAATTCATTCACCACCTGTTGGATTCGGGATCCGCGGGCACCGATGCAGGCTCCAACAGGATCCACCTCGCGCTCGATGCTGTCCACAGCAACCTTGGTGCGCGGACCGACCGATCGGGAAGGGGGGTTGGCTTCTCTGGCGACGGCAACGATGCGTACTGATCCTTCCTGGATCTCAGGCACTTCGTTCTCGAATAGATAGACGACGAGTCCTGCATTGGCTCGGCTCACAAACAGCTGAGGACCCCGCCGTGGAACCTCGCTGACCTCCTTGAGGAAGACCTTGAAGGTGGCGTTGGCGCGATAGTTGTCATTGGGCAGCTGGTCACGCCGTGGCAGTTCTGCCTCCACTTCCGGGCGTCCCAGTCCGGAACTCACGGCCATGATCACCGACTGGCGTTCGAAGCGAATCACGCGGGCGGTCAGAACCGGATCCTCCAGGTCGGCGAATTCCTCCTGAATCATCCGCCGCTGCTGATCGCGAAGCTTCTGAGCAAGCACCTGTTTGGTTGTTGCCGCTGCCATGCGCCCGAAATCTTCTTTCTCCGGGGTCACATCCAGCACCACCGTGTCGCCGGCCTGGGCATCCTCCGCCACCTGCATCACTTCAGCAAGAGCGATCTGATGGTCTTCGCTTTCAACCTCCTCCACGATGATCTTGCTGGCGAGAACCCTGTAGCCCTCCTCGTCCAGATCCAGGGCCACGTCGAAATTGCTGAAGTATTCCTCGTCGAACGGATCCTCCCCGATGCCCAGATAAAGGGTGCGTCTGTAGCGCTCGTAGCCCTTGAGCAGTGCTTCCCGAAGGGCCGCCTCCACAACCTGGGGAGGAAGCTTCTTCTCCTCACTGATGTCATCGATCAGGTTGCTGAGGCCGGGGAGAAGAACGAGTGCCATGGCGGTGATGAGAAAAAGTTGATGGAGAGAAATCGGCGGCGGATGCGATCTTTTCAGCCGGTGGGGCTTGTGAGCTCAACGCTGATCACGGATTCCCTCGGAATTCGTTTGACCCTGCCGCGAATGTTGATCTGGACGTGGTCTTCGGTGCGTTCCAGCAGGGTTCCCGACAGACGCTGCTCCCGGCCCTCGTCATCCTTGTGGACGACATCAACGGGGAAGCTCCGGAAGGTCTGAAAGTCTCTGTCCGACTGGAGCCAGTCCCCGATCCCGGGGCTGCTGATCTCCAGAACATAGGCCTCTGAGAGCAGTTCAGCCTCCTCGATGGCTTCCCCCATCGGTGCAGTGAATCCTGCGCAGTCATCCAGGGAGACGTCATCACCGTTGCTGCGACGGATCTGGACTTGCAGGGTCATCGGTTTCAGATGCGCCAGCATCTGTACGCTGACGAGCTCAAATCCGTGGCTTTCGGCTGTGGCCGTGGCCAGAGAGGTGAGATCCGGCAGGAGTGGATGGGGCAAGGGTGCGGCAAGGGTGGTCTCGGGCTCTGGCCCGATGGTGGATGCATGAATCACCCTCCCGGGGAGAGCATCTCACCGGGCCGTTGTTTGATTTTAGAGGATTGCCAACCCCCCGCCTCACCAGACGAAAACGGGCGGTGGGCTGATGCAATGGTTTTTCAAGGAGCGGCCGCGGTTTCCAGCTTCTCCAGAAGAACATCCACTGGGATCTGGCTGGAGAAACGACAGGCACAGGTTTCGGTGGCATCCAAGCTGCCGTGCTCCCAGTACTTGTTGCTGCCGGTTCCGCCGCCGCAGAACCCGTAGTACTCACATTCCTGCTGGCATCGCTTCATGCCCGATGACATGTCGTGCAGCAGGCGCTGAAACGCTTCGGTTTGGGTGGCTTCCATCAGCGACACGTCACGGATGTTGCCCAGATTGAACAGGCCATACCGTTCGGTCTCGACCGACAGCAGCTCGGGATCGAAAGTCGAGAAGTTGCCTTTCGCGTCGACGCTCAGAATTGCGTAGGGACGGTTCATCTCGTTCTGAAGCAGGCGCTGCCCCCCGGCGATCATTCCCATGACCTGGTCGAACTCGCGCACTTGGATAGGGAAACCATCCTTTTCATTGCAGGCCCAGAAACGTGAGAGGAACTCCCTGTAGAGCTTCTCCTTCAACAGACCCTGCATGGAGGAGCTGGTGTGCACGCCTTCCTGTTCCTCCACGTTGAAACCGAGCTGGTGAATGCCCTCATCACGGAAAAAGGTGTACATCCGCTCCGGTTGTTCCAGAGCATCCGCCGTGAGCACGGCGATGGCATGGAAGTCGATGTCTCGCTCACGCAGGGTGCGGATACCGCGCATGGTCTGGGCATAGGAGCCCCTGCCGTTTCTGAAGCGCCTGTGGCTGTCGTGAATCTCCTCAGGCCCATCGACACTCACGCCGACAACAATTCGATTGCGCTGGAAGCAGTCACACCAGTCGTGATTGATCAATGTCGCGTTGGTCTGCACATGTTGTTCAATCACCACTCCCTGTTCCTGCAGTCCTGCGGTCTGACGCTGAATGATCGCGCTGGCCTGGTCGTAGAAGCCGGTGGGAAGGGTCAGCGGTTCGCCGGCGTGCCACAGGATCGAGAGATGGGGACCCCAGAACGGACTTTCATAAATCCTCTCCAGCAGCAGGGGAAGCTGCTGCTGGAGGTTGAACACATTGCGCCGCTGGCGATCAGGCAGGTAGCAGTAACTGCAGTCGAGGTTGCAGAGCGAGGTCGACTGAATCACCAGCAAACCGATTGGGCCGTATGCGGAATGGTTCACCAGTTGGCGAAGCCACCGCGGTAGCCATTGGCGAAGCCTCCACCACCATTGCCCCAGGCCCGGCGGCGACCTCCGCCGTTACCCCAGGCCCGGCCACCACCATTGCCCCAGGCGCGGGCGATCTCCTCGTCCCTGAGAAGGCCGTTGCGTTGCATCACCGCCCAGGCTTCGGGGCTCATGCGCTCAATCCGCTGTTCGAGTGCGTTGCCCAGATCAGGTTCGTTGTGAACCGCGGCTCGGGACGATTCGCAGAGAACGGCACTCGTTGCCAGAACGGCAGCGAAGGTGAGAAGGCTTGTCTTGTTCATGGCTGAAAAAGCGATAGATCAATTCGGAATCGAGTTCAGGACTGCGGACTGAACTGAGCGGTAGTGGAGAGAACGATCGTGAAGAACGCGCTGATCTGGTCATCCTTCAGCCCCACGCTGCTGTCGGTGCCGATCCAGTTGTTGATTGCCGAGCGGACTCCGTCGTCATCGTTGACGTATCCCGCGAGCAGACGACCGATGCCCAGATTGCTGATGTTGAGAAGCTGTGGGGTGGTGTCTGCTACCACGCATCCCACCCCGGAGCGGGCGTAGGGCCTGTCGGGAACAAGCGAGGATGCTGGCGCCGTCGCGGCCTTGTTGGCCCGCAGCCAGAGGCTGTCGCCGCCGAGGATCTCAACGCTGCCATCCTTGACCGCAGCAAGGGCCTGATCAGGGGTGTCGAAGAACTGGAACTTGGCGTCATCCACTGATTCAGCCAGCACGCCGGCGGCCATGCTGTCTTTCACAACCCCGATCGTTTTGCCGTTGAGGCTGTCGGGTGTGCCATCGACGCCGTCCGGAGCGAGTAGCCGCACGCCGCCCACCGAGAAAGGCAGTGTGTAGGTGAGTGTGCGCTGTCGCTGCCAGGTGAAGGCAACACCGCAGGCGATGTCAGCGGCTCCTGATCGGATCATGTCCAGACCGTCGCGGGCGGAGCTGGCAGCAACAGGTTCGATGCTGACCTCCTTGTCCTCCTTCTTGGGGGACACATTGATCTGATCGCGAATCGCCTCAAGAACAACGAATGACAGTCCGTCGTAGTCGTCGCCATCCTTTTTGACCATCGGCAGGGAATCGCCAAGGACAACGGCTCTCAGCTTGCCGGTGTCGTAGACACTCTTCGCTGCCGAACTCTGGGATGAGTCACTGGCCCCCGTTGTCTCGTTCTGACAGGCCACGAGGGCGATCGAGGAAAGAGCGAGCAGGCCGGTAGCGGCCCTCTTGATCAGGCGCATAGGGATGACACCGTCGGATCGGTTTGTTCACACCACTAGACACAGCGTTCAGAACCGGCCAGTTCAGACTCCTGGAAAACTGCCCGATCAGGATCAGCCTGATAGACCTGATGGGCATGCTTGCGTAAGACGCCTGCATCCGCTGGGTCAGTCCCAACCGCCAGATCACGCCCCATCCTGGGAGAGCGATCGCCATGGAGCTGCCAGGTGCTGATCACCATCGATGAGTCCTTCCGCCATCTGAGCCAGCATCTGCGCGACCTCTCGAGCAGCCATCGCCTACTCGTCGCGACGGCCAACCGTCCCTATGCCCTTGCGCTGGCCAGTTTCTTCGCTCTGCAAACCACTGAACAAACGTGCCCTCTGATCGGGATCGCCTCAACGCGCGAGGAAGCCCTGGCCTGCCTGGATGGCATCAGCGAACCGGTGCTGGCCTTCGTCAGTGAGCAGCTGGAGGAATGCCGGGGGCTGGATCTGGTTGAAGACCTCAAGCGGCGTACCGTTCCGGAGTCTCCAATCGCCACGGTGTTCACCCTCAAAGGGGCTGATCCGACTCTGATGCGGGAGGCCCTTTCCAGTTCTGCGGATGTGGTTCTCACGCAACGCAGCCTGGATCTGATGTCGATCGCCAATGCCATGCAGGCGATCCAGGTTGGTGAGCGATTTGTGGATCCGTTCATCCCCTATGCCCTTTGCCACAGAGATCCCCGTGATGCTCATGCTCTGTCGGAACGTGAGCGCATGGTGTTGACTTTGCTCTGCGATGGCATGACCAATAAAAAGATCGCGGAGGGGCTTTGCATCGCTGAAACCACGGCACGTGGTCATGTGCAGTCGATCATGCGCAAGCTGAATGTGAAGGACCGCACGGCGGCAGCTGTTGAAGGCATCAGGCGTCACTGGGTCGACTGAAATGAGCTCTGCGATGAGCTGGGTGTCCTGATGGCTCGCTTGTCGGCCAAAAAAGTTTGGATATAGCTGTTTTGCTGGATATCAGCGGATTGACAACAGGTGTGACTGAATGATTCATGAGCTGTGAATCATTAGTGAATTTGTTGTTGGAATCTATGTCTGAATTTAACTGAAAACCCTGAAAATGAAGGGTTTTGCATTTCGTCTTGCGCGGCAATGATTCGACTACTTCGTGCAATCTTCACCCATGACAACATTTGCTGTTGGTGATTTCGGTCAGGACATTCTCGGGTTTGATCCCGCCACTGACAAGCTTGACTTCGGCGGTGTTTCCGTTCACAGCCTGATTGTCGGTCAGGACGAGGATGGTTTTGCCACGATTGTGTTCCCCTGGCAGTCTGATCAGTTCCAGCGGATTCTCGGTGCCGATGGCCAGGGAGTCCGCTGGAGTGATCTAAGTGCAAGTAATTTTGCGCCAGTGGCTAATGAGCATCTGCGACAGGATATCGGTGCAGTGATGTCCTGGGAGAATCAGATTGGCCCGGCCTTTGATGAAAGTCAGGCAGGCGCCCAGGTCACTGTTTATATACGTTCACATGAGAAAGACAGTATCACCAGGATTGAGAATTTCGATCCATTGAAAGACAAGATTAATTTTCTGTATTTCGGTACTCGAGAACGCCTGGAAGTTGAAAATTTTGGTTCAGATCTGATTATTAGTTCAGAGCCGATTGGTCAGAAGTTTGTTTTCACTGGAGTCCAGAAGGAAGACCTGATCGGGGCCAATCTGGAGTTTCATTTTGACCAGATTGAAGAGGATCTTCTTGACCGAGCTTTTGGTTTCAGCCCTGAGCAGCTCGCTTTGGTTGATCGAACAAGTCTGTTCACTCCTGATGGTGGTTTCACCGACGGTTCGCAAACCCGACCCGGGGAATTCGTCACAGCTTCTGGGAAAGCCCCCGGTCAGCCGACATCGCTGGATGAAAGCACCCGCCTGATTCAGAACCGAGCTGATCAGGCTGAGTCCCTGAAGGCGGCGCCAATGGGGGCTGGGTCTGAGCCGTCTTCAGCAGTTGTGAATGAGATGCCGATGGAGATGCCGTCTCCGGATCTTTCCGATGTGGTGATGAGCCTGCAGGGCGGTTCCAATCCGCACAACAGCTGTCTTTTGCTGAAGGTGGATGGATCCCTTTGGTGGGGTGGCGGGATCAGCGGCAATCTGATTGTTCGTAATCCGATGGGAACAGCTATTGAGGATTGGGAAGTTTCTTTTCTGACGCCGCACAGCGGCTTTGAAAGCTGGTCTGGTGAGGTCCAGGTTTCAGATGCAGGAAAAGGTCTAAACAGGGTCACATTCGCCCCTGCCGCCTGGAACCGAATCATTCCCGCGAATGGAGAGCTATCGATCAGTTTCAACGCCCAGGGTCAGGGGCTGGCTGACAGCGGCGCGCTGACCAACGAGGACTTTTTCAGTGGAGCCGTCGCTCCTGTGGAGCCGGCATTCACGTCGTCCGATGGTTCCGGGGAGTCAGCTGTGACCCAGGCGTCAGCAGATGCAGTAGCGGCTGATAGTCCAGCTGTGCCGTCCCTGAGTCAGTTCTCCGAACAGGATGCCGGCGATGCAGAGTTCAAATCCGCCGATACCAGTGCCAATCCACTGAATCTCGAAGTCAGTGGAAGTCTGTACTGGGGAGGCATGAGTGGAATTCTCACGATCACCAACAACTCGGATCGTGCTGTTGAAGGCTGGTCAGTCAGCTTCGAAACACCTCACAGTGACTTTCAGAGCTGGGCGGGTGCTGCCCGCGTTGAACCGGCGCAAAGCGGCGGCAGCAAGGTGACACTGACTCCTGCGCCGTGGAACAGCATGATCGCTGCAGGGCAAAGCATTGATGTGAGTTTCAATGCCATCAGTGAGGGGATGCCCAGCAGCGGCGAACTCACAAGCGCTTTGTTTTTCTCAGAGGGGAGTGGTTCTGAGTCCTCAGTCATGGATCAGGAGGTGGCTGCGGACTGGGTTGCAGCAGCAGGCTTGCCAGATGCATCAGCCTCAGCTGTGCCCCAGGCAGTTGCCTCGTCGCCAGCGAATGCAGAGCGCGTGCCCGCTGAACCTGATGAGGTTGCGGAACCGTCGCAATCCCAGCAGCCTGCAGGTTCTCTTGAAGGCCTGCGTGCATTGGAGAGTCTGGTGATCGCGCCGGAGACCGTAAGTACTTCCAGTGCGACCGTCAGCAGTTCCGGTAAGAAGGTGGTTGCCTACTTCGAGGAATGGGGCATTTACGAACGTGATTTCCTGGCTAGCGACATCAATGTTGAACAGTTAACTCACATCAACTACAGCTTCTTCGATGTCAAAGCCAATGGCGAAGTTGAGCTGTTCGACCGATGGGCGGCCACGGATAAACGATTCACTGCAGCTGAGCAGGTCAGTCGAACCTTTGCGGAGGCTGATTGGCTCAGGCTGGATCAGGATCGGCGCGATGAATATACAGGTGGGGACAACTTCGCTGCCAGTGTCAATGCAGATGGATCGGTGACGGTGGCGGGTGTTCCGATGGGTTGGAATGCACCTACTGATTATGTGGGAAATCTGCGACAGTTTGATCTCATCAAGCAGCTTCATCCTGAGATTAATCTGGGGTTTGCTCTTGGTGGCTGGACCTTGTCAGATGAATTCAGCCTGGCTGTTGATTCTGAAGCTGATCGAGATGCATTCACGGATAACATTATTGATTTATTCAAGCAATATGATTTCTTCAATACTGTTGATTTTGACTGGGAGTATCCTGGTGGTGGAGGCGATCCAGGCAACGCGACAAATGTGGAAGATGGCTTGAATTTTGCGCTGACTCTCGAGCTTCTGAGGGACAAGCTTGACATGCTTGAGCAGGCTACAGGTGAAGAGTATGAGGTCTCAATTGCCACGGCTGGAGGTTATGACAAGCTCGCCAATCTCAACCTGTCGGGAATTGACCCCTTCGTCGATTTTTACAATGTGATGACCTACGATTTTCACGGGGGCTGGGAGTCGTTTACTGGTCATCAATCGGCCATGATTGATGACCCTGCTGGCTATGACATTGCCACTGCAATCAAACAATTTCAGATCAATGATGTCGACCTAAGTAAAGTGGTTCTCGGAGTTCCTACATACACTCGAGCCTGGGGAAATGTTGATTCAGGAGATGCGTTTGGATTGGGAAACAGTGGTGATGCAACACAGGCCCCTGGTTCTTACGAGGCGGGCAATTACGACCACAAGGACCTGATCACTGGTGTGTCTGATGGATCCTTTGCGCTGATCTGGGACGACAATTCCAAGGCAGCTTTTGTGTATGACGAGGATTCTCGGATCTGGAGTTCAATTGAAACTCCCGCCACGGTTGCCGGCAAAACGGCCTTCATTGACGACATGGGTCTGGGAGGAATGATGTTCTGGGCTCTTTCCAACGACGCCAGCGGCGATCAGAGCCTGATCTCGGCGGCTTCGGAACTCATCAGGGGTTCTGCCACCTACGAGCAGGTTGTCTCGCGCAGTGAGCCGTTCGATTTCATCCTCGGTGGCGACGGTCAATTCGGTCTGGGAGATTTCATTTAGCCGACCAAAGCGCCGTGCGTGATCACGCTTTCAGTGATGACGCTCTGCCTGTTGTTGTCGATTTCACCCGAATGTTGCGGTTGGTCCCCTTAGCGTGAGCGCAGTTATGGCTCTCACGTCTGTGGTTCCCGGCCGGATAATCAAGCAAGGGGTCCTCGGATGGCTGGGGACCCTTGTATTTGTTCTGTCATTCCTGATCCTGCCGGCCAGATCGCTGGCCGCGTCAAGTGGTCTTCCCGGCACTCACAGCTTCGTGGCTGACGCTGTGCGCAACGTTGCCCCGGCTGTGGTGCGAATCGACACGGAGCGGGTGGTGGAGCGACAGCCTTTTGACCCCAACCTGATCGACCCACTGCTGAGAGATCTACTCGGAGAGCCCGGCTATGGCCCTGAGCGTCAGCGCGGTCAGGGTTCCGGCGTTGTGATCGACCGGGATGGTCTGGTGCTGACCAATGCTCACGTCGTTGAGCAGGTCGAGGATGTCAATGTCACTCTCGCCGACGGCGATCAGAGAGATGGCGTGGTCATCGGTCGGGATCCTGTCACGGATCTGGCGCTGGTTCGCCTTGAGGGGGGTGCATCACCGAAGCCTGCCAGGCTCGGGGATTCCGACGCGCTGGACGTCGGAGACTGGGCGATTGCCCTCGGCACGCCCTACGGCCTGGAGCGGACGGTCACCCTCGGAATCGTCAGCAGTCTGCATCGCAACATCAGCAGCCTTGGATTCAACGACAAGCGACTTGATCTGATCCAGACCGATGCAGCCATCAATCCCGGCAACTCAGGCGGACCGCTGGTCAACGCCGACGGCCGCGTGATCGGTATCAACACATTGGTCAGGTCGGGTCCCGGGGCAGGACTGGGATTTGCCATTCCCATCAATCTGGCGAGCCGTGTGGCTGAGCAGCTGCAGCAGGCCGGAGAGGTGGTGCATCCCTATCTGGGACTCCAGCTGATTCCGCTCACCGCGAGAATCGCCCGCGAGCACAACAAGGATCCCAATGCTCTAGTTGAGCTTCCCGAGCGCTCAGGGGCTCTCGTCCAATCGGTTCTGCCGGACAGTCCCGCCCAGCGCGCCGGCCTGCGACGCGGTGATCTGGTGATCAAGGCCGGGGATGTTTCCGTTGATGACCCACAGACACTGCTTCAGCAGGTTGATCAGGCTGAGATTTATCAGCCTCTGCCTCTGCAGATCATCCGAGGCGAGAAAGACCTGCAGCTGTCTGTCAAACCTGAACCGTTGCCGGGCTTCGGTTGAAACCCTTGCTACGGTCTCGCCGGTTTAATTCCGAGCGATGTCAGATCTTCAGAACCAGATGAAACAGGCCGTCGCGGAGGCGGCGGTTGAACAGTTCCGCGACGGCATGGTTGTGGGGCTGGGATCGGGTTCCACAGCAGCTCTGATGATCAAGGGTCTCGGCCAGCGCCTGGCATCCGGGCAGCTCAAGAACATTGTTGGAGTCACCACTTCATTTCAGGGGGAGGTGCTTGCTGCCGAGCTGGGGATCCCTCTGCGCAGCCTCAACGCCGTGGACCGGATCGACCTGGCCATCGATGGTGCTGATGAGGTGGATCCAGCCTTTCAGCTGATCAAGGGCGGTGGTGCTTGCCACGTTCAGGAGAAACTCGTCGCTGCCAGGTCCGAACGCTTTGTCGTTGTTGTGGACTCCACGAAACTGGTGGATCGTCTGAATCTGGGTTTCCTCCTGCCGGTTGAGGTTCTGCCAGGAGCCTGGCGTCAGATTCAGCAGCAGCTGTCGGCCATGGGAGGCACAGCTGAGTTGCGCATGGCGAATCGCAAGGCCGGTCCGATCGTGACCGACCAGGGCAACCTGGTTCTGGATGTCCGCTTCGAAGGGGGGATTGCCGATCCTGCCGACCTGGAGCGGAGCGTGAACAACATCCCCGGTGTGCTCGAGAACGGTCTGTTCGTGAATCTTGTCGATGAGGTGCTGGTGGGTGAGGTGAACAACGGCGTGGCCAGCGTTCGTCGTCTGGACAAAGCCGGCTGATCTCAGCTCAGCTCAGCCGAACCTTCACCGAGTTGGCATGGCTGTGCAGTCCTTCGCTGCAGGCCAGTTCCACCACGGCACCACCGGTGGCTTCCAATGCTTCCCTATTGAATTCGATCATTGAGGTGTGGCGCATGAAGGTCTCCACGCTCAGCGCACCGCTGTAACGCGCGGAACCACATGTGGGCAGGGTGTGGTTGGGGCCTGCCAGGTAATCACCCACTGCTTCGGGACTCCAAGGGCCGATGAAGATTGCGCCTGCCTGCTGGATCCGGTCCGCCAGCATCCGCGGTCGCTCCACAAGCAGCTCCAGGTGTTCCGGTGCAAAACGGTCGCTAAGGCGTGCGCAGGTTTCGAGGTTGTCGCACACCACAACCAGCCCCCATTGCCCCAGGGACTGTCTGCAGATGGCTTCGCGAGGATGCTTGCTCAGCTGCAATTCCAATTCTGCGGGCAGGGCCTCAGCCAGAGTCCGGGACGTGGTGAGCAGGATGGCCGCGGCCAGTGGATCGTGTTCCGCCTGAGCCAGAAGATCGGAGGCCACCTGGGCAACTGAAGCCGAGGCATCGGCAATCACCAGCACCTCGCTCGGGCCTGCCAGGGAATCGATGCCGACCTGCCCGTAAACCAGCTTCTTGGCGAGAGTCACGTAGAGATTGCCCGGGCCGCTGATCACATCAACACGGGGAACGGTTTCTGTGCCCAGTGCGAGAGCGGCGACCGCCTGGGCGCCTCCAATTCGATAGACCTCCCGCACGCCTGCCAGGTGTGCTGCTGCAAGCACGGTCTGGTTCACCTGCCCATTCGGTCCTGCAGGGGTGACCATCACCAGCCTCTCCACACCAGCGACCCTGGCGGGAATGGCATTCATCAGCACTGTGCTCGGGTATGAAGCCCGACCACCCGGAACGTACAGGCCGGCCGCCTGAACCGGTCGCCATCGACGCCCAAGCCGTTCGCCGTGCACACCCTGCACATCGAGGTCCTGGGGTTTCTGGCGCTGGTGAAAATCCTGGATCCGACGGTGGGCGAGTTCGAGGGCGTCGCGCAGATTCGCAGGGCTGTTCTCCCAGGCTTGCTGCATCTCAGCAGCCGGAACATGCAGTGGGTCAGGAACAAAACGGTCGAACTGTTCGGTGAGCGCCAGCAATGCGCTGTCACCTTCAGTGCGCACGCGCTCGATGATGGCCTCGACCGTTGCTGTGGCCTCCCGCTGAGTCTGACCGGTGGTGCGGGTTGAAATCCGATCGAGCTGCTGCTCAGCCCCGGCTGCGCTGTCGAGGCACCTGGGCAGACCGCTCGTCGCTGGCTCTTTGCTCAGGGTGGTCATCAACACCGGTCATCGGGCCCTTTCAAGCTAGGCCCCCCTGCGCTAGCGCAATGGGAATGAAGGGGGCACTGCGTTAATGTTGTGGATTGTCGATGAGAAATCCGGCTCTGTGGCCAATAACAAGTCCTCAAAGAAGCGCGTCGAGATCGCTGAGCGCAATCGCCTCCAGAACAAGGCCTACAAGTCGGCCATGCGCACTCTGATGAAGCGCTGCCTGAGTGCCTGTGATGCCTACACCGCAACCCCTGGGGATGAAACGAAAGCCGGTGTGCAGTCGAGCATGAACGCCGCATTCAGCAAGATCGACAAAGCGGTGAAGCGTGGTGTGCTCCACCGCAACACCGGTGCTCATCAGAAAGCTCGCCTGACCGTTGCCGTGAAGAAGGCGATCGACCCCGCTCCCGCAGCGGGCTGAACCGCTGATCCTGGGATCGGATCGACGGTCCCAATCCCTGCAGAATGGATCCTGAAGGCGCGTTTCAGGATCCGATGGCCACACCGGCTTTGATCGACAGTCACTGTCACATCGTCTTCCGAACCTTTGAGGATGATCTTGAGGCGGTCGCCGAGCGCTGGCGTGATGCCGGAGTGAAATCGCTTCTGCATGCCTGCGTTGAGCCCGGTGAGATTCCAGCCATACGCTCGCTCGCGGATCGCTTTCCGGAGATGCGCTACTCCGTGGGTGTTCATCCTCTGGATACCAAGCACTGGAGCCACGACACTCCCGAGGTGCTCAGGATGGCGGCCCTTGAGGACAGTCGGGTGGTGGCCATCGGCGAGCTTGGTCTCGATCTGTTCCGTGACAAAAATCTGGATGAACAGCTCGCGATCCTGCGTCCCCAGCTCGATCTGGCTGTGGAACTCGATCTGCCCGTGATCATCCATTGCCGCGATGCGGCGGAACCGATGTTGGCCGAGCTGGGTGCGCGATTCCCTGAAGGACGTTGTCCCGCGGGTGTGATGCACTGCTGGGGAGGAACTCCCGAGGAGATGCACCAGTTTCTCGAGCTGGGTCTCTACATCAGCTTCAGCGGCACCGTGACCTTCCCCAAGGCGGTGCCGACCCATGACTGCGCGCGGGAGGTTCCGCAGGACCGATTTCTTGTCGAGACCGACTGCCCTTTCCTGGCTCCGGTCCCGCGACGGGGCAAGCGCAATGAGCCTGCATTCGTGGCATCGGTGGCCATGCGTGTTGCCGAGCTGCGCCAGCAGTCTCTGGAGCAGGTGGCTCAGGACAGCACTGAGAATGCGAGGCGTCTGTTCCGGCTTCCCTGACGAAAGTGTTCATGGAAGCACGAATGTGTAAGATGACTTATTGGCCTGGCCAAGCATGGTTATCTGTGCTTGGGCTCCCGAAGCGTCCATTACCGTCCGGTGCATTGACGACGTCAGCTGTTCTGACCCGAGTCTTCTGAAGCCATTGACAGCGGAGGTTGCCCCTTGCCGAGGGGTGGCCTCCGTTGTTTTGGCTGAAAGTCCCCTCCATGGCTGATCCGGCTGTCTCTTTCAGGCCCCTCTGTCCCCTCCGATATCTGCAGGTCTCCGCATGAGCAGCGCGATTCAGGTCGCCAAGACCGCCACCTATCTGCCCGATCTGGTGGAGGTTCAGCGTGCCAGTTTCAAGTGGTTTCTTGAGAGAGGTCTGATCGAGGAGCTCGAGAGCTTCTCGCCGATTACCGATTACACCGGAAAACTTGAACTCCATTTCGTCGGCAGCGAATACCGGCTGAAGCGTCCGCGCCACGACGTGGAGGAGGCCAAGCGTCGCGATGCGACCTTCGCCTCGCAGATGTATGTGACCTGCAGGCTGGTCAACAAGGAGACCGGTGAGATCAAGGAACAGGAGGTGTTCATCGGCGAACTGCCGTTGATGACCGAGCGGGGAACGTTCATCATCAACGGTGCTGAGCGCGTGATCGTCAATCAGATCGTGCGCAGTCCAGGTGTCTATTTCAAGGACGAAATGGACAAGAATGGCCGTCGCACCTACAACGCCAGCGTCATTCCCAACCGCGGGGCCTGGCTGAAGTTTGAAACCGATAAGAACGATCTTCTGCATGTCCGGGTCGACAAGACCCGCAAGATCAACGCCCACGTGCTCATGCGTGCGATGGGTCTGTCGGACAACGATGTGATCGATAAGCTTCGCCATCCGGAGTACTACAAGAAGTCGATCGAAGCAGCCAATGACGAGGGGATCAGCTCCGAGGATCAGGCCCTGCTCGAGCTGTATAAGAAGCTGCGCCCGGGTGAGCCCCCCTCCGTCAGCGGGGGCCAGCAGCTTCTGCAGACCCGTTTCTTCGATCCGAAGCGCTACGACCTCGGTCGGGTCGGTCGCTACAAGATCAACAAAAAGCTGCGCCTCACCATTCCCGATTCGGTGCGCACCCTCACCCATGAGGATGTGCTCTCCACGCTCGACTATCTGATCAACCTCGAGCTCGATGTCGGAGGCGCCAGCCTCGATGACATCGATCACCTCGGCAACCGTCGTGTGCGTTCCGTGGGTGAGTTGCTTCAAAACCAGGTGCGGGTGGGTCTGAACCGCCTTGAGCGGATCATCAAGGAGCGCATGACAGTCGGTGAGACGGACTCGCTCACACCTGCCCAGCTGGTCAATCCCAAGCCGCTTGTCGCCGCCATCAAGGAGTTCTTCGGTTTCAGTCAGCTGAGCCAGTTCATGGATCAGACGAATCCGCTGGCTGAACTCACGCACAAGCGACGCATCTCAGCTCTCGGACCAGGGGGTCTGACCCGCGAGCGTGCAGGCTTCGCTGTTCGTGACATTCATCCCTCGCACTACGGCCGTCTCTGCCCGATCGAGACGCCGGAGGGCCCCAACGCCGGTCTGATCAATTCCCTCGCCACCCATGCCCGGGTGAACGAATACGGCTTCATTGAAACCCCTTTCTGGAAGGTCGAGGGCGGACGTGTTCTCAAGCACGGTGATCCCATTTATCTGTCAGCCGATCTCGAGGATGAATGCCGCGTCGCGCCGGGTGATGTGGCCACAGACAGTGATGGTGCGATCCTCGCTGATCTGATCCCCGTTCGCTACAGGCAGGATTTTGAAAAGGTCCCCCCCGAGCAGGTGGACTACGTGCAGCTCTCACCCGTGCAGGTGATCTCCGTCGCCACGTCTCTGATTCCTTTCCTGGAGCATGACGACGCCAACCGCGCTCTGATGGGATCGAACATGCAGCGTCAGGCTGTGCCCCTCCTGCGTCCTGAGCGGCCGCTCGTTGGAACAGGCCTGGAAACACAGGTGGCCCGCGACTCGGGAATGGTCCCGATCTCCAGGGTGAACGGAACCGTCACCTTCGTTGACGCCACGGCGATCGTTGTGCAGGACGAGGAGGGACTTGAACACACTCACTACCTCCAGAAGTACCAACGTTCAAACCAGGACACCTGTCTGAATCAGCGCCCGATCGTTCGCCAGGGCGACCCCGTGATCGTGGGTCAGGTCCTGGCAGATGGCTCCGCCTGTGAGGGCGGTGAGATTGCCCTGGGTCAGAACGTTCTGATCGCTTACATGCCCTGGGAGGGCTACAACTACGAGGATGCGATCCTTGTCAGCGAGCGTCTGGTCAACGACGATCTCTACACCTCGGTGCACATCGAGAAGTATGAGATCGAAGCCCGTCAGACCAAGCTTGGCCCGGAAGAGATCACAAGGGAAATCCCCAATGTCGCTGAGGAAAGCCTCGGCAACCTCGACGAGATGGGCATCATCCGAATCGGTGCCTTCGTTGAAAGCGGTGACATTCTTGTTGGCAAAGTGACGCCGAAGGGCGAGTCCGATCAACCACCAGAAGAGAAACTGCTGCGCGCGATCTTCGGTGAAAAAGCACGCGACGTCCGCGACAACTCACTTCGCGTTCCCAGCACGGAGCGTGGCCGTGTGGTCGATGTGCGCATCTACACCCGTGAGCAGGGTGATGAGCTGCCGCCCGGCGCGAACATGGTCGTTCGCGTTTATGTGGCCCAGCGGCGCAAGATCCAGGTTGGCGACAAGATGGCCGGCCGCCACGGCAACAAGGGAATCATCAGCCGCATCCTCCCCCGAGAGGACATGCCCTATCTCCCCGATGGAACCCCTGTCGACATCGTCCTGAATCCTCTGGGTGTCCCCAGCCGCATGAACGTTGGACAGGTGTTCGAGTTGCTCATGGGCTGGGCCGCCTCCAACCTGGACTGCCGCGTCAAGGTTGTGCCCTTCGATGAGATGTACGGCGCCGAGAAGTCTCAGCAAACAGTGGAGACCTTCCTCAAGACTGCGGCCAAGCAGCCCGGCAAGGAGTGGATCTACAACCCTGATGATCCCGGCAAGCTTCAGCTGATCGACGGGCGCACCGGCGAACCCTTCGACCAGCCAGTGGCCGTGGGCTATTCCCACTTCCTCAAACTGGTGCACCTGGTGGATGACAAGATCCACGCCCGCTCGACCGGTCCCTACTCCCTGGTCACGCAGCAGCCACTCGGAGGCAAGGCCCAGCAGGGCGGCCAGCGGCTCGGAGAGATGGAGGTCTGGGCACTCGAGGCCTATGGCGCCGCTTACACCCTCCAGGAGCTGCTCACTGTCAAGTCCGACGACATGCAGGGCCGTAACGAGGCTCTCAACGCCATCGTCAAGGGCAAGCCGATCCCGCGGCCGGGCACGCCGGAGTCGTTCAAGGTGCTGATGCGCGAGCTTCAGTCGTTGGGCCTGGACATTGCCGTGTTCACCGACGAAGGCAAGGAAGTGGATCTGATGCAGGACGTGAACCCACGTCGCAGCACTCCCAGCCGGCCCACCTACGAATCCCTGGGCGTCGCTGACTACGACGAGGACTGACGGATCAACGAACGAACCGACAAACCGCTCCCTCTTCCTTAACCGTCAATGACCAACAGCAACCTCCGGACCGAGAACCACTTCGACTACGTCAAGATCACGCTCGCCTCTCCTGACCGGGTGATGGAGTGGGGACAGCGCACCCTGCCCAACGGCCAGGTGGTGGGTGAGGTCACCAAGCCCGAAACGATCAACTACCGCACCCTCAAGCCCGAGATGGACGGGCTGTTCTGCGAAAAGATCTTCGGCCCCTCCAAAGACTGGGAATGCCATTGCGGCAAGTACAAGCGGGTTCGTCACCGCGGCATCGTCTGTGAGCGCTGCGGCGTTGAGGTCACGGAGAGCCGGGT
Organism: Synechococcus sp. MIT S9503; assembly: GCF_047304175.1. Taxonomy (GTDB): domain Bacteria; phylum Cyanobacteriota; class Cyanobacteriia; order PCC-6307; family Cyanobiaceae; genus Synechococcus_C. Next base: position 1,567,009 of record NZ_CP138955.1, on the reverse strand, counting down.
GCGCAGGCATCGCATGGGCTTCATCAAGCTTGCTGCTCCTGTTTCCCATGTCTGGTACCTGAAGGGAATCCCCAGCTATGTGGCGATTCTTCTGGACATGCCACTGCGCGATGTCGAGCAGATCGTCTACTTCAACTGCTATGTGGTGCTCGATCCCGGCGACCACAAGGATCTCAAGTACAAACAGCTGCTCACCGAAGATGAGTGGCTGGAGATTGAGGATGAGATCTATGCCGAGGATTCCGAAATCGAAAATGAGCCGGTGGTCGGCATCGGTGCGGAAGCCCTCAAGCAGCTGCTTGAGGATCTCACCCTCAATGAGGTGGCTGAACAGCTGCGTGAGGAAATCGCCAGCAGCAAAGGACAGAAACGCGCCAAGCTGATCAAGCGCCTGCGCGTCATCGACAACTTCATCGCCACCAATGCCCGTCCCGAATGGATGGTGCTCGATGTGATCCCTGTGATTCCGCCCGATCTGCGCCCGATGGTGCAGCTGGATGGTGGTCGTTTCGCCACATCGGACCTCAATGACCTCTATCGCCGGGTCATCAACCGCAACAACCGTCTTGCCCGTCTGCAGGAGATTCTTGCCCCGGAGATCATCGTCCGTAACGAAAAACGGATGCTCCAGGAGGCCGTCGATGCGCTGATCGACAACGGCCGCCGCGGACGCACTGTGGTCGGCGCCAACAATCGTCCTCTCAAGTCACTCAGCGACATCATCGAGGGCAAACAGGGCCGTTTCCGTCAGAACCTGCTCGGCAAGCGTGTCGACTACTCAGGTCGTTCCGTGATCGTGGTGGGTCCGAAACTGAAGATGCACCAGTGCGGTCTGCCCAAGGAGATGGCGATCGAGCTGTTCCAGCCCTTCGTGATCCATCGCCTGATCCGTCAGAACATCGTCAACAACATCAAGGCCGCCAAGAAGCTGATTCAGCGTGCCGACGATGAGGTGATGCAGGTTCTGCAGGAAGTGATCGAAGGGCATCCGATCATGCTCAACCGTGCTCCGACCCTGCACCGACTGGGTATTCAGGCTTTTGAGCCCAAGCTTGTGGATGGTCGTGCCATTCAGCTCCATCCCCTCGTCTGCCCGGCGTTCAACGCTGACTTCGACGGTGACCAGATGGCTGTGCACGTGCCACTGGCAATCGAGGCTCAGACAGAGGCACGGATGCTGATGCTCGCCAGCAACAACATCCTCTCCCCAGCCACCGGCGAACCGATCATCACCCCGTCTCAGGACATGGTGCTCGGTGCCTACTACCTCACGGCCCTTCAGCCGCAGATGACCCCGATCGAATTCGGGGATCGCAGCCGCACGTTCTCCGACCTCGAGGATGTGATCCATGCCTTCGAGGACAAACGCCTCGGTCTTCACGACTGGGTCTGGGTTCGCTTCAACGGTGAGGTCGAGGACGACGACGAACGTGATGAGCCATTGAAAACTGAAACCCTCTCCGACGGCACAAGACTCGAACAGTGGACCTACCGCCGCGACCGTTTCGATGAGGAAGGAGCTCTGATCAGCCGCTACATCCTCACCACCGTTGGCCGTGTGGTGATGAATCACACGATCATCGATGCCGTGGCAGCCAACTAACGCTCCAGACCGATCCGCTCCATCACCACGATTTTCCTGCGCTGTCATGACCTCCACCCCATCCAAATCCCGTAAGTCCTCCAAGTCCTCCAAGGCGTCCAAATCCTCCAAGGCGGCCAAGGCCGCGGCAGCTGCCGCCAAGGAGTCGCGCGCTCTGGCCAAGACACCACCACCCTTCCGCAACAGGGTGGTGGACAAGAAGGGTCTGAAACAGCTGGTGGCCTGGGCTTACAAGCACCACGGCACGGCGGCAACGTCAGCCATGGCCGACCAGCTCAAGGATCTTGGTTTCAAGTACGCAACCCAGGCTGCGGTCTCGATTTCGGTGGATGATCTCAAGGTTCCCGAAGCGAAGCAGGATCTGCTCGGAGAGGCGGAGGAGCTGATCACGGCCACCGAGGAGTCGTATCGCCTGGGTGTGATCACGGAGGTCGAGCGACACACCAAGGTCATCGACACCTGGACGGAGACCAACGAGCGTCTGGTCGATGCGGTCAAGAAGAACTTCAACCAGAACGATCCACTCAACTCGGTCTGGATGATGGCCAACTCCGGTGCCAGGGGAAACATGTCCCAGGTGCGCCAGCTTGTCGGTATGCGCGGCCTGATGGCCAATCCCCAGGGCGAGATCATCGACCTGCCGATCCGCACCAACTTCCGTGAGGGGCTGACTGTCACCGAATACGTGATCTCCTCCTATGGCGCCCGCAAGGGTCTGGTGGACACGGCTCTGCGCACGGCTGACTCCGGCTACCTCACCCGCCGCCTGGTGGACGTCGCCCAGGATGTGATCGTTCGTGAAGACGACTGCGGCACCGGCCGTCTGATTGTTGTGAAGGCCGAGAACGGCAGGTTCGGCAATCGCTTGGTGGGTCGTCTCACCGCTGAACAGGTGGTGTCCGCCGAGGGTGAGGTGCTTGCCGAGCGCAACACTGAAATCGATCCTCCTCTGTCTCAGCGCTTCCAGAAGGCGGGCATTGATGCGGTGAGCGTCCGCTCCCCTCTCACCTGCGAAGCCAACCGTTCGGTCTGCCGCAAGTGCTACGGCTGGGCTCTGGCTCACAACGAACTCGTTGATCTCGGCGAAGCCGTCGGCATCATCGCTGCCCAGTCGATTGGTGAGCCGGGAACGCAGCTGACGATGAGAACGTTCCACACCGGTGGTGTGTCGACGGCGGAATCCGGTGTGGTCCGCTCCAAGGTGGAGGGCACCGTTGAGTTCGCAGCGAAATCACGCGTCCGTCCCTATCGCACGCCCCATGGTGTTGATGCTCAGCAGGCCGAGGCTGATTTCAAGCTGACCATCAACCCCTCCGGCAAGGGCAAGGCTCAGAAGATCGAGATCACCTCCGGTTCGCTGCTGTTCGTTGACAACGGACAGCAGATCGCCTCAGACGTCACCGTCGCCCAGATCGCCGCCGGTGCCGTCAAGAAGAGCGTTGAGAAGGCCACCAAAGATGTGATCTGTGATCTGGCCGGGCAGGTCAGTTACGACCCCACTATCCAGCCCAGGGAAGTCACCGACCGTCAGGGCAACATCACGCACAAGGCACAACGTCTCGGCAGGATGTGGGTTCTGGCCGGTGATGTCTACAACCTGCCTCCCAACGCCCAGCCCGTTGTCAAGGCTGGTGCGAAGGTCACCGAAGCTCAGGTGCTGGCCGAAGCGAGCCAGGCGAGTGAATACGGCGGTGCTGTCCGACTGCGTGAAGCCCTCGGCGATTCAAGGGAGGTGCAGATCGTCACCACAGCCATGACCCTGCGTGACTTCAAACTCCAGGGCGAATCCACCCATGCCGGTGAGATCTGGAATCTCGAGGCCAAGGACGGCACCCGTTACCGCCTCAACACAATCCCCGGCAGCAAGATCGGCAGTGGAGAGGTGGTCGCTGAACTCAATGACGACCGCTTTCGCACCCAGACCGGAGGGCTGGTGCGCTTCGCCCCGGGGCTCGCCATCAAGAAGGCGCGGTCCGCGAAGAACGGCTACGAGGTCAACAAGGGTGGAACCCTGCTCTGGATTCCTCAGGAAACCCATGAGATCAACAAGGACATCTCCCTGTTGATGATCACCGACGGACAGTGGATCGAAGCCGGCACCGAAGTGGTCAAGGACATCTTCAGCCAGACCGCTGGAATCGTCACCGTCACTCAGAAGAACGACATCCTGCGCGAAATCATCGTTCGCAGCGGCAGCTTCCACCTCTGCACGGAGAAGAAAGCACTGGAGCGCTTCACCGGCGACGGGGTGATGGTCAACCCCGGTGAAGCCATCGCCAAGGGCATCAGTACCGATGCCATGGTCTACGTCCAGACCGTAGAAACGCCTGAAGGCACTGGTCTTCTGCTGCGTCCGGTCGAGGAATACACCATTCCCAACGAGGCCCAGCTCCCCGATCTGGGACATGTCAAACAGCCGAATGGTCCTCACCTCGGCCTGAAGGCAACCCAGCGTCTGTCGTTCAAAGACAACGAGCTGGTCAAGTCCGTGGAGGGTGTCGAGCTGCTGCGCACCCAGCTAATGCTGGAGACCTTCGACACCACACCGCAGATGACCGTGGATGTGGAACGGGTGCCTGACAGGCGTGCCAAGACGATCGAGCGGCTTCAGCTGGTGATCCTGGAAAGCATCCTTGTCCGTCGAGACACCATCTCAGACTCCAGCCACGGGTCCACCCACACCGAGCTTCAGGTTGAGGACGGGCAGTCGATCAAGGCCGGTGATGTGGTGGCCACCACTCAGATTCTCTGCAAGCAGGAGGGTGTCGCCCAGCTTCCTGAAGCCACTGAAAGCGAGCCTGTGCGCCGTCTGATCGTGGAGCGCGCCGAAGACACCGTGACCATCACCACCTCAGCCAAGCCTGCGGTGAGCGTCGGTCAGCGCATCGTGGACGGCGATCTCCTCTCAGAGGGTCAGCTCGCCGACTGCTGCGGCGAGGTGGAGAAGGTGGACGCCAAAGCGGTCACGCTGCGCCTGGGTCGTCCCTACATGATTTCGCCGGATTCCGTTCTGCATGTGCGCGACGGCGATCTGGTGCAGCGAGGGGATGGTCTGGCCCTGCTGGTGTTTGAACGTCAGAAGACTGGTGACATCGTTCAGGGTCTGCCTCGGATTGAAGAGCTGCTCGAGGCCCGGCGCCCCCGGGAGTCGGCCATCCTCTGCAAGAAGCCCGGCACCGTGGAGATCAAGCAGGGCGAAGACGACGAAACCACCGTGGTGACGGTCATCGAGACGGATGACGCCGTCGCTGAATATCCGATCCTGCTCGGACGCAACGTGATGGTCAACGACGGCCAGCAGGTGCAGGCCGGTGAACTGCTCACGGACGGTCCGATCAATCCCCACGAGCTGCTGGAGTGCTTCTTCGAGGATCTGCGCAGCCGCAAGCCGCTGATGGATGCAGCGCAGGAGGCGATTGCCAATCTGCAGCACCGTCTGGTGACCGAGGTGCAGAACGTCTACAAGTCGCAGGGTGTTTCGATCGATGACAAGCACATCGAGGTGATCGTTCGTCAGATGACCAGCAAGGTGCGGGTCGAAGATGCCGGTGACACGACCCTGTTGCCCGGTGAGTTGATCGAGCTGCGTCAGGTTGAAGACACCAACCAGGCCATGTCGATCACCGGTGGAGCTCCCGCCGAATTCACCCCGGTCCTGCTGGGTATCACCAAAGCCTCCCTCAACACTGACAGCTTCATTTCGGCTGCCTCCTTCCAGGAGACGACCCGAGTTCTGACCGAAGCCGCCATCGAGGGCAAGAGTGACTGGCTTCGCGGTCTCAAGGAGAACGTGATCATCGGTCGCCTGATCCCCGCAGGCACCGGTTTCAGCGGCTTTGAGGAGGAGCTGCGTGCAGAAGCCGGCCCCCATCCCGACATCCTCGCTGAGGATCCGGTCGGGTATCGACGCATGCAGAACCTGCGTCCTGATTACACCGTGGATATGCCGGCAGCTCCCGCAGCCGATGCATCCGCGGTGCTCGATGACCCCAGTGATGCCGATCTGGAGGCCACACGCAGCCGTCACGGCATCGAAGGCGGTGCCAACTACGCCGCCTTCGCCCGTCCTGATGCTGAAAATGAGCTGAAGGAGGAGCAGGTGATCGACGCCGAGGCCGTTGAAGGTCTCCAGGAGGAGGGTCTGCTCAGCGATGAGTGAGATCTGCGGTCGTCATCACGCCCGTAACCCCGTTCCGTTCAAACTCTTCGCTGAAGCCTGCTTCGTTCATGCTTGAACCCACCACGATTCCCGTTCGTCGTCTGCCCCGGTATGGGTTTCACACCCATACCGAGCGGCTCAACGGCCGTGTGGCCATGCTCGGGTTCATCGCCCTGCTGGCGGTGGAAATCAAGCTCGGACACGGTCTTCTGGTCTGGTGAGCGAAGCGCTGCTCGGCCGCAGCGCGTCCGAGCTTCAGGACTGGGTGGTGTCCCAGGGGCAGAAAGCCTTCCGGGGACGTCAGCTCCACGACTGGCTCTACTCCAAGGGTGCACGCTCGCTCGACGACATCACTGTGCTGCCGAAAGCCTGGCGAGCCAACCTCAGTGATCAGGGCGTCTTCATCGGTCGTCTGAAGGAGCTGCATCGGTCCGTGGCTTCCGATGCCACCACCAAGCTGCTGCTGGCCACCGATGACGGTGAAACCATCGAAACGGTGGGTATTCCCACGGACCAGCGCCTCACTGTCTGCGTGTCCAGTCAGGTGGGGTGTCCGATGGCCTGCCGGTTCTGCGCCACGGGAAAAGATGGACTGCAGCGTTCACTGCGAACTCACGAGATCGTTGATCAGGTGCTGAGTGTGCGGGAGGTGATGGATCGTCGCCCTTCACACATCGTGTTCATGGGCATGGGCGAGCCATTGCTGAACAGCCGTGCCGTGCTTGAGGCGATCCGCTGCCTCAGTGATGATCTGGGAATCGGCCAGCGCCGCATCACGGTGAGCACCGTGGGTGTGCCGCAAACACTGCCTCAGCTCGCTGAGCTGGCCATTGAAACCCTAGGCAGAGCCCAGTTCACCCTGGCGGTCAGTCTGCATGCTCCCAACCAGCAGCTGCGTGAGGATCTCATCCCCACAGCGAAGGCCTATCCCTATGACGCCCTGCTCGAAGACTGCCGGCATTATCTGGAGGTCACCGGTCGACGTGTGAGTTTCGAATACATCCTTCTCGGAGACCTCAACGATCGTCAGGAGCATGCCGAGGAGCTGGCCGACCGCGTCGGTGGCTTTCAGAGTCACGTCAATCTGATTGCCTACAACCCGATTGAAGAGGAGGATTTTCAGCGCCCCTCTCGTGAACGCATCGAAGGTTTCCGCCGTGTGCTGGAGCGCCGCGGTGTGGCCGTGAGCCTTCGTTCCAGCCGAGGCCTTGATCAGGATGCGGCCTGTGGTCAGCTGAGACGATCAAGGCGGAAGTAGGGGAGACTGCGGCTATCCGCACGGCCCCCATGGCTCCCATCGACTGGACCATTCTGATCGTGTATCTGGCAGCCACGCTGGCACTCGGTCTCTGGCTGGCCCGACGCAATCGGGGCGAAGACGATTATTTCGTTGCCGGTCGTCGTCTCAGCGGCTGGCTTGCCGGTGCCTCGATGGCGGCCACCACGTTTTCCATCGACACCCCCCTCTACGTCGCCGGGATTATCGGCACGCGAGGCCTGGCTGCAAACTGGGAGTGGTGGGGGTTCGGGCTGGCCCATGTGGCGATGGCGGTGGTGTTCGCACCGCTCTGGCGGCGCAGCGGCGTGCTCACGGATGCGGCGTTCACGGAGCTGCGCTACGGCGGTCCTGCAGCTGCCTGGCTGAGGGGCATCAAGGCTTTTCTGCTAGCGCTGCCGGTCAACTGCATCGGCATCGGTTACGCCTTCCTCGCCATGCGCAAGGTGGTCGAGGCACTCGGCATCGTCTCCAATCAGCCGATCCAGGCCGCCGGTGGTCTCTCCGACACCGTGCTGCTGCTGATCATCGTGGCTGCCCTCGTGCTGGCCTACACCGTCGCCGGTGGCCTCTGGGCCGTGGTGATCACAGATTTCGTTCAGCTCCTGCTGGCGCTGATGGGGGCAGCAGCCGTTGCCTGGGCCGCTGTTCATGCCGCCGGAGGCATGGGATCACTGCTGGATCAGCTGGATGCGCTGGGCCGCCCTGAACTGTTGTCGATCGTCCCCTGGCGCTGGGGGGCCGACGGTCTCGACTGGATCGGAGGTGCAGGGATCAGCGTGTCCACCTTCCTCGCCTATCTCACCGTGCAGTGGTGGAGTTTCCGCCGCAGCGACGGCGGTGGTGAATTCATCCAACGCATGCTGGCCACCAAGGATGAAAAGCAGGCGCGTCTTGCTGGCTGGGTGTTCCTGGTTGTGAATTATCTGGTTCGCAGCTGGTTGTGGGTGCTCGTTGCTCTTGCCGCGCTTGTGTTGCTGCCGGATCAAGGCGATTGGGAGATGAGCTACCCCGCGCTGGCGGTGCAGCTCTTGCCTCCGGTGGTTCTTGGTCTGGTCGTGGTGTCGCTGGTGGCTGCCTTCATGAGCACCGTGAGCACTTCCGTGAACTGGGGTGCCAGTTATCTGACTCACGATCTCTATCAGCGTTTCATGCGCCCGAACGCGTCGCCGCGTGAACTGCTGCTGGTTGGTCAGGCGATGAGCGTGATGCTGTTGGTGCTGGGTGTGGGAACGGCTCTGATCAGTGACAGCATCGGCACGGTCTTCCGCCTCGTGATCGCCATTGGCACCGGCCCAGGAGTGGTGCTGGTGCTGCGCTGGTTCTGGTGGCGGATCAATGCAGCTGCCGAGCTGGCCGCCATGGTCTGCGGCTTCGTGGTTGGCCTGCTGACCTCGGTGGTCCCCCTGCTTCAGATCGCCGATTACGGCCAACGTCTGATGGTCACCACGGGGCTGACGGCTGTTGTGTGGATCGCGGTGATGCTGATGACCCTTCCGGAATCCCCGGCTGTGCTTGAACACTTTGTGCTCAAGGTCCGCCCTCCCGGACCAGGCTGGAGCCGCTGGCGTCGGGATCTCGATGCACCCGCTTCGGAATCCCTGGCTGATCTGGTTGCCCGTTTTCTGTTGAGTTCCGGACTGCTGTTCGGGGCTCTGCTCGGATCAGGGGCATTCCTGCTGCATCAGCAGCTGCTGGGTTGGTTCGGCCTGGTGGTGGCCGTGGTGTCTCTGATGCTTCTGCGCTGGAACGGGCGCTCGGCGGCTCCGGCCTGATCGCGTGACCGTCACAATGTTCTCAACCCTGGCAGCGATTTGGCTTTTTTCCGCAGCACCCTGCTCCCCATTTTGATCGTGACACTGTTCGCCCTGGCCCTGGTTGCCGTGAGTGCAAGGATCTGGCTGCCAGGCGACATGCTGGCGCCTGCTCCGATCAGCTGAGATTACGATCGGTTCATGGGCGATTTATCCGGCATTCAGAACGAGGACCTCATGGCTGAGTTGGCCATCGATCCCGATGTGCTGGAGCGTGAGCTGGCTGCAGAGCTCGTGGGTGATCCGCTGGATGAGATTGCCCCAGACGATCCGGAAGGTGATGCTCTCGAGGCGGTCCGAGCCTGTGATGAAGGCCTGGAGTGGCTCAAGCAGGGGCACGATCAGCGCCTTCAGGGGCTGAGGGTGTTCTGTGAACATCGAGACCCCCGTGCTGTCCCTTTGCTGCTGCCGCTGCTCGATGAAAACTGCCCGGTGGTGCGGATGAGCGCTGTTTATGCGCTTGGTCGCAACCCTTCCCTGCAGGCCGTGGAAGCGCTGCTGCGGCTTCTGCAACTTGACAGCAACGCCTATGTGCGCAAGGCCACGGCCTGGAGCCTCGGCAATTACCCGGATGCTCCCGTGATCAATCCGCTGATCAGGGCTCTGCAGGTTGACGTGGCATCCGTGCGGCTCTGGGCCTCGGTGTCACTCGCGGAGGCCGGCAGCACCTCTCCGGTGAAGGCGGATCTGGCGGCTGGTCAGCTGTTGCTCAGCCTGCGCATCGACAGTGAACCAGTTGTGCGCAGCAATTGCATTTGGGCCCTGGGACGACTGCATGACCAGCTTGTGAAGCCTCGTCAGAATGAGATGGTGGAGGCATTCGTGGCGGCACTTCTGCAGGATCGCGAAACAACCGTTCGCGATGAAGCCCGCACAGCTCTGGAGCAGCTGGATAACCCCGACCTCGTCAATCGTCTCCAGACACTCCTGGATGAGGGTCTGCTGATCTGATTCTGATCCCGTTACAGGTAACTCCGGCCTTCATCACTTCCCCTTAACATGCGTTCAATTCTGTGATGGTGCATGCCTCAGCGCACAGTGCGATTCCGCATCCGCCCCGACGGTCGTGTTGAGGAACGGGTTGAAGGAGTCACCGGTGACGCCTGCTTGCAACTCACGGATCGTCTGGAGTCAGCCCTAGGCACCGTCGAGCGGCGTCAGCCCACTTCTGAGGCCTTCACCTCCACCCAGCCCGTTACTCAGTCCCAGTCCGTCGAGCCTTCCTGATGTCCCACTTCAGTACCGTCAAGACCGAACTCCGTCAGCTGGCTCCGCTGCGCGGAGCACTCGAGGACCTTGGTTACGTTCCCGGTGAGAACCAGCAGACCGTCCGTGGTTACAAAGGTCAGACCGTCGAAGCAGAACTGGCAGTCGCTGTCGACGGAGGTGCCGACTTCGGTTTCCGCTGGAACGAGGCGATCCACGCCTATGAATTCGTGACCGATCTCGACCTCTGGCGTCAGCCAGTTCCTGTGGAACGGTTCCTGTCCCGTCTCACACAGCGCTATGCACTGAGGTCTGTGCTTGAGGCAACTCGACAGGAGGGTTTTGATGTCACAGAGCAGCGTGATTGCCAGGATGGATCTATCGAGCTGGTGGTGACCCGCTGGGACGCCTGAGTTCGACACGTTCTCGTCATCGTTGATTCTGTGACTGATCCAGCGGCTGCCGCCTACGCCGCAGCCTCCTTCGACCGGGATGAGCGAACTGGTCTAGAGCCAGTGCTTGGAGGAGCTCTCCAGACCAAGGCTGTCTGGGTTGATGAGGCGGCCTGCATCGGCTGTCGCTATTGCGCTCATGTGGCCACAAACACCTTTGTGATCGAGCCGGATCTCGGTCGTTCCAGGGCTGTCCGCCAAGACGGTGATACGTCTGACTGCATCCAGGAAGCGATCGAAACCTGTCCGGTGGATTGCATTCACTGGGTTGCGTTCAATGATCTGCCCGGGTTGAAGCTTCAGCTGGATGCTCAGGAACTGCTGCCGATGGGAGTGCCTTCACCGTCGAGGCCCCGTCGTCTGCTCCCTCGCAACGTCCAGCACGGTTGATGGGACTTTCTGGCTTGCCCACCCGCCGCTTCGGTCGCACTGGGATTTCCATGCCCGTGCTGTCGCTGGGCGGCATGCGCTTTCAGCAGAGCTGGAGTGATCTCGAGCCTGATGCGATCACTGCTGAATCCCAGCGACTGCTGCAGAACACCCTTGAACGGGCTGTGCAGTCCGGTTTCCATCACCTGGAAACCGCACGCCACTACGGCAGTTCAGAGCGACAGCTCGGCTGGGCTCTGCCGAATTGTCCCGATCCCAAGCGGATTCTTCAGACAAAGGTTCCCCCTCAGTCGGATCCGAAGCTCTTCGAGGCTGATCTCGAGCTGTCATTCACACGTCTTGACGTGGATCGGGTTGATCTGCTGTCGATTCACGGCATTAATCTCCCTTCTCATCTCGACCAGACCATCCGTCCGGGAGGGTGTCTGGATGTGGTCCGTCGCTGGCAGGCTCAAGGCCGGATCGGCCATGTGGGCTTCTCCACCCATGGGGAGACGGCGTTGATCGTCGCTGCAATTGAAACGGGTGTGTTCGATTATGTGAATCTGCACTGGTATTTCATTCGTCAGGACAACGAACCGGCAATCGCAGCCGCAAGTCGTCAAGACATGGGTGTGTTCATCATCAGCCCCACTGACAAAGGGGGGCACCTGCATACTCCCGGGTCACGTCTGCTGGAACTCACTGATCCCTTGCATCCGATTGTCTTCAACGATCTTTTCTGCCTTCGTGATCCCCGTGTGCATACCCTGAGCGTCGGTGCTGCTCGTCCAGAAGACCTCGATCTGCATCTCGAAGCTGTTGCTCTGCTGGATCAGGCCGAGCAATGGGTGGCACCGATCGAAACCCGTTTACGTCAGGCGGAGCATGACGCACTCGGTGCTTCCTGGCTGACGAGCTGGAGGCAGGGATTACCTGAATGGCACGACACACCCGGTGAGATCAATCTGCCCTTGCTTCTGTGGCTGCACAACCTTCTTGAGGCATGGGATCTGGAGGGTTTCGTCAAAGCGCGTTACGGGTTGCTGGGCCGTGCCGGCCACTGGTTCCCGGGCGCCAATGCCGATGCGCTGGACAGCAGCGTGAGTGAAGAGCTTCTGCTATCGGTTCTGCAGGACAGCCCCTGGAAGGATCGTATTCCAGTTCTCCTGCGCCGCCTGCGTGAACGTGCGGGTGGTTCGGTTCAGGAGCGGCTGTCGTCCGCCTGAACTCCAAGCGGCATCTTGCCGGGCAGGCCTGTGGCGCGCGGATAGATCCTGGGAGTCGCTGCTTCGGGCCCGAGTCTGATCAGTGTGCGAACTCCTCGCTGGCAAGGCAGTTCCAGGCGTTGGAGGCTCAGCGAACGAGCTTTCAGCAGCTTGAGTGCCGTTTGCAGCTCCGCTTCATCCGTCTCGTTCCACCGGCCGCGATACAGCAAGGCCTCTCCGCTTTGACGCAACAACGGCACGAGGTATTCGGCCACCACGGGTGCTGCGCCAACGGCACGGGCCATCGCCAGATCAAAGCATCCACGACAACTTGGATCCTGACCGGTGCGTTCCACCCGTTCGGTGCGCACCAGCACTCTGTTGCTCAGGCCCAGCGACTTGGCCATTGCCGCCACGGCTGCGGTCTTGCGACCCACTGAGTCCACCAGGGTCAGTTCAGCACCAGGAAGGGCAATGGCAACCGCCAGCCCTGGGAAGCCTCCGCCTGTGCCCACATCGATGCAGCGGCGTGGAGTGTCGGGGCTTTTCAGCTCAGGTAACAGAGGCCAAAGGCTGTCGAGAATCTGCGCGATCCAGAAGTCCTCTCCCTGCACAAGTCGAGTGAGATTGACGCGACTGTTCCAGTCCTGGAGCAGGTTTTGCAGGTCAACCAGCTGCTGCAGCTGGTTGGTGTCAGGGCTCCATCCGAGCAATGACCAGAGCTCCGGCCCTGGAATGGCGAACGGCGATGTATCCGGCATGGCGGCCTGACCGTCACAACTTTCTAGAATGGCGCTGAAGTCTTAGGTGCTGCTGAAGGCAATGGCCCCTGAGGCTCAGAACATCACCTCCTACGAGCGTCTGGGTGTTTCTCGAAGTGCCGATGCTGATTCTCTGCGTCAGGCCTTCCGCCGCCTGAGCAAGGCGGTGCATCCGGATACGACCCGTCTGCCGGCACAGGACGCAGCCCTCCAGTTCCGGCTTCTGCGTGAGGCGTATGAGCAGCTCGCCGATCCGCGCCGCCGTCGCCTCTACGACGCAGCGCTCCGCGAGCGAGACGCGATGCAGCAGACCGTGTTTCCCTCTCTTCCGGTGCCACAGGCAATCGGTCAGCGTCGCCCTCTCTCCGGTGGCGAGTGGCTGTCTCTGCTGCTTCTGCTGGGGTCATTGCTCCTCTGTCTGCTGCTGGGCGTCGGCGTGGCCTGGAGCCGAGGACTTGAGCTTCAGGTGCAGCCAAGCTGGCTGTTGGAGGAGCAGACTCAGCTCACGGATGAGCAACCCGGTGATTCCGATGGCATCGCTCCCATCAGCGGATACGCCGCTCAATCAGCATTCCCTGCGCGCTCTTGAACAGTGGTTGCAGGGGCTCGGCGCCGCCCGCAGTGATCAGGATCCCTGCGACTGGATCTGGGAGCAGCCCCGCTGGAGCGCTCTGCTGCGGCTTGATTTGCAGGATCTCGCGGTGACCTGGACCTCAGAGCGGCCACCGCGCTCCTGCTCCTATCCATACGGGCTGACCCGAGAGGACGTTGAAGCCGCACTCCGCCTCGGTCCCTAGGGGAGAGCGTCAAGCCCCATTTGCAGAGCGTCGTAGCACTGATCCAGCTGAGCATCACTGATGCAGAGCGGCGGCAGCAGATAAACGACATCCCCGAGAGGACGGATCAACACACCCTTGTCCCGCACCAGGCCTCGAAGCACCTTGCCGGCAGGATTGAGGTAGCCCTGAGCGCCACTGGTCACGAGATCAAAGGCCGCGATCGTGCCGCAAAGCCTCACGCGCTTCACCCTGGCATGTGCAGCCAAACGTTCCAGCCTGACCTGATGGCGCGCTTCGAACTGTTCATGACAGGTGGGATCAGCTTCCAGCAGATCCAGGCTGGCATTGGCCGCTGCGCAGCCGAGAGGGTTGGCCGTGAAGCTGTGACCGTGCCAGAGCGTTCTGGTCGGATCACTGCCGAGGAACTCCTGGAAGATCTCCTCGCTTGCCAGTGTGATGCCCATCGGCAGAAATCCGGCTGTCAGCCCTTTTGACAGCGCCACAAGATCCGGTCGGATGCCTGCTCGCTGGGAGGCCAGCAGTCGGCCGCAACGACCGAAGCCTGCGAGGACCTCATCGGCGATCAGCAGGCTTCCGGCATGCCTCACCCGTTGTTCCACGGCTCGCAGGAACTCGGGCCGAACCATGCGCATCCCGCCGGCACCCTGGATCAGCGGTTCGAGAATCACCGCTGCCGTTGGTGTTGCAAGAGCCTGCTCCAGTTGATCAATAGCCTTCTGTTCACTGGCCTCTACATCGCCGTCATTCCAGTGCGTATGAGGCCAGTGGATGCGTCGAACCGGAAACAGCATCGGATCGAAGGGTTCACTGAACAGGCTGCGTGCTCCTACAGCCATCGCTCCGAAGGTGTCGCCGTGATAAGCCCCATCAAATGCAATGAGCTGTAGGCGGGGTTCGTCGCGGTTGTGCCACCACTGCACGGCTGTTTTCAGGGCCACCTCCACAGCGGTGGAGCCGTTGTCTGAGAAGAAGACGCGATCGAGCCCCGTCCGCTGGGCCAGTCGCATCGACAGCCGTTCCGCCTGCGGATGGGTGAATTCCGCGAAGATCACCTGCTCCAGCGTGGCTGCCTGTTCGGCGATTGCGGCAGCAACCACCGGGTGGGCGTGGCCGTGAAGGGTGACCCACCAGCTGCTGATCGCATCAATCAGCGGCGGGCCTTCAGCTCTGAACAACAGCGCCCCCTCTCCTCGCACTACCCGCTCGAGAGGCGGCGTGGTGGTGATCGATGTGAAGGGTGGCCAGAGGTGGGGGTGATGATTCCGTGACACTGGGCACGCTTGATGGCCTGTTGTCATCATGGGCACAGGACTGTGAGGCCAGCCATGACCATGGATCAGGCTTTCAAAAGTCGTACACGACGGTCGTCCAATCGCTTTGTGGAGCCGGCAACTCAGCGACCCTGCTGCGGACCGGGAGGGGTGGGGGGTCGCAGCATTTTTTTTGAAGGTGGATGGCCTTCGATCAAGGCGCGGCTCGAAATGCGCGGCTGGTCACCGTCCCAGATCGAGCAGATCCATGAGCAGCTGCGTCAGGGATGGCCGCTGACCATGGCCGTGCGTCATGTGGCTCTTCTGATGGGCCGATGCCCACTGCGATCCCGACCGATGGGTTAGGGACTGTCAGGAAGTCTCTCTAGCGGCAGACGTTGCTGTCTTTTTCTCCGAGGGTTGCTATCGGCCCGCAGTTGAACCAGCGCACAAGCTGAACCTCCACATCCGTGAACAGCACGAGGATGCCGCCGCAGAGGAGCACAACGGCCACGGTGGCCCAGGTCTGACGGCTTGTCATCGGTTGTCAGGACGGTTCGCCAACGCCTCGAACTTAGGTCCGAGCCCCAGAGTGTGCCATGCGTTCCGCAGTGTTTCACCATTGACAGGATGCAGGGGAGGCAGTTCCGCGAGCACAGGAACATTGCCGATTTCAGCGAGGGTTCTCGGGTTGTCGGCATGTGCAGGCCCATTCAGGATCAAGCCGAACACTGGGATCTTGCGGCTTCGGAGTGCTTCGAGGCTCAGCAGCGTGTGGTTCAGGGTGCCCAGTCCGCTGCGGGCCACAAGCACAACGGGCAGCATCCACTCCTGCAGCTGATCGATCTGCTGCCAGGCCCTGGTGAGAGGAACATGCAGACCGCCGGCGGTTTCCACCACCAGTGGCCTGGTCCCGCAGGGTGGAAGCGCCAGTCGCTTCGGATCAAGGAGAGTGTTCTCCAGTTCCGCGGCCCAGTGAGGTGAAACGGCAGCCTGAAAGGCATAGGCCTCCTTGATCCAGCGATCGGCCGGCAGATCGATCAGCCGCATCACCCTCTCGCGATCCCCGCCGGCCTCAAGGCCGCTCTGCACCGGTTTCCAGTAGATGGCGTTGAGTCCCTGCACGAGCAGGGCACTCACGACTGTTTTGCCCACGTCCGTGTCGGTGCCGCAGACCACAAGGCGCAGAGCAGCTGAGCTGGGAATCATCGTTGGATCAGCAGCAGTTGGATCACCCAAGTGAGTCTGAGCTGTCCGTCAGCATTGTGTTCTGGCCAGGCCAGCTGCAGCCTGCGCCAGTCTCGAATCGACAGTGACGGTTGAGCGCTGCAGTCTGCTCCGACCCTGCGCAGCGGTCTCAGCAGCCGGGGCAGGGTCGCAGCAACGGTGTTGCAGCGGATCTGCTCCTGCAGTCTGATCTGATCCGCACTGATGCCCGCGCAGAGCGCCGCCAGCTGCGGAAAGGTAATCGCCGTGCAGGGGATGCCGGTGGTCTCCGCGGCCTGATGCCACTGGGGAAAGCAACCATCCACAGGCATGGCCAGTGCCAACCATCCTCCAGGAGTGAGCTGGTTCAGCCACTGCTCAAGGATCTGTCCGGGGTCAGGCAGCCAGTGCAGGCAGAAGCTTGAAGCCAGAAGACTGGGAGCCTCCCGCCAATGCGGCAGTGGGCTCCGCAGGTCCCACTGCTGCTTATCGGCGGCGGCCGGCTGTTGACGCAGCATGGCTTCGCTGCCATCGACACGCAGAACGCGCTGCCCGGGATGCCGAGCTTCTAGAGCCTCCGCCAGATGACCGGTGCCGCTGCCGAGATCCACCCACAGCCCGGCCGGAACGGTGTGATGACTGCAAAGCTCCGCGAGCTGACCGGCCACCGAATGCTGCAGCGTCGCTGATGCGTTGTAGGCCGACGCAGACTGTTCAAATCGTCTGAGAACCCTGTCGCCCCAGTTGCTGATCACGGTCATCAGCAGTCTCCCCCGTTGTGATCCAGCCATTTCTGGACCCCGATCAGCAGGTCGGGAACCAGCAGTGCATGTCCGACACCGCTCAGCTGCCAGTGCTCGGGCTTTTGCTCAAGATGACGCGTCAGCGCCTGCAGGAGTTCCCGACTCGCCGCCGGAGCAACGATCGCATCCTCTGCGGCTTCCACCACCAGCACACGTGCTGTTTGCGGCAGGCCCACAGGCAGGCCTTCGGTTCCGATCAGACGATCGAGATCAGCGCGCAGACGCTCCCGGCCTCGCTCGGAAAGGCCCTGCTGTTCCGGCCCCGGTGGCAGCCCTTCCAGGCCAGCCGGTTGCGCGGCCCGTCGCAGAAAGGTTCGCAGCATCGTTGACTCTCCGTCTCCGCCTATGGCTTTGCGCATGCCTTTCAGGCCAGTGCGCAAGGCCCTTCCCTCGGGTCCCGTCGGAACGAATCGCCCGAAGCTGGCGAGTAGCACCACATCGGTGGCTTGGTTGAGCACAGCGGTGCTGAGCAGATGGGGACCGAGGGAATGGCCGATCACGACTCTTCGTGCACGCTTCGGCTGCGCCATGTTGGTTTCGGCCCAGCTCGGCTCGTAGGCGCTTCGGTGGCCATAGCCACGTTCACCGCTCTGCCAGAGCCAGCCTTGACGGCTGAAATGGCGCTCCCAGGGTGCCCAGGCCACGCTGTCGCCGCTCCAGCCATGCATGGCGATGACCTGTCTCATCAGGCAGCGCGGGCAACCGAGAGGGCCCTCAGCAGTGATTCCAATGTCTCATCGGGAAGGCAGCGATGCAGAACCAGACGCAGTCGGGCGCTGCCTTCAGGCACGGTTGGTGGACGGATCGCAGCTGTGAGCAGCCCTGCAAGTTCGAGCTGGTGTTGCAGGTTCAGGCAGCGCTGATCGTCACCGACAATCAGCGGCAGGATCGGCCCACGACCTGTCGGCCTGGCCCAACCGGCTTCGGCCAGCCGGTTGCGCCAGTTGTCGCTGCGTTCCACCAGCTGTCGCCCCCAGTTGGGGTTGGTTCGTATCAGCTCCAGGGCGGCAAGCGCGCCTGCTGCCAGGGGAGGAGCCAGTGCGGTTGTGTACCGGAAGGCACCGCTTTCCTGCAGGAGCTTTTCCCCGATTTCGCTGTCGCAGGCCAGAAATGCGCCTCCGCTGCCGAAGGCCTTGCCAAATGTGCCGCTGAGCAGTGTCACTGCCTCTTCCCCGAATCCAAGCCCCCGGCCGCCGTCCCCGAGCACTCCCAGGGCATGGGCCTCATCAAGCAGCAGGCGCGCACCGTGGCGTTCGCAGAGGGCTGCCAGATCATGCACCGGAGGGCTGGTGCCCTCCATGCTGAACAGGCTTTCACTGATCACAAGCAGGGGCTTCTGCGGACGTTCACTGCGACTGCGCTGCAAAAGTCGCTCAAGTGATTCGAGATCGTTGTGGGCAAAACGCCGCAGTCGGGCGCCGCTGGCCTGAACCCCCACCAGCAGTGAGTGATGGATCAGCCGATCCGCCACAACGGTGGTGTGGCGGTTGGCCAGGGCACTGACGGCAGCAAGGTTGGCTTGAAACCCGCTTGGAAACAGGAGCACCCTCTCCCGTCCCAGCCAGCAGGCCAGCTCTGACTCCAGCTGGCCATGCACCGGGCGACTGCCGCTCACCAGTCGTGAACCTCCGGAACCCACTCCGCTGCTGCGCAGTTGCGACTCGGCCGCGGCGATCAGGGAAGGATGACGGCAGAGACTGAGGTAATCATTGCTGGCAAGGTCCAGCAGCTCCCGACCGGTCACTGAACCGTGCTCCGAACCGGCTGCCACCGCCTGCAGATGCTCCTGCTGTTCAGCGGGAGACCAGGTGCGCAGCTGACGGCGTCTGGCCGGATGAGTGCTCATGCAGTGCAGTCTCGGTCCATGCCGATCATCTTGCGGCGGCGTCCCTAGGATTCAGCCATGGCGGAGCAAGACAGCCAGGCTTCACAGCCCGCTCAGGGGAGTTCGCCGGATCCGGCGCAGCTGTTTCCCTTTCCGCTGGATGATTTTCAGCTTGAGGCGATCGACGCGCTGAATCAGGGGCACTCCGTTGTGGTGAGTGCGCCAACGGGATCGGGGAAGACCCTTGTTGGTGAGTACGCCATTCATCGCGCCATGGCACATGGCCAGAAAGTCTTCTACACCACACCGCTCAAGGCACTCTCCAATCAGAAGCTGCGCGATTTCCGCGAGCAGTTCGGTGCGGAGAACGTCGGCCTGATGACAGGGGATCTGAGCGTCAATAGGGAGGCTTCGATCGTGGTGATGACCACGGAGATCTTCCGGAACATGCTCTACGCCGAAGCGGATGAGCACGACGATCCCCTGGCGGATGTGGAGGCTGTGGTGCTGGATGAGTGCCACTACATGAATGATTCCCAGCGCGGCACCGTCTGGGAGGAATCGATCATTCACTCGCCGCCGCCTGTGCAGCTCGTTGCTCTTTCGGCAACGGTGGCCAACGCCGGGCAGCTCACTGATTGGATTGAAAAAGTGCACGGCCCCACCAGGCTCGTGCTGAGTGACTTCCGCCCAGTTCCTCTGCAGTTCGGTTTCTGTAGTGCCAAGGGTCTGCATCCTCTGCTCAATGAACAGGGCACCGGCCTTCATCCCAACTGCAAGGTCTGGCGAGCTCCCAAAGGGCACAAACGCAAGGGCCGCTCACCCAGACCTCCCCAGCCCGAGCCCCCACCGATCAGTTTTGTGCTGGCCCAGATGGCGGAGCGCGACATGTTGCCCGCGATCTATTTCATCTTCAGTCGGCGAGGCTGCGACAAGGCTGTGCGGGACCTGGGCGTGCAGTGCCTGGTGACCGAGGCCGAACAGACCCGAATCAGAGAGCGTCTCAAGGCCTATGCAAGCGCCAATCCCGAAGCCGTTCGTGACGGCCTTCACGCTGATGCTCTGCTGCGTGGCATCGCTGCACACCATGCAGGAGTCCTTCCGGCCTGGAAGGAACTGATCGAGGAGCTGTTCCAGCAGGGTCTGGTGAAGGTGGTGTTCGCCACCGAGACACTGGCGGCAGGCATCAACATGCCGGCGCGCAGTACGGTGATCGCAGCATTGTCCAAACGCACGGAGCGCGGTCATCGCCCTCTCATGGCCAGTGAGTTTCTTCAGATGGCAGGTCGCGCCGGTCGGCGTGGACTCGACTCCCAGGGCTATGTGGTGACAGTGCAGAGTCGCTTCGAAGGGGTCCGCGAAGCTGGGCAGCTGGCGACGAGTCCTTCAGACCCTCTGGTGAGCCAGTTCACGCCCAGCTACGGGATGGTTCTCAACCTGCTCCAGCGCCATGATCTGGCCAAGGCGCGCGAGCTTGTGGAACGCAGCTTCGGGCGTTATCTGGCCAGTCTGGATCTGGTTGAGGAGGAGGAGATCCTTGAGCAGTTGCGTCTGCAGCTGGGGCAGTTGCAGGGGTCGGCCGGAGATGTGCCGTGGGAGGACTTCGAGGACTATGAAAAGCGTCGCGGTCGTTTACGCGAGGAGCGCCGACTGATGCGCATCCTTCAGCAGCAGGCTGAGGAAACCCTTGCGCACGAGCTCACGCTGGCGCTGCAGTTCGCGAGTGTCGGCACTCTGGTGAGCCTGAAGGCCCCGCAACTTCGAGGCGGAGTCACACCTGCGGTGATCGTGGAGAAATGCGAGGGGCCGGGGCAGTTTCCACTGCTGCTCTGCCTGACACATGACAATGTCTGGTTGATGTTGCCCTGTCAGGCGGTGGTAAGCCTGCACGCGGAGCTGAGCTGTCTGCAGGTCGATGCACTCCGAACCCCGGATCTCGCCCGTGCCGGTGAACTGCGCCACGGAGATCAGAACAGCGGTGGCCTGGCTCTGGCAGTCGGGCACATGGCCCAGCGTCATGACATGACGACCCCTCAGTACGACCTGGCTGGAGAGGTGCTGTCCCAGGCGAAAACGGTGCAGACGCTTGAGGCTGATCTGGAAGCCCACCCTGCCCATCGCTGGGGGGATCGCAAGCAGCTCAAGAAGCACCGCCGGCGCATGGAGGAACTGGAGCTGGAGATCAGCGAGCGGCAGCAACTGCTCCATCACCGTGCCAACCGTCACTGGGAGACGTTTCTCGCTCTGATGGAGATCCTTCAGCATTTTGCAGCGCTCGATGACCTCGAACCCACCGAGATCGGTCGCACGGTTGCGGCATTGCGCGGCGACAACGAACTCTGGCTGGGTCTGGCACTGATGAGCGGTCATCTCGATGATCTGCCGCCGGCGGAACTGGCAGCGGTGTTTGAAGCGATCAGCACCGAGGTGAACCGTCCGGATCTCTGGAGCGGATTCCCGCCGCCGCCCCGGGCGGAGGAGGCCCTGCATGACCTTTCCGGCATCCGTCGTGAACTGCTGAGGGCACAGGAGCGTCATCAGGTGGTGGTTCCTGCCTGGTGGGAGCCCGAGCTGATGGGTCTGGTGGAGGCCTGGGCCAGCGGCACGGCCTGGAATGACCTGATCGCCAACACGTCTCTGGATGAAGGTGATGTGGTGCGGATCATGCGCCGCACCGTGGATCTGCTGGCACAGGTTCCCTACTGCGAAGCGATCAGTGAGCAGCTGCGCAGCCATGCCCGCCAGGCCCTCAAGGCGATCAACCGCTTTCCAGTGGCGGAAGCCGATGATCTGCAGAAGACTGCGGCAGCCGACTCGGATGGGCTCAATCCCGCCACGGAACGAGCTGCATGAGGGCTGCCTGGGCGCTCTGCGGCTAGCCCCGCTGCCGTGCCATGTCAGCTGGATCGACGATCCGGTCGAAGTCCTCAGCGCTGATGTAATCCAGTTCCAGAGCCGCGTTCCTGAGGCTCAGGCCCTGTTCATGCGCATATTTGGCGATGGCGCTGGCCTTGTCGTAGCCGATGATCGGCGTCAGGGGGGTCACCAGCATCAGCGATTGTTCGACATCCCTCTGAATCCTGGCCCTGTTCGGCTCGATGCCTTCGACCATGGCCACGCGGAAGCAGCGACAGGCATCCGTGAGCAGGGTGATCGACTGCAGCAGATTGAAGCCGATCAGTGGTTTGTAAACGTTCATCTGGAGATGGCCGCCGGCACCGGCCATCGCCACGGCCGCATCCAGGCCGATCACCTGAGTGCAGACCATGGCCATCGCCTCACACTGGGTTGGGTTCACTTTCCCGGGCATGATCGAACTTCCTGGTTCGTTCTCGGGCAGATGCAGCTCCGCCAGACCCGCGCGTGGACCACAGGCCAGCAGTCGGATGTCGTTGGCGATCTTCAGCAGACTTCCTGCAAGCAGGCGCAGCTGGGCCATGGTGTGCACCAGTCCGTCATGGCTCGCCATCACTGCGAACTTGTTGGCAGCTGAGCTGAAGGCCAGTCCGGTCAGCCTGGCCAGCTCCTGTGCAGCCTGCTCGGCGAAACCATCCGGAGCGTTGAGTCCAGTTCCCACCGCCGTGCCGCCCAGTGGCAGCGGATAGACCTCCGCCAGGCTGGATGCAACGCGAGCTCGGGCGACCGAGATCTGGTCTCGCCAGGCGGATGCTTCCTGCCCCAGGGTGAGCGGAACCGCATCCTGCAGGTGGGTGCGACCGATCTTCACCAGGTCATTCCAGAGCGCGGCTTTGGCTGCAAAAGCGCTGATCAGCAGATCGAGTTCGGGCAGCAGGCGGTGTTCGATGCCCTCCACCGCAGCCAGATGAATCGCCGCAGGGAAGGCGTCGTTGGTGGACTGGGAGCGGTTGACATGGTCATTGGGATGGACAGGCCTGTGGCTGCCGAGCGGTTCACCGGCGGCCCTTGCTGCAAGATTGCTGATCACCTCATTGACGTTCATGTTCGTCTGGGTGCCGCTGCCGGTCTGCCAGACGCGCAAGGGAAACTGATCATCGTGCTGAGCGTCCGCCACCGCCGCGGCGGCGGTCACGATGGCCTCTCGCTCTGGTTCACTGATCACCCCGAGGCGGGCATTCACGCTGGCTGCCGCCTGCTTGATGCGTGCGAGTGCATGAACAAGCTCCGGCGGCACACGGTCGTCGGCGATGTCGAAGTTCTGCAGCGAACGCTGGGTCTGTGCTCCCCAGAGAGCCTCTGCCGGGACTTCGACGGCTCCCATGCTGTCGTGTTCGGTTCTGGTCGCGTCTGGCATCGCAGGGCAGGTGACGGCGTTAGGGGTCCGGACCAGCTCCGGGCCTCAGCACGAGGACAATGATCAGCATCATGCCGCTGACACTGACGACCACGTAAATCCAGTCTGCATAGGGGGTCCAGAACATGGTTCGGGCTGGGTGTCAGAGCCCCAGGCGCTTCCAGATCACCCCCAGATTCGCCTGGTGCAGATCGGTGCTGAAGCAATCATCCAGTTGCTGCGGACTGAGCTTGGCGGTCACCTCGGTGTCAGCTGCAAGATTGCTGCGGAAGTCTCCCCCCTCGTTGTTCCAGGCGCTGTGAGCGTTGCGTTGCACCACCCGATAGGCATCCTCCCTGTTCATGCCCGCATCGACCAGTCCAAGCAGCACCCGCTGGCTGAACACCACACCGCCGTAGACATTCATGTTGCGGCGCATGTTCTGCGGATAGACCCCCAGGCCTGCCACCACGGCTGTCATTTCCCGCAGCATGAAATGCAGAGTCACTGAGCAGTCGGGGAGCATCATCCGCTCGGTCGAGCTATGGCTGATGTCTCGTTCATGCCAGAGAGCAACGTTTTCCAGCGCGGCGACGACATAGCTGCGCAGCACTCTGGCCAGACCGCTGATGCGTTCACTTCGGATCGGGTTGCGTTTGTGAGGCATGGCAGAGCTGCCTTTCTGCCCTTTGGCAAAACTTTCTTCCACTTCGAGCACATCCGTGCGTTGCAGGTTGCGGATCTCAGTGGAGAAGCGGTCCAGAGAGGCACCGATCAGGGCCAGGGTCTGCACATAGTCGGCATGACGGTCACGGGAGATCACCTGAGTGCTGGCGGTGTCGGCCGTCAGTCCCAGTCGCTCGCAGGTGAGTCGTTCAACCTCCGGATCGGTGTTGGCGTAGGTGCCCATGGCGCCGCTCACCTGGCCCACGGCCACATCCCGCTCCAGTCGTTGCAGGCGCTCGGCATTGCGGCGGGTCTCGGCCAGCCAGCCGGCCAATTTGAAACCAAAGGTGATCGGTTCACCATGAATGGCGTGGGAGCGACCGATCATCACCGTGGCCTTGTGCTCTGCCGCCAGCGCGGCGATGGCGGCATCAAGGGCGCTGAGTTCCCGGCGCAGCAGAGCCACGGAAGCCTTGAGCTGCAGGGCCAGACCTGTGTCGAGCACATCGCTGCTGGTCATTCCCACATGGATGTAACGACCCGCGTCCCCGACGTGCTCGTTGACGTTGGTGAGAAAGGCAATCACGTCGTGACGCACTTCCGCTTCAATCTCGAGAATCCGCGCCGGCTCGAAAGCCGCCTTGCTGCGGATGTCGTCCATGGCTGAATCGGGAACGCGTCCCAGAGTGCAGTTCGCCTCACAGGCAGCCACTTCAACATCAAGCCAGCTCTGATACTTGGCCTGATCGGTCCAGATCGCGCCCATTTCGGGCAGGGTGTAGCGCTCGATCAAGGAATCGCAGAGAAACGGTCAATCCCTGACCATACGGTGACGCTGGTTTGTTTCCCGCAGCTCAGGCGGAGCGCAGTCGACGATGTTCCACCTCCCATTGCACATGCTGTCCCCAGGTTTGCTGTCTCACCTTGCAGAGACCGCCCCGGCATTCGATCACCTGAAAGGGGGGAAGATCGCTGGGGTGGTTCTCGATGGTGACGAAGGTGCCGGGGTGCAGGAGTTCCACCACGTTGCAGGGTTTCGGTCGGTGGCGTGGCTGCTGCTTGGCGGACATGACCGTGTTGCGGCTCGGGTTGATCCTCAAGGAGTTGTTCGCTCTACCGCCCGAACCATGCAAGTTTGTTCGGATTTCATCTCTGCTTTTATGAAGAAATGGCTCGCAAACGCCGTCTGGATCTGCATCTGCTCACTTTGGGTTTGGCCTCTTCACGCCAGCAGGCCCAGCGGCTGATCCGTGCCGGCAAGGTGCGCGATGCTCATGGACAGCGATTCGAGAAGCCTGGACAAGAGGTTCCGGAGGACGCCACGGTTCAGGTGGAGCAACCGCCCCGTTTCGTTTCACGCGGTGGAGAAAAACTGCTGGGTGCCTTGAGTGCCTTTCCTGTTCAGGTGCAAGGACGGGTGTGCCTCGATGGCGGAATCTCAACCGGTGGATTCACCGATTGCCTGCTTCAGCACGGTGCCAGTCGCGTGTACGGCATTGATGTCGGGTATGGCCAGACCGCCTGGAGTCTGCGCACTGATGAGCGGGTGATCCTGCGAGAGCGCACCAACCTGAGGCGTCTGACGCCTCAGGACCTCTACGGGGCGAACGATCAGCGTCCGACCCTGGCCGTGGCGGATGTGTCATTCATCTCTCTGGGCCTGGTGCTCCCCGCCCTGCGTGGTCTGATGATCAGCGAAGGTCCGGAGACCGATCACTGTGAGGCCATCGTGCTGGTGAAGCCCCAGTTCGAGGTTGGACGCCAGAGGGTCGGTAAAGGCGGTGTGGTGCGTGAACCCGCTGCTCATGTGGACGCCATCACCGCCGTGATCGAAGCCGCTTGCTTGATCGGCTGGAACCCCAGCGGTCTGGTGGCCTCTCCACTCACAGGGCCTGCTGGAAACCATGAATATCTGCTCTGGCTGACCTCTCAGGTTGATCAGGCCATCACGAATCACACGATCGACAGGGTGGTCTCAGACACCCTGAGTGGCTGACATCAGGCTGAGCTGATCGACCGGCTCAGAGAGCGGAGCTGTCGCGATCACCTGTGCGGATGCGAACCACCGTGTCAACCGGAGAGATGAAGATCTTGCCGTCACCGATTTCACCAGTTTTTGCAGCTTCAGCGATGGCGTTCACCACGGTGTCGACGCGGCCGTCGTCGATCACCACTTCAATTTTGAGCTTCTGCAGAAATTCAACCGTGAATTCAGAGCCGCGATAACGCTCCACCTGTCCTTTCTGGCGGCCGAAACCGCGGACCTCGCTCACGGTCATGCCGACGATCCCCGCATTGACCAGCGCCAACTTGACATCCTCAAGCTTGAAGGGACGGATGATCGCTTCGACTTTTTTCATGGCAGCTATCAGGCTATTGAGAAGCTAAGAGCTCAGGCTTGTTGTGTTTGTGAGAGGGAAGGAAGCGGGTTCAGGGCCAGGCCTGCCTGGGAGGCGTCTGTCATCAGTGTTTCCGCGTCCGACCGGTTCACGATGACGTGACCTTCGGCGAGGAGCTCCCAGTGCTCGGATTCGAAATGGGTCTGAAGCCAGAGGATTCCATGAACGCTCGTGGGTACCAACCGGAAGGAGGTGCCTTCAGCGAGCAAGCGGAGATCCATGAAAAAGACTCTGATGTCCTCCCCATTACGACTCGCTGCTTCCTTTGAGGATGTACGCGTT
The DNA here is from genome assembly GCF_047304175.1 of Synechococcus sp. MIT S9503. Taxonomy (GTDB): domain Bacteria; phylum Cyanobacteriota; class Cyanobacteriia; order PCC-6307; family Cyanobiaceae; genus Synechococcus_C. The sequence goes on along the minus strand of NZ_CP138955.1, from coordinate 1,540,678 downwards.
GATACCGAATCAGGAGTTGACCGGCTTTCTGGCCTGCTCGCTTCTGTGCCGATAAACGCTGCCGCGGTAATGGAGCTCCACAGTTGTTTCCGCTGCTGCCGTGTGGCTTAGAGGGGCGTCGTAGTGCTGGCCGCGATAGGTGTGCTCAACCTTGGTCTGGCTCAGGCGTTCATGCTGTGCCGGGTCGTAGGGGATGCCCCGGTAGGTGCGCTGTGTTGTGGTCATGGGAGTGGCCTCGAAGGGATGGTGTGTGCTCCGATCGTTGATCGGGACCGCTTCGTGGGAGAGAGCGTTGCTTCGCCTTGCGGGTGGCTACTTCCGGCTGGAGGGGCCTGCCGAAACAGACTTGAGCCCAACGGTTTGTCTCTCAATGCATTACTACTGCATAAATGTTGTTCATGGTGAACAGTTTTGGGCGGTTCAGTCGCTGAAATCGTCAAGTCCCTTCTTCCCTGCGGTGTTGGCGGCAGACGGGTCGGGTTTTAGGGTCTTCACAAACTGTTGTCTCGCTTACCGAAGATGGGTGCATCAACCGCGGAATCCACTCGCACGCCCCTCTATGGCGAGCGGGCCATCGCTGATGCCGAGCTGATCTGTTTTGACAACCCGCGCCCCGGCAGGCCTTATGAAGTTTCCATCGAGCTTCCTGAATTCACCTGCCTCTGCCCGTTCTCCGGTTATCCCGATTTCGCTGTGCTGCGACTTCTCTATCAACCGGGACCGCGGGTTGTTGAGCTGAAAGCCATCAAGCTCTACGTGAACAGCTACAGAAATCGCACGATCTCCCATGAGGAGGTCGCCAACCGCATTCTTGATGATCTAGTCGAGGCCTGTGATCCGGTCTGGATGCAGCTCGAGGCTGATTTCCACCCCAGAGGAAACGTGCACACCGTTGTGCGCGTCAGCCATGGAGAGCGTCAACCCTGTTGATCAGCTGGGGGAGCTCCGTGGCAAACCCCGCGAGGTTTCGGTTGCAAAGACCGCCAATGTGCAGTTTGGCCTGCTGGGTTTCAGCCACAGCCCAGATCTGACGCGTCGCCACCATGCTCAGGCCACCTCCCAACAGCGTGATCGCGAAGCCTGCGTATACAAGCGGAACTCCTGGATCACGTTTCAGCAGGAGCCCGCTCGCCGGCATGATCTCGACCACGCGCAGCGGCAGTCCCTGAACTTCGGCACCTTCTGCTCCAGGCCTCAGATTCGTGATCAGCCCTCCGTCTGAATCAAACACCTGCACAGGTCCCTGTTCACTACCGGTGCTGAGGAAAACAGGCTCACTTCCATCGGGTCGCGTCGGCAGCACGAGCCCCCAGATCTGATCACCGAGCTCGGGGAAGGTGCTCAGTGGCAGCTGCAGCAGGGGGCTTCGACCGATCTGAACAGTGATGGTCGCCAGCGACCAATCCGCCTGATACACAGTGATTCCCTGGTAACGCAAAGGATGATTCACGCTGATCGTGCGTTGCACCTGGGGATTGCCCTGTGGGCTGAGCAGCAGGGTTGAGCTGAATTGTTCCGGTCGACCGGCGGGATCCCTTTCAATCGCAAAATCCTGCAGGGTGAGGCTGAGCCTGTTCTCGCCCGCCGGACTGAGCAGATCGAGTGAGCGTCCAGGGGCAAGAAAGCGCTCGAGGCGTTGTCCCGCCAGCGCTCCCCAGGCCGCTCCGATCAGGAGCATCACCAGCCCTGTGTGAACCAGCAGAGGTCCCACCCGGCCGACAACCCCCCGTCGAGCGGCGAGTCGTCCGCTCTGCTGTTTGACATTCCAGCCCTGTCCTCTCAGCTCAGAGGCCAGTCCGTTCAGTGCGGCGCTGCTGTCGGAGCAGACGATCGTCTCAGCAAGAGCCAGCTTGCTCAATTGGCGGGGGCGGGAGTAGTCGGTCCAGCGCAGCGCCGCCTTCAGCGTCGGCCACTGACGCCTCCAGCTGCACAGGGTGAGTGCCAGCCCGAGCAGCGCCAGCAGCGAAAGAAACCACACGCTTGTGTAGACGTGATTCAGCTGCAGCTGCAGCATCAGGTTTCCGTTGATCAGTCCAAGCCACGGGTCTGCATTGAACCGTTCGAGATAAAGCTCAGGCGCTTCCTGCTGAGGGATGATCGTGCCAACGGCACTGGCCATGGCGATCAGCAGCAGCAGCAGAATGGCCAGCCTCAGGCTTGAAATCAGTGCCAGCAGTCGTCTGAAAAAGCGCATGCTCAGACCAGCCTCGTCAGCAGCGTGAGCGTGCCGATCGTGAGCAGCACGACACCGCTGATGCTGGGGATCCAGCGGCTGACCGAGCGCATCGCCATCAGTTTTGGAAGCGACGCCGCCATGCTTCCCGCAAGCAGCAACGGCAGGACCTGGCCGATCCCGAAGCTGCTCAGGTAGAGAAGCCCTGTCAGCGCGTTGCCGCTGCTGGCGATCCAGCCCAGCAGAACGGCGAGCACCGGCGTGGTGCAGGGAGAGGCCGCAAGGCCGAAGGCAAGACCAGCCGCGATGGGAGCCAGAGGTGCGGGCACGTTTCGACTCCACGCATTGGGGTCAGGGCCGTTCGGCAGAGGCAGCCGCACCACGCCAAGCAGGTTGAGTCCCATGACCACGGCAAGCAATGCCACCAGGGTTGGAATCAGTCCCGGTACCTGGCCATAGATCCCACCGAGCAGTCCGCTCAGGCTTCCAAGCATCACAAGAGCCCCGACGATGCCCCCGCAGAAGGCGAGGCTTCGTTGCCAGGGCGGTTGTTCGCTCTCGAAGCCGGCAAGGTAGGCCAGTGTCACCGGCAGCAGGGACAATGAACAGGGTCCGAGACTGGTCAGGGCTCCCACCAACAGCACGGCGCCCAGACTGAGGGGACCAGGCTGCTGGAGTGCATGGTTCAGCAGGTCTTCACCGCTTCGGGCCAGATCGGACAGTGCCAGGTCGAGAAAGGCGATGGTGAAGCCGCTGTCGGAAAACTCAGGTTTCAGCCTATCGATCAGAACGTTGACGGCGTCGATCAGACGCCAGTCGTCGAGCCTGTCCGCGCCCACCGATCAACCCTGTGGATTCGAGGGAGCAGCGCATCAGAAGTCCCACGATCATCAGGCTCGACAGCAGTGAGTTGCCCCCGTAGCTCACCAGCGGAAGCGGCAATCCCGTGGTCGGCATTGCTCCGGAGGCCACGGCCACATTCATCACGGATTGTCCCACCAGGAGCGCCGAGCAACCAATGGCGACGAGCCTGGCCTGATTGCTTCGGCAGCGCAGGGCAACGCGAAGCCCCAGATAGCCGATCAGCATGAGGAACAGCAGCAGCAGCAGGGACCCCACCAGGCCGAATTCCTCGGCGTACACGGCAAAGATGAAATCGGTGCTCTGAATCGGCAGGTACTGAAGTTTCTGCGTGGAGAGTCCAAATCCCTGGCCGAACACACCGCCCGATCCGATCGCCAGCAAGCTCTGGATCAACTGGTACCCATCACCCTGCGGATCCTTCCAGGGATTCAGAAAGGAGATCACGCGTAACCGCTGGTATTCATTGATCAGGATGCTGGCGGTGCCCAGCAACGCTCCTCCGATCGCCGAGCCGAACAGCTGGAACAGCGGCAGCCCGGCTGAAAAAGCCATCAGCCAGATCAGAAGGCCGGTCAGTGCCGCGGTGCTGAGATTGGGCTGCTTGAGAATCAGCAGCACCAGAACTCCGAAACTGGCCAGCCAGAGCAGCTTCTGATCCAGTCGGGTTCGTTTCCAGTGTGCAAACAGATTGGCGGCTTGCAGCACCACGAAGGGTTTCACCAGCTCGGAGGGCTGAATCTGAATCGGCCCGATCACCAGCCAGCGGCTGGCGCCGTTCACCGTGGTCCCCATCACCAGGGTTGCCGCGATCAGCAGGCAGCCAATCCAGAGCGCCGGTCCCGCCAGTTTCAGCCAGCGGCGCAGATTGATCGATGCGGTGAACGACATCAGGCTCCAGCTGGCGGCCATCCACACCAGCTGACGCTTGAGGTAGTAGGCACCCTCAGCCTGTTCACGGGCAGCCACCCACCAGCTCGCCGAAGCGAGCACAAGCAGACCGGCAAGGCTCCAGATGGCTGTGAGCGTGAGCAGCAGCCGTGCCTCCGCCGGCCAGAGTGACCAGTCGAGAGGCAGATATCGCTGCCAGAAAGGGGCTGACTCAGCAGCAGCCATGTGCCGTTCGCGCACAGTGCCCTGACGTGAGGATCGACTCCTTCGGGAGGTCACGGTGGGGCTGCTCAAAACATTCGGAGATGTTGCATGCATTGAGCCGTTCTCTGGACGGTTTGCCAAGGGAACTCAACAAAAAACCCGACCAGAGGCCGGGTCTTGACTCAACTTTGGGAGCGATTCAGTTTCCGACGTTGACCTGTTGGCCGCCGGTGCAGAGCTCCACCTTGATAATGCGTCCACCCTGTTTCTGAATCCGCTGTTGCTCAGCGAACCAGCTGTCATAGGGCACCCACTTGGTGAAGAAGGTGTTCTGCAATTCGCGCTGCGTCCGCACTTTTTCAGGGCTGGGTATGCAGGCGGTGACTTTGAACAACCGCATGGGGCTCAGTTGCCGAGGCCGGAACAGATGTAGTCGAAGTAGACACCCATTTCCTTGCCAGCGTCGGGACCGACCAAGGAGGCTGTGACTTCCTTCATGGCCTGAATGGCCTGGACGGTTGCTCCGATGGGAACACCCAGGGAGTTGTAGGTCTCCTTGAGACCGTTCAAAACACGCTCATCGAGAATGGAGGTATCGCCGGCGAGCATGGCGTAAGTGGAGTAACGCAGGTAGTAATCCAGGTCGCGGATGCAGGCTGCGTAGCGGCGGGTGGTGTACATGTTGCCGCCGGGACGGGTGATGTCCGAGTAGAGCAGCGCCTTGGCGACGGCGTCGCGGATGATCGCGGAAGCGTTCGCACTGATGGTTGCGGCAGCCTTCACGCGCAGTTCACCACTGGCGAAGTAGCTCTCGAGATTGGTCATGGATGCCGTATCCAGGTAGAGACCTTGGACGTCGGACTTGTTGATGACGTTGGTGATCGCGTCTTGCATGGACTCAGAGTGACGTGAAGGGGCGTTGGTTTCGGTGATCAGGCGAGAGCGCCCACCACGTAGTCGAAGTAGAAGCCGGCTTCCTCGGCATCAGCACCGCTGAGGATGCCCATTGCCACGGTTTTCATCTCACGAACGGCTTCTGCCATGGCCTCGAGGGGGGTGCCGAGGGATCGGTACAGCTCGCGAGCTCCGATCACGCCGATCTCTTCGATCGGTGTCACGTCACCGGCGACTACGCCGTAGGTGACGAGGCGGAGGTAGTAGTCCATATCCCGCAGACAGGTTGCGGTCATGGCCTCTCCGTAGGCATTGCCGCCGGGGGAAATGACATCAGGACGCTTCTGAAAAAGCTGCCCGCCTGCGGTCTTGACGATGCGCTCACGGCTCTCGCTGAGAACCTGAGCGACTCGCAGGCGACGCTGACCTCCGCTGACGAACGCCTTGATCTGATCCAGTTCTCCTGGACTCAGATAGCGGGCTTCGGCGTCCGCGTTGATGATCGAGTTGGAGACGATGCTCATGCAGTTCTACCTCGAAGCAAGCAGCCGCCCGTAGGAGGCCGATATCCGGTGAGTGGTGTGTTGATCTCTAGTGAGATCGGAAGCAGCTTAAGGGCCGCGGGGCCTCAGATCGCTGAGATCCGAGTGGGAAGGCCTCCAGATGTTGTATCTGTTGATCTTCCGTGATGGAACTCATGCTCCTCGCAGGGCAAGGAGCAGATAAACCAACCAAATTCTCAGTCAGAGGACTGGAGAGTATGTGGCCCGGTAACAGATCTTCATTGCCACTGTGAGCTCTACGATTTAATTTCCCAGCTGGTTTTTTCTGGATTTTGTTGATAAACAGCCGCTAAAAAGCCGGAGGTCTTGATGACTCCGGCTGAAACGTCAATTAATAATAATTAGCAATAAATCTCTGATTCTCAACAAGTAGATCAGAGAGCTTCGTCAGGCCGTGGCGTCAGGCCGGCATTGCCTGCATAGAGACTTGCCGTGCGAGTGATTGTTGACTGAGGCACTCCACTGCGTGAGTTCAGTGTGCTGAGACCGGGCACATCCGAAGGCTCGGTGCCGTTTTCAGCACGGAGTTCGAGCAGGTTGCGCACAGCGGTCGGTTGTCCTGATGCCGCTCTCACCTGCAGAAAGCGACTGGTTTCTGCAGGTGTCGAGGCTCTGCCCAGCAGCGCGAGGCTTGCTGCGGTTGCCGCCCGCAGCGGCGCCATGCGTGACAGGCGGTCCTGGAAGGGCTCGCTCAGTGCGACAGATTCGACGAAGCCGTCGAGATCAATCTGTCCATTCCTCAGCAGTGACTCAGCCGAGGTGAGGCGTTCTGTCTCCAGGGGAACGCGGTTAAGCAGTTGCCTATAGGTCGCATCTAGGATTTCCCGCAGTTCAGACTCGCTGGAGACGCGCGCCAGGGAGGCCTGGGTGGGAAGCCCTGCACGGCGCTTGTAGCCGCTGGCATCACCCAGCGGCAGCGCAGCCGTCAGCCCGGCGTTTCCTCGGCTCTGCTGTCTGGAAAGTCCGAGCTGATTGACTGCTCCGGCGGAGCCGGATGAGCGCCGAAGCATGAATGCACCCAGCTGTTCCGGCGGGGTGAAGCCCTTGATGTCGGCCGTCCACTTGCCGCTGGAGATCCGGCGAGGACTCTGGTCAGCAATGTTTCTCCTGGTGATGTCACCGGTCGTGCGCAGCGATTCGCCACGGATGGCTTCGGGTCTGGGAGACATCGATACATTCACTCTGGCCCCGATCGATGGATCCAGTGCTCTGCGCAACGTGGGTGCACGGCGGGTGTTCAGGTCCCTGGGAGTGATGAAACGCTCGTAGGGAACTGTGTCCTCGCCGAAGCAGTCGCTGTAATCCTTGCTGTCGATCAGTGCATCAACGAGGCCGTAGAAGCCGCGACGCGCTGCGGTGTCAAAGAGAGCGTCGATCTCCCAGCGTCCGAAGGTGGGCCTGCCCAGCAGACGGCGATGCATGACTTCGATCGACTTTGCGATGTAGAGACCTTCCCAGTAACGACGGCGGAAGGCATCCGAGCGGGCCACGCTGCGGATGAAGTCGCGAAGACTGATGTCTCCGTTTTCCAGACGGGCTTCCTCGGAGCCGAGTCGTTCGCCGTCATAACCGCTGTTGCCGAGCACTTGCACATAAACGGCCTTGATCACCGCCTGGGTGGAGGATTCGGTGTTGCGGACACTTGGCTGGCCGCTGCTCCGGGGGAAGGCCGCACCACCGGTGGCGATCTGCTGGAGTCGAACCACACGGGGTCCCACCTTGCGGGGACGGCTGCCCCGGAACTGGGGACTGTCCATCTGGCCAGGTTGAGCCATTCCATTGCTCACCAGCAGACGGCGAGTGTCGTAACTGAAGGGTGCAGGACGGGTCGACACCGAGGCGGTGTCCGAAGGGAAAATCGCTCCGTACTGATTGCCAACAGGATCGTTGCCACCGCCATAGGCATGTTGATCAGCCAGTGGCTGCCTGTAGGAGGCATACAGCGTCACGTACTGAGGTGCGCCCTCGAAGGGTGCACTGAAGCGGAACAGTCGACGGTTGGATCCCCAGCCGGCACTCTCCTGTGCCTCTTCACCGAGATCGCGCAGATAGGGAACGGTTTCCTCCCCGAACGTCTGTGCGTACTCGCTGCTGTTGACGATCACATCAACCAGGCCGTTGAGGCCCTGGTCGCTCACGATCGAGAAGGCCTTGCGGAATTCTTCTAGCGAACTGACACCGCGTCCAAGGAAATGGCGATAAGCCAGCTCAACAACCCTGCTGTTGACGAAGGGGCCGTAGAACTGATTCCTGTACTCCTTGCTTCTGCCCAGGGCACGGATGAACTCCCGCATGGAAATCTTGCCCTGAACCAGCTGACTGGCTTCCGAGCGGCATGGGGTCTGTGAATAGCCCTTGGCAATGTCACGTTCAAAGACCTGCCTGTAGGCGGCTCGGATCACTTCAGATTTTTCCGCACCCGAAAGACCGGGGCGCATCTCGAACCGCTGTGCTGTCTCAGAGGCCAGGGCGTAGATCGCAGGCAGCTGCAGTCCCTGGCTGACGCGGCTGCCGAGCTTCTGTTTCGTGGAGGGAGTGGCAACGGCAAGCTCCTTCAGCAGCACGTTGAAACAGTCGATTGTGAGCCGTCTGGCTTCAGGGCGATCCCTCAGCAGCTCCGCGCTGGCTCCTCGCATTTCCTGAAGTGCCACGTTCGTGGCCGTCAGAGAACAGTTCTTGAGGAGGATGTCGCGCAGTCCACGCGTGTTCACCGCAAGGATGCTGGGGTCACCTGCCACCAGTGCGTAGCCCACGTAGCGAAGAAACCAGCCCAGATCCCTCACGGATTTCCGCATGAATGCCGGGCCGTATTTGGCCACACTGATGGCGGTGAATCCGGTCGGCAGGACGACCCGAACGTCGGCGTCACCCCCGCCGATGTCAAACAGACGAGTGAAGAAATTCCCCCGCTGGGTCACACCGCTTTCACCGGTGAAGGTGCGCACGGACTGCTCGAAAGCGGCCTGGTCAGAGGCGAGCGGAGCGGAATCGACCACCTGTGCAACCTCGCCTGTGCTGAGCGGCGCTTCGAGGAATGAAAGCGGAGTCCCTCCAACGAAGATCCTGTTGGCAGCGCGGGCGACAATCGCCTCAGCATTGGCGGCGATGATTCTCGACGCTTCCAGACGGTCATTGCCGCTGCGGAAGAACGTGATCAGCGTGTCGAGCTCCCCCCCATCAGGGAAACGGTCCTGTTGTTCCGCCTGGCGAACGCTGGAGAGCGGCAGAGTGTCGAACAGCTGTGGGGAAACCCTCGGGCTGCCGCTGCTGGCGGTCACGGTCATGAACGGGAGCAAGCCGGATTCGGCCACGTTACGGCTCGTCCTCAGGGCTCCTTGACCGGCATGAACAAATGTTTGCAGGGGTCACTCGATCAAGCCTGATTCAGAAGGCCCCCGTGAAATGCTCCAAATCAAACCACCCTGCAGAAAACAGCGCGCAGATGAACCCCATCCCCTCAGATGCGGCCACCCCTGTGGTGAGCGACTTCTATGACCGGTTCCCGTATCCAGGGGATCCACTTCAGGATGGTCCGCCTCCCGGATACAACTGGCGCTGGTGCCACGAGAGCGTTCAGGCAGCCGTGTATGGGGAGGTGTCAGCGAGCACCGATGACCCAGCTCCTCTGCGGATCCTTGATGCCGGCTGTGGAACGGGTGTGAGCACGGATTATCTGTGCCATCTCAATCCAGGCTCCGAGGTCCTGGCAGTGGATATCAGCTCAGGAGCTCTTGAGGTGGCTCGTGAACGGTTGAAGAGATCCACCGGAGTGGATCAGGTGCGTGAACTGCGCCAGGAGCAGCGCAGCCTGCTGGATCTGGCGGGAGAGGGGCCTTTCGACTACATCAATTCCGTTGGTGTTCTGCATCACCTGCGCGAGCCTCTGGCCGGACTGAAAGCGCTGGCTGCCCTGCTCGCTGATGAGGGCTTGATCCATCTGTTCTTATATGCCGATGGTGGGCGCTGGGAAATCCATCGCACGCAGAACGCTCTGTTCAGACTCGGTGCCGGCATTGGGGCTGACGGTCTGCGTCTCGGTCGCGAGCTGTTTCAGGTTCTTCCTGATGGCAATCGTCTGCGTCAGAACCATGAGCAGCGTTGGCTGATCGATACAGCCGCGGATTCGAATTTCGCCGACATGTATCTGCATCCGCAGGAAACCAGCTATGACCTCACAGGTCTGTTCGATCTGATTGAGGCTGCAGGCCTGGAGTTCGCCGGTTTCTCGAACCCTTCCATCTGGGATCTGAGCCGCCTTCTTTCAGGTGAACTGCTGGAGCGAGCTCAGAAGCTGTCGCAGAGAGAACAGTGGTTGCTGATCGAGGACCTTGATCCCGACATCAGTCATTTCGAGTTCTTCCTGGCTCGCAACTCAGTGCAATTCAACCGCTGGACCGATGATGCTTCCCTGCTTCAGGCTTGTGGGAGAAGGCAGCCCTGTCTCTGGGGATGGCCATCGCTCAGCCTGCTTGGTCCTGATCTGGAGCCGATCGCCCTCTCCGAGGCTGAGCTCCAACTTCTGCAAGCCGTTGAGCGCCAGCCGAAGACCAGTCTGGGCGCCTTGGATCTGGGGCCTGAGACCACTTCAGTTGCGAGAGGTCTGCTGGCGCGCAGGCTGCTGTTTCTGGAGGCCTGAAGCACTGGGGGGCGAGAAAACGCGTGATAGATTCCGCGCGCTTCCTCAGGCGTTGCTTGCTGGCTAACGAACCCACTGAATCATCCGCGGCTTCCGTTGCGACTGATTCGGGAATGGGTGACTACGCGAGACTCCAACAACGTTTGATGCTGGCCACCCTGGCCGTCTCACTGGCTGCGGTTTTCATCGCACTGGTTGGTTTTGACGTCGCGGTGGCACGCAGCCTGCTGGTGGGTTCCTGCGCTGGTGTTCTCTACCTGCGCCTCCTCGCCCGCAGCGTGGCTCGTCTTGGTGGAGGTTCCCGTCAAGTGGGTCGATTTCAGCTGGTTGTGCCTGTTCTGCTCATTGTCGCAGCGGCAAAGCTCCCTCAGCTCGAGTTGCTTCCCGCTTTCATCGGATTCCTTCTCTACAAACCCGCCTTGATTCTTCAGACCGTCATTGACGGCTGAGTTCGCGCATCCCCTTCTGCTTTCAATGGCTTTGCTGCCTTACACACTGCCTTTCGCCGAACTGGAGGTTGGGAACCATCTGTACTGGCAGATCGGCAATCTCAATCTCCATGGCCAGGTTTTTCTCAGCTCCTGGATCCTGATTGGTGTCCTGCTCGCCGTCGTGCTGGTCGGCACGCGCAAATTGGACCGTGATCCCAGGGGTGTTCAGAATCTGCTCGAGTTTCTCTGGGATTATCTGCGTGATCTCGCCCGAGATCAGATCGGAGAAAAATATTATCGGGACTGGCTTCCGTTCATCGGAACGCTGTTCCTATTCATTTTCGTCAGCAACTGGGGTGGTGCTCTTGTCCCCTGGAAAGTCTTCGAACTTCCTGAGGGTGAACTCGGAGCTCCCACTGCCGACATCAACACGACTGTGGCGATGGCCCTGCTCGTTTCGCTCGCCTATTTCTACGCAGGTCTCAGCAGAAAGGGTCTGAGGTTTTTCGAGCTTTATGTGGAGCCGACTCCGATCATGCTCCCCTTCAAAATCATCGAGGAGTTCACGAAACCTCTGTCGCTTTCTTTCCGTCTGTTCGGAAACATTCTTGCCGATGAACTCGCGGTTGGCGTTCTCGTGTATCTGGTGCCTCTGATTGTTCCTCTGCCTGTGATGTTGCTTGGTCTGTTCACAAGCGCAATCCAGGCACTGATCTTCGCAACACTGGCTGCCTTCTACATCGGTGAAGGCCTGCACGAACACCACTAGGTGACGAATGATCGCCCATGAGGCGATCTGCTAAACACTTCTGCGCGTAGGTCCGACGCTCATGACTCGGGCCCGCTCTCCGGCAACAGAGAGTGTCCCTGCGCAGGGGGAACCAATCCCCACTCATTTGCTCAGCGCTGTCCAGCGCACCCCCCCCCAACGCACTCAACATGGATTCCATTACTTCCGCAGCTTCCGTCGTTGCTGCCGGCCTTGCTGTCGGCCTGGCTGCCATCGGCCCTGGTATCGGTCAGGGCAGCGCTTCTCAAGGTGCTGTTGAAGGTATTGCCCGTCAGCCCGAAGCTGAAGGCAAGATCCGCGGCACCCTGCTGCTTTCTCTGGCATTCATGGAGTCGCTGACGATCTACGGCCTGGTGGTGGCTCTGGTGCTTCTGTTCGCCAACCCCTTCGCCGGTTGATCCATCTGGAGAGCCGCGTCCCCTGACGCCGGCTCTCCAGTTTGACCCTGCTTCTCTTTATTCGCTTTTCCTCAGCGCTCCTCTTCCATGACCTGGCTTCTGCTTGCTGAAGCAGCGGTGCCGGAGGGAGGTCTTTTCGACCTCGATGCCACCCTGCCTCTCATGGCTGTTCAGGTGGTTCTCCTGACCTTCCTGCTTAATTCCCTCTTCTTCCGTCCGGTCGGCAAGGTCGTGGAAGAACGTGAGGGCTTCATTTCCACCAGCCTTGCTGATGCCAAGCAGAAGCTTGAGCAGGTTCAGCGTCTAGAGGCTGAACTTACAGAACAACTCCGAGGTGCTCGTCAGGCTGCTCAGGCCGCGATTCTCGAAGCTGAGCAGGAGGTCGACAACCTTTACCGCGAAGCCATTGCGACAACCGAAGCCGATGCCAACCGCACGCGGGAACAAGCCCGTCGTGAGATCGAGGCACAGCGTGAGCAGGCTCAGTCGCAGCTCATGGGAAAGGTTGATGAGTTCAGCGCCAAGATCATTCAACGTCTGCTGGCGGTTTCATGATGTTCCCTGTCACGTTGTTCGCAGCAGAGGGTGGTTTCGGGATCAACCTCAATCCGCTCGAAACGAATCTGATCAATCTGGTCATCGTGATCGGATTGCTGGTCTATTTCCTCAAAGGACTTCTCGGCGGAATCCTTGAGCGGCGTCGTGAATCGATCCTCAAGGAATTGAACGACGCGGAATCCCGGCTCACCAAGGCCACATCAGACCTGAGCAAGGCCCAGGCTGATCTCGATTCCGCCAAGGACAAAGCCGAGAAGATCCGAGCCGACGGCAAAGTCAGAGCCGAGGCCATCCGCTCTGATGGCGAGAAGCGCACCATTGAGGCCATGGCAGCCCTTAAGCAGGACGCACTCGCTGATCTCACTGCCGAGGGAGCCCGACTCACCGAGCAGCTGCGCCGTGAAGCCGCCCTGGCCGCCATCGACAAAGTGCTGGCAGATCTGCCAGGACGTCTTGACGATGCGGCGCAAGCTCGTCTGATCGACGCCTCCATCAACAATCTGGAGGATGCCTGATGCCCCTTCTCAACACACTGGCCACTCCCTACGCGGAAGCGTTGCTGCAGGTGACCAACGCCAGAAACGAGTCCGAGGATGTGGCCAACCAGTGCAAGGAGCTTCTCGCTCTCTGGGACAGCAGCGACTCGCTGCGGGATGCCATGACGTCCCCGGTGCTTGAACCCACGGCAAAGAAGAAAGCTCTTGAGCAACTTCTGAGCGAGCAGATCAAACCCTCCCTGCTGAATCTGCTCAAGGTTCTCGCTGATCGCCAACGCCTCACTGCTTTTGATGCCGTCATGGGTCGGTATCTCGAGCTTTACCGGGAGTCCCGCAACATCTCACTAGCGCATGTCCGCACGGCCAAGGCCCTGTCTGACACACAGAAGGCCTCGCTGACCACCAAGGTCCAGTCCATGGTCGGCAGCGGTTCGGTTGAAATCGACCTCACGATTGATCCAACCCTGATCGGGGGCTTTGTGATCAATGTGGGCTCTCAGGTCATCGACGCTAGCCTTTCCGGCCAGGTCCGGCGACTCGGTCTCTCGCTCGCCAAGGCGAGCTGACCGTTTTCTTTTCACCCTTCAGATTTTTCTCCTACTCCCCGTCAAAGGGTTTACCAGCCATGGTTTCCATCCGTCCCGACGAGATCAGCGCGATCCTCAAGCAGCAGATCGAGGACTACGACAAGTCTGTTTCCGTCAGCAACGTCGGTTCCGTTCTGCAGGTGGGTGATGGCATCGCCCGTGTCTACGGCCTTCAGGAAGTGATGGCCGGCGAGCTCGTTGAATTCGAGGACGGCACCGAAGGCATCGCGCTCAACCTTGAAGACGACAACGTCGGCGCTGTGCTGATGGGTGAAGGCCTCGGCATTCAGGAAGGCAGCACTGTTCGTGCCACCGGCAAGATCGCTTCGGTACCCGTTGGTGATGCTCTGCTCGGCAGGGTTGTGAATTCCCTGGGAGTTCCTCTCGACGGCAAGGGTGATCTGGCAACAAACGAGACCCGACTGATCGAATCTCCCGCTCCGGGGATCATTCAGCGCAAGTCTGTGCACGAACCGATGCAGACCGGAATCACTGCGATTGACGCGATGATTCCCATCGGCCGTGGCCAGCGTGAGCTGATCATTGGTGACCGTCAGACCGGCAAGTCGGCGATCGCGATCGACACCATCCTCAATCAGGCCGACCAGGACGTGGTCTGTGTCTATGTGGCCATTGGCCAGAAAGCAGCTTCCGTGGCTCAGGTCACCGAGGTGCTGCGTGAGCGCGGAGCTCTGGACTACACCGTGATCGTTGCTGCAAACGCCTCTGATCCCGCTGCTCTGCAATATCTCGCTCCCTACACAGGCGCTTCCATTGCAGAAGCCTTCATGTACAAGGGCAAGGCCACCCTCGTGATCTACGACGACCTGTCCAAGCAGGCCCAGGCTTATCGCCAGATGTCACTGCTGCTCCGTCGTCCGCCCGGACGTGAGGCCTACCCCGGTGACGTGTTCTACTGCCACAGCCGTCTGCTCGAGCGTGCCGCCAAGCTCTCCGATGCGATGGGCAAGGGTTCGATGACGGCACTGCCGATCATTGAGACCCAGGCTGGAGACGTGTCCGCGTACATCCCCACCAACGTGATTTCGATCACCGATGGCCAGGTCTTTCTCAGTTCCGATCTGTTCAACTCCGGACTGCGTCCGGCCATCAACGTCGGAATTTCCGTGAGCCGGGTCGGCGGCGCCGCCCAGACCAAGGCCATCAAGAAGATCGCCGGCACGCTGAAGCTTGAGCTGGCTCAGTTCGATGAACTGGCTGCCTTCTCGCAGTTCGCTTCCGACCTCGACGCGGCGACACAGAAACAGCTTGGACGCGGCAAGCGTCTGCGCGAACTTCTCAAGCAACCTCAGTTCAGCCCGCTGATTTTGGCTGAGCAGGTCGCGATCGTCTACGCCGGCGTCAAGGGCCTGATCGATGACGTCCCCGTGGATCAGGTGGTTCAGTTCTCCCGTGAGCTGCGCGAGTACCTCAAGAGCAACAAGCCTGAGTTCATCAAGAAGATCCAGGACGAGAAGGTGCTCAGCCCTGAAGCCGAGACCCTTCTCAAGGAGGCCATTGCCGAAGTCACCTCCACCATGTTGGCTTCCGCCAGCTGAGGCACTGAGTCATGGCAAATCTGAAAGAGATCCGCGACCGGATCAAATCGGTCAAGAACACCCGCAAGATCACAGAGGCCATGCGCCTCGTGGCTGCGGCCAAGGTTCGACGTGCCCAGGAACAGGTTCTGCGCAGCCGTCCATTTGCTGACCGGCTCGCTCGCCTTTTGGAAAACCTCCAGGCACGCATGCGTTTCGAGGATGCTGATGCCCCCCTGCTGGAGCAGCGCAACGTCGAGACCATCACCCTTGTGGCTGTAACTGGCGACCGTGGTCTCTGCGGTGGCTACAACGCCAACATCATCAAGCGCACGGAGATGCGTTTTGCTGAGCTTCAGGGCAAGGGGTACAAGGTGGATCTGGTCCTGATCGGTCGCAAGGCCATCAGCTACTTCACCAACCGGAGTTATCCGATCCAGGCGACATTCACCGGCCTCGAGCAGGTGCCCACAGCTGATGAGGCTGGCTCCATCGCCAATGAAGTGTTCGCGGAATTCCTGTCCGAGAGCACTGACCGCGTGGAGATCATCTACACCAAGTTCATCAACCTGGTGAGCTGCAATCCCGTTGTTCAGACGCTGCTACCCCTGGATCCCCAAGGAATTGCCGAGGCGGATGATGAAATCTTCCGTCTCACGACCAAGGACGGTGAACTTCGTGTGGAATCCGGTGCAGGTCCTGCCAATACGCAGCCGCAGCTTCCTTCGGACATTGTGTTCGAGCAGAGCCCGGATCAGCTGCTCAATGCACTTCTGCCTCTCTATCTTCAGAACCAGCTCCTGAGATCGCTTCAGGAAGCTGCAGCTTCCGAGCTGGCAAGCCGCATGACTGCGATGAACAACGCCAGCGACAACGCTAAGGCTCTCGCCAAGACGCTCACCCTTGATTACAACAAGGCTCGTCAGGCGGCCATCACCCAGGAGATTCTCGAGGTGGTCGGCGGCGCCGCCGCTATGGCCTGATCAGTTCGTTCGCATCTCTGCTTCCTCAAGCCGGCCCAATGGCCGGCTTTTTGTTGTTCTGCCGCTGCGGCTGTGACGATCCATGCGGCCTATACGCTGAGACAGTGCCATCGCTCGGAACGTTCCAAGCTGAATGAACGAGATCCCTCCTGCCGTTTATTCCATCACCATCGAGCTTGATGGTCAGCAGCATCACTTTCAGTGCCGAGAGAATCAAACGGTTCTGTCCGCAGCGGAAGCGGCCGGAGTTCCTGTTCCCAGCTCATGCTGCGCAGGCGTCTGCACCACGTGTGCTGCTGTGATCAGGGAGGGAGTCGTGCATCAGCCTGATGCCATGGGCGTCAAGGACGATCTGCGCAAAGAGGGATTCGCTCTTCTCTGTGTGTCCTTCCCTCGTGCTGAGGTGATGGCGGTGGCGGGTCAGGAGGATGCGCTTTATCAGGCTCAGTTCGGTCAGTACCAGAGCTGATGAATGCTCTTGGTTTTTATGTTGAATACAAACACCTGATCTAATCCTGGGCTTTCGTGAAGAGAATCATGCATCAAAGGCATGGCATTCTCTCGCGAATTTCTTATTCGATTGAATGCTTTGAATGGAGTGATCTTTACTTCGCCTGCTTGGTGGCTTCTCCCTTCAGATTGATGTTGAGGGCAGGTTTGGTTGAAACCTGTTTCTTTGTGCCGCCTTTTCCTGGGCCTCTCCTCGGATCACCGAAAATTATTGATCAGTTGCTAGAGAAGGGGTGATCTTTGCTTTGCAGGCTCTTTCGCGAACCTGCAAATGATTCGAGACCGCTCTGTACTGAAGGTTCATCTCTTGACGAGCTTCCCTGAAAGTGGCGATCCGCAAAGATCAAACGTCGGAGGTTTAATCGAATCCGTGATGAAGCTCACTTTCAGGAGATTGTCGCTGACCAGTCCTGAGTCGTTTCCCATGAACGACCTGCGATGCTGGATTCTCGGGCAGCTTGAGAAGGAGGGTGAGCCGTTGCGCTGGGCCATCACCTCCATCAATCCCTCCTCTGAAACATCTGCGGTTGTGCTTGAGGTTGAAGCCGTGCTGATCAACTCATGACGTTCGCGGCAGCACCACTGCCTACGCTGATGATCGTGCCCACAGGCATCGGCTGCGAGGTCGGTGGGTTTGCAGGTGATGCTCTGCCAAGTGCACGCCTGCTTGCAGCGGCCAGCGGTTGCCTGATCACCCACCCCAACGTGATCAACGGCGCTTCTCTTTACTGGCGTGATCCGCGCATTCACTATGTCGAGGGGTATGGCCTCGATCACTTCGCCTCAGCTCTCTGGGGTCTGCGTCCCGTGCGCAGTCAGCGCATCGGCCTGTTGCTGGATGCGGGCATTGAATCGGATCTGCTGCTGCGGCACCGTCAAGTTGCGCAAGGCTGCAGAGCAACCCTGGGGCTTGACATCAACACCGTGGTGACCACCGACGCACCCCTTGGGGTGTGTCTTTCCGTAGGCGACAGCGGCACGAGCTGGGGAACGTTGGATCGGCCGGATGCGCTTCTGAGAGCCGGAGAGCGGCTCAAGGCGGCAGGAGCCACCGCCATCGCTGTTGTGGCTCGATTCCCTGATGATCTTGAGAGTGAGACTCTGGCGGCCTATCGCCACGGCACCGGAGTGGATGCTCTCGCTGGTGCCGAAGCAGTGATCAGTCATCTGCTGGTTCGTCATCTGCGGATCCCCTGCGCTCACGCACCAGCTCTGGAGTCGCTTCCACCTGCTGCAGACCTTGACCCTCGCGCTGCGGGTGAAGAGCTCGGCCATACCTTCCTCGCGTGCGTTTTGGTGGGTCTCAGCAGTGCGCCTGATCTGCTTGATCTGTCCTCAGGCTGTTCGATCACTGGAGATGATCTCATCGCAGACCGGCTGGGTGCTGTTGTGGTGCCGGATGGTGCACTAGGAGGCGAGGCCGTGCTTGCCAGCCTTGAGCGTGGCGTTGCTGTGATCGCCGTCCACAATCCAGGTGTGCTGTCGGTCAGTGCAGATGCCCTTGGTTATGGCAATCAGATCCTGAAAGCAGGCTCCTATGCCGAGGCCGCAGGCCTGGTGACCGCTCTGCGCGAGGGAATCGCCATCGCGTCTCTCGTGCGACCGTTGCCTGCCATGCAGGAGCTGAAGTGATGGCACTGGGCTTTGCAAATTCCGGAGATCGTTCGTGTCCATGCGGGAGCGGAGATGCACTGCTTCAGTGCTGTGGCCCGCTTCACCGAGGCAGGCTGAAGGCTGAGACAGCGGAACAGTTGATGCGATCCCGCTATTCCGCTTACGCGCTTTCGGAAGTGGATTATCTGATCGCCACCAACCCTGACTCCGCCAGTGCCCCCGCTGAGCGACGCCGCGAGCTGCGAGCCAGCTGCCGGCAGACCCGATGGCACGGCCTCAAGGTGCTGGCCTCTGAGGCCGGTCGCCCGGATGATCTTGAGGGCACCGTGCGTTTTGAAGCCGAGTTCAGTGCCGGCGGGCAACGCCACGTGCTGAAGGAACACTCGCTGTTCCGCAGACGTGATGGCACGTCGACCGGCGACTGGCTCTACATCCGCGCACTGGACTGAACGGTCAGCGCAGGCAGGCCATCGGGTGCCGCGGTGGAACCCCCAGGGCTTTGGCAACACCTGGATGGCAGACCGCTCCCTTGACAGTGTTCAGACCGGAGAGCAGCTCAGGGCGCTCGGTGACGGCTTCCTCGAGCCCACGGCCTGCGATTCCGAGGATGTAGGGCAGGGTCACGCTCACCAGCGCTTCGGTCGAGGTGAAGGGCACGGCCCCAGGCATGTTGCCAACGGCGTAGTGCTGCACGCCATGAATGAACACCGTTGGATCGGTGTGCGTGGTTTCCCGACTGGTTGCCACACAGCCGCCCTGGTCAACAGCCACATCGACGATGGCCGATCCGGGCGTCATCTGCTTGACCATCTCTTCATCCACCAAGGTCGGTGCCCGGCCACCGGGGGTCAGCACGGCACCGATCAGCAGATCCGCTGTGGGCACCAAACGCTCCAGCAGGCCACGGCTGCTGACCATGCTCATCAGCCGCCCTCGCCGGTCGGCCTCAAGGCTGCGCAACCGTTCCGGGGAGCGATCCAGCAGCAAGACCTCGGCATCCATTGCAGCTGCAAGCCGGGCTGCATTCCAACCCACCGTGCCGGCGCCCAGCACCACAACCCGAGCTGGGCGCACGCCGGTGCAGCCGCCCATCAAGACACCCCTTCCGCCGTGTGGGCGTTCAAGAAGCCGCGCACCCACCTGCGCTGCGAGTCGTCCGGCGATTTCACTCATCGGGGCCAGCAGCGGCAGGCTGCCGTTCTCCAGTTGCACCGTTTCGTAGGCAACCCCTGTTGTGCCTGCATCCAGGAGTGCCTCTCCCACCTGGCTGTAAGCGGCGAGATGCAGGTAGGTGAACAACACCATGTCGTCCCGCAGAAGGCTGAACTCCTCTTGTTGAGGCTCCTTCACCTTCACCACCAGGTGCGCCCCCCAGGCCTCCTCACGGGTCACAAGGCGGGCCCCTGCCGCTGCGAAGGCGTCGTCACTGATGCCTGCCCCTGCCCCTGCTCCGTTCTGGATGCGCACCTCAAGACCCTGGGTCACCAGTTCGCGGACCGCATCCGGGGTGAGCGCCACACGCTGCTCGTCGGCCTTGATCTCGGTGGGAACCCCGATGCTGGCCATCGGAGCCGTCAGAACGGAATGGGCCATGGAGGACGCCGTGGTCTCCTCAATGTGGCTCAGACAGCGGCGATCGGCAGCCGCCAGCCACTGCCGAACGCCTGCGCACTCACCTTCAGCAATGGCGGCGCCTGTCTGCGTTTGAACTCAGCTCTCCGGAACAGGCGTTCGATCCGTTGCACTTCCGCAGGGTCATGGCCTGCCTCCTCCAGCTGCGGCCCGCTGAGGCGGTGTTCGATCATGTCGATCAAGAGGGGATCGAGGCGGTCATAGTCAGGGAGTGAGTCACTGTCTCTCTGATCCGGACGCAGTTCGGCGCTGGGGGGTTTCTCGAGGATTGTGCTGCCGATCAGTTCTCCCTGGTCAGGCAGAGCCAGCTCTGTGCGGCAGATGGCTGAATGCTGGCTGTCAATCCAGCGGCACAGAGCAAACACGGTCGACTTGTAGAGGTCGCCGATCACGGCAAGGCCACCGTTCATATCGCCATAGAGGGTGCAGTAGCCCACAGCGAGCTCCGATTTGTTGCCGGTGGTCAGCAGCAGTTGTCCCTGCTGGTTAGCCATGGCCATCAGCAGAGTGCCGCGGATGCGCGACTGAAGATTCTCCGCCGTCACCCCCGAGGGAGCACTGCTCAGGGCGGGGGTCAATGTCGCCTGGAAACCCTTCATCAGGTTGTCGATCGGAACGATGCTGTGGGCGATCCCGAGTCGATTCGCAAGCTGTAGAGCATCACTGATCGAGCCTTGCGAACTCCAGGGCGAGGGCATCAGCAGGGTCTGCACCTGATCGGATCCAAGCGCCGCTGCAGCGATCACAGCCACCAGCGCTGAGTCGATTCCACCGCTCAGGCCCAGCAGGGCTCTCTGAAAACCACATTTGCCGGCGTAGTCCTTCAGTCCGGTGACCAGGGTCCGGAACAGTGCTTCCATCTCGTGCTGCTCATCAAGGATCTGCGGCGTGGCTGTGGAGACTGCCGAAACCATTTGGGACGTGTCTGCGGCATTCCAGATCTGCGTCGCCTCACGACAGTCCGGAAGCTGAAGAAGCGGTGTGCCGCAGCTGTCACCCATCACGAAGCTGGCGCCGTCGAACACCAGTTCGTCATTGCCTCCGACCTGATTCACGTAGATCACCGGGCAGCCAAGCCGCTGAGCTGCCCGCGCCGCCAGCTGACGACGCAGGGCGGCCTTGCGTCGTCCAAACGGGGAGGCTGAGCAGTTGATGAGCGCATCGACCCCTGCCGGGATCAGATCGGCCACAGGGTCAGGCCCCACCAGGCGGTGACCGTGCAGCTCCTCTTCCACCCAGAGGTCTTCGCAGATCGTGATGCCCAGTCGCCACTCGCGGCCTTCGCTGCACAGGCTGATCTGTCCGGCTCCCTGGCTTGGCCTGAAATAGCGCGTCTCGTCGAATACGTCGTAGCTGGGCAGCAGCTGCTTGCGAGCCACCACGCGACAGTCCCTGGCACTGACCTGGGCGACGGCATTGAATAACGAAGGGTGCAGATCATCGTCGGCGGCATCCGCCATTCCCACCAGCAGAACGATGTTCAGCTGTCGTGACGTCAGGCCGCTGCGCAGATTCTCAAGGGCTTGCCTTTGCCTCTGCAGGTGCGTTGGGCTGAACAGCAGATCGCGGGGTGGGTAACCCCAGAGCGAGAGTTCGGGTGTCACCAGCAGTTCCGGTTCGCTGCCTGTGGTCTCGATCAGGCTGTCGATCGCTTGCAGGATCCGGGTGGCATTGCCCAGGAGGTCGCCCACAACAGGATTGATCTGAGCCAGGGCAACACGCATCGGCACTCAGGGGTTGGTGGTGTTGAATCCATAAAGATTGTGCTTCAGCACAAGCGGCAGCAGGCATTTGGGCAACTGTTCAGTTGTCTGTCTGCGTCTCACCTGCGAACTGGCTGTTCCGGGAACGCTCATGGGAAGCATCCGAGGCGAGGCTCCGATCCGGCGAAGGATCTGCAGGTCGGCCTGTTCAAGCGGCCATCCCTCACGGGACACGATCACGAGAACGCATTGTTCCAATAAACGCTGAGCGTCTTTCCAGGAGGGAATCTGACGAGCGAGATCGCTCCCCACAACGAAGCACAGACGCCGGTCAGGCCAGCGTTGTTTGGCTCGTTCCAGGGTGGCGATGGCAAAGGGGCTGCTCAGATCCTGGGCCAGCTGCAGACGCGGGTCAGCGATCGATTCGACCAGGGTCTTCAGCAGTTCACAACGCTGGTCAAGAGCAGCCCCATGGCGTTTCATCGGGTTGTCACTGGCCCATGTGGCGACCTGGCCAAAGTGCTGAAGCAGCCCCTCCAGCAGTGCCTGATGGCCCAGTGTCGGGGGATCGGCACTGGTCCCGAGCAGAGCGATCTCAGGCATGGCCAGGTCCGCCATCGTCAGGGCAGCAGCGATGGCAGCGGCGGGCGGGACTGCGGCTGGGGCCACTCCTGCATCAACTCGACGATGCCGCGATTGGAACGAGCCAAACGACGCATCAGAGTGGCAGGCCCCGGCTGAAGCCTGCGTCCCCTCCCCCGTTCCTCCAGCAGCCAGCGTGCCGTCATCCGTCCGGTGCGTCGTGTTGTGTGGACTGCCAGTGCTGCCTGGGCCAGGGCCACCGGTGCAGCGGGGGCCAGCGTCAGGCCAGCACTGAAGGGTGCGGCCAGCAGCAACAGTTGACGCAGGGAACCCAAGGCCACCTGAAGTCCCAGCTGTGCCCCGCCCAGCAGGGCGTTCTGTCCACTCAGCTGGCGAATCAGCTTGCGGGCCGCCGGCCCTCCCAGCGGCAGCCCATACAGGGAGCAGAGCTGCCGAACAAGAGCGGCATCGCAGGCGAAGCCTCCGGCCAGATCAAGGAGCATCAAAGGATTGGCCGCCACGCCGGTGGCTTTGAGAGCGGCATAACGGCCGATCAGTCCCTGGGCCTCCCTGCGACGTCGCTGCAGGCGCCCGGCCTCCAACTGCCGCTGGAGTGTTGTGGCCTGCCTCAGGCTGTTGAGCAGCAGAAGGCTCTGTCCGCGCTGCTCCAGCAGACGGCAGAGGGCGATCTCCAGTGCCCCCACATCGGCGGGTTGCTCGCGACTGCGGATCCGGCCGTCATTCAGTTGAACCGCTTGGCGTGGTGCCGCTGACACGGTCAGTGGAGGCGGTAATCCTGCGGGAAGTCGGCTGCGGATGCTGCGCAGCAGATCCGGCAGCTGATCCTCCGGCCAGCAGTCGCATCGGTTGAGAACCGTAAGCACCGGTTTGCCCATGGTCTGAAGCGTGTCAAGGGCTTCGAGTTCCACACGTGTGATGTCGGCATCCAGCACGAGGAGCACCAGGTCGGCATGCAGGGCCACCCGGGCCGCCAGTCGCGCCCGAGCCGGAGCATCCACCTCATCAATCCCTGGGGTGTCGACCAGTTCGACCTTCTGCAGTCCGGCAACATCTCTTGGCCAGCTCACGGCCTGCTGCTGACGCGTGCAGCCGTGAGCCACATCCGTCGCCATCAGCTTCTGCCCCAGCAGGGCATTCACCAGGCTGGACTTACCGACGCCCACCCTGCCGAACACGGAGATGCGCAGGGTTCCTGTCTGCAGGCGTTCAAGCTGGCGATCCAGAAGTTTCAGCGCTCCGGCCAGCACCCCCTGTTCCCGCCGGTTCAAGTTCAGCTGCTGCCTCCAGTTCTGCAGCAGATCTCTGCAGTGCTCCTCCATCGCATTCATGGCGTCGCCTCGCTCGGTGTCTTCCTCCACCAGCCGGCAAGCACAGCCAGCACAGCTTCCGGGCCGATCACGCCAACGAAGCCTCCGAATTCATCCACCACCACGCGCACGCCGCTGTTGTCGCGGCGGAAGGCGGTGAGCAAGAGGTCGGCGCGGATCATCTCCGGAACGAACTCAGCCGGCTCACTCAGATCAGCTGGAGTCAGATGTCCGTTGTTGCGGACCAGGGCGCTGAGCAGGCGGTCCCGGTTTGCAACGCCGAGAACCTTGTCGACTGCATCGCCCAACACCACCCACCACTGCGCCTCGTTCTCCAGCAGGGCGACACGCAGCTTCTCCAGGCTGGAGGCGCCATCAAGTGTTGGAGCCGCCACCCTCGGCGTCATCAGATCACGCGCCGTGAGGTCATTGAGCAGAAAAACCTTGGAGATCATGTCGGCTTCGTCTGCCTCGATCTGTCCCTTCTGGGAGCCCAGTTTCGCCAGCAGGCGGATCTCCTCCTCATCCGTGCTGATCTCGCTTTCCTCAGTGATCGCAGGAAGCAGTCGCTCCAGCAGCAGCACAAGCGGCCGCATCATCACACCCAGCCAGTGCAGCACAGGAGCACTCGCCAGGGAAACCGGCAATGCGAGGCGGCTTCCGATCGCCTTGGGGAGAATCTCCCCGAGCAGGATCACCAGAACAGTGAGGCTGACTGAGAACAGAGCAAGTGCTCCATTGCCGGCGTCCATCTTCTCGGTGAATACCCAGGAGGCATAGCCGCCGAGCATCAGGCTGCCGAAGATGTTGAAACCGTTGTTGGTGATCGCCAGAACCGACAGGGTCCGGGCCAGGCGCAGGCGCAGCTGAGCCAGCCTGCGGGCGCCGGGAACCGGCCGCGGCCTGGCAGCGAGTTCATGCACCCTCACCGGGTTCACCGTGAGCAGAGCGGCTTCCACCCCAGAGCAGAGGGCGGATCCGGTCAGCACCACCACCACCAACAGGAGAAGGATCAGCAGGTCGGAGGTCATGCGCGGGCGCTTTGACTGCCATCCTGACGTTTCTCCGGTGCCCTGTCTCTGCCGTGGTTGATCTTGCGCCTGTTTTTGACGCCCAGCTTCTCGCCGACCGCCGCGAGCGTTTCTTGGCTGAGCTGGGCGGTGTCGCCGCTGTGATCCCTGCTTCGACTCTGGTCACACACCATGCAGACACAGAGTGGCCGTTTCGCCAGAACAGCGATTTCTGGTATCTGACCGGTTTTGATGAGCCCGACGCAGTGGCTCTCTTCCTCCCACATCGTGAGGAGGGTGAGCGCTTCGTGCTCTTTGTGAATCCGCGCGAGCCCGCCGCCGAGGTCTGGACCGGCAGGCGCTGGGGCTGTGAGGGAGCGGTTGAGCGCTTCGGTGCGGACGTGTCCCATCCGCGCATGGAGCTTGATGCTCTGTTGCCGCAGTATCTGGATGGTGCCGAAGGCATCGCCTTCCGCGTCGGCAGTCATCCATCAATCGAACCACTTGTGCTGCGCTGCTGGGGGGCGCAGCTGGATCGTGTCTCACGCACCGGAAGTGCCCCGCAGGCTCTGGTGGCGCCATGCCCTCTTCTGCATCGGATGCGCTTGCGCAAGCAACCCGCTGAACTGGAACGGCTGCGTGAGGCGTGCAGGATCTCAGCCTCCGCCCATGAGCTAGCCAGGGCTGCCGTGCGTCCCGGGATGACCGAGCGCAAGATTCAGGCTCTGATCGAACAGCATTTCCTCGAGCTGGGTGCCCGTGGAGCCGCCTACGGATCGATCGTTGCCGGTGGCGACAACGCCTGCGTGCTGCACTACATCGACAACAGTGCAGTCCTGCAGGACGGGGATCTCCTGCTCATTGACGCCGGTTGCTCCCTCCGCGACTACTACAACGGGGACATCACGCGGACATTTCCGGTGAGCGGACGCTTCACTGGAGAGCAGCGGGAGCTCTACTCTCTGGTCCTCGCGGCGCAGGAAGCGGCGATCGCCATGGTCAAACCCGGTCATACCGCCGAGCACGTGCATGACGCGGCTGTGCACGTGCTTGTGGAGGGCCTTGTTGATCTGGGGCTTCTTGTGGGAGAGGTCGACGGCCTCATCGAGCAGGGAAGCTACCGGCATCTCTACATGCATCGAACCGGCCACTGGCTCGGGCTGGATGTTCATGATGTGGGCGCCTATCGGCTCGGCGAGCATCACGTGCAGCTGGAACCCGGCATCGTCCTGACGGTGGAGCCCGGTCTCTACATCAGTGATCGTCTGGCAGTTCCTGAGGGACAGCCTGCGATTGACGACCGCTGGAAGGGCATCGGTATCCGCATCGAGGACGATGTCGCGGTCATGGACTGTGCCGAACATGCCTCCGGGCATGAGGTGCTCACGGCCGGAGCCCTCAAGGCTGTTGATGCCATGGAGCGATGAGAGGTGCTTTTTCTCAGCCAACGCAACCTCAGTCGCCCTGACTGTCCGGCTCTCGGCTGCGCATTGACCACTGAACGGCCTCGAGGGTGCTGGAGAGGATCAGGTCTGCACCGGCCGATCTCAGCTGCTGCTCATAGGCGTTGCGCTCTGCGCTGCCGGGGAGAAGATGCGGCGGCGAGACCGCCAGGCTGATCCAATCTCTGTCCGGGCGCTGGCCTCTGGCCCTGAGAACGGTCTGCACATCGGCAACCGTGTCGCCCAGATAGGCAACGACTCCTCCGCTTTGCGAAGGCAGCAGGCTGTCGCTGAGTTGCACCAGACCTGTGGGGTCCGGCTTGTCAGGGGCATCGCCCATGGCGATCAAAGGCGGGTTCAGCAGTCCGAGCCGTGTCTCCAGCACAAAACGTGCTGATGGAGGTTCAGCGCCACTCACGAATCCCCACTGCCAGCCGTTCTGAGCCAGCGCGGCGAAGAACTCCGGCTTCACCAGCAAAGGCTCATCGCCGATGTAGCCCTTCCAGGCGCGTGGGTCGCCCTCGGGATCGCCGCCGAAGTAGAAGCCGCTGAACACATCAATGAGATCCTCTCTGGCCGGAAGGGATGTTCCATTGCGGCGCAGAAGCTCAAGGCTCGCTTCCCAGTCGTTGTTCCAGCGTCCTTCCCCCTTGAGGGCATCGATGCAGGACTGTGCTGGGTGCCAGCCGCTGTAGTGCTCCACCGTTGCCTGGAGAGCCTTCCGGTAACTGCCGGACACATCCCTGATGACTCCGTCGATGTCGAAGAGCAGAAGCTGTCTGGTGGGTCGTTGCCTGTTCAGGTGGATGGGTTTTGGCGGCTGGTAGGTTAGTTCTTTGTCCTTGATTCTTGAGCGCTGACACCATGACGGTTTCCGAAGGCGCTGCCGTCGACCAAGAGGTCGCCACCGAGGCAGCAGCAGCTGACCAGGCTCCTCAGAGCACAGAAGCCGTTCAGCAGCAGGAGCCGAAGGAAGGCCGTCCGGTGATGCGCGGCGGAAGTGCGGCACTGGCGTCAGCCACCATCGACGCCGATGGTGTTCCATCCGGCTACACACCCAAGGCTGATGAGGGCCGCTTTCTTTTGAAGATCCTCTGGTTGCCCGACAACGTGGCACTTGCCGTTGACCAAATTGTTGGTGGCGGCCCCAGCCCCTTGACCGCCTACTTCTTCTGGCCGCGTGAGGATGCCTGGGAAACTCTCAAGAGTGAGCTTGAAGGTAAATCCTGGATCACGGATAACGAGCGCGTCGAGGTGTTGAACAAAGCCACTGAAGTGATCAATTACTGGCAGGAAGAGGGCAAAGGAAAGAGTCTTGATGATGCCAAGCTGAAATTCCCCGACGTGACATTCTGCGGAACAGCCTGAGTTGATCAACACAGCTCCAATGATTCAAGCAGGCAATTCGTTGCCTGCTTTTTTATGGCTCCGTAGCCGACATATTCATAAATTTTTCATGGCGCCTGCTGAAAAGCTTTTCTGATCACTCGCGACAGAGATCTCTTCAGTCTGCGACTTGGCGGCTTTCAGTTTGTCAGCTTTTTGCTGTGGTTCGTTGCACGTCATCGTGAGTGATTCTGGCCAGGTGGATGTCTGACTGATGCAAGATCAAAGATGATTCTGATTCGGCAAGAGCTTTTCTTCAGCAGAATTGTTGATGTCGAATTGCCGAGCGGCTGATACGGCAATTGATCAGTAAAAACACATGATTGCCTGTTGGTGATTTTAATCACCAATGCCAGAGCTTTTGCATGCCGCCGCTTCGCAATACTCCGTTACACTTTCCTGGAGTATTGTTTCAAGATTGATTTTTTTCGCTTCTTTTCTCGCTCTGGGCCTTTCGTCGGCGACGTTTGCCAGTGCGGTTGGTGGCGGAATTCTTGCTGGAGGCAATGATGTTCAGCGAGTGAATTCTGATAATTTCAGCCTTGAAGGAAGTCGTGATCAGAGATTTTTTCAGGCTTCCAGAGGTTTGTTTGATCAACACTCGGTGACGGCTCTGTTTGAGAAGTATTGTCTGCAGCAATCCTCCGTTCTTGAGGTTGACTCCGGATCAGCGTCTGCAGGAGGATCATCCCTGGGGAGAATCAAGACATCACCAGATTCATTCGCTCAGATCTGCTCCTTCAGCTCCTTTGCTGACTATCTGAACGAACTGACCTCCAGGAGCTTCTTGATGCCGACCTCAGGTGTTTTTACGTCCGGTTTCGGCCCGCGTTGGTCGCGGCATCATTCAGGTATTGACATCGCCAATCACGTCGGAACAGCCATTCAGGCCTCACGGCGTGGAAAGGTGGTCTTCGCTGATTACCTCGGCGCTTATGGATTGATGGTTGAAATTCAGCACCCTGATGGATACAAGACGCGTTACGCGCATTGCAATGAAATTCTCGTTCAGGTGGGTGAAACTGTCAGTCAGGGTGATCTGATTGCCCGGATGGGGAACACAGGTCGCAGCACCGGTCCGCATCTGCATTTCGAGATCAGATCCCCACAGAATATTGCTGTGGATCCGGTCTCTTTTCTTGGAGAACTAACGATTCGGAAGCAGGTCTGAATCCCCTAGAGCTATCCGATGATCAATCACTTTTCCTCCGGGAAAAAGTTCTTCCCTTCCAGATATCGAATCAACTTTGATTGATCGCTGCCTGTGAACGGGCCCTTGCTCGGTTGAGGCTCTGTTGTGCCTTCACTTTTTCGGGCGAGGAAGGCTGGCCTTCCAGTTTGCTGACAGCACTGCGCGCAGCCTGAAGTTCGCTTTCAGCGGCTGTGCCATCAATCGAACTTCCCAGTTCTGCGGAGTTCACGAGCACGGTGACGTCGTCAGCTTCCACTTCGGCGAAGCCGCCCATGAGGGCGATTGATTTCCAGTCACCATCAGCACGGACACGCAAGACGCCAACGTCGAGTGCTGCCAGAAGTGAAACGTGACCGGGAAGAATGCCCAGCTGCCCAGTCGTGCTGGGGAGGATCACCTCATCAACTGAGCCATCGAACACGCTCTGGTCGGGTGCCAGCACGCGGAGGGTGAGGGTCATGGATATGAAGTGTTTGGGTTAAAAGCGTTGAGTGAAGTGAAAGTTCAGGGACATGAATGTCATGCCCCCAATGTGATCACTTGGCTTCTTCGGCCATCTTCGCGGCCTTGGCCTTGACCTCATCGATGTTGCCAACGAGATAGAAGGCCTGTTCGGGGAGGTGATCCAGTTCACCAGCGAGAATCTGGTTGAAACCACTGATGGTTTCCTCAAGTTTCACGTATTTCCCGGACATGCCGGTGAAGATCTCAGCCACGAAGAAAGGCTGGGAGAGAAACTTCTCGATCTTGCGAGCACGATCAACGGTGCGGCGATCATCCTCGGAGAGTTCGTCGAGACCGAGAATCGCGATGATGTCCTGAAGCTCCTTGTAACGCTGAAGCGTTGACTGAACGCTGCGCGCAGTGCGGTAGTGCTCATCACCCACAACAGCAGGCTGAAGCATGGTGCTGGTGGAGTCGAGCGGGTCCACAGCTGGGTAGATGCCCTTGGAAGCAAGTCCACGATTCAGCACCGTGGTGGCATCAAGGTGAGCAAAGGTTGTGGCTGGGGCGGGGTCGGTCAGGTCATCTGCAGGGACATAAACCGCCTGAATTGATGTGATGGATCCCTCGAGGGTGGAGGTGATCCGTTCCTGTAGTTCACCGACGTCTGTGCCCAGGGTCGGCTGGTAACCCACAGCCGAGGGCATGCGCCCGAGCAGTGCTGACACTTCCGAGCCCGCCTGAACGAAACGGAAAATGTTGTCAATGAACAGAAGCACGTCCTGCTTGTTCACGTCGCGGAAATGCTCAGCCATCGTCAGAGCTGAGAGGCCCACGCGCATGCGAGCGCCGGGGGGCTCATTCATCTGGCCGTAGCAGAGCGCCACCTTCGACTTGGACAGGTCATCGGCGTTGATCACGCCTGAATCCTTGAACTCCTCGTAGAGGTCATTGCCCTCACGGGTGCGTTCACCCACACCGCCGAACACGGAAACACCTCCGTGTTCCTTGGCGATGTTGTTGATCAGCTCCTGAATAAGAACGGTCTTGCCCACCCCGGCACCACCGAAGAGGCCAACTTTTCCGCCCTGACGGTAGGGAGCAAGCAGGTCGATCACCTTGATGCCTGTTTCGAAGACCTTGGGTTTGGTCTCGAGTTCGGTCAGCTTCGGAGCTGAGCGGTGGATCGGAGCTGTCGCGTCGGACTTGACGGGCCCCTGTTCGTCGACGGGCTCACCAAGAACGTTGAAGATGCGACCCAGGGTGCCTTCGCCGACGGGCACGGAAATCGGTGCACCTGTGTCAATGGCTTCCATGCCGCGAACCAGTCCGTCGGTGGCACTCATGGCCACGGCGCGAACTCTGTGATCGCCCAGCAGCTGCTGGACTTCAGCGGTCAACGCAACTGCCTGGCCAGCGGTGTTGGTGGCCTCGATGCGCAGAGCGTTGAGAATTTTGGGCAGCTTGCCGGCGGGGAATTCCACGTCCAGAACCGGGCCAATCACCTGGCGGACAACGCCCTTGGTACCGGCGGAGGCGGGAGCAGCAGCAGCCATAAATAAGTGGGTGTATGAGGGAAGCGCCTTGGGCAATCCCTTCCTGAGCGGGGCAACGATACCACCGTCGTGTGAGTGGGTGGAGCGGTTCGGTCACCCGCACGCTGATTCCGTGGCCGAAGTGCAGGACCCGGACATAGGTTGGCACTCGACGACCTTGAGTGCCAGCTCGAGTCGTACCGGCGCTTCGGCGCAATGTCCCTGCTCCTGCAAGAACCCATGGCAGCTGTTTCTCTCAGCGTCTCCACCGTCAAGCCCCTCGGCGATCGTGTCTTCGTCAAGGTCTCAGAATCCGAGGAGAAGACCTCCGGCGGCATTCTTCTGCCTGATACCGCCAAGGAAAAGCCCCAGGTCGGTGAAGTCGTTCAGGTCGGTCCCGGCAAGCGCAACGATGACGGCTCCCGCCAATCTCCCGAAGTGGGCGTGGGCGACAAGGTGCTCTACAGCAAGTACGCAGGCACCGACATCAAGCTCGGAGGCGATGAATTTGTGCTCCTGTCCGAGAAGGACATTCTCGCCATCGTCAACTGATCGGCTTCGGCTGTTGAGCGCCTCTGAAAAGGCAGACAGTCACTCACACATTTTTTCAATCAACATCCGCCCCCCATGGCCAAGCGCATCATTTACAACGAGAACGCTCGCCGCGCTCTCGAAAAGGGCATCGACATCCTGGCTGAGTCCGTCGCTGTGACCCTCGGCCCCAAGGGTCGCAACGTCGTTCTTGAGAAGAAGTTCGGTGCTCCCCAGATCATCAACGACGGCGTCACAATCGCCAAGGAGATTGAACTCGAGGACCATATCGAGAACACCGGTGTTGCCCTGATCCGTCAGGCCGCCTCCAAGACCAACGATGCAGCGGGCGACGGGACCACAACCGCCACCGTTCTTGCTCATGCCATGGTCAAGGCGGGTCTGCGCAACGTGGCAGCCGGTGCCAACGCCATCACCCTGAAAAAGGGAATCGACAAGGCTTCCGACTTTCTGGTCGAGAAGATCAAGGAGAACGCCAAGCCGATCGCCGACAGCAACGCCATCGCACAGGTGGGGACCATCTCCGCCGGCAATGACGAGGAAGTGGGTCGGATGATCGCCGATGCCATGGACAAGGTCGGCAAGGAGGGCGTGATTTCCCTGGAAGAGGGCAAGTCGATGACCACCGAGCTGGAGGTCACCGAGGGCATGCGCTTCGACAAGGGCTATATCTCTCCCTATTTCGCCACCGACACCGAGAGAATGGAGGCCGTCCTCGACGAGCCCTACATCCTGCTCACCGACAAGAAGATCGGTCTTGTGCAGGATCTGGTGCCCGTTCTCGAGCAGATCGCCCGCACCGGAAAGCCTCTGCTGATAATCGCTGAAGACATCGAGAAAGAGGCTCTGGCCACCCTCGTGGTCAACCGTCTCCGCGGCGTTCTGAATGTGGCCGCTGTGAAGGCTCCCGGTTTCGGTGACCGACGCAAGGCCATGCTCGAAGACATGGCTGTGTTGACCAACGGTCAGCTCATCACCGAAGACGCTGGCCTGAAGCTCGAAAACGCCAAGATCGAGATGCTGGGCACCGCCCGTCGCGTGACCATCAACAAGGACACCACCACCATCGTGGCCGAAGGCAACGATGTTGAGGTGAAAGGCCGCTGCGAGCAGATTCGCAAGCAGATGGACGAGACCGAGTCCACCTACGACAAGGAGAAGCTGCAGGAGCGCCTTGCCAAGCTGGCCGGGGGTGTGGCTGTGGTCAAGGTGGGCGCTGCCACCGAAACCGAGATGAAGGACAAGAAGCTTCGTCTTGAAGATGCCATCAATGCGACCAAGGCCGCTGTGGAGGAGGGCATCGTTCCCGGTGGTGGCACAACCCTCGCGCACCTGGCTCCCACTCTGGAACAGTGGGCCTCCACCAGCCTCAACGGTGAGGAGCTGATCGGCGCCAACATCGTTGCGGCCGCCCTGACAGCACCTCTGATGCGCATTGCTGAGAACGCAGGTGTGAACGGTGCTGTTGTTGCTGAAAACGTGAAGGCCAAAGCCTTCAACGATGGCTACAACGCCGCCAACGGTGACTACGTCGACATGCTGGCGGCAGGGATCGTGGATCCCGCCAAGGTGACTCGCTCCGGTCTTCAGAACGCAGCGTCCATTGCCGGCATGGTGCTGACCACTGAGTGCATCGTCGCCGACCTTCCCGAGAAGAAGGACGCCGCTGCCGCTGCTGGCGGCATGGGTGGTGGTGACTTCGACTACTGATCCCAGGATTCCAGTCACAGTCGCTTCAAGCGTTTCTCAAGCCCCTGCAGATGCAGGGGCTTTTTTGTGCTCAGCTAAGGATTGAATGGAATCTCATCGAGTCTCTGACATGCCCTTCAGTCGTTGGTTGCGTGAGTACAAGGATTTCTTCTTCCAGAAGGGAAATGCTCTGAACCTCGCCATTGCAGTGGTGGTCGGTACGCAGTTTCAGCAGATCGTGGATGCCATCAGCAAGGATCTGCTGATGCCCCTGCTCAATCCTCTGGTTCGGGGTGGCAGCTGGCAGAGCCTGGCGATTCCCTATTTCGGTGGTGAGCTGGCCATCGGTCGGATTCTTGATGTCGTGCTCAACTCCTTGCTGGTGGGCTGGGCCCTGTTTCTGATCATCAAGGTGATCAATCGCTCGGAACGATTGACCTCCTCAGGTGTGGAGAAACTGCGCGGTCAGACGTCACAGGACGGCGACAGATAGTTGTCATTGCGCCGCCGGCACCCTTTGGCAGCTGCCATCTCCCTGTCTCTTCAAAATGTTCGTTGTGAACAGTTTTTGCAGTGGCAGGTCTGAAATGGTAGCGACGGTTACCAAAAACACGTGTTCCAGATCCGTTTGAGGCGATTTCTGATCGCCCTGCTGGTGGTGCCGGCAATGCAATTGCTGAGTTCTGCCCTGCTTCCTGCCTACGCGGATGACGCTTCCCTTTCGGCAGCGGACAACACCCTGATCCTCACATCAGCAGCACTGGTGCTGCTGATGACCCCCGGACTGGCGTTCTTCTACGGAGGATTCGTTCAGGCCCGAAATGTGCTCAACACGATGGCGATGAGCTTCGTGATGATGGGCATTGCCACGCTGGTTTGGGTCAGCTTCGGCTTCAGTCTTGCCTTTTCTGACGGCGGTGCTCTGAACGGCGTGATCGGCAATCCCTTCAGCTTCGCGATGCTTGAAAACGTGCCGGACATCTGGGACGGCCTGGCCATTCCAGGCCTGAGTTTCGCTCTTTTTCAGGGTATGTTCGCGATCATCACCCCGGCCCTGATTTCCGGTGCCCTGGTGGAGAGGATCAGTTTCCGCTTCTGGTGTGTGTTCACACCCGTGTGGCTGCTGGTGGTGTACGCGCCTCTCGCCCACATGCTCTGGGGTGGAGGTTTCCTTGGCAAGGATCTCGACTTCGCCGGCGGCACCGTGGTGCATATCAGTTCCGGTGTGTCGGCACTGCTTCTGGCAGGACTTGTCGGTTGGCGCAAGCAGTGGCCCAATTCCGTCCGCCCTCCCCACGATGTCAGCCAGATCCTTCTGGGCACCGGTCTGCTCTGGTTCGGCTGGTTCGGGTTCAACGGCGGCAGTCAGCTCTCTGTGAATGGTGCTGAGCTCCCATTCACCACCACGCATATCTCGGCTGCGACAGGACTTGTCGCCTGGTCGCTTGTTGAAACCTGGCGTGGTGGCAAGCCCACGGCCGTCGGGATGGCGACCGGTGCTGTTGCCGGTCTGGTGGGCATCACTCCCGGAGCCGGTTTTGTCACACCTGCAGCTGGAATGGCGATCGGTGCGATCACCGGCCTGCTCTGTTACTTCTCGGTGCAGCTCAAGGTCTCACTGCGTTTTGACGATTCGCTGGACACCTTTGCCGTGCATGGTGTGGGTGGCACCATCGGTGCGATCCTCACGGGCGTGTTCGCCAGCGCCGAGTTGATCTCCAGTCACCCGGCAGGTCAGGTTCTTGCCGATAACGGCAGATTTGCTCTGATCGGTGGTCAGTTTCAGGCCGTTCTGGTGGCCTACGGGCTGGCTGCCCTTGGCACTCTTCTTATCGCAGCCGTTCTGCGCGGGCTGGGGATGCCGTTCAGGGTGCCGGAGGAGGCTGAAAACCTCGGGGTTGATGTGCGTGAACACGGTGAAGAGGCCTATGCGGAACGCATCGGATCTCCACAGTTTCATTGATGTTCACTGATGGCGTAATAATTCCCGGCCCTGATTGATCAGGGCCGGGAATGTGCAGATGCTGATTGGAACCCACCGCACTACCTGTCGGTTCAGTTCAACCAACCAGCGCTGAGAATCACAGCCAGAGTTAGGAAAATGGCCAGAGTGGTCCAGGTGATGCGGTTGAGGGTCGCTTCCGCACTGCTTGCGCTTGTGAATGAGGTGCTGCCGCTGGCAGCAAGCCCCCCCATTCCATCGCCTTTGGGGCTGTGCAGAAGAACGAACAGAATGAGCAGCAGGCCGCTGCCGATCCAGATCCAGGAGAGAACGGTGGTGAGCATGGCCAGATCCTATGCCCGTGCCGATCAGACCGGTTGAGGCAGGCGCGCAGTGGAAGGCACTGGTGTTGCGATCGGTTCGATCAGTGTGCTGCCGGTCATCGCCTCCGGTTTTTCGAGATCGAGCAGCTGCAGCAGGGTTGGTGCGATATCGGCAAGTCCGCCGTTGTCGCGCAGGCGGATCGCGTTGCCCATGCCACGGAGTTTTCTGCGTTCCCCCTCCACAAGAACCAGAGGAACGGGGTTTGTGGTGTGGGCCGTCCAGGCCTGACCGTCGTCGCCCTGCATGAGCTCGGCGTTGCCGTGATCTGCCGTGATGATCATCGTGCCACCCATGCGACCCACGGCATCCAGCACCCGTCCGACGCAGTGGTCCACTGTCTCAATGGCTTCGACGGCGGCCTCCATCACGCCGGTGTGCCCGACCATGTCGGGATTAGCGTAGTTGATCACCACCAGGGAATAAACACCCTTCTCGATAGCCTCGATACAGCTGACGGTGAGGATTTCGGCATTCATGGCGGGGGCCAGGTCATAGGTGGCCACGCGTGGGGAGGGCACCAGATGTCGGTCTTCTCCTTCCAGCGGCTGCTCAACCCCACCGTTCATGAAATAGGTGACATGGGGGTATTTCTCTGTCTCCGCCGTTCGGTACTGGCGCAGTCCCTGTGATGCCACCACCTGACCTAGCAGGTCATCCAGTGACTCGGGTGGAAAGACCACCTCCACAGGCAGCCCGGCTTCGTACTGCGTGAACGTGACCACGTCCAGCTGAGGTTGATGGGGGAGTTTGAAATCGGCGAAGTCGTTCCTCGCCAGGCACTGAATGATCTGACGGGCCCTGTCGGGCCTGAAATTGAACATCAGCAGGGCATCGCCATCCTTCAGATGGCTGGCTCGCAGACGTGTCGGCTCCACGAACTCATCGGTGGTGCCACCGTCGTAGCTGGCTTGCAGTGCTTCTGCCGCCGACAGCTGACTCACCGGGAAATCAGGCGACGTCAGCAGTTCATGGGCGCGCGCGGTCCTCTCCCAGCGCCGGTCTCGATCCATAGCCCAGTAACGACCGCAGATGCTGACGATTTCACCTACCCCACAGGACTCGATGGTCTCCTGAACCTGTTTGAGGTAGGTAGGCGCACTCTGCGTGGGTGTATCCCGTCCATCGGTGATCGCGTGGATCGCGACGTGCTTCAGGCCTTCCTCAGCGGCCCAGTGCAGCAGTCCGCGCAGGTGATCCACATGACTGTGAACGCCGCCATCCGAACAGAGGCCAAGCAGGTGGAGCGTGCCGCCGCTGACTCGCAGACGCTCCGCCAGTTCACGCAGTCTCGGTACCTCGCCCAGCTGGTTGTCGCGCACCGTATCGCCGATCCGCACGAGTTCCTGGCGGATGATCCTGCCGGCACCGATGGTGAGATGCCCCACCTCGGAATTGCCCATCTGGCCATCAGGCAGGCCCACATAGGCGCCGCTTGCCTCAATCAGTGTCTGTGGATACGCATGACGCAGCGCGTCCATCACAGGGGTGTTGGCTGCGCTGATGGCGTTGTGATCGGAGTCCGTGCGCTCGCCCCACCCGTCGAGAATCGCAAGAACAACCGGGGCGATGGACCGCTCCCTGCTTGGTCGACCGGTATGGCGATCAGCAACGTTCACTCCGCTCTATCCGTTCTTAAGGTCTTCTCTAGATTCACAAGTTACCCCCTGATCACCCCCAAGGCGAACTCCCGAGCGACTGATGGTCAGCTTTTGCGGATCAGCACGGTGATGTCACACATACAGTTTCCATCGCAAAGCATCGGTCATGGTGACGCCCGGTAACGGTGAGCGGATCGAGATCCTCTCGGCCGAGGACGTGGGCAGAACGCTGTCACGGTTGGCCTGCCAGGTTCTGGAATGTGTGGGTGATGTTGAGCAGTTGCTGCTGCTAGGGATTCCCACCCGGGGGGTTCAGTTGTCTGCCGTGCTGGCGCGCTTTCTTGAGGAGCAGAGCGGTCAGAGTATCGCTCAGGGCACCCTGGATCCAACGTTTCATCGCGATGACCTCGAGCGCGTGGCCATGCGGCCAGTGCAGGCAACCGAACTGCCTGTGAGTGTGGAGGGGCGTGATGTGCTTCTGGTCGACGATGTGGTGTTCACCGGGCGCACCGTGCGCGCCGCCCTCGAAGCGATTCAGGCCTGGGGACGCCCTCGCCGCGTGATGCTGCTGGTGATGGTCGACCGAGGGCACCGGGAACTGCCGATTCAGCCCGATTTCTGTGGCCGTGCTGTACCGACGCGGCGAACTGAAACCATCGAGCTCAGGCTGATGGACGTGGATGGTGAGGAAGGTGTGTTCCTATGCCGGGATCAGCGTGATGACTAAATCTCTTCTCCGCGGAAGTGGGCTCTGTAGCGGCCGAAGCCACCCAGCACCTGCGGATCGGGCTGAACGGCCGCCCTTTCCACTCCGTCATGACACCGACAACATCACATC
The DNA here is from genome assembly GCF_047304175.1 of Synechococcus sp. MIT S9503. GTDB lineage: Bacteria > Cyanobacteriota > Cyanobacteriia > PCC-6307 > Cyanobiaceae > Synechococcus_C. The sequence continues at coordinate 1,503,293 of NZ_CP138955.1, read as the reverse complement.
TCTGCACTCATCTCGAGTGCTTCACCGCGGTGCTGAGGGTGGTTTAGACGAGGACCGATGAGATCACCACGACCCCTTCTCCGGGCTGCATGAACGTTCGTTCTCATTGATTGGCCCTTTCACGGCCTTTTCGCCCTGCAGAGGCTTTCCGGTCCTTCTTCCACGAGATCACCACCCAGATCGGCACATCCTGCGATGAAGGCACTCCAAGGATCCATGCCGCTGGACAGCCTCTTCTCCACAGCGGCATTCAGCTGCTCAGGATCGACAGTGTGAGCGGGTAGATCTCCATGGCTTTGGTGCTCCTGACGGTCGCGCAGACTCTGGATGGCTTCCTCCACCTGCCGTCGCAGCGGCAGGGCATGGGCCTGCCACCAGGGATGGTCCAGCTGATTGAGCACGCTCAGCGCCTCCCACCACTGCTGTCGCTCAACTTTGTCCTTCAGTCGTTCGTGATCGACCTTGTTGCGGTTCCAGGTTTCTCGAAGACTGTCGCTCAGTTTTGTGCCCGGCCTCTGGCCCTTCTTCTCAAGAGGTCTGAGGGTGATGAGAGCCCTCTCCAGATCTCCTGCACGGAACTGTTCGAGCGCGCGCTCGCGAAGCGTTTCACGCCACTGACGCAGCCTGGAACGATCACCGCTTCGCTGCTCTGCGTCACCAACCATGGAATTGACCAGCTGCGACTGCAGGCTGAGTGCCTGGGCACTGTCGCCGGCCTCCCAGGCGAGCTCGGCCTGGCGACGGCGGCAGACAGCCTGCTCGCTTGGCCCTTCCCGGTCCAGCCAACGCAGGGCAGCAAGTTGCTCTCCATAGCGCAGACAGGCTTTCAGGTCGCCACGGGATGCTGCTTCGCGCAGTCGATCGGGCAACTGCTGTTCCCACCAATACGCGTATCCACAGAGGCACGCGACACCGCCCAGTGTGGCGATCAACCAGAAACTCGGGAGATGGCGACGCAGCGCCAAGGGTGGTGGGGGAAAGACAGACACCTTTCTATGGATGTCAAAGCCGCAGTACACGCCCCTGTGGACGGCCCGATCACCGCACGGTCCCGAGTGGCGTCGGCTCCAGGCTCTCACCGGTGCGCAGATCCTCTCCCTCCAGGATCAGTTCAGCCTGATCGTTGAGATGGAAGCGCAGTTTCAGACAATCCTCACCGGGTTGTCCTGGAGGATCGAGGGGGAGCTCACAGGCGGTGTCCGGTCGTCTTGTCACGTCATCCCAGCCGTCGGTCTTTTCAACAACACGGGGAAGGCCATTCACCATCACCACCTCATGTCTTGTTTCACCTCTTGACTCCCCAAGCACCAGTTCCACTGACTCCTGGTCAGGACCGCTGGCGCTGAGGATGAGTTCCAGCGGCTTGCTTGAGGGCCAGGGCTGACCCGGCAGAAACAGGGGGTGCCAGTGATGGGTGTTGCTGCGCTGATTCCAGCAGCGCAGTGAGATCCCCCGCTGCAGCAGGTCCTGCATACGAACTCCAGGCGTGAGACTCAGGGCGCCGCAGGCCACCGCCTCCATCGGCGGAGGTGTCAGCAGCGGAGTCGGTGCAAGCTTCTCGGCCAGCCAGTTGCGCAGCTGCGGGAGATGGGCACCTCCACCGACCACAACCACGGCGTCAAGATCCTCGGCGGGACAGCCGTTCAGCTCCGCATCGCGCAAGGTCTTGCTGAGCAGGCCTTCCAGGGCATCAAAGAGCCCTCGATCCTCCAGCAGTCGGCTGAACCGTTGGCGATCCATCGTCAGGCTGACCGGACCACCGAGATCCGAGCCGCAGGCTTGTTCGGTGAGCCTTTCCCGATTGGGGATGTCGGGATTGCTGAGGCGACATTTCAGGCGTTCCGCTGCATTCAGCAGCGCCATCAGCCCATCTCCCTCGTCAGGCAGTCCCCCTGGACACAGTTCGTCGAGAATCCAGCGGTCGAGGTCTCTGCCGCCCAGGCTGATGCCTGCTTTGCCGAGAACCTTGGCCTGACGGAGCGCCTGACGGCTGTTGGTGAGGTCCTGTCCACGGAAGCGAAGCAATTGGGCCACGGGTGCCGCCCGTCCCTCTCCGCCTTCGAGAGCCACAAGCGACAGATCCAGAGTTCCGCCGCCGAGGTCGACCACCAGCAGCCTTGATCCAGCTTCCAGCCCAGCCCCCAGTGCGGCTGCCGTGGGTTCATCCACCAGGGCGATTTCTGCGACCTGCATCGGTTCACAGGCTTTGAGAAGCCAGTCGCGATAGCCGGACCCCTGATCCACAGGGGCCGTCAGCACGAGTCTCTCGATGCTGATTCCCGGAGGCATCCTCTTCCAGATCTCAGTCAAAAGACGCGCTCCGGCCTGTTCCGGGCTCAGTCGTCTCTCAGCGGCCAGCTCCTCTGAGGCCATGCCGATCCAGCGCTTGAAGTCGCGATGCAGTTGGGGGGCATCACGCTCATGCAAGCCGTTCTCCAGCACTTCCCGTCCCACCAGGGCGGGACCGGAAACTGCATCTTCAGCCCAGACGATTGATGGGATCGCACCTGTTTCACGCGTGATCGCAGGCAGGTCGAGCAAATCCACCTCAGGGCGTTCAGCGGATTGAAAAGCCACCACTGTGGTGGTGCTTCCCAGGTCGATCGCCAGGGTGCCGACGTCGCAAGACGCGTCGGAAACATGAAGGTTTTGTTCGGCAGCGAGGGGCTGAACCACCGCTATGGGCAGGTTGGAAACAGGTCGAGGCTACGGGGACCAACGATGGATCGCTTAAGAAGGCTGGTGTTTTCCTTTTATCGGGAGGATCCTCAGATCGAGGCGGAGCTTGAGCCTCTTCGGGACTGCAGGATGTCCCGCAGCTGGGGAAGCATCCGCATCGAGTGCGTGGATGCGCAGCATCTTGAGGAGGTCAGCGCGTTGCTCAGTCATCTGCGCAGGCCGCTTGTGGCGATGGGTCTGGGTCGGCAGATCGTTCTCAGGGTCCCGGGGCGTCCGCAGCGCTCCTATCCGATGCATGTTCCTTTCCACAGTGATCTGTTCACTTAGAGTTGGGCATTAGCGAATCATTGGCATGCTCACGGCCGGAGTTGATCATCAGGATCTCGCCAAACGCGGTGAAAGCCTGATCCGCCAATCAAGTAACCGCTATCTGACCACGGTCAAGATCGCTTTTCGCGCCAAGCAGCGTCGCTTCGATGATTTCGATGGCCTGCTTGAAGAATCAAGCGTGAAGCCTGTGCAACGCGCGATCGTTGAACTGAGTGACGAACAGGATCAGCCCGATCTTCTCCCTGGATGATTCAACAGGAGGGGTCCGGCTGGAGATTGTCCAGGGACCCTGAACGCCCATTGTTCTCCGTTTTGATCGGTGGTGAGCACTGGGCTCTCGAACTCAGTGAACGTGAAGCCTGCGAGCTGGTTTCATTGATTGCCGATCTGAAGAGTCAGCACCGATCAATCTGCGATCAGCTGATGGCGGAAGAAGCCATCACGGTTGAGCTGGAGCGAGAAGGCTGGTGGGGTTGCCTCGAGGGTGACCGTTGCTGTTGGTCACTTCGGGTGATCCGCAGCGGAGATGAGGATCAGGCTCGCGGTCTTGAGTTCTGCTGGCCTCACCCTGCGGCCCAGGCCATCGCCGAGGCGATGAGAACGCTGTGGGACAGCAGTATTGATTAGAGCAGCTGATCATTTTCTGTTCATTGATTTTCCCCCGGTATTCCCCACCTTGGTGCAGGCGTTTTCCACAGGCATTGAAAGATTTTTGTCGTTCTGGCTGGCTTCTGTGGAAAAAGCGAATCATGTCATTGATTCTGGTTGACGAATCACGGCGGTGACTCTTTGGGGGCTAGTCGGGAAGATCCCCTGCTGGAAAAGGTTCTGGCGGCTGGAGTCTTATCAGGAGAGTCAGTGGGAATGCCCCCTGAGCCGCTTCTTGACGCAGACGGTCAGATGTGGAGAACTGGATGGCATTCGAGACGTATGCATGCAGTTGGCCGATCAATTACATCAGGCTCAGACCACCTCCGTTGAGCTGCGGGAGGAGGTCTCCCAGAAACCATCAACTGCAGCGACTTTTTCCCATGAAGACTCGGCTGTGAGCTTCCACTCCGAGCTGCCTCAGCCTCTTCAGCAGGCCATGGTGTCCTTCATCGAGCGCTGCCCGAACTGGGATCAGTACCGCCTTGTGCAGGCTGCTCTGGCCGGCTTTCTGATTCAGCATGGCGTTGAGTCCAGAGAGATCACCCGCCTCTACGTGGGCAACATGTTCTGTCGCGAATCCCTGACCCAGGGAGTCTGAGTCCGGCAGCTGGCCATCAGCAGCAGCGCGCTGAAAGGGATGCTGAGCAGCAGGCCGACGAATGCTCCCATCAGCCCGATCAAATTGACTCCAATCAGCAGCCCGATCAGGGCCATGATCTTCAGACGATTGGTCTGGACCAGCCTCCGGCTGTGTTCCATCGCCGCCAGTGGGCGATGGCGGTGATGGATCAGTAGCGGCAGTGCCAGGGACTGACTCACGGCCCACAGCGTCAGTACCAAGCCGCCACTGACAAGAATCACTCCAGACAGCACACCGCTGTGGCTGGCCATCAGCGCTCCGGCGATTCTGATCAAGTTCATTGCTCCGATCAGGATCACCGCCTCCAGGAGTGTGAGGGCCGCGGTCTGTCTGAAGACCCAGCGCAGTCGTTCAAGCCTGGGTGCAGAGGCTTGCCTTGCTGTTGTGGGCCCTGGAGGAAGCAACTGATCGGCCAGCTGCAGCAACGCCACCAGCGGCAGAAGCACCGCCGGGAAGGTTGCCAAGAAGAGCGCATCTCCGATGGTGGTTAGCCACCAGCTGTCGCTTTGCTCAAGATCTCTGGCAATCATGCTCAGGCCTGTGGGGGTGATCAGCATCAGGGCTGTGAGGCCAACAAAGCGCCATGGGGCCTGACTGAATCCGATCCAGGCTCTGGGAATGATCGTTGTGAGAGGAAGTCGCTCCGCGGGGCGAGGTTCCCCTTGTTCACTGAGGTGAGCCAAGCCGCTCAAGCAGGTCCCTGGCGATTCTTTCGTCCACAGGAAGAATCGAGAGACGGTTGCCGCGACGAACAACAGCCAGCTCGTCAGGTTCGTAGGACTGCCGCAAATCCTCAAGACTCAGCAGCTCCCGGAACTGGCCTCGATAAGCCAGACGCACGCAGTCCCACCGTGGAGCTTCACGTTTTGAGGCGGGATCGTGGTACTTCGAGGAGGGGTCAAATTGTGTTGGATCGACCAGACCTGTTTCGACCACCTCCATCAGGCCGATGATTCCAGGTGGTTTGCAGTTTGAGTGATAAAAGAAAGCCTGATCACCAACGGCCATGGTGCGCATGAAATTACGCGCCTGATAGTTGCGAATGCCGTCCCAGAGGGTTGTCTTCTCCTCTTCAAGGTGATGAATCCCATAAACATCGGGTTCACTTTTCATCAGCCAGTAGGCCACGCGTTTTAAGGAATTTTTTCCAGACTAGTTTGACCGTCTGGCTTCGATCAGTTCACGGAAATGATCGCCACGCGCTTCAAAATCCGGATACTGGTCAAAACTCGCGCAAGCCGGTGATAACAAAAGGCTTGCCGCCTTCTGCTGACGCGCAAGTTCGAGAGCATGCGGAACAGCTTCATTCAGATCCTTGTGCGTGGTCACCTCACCGGGGAACGCTGTCGTCTCAATCAGGCCACGTAGTTCTTCAGCTCCGGCACCGAACAGCACGACTGCGCTGCTTCGCTCGTTCAACAGCTGCAGCCATGGTTGAGCGTCACCCCGCTTGGTCTGACCACCTGCGAGCAGCACCACCGGGTCTGGCACGGACTGCAGTCCCACGGCAGCGGCGTCGTAGTTGGTGGCCTTGCTGTCGTTAAAGACCGGAATGCCCTGAACCATTCCCAGAGATTCGAGTCGATGGGGAACACCATCGAAGCAGCGCAACGCTGAGTTGATGGTGTCAGCAGCCAATCCAGCTTCCAGAGCCGCTGCAGTGACGAGCAGCATGTTCTGTCGGTTGTGCTCGCCGGGCATGGCCAGAGCCTCAGCGGCGAAGAGTCTTCGCTCTCCCTCGCAGACCCATCCATCAGAGCTGATACTGAGCCGGGTGCTTGCACTGTGTTCGCCCAGATGGCTTGTGCTCACCCAGTTCACCCGGTTCTGCCCCCAGCTGCAGCGCGTGCGGCTGATGTCGGGATCATCGCCATTGAGAATCGCCAGTTCCGAGCGCTCCAGCAGGCCGCGTTTGATCGCTCTGTAGGCGTCGATTGACCCATGTCGCTCAAGGTGGTCGGGGGTCAGAGTCGTCCAAATGCCGATGCGCGGAGCCACGTCCGTGGCTGCTTCAATCTGATAGCTGCTCATCTCCATGACCACCCAGTCGGGTTTTGGGCTGGAGCCTTCAAGGCATCCAAGAGCCAGTTCGGCGGCGGAAAATCCCATGTTTCCAGCCATGGGAGCCTCCAGTCCTGCATGGCTGAGCACGTGGTGGAGTAGATGGGTGACGGTGGTCTTTCCGTTGGTCCCGGTGATCCCGATCCATGGATGATCTCCCAGGGTTTCCCAGGCCAGCGCCATCTCTCCCTTCAACGGAACGCCCCGTTCTCTCAATGCTTCCAGCGTTGGATGCGTCCAGGCAATTCCTGGACTGATCACCACCTGATCAATCTCACCGAGCCAGGGCTCGAAACTGGTGATCTCCAGAGCCTGTCCGAGCCGCACATCAATGCCCTGTGTCTGCAGCTCCGCTGACTTGCGTCTGTATTCCTCGCTATCCGATCTCTCCAGAACGATCACCTCTGATCCCCGGAATCTGAGCAAGCGAGCAGCTCCCAACCCGGAGCGCCCGAGTCCGACCACGACACTCCGAGTCATTTTGTTTGTCCTCTTCACACGAGGGGAATGGGCGATACTGGAATCGAACCAGTGACTCCTACCGTGTCAAGGTAGTGCTCTACCTCTGAGCTAATCGCCCGCAATTTCACCCTTCAGAGAATCTGCGGTGACGGTTGAGCGCACCCCAACCGGATGCGACTGAAATTAGCAGCTCATCGGCGCAGCATCTCCACTCGCCAGCGATCGCGCTTTGTCAGTTCGAGGTTCAGCACTTCCACACTGCCGCGGTCCTGAAGCTGCAGTCTGTCGCCGATATTCAGATCTCGACTCGCCTGCCGGACAGGATGCCAGTTGAGCCTCAGCCTTCCTTCACGAATCTGTCGAGTCACCTTGGATCGGGAGAGGCCGAAACCGGCGGATGCGATGGCGTCGAGTCGGCGGGATGCCTCCACACTGATGAACCGTTTCGGCAGCCGCTGCGCAGGCCATTGAAGGCTGTCGATCGACACCGCCTCCAACGTCAGGGTCACTTCACGGACTCTGCCGGTCTGACCGTTGAGATGGTCTGCTGCGTCAGGTGTGCAGACCGCCTGGGCACCGCGATCGCCGCGAAGCCAGAGATCCCCGATTCCATCGGCCGTCACCCCGAGGTCAATCAGCGCCTGGCGCATGTCTTCCGGTTCAGCGCGATCGAACAGGAAATTCCCTTCGAGTCGCAAGCCTGAGATCGGTGTCAGTTCAGGTTGCAGCTCCTGATCGCTGCGGCTGAGCTGCAAGCGGCAGCGCTCGGTTCCAGGTCTGCCACCGTCGCGGACCAGTCGCAGTTCAGTCAGCGACTCCAGACGACGGGAATCCTCCAGTTCAGGGCCGCTCAGGAAAGGGCTCCAGCTTGGCTGCCAGGTCCGCAGCACCGTTTCCGCCTGGTCGATCAGGCGATGCATCGACTCCGGATCAGCGATTCCGCTCAGCAGTGGAGCACGGTCAAGACTCACAGCTCGCTCAGGCGGACAACCTGCTGTGGCCGCACCTTCTGAACCAGCTGCCAGGGGACTTCAAGACCTGCACGTGTCTCCAGCAGCAGCAACCAGAACTGTTCGTTGTGCCGGTTGCGCAGAATTCGCACACCGTCCTCGTTGTCAGAGGGAACGCTTGCTGCAGCGGCGTAGCTTCCCATCAGGCCTGATCCCAGCCCGAGCAGGCCGCCGATCAGTGCCTCGCCGACGGCACCGAAGCGTGCAAAGGTGTCGAGGGTGGTGATCTGCGTGAAGGTCAGTCCCGCCATGAAGCCGAAGGGCATCAGCCAGCGGGACATCGAACGCTGGCGGCGGCTGCGGGCCATGTTCGGGTTCAGCAGATCAACGCTGTCCATCCGCTCCGCCTTAAGCGTCCCCTCGCTGTCTTGCGAGTCCTCGGGTGCCACCAGCGCGACGCGCATGAGCGGTGTGCCTGAATCCTGAAGGTTCTGGACCAGTGTCTCGGCTGAGGCGCGTTCCTTGAGAACCAGGACGCAGACGGGCATGGCTGGAGCGGTGCGGAGTGCCATTCTCCATGGCAATCCAGGGGGCTGCGGAAACCGGTTGGCGGGGCAGTTGAATCAGCTTGCTGAACGACCTCGTCAACAGTGATTTTCGGGCCGATCTCTAAAGTGCTGGACGGCTTTCTATCCGCCGCTGGATGACCAAAGTTCTCGTTTCAGACCCCATTGATCAGGCGGGGATCGACATCCTCGGGCAGGTGGCTCAGGTGGACCAGCGGACGGGCCTGTCTGCGGATGAGCTGAAGTCGATCATCGGCGACTATGACGCTCTGATGATCCGCTCCGGCACCCAGGTCACCGCGGACGTGATCGAGGTTGCTGATCGTCTGCGCATCATCGGTCGCGCCGGTGTGGGTGTGGACAACGTGGATGTCCCGGCCGCCACCCAACGGGGTGTGCTGGTTGTCAATTCACCCGAGGGCAACACGATCGCTGCAGCGGAACATGCGCTGGCACTGTTGCTGTCTCTATCCCGACACGTTCCTCAGGCGCATGCCTCGATGCGAGCCGGATCCTGGGACCGCAAAAAGTATGTCGGCAATGAGCTCTATAAAAAGGTGCTCGGGGTTGTCGGGCTGGGCAAGATCGGCTCCCACGTGGCCAAGGTGGCCAAGGCCATGGGTATGGAGGTGATCGCCTTCGACCCCTTCATTTCGGCGGACCGGGCTCAGCAGATGCAGGTGCGGCTCACGACCCTGGAGGATCTGTTCCGACAGGCTGACTACATCACTCTGCATATTCCCCGAACGCCTGACACCGAGAATCTCGTCAATGCGGAGCTGCTCCGCACAATGAAGCCAACGGCAAGGATCGTGAACTGCGCGCGAGGGGGCATCGTTGATGAAGCGGCGATTGCAGAAGCCATTGACAGTGGCGTGATCGCCGGTGCCGGTCTCGATGTGTTCGCCTCTGAACCACTGGACCAGGATTCTCCATTGCGTGCCGTTGAGCGCGGGCTGGTGCTGACGCCTCATCTCGGAGCTTCCACCGAGGAAGCCCAGGAAAATGTGGCCACCGACGTCGCCGAGCAGATCCGTGATGTTCTGCTCGGACTGCCTGCTCGCAGTGCCGTCAACATCCCCGGCCTCAGTGCCGAGATCATGGAGCGTTTGAAGCCCCATCTGCAACTTGCGGAAACCCTTGGCTTGCTGGTGAGTCAGCTGAGCGGCGGACAGGTTCAGGAGCTGGAGGTCCGACTGCAGGGCGAGTTCGCCAATCACCCCTCCCAACCGCTTGTGGTGGCAGCCCTGAAGGGACTGCTCACCAGCGCGCTCGGAGAACGCATCAACTACGTGAACGCTTCGCTCGAAGCCAAGGGGCGAGGGATTCACGTTCTGGAAGTCAAGGATGATGCCAGTCGGGATTTCGCCGGTGGATCCCTGCAGCTCACCACCCGCGGTGGCCAGGGAGGTCACAGCGTCACGGGCGCGGTGTTCGCCGATGGCGAACTGCGCGTCACAACCATTGATGAATTCCCAGTGAACGTGCCGCCGAGTCGGCACATGCTGTTCACCCGTCACCGGGACATGCCCGGGATCATCGGCCACCTCGGCTCTCTGCTCGGCGAGCACAACGTGAACATCGCCTCAATGCAGGTGGGTCGCAGGATCGTGCGTGGCGACGCCGTGATGGTGCTCAGCATCGATGACCCGATTCCGCCTGCACTCCTGGCCACCATCAACGGCATCAACGGGATTCAGGAAGCTCACCCCGTCACGTTGTGATGTGGTGGCGCCTGTCACTGCCGGTAGAGGCTGAGCTGGAGGAGTCGCTTCTCTGGAAGCTGAATGATCTCGGTCTGCATCGCGTTGCCATTCAGCATGCACCTGAATCTCCGGATCAGCGCACCCTTCTGGCCTGGTTGCCTGCCCATGAATGGCCCGAGGATCAGCGGATCGAACTGTTCAGCAGCCTCGCCCCTCTGGCCTTGACCTTCGGCCAGACATTGGCCCAGCCGGTCTGGGACGAACTGGCCGACGAAGACTGGAGTCGCAGCTGGAAACAGCACTGGCAACCTGACCCCGTGGGGCAGATGCTGCTGATTCTCCCGGCCTGGCTCGGAGTTCCTGAGGAACACGCCCAGCGACTCGTTTTGAAGATGGATCCAGGCAGTGCCTTCGGCACTGGAAGTCATCCCACCACCAGACTCTGTCTAGAAGCCCTCGAACAACAGCCGCCTGCAACCATGCGGGTCGCGGATCTGGGCTGCGGAAGCGGCGTTCTCGGGCTGGCAGCCATCGCACTGGGAGCCCGTAAGGTGCTGGCAGTGGACACGGATTCCCTGGCTGTCAGCGCCACAGCCGACAACGCAGCGCTGAACGGTTTGTCAGCGGATGCACTCCGTGTCAGGCAGGGTTCGGTGGAGGTGCTGCAGAACCTGCTTGCACAGCAGCCGGCTGATCTACTTCTCTGCAACATCCTGGCGCCGGTGATCGAGGCTCTCGCGCCTCACTTCGAAGCGGTTCTGCGTCCAGGAGGACGGGGACTTCTCAGCGGATTGCTTGTGGAACAGGCTCCCAGGCTCACGGCCGTGCTGGAAGGCCTGGGATGGAAGGTTCGACCGCTTGCCGAGCAAGCCCGGTGGGGGTTGCTTGAAATTCAGCGTTAACCTTGATAAGCGGGCCTTATAGATGTCTCTGCTTTGATTGGATGTACATGGCGACAGGGTGCAAACCGTGCGTCTTGACGCCTTGGCGATGTAGAAATGATCAGTCCGGCAGGCTCGTTTGTTACGAGCCTCTGTAAATTCACTTCATTCATGGCTTCCTACAAGGTCACCCTTGTCGCCGAAAGCGAAGGTCTCAACAAGACCATCGAGGTTCCCGACGACCAATACATCCTCGACGCCGCTGAAGAGCAGGGCATTGACCTGCCGTATTCCTGCCGTGCCGGAGCCTGCTCAACCTGCGCCGGCAAGATCACCTCTGGAACAGTTGACCAGTCCGATCAGAGCTTCCTGGACGATGACCAGATCGAAGCCGGTTTCGTGCTGACCTGCGTCGCCTACCCCACGTCTGACTGCACCATCAAGACCCACGCGGAGGAAGAGCTCTACTGAGCTGTTGCGGTTCGATCTTCGGATTCAGGGAGACACTCCGATGCCACCCTCCCCCAGGGGTGGCTTTTTGCTGTCAGTGTGGTGCGACTGGCTTCCCTGCCGATGACCGCCGTTCCCGCTGCCCCGCTGAGTCCTGAAGTGGAAGGTTTGCTGGATCACGGATCGGTGCATACCAGCCCTGGTGGTCAGTACAGCTTTCGTGTGATCGGCCCCTGCTGCCGACTCTATGACCGCGAAGAGCTGCCGTGGCCTTGCTGCCGCCTGGCCTGGCGCAGCAAGGAGCCAAGCTGGCGACGTGTCGGTCGTCGCTTCGTGGCGGACATGGCATCGCGTCGATGCCCCTCTTACTCGGTTGAACTGCTGCAACCCGGATCCAGGCCAACGATCACTGTGCTGACACTGTTCCCGCAGCGTTTCAGTTCCGACATGCAGGAATGGTGGTACAGCCGTCGACCACGTTCGATGGATGCCAGCAATCTTGCGCCCTGACTGCTTCGACTTGTCTCTCTGTTTGTGATCGGGAGGCCTCGCCTTGACAGGGTCCCCAGCTGTTTCAGGCCGTGCTTGATGGCTTTTTCGTCACGCACGCATCAGAAGTAGATCTTGCCGCCGCCCCATTCCTGGCCGAGCACCTTCGGGGCCACAAGGATGTAGGCCGACATCAGTTGCAGATCCTCATCGGTGAGGTCACGCATCGCCGGATACAGGTCGCGGCTGCGCATGCTGGGGTGAAGGTCGGCAATGCTGTACTCGCCGTCATAGGAGGTGGGGTCCTGCAGGTAGTCCACCAATGCCGCGATGTTGTTGCGCGATGGCGTGGCCAGCGCCAAGGTTTCCGGATCGAGGCCAACGTTGTGGTTGGTCTTCGTGATGCCTCCGGCGTGACAGGTCCCGCAGCTGGTGTTGAACACCTTGCGACCTGCCTTCACCTGTTGTTCGCTGAAGGTGACTGCGGTGCCATCCGAATCAGAGGGAACGGTGAGTGTCTCGGTATCCCATTGAGCGGCCTGAGCGGGTGAGCTGATCATCAGCACAGCCATCATCGGCAGGGCAATCAGCAGTCGACTCAGCGACTGTTGCAGGTTGAGGAGAAAAGGGGCCATGAAGGATGCCAGAGACCGATGGATACATCGCACCAAGCTCTTGTATCACGCTGCAGTATCAAAATAACGCCCACCAGGCTTCAAGGATCACGAACTGTTGCAGCATGCGATCCGTTCCGATGCGTGCACATCGACGCAAAGGAAGTCCTTGGCAAGGATTGTGTTCGGGAAAATCGCTCTGGCTTCCGAAAGCAGATCGTCTGCGGTCACAGCGTTCCCAGGTGCATAGCGGGGGCTTAGGTGGGTGAGAATGAGCTGACTGACCCCCGCTTCCGCCGCGGTCTGTGCCGCCATCGTGCTGGTGGAGTGCTGTCGCTGGAAGGCCATGTCGGCCTCGGAATGGGAAAACGTTGACTCATGGATGAGCAGATCCGCGCCCTTGGCCAGGGTCACGGCTGCTTCGCAGAACACGGTGTCGGTGCAATAAACGATGCTCGCTCCTGCCCGCTGCGGTCCACACAAGGTTGTGCCGTCAATGCTCCTTCCGTCATCCAGCGTCACCGTTTCGCCCCGTTTCAGGGCGGCATAGACAGGTCCCGGTGGGATCTCCATCTCCCGAGCCTTGTTGATGTCAAAGCGACCTGGCTTCGGCTTTTCCTCAACGCGGTAGGCATAGGCAGGAACACGATGGTGCAGGGGTGTCGCCCGCACGGTGAGATCGTCGTCCTCGAAAACAAGGCGATCCGCTTCAGCTGCATCGCGCACCTGATGCACGTTGAGGGGGTATCCAATACGGGTTGAGCTGGTGCGCAACACTCCTTCGAGATAACTCCCGAGGGGATCGGGGCCATAGAGATCAACCCCACCACTGCTTCCGCTCAGCCCCAGGCTGGCCAGCAGACCTGGAAGACCAAAGACATGGTCGCCGTGCATGTGGGTGATGAAGATCCTTCGCAGCTGCGAAAGCCTCAAGTCGCTGCGCAGAAACTGATGCTGAGTGCCCTCTCCGCAATCGAACAGCCAGAGTTCCGAACGCTGAGCAAGCCGCACTGCCACCGCTGAAACGTTGCGGGCCCGGGTCGGGACTCCAGAACTGGTGCCGAGAAAGGTGACCTGCACGGCATGGTGGGCTCAATGGTCAATCTGCCATGAAGGCCTGGCTGCAGTCCGCTGGGCGGGGCACACTGAGCGACCGTTGACTGACGAGTGTTCCTAAACCTCTCCTCTGGTCGTGGATTCAGCAGGGCAGCGCTTGTGCTGCCCATGGTCGTTCTTGCCCTGATCTCTGAACCAAGGTCAGCGGTCACTGCCGAGGAGCCGCAGATGCGCGTTCTGGTGGCGGAAGGTTCTGAGCTGATGCTTCGATCTGATGGCGATCAGCCGCTTCGGGTTCATGGCCTCGGAAGGCGCGATAGGAGTTTTCAGCGTCTGCGGGTTCGCGTGCGTGGTGATCGTCTGGCGCTGACAGATGGAGGAGGAGAGGGCCATCGCTCACTGCGGATCAGCTCGAGTGATCCACGCGGCATCTGGCTAGGACAGCGGCGTTATCACGGAGATCTGTTGCTGCTGATCCGCAACGGCAGGATCCAGGCAGTCAATCAGCTGGGCATCGAGACGTATCTGCCCAGTGTTGTCGGCAGTGAAATGCCTGCCAAGTGGCCCCTGGCAGCGCTTCAAGCCCAGGCCGTAGCAGCTCGTACCTATGCCCTGCGACAACGCAGAGGCAAGGGGGATTTCGATGTGAAGGCCACGGTGAGCAGCCAGGTCTATAAGGGGATCGAATCAGAAACTCCGAGAACCCGGAAAGCGGTGGAGACAACCCGCTCGCTCGTTCTGGTGCACAACGGGCGCCTGATCAATGCGGTGTTTCACAGCAGTTCAGGGGGAGCGACCGAGCCCAGTGGCGAGGTCTGGCAAAACCAGCTGCCCTACCTCGTGAGTGTCAGAGATCACGACCAGCACAGTCCAGTGCACCGCTGGAATCAGCGTTTCGAGGCCGGCGATCTGCGCCGTCGCTTCAAGGAGACCGGCGGAGTTCAAGGGCTGCACGTTCTCAGCACCAGTTCCACGGGCAGGGTGCGCTCGGCTCGGATTCAAGGCCCAAGCGGGTCATTGGTGCTCACAGGCCGTCAGCTGCGTCAACGTCTTGGCCTGAAGAGCACCATGGTGCGCTTCTCTCTGCTGCAGGACGAACCCGCTCTCGCGTCGGAGTCTCCCAGATCAGGGAAGTCTGTCTCCGAATCGACTCCACCGTTGATCGGCTACTGGCGTGATTCCGCCAGCGGCATCAGCAGCCGCTCGGCCACTGTTGCAGCCGGAGATTCCGTTCTTGCTCCTTCCTCTCCTCCTCCTCCGGTGAGTGACTGGAGCAGGGCACGCAGTCAGACATCCACCCGCGGCGAGCGAGTTTCAAGCGATTTGATCGTGCTGGAAGCACAGGGCCGGGGCTATGGACACGGCGTTGGCATGAGCCAGTGGGGTGCCCATGGTCTGGCCAGCCAAGGAGCTGGTTTCCGCGACATTCTTCGCCACTATTACCGCGGCGCAACGATCAGGCCTTATCAGCCTGCGGATGATCCAGCAGTGGCATTCAGCACCCCTTCGGAGCCAGCCTTGAAGGGTTGAACTGCCGCGATCACTGCGTGCCTCAGTTTCTGTCCAGGCTTGTGGTCCAGCGCCGTCCGGAACCGGATGCGCTGATGCAGGCGCTTGTCGACCACGTGATGGTTCACCTCGACTCGGTTCTGGAGCAGGAGCGTTTCAAACCACTAGGGCTCGCGACGGGCAGAACCATGGAGCCCTTCTACGGGACCTTTGTACAGCGTCTTTCCGCATGGCCGGCGTCGCGTCTCGCGCTGCTCAAGCGCCGCTGGTTGAGTTTCAATCTGGATGAATATGTGGGGCTGACGTCGGCTGATGAGCACAGCTTCGCTTCCTACATGCAGGCTCAGCTGGGTCGCCCTCTCGAGCTTGCCCCCCAACAGCTTTGTCTGCCGGACGGCAGCGCCGGCGATCCATCTGAAGAGGCCCGACGCTATGCAGCAGCTGTTCAGGAGGCAGGGGGCATCGGTCTTCAGTTGCTGGGGCTCGGCGGCAACGGTCATGTGGGTTTCAATGAACCCCCATCACCTGCCGGCTGTGGCTGCAGGGTGGTGACCCTTCAGCCAGCCACGCGAATTCAGAATGCCGGTGCTTTCGGAGGAGATCCCGACCGGGTGCCCGAGCGGGCGATCACCCTCGGTCTTGATGAGATTCTCGCCGCCGACGAGATTCATCTGATCGTCACCGGTTCCGCCAAGGCTGAGATCCTGCGCACTGCTTTGCTTGATCCCTGCAGCGCCGAGGTTCCCGCCAGCTGGCTTCAGCAGCACCCCAGAGTGCATCTCTGGGTAGATGATGCGGCCAGTGCCCATCTGCCGCTGTTGTCTTGACCCGATGGCAATTCTGGATTGATCGCGGCGGCACGTTCACCGATTTGGTGGCACGTCATCCGACAGGTCAGCTGCTTGTGCGCAAGGTGCTTTCAGTGCAGCCGGAGGTGCCGGGGGATCCAGCCGTGGCTGCCATCCGTGAGCTGATGGGGCTTGCTCCGAATCAGCCGATCGATTCAGGACTGATCGAGGAACTGCGGCTGGGTACCACCGTTGCCACCAACGCACTGCTCGAAGGTGCGGGTGAACCAGTTCTGCTCGTGACCAATCGCGGACTGGGAGACCTGCTGTCAATCGGCGATCAGCACCGACGCGACCTGTTCGCGCTGGCCATTCCCCCTGCCCCTTCACTTGTCGCTGTCGTCGAGGAGGTGTCTTGCCGACTGGATGCCGATGGCAGGGAGTTGGAGGCCCTGCGGATCGAGGATGGGTTGAGGCAGAGGCTTGCCCGACATCACCGGGCCGGCATTCGCTGTTGTGCCATTGCACTGATGCATGCATGGCGTGATCCCATCCACGAAAGGGAGCTGGCGAAGGCGGCCAGAACCGCCGGATTCAGCACGGTGATCTGTTCCCACCAGGCAGGTCTTCTGCCGCGACTGGTGCCGAGGGGGCAGACGACCGTGGTGGAGGCAGCCGTGAAGCCTGTGCTCACCCGATATCTGAATCAGGTGAAAACCGCGTTGGGGGACCAGACCCGGTTCTTGGTGATGACGTCCAGTGGAGCTCTGCAGCACCCCAGCTCCCTGCTCGCGAAAGACACCATCCTTTCGGGTCCGGCGGGTGGCATGGTCGGAGCCGTTGCATCCGCTCAGCAGTCAGGCCTGGGCGCTTCGGCCCTGGTGGGCGTGGACATGGGCGGCACGAGCACCGATGTGTTCTGTCTGCCTGCAGGAGCCGCGGACCGTGACTGGGAACGCAATGCAGAAACAGAGATCGCAGGACTGCAGCTCACAGCATCCCGTCTGCCGATCCATACGGTTGCAGCGGGAGGTGGATCGATCATTGGTTGCGATGGCGGCCGCCTCACCGTGGGTCCACGCTCGGCTGGCGCTGATCCCGGCCCAGCCTGCTATCGACGGGGCGGTCCCCTGGCCATCACCGATGCTCACCTGCTGCTGGGTCGACTGCAGGTGGAGGCCTTTCCGGCCGTGTTTGGACCGGATCGCAATCAACCACCGGATCTGCGTGCGACCCGTGAGCGCTTTCACGCGCTTGGTCAACAGCTGGGTCAGGAGCCCGAGCAGCTGGCGGAAGGCGCTCTTGACCTCGCCGTCGAGGTGATGGCAGGAGCGATCAGGCAGGTCTCCCTGTTCCGGGGGCATGACATCCGCGGAGGGGTGCTGATTGCCTATGGCGGTGCAGCGGGGCAGCTTGCCTGTCGACTGGCCGAATCCCTCGGGCTGCATCAGGTTTTGCTCCATCCCATGGCGGGGGTGCTCTCGGCCTATGGACTCGGGCAGGCCCGTCAGCGTCAGCTGCATCAGCGGTCGATCCGCCGTCCCCTGGATGCGGCGCTGCTGAGTGGGCTGCCGGCCATGGTCAGTGCTGATCTTGATCAGGCAACCCTGGCTTTGCGGCAGATCTCACTGGCATCGCCGGAACTGATGGAACATCGCGTTCGGCTGGAGCTCCGCGACGCTTCCTCTGAACAGGGATTGACGCTCTCGCTGATATCCGCTGTGCACGATCTGGATGTTCATCAGCTTGAAGCGCTGTACGACGAGGCGCATCGGCGCCGCTTCGGCTACGCCCCGCCGCATGCCGACCCTCTGATTGCTGAACGCCTGGAGGTGGAGGTGCTCGATGTGGTGGCAGATGACGCCTGTCAGTGGTCAGCCGATGTCAGTGGCATCGCTGCCGATTCATCGGACCAGATTCAGCAGGCCACTGTTCACTGGAAAAACCAGGGCTGGTGTGAGGTGCCCGTGCTGGAGCGTCGACAGCTGCCACGTGATCAGCAACTGCAGGGTCCTGCGTTGATCCTGGATCCCACCGCAGGGATTGTTCTCGAGCCGGGGTGGATGGCCCGGCTGCTGGACAACGGCAGTGTGGTTCTGGAGGCAGTGTCCATCGCCGATCGGGAGATGCCTGCCGGGGCCGGGACCGGCGGCGCAAGTTCCCAAGAGGATTCGCTGCCAGACCCTGTGGATCTCAGCCTCTTCCATCACCGTTTCATGCAGATTGCCGAGCGCATGGGTGAACGGCTTCGCCAGACCAGTCGCTCGGTGAATATCCGCGAGCGACTGGATTTCTCCTGTGCTCTGTTCGACTCGGAGGGGGCTCTTGTTGCCAATGCTCCCCACATCCCTGTGCATCTGGGTTCGATGGGGGATGCAGTCGAGGATCTGCTTGGGCAGATCCGTCGTGGTGAGAGGCCGGTGCTGGCGCCAGGCGACACCGTGATCAGTAACGATCCCTTCCATGGCGGCACCCATCTGCCCGACATCACCGCGATCACTCCCTGTTTCGTGGAGGGGAACCCGGATCCCTTCGCCTTCGTGGCCTGTCGCGGCCATCACGCCGATGTGGGCGGACAGACGCCAGGCTCCATGCCCCCTTTCAGCACCAGCATCGAGCAGGAAGGCCTTCTGGTGCGCAACCACTGGTTGAGCGCCGGGGGAACACCGGATCGTCAGGGCTGGAACCAGTGTCTGCAGGGTCTGAGATCGCCGCCGAGGGATCCGGAACTGCTCTGGGCCGACCTTCAGGCTCAGGCCGCTGCCAACTATCTGGGAACGGAACTGTTCGGTCAGCTCCTGCAGCTCGAGGGGCCGCGACGTGTCGGGCGCTATCTGCGGCATGTTCAGGACCATGCAGCAGCCACAGTTCAACGCCTGATCGGCCGTTTTCAGAACAGAACCTTCGAGGTGCAGCTCGACAACGGCGCAAGGCTAAAGCTGGCCTTGCAGGTGGATCACAAACGGCAACAGGCCGTACTCGATTTCACTGGAACCAGTGCCCAGTCCACGCACAACTTCCACGCTCCGCTGGCGGTGACCAAGGCTGCCGTTCTCTACGTGATCCGTTGTCTCGTGGAGGAGCCGATCCCCATGAATGCCGGCTGTTTCCGGCCGCTGACCCTGGTTGTTCCGGAGGGATCCCTGCTCAATCCCCGCTCGCCGGCAGCAGTGGTCGCCGGCAATGTGGAAACCTCTCAGGCGCTCTGCAATCTTCTGTTTGCATCGCTCGGAGTGATGGCAGCTGCCCAGGGCACGATGAACAACCTCACCTTTGGGGACGGGCGCAGGCAGTATTACGAGACCATCGCCGGAGGAGGAGGCGCTGGCGAGGGATTCCCCGGTTCGAGTGGTGTGCAGACGCACATGACCAACTCCAGGCTCACTGATCCGGAGATTCTTGAGCAGAGATTTCCTGTGAGGCTGGAACGCTTCGGATTCCGTCAAGGCAGCGGCGGCGCCGGTCGCTGGTGTGGAGGCGATGGCCTGTTGCGGGAGTTCCTCTTCCTGGAACCGTTGACTGCGGCGCTGCTTTCAGGGTCCAGAAATGTGGCGCCTTTCGGTCTTGCTGGAGGCCAACCCGGGGCAACAGGAACGGCTCTGCTGACCCGTGCCGACGGCACGGTTCGGGTGTTGGATGGTTGTGTTCAGCTTGCTGTGAAGGCCGGCGATCGACTGTTGATCGCAACACCCGGTGGCGGCGGCTGGAGCACCTTGCAATCGGTGCGCTGAGCAGCGAAGCCATTGATCAGATCACTTGCCCAGATCCTGATCCAGCTCGAGGTTCGCGCTGACACTGCAGATGTCATCGAGCTCCTCGAGAGCATCAAGCAACTTCAGGCACTGCCGACTGCTCGCCTCGTTATTGGGGGTCACCTGGGTGAGCGGCTGCCAGCAATGCGACCACTCCGCGACCGCCCAGCCCTGATCACGGAGTCCTTTCTGCAGTGATTCGAGCGCTTCGAACGGGCCGTGCACGAGAGCTTCTTCATCGCTCAGGAGCTCATATCCGTCGGCATTCAGACTGAGCAGGGATTCCAGCAATGTTTCCTCGTTGATCGCGGGGCTCTGGAGACGCACTTCACTGCGGTGCTGGAACAGATAGCTCACGCATCCGCTTTCCCCGAGGCTGCCACCGTGCTTGCTGAAGGCCAGACGCACTGCCGCTGCCGTGCGGTTGCGGTTATCGCTCAGCGCCTCAACCAGCACAGCCACGCCGCCTGGGCCATAGCCCTCGTAGCGGATTGACTCGAGGTGTGCCGCGTCGTCACCCTGGCCGGACCCCTTGGCGATGGCGCGTTCGATGTTGCCCGCCGGCACGCCAGCGGCCTTGGCCTTGGCGATTGCCGTGCGCAGCTGGAAATTGCCATCAGGGTCACTGCCTTGGCGGGCAGCCACGCTGATTTCTCGACCGATCCGGGTGAACACCGCACCTCGTTTCGCATCCACCACCGCCTTGGTGCGTTTGATCTGGGACCATTTGCTGTGGCCTGCCATTCGGATGCATCGGCGCCCGTCCGTTCAAAAGCTAATGACCGGGCTCGGAGCATCAACCTCTGGCTTCGAACACCAGCTTGGGCCTCAGGCCATCCTCTTCATCGGGCACGCCGAGCCCGAGCATTCGTCCACTTTCACTGAGCATCACCACCGCTTCGGCGGACTCTCCGATGCCTGGAGTGATCCTGCGCCCATAGCTCCAGTCGAGCTGTTCGTGCGGTGTCAGCAGCCGTCGGGGCAGATGAGGCAAAGCCAGCTCGGGCGGCAGCAAAGCCAGTGCGCCCTCACCGACGATCGCAGGTGCATCGGGAAGAGGAACGGCCTTGTCATCATGAAATCCCAGCGCCTGGGTGCGCCGGAGGCTGGCCAGACAGCCTCCGCATCCAAGTGATGCGCCTAGGTCTCTGGCCAGTGAACGGATGTAGGTGCCTGCTGAGCAGTGCACCTCCACGCTCAACTGCGCGCCTGCGGCATTCCATCCCAGCAGATGCAGTTGATGAATGGTCACGGTCCGAGCCGGAAGTTCCATCACCTCTCCACGTCGTGCCCTGGCATGCGCCCGCTCCCCGTTCACGTGCAGGGCTGAGACCTGTGGCGGGTGCTGGGAGATCGGGCCTCGGAACCGGTCAAGAGCCAGATCCAGTGCTTCGGGGCACAGAACGGGCACGGCTGCCCTGGACAGTTCCACGCCCTGCAGATCGTCGGTGCTGGTGGTGATCCCCAGTTGGATCACACCCCGATAGGTCTTCTCGCCAGGCAGGTAGGGCAACAACCGTGTCGCCTGCCCCACGGCGATCGGCAGCACCCCGGTCACCGCAGGATCAAGGGTGCCACCGTGCCCCACCCTGCGGATGCCGAGCAGCCGTCGGATGCGAGCCACGCATGCTTGTGAGGTGAGGCCCGCCGGCTTGTCGATCACGGCAAAGCCAATGAGCGCAGTCAAGATGCCGGACAGTTCTGGTAGTCGACTGTGGCACCTTGCCGTTGTCGCTCGCTGGTACGCGCGTAGGTTTGCCCGATCACGTCCTGATGGTCGATGCAGCCACTCAATGTCTCCGCTGGTATGGACATTCAGGATTTTCTCGACAGTGGCTTTTCGGTGAAGGAGCATCTGGCCTCCTACCTGTCGCTTTCGCCGGCGGAGGTTGCCGAACGACTACCCCAGAGCACGGAGAACCTGGCGGCGATGCATCCGGGAGCCTTCGATCCAGAGCGAGCTGCGGATTTCTATGAGGACACCGTTGGGACGGGTCACCTGTTCGAGCTGGCGGCCTGGCATCTCAGCAGCTCCGACTACATCGCTGACACGCTGCGGTTGCAGCAGCAGTTCGCCCATGGGGATGTGCTTGATTTCGGCGGCGGTATCGGCACCCATGCTCTGGCAGCCGCTGGCCTTGAGAGCGTGAGGCATGTGTGGTTTGTGGATCTCAATCCTCAGAACCGGGCGTTCGTGCAGGACCGTGCTGCGCGCCTGGGACTTGAGGAGCGTCTGAGCGTTCATCGCGACCTCGACAGTCTTCCCGGTCGCAGTTTCGACACCGTGGTTTGTCTTGATGTGCTGGAGCATCTTCCCGATCCCTCCGCGCAGCTGATGGAATTTCACAGCCGTCTCGCTCCGGGCGGTCGGGCTCTTCTCAACTGGTATTTCTTCAAAGGGCACAACGGTGAATATCCTTTTCATTTCGATGATCCGGCTCTGGTGGAAGAGTTCTTCCGCTGTCTCCAGAGTCGATTTCTTGAGCTGTTTCACCCCTTGCTGATCACAACAAGGGTTTACCGACCGCTCAAGGATCTCTGATCTGAACAATCGATGGCTCAGACCGTTGACCGGAGCCGCTGGCTGATTCGCCTGATCGTGCTTAAAAAGCTTCTACTGGCAGCTGTTCTGCTGGCGATCAGTCTCGCCGCCATGTTCGGAGATGTTCACTACGCCCAGCTGTCTGATTTCGCCGAGACCTGGGGCAGGTCGGACCATCAGTTCCTGTCATCGCTCGCCGAGAAAGGAACTCTGCTGGGCCCCAATCGTCTGATGCGTCTGGCTCTGGTCTCCGGGCTCTATGCCGGCCTGATCCTGGTTGCGGCCTGGGCTACCTGGCTTGGTCGGCGCTGGGGAGAATGGCTGCTGGTGGTTGTTCTCGGTCTGGCTCTGCCCCTCGAACTTGAACATGCACTGCATGAAGTAAGCCCCAGACTATGGATTGTTCTGGGGCTCACGCTGATCGGTTTGGTGTTCACGACCCGTCTGGCGCTCAGCACGGAACGGCGCCATTGACGGCATAGGAGCTTCTGTTCAGACGCCGGCGATGATGTTGATCCGCTTGCGGTTGCGGAGGCCGCGGCGAATCGATTCGAACTTCACCACACCATCGGTCAGTGCGAAGAGGGTGTCATCCTTGCCATGGCCAACGTTGACACCCGGCAGAACCGAGGTGCCGCGCTGACGGATCAGGATCGAGCCAGCTGTCACGGATTCGCCGCCGTAAGCCTTCACGCCAAGACGTTTGGAATTGGAATCGCGGCCGTTGCGTGTTGAGCCTGTGCCTTTTTTATGAGCCATGGGGAGGGATGGAAGTTGAGAAAAAACTTGGTTATCGGTGATCCGGGGATCAGCTGATGGCTTTGCCATCGACGGAGATCGACTGAACCATGACTCTGGTCAGCTCCTGACGATGTCCATTCTTGCGGCGGGTCTTCTTCTTGGGACGCATTTTGTAAACGATCACCTTGGGACCGCGACGGTGAGCCATCACCTTGAGCTCAACGCTGGCGTCCTTGACGAAGGGCTTGCCCAGCGTGGTGCCCTTGGCATCCTTCACCAGGAGAACGTTGTCGAGGGTGACAGTCGCATCCACCTCGGCATTGAGTCGGTCGAGATCGTAATAACGATTGGGTTGCAGCCAGAACTGCTGACCCGATGCCTCGACAATCGCGTAGGCGCCAGTATCGGCTGCTGCAGAGGTTTTGGAACTGGTGTCGGCCATGAACTGAATGACGCGGTCAGGCTCGGTCGAACCGATTTGGCCTGAACCGCAATCGAAAGACAAACAAAGATCTTCGTTGTTCTTAGTCCCTTTCGTCAAGATTCAGCTCAGGACCCTGTCGCGGTGGATGGCTCGTCCGGCACTCACGATCGCTTTGCTGCTCAAGACGAGGAATCTTGTGGATATCTGCCGTCAATGGCTGCCGGTGAATCGTTACTCGCCTGTTGATCTCGGTGCAGTCGAGTCCGGTCAGGGGCTTGTTGAGCTGCTCTCCCAGCAGCGTGAAGGCGTGGATGCTGTTGTCATCGAACAGGCGCTGCTCGATGACATGACACGGAAGGCCCTCAGCGCCGAGGGTCTGCTGTTCCCAGCCGTTGTGGTTGGTGAGCTGATGGGCCGGGTTGATTACCACCCCGAAGAGGTTCATCTGCCTGGCGATCAGCTGGAACAGCTGGGTTACAACGTGGATGCCGCCATATCCCGCTTCCTGCGCCAGGGGCAGAAGGATGCCAGGCCTGAGGACGGCGCCGAACAGAACGCCATGCCCGGCGTGGAAGGCAGTGCCTGGAAGCTGTCCAGTCGCCTGCAGGAGCGCCTCGGCTACCTGGGCGTTTTCTACAAGCGGGACCCATCAAGGTTTCTCTCCAATTTGCCCCCCGATGAACAGCGTGATCTCGTTCAGTCACTTCAGCGCACCTACCGGGATCTGCTGATCAGCTATTTCAGGGATCCAGCGGCAGCCAACCAGGCGCTGGAAAGTTTTGTCAATACCGCCTTCTTCGGTGATCTGCCAATCACCCGGGCTGTGGAGATCCACATGAATCTCATTGACGACTTCTGGAAGCAGCTCAGACTTGAAGGGCATAAAAACGATTTTCTTCAGGACTATCGCCTCGCTCTGCTCGATGTCATGGCTCACCTCTGCGAGATGTATCGACGTTCGATTCCTCCAGAGGTCTCTCTGACACCTGCGGCCGGGGAACGTCGCGTTCTCACCGATCCGGAGGTGGCCCCATGAGCCCACGCAAGACCTACATCCTCAAGCTCTACGTGGCTGGCAACACGCCGAACTCCATGAGGGCACTCAAGACACTGCGCAACATCCTCGAGACGGAGTTCAAGGGCGTCTACGCCCTGAAGGTGATTGATGTGCTTAAGAATCCACAGCTCGCGGAGGAGGACAAAATCCTTGCCACCCCGACTCTCTCCAAGATCCTGCCGCCTCCCGTGCGTCGGATCATCGGTGACCTGTCCGACCGTGAGCGGGTGCTGATCGGTCTCGACCTTCTCTACGACGAACTGGCTGACAACAACCTCACCTCTTCGCTGAGGGATGCCCTGGAGGAGGCGGAGACAGCCGAACCAGATTCTTAAGCCTGCCCGTGCAACCGCAGGTGAAGACTCGATTTTTCCTTACCTTGCATCCATAAGAGCGTCGTTATGCAGATCTCCAGCTCCAGTGGTTCTCCACAGATGCAGGTTCAGAAGCTTCCGACAGGGATCGAGGGTTTCGATGATGTTTGTCAGGGTGGCCTCCCGATCGGTCGCAGCACGCTGATCAGCGGCACATCCGGCACCGGCAAAACGGTCTTCTCTCTGCACTTCCTGCATAACGGCGTTGCCAATTTCGACGAACCGGGGATCTTCGTCACCTTTGAGGAGTCACCGCTCGACATCCTGCGCAACGCCGCCAGTTTCGGCTGGAATCTGCAGGAAATGGTCGAGCAGGACAAACTGTTCATTCTCGACGCCTCACCTGATCCCGACGGTCAGGATGTGGCCGGAAGCTTCGACCTCTCCGGTCTGATTGAG
Source organism: Synechococcus sp. MIT S9503 (assembly GCF_047304175.1). Taxonomy (GTDB): domain Bacteria; phylum Cyanobacteriota; class Cyanobacteriia; order PCC-6307; family Cyanobiaceae; genus Synechococcus_C. The sequence continues at coordinate 1,478,172 of NZ_CP138955.1, read as the reverse complement.
CGGATCAACTACGCCATCCGCAAGTACAAGGCGAAGCGAGTCGCCATCGATTCAATCACCGCCGTGTTTCAGCAATACGACGCCGTGTTCGTCGTGCGTCGAGAGATTTTCCGTCTGATCGCCCGTCTCAAGGAAATCGGTGTCACCACCGTGATGACCACCGAGCGGATCGACGAATATGGACCGATCGCTCGTTACGGAGTCGAGGAGTTCGTCTCCGACAACGTGGTGATTCTGCGCAATGTGCTGGAGGGTGAACGCCGTCGGCGCACTGTGGAGATCCTCAAGCTCCGTGGCACCACGCATATGAAGGGGGAGTTCCCCTTCACGATGGGCGCCCACGGGATCAGCATCTTCCCTCTGGGTGCGATGCGCCTCACGCAGCGATCCTCCAATGTGCGGATCAGTTCCGGAGTGCCGCGTCTTGATGAGATGTGCGGTGGAGGTTTCTTCAAGGATTCGATCATTCTGGCGACCGGCGCCACGGGTACCGGCAAAACACTGCTGGAGTCGAAATTCATTGAGGATGCCTGCCGCAACAAGGAGCGCGCCATCCTGTTCGCCTATGAGGAGTCGCGTGCCCAGCTTCTCCGCAACGCTACAAGCTGGGGCATTGATTTTGAACAGATGGAGCAGGACGGTCTGCTCAAGATCATCTGTGCCTATCCGGAATCGACAGGCCTGGAGGACCACCTGCAGATCATCAAGACCGAAATCAGTCAGTTCAAGCCGTCACGGATGGCAATCGACTCTCTCTCCGCGCTGGCCCGCGGCGTCAGTCACAACGCCTTCCGCCAATTCGTGATCGGGGTGACCGGTTATGCCAAGCAGGAGGAAATCGCCGGCTTCTTCACGAACACCTCGGAGGAGTTCATGGGAAGCCACTCGATCACGGACTCCCACATCTCCACGATCACCGACACGATTCTGCTGCTGCAGTACGTGGAGATCCGCGGGGAAATGGCTCGTGCCGTGAACGTTTTCAAGATGCGCGGCTCATGGCATGACAAGGGCATCCGTGAATTCGTGATCACCGGCAACGGTCCGCAGATCAAGGACTCTTTCTCCAACTTCGAGCGGATCATTTCCGGGGTGCCACACCGTGTCACCACCGATGAGCGCAGTGAGCTTTCGCGCATCGCCCGTGGCGTGGCACCCGACAGCTGATCAGCTTTCTGTGGTCGGGGTCAGGGCCACTCGCTCATCTTCGCTCTGACGCTCGGCCCTCCACCTCAGCTCCTCGGGATCCTCCTGCGCCAGGGGCAGTTCGAACCAGAAGGTGGTTCCCACCTCCGGCTCACTTGCCATGCAGATCTTGCTGCCATGCTTCTCGAGGATGCCTCGCACGATCGACAAACCGAGGCCAGTTCCGACTTCAGTGTGAACGGCATTTTCCACCCTGTAGAAGCGTTCGAAAATCTTTTGCTGGCTCTCTTCGCTGATGCCGTAACCGGTGTCGCAGACCTCAACCCGGATCTTGGGGAGTGGTGAACTCAGCGTGCATGTGGGGCCATCGGTGCTGTTGCCGACCGTTGCCGAGGGAGTCATTTGACAACTGTCGGGCCAGGTGTAAGCCCTGATCATCAGTCGGCCACCGCTGCGGCTGAACTTCAGTGCGTTGCCGACCAGGTTGTCGAGCACCTGAAGAATCAGATCCCAGTTCCCCAGAACATCAGGGAGATCACGATCGGCTTCAAGACTCAGGTCAACCTGCTTGTCGCTCGCATTCAGCTGGTAGCTGCGCAGGGTCTGCTCCAGGCCAGGTCGAAGATCAACCGCAGAAAACTGCACAACACGGTTGGATTCCAGCCTGGACAGATCAAGAACGTCGTTCACCAGGCGGGTGAGCCGATCCGTTTCCGAATTGGCTACTCCCAGGAATTCGCGTCGATCTTCTTCGCTGAGCTGGTCTCCCATGTCGTGGAGGGTCTCCACGTAGCTCTTGATGTTGAACAGTGGCGTGCGCAGTTCGTGGGAGACATTGCTGATGAAACGGCTCTGTGCCGCATTCAGCTCCACTTCCCGTGTGAGGTCCTGGATGGTGACGGCAATGCCCTTGAGCGTGTCGCCACTTGGTTCGCGAACGGCCTGAAACACGAAGCGCAGTGTTCTGGGCGGATCGCCGACGCTGCTGCGCAGCTCGTTGGTGTCGGTCTCTTTGGAGAACACCGCATCGAATGGCTCATGCAGTTCAACGGCCAGCAGTTCCGGCACCTCGTTGAGAAAATCCTGACCTTCAAGATTGCGACCTTCCCAGCGGAACAGACGTCGCGCCGTTGGGTTGACGAGCACGATTCGACCTTCACCGTCGAGCAGAACCGCTCCGTCGGCCATGGTGGCGATCAGGGAAGCCTGCTTCACCTGGGCCGCCTGAAGTTCCTCAATGTTGGCCGCGTCATAGTCCTGCAGCTGCGAGGCCATGGCGTTGAAGCCATCCAGCAGCTCTCCCAGTTCGCCCCCCATCGGCAGACCGATGCGGGCGCGGAAGTCACCGTCGCCGATGGATCGGACGCCTCTCAGCAGCTCCTTGACCGGCCGCGTGATGGTCAGAGCGTTGAAGACAGCTCCGAGAATCACCAGAACCCAGATGGAGATGAACACCGCCACCGTCACTTCGCGGGTGAGAGCAGCACTGGCCAGAGCTGATTCATTGGGATTCACACCCAGGGCCAGCACGCCCAGGTAGTTGTTGTTCTCCACCAGAGGCACGAACACATCCGTGACCTGACCCTGGGGTGTGATGTGCTGACGAACCAGGGGGTTCTGGGTGCGGCTGCGCAGTTCGTCGGGCAGTTCGAGGCGGCGGCTCAGACGCAGGTCCTCGTTGCTGGCGTCGTCACTGCCGCTGACAGGTATCCCCAGGTAGACAATGCCGTCCGGATCAGCGAAAAAGATGTAGCGGAGACTTCTGCTCGAACGCCAGAAAGTCTCCGTGACGTTGGCGAGCTCGCGGTCCCGTCCTTCCGCCACAAGCTCGCTGACATTCCCGGCAAGCAGCAGGCCCAGATCCCTGGCGTAACGAGTGTCGTTCAGTGCGGTGTCACGCTGGATGCCGTTGAGCGCGAAGAAGGTGATGCCAGTCATCATCAGGCTCACCACAAGAGTGGCCACGGCCAGCAGTTTGGTCTGAAGGCTGAACTCAGCCCACCAGGATCGCGCCTGCGGCCACAAGCCCTTGGCGGTCATGACGTCAGCGCCGGCGACCGGAGCCGCCCATTCCGCAGGGGCTTCGTTCTGAGCCGTTGCTGGATCGCTGGCCATTCCGCCGGAGCACATCCACCTGAGACTAGGCCCGGCGCACCTGATGGCCGATGTCGCGGCGGTACTGCATGCCGTCAAAGCGCACCAGCTTCAGCCCTGCATAGGCGCTGTCAAAGGCCCGATCGAAGTCCGCTGCCTGGGCGACCTGGGTCAGCACCCGTCCGCCGGTGGTCACCACACGACCATCCTGCTCGCGTCGCGTTCCGGCATGGAACAGCTGCCGCTGATCATCGGGATCCGATTGCAGATCGATCACATCCCCTTTGCGTGGTGTCTCCGGATAGCCCTCGGCGGCAGCGACGACACAGGCGCTGCAGGTCTGGGCAACCGAGAGTTCGGGCGCCAGATCCAGGCAGCCGAGTGCACAGGCCTGAAGAACCCTGGCGAGTTCCGGACCCATCAGGGGCATCAGGGTCTGGCACTCAGGATCACCGAAGCGACAGTTGAATTCGATCACCTGGGGCCCTTCGGCGGTGAGCATCAGGCCTGCATAGATCACCCCCCGGTACTGGATTCCCTTGTTCTGCAGGGCTCGCAGCGTGGGTTCGAGCACAAGCTCGCGCACCTGCTCGAGCCCGGCCCGATCCAGCAGCGGAGCTGGGGCGTAGGCGCCCATCCCACCGGTATTCGGCCCCAGGTCACCCTCCAGCAACCGTTTGTGGTCCTGAGCCGGTGGCAGCAGCACCATCCGTTCGCCGTCGCACAGTGCAAACACGGACACCTCCGGACCCTGAAGGCGTTCCTCAAGCACAAGCCGCTCGCCCGCGGCGCCGAAACGGCCCGCGAAGGCTTCACGGATTGCGCTGGCGGTCTGTTCGGTGTTGTCGGCGACGGTCACTCCCTTGCCTGCAGCCAGGCCGTCGGCCTTCACCACCAGCGGGCGTTGGAGCTTTTCGAGCAGTTCCAGTCCCTCGCTGGCACTCGCCACTGCCCAGTGGCCTGCGGTTGGAATGCCCGCTTCCCGCATCAGATCCTTGGCCCAGGCTTTGCTGGCTTCGAGCTGTGCCCCGTTGGCGCTTGGACCGAACACCGCCAGCCCTGCATCACGCAGGCGGTCAGCGACTCCGGCCGCAAGAGGCGCTTCCGGTCCGATCACCACCAGATCGATCGCCTGCTGCTGACACGCCTTGATCAGCCCCTCAGCGTCCTGTTCCGCGATCGCCAGTGACCTGCATCCGTCGAGCTCTTCGGTGCCCCCGTTACCAGGTGTCACCCAAACAGCCTCAACGTCGTTGCAGCGGCGCAAGGCCCAGGCCAGGGCCTGTTCACGTCCACCACCACCCACCACGAGCAGATGACGAAGTGGCGGCAGGGTCTGAGGACGGGAGCTGGAATGGGCCATGGAGGCAAGCGTTTCGGGCGAAGACCCTTAGGTTTGTGCGTCGCTCCGCTGTTGCTGATGGTGGTGCGACCGTTCCATTTTTGTTGAACGCCTTCCGGCCCATGGGATTGCTCCCTCTTCCCTTGTCATTGCTGCTGGCGGTGGTGCCAGGCACTGCAACGACGCTGCCTGCCCCGATCGAATCCTCAGGTCGGCCGGAGTTGCAGGATTCGCTCGCTTCCCCCGCGCCGATGACTCAGGAGGCGTTTGATGCCGTTCTGCTTGAGGGAGGAATTCCCGAGCTGAAGCTGGCCTGTGACGATTCCGCCCGTTTTGGCGTTGATGAACGTCTCCAGCTTCTGCGCGACAGGCTGATGGCGGTGGCGCCGTCACCGCAGACCTTTGATGTGGTGATGGCCAATGCCAGGGCTCTGATCTCCTGCAAGGCACCCGACAGCGCGCAGGTGGTGCTAGGTCGTTACGGGCCCGGTCCAGGTCCCCGCCGCCGGGAATGGTTGCTGCTGTCCTGGCAGGCAGCCAGCGCAGCACTGGATCAGGAGCGCATCGTGCTGGCCCTGATGCGTCTGGCTGATGGTGATCTAGCCAGGCTTGACAGCGAGCAGCTCATTGTGGGCATCGATGATCAGGGGATCGCTTCCACCCGTTCGGCTCTCGATCTTCTGGCTGCAGCGCAGATCGCTTCCGGCCAGAGCGAGCAGGCCGTGATCAGCCTGCTGGCGGGCCGCACCCCCGGGGCGGTTGCAGCACGTCGTCTGGGGCTTGCGGCTGAACTGCTGGATGCGATCGAGCCCGAGCGCGGCGCTTCCCTGATCGAAGCAGCCCTTGATCAGGCGGCTGCAGTTCAGGCCTGGAATCATGCCGAGGATCTGCTGCGGCTTCAGCTGCGTCTGGAGCTGGCCAGCGGCGGCAGCGGCGAGCGGCCACGCGAACGTCTGAAGCGCCTTGCCACCCGAGTGGATGACCGCTTCACCCTGATGGAACTCGAGCAGGATCTTCAAGGCATGTCTGTTGAGCAACAACAGCTGTTGGAGCAGGAACTGCGCTCTCCCCGGGATCCTGGCGGCCACGCCGCGCTGGGAGAATCACCAGTACCTGAAGCCGGCGGTCCCGGTATCGACGTCCAGCCATGACCATTCCCCACGGCGACCTTCTCTACGAGGGCAAGGCCAAGCGCATCTACGCCGGTGCAGAGGACAAGCAGGTGCTGGTGGAGTTCAAGAACGACGCCACGGCATTCAACGCCCAGAAAAAGGCACAGTTGGATGACAAGGGACGTCTCAATTGCCGGATCTCAGCCTGTCTATTCGAGGTGCTTGAGAGGGAGGGCATTCCCACCCACTACTGCGGGATCGCGGCCGAAACCTGGATGGTCGTTCAGCGTGTTGAGGTGATCCCGGTTGAGGTGGTGCTGCGCAACATCGCCACCGGCTCTCTGTGTCGTGAAACGCCGATCGCCCAGGGCACCCCTCTGGAACCGGCACTGCTGGATCTTTATTTCAAAGATGACAGCCTGGGTGATCCCCTCCTGACCGATGCACGTCTGGCATTGCTTGGTGTGGTTTCCAGCGAGATGCGTGAACGGATTGAGCTGCTGGCCAGAAACGTGAATGCGGTGCTGATTCCCTTTTTCAGAGAGATCGGACTGCAGCTGGTGGATTTCAAGCTTGAGTTGGGCATCAATGCTGCCGGCGAGCTTCTGGTGGCCGACGAGATCAGCCCTGACACCTGCCGGCTCTGGGACCTGTCATGCCTGGATGCCGAGGAGCGCATTCTCGACAAGGACCGGTTCCGCAAGGACCTAGGCGGAGTGATCGAGGCCTACGGGGAGGTCTGCAAACGGGTACAAGGGGCCTGCCCGACACCCCGTAACTGCAGTTAAGTTCACCGACGTTTGCGGCCGGCCCGGCCAACTTCCGTCCCCCCCAATGGTCGCTTTCTCCTCCAGCCGAACCAAGAACGCCGTTCGGCGAGGTGCCGTGGGTTTTGCCCTGGCCCTGCCATTGATCAGCGGCCTTCCGGCGCAGGCCCAGGTCGAGGAGGTCCAGGTGGAGGCGGAGGTTGTTGAAGAGGAAGCAGTGGTCGAGGACGGTCCTGGGACGGATGGTGTTGGGACGGATGATGTTGAAGCGGAACTGATTGACGAGGAGATTGAGGTCGAGCAGATCGAGGTCAGCCCTGCTCCTGCTGCCACCCCCGTTGCTGAACCGATTGAGGAGGTGCCGGATCAGCCCAGGGTTTTGATCACGGAGGTGATCATCGAGGGGATTGACGGTCATCCAGAGCAGGAGCGCCTCGAGCTTGCGGCCTATGACGCGATGCAGGTCCGTCCCGGCAGCAGGGTGACAAGAGACGAGTTAAAGATCGATCTTGATGCGATCTACGCCACAGGATGGTTTTCGGATGTGCGGATCGAGCCGATCAACGGACCGCTTGGCGTACAGCTGGCGGTTCAGGTGGTGCCCAACCCCGTGCTGACCCAGATCCTTCTGGAACCTGAGGACAACAAGATCGAGCCCAAGGTGATCGAGGACACGTTCAGTTCCGATTACGGCCGCACGCTCAACCTCAACGAGCTGCAGCTGCGCATGAAGGAGCTGCAAAAGTGGTACGCCGATCAGGGCTATTCCCTGGCTCGCGTCAGTGGCCCCACCAGGGTGAGTCCTGATGGTGTTGTGCAGCTGAAGGTTCTTATCGGCACAGTGGCCGGTGTCGAGGTGAAATTCATCAACAAGGAGGGTGAGGACACCAATGAAAAGGGCGAACCCATCAATGGAAAGACCAAGCCCTGGGTGGTGAGCAGGGAGATCTCCATCAAGCCGGGAGAACCGTTTAACCGCAACCTGCTCGAAAACGATATTCGGCGTCTTTATGGGACCTCACTGTTCAGTGACGTCAAGGTCACATTGCAGCCGGTTCCAGGTGAACCGGGAGCAATCACCATCGTGCTTGGCATCGTCGAGCAGTCCACCGGATCACTCTCCGGCGGTCTTGGGTACAGCCAGAGCCAGGGTGTATTTGGCCAGCTGCAGCTTTCAGACAGCAACCTGTTCGGACGAGCCTGGAACCTTGCGCTGAACTTGACCTATGGCCAGTTTGGTGGTCTTGCGAATCTCACCTTCTCCGACCCCTGGATCAAGGGGGACCAGCACCGAACCTCATTCCGGACTTCGATTTTCCTGAGTCGTGAGGTTCCACAGGTTTTTCAGAGCCAGAACGACGGCGACATCGTCAGCCTGAAGGATTACGAGGACAACAACTCCCAATTCGCCTACTCAATCAGCTCCAATAACAACCCTGCAGACAGCCGCTTCAGCAACGTCAGCAAGGCCAGCAATGAGTTCCCAGACTTCAGCTGGTTTGACTTCGAAGGCGACTCAATTGCACTTGAACGCGTCGGCGGCAACATGATTTTTGCGCGTCCTCTCAACGGTGGCGACCCCTTTAAGAAGGTGCCCTGGCAGGTGCTGGCTGGGTTGAACCTACAGGCGGTTCGACCGATCAACTACGCCGGAGGTACCCGTCCATATGGAGTTCCCAATAGAAAGATTAAGGATGACCGCATTGATAACGATGAGATCATTTGCACGGCTTTCAACTGCGCTGACCAGAACACCCTTGCCAGCGTTAGGTTCGCAACCACCTACAGCACGCTGAACGACACACGTAATCCCTCGGAGGGCAATTTTTTCAGCTTCGGAACTGAGCAGTACGTTTCTGTTGGAGAGAACTCGCCGACCTTTAACCGAGTCCGGACCAGCTACACCCATTTCATCCCTGTCAGGTGGCTGAAGCTGGCCAAGGGCTGCCGCCCCAAGGAGGGTGAACCGGAAAACTGCCCGCAGGCCCTGGCATTCCAATTCAAGGCCGGCACCATCATCGGCGACCTGCCTCCCTATGAAGCGTTCTGTCTTGGCGGATCCAACTCTGTTCGCGGCTGGTTTGACTGCGATCTCGCCGTTGGCCGCAGCTTTGGAGAAGCGACCATTGAATATCGTTTTCCAATCCTCAGCATCTTTGCTGGCGAAGTGTTCATTGACGCAGGTACTGATTTCGGATCCCAGGCCAATGTCCCCGGCAAACCTGGCGAGCTGCTCGACAAGCCCGGTTCCGGTGTTTCTCCAGGTGTTGGTGTGATTGTCACAACGCCAGTGGGGCCTCTGCGCCTGGAGGTGGCAAGTCAGAACTTCACCGGTGAATACCGCTTCAATCTGGGTGTCGGCTGGAAGTTCTGATGGTCTCCTGGCCTCATGATTACGACGGAGCCTGGACCCTTGAAGGTATGGCCCGTCGCAGCGGCATTGGGTTGCACAGCGGTCAGCAGGTCTCGGTCACACTCAGGCCCTCTCAGCGAGCTGGTGTGTGGGTGAGCTGGCCCTCCTCAGAGGGCGGCGAACCTCTGAAGCTGCAACCGTCCCAGGTGCGTGACAGTCCGCTTTGCACCACGCTTGAGCTGGGTGAGCATCGACTAGCAACCGTGGAACATCTGCTGGCTGCGGTTGCAGGCTGCGGTCTCACCCACGTGCATCTCGAGGTCGAAGGCAGCGAGGTTCCGCTTCTGGACGGCTCAGCCCAGGGTTGGGTTGAGGCCATCGCCGAGGCAGGGATGGCTCCGGCGGCAACGCCGGCTTCAGCCCGGCCGCAACTGCAGCAGCCGATCGCCCTCCATCGCGGCAGCAGCGTGATCACCGCCACTCCTGCAGAGCAGTTCATGCTGGTGGGGGTGATCGATTTCCCCCAGCCGGCGATAGGTCGTCAGCAGTGTGCCCTCGCACTGACGCCTGAACGCTTCGTTGCGGAGATCGCCCCGGCCCGGACCTTTGGCTTCCGTGAGCAGGTGGATCAGCTTCGAGCCGCAGGACTGATTCTGGGTGGTGCTCTCGACAATGCTCTGGTTTGTGATGGAGACCACTGGTTGAATCCACCTCTGCGCTATCCCGATGAACCGGTGCGCCATAAGCTTCTGGACTTGATCGGTGATCTGGCGCTTGTTGGTTTTCCTCGTGCGCAGGTGCTGGTCTATCGCGGCTCCCATGGTCTGCATACAGACCTGGCCGCTGTTCTGGCCGATCGATCCGATGCTCAGCTCTGAACCGATTTGACTTCCTCCTCCGCCACCGCCACAACCCCCAACGCCACACCCGCAGCCCAGCCCCTGCTCACTGCTGAGCAGATCATGGGCCTGCTTCCCCACCGCTATCCATTTGCACTCGTGGACCGTGTTCTTGAGCACGTGCCTGGTGAGAAAGCCGTGGCGATCAAGAACATCACTCTCAATGAGCCTCAGTTTCAGGGGCATTTCCCTGGGCGGCCGCTGATGCCGGGAGTGCTGATTGTCGAGGCCATGGCACAGGTGGGTGGTCTGATTGTCACCCAGATGCCCGATCTGCCCAAGGGACTGTTCGTGTTTGCAGGCATCGATGGCGTGCGCTTTCGGCGGCCGGTGATTCCCGGCGATCAGCTGCTGATCACCTGTGAGCTTCTGAGTCTCAAGCGCAAGCGCTTCGGCAAGGTGAAGGCCGAGGCCACCGTGGATGGCCAGCTGGTCTGTTCCGGCGAGCTCATGTTCTCGCTGGTGGACTGACCATGATGAGTGAACAGCGATCCCCCTCCGTGACTGCTGAGGACCGTCCTCCCCAGATTCACCCACTTGCGGCGGTTGATTCCAGGGCCGAACTCGCTGCCGGTGTGGTGATCGGACCAGGTGCCGTTGTGGGTCCCGATGTCCGCCTCGGAGCTCACACCTGGGTAGGGCCCCACGCGGTGCTCGATGGTCGACTGATCATCGGAGAACACAACAAGATCTTTCCCGGGGCCTGCCTCGGCCAAGAGCCACAGGACCTCAAATACAAGGGTGCACCCACAGAAGTGGTGATCGGTGATCACAACACCATCCGTGAATGCGTGACGATCAATCGGGCCACCGACGAGGGTGAGCAGACCCGCATCGGCGATCACAACCTGCTCATGGCCTACTGCCACCTGGGCCATAACTGTCTGTTAGGCAACGACATCGTGATGTCCAACGGCATCCAGGTGGCAGGCCATGTTCTGATCGAGGATAAAGCCGTGATTGGTGGATGCCTGGGGATCCACCAATTCGTTCACATCGGGGGAATGGCCATGGTCGGCGGCATGACCAGGGTCGATCGTGATGTTCCCCCCTACTGCCTTGTTGAGGGTCATCCCGGACGTGTGCGGGGCCTGAACCGTGTGGGTCTGCGCAGACGGGGGCTTGATCGCAAGGACCAGGGCCAGGAAATCAAGCAGCTGCAGGACGTCTGGTCGCTGCTCTATCGCTCCGATCACGTGATTGCGGAAGGGCTGCGGCTGGCCCGTCAGCAACCCCTGATGCCTCTTGCTGATCATCTGTGCACCTTCCTGGAGGGGTCGATCAGTCAGGGACGGCGTGGTCCCATGCCGGCTGTCGGTGCTCGCTGATGGTGCGCGTGTTGATCAGCACCGGTGAGGTGTCTGGTGATCTTCAGGGAAGTCTTCTGGTGCAGGCCCTGCATCGGCAGGCTCGCCAGAGAGACCTTGACCTGGAAGTGCTGGCACTGGGGGGACCACGCATGCATGCAGCCGGTGCTGAGCTGCTCGCCGATACGGCTCCACTGGGGTCGATCGGGCTTCTGGAGCACCTGCCTCAGGTCGTGCCGACCTTGAAGCTGCAGTCACGTGTGAATCGGGAACTCACTGTCCGGCCACCGGATGCGGTGGTGCTGATCGATTACATGGGCGCCAATGTGCGTCTCGGCAAACGCCTGCGCCGCAAGATGCCTCAGGTGCCTATCACGTATTACATCGCCCCTCAGGAATGGGCCTGGCGCATGAACGACCGAGGCACCAGCAGCCTGCTGGAGTTCACCGATCGCATTCTTGCCATATTCCCCGAGGAAGCCTCGTTTTATGCCTCCCATGGTGCGCAGGTCACCTGGGTCGGCCACCCCCTGCTTGATTTGGCCGTCCGTCATCCCGACCGTGCTGAGGCCTGTCGCCGTCTCGGTCTCGACCCTGAGGGCCGCCTGCTGCTGCTGATGCCCGCATCACGACCACAGGAGCTGCGTTACCTGATGCCCGTGCTGGCTGAGGTCGCGGCGCGTCTTCAAGAGCGCGATCCAAAGTTGATGGTGATGGTGCCTGCCGGCCTCGCTCGTTTCGAACGTGAACTTCAGGAGGCGCTGGAAGCGGCCGGTGTGCGCGGAAGAGTCATTCCAGCCTCCGACGCCGATTCTCTCAAGCCCTCACTGTTCAGTGCGGCGGATCTGGCTCTGGGGAAGTCGGGAACCGTGAACATCGAGCTGGCTCTGCAGGGTGTTCCCCAGGTTGTGGGATACCGGGTGAGCCGTTTGACAGCCTGGGTGGCCCGCAATCTGCTGCGTTTCCATGTGGATCACATCTCGCCGGTGAATCTGCTGCTCAACGAGCGTCTGGTGCCCGAGTTTCTGCAGGAGGATTTCAATGCCGACCGGCTCGAGGAGCAGGCCATCCCCTTTCTGGAAAGCTCTGAGGCGCGCAGGATGATGCTGAGTGGCTATGAGCGGTTGCGTCAAACACTGGGGGAACCGGGGGTGACCGATCGTGCCGCCTCCGCCATTCTCGATCAGCTTTCTTCCTGAGCCGCCTGTGGTCCGCGTTCTGTTTTCCTTGGTTGTAGGAGCTCTGCTCCTGATCTCACCCACCTCAGCCTTGGCGGCTGAGCAGAGAGCCGTGCTGGCGGGCGGCTGTTTCTGGTGCATGGAGAGTGATCTTGAGAAACTCCCCGGTGTGATCTCCGTTGAGAGCGGCTACAGCGGCGGCAGCGTCTCCGAGCCCACCTACAACCAGGTGAGTTCTGAAACCACCGGGCATCAAGAGGTGGTTGAGGTGCGTTTCGATGCCGACAGAATCAGCTATCCAAGGCTTCTGCAGTCGTACTGGCGCAATGTGGACCCTCTCGACGGTGACGGTCAGTTCTGCGATCGAGGCGACTCCTACCGGCCGGTGATCTTCACCAGTGGTGAGCAGCAGAGCAGCGAAGCCCTCACCAGCCGGTCAGCGGCAGCCAGCGAGCTCGGCGTGCCCGAATCGGATCTCAAAGTGGAGATCAAAGCTCTTGAAAGGTTCTGGCCAGCCGAGGATTACCACCAGAATTTCGCGGAGTTGAATTCCGTCAAGTACAAGTACTACCGCTGGGCCTGCGGAAGGGATAAGCGTCTCGATGCCGTCTGGGGTGACAAAGCGCGCAGTGGTGATTCCTGGATGAAGTAGGCGTTTGACCTGCATCGTGTGGCCCCGACGCCTTGATGACGCGAATGTGAGGAAATTCTGTAGCGGTTGCAGCTGTCAGATTCACTCACTTCGCAGTGAAGGTGCGGGTTTTACGCCATCGACGACACAGAATGGATTGCGTAGCATTCTCCAAAGTGTTGTGAAAGGTCTGTATGTATCTGCTGACCATCAAAGACGGTCTCGTGACCCGTCATGTTGGTCCGTACCCTTCCCCGAAGCAGGCCTCGGATGATCTTGATCGGGTCATGGCCAGTTGTTCGGAGCGGGCGCGATGGCAGATCCATGCGCTCGAGGAACCCCACGCGCTCACGATGGTTGCTGCATCCTGATTGAGATCAGGCCTCGCAGATCCACCATGTGCGGCTGTCAATCCTGCTGTTCTGAGCCGGTTTTTTTGCGCCCTGGATAACCGCGCAACAATCCAGACTCGATCATCAGCCCAACGCCGGCATTGATGGCGATCAGGCTGAGAGTCCCATACCACCACCAGGGACCACCATCGCTGCCCGCCAGCTGAAGTGTTCTGCGGCTGACGGCTTCTCCGAACAGACAGAGGCCTGCCGGTAAAAGTAGAACGCCCAACTGGGCGCGTACATACCAGCGAAGCGGGCTGGAGGCCATGCAGCGATTTGCGTTCTGGCTGAATTTAGGCCTCGGTGGTTGAGGCCTGCTTCACCACCCAGTTCACCAGCGTGCGTACCCCGTAGCCGGTGGCACCGGAGGGATTCAGGCCACGGCCCTTGTCACTCCAGACCGTTCCCGCGATGTCGATGTGGGCCCAGGGGATCCCGGCATCCACGAACTCCTTGAGAAACAGAGCGGCAGTGATCGATCCTCCGGGGCGTGGTCCGGTGTTCTTCATATCGGCCAGCAGCGACTTGAGCCCCTTGCGGTAGGAGCTGTGCATGGGCATGCGCCAGATGCCCTCACCGGCATCGCTTGCAGCGGTTTCCAGATCATTCGAGAGCGCATCATCCGGGGTCCATAGCCCGGCAATCTCATCACCCAGAGCGACCACGCAGGCACCCGTGAGCGTTGCCAGATCGACGATGGCGTCGGGCTTGAGCTTGGAGGCGTACACCAGTGCATCGGCGAGGGTGAGACGCCCTTCCGCATCGGTGTTGTTGATCTCGATCGTGGTGCCGTTGGATGCCGTGACGATGTCGCCGGGGTGAACAGCAGAGCCGTTGATCATGTTTTCGCAGGCAGCCACCACCATGTGCACCTCCACCCCTGCGGGGCGAAGCTCAGCAATGCTGCGCATCGCTCCGAACACAGATGCGCTGCCGCCCATGTCGAACTTCATCATGTCGATCTGGGCGGCACCCACCTTGAGGTTGTAACCGCCGGAATCAAAGGTGAGTCCCTTGCCAACCAGAACCAGACGCTTCCTGGCGACGCCGCTGGGGCGATAGGTGAGGTGGATGAACTTGGGAGCCATGTCCGAGCCCTGGCACACCGAGAGGTAGGAGCCCATGCCCCGCTCCTCGCAGTCGGAACGTTCGAGCACGGTGAGCTCGAGACCATGCTCATGGGCGAGGGCTGCCGCTGTGCGGGCCAGTTCCTCAGGAGTGACGCTGTTGGGCGGTGCCGCCACCAGTTCCCTGGCAAGCTCCACACCGGCGCAGACCGGGTGGACTGTTTCCAGCATCTGATTCAGCTCTTCAGGCCACTGACCCAGCAACTCCACCTGTTCAGGCCGTTGGCTGGACTCCGGCTTGCTGCGGAAGCGCTGGTCGCTGTACAGCGCCAGTCGAACGGCCTCAGCAGCAGCTGTGGCATCACCTCCGGAGTCTTGCGATCCCCATGGCAGCTGCAGGCCGAGCGAGCCGCCCTGACCCTGTGCGGCGCGGGCGGCGGCGGCGGCGGCCATGCGCAGACCGTCCCGTTCCACGGCCCCGGCCTCTCCCAGGCCCAGCAGAACCAGGGTCGTGCAGTCGCTGCGAAGCAGTTGCACGCTGGCCAGATCGCCGCTCTTGCCTGTAAACGGCTTCTGCTTCAGCCACTCCTTCAGCTCGATGTTGAAGCGCTGTTCCATCGCCTCCACCAGGCCCTGGGGGTCGTCCTGGAGGATGCCGAGCGCCAGAACGGAACCACTCCAGGCCTCAGGGGTGGCCGGAGAGAGGGAGATTTTCATGGAGAGCCGTTGCCTGAACCGATGCTAGGAGCTGTGCTCAGGCGGCTTGAAATGGCGTGGCCCAGCGATCGCGCGATTCCTTGTTGAACGGTGGCTGCCAGCGACGGATCAGGATCTGTTCCAGCTGCCTCCGAGCCCGTGTGGCTTTGGGCACATCGCCCCAGAAACGAATGCTGGTGCTGCAGGTCAGACCGCAGTATCCGCAGGCCTCGTGATAGGCGGCGAGGTAGGCCTTGCAATCGTGTTCGCCTTTCCAGCGCCGATCGGCCGCCAGCGTTTCGCCGATGTAGAGCAGGATCGGATGCTCGAGGCCCCTGGGTCGATCCATCACCCAGTAGAGCGCCGCACCCTGGTGGGGGCTCTGCGGCCAGCGCCAGAAACTCAAGGGCAGCGGCTTGAGCGTCAGAGGTTGAATGTCGGCCGCTGGTCCTTGGCTGCCGCCGAACAGATCGCCCTGCTCCTCCATGGGAGGAGATGCTTCAAACAAGTGTTTCTGGAAGCTGTGGATGCGCTGTTGCCAGCTCTGCAGCTGCCTGAGATTCAGCAACAACGCGGCTGGTTCGTTGTCAGGACCAGCCGATTCGCCTTGATCGAAAAGATTGGCCTGACGTGGGTTTGCGGGCATGGACGTCACCCCCGTGGAGGCAGGCTGGGGCCTGCGGGTCTGGCTCCGAAGCGGACACGTCCGATCAGCGCCTCCACCGCTGCTGGGGGCAGGCAAAGCCGTTCCTGAAGATCAGCGAGGTTCTGAAACGGTTCCCGCCGCCGTTCGGCAATCAGTCGCTGGATCCGGTCTTCCGGCCACAGCAGAGCGCTGGCCAGCATTCCGGGTCTGTCGGCATTGAGATCCAGCGGTGCCTGTTCCGGTAACCGTGGCGCATCACCATGCCAACGAAAAATCAGATGGGGCCTCCACTGTTCGCAGAGGGTCTCAGGCAGGTCGAGCAGCTGGGCAAGATCCTCGATCTGGCTGAACTGCACCCCGCCCTGTTGCAGGCGCAGCAACTGATCCACCATCAGCTCGCTGCAGCCCGGCAACTGGCGCCACTGTTCGGCCGTGGCCCGGTTCACATCGATGCACCAGCTCGGCGAGACCGGTGTCTCTGCCTCGGGCCGGTGGCTTTTGCCCTCTCGCGCTGAATCCTCAGGCAGGTCACCCATGGCCTGAAGCACCTTGCGGGCCAGTGGATCGAGCCAGTGCCGGCGGGCCATCGCCGCGTTTCTCCCTTGCAGCCTGGAAGGGACCCTAGGTCCAGCGGGGCGGCCTGGTGGGAACCTGCACCAGCCCCTCACGAAATGCTGTGACAACGGCCATGGTCCGGTCCCGGGCCGGCAACTTGCGCAGCAGGCTGCCGACGTGGCTTTTCACCGTGTCGATCGACACCACAAGAGCGTCGGCGATCTCCTGATTGGTCATGCCCCGGCAGAGCCCGCGCAGCACGTCTTCCTCGCGCATGGTGAGGTCCTGCAGGGGCACTTGATCACCGCTGCGCCGCAGTCTGCTGTGGTGCAGAACACCACTGATCAGCGGATCGAGGTACTGCCCGTCGGTGTCGATGGCGGTGAGTGCGGCGGCCACTGTGCCCGTTCCGGTGGCCTGGGCTGAGCAGATGCCGTGGCAGCCCGCATCGATGGCATCCAGGATTGTGCGCGGGATGGGCCGCTGAAGCAGCATCAGCACCCTGAGATCGTGGTGCTCCTGTTTTGCCCTGCGCACCAGACTGGTGCCGCAGCCGCCATCAAGAGTGTCTGTGCAGATCAACAGGTTGGCAGCGCTGCTGCGAAGTCTCAGCAGGCAATCGGCTTCACTGGTGCAGGCCGCAACCAGAGGGCCCTGGCCCTCGAACCAAAGCGTCCAGCTGCTGAGCAACACGTGGTCGGCGGTGGCGATGGCGGTGCGACTGCGCCTGAGCAGACTGTGCCCCTGGCGCGAAAGTTGCTGCAGGGAGGGGATCCGTTCGCTGAGATCCAAGGAAGGGAAAGGCTCTGGACCGTTGCCACTGACCAGCTCATAGTGACCGGAATCAGGGGGCGTGGATCCGCACTGTTACGGGGCGCTCAAATTGTCCAGAATCACGCCAGTTGATGGGTGGGCCATGGCGTTCTTCGACTCCGACATCGTGCAGGAGGAGGCCAAGCGTCTGTTCGGTGACTACCAGCAGCTGATGCAGCTGGGAGGTGATTACGGCAAGTTTGATCGCGAAGGCAAAAAGAAGTTCATCGACACGATGGAGGAGCTGATGGAGCGCTACCGCGTGTTCATGAAGCGTTTCGAGTTGTCGGAGGACTTCCAGGCGAAGCTCACGGTGGAGCAGCTGCGCACCCAGCTGGGACAGTTCGGGATCACCCCGGAGCAGATGTTCGAGCAGATGCAGGGCACCCTCGAGCGCATGAAAAGCCAGCTGGATCAGCCACCGAGCTGAGACGGCCCGTACGATTCAGCCCGCAATCGCTTCGCCCGCCCATGGCCTCCACACCGTCTCTGCCGGCTTGGCTGTCGCGTGGCATGGCCGATCTGTTTCCAGCCGGTGATGGCGATGATGCCGATCAGTCCCTGGCTGCCCGACTGAAGCAGGCTGAACGCGAGGGCAGGCCACTGCGCATCAAGCTCGGAATCGACCCCACCGGCAGCAACATCCATCTCGGCCACAGCATCCTGTTCCGCAAACTGCGGGCTTTCCAGGATGCGGGGCATACGGCGGTGTTGATCATCGGAGATTTCACCGCCCGCATCGGTGATCCCACCGGCAAGAGCACCACGCGTGTGCAGCTCAGCGCTGAGGAAGTGGAGGCCAATGCCGCCACTTACCTGGCTCAGCTGGGTCAGGGCCAGCCGAAGCGGACGGCGCTGCTGGATTTCGAGACCCCCGGTCGCCTGGAGGTACGCCGCAACAGTGAGTGGCTGGCAGGTCTGGATCTGCCCCAGGTCATCGGCCTGCTGGGGACGGCCACCGTGGGCCAGATGCTGGCTAAGGATGATTTCTCCAAGCGTTACAGCAGCGGTGCGCCGATCGCTCTGCATGAGTTCCTCTATCCATTGCTGCAGGGATACGACTCCGTGGCTGTGAATGCCGATGTGGAGCTGGGCGGCACCGATCAGAAGTTCAATGTCGCCATGGGACGCGATCTGCAGCGCCATTTCAACAAGGGCACCCAGTTCGGGTTGCTGCTGCCGATTCTGGTGGGCCTGGATGGCGTTCAGAAGATGAGCAAGAGCCTTGGCAACACCGTGGGTCTGGAGGAAGACGCACTGTCGATGTATTCCAAGCTCGAGAAGGTCGGCGATGCCGCCATTGATGACTACGTGACCCTGCTGACCGATCTGAGTCCGCAGGATTTGCCGGACAACGCACGCGAGAAGCAGAAGGCGATGGCCTTGGCGGTGACCGCCAGCCGGCATGGCATGGAGGCAGCCCAAAAAGCCCAGAGTGATGCGGCTACCTTGGTGAGCACTGGCGGTGATGCCGGCGCGGATGTGCCTGAAGCATCTCTTTCGGCAGTGAATTTTCCGGCCAAGGCGTTCTATCTGCTCAGCGCCGTAGGCATCTGCGCCAGCAGCAGCGAGGCCCGGCGTCAGATCAGAGGCGGCGCGGCCCGTCTCGAAGGCGAGAAAATCACTGATCCGAATCAGGAGTTCACATCGGCCTCGGATCTGGAAGGCAAGGTGCTTCAGCTCGGCAAGAAGACGTTTCGCAGGCTGGTGGGCTGATGGCGATTAACCCCGCCGACAGGATCATCGTGGCCCTCGACGGCATGGACCCGGACCAGGCCCTGGACTTTGCTGTGCGGCTGGAGGGATTGCGCTGGGTGAAGGTGGGGCTTGAGCTGTTTGTGCAGGCCGGCCCTGAGGTGGTGTCGCAGCTTCGCGATCAGGGCCTGCGGGTGTTTCTCGATCTCAAGTTCCACGACATCCCGGCGACGATGTCGGGTGCCTGCCGGCGGGCAGCGGCACTTGGTGCGGAATTGATCACGGTCCATGCCTGCGCGGGCAGCGCAGCGCTTCAGGCTGCTCAGGCAGCAGCGCTCGAGGGCGCGCAAATCAGTGGCCAGCCACCGCCGACCCTCCTGGCGGTAACGGTGCTCACCAGCTGGGATGAGCAGCGGCTGCAAAAGGAACTCGCCATCAGTCAGGGCATCGCCGAGCGCGTGCCGGCATTGGCGCAGCTTTCGGCAACCGCCAGTATCGGCGGCTGTGTGTGTTCACCTCTAGAGGCCGCGGCTCTACGTTCTCAGCATCCGGAACCATTTGCATTGGTGACACCAGGGATCCGTCCCAAAGATGCTGCGGCGGGTGATCAGTCCAGGGTCATGGGGCCTGCTGAGGCGATTGCAGCCGGGGCAAGCCATCTGGTGATCGGCAGGCCGGTTACCAGGGCAGCTGATCCTGGTGCTGCCTTCTCTGCCTGCTGCAGGGAGCTCGTCAGCCGATCAGAGCGACTGTCTTAGATCGGTTCAGCCCATCCTGTGCAGTTAAGAATTCCCCCCCACCCTCGGTTCTGTGCCGTTGATCAGCCTTTGAATGTTGCTGCGGTGTCGCCAGAGCACGAGCAGCATCGCCACCAGAGCCACCACCAGATCGGCGTTGCTGTCGGAACCTGCTGCCATCAGCAGCGGCAGGCTGACTGCCGCCACCACGCTGGCCAGCGAAACGATCCGGCTAAGGCTGAAAACCGCCATGAAAACCCCGAAACAGGCCAGCCCCACTGGCCAGGCCAGCCCCAGAAACAGGCCGAGACCCGTTGCCACCGCCTTGCCGCCTTTGAAGCCCAGCCACACAGGCCAGATGTGGCCGGCCAGGGCTGCAAGACCAGCCAGCACCTGAATCCAGTCATTGAGTGGATTGCTCTGGGTGAGAGCACCGGCCAGCAGCACCGCAGCAGCGCCCTTGGCCACATCCACGAGGAACACAACCAGAGCTGGCTTTTTCCCCACATTGCGCAGCACATTGGTGGCGCCGGTGGAGCCGGATCCAATCGTGCGCAGGTCAATGCCCTTGCACCATTTGCCGGCCAGGAAGCCGCTGGGAAGGGAGCCGAGCAGGTAGCCCAGCAGCAACGTGAGCAGGGGCATCAGAGCAGGTCGTCGTCGTCGTAGGTCTCACCGGGTCCGGCGGCAAACGCCAGCCAGAGCGGGAACTGAAGCACGGGAATGTCGACGACCCTTTCCGCGGCGTCGATCAGGATCAGGGGAACTTCACCGCGCTCCTCCAGCCGGTCGGCCCGCTCCACCAGGGCATCGCCGCGTTCAAACAACACAATGCCGCTGCTCGGACCGAAATCCTCCCGCCCCAGGCCGAGCGCATCCTGCAGGCCTCGTCGCCAGTCGCCCAGGCGTTCAGGCTGTCCGGCCAGCACCAGCGTCTGAAACTGATCGCCGTAAAGCTCGCCGATGATGGCGATCAGTGCGGCACCCAGCAGCACGTTGCGTGGTCGACTGCCTCGACTCGCCTGAGCGCCTCGACCGCCCTGATTGAAAAACCAGTCTTCGAGAAGGGCGATGTCGCTTTCATCGAGGCTGCGGCGGAGTTTCCAGGGCTCGGCATAGAAGTCGGGCTGCTCCAGAAAACATCTGAGGTTGGATCGGATCAGCTCTTCATCGGGTCGGAAGGTGTCGGCCAGGGCCGGTGCACTTCCAGCGTTCGCCATGGCCTGGTCAGCGGCGGCTTCAGCAGCCTGTGCATCCAGTGGTGACGGCTTGACAACCACCGGCTGCGCCACCAGCTCCAGCGTCTCAACCGACTGGGCCAGCCCCTGCAGGGCTCCACCCAGATACTCCTGAAACCCTTTTACCCGTCTGGCGATTGCATCGGACTGGCCGGCAAAGCTGGCAGCCATGTCTTTTTCCAGTTGCTGCTTGCGCTGCTGGAGAGAGTCGATCTCCTGTTGCAGGCCATGTCGTCGCTTCTGCAGATCTGTCAGAGCCAGCTGAATCAGAGCCTCCGAAACAGCCACCTCGTCGTCACTCGCGTCGAGGGTTGCTTCTTCAGGCTTCCCAGTGTCCTGGGGCGTGTCCTGCGGTGCGTCCTGGAGTGGCAGATCGGTGTCGTCAGGCATGGTCGACTTCTCCTGCAGTCATTTCAGCGGATCGCCGTCTTTACGGCCAAAACACAACGCCCCATTTCAGGGCCTGGGTGTTTCAAGCGAGCCCACCCGTTCTTCCAGCTGCTGGCGTAGTTCAGCGGGATTGAACAGGATCGGCAGAAAGTGAATGCTCTTGATTTCTCGGAAATAGAACAGGCCTGGCAGCCAGGGGGCGAAGAGGCGCCAGCTCTGCCATTCGGCGTAGGGAAATCTGCGCAGCTCCCTCTGTCCCCGCCACACCACCAACATGTCGCCGGTGAACTCCAGACGCAGGCTGTAGGTCTGAACCAGCAGAAACACTCCGAAAAGTGCCACCACCACGGTCGGCCATGGCGTCAGTGGAAGGGGCAGCAGGCAGGCGCTGAAAAGGATGATCAGCAGCGCCAGCCGTGGACTGGGGCTGATGCTGACAGTGTCTTGGTTTTGCCCGGCGGGTGTTGTGGTCATGGATTTAAGAGGATTTTCAGCCCCCGAAGAGGATCTGGGTGAGGATGACGTCCATCAGAGCCACGGTCACCAGAATCATCACCACGGCACCGGTGGTGCTGGTGCCCACCTCCTTCGGCCCACCCTGGGTGGTCATGCCCCAGCCACAGGACAGCACTGCGATCTGCAGGCCGAAAACCAGGGCTTTCACCAGCATGAATGGGAGATCATCTGGATCGAGCCAGGTGCGCACTGAGTTCCAGAACACGGATGGAGGGATCTGATAGATCTCCGTGCTGCTGATCTGGCCGCTGAGGAGTGCCACAGCAAAGAAAAGCAGACACTGCACTGGGGCCATCACCACCATGGCGATCAGGCGGGGTACCACCAGGTACTCCACAGGATCGGTGCGCAGCATCGTGATGGCATCGATCTGTTCGGTCACCTTCATGGTTCCGAGCTGTGCTGCATAGGCGGTGGCCACCTTGCCTGTCAGCAGCGTCGCTGTCAGCAGGGGCGCGATCTCCCGTGCCAGCCCGATCGCCAGAACACCACCAACCGTGGCATTGGCGCCCATGCTGTTGAGTTCCTTGGCAACCTGAATGTTGAACACCGTGCCCGCAGCCAGGGCAGTGATGATCACGATTAGAAAGCTGCCGGGCCCAGCTTCCTGCAACTGATCCAGCAGATCAACGGTGTTGATCCGCCCTTTGGCGGTGGCTGTGACCGCCTGCCCGCCGATGATCAGGCTGCTGCCCAGCCTGTTCAGCCAGCGTGGGGATTTGATGCGGTCACGGAGACGGAGAAACATCATGCGCGTTGCAGGTGGGCACCGCGGTCGGGCCAGCGTCTGATCACCACCAGGCCAAGCATGACCAGGATGGCCGGAATCAGCCCCATACTCATTCGGATGGCTAGGAGAGCATTCTGGGGCTGTTCGACGAAACTGAGCGGCCCATCGCAGATTTCAGAGGAGATGTAGCCGGTGAGTGACAGCAGCACGCCGAACACACTCATGCTCACCCCGATGACCAGCTTCTGGCCAAACACCATCCAGGCTGTGTAGAGCCCGGCGGGATGGGTGGGATCTGCGTCAATCGCGTCAGGCAGCAGCGACCAGGGAATCAGATAAGCCGTGGAAGCACCCAGGCCCACCAGCATGATCAGACCGATCAGGGAGATCAGTTCCCCGGTGGTGCCACCGTTCTGCATGGGGGGGACAACCATCGAGAGCAGACAGGCCACGATCCAGATTCCGGCTCCCCATCGCAGCGCCACCAGCCTCCCGAGGCGGTTGGAGAGCAGGCTCCAGAGCTGAAGTCCAGCCAGGGCACTCAACTGGAAGGGCAGCAGGATCCAGGTGGAGAGATCAGGCGGGACCTGCACCACCTGGACAAGCCAGATCAGGGCGACGACCTGCATCAGCTGCAGGCCGAACCAAAGCAGCAGATACAGCCCGAGAACCATCAGAAAGCGCGGATTGGAGCGGATCCTCCGGATCTGCTCCAGTGCTGGCTCCGCCTGGTTGCTGGGTCGTTGAGCCTGTTTGGTGAAGGGTGCAAGACCCCAGCAGCAGGCCAATGTCGCCAGAGCTGCGATGGTGCCTGTGATGCGCCCCATGCGCAGGTATCCATCGCTGCCGTCGCTCAACACGATGGACGCCA
This sequence comes from Synechococcus sp. MIT S9503, assembly GCF_047304175.1. Classification (GTDB taxonomy): domain Bacteria; phylum Cyanobacteriota; class Cyanobacteriia; order PCC-6307; family Cyanobiaceae; genus Synechococcus_C. Next base: position 1,454,994 of record NZ_CP138955.1, on the reverse strand, counting down.
CGATCAGGCCGCTGAGGCCGGCCAGAATCGATCCGGTGAATCGGGCGGCGTTCAGCCGCGTGCGAATCGCCGTGCTTGAGGTCAGCTCGGTCGAGAGTGCTGCATAGGGCAGGTTGACACTGGTGTAAGCCGTCATCAGCAGGATGGCCATCACCACGTAGTAGGTGGTGCGCTGCAGGGTGTTGCCTTCCGGTACCCACCACATCGCCGCGAGAGTGATGCCCAGGGGCAGTGCCGCTCCCAGCATCCAGGGAATGCGGGGACCCCAGCGGCTGCGGGTGTGGTCACTCATCCAGCCGATCAACGGATCGTTGATGGCGTCCCAAAGCTTGATCACCGTGAGCAGTGAGCCGGCGATGAAGGCGGGTAGCCCGGCCGCACAGGTGAAGAACGGAAAAAGATAGAAGCCAAGTTGTGTGGCAGCCAGTCCCGTGCCAGCGTCTCCAAGTCCGTAGGCGACCATCAGACGTCGTCGGGATCCCCGAAGAAGGGTGCTGGTGCTCATCAGGCAGTGAGGGGCAGACGGACCGCCATAATGAATGCGCACATACCTGGGAACACGCCGCTCATGGCGTTAGTACAGGTGTTTTGTGCGGGCGTAGTTTAGTGGTAAAACCTCAGCCTTCCAAGCTGATGATGCGGGTTCGATTCCCGCCGCCCGCTTTGAATTCCAGCCGTTGAGCATTCACAGCTCGAGGCTGCCTGCATATTCACGCGCCACCATCACCACCAGGCTTCTGGCTTCCAACGGCACCCCCTGCGGACTCCAGGACTCCAGCGTCTTGGGAAGGTCTTCACCCGGAGGGAGTGCCGTGTCGATCAGTCGGTGCCACGGAGATGAAGGCTCTGGAAGATCGAAGTGCATGGACTTGAAGTAGGCATTGAAACCGGCCCAGAGCACAGCTCCTCTGCCGCCGCGATGAATACTCATCGCCAGGCAGTGAGACCAGCTCGCCCAGTCGGGTTTGCCCAGTTCAACCCCATGCCACTGGCGCCACCAGCCATCGGGATCGCCGCTGCGGCGCTTGGGGTTTTCGCTGTGACCGATCACCGGATTCAACACTTCGGCAAGTTGAGTGCGCACCTTCAGCAGGCGCTGCACATAGATGAGCAGTGCCTGGTCGCAGTGCTCATCTGACCAGATCATCCAGCTCAGTGGTGTGTCCTGGCACCAGGTGTTGTTGTTGCCTCCCTGGCTGCGACCCACTTCGTCGCCCATCAGAAGCATCGGCACACCGCGTGACAGCAGCAGCGTGCTCAGCATGTTCCGTTGCTGTCGCTTGCGCAGGGCGTTGATGGCATGGTCACTGCTGGGACCTTCCACACCGTGATTCCAGCTGGTGTTGTGATTCTCACCGTCGCGGTTGTTCTCACCGTTGGCGAGGTTGTGCTTGCTGTTGAAGCTCACCAGATCCAGCAGGGTGAATCCATCGTGGGCTGTGATCAGATTCACCGAATTGCCCAGACCCGCTGGCTTGCCGCCATAGAGGTCAGGGCTGCTGCGCAGACGCTGGGCCAGGGGCCAGGTGCTGTCGTCATCGCCTTTCCAGAAGCTGCGCACGGCATCACGAAAGCGGCCGTTCCAGGTCCCGATGCGCTTGGCAGGGAAGTCACTCAGCCGATAGAGGCCCCCGCAGTCCCAGGGCTCGCTTACCAGCTTCAAGTCACTGAGCAGCGGATCCGCCTCCATCGCTTCGAATAATGCCGGTTTGTCAAGCGGTTTCAGCCCCTCTCCCCGGCTCAGGGCGATGCCGAGATCAAACCGAAATCCATCCACGCCCAGTTCCAGTGCCCAGCAGCGCAGTGATTCCAAAATCAGTTCCCGGCTGAGGGGCTGGTGCGCTGCGATCGAGTTGCCGCAGCCACTCACATCGAGGTAGTCGCCTTTCTCGTTCTGGTGGTAATAGGTGCGATCGGCGAAGCCTCTCCAGCTCAGTGTGGGCCCTGCAACATTGCCTTCGGTGGTGTGGTTGTAGACAACATCCAGCAACACCTCCAGCCCGGCGTCGTGACAGGCCGCCACCAGCTCCCGCATCTGCTTCCTGGCCTGCATCGGATCGTCGCCGCTGACATAGCCCTGGTGAGGAGCGAACCAGCTCAGTGGGCTGTACCCCCAGACGTTGTCCCGGCCCGGTGGCGCATCCTGCGGATCGAAGGCCTGGACAGGCAGCAGTTCGATCGTGGTGATCCCAAGCCGCTTGAGGTAAGGGATCTTGTCGATCACTCCCAGCAGACTGCCCTGTAGGAGCGTGGCCACGTCGCTGTCGCCGCGACGGGTGAAGCAACCCACATGCAGCTCATAGATCACTGTCTGCTGCCAGCTGTGCCGTGGCCTTGGGTGTGCATCGAAATCGAAGCGGTCCCGCTCGCAGACCACTCCCTTGAGGCAGCAATCGGTGTTCGGTGATGCAGCGGTGGCGGCCTCGCGTCTGTAAACCGACCAGCCTGTGATGGCTCGGGCACAGGGATCCAGAAGCACTTTTGCCGGGCGGAAGCCATGGCCTCCCCGCGCGAGCGGTCCGAACACCCTGTAGCCGTAGCAGCAGCCAGGCTTCAACCCTTCGACCTCCACATGCCAGTAGTCACCGGAGCGGTGTTTGCTGTCATCCAGATCGATCAGCTGCTCAGGGCTGCTTGCCTCGCCCGTGGCGAAAATCAGCAGTTCCACCCGATTGGCGCCGGGGGCCGCCACGGAGAAATTCACGCCATGGGCGGTGATGCTGCTGCCAAGAGGCCAGGGCTTGCCACGCCGGATCGTGCTCAAAGATCCTCTCCCAGGCGGCAGGTGATGCCTTCAAAGTAGTGACAGCTCCGGTGAATCATCGTGTCTGTGATGACCTCCTCGCTGGAGTCAGGCCGGCCCCCACTGCAGATCAGGCCTGATCTTTGGCTCTTCCCCCCCAACCGTGACTGCCGTGGAGGATCGTCCTGGTGGCTTGATGTGGATCCCGAGCCCGTTCTCATCGACTGCCCTCCGCTCACCGAAGCCTCTCTGGATGCTCTGCGCGACTTGGCTCGAGGCCGGTGCGCCCGCATCCTGCTCACCAGCCGTGAGGGGCATGGACGACTGCGGCGTCTGCAGGAGCGGTTTCCATGGCCCGTGTTGCTGCAGGAACAGGAGGCTTATCTGCTTCCGGGCGTTCGGCAGCTCGAGACATTTACAGAGGAAACCAGCACCGTGTCTGGATTGCGATTGCTGTGGACACCAGGGCCAACCCCCGGGCATGCCGTTGTGCATGCCTCTGGGGCGGTGAATGTGCTGTTCTGCGGACGTTTGCTTGTGCCGGTTGCAAAGCATCAACTGGCACCAATGCAGCACCGACGCACCTTTCACTGGCCTCGTCAGTTGCGCAGCTTGCGACGTCTTCACCAGTGGCTTCCTTCAGAAGCTGCTCCAGCACTGGCTTCTGGGGCAGGTCTAGGGGCTCTGAACGGCGAATATCTGGTGCCGTTCAGCAGCTGGAATCAGGCGGCTGAAGCAGCATTTGACACGTTGTGATCCTCATGAGATTTGGTGAAAGCATTGCGGCACGGTCTTTTTCGGTTGCAGCACAGCGATTGTCTCCATACGATTGGCGCGCTCAGGGAAGCCGTGCGGATGTCGACCTCCGCATCGTCGATCCAACCGCTTCCGCCACTTTCCCCCCACCCAATGAACAAAGCTGACCTCGTCAACCTGGTTGCCGCCCGCACCGAGCTCACCAAGACCGATGTGTCTCTGGTGGTGGACGCCGCCATCGAAACCATCATCGATTCCGTTGTGGAGGGCAAAAAAGTCTCCATCCTCGGTTTCGGTTCCTTCGAGCCTCGTGAGCGCTCTGCCCGTCAGGGTCTGAACCCCAAGACCGGCGAGAAGATCAAGATTCCCGCCAAGCGCGTGCCTGCTTTCACCGCCGGCAAGATGTTCAAGGATCGCGTTCAGGGCTGAGTTTCTTTTTGAACTCTTGATCGGGGTGGTCCTGTAGGGCCACCCTTTCTTGTGTGAATCTTCCTGATCATCTTCGGGCTGTCTTGGAGAGTGGCCGGCAGAAGCGTCTCCTCGGTTACCGGGGTCGTTTCGCTCCGACACCTTCTGGTCCTCTGCATCTGGGCAACCTGCGTACGGCCCTGATCTCCTGGCTGCAGGCTCGTCTCAACAACGGTGAATGGTTGCTGCGGATTGATGATCTCGACACGCCTCGTATCCGCCAAGGAGCGACTGAGTCCGCTCTCGCCGATCTGCGCTGGCTTGGCCTGACCTGGGATGGTCCGGTGATCATGCAGAGCCGGAGACTCGGGCTCTATGACTCCTGCCTCTCAGCCCTGCGGGGAGAGCAGATGATCTATCCCTGCCGCTGCAGCCGTCGCCAGCTGGGAGCCGGTCGTCGTTACCCGGGAACCTGTCGCGATATGGCCCGAGGCTGGGGCCTGCAGGACGGACGTCTGCCGGCCTGGAGATTGAAGGTGAAAGCTGTGGATGAACCACGCTGCGGTGATCTGGTTCTGCGCCGATCCGATGGCTTCATCGCCTATCACCTTTCAACGGTGGTGGACGAGCTGGCACTGGGCATCACCGAGGTGGTGCGGGGCTCGGATCTGGCTGCGGTGTGTATCGCCCAACAGGCGGTGATTGCCTCGCTGGAGGAGCACCCCCCCAGCTACCGACATACACCGCTGCTCTGCGATTCGGAGGGTCAGAAGCTTTCCAAGCGTGAGCGGGCAGCAGGGCTGGCAGCTCTTCAGGAGAAGCAGTGGTCATCGCAGCAGGTGGTGGGATGGCTGGCCGCTTCGTTGGGCTTGGTCGATCAGCACTGCTCCTTATCGGCTAGTGAGCTGCTGCAAGAGATTCGGGCCCGACCCGTTCCGCTGCAGAGATGTTGGGATCAGCCGGATTCTTAAGGAAGCCTTCGGGATCGAAGGGGGCTCCAGCTCCCACACTGAAGAGGCGTTTTTGGCTCGGTCATGGCGATCTGCTCCAGCTGCGGCGGCAGTGGCATCAAACGCATCAACGAGCAGCGCTTCCGTACCTGTCAGGACTGTCTTGGAAGGGGTGAGCACCTACCAGACCAATCTTCCGCCGAATCAACATTTTCCGGACATTCCACCATTCATTCCCTTGATCAGAAACTCGGGCAATCCGCCGAGGTGGCTCTCAGGGGAGCGGCGTCTTCCGCTTCTGCCAGATGAAGAATGTGGCAGTCGCAATGACAGCCAGTAGTGGTACCGCAGTGAACAGCAACAGTGCGACAGCGGTCCAGTCGGTGTACATCCGATCAATGACTGATTGAAAGCATTCTTTCAGCTGATCTACGGACTCATGCCAGTCGTTTTCACCAGGTGCTTTTGAGAGTTCTGCTCACCGTTTCGACGTTTCATCCTTGGAGCAGCCCCTGCAGGGCAGTGATTCTGGTGACGATTGGTTCGTTACTCGCAGGCATCGATACCCCTGTGATTGCAGCATCCCTGGATCCTGTGAGGCAGCCACTGTTCGCATGTTTCCGCCGCTCCGATCCATCAAGTTGTGAGCGCGCTCTGATGCTCACAGAGGCGCTGCAGCAACGTGCAGCTGATCGTCAGCTTTATTCCTGTCAGACCCTCTTGCTGGGACTGCAGGCGGATGTGGTGATGACTCAGCTCGGTGAACAGCGAGTTAACAAGGCCGTGATCACGATGCGGGACAGTGAGCGTCTGTGTGCAGGCCTTTGATCAGTTCATCATCACGACCAGAATGGGATTTCATCCATCAACCGTCAGTAGTTTTTCGATGATGCGGATTGTGGTCGCGCTTGCGATCGGCGTCAGTGCGATCAGCTCTGCTCATGCGCAGGTGCGTTTCGATGATTGCCAGCCGGTTGCCGGTGGCGGAATCACCTGCAATACGGTCCCATACGGCAACACGCGTGCAGAAATGATTGAGGGTGAGTACGGCCTGATGGATCAAGCCAGTCCAGGTTGGGCGGAATACAACCCCTACGAGGGCTACGACGACATGCTCGGAGGCAACCAGACCTGAAGTTGATTGCATCGGCCTCAGCGAGAGAGTGATCCAATCAACTAATCAATCATTTCCTCCTCAGCCCATTGCTTGTGAGATTTCTTTTTCAAGAAATCAATGGCTGTTTCTTTGGGTCGATGCTGTCAGTCTGCCCAGAAAATCATTCACTTTCGTCACGGCCAGATTCAAGTTCTTTTGCTCGGTGTGGCCTGAGCGTCTGCGCGGCTTGAAGCTGTGATCACCATCAGGCATCCAGGCGAACTGCAATTGCGGTGACAGTGAATAATTTTCCACCTCTTCCCTTGAGCCCATCGCATCGCGGTCTCCCTGCACAATCAGGGTTGGGGTTTGCAGTTGCAACAAGTGTTCCACCCGCAGTGTCTTGGGCTTGCCGAGGGGGTGAAAGGGGTAACCGAGACAGATGCATCCGAGAATCCTGCTTTCGCTGAATAATTCATCGGTAACCAAACTGGCGATTCTTCCTCCCATGGATTTACCGCCGATCACCAGCGGTTGACGCGTATGCAGAGATTGCACCTGACCGAGGAAACTTTGCAGAAGAATCTCGACCCTGTTCGGAGGTGTTCTACGGCCGCTGTTCCGTTGTTTTGCCATGTATGGAAATTCAAAGCGGATCACCTGCCACCCCTTCTCAGCCAGCCCTTGAGCCATCTGCGTCATGAAAGCAGTGTCCATACCAGCTCCGGCCCCGTGAGCCAGCAGCACGGTCGCTAGAGCAGTGTCAGGGCCGTTCACCAGCAGGTTGGGCATGATTCATCAGGCTGCAGGTGAGCCTCAGCCTGGCTGCGTCATGGTCATAAGTCTGAGCTGTGCTCTTTCAGGCCTGGCTCTTTTTGGCTGCGCACGCCTCAAAACTGTGATTCCAGTGAGCGACTCATTTCAGCCTGTCAACCCATCAAAATGTTGCTTCAGATCCCCGGGCTTGGCTTCCGCATTGCCTACTAGCTTGAAACATCTAAAACTTTTCGGCGTAAAAAGAAGAGCACCAGGTTGTTTTTATGCTGCCCGCTGTTGCATCAGCATTGACCAAGACCAGGAGCTGAATGCAGATTCAGTCAAATTGCGCACATCAATAGAGGCAAATGAGCGCCAAGGTCGCAAATATGTCATTTCGAAGCGAATGTCGCGGATGGCAAAAATGAATCAATCCAACTGCAGCATTAAAGCCAAAATCGTGCATCAATTAATACATTGAGGTGGCAGCACCCTTTTAGGGTTGATTTGCATTAGAACGGTTGTTGTGTTCAATTACAAAATTCTGTTGGTAGTCGCTCCAATAGCTTTTTCTGTTATTAGCACTGCATTTTGGCTTACTCGATGGGAAATCATCGTTTGGGGTAAACAGTTTTTTGGAGTCCCCTCGATTCAGAACCGTAAGGAATGGATTGACAGCCCTCTCGCGCCCTTTAAAAGGGAAGACGGCGGCTATCCGGTATTCACCGTGAGAACACTGGCGGTGAATGCGTTGGGAATTCCAACAGTATTTTTCCTCGGAGCTCTGGCGGCGATGCAATTTATTCGTAGAGCAACGCTTTACTGAACTATGGACTCATTCGAATTTCTGGAAGAGTTTGTTTTTGCAGCTGTCTATTTTTCAGCACTGATCTGGTTCTCCATGCATTTAGTGACTGGCTATATTTATTTGGTTGGATAGTTCCCTGTTGGTAAAAATTTGTTTTTTCTTTTCAGCCTGTTGCATAAAGTCAGCTTGGACTGTTGAGAATTATAGTTTGACATTGAACGCTTTATTGCATAGTTGAGGCGATGTTTTCAATGATGTTTTGCTCTTGAAGAGTGTAAATTGCTCTATAGAGTGCTGAATCAACACCCGCTTCTCCGCTGTGTATTCTCATAAGGGCTTGTCGAATTAGCTCAGCTAAAAGTGCTTGGGTCTGGTCTTCCATCCACGAAAAACCTCTAATTAATTATTGCTTCAATCACTACTTTTGCTTATCCATATTGGCCGCAGGGCTGCTACCAATGAGAGCGATGCCCGTACATTTTTTGCTTAGTGCTGCTTTATTTGTTTCATCCCAGCAGGTCATGTCGTCAAAGTGCCTTGCTTGCTTGCCTTAAGTTTTTTACTAGCTAGGAGTGCTTGATGAACTCAGTTAGTCGCGTTTTCAGGCAATTCTTTCAGATTTTCGCGCCAGTCCTGATCTGCACTCTGCTGTTGCTTCCTTCAGAGGTTTTGGCGATCTACCCGAGTGGTGGTGGTCTTCCAGATGATGGTTTGGATCGCAGTCTTCAGGGAAGTGATCAGGCTACTGAGGCTTTTAAAGAGAAATATCCCTTTTATGAGCGTGATGAAGATGGTAAGCCCATTACAAAGGAATTTGTAAAATATGACTTATCCAACTACGACCTCACCGGCCTTGATCTGAGAGGAGCCTTGTTCAGTGTGGCAACCCTGAAACGTGCTGATCTTGAAGGAGCCAATCTTGAAGGAAGCATTGCTTATGCAACGCACTTTGAAGAGGCAAATCTCACAAATGTGAATTTCAGAGATGCTGTTCTCACAAAAAGTTTCTTCATGGCGACAACAATTGATGGAGCTGATTTTTCAGGAGCAATTATCGATGCTCCGCAAAGAGAAGCAATGTGTTCCAGGGCTGCAGGCACCAATCCTGTAACTGGGGTTGAGACCTACGACAGTCTGGACTGCGTGAGTCTGAATGTGCGTGCAGGCAACACATAATTAGTCGAAATAGGTTGAAGTGCAACAATTTAGATCCTATTCAGCCATCTTTACCGATGCGTAATTGTCTTTGAATAACCTTTTGAAGGTGGTCAACTCTTCTCTCTAATTCTTCAATTCTTTGAGTGATCTCACTATTCGTCGACATTTTTTCGTCTTTTCTTCTTTGTTTCCCTTCATTCATCATTTCGGTGTAGGTCATCGCACTGTTTGCGTCACGGTTGTCTTCCGAAGCCATTGCGGCAGATTCTTGGTTCATTTTGATGGTGTTGCCGTCGCTGTGAATTGAAATCTAGTGCTTGTCAGTGACAGGACTGTTGACTTAATTGTTTTTTAAATTAATTGCACTAGTCACGTGTAAGATTAGTTTGCTTATTGTGATTGTTGATCGCCTGGTTTCAATAGTCCTGGCATTTTATTTGGCGGATGTATTCGCGTCCTGGAAAATCTTGAATCTCAGATTAATGTTATAGCAGCATGTTCAATATAGCTAGAAGCCCTTTTCAGGAGTTTCAAACTCTCGGAACAGCGCACCAGCATCCTCTGTCTGATCCTGCTTGATCAGCTCACGGATACGAGCCTCCCACCATGGCCCAACGTTGGCCTCAGCATGTTGCAGAAATACTGGATCAGTGAATCCTGATTTCGCATCTTCAGATTTTTCGTGATGTCCCGACGACACATCATTACCAGGCTGTCGCGAAACTACCGCCTCAGCGGAGTATGGATGTATTGATCAAATCAAGTTCAAGTAGCGATTGCAGTCACAGGGTCTTGTGCAGAGACCAGGCGATCTTCTGTTTGGGCGTCTCTTTATTGTGGGGTCATCGGGGTGTGACTTTGCATCACTGCTCTGAAGCGCAATCCTGATGTCGTCAACCGTTTGAGTGTCATGAAGACTGCCCCAGTAATTGGACTTTTGGCGATGCTTGGTGTCAGCTTCAGCAGCCCTGCACTGGCCAATATCAAGGATGAGTTTCAACGTGCTCAGTCTTGTGACTATCACGCTGCTGAGTTTCTTAGTGATGTTGGGGTTTTCAACGATGCGAAGGTCCGTTTTTGCATCAGTGCCGATCGAAAAGAGTTGATCTACGTGATGGCGATGGGCACATCATGGGTGGTGCCATTTGATCGTCAGTATCGGGCGAATGGAATTCTCAGTTTTTACACTCTGGAGGGTGAAAGACTTGTTCTTTACCAGAAGCAGAACGGTGTGGTGAAAAGGAAATTGCTTGGGCGCAAGCGTTGAGCCCCTGGCTGCTGTTGGATTTATTGCTCATTCAAAATTCTGATTCGTTTCGTTGAGCTTCGTTCTCTTTGCAGTCTCGCTGTGTTTGTTTTTTAACAGACTTGGCTGCTCGTTGATGAAAGGCTTCCTGAAAGGTGATTTGAATGTCTAACCAAGCTCGGAATTCTCAACCGCCACGGCGCGGATCCATGCCTCCAACGCATCAGGATTCGACCAATGTAAAAATTGCTTCCACAACCTCGTTCACCGAAGAATGGCAGCCGAGCGAGTCTCAGCTTGAAAACCAGATCAACGCTGCCATCGAGGATATCCGCTCAACCCTTCAGGTTTTGCAGAGCGAGATTGGAGCTAGTGATCGCTATCTTCTGGGGCTCTTGGACTTGGTTGCTGATGATTACAAGGCACAGCTGCCAGCAGGTAACTCCTGATTGCAAGTTGGCGCCACTGTTTGGAGATCAAGTCACATCACAGCCCTCACCACGTTCAAGGCCGGCCATTGCTACAAAAGACCTGTCGATGTGCTGCAGATGACACTGGTCGGCCTCGCATCGGGGCGAAGATAGATGTTTAGTTCTCCAGTACGGAGTGTCTGTGCATGGTGATGCTTAGCGCTGTGATTGGTGTTTCACTCATTTTTTGGGTGACAGTCGGGTTCTTCAGCCACGTCAACTGGTTTGAGAGCGCGTTCAAGCGCGAGTCTGAGAAGATCGATCGTCAGCAGCTTGCGAGTCAGACGCAGAGTCAGCTCGGTGTCGGCAGTCTTACAGCCAAAAAGGGTTTTGTTGTTGCGTACTGGGACGACATCAATCGCTCGTTTTCGGCTGGTAACGCTCAGCAGGGTGAGCGTGGGCCGATTATTTTTGATCTAGCAGCCATTAATCTGGTGGCGTTCACATCAGTTTGTATGTTGGTGATTGTCAGCAAGGGACTCTTCCACTCCCTTGGTCTTATGTGACTGCTTTTTTGAAATATCAAGAATTGAGTCATTGTTTGTAGCTTGAATACATTATTAGCCTGACTGTTTGTCAAGTATGTTTTTAGTGTTATTAACCAATTTTCAAGGTGAATCGCGTTTTTGATTTATCTTGATGTTTTGCTTTTCGTCGTTTTTGATTGCTTCGAATTTAATTAGTCCGTCGTCGTTTTTTGCTGATCACATTGAAGCCGCGTGTTATTAACTTTTTGGGGCATTCTGAAAGACTGCAGATCTGTGCTGTTGCAGGAACTTCTGTTAGGGCCGTTAGTTCTAGACGATCAAGAGTGTGATCCGAGCAAAAGGTTCATTCTTGTTAAGTACTGATCTCTTGGTTTCATTGCCAGATCGCCCTGATACTGCAAAAGCACTATCAGGGTCTTTGTTGCTCACTTCTTTCTGCAATAGCCAGCGCCGATGTTCATCCACCCTTCCTTGCATGCTTCCCCATTGGTGGGCGCAACCTCGTAATAGATCGGGGATACGCAGGTTGTTCCCAATGTGTTGACGTATCCCAGAGGGCACTGATTGTGACCTTTTGCTTTGGGGATTTTTTTCTGTGCCAGTGCTTCTCCGGGGGCAAGCAGCACAGCAAGCAGCAGAAGCAGTGAGGGTTTCATGCGGGTTGTGAGGGGTGTTCTGGAGGTGTTTTAAGTCAGACCTCCCAGATCTAGCAACATGCGACGGAAGTCCAATTTTGAGAATCCTCCCCATTGCTGATCTGATACTGCCAGGGAAGCCATCAGAGTCTGGTTCAGGCGGCCTCTTGTTCAGAGGTGTCTTTCAAAGCCCTCTCCTGCAGCTGCTTCACTGCGGAAAGAGCTTCATGGGCAGGCCAGCCGTGCGTGTCCATTAGCTCCTTGACGAGGGAGTCGGGAGTTTCTGCAATGGATGCGTTCAGTTCAGCGACAACGTGGTGTTCCCGCGCCAGCGCATCCAATCGCAGTGATCGGAGTTGAAACACAGTCGGATGGTTCATCGACCCACTCTGCAGGTTGGTCAGCGCCATGAGCGAATTTCCTTGTCAAAGCAGCAATTGACCACCGGGGCAGCATTAGCCCCAGCAGACTGTCTGCCATGGATTTGAAGAAAGGCTTTTTTTCCCTACGATCAGAGCCTTTTCGCATCATTGCTGCGTCGAAAGCCTGGGGCTACGGTTCAGCCAGTACAAAGTCGATTCGTTTCGGCAAGCGAAGCATGACTGGATTGACGATCGGCAATCTTGAACTCGACGCTCTGACAACAACAGTTCTCGCTGTTGCAATGGTGATTTTTCTGGGAAGCTTTATTTTCGTTTCCAGAACCAACGATATGGTTGGGGCTCTGAAATCTTTGATTCCCAAAAAAAAGAACAGAAGACCCTTGCCTGGACCAGATGAACCACTCTGACTTTCTTTTGAATCGACAGAATCAGGAATTTAAATACATATCAAATGCATTCTGATGGTCGTGATTGATCGATTTTGAATCGAGAGGTCTCCTCATTCAAGACATATGCTTTCGCAGGCGTCAGTCGCAGACGTATGGATCTTTTGAGCACCCGGTTCAGGTCGCGATCAGCTCAAGCCAAAGAAGTCCGCTGAGCGAAAAGGCTGCAATGGCCAGTGAAAGCCAGTTCGCTTTGAGAGTGCGTGCCATTTCAATGTGGTGTTTGGATCAATAAAACGACCTCTGGGCTATTCCGCAAGTTTCTTGTCTGAGCGTCGAGGTCGGATCCACGGCCAGACTATGGACCGAATTACCGGCTCAATGGCGCAAGAGATCCCGCTACAAGAACAAGTGCGCAAGTGGTTTCGCAGTCACCTGCTTGGTCGTGAGGTGGAACTTCAGGACCTGTATGACCTGCCTCAGAGTGATCTCGATCTCTTGATGGCCGAGACCGCAGAGATCCGCTCTGACCCAGAAAATCGTGCCCGTAGCCATGGTCGTTGGTGTACAGCTGGCTACATCCTTGAGCTGGCAAGGATCATTGATGCCAGAAGAGCCACCGTTTGACGATCATCGACTGATTGGCTTTCACTGGGAGCTGCGGTCCATCAACTTGTTGAGAACTTTCATTTTGATGCTCGCTCGGTCTCTTTCCACATAAAGGGCCGCCCAGTGCTCGGGTTTGTTTTTCTGCTGGATGGTTTGAAGCTGATTCTCAACTTGTGCAAGTAGGCCTTCGACAAAGGCTTCAGGGTTATCTCCAAACGTGTCGTGGCGGCTTAGCAACTTGTCGAGCTTTTTGATCAGTTGCGTGGCGCGTGACATGAATACAGGCAGTCATTTTTTTGATCATGCTCCCTCGCCTGGTGCTGAAGTGCTCTCGATCCGCAATCGCTCATCGTTGCGGTGGTTGCATGATCAGCGGCACAGCTGCTGATCATCTAGAAGGTGTCACTCGACGATCATTCACCCATGCCTGATTCCATGCCACAGACCAGTGACTTCAATCCACTTTCCATGGTGGATATGTGGCAGGACATGCGTGCCCTGGTTGAGCAGTGGGAGTCGAAACACCATTCAAGTCCTGAGGATGCAGCTGTTGCTTTTCAGGAATTTTCCGCAGCTCTTGTGGATCAGGCCAAGACAACGCGAATCTGAGAATCCCTGCTGATTCCTGATCAGGTCATTGTCGTTTGTTCAGTAGGTGTGTTTGCTGAATGTGGTTCTCCTGCTGCAGCCCATCAACGTGTTGGCAATCCGCTTGAGTCAAAAGGGTTGCGAATTTCCACTAGCAGACGAAGCCGCTTTAAGGCAATGAGTATGTGATCTCAGGCACATGTTCCTTGCGATACACATACTGAAGGCAGGAGAGGCGTCGAGCACTTCTCCTTTGGTGATAGGTAGACGGAGGCCGCGAAGGCCTCCTTTTTTGTCTGACAGTTGCTGCCGCGAGTCGACTAATCCTCGAATCCATCCCAGCCTTCCTGGCCAATGCCGTCCAGACTGTGAAGAACATGGGTCACCTGAGTGGGGTGGACCCAGCGAATCGCACCATCGTCTACATCTGCAACCTGAAAAAGCTTGTTCAGCTTTGGATGTTCCGCTGCTCCTTCACAGAAGATGACCTGCCCAAGCCACCAGTTTTTTTCGCTGTCAACTTTTTCGCTTGCTGCTGTCAGCTCCCTGACGATGACGAACTGTCCGGGCCTGACGGACAGAAACGCGGAAGCGGCATCGATCACGTTTGAGGTGGGTGGTCCAAGCGGGGGATAAGTCGGCATGGAAGTACGTTTGTTCTGCCTCAGGTCTAACCCCGGTTTGGTGCCGGCGGAAAGAGTAAACACACGCACTTGCGAAGATTAGGTATTGCTCCCTCGCTGCCTCAGTGACTTGTCTTGTGCAACGCCAGGTTTCGCCTATTCCGGTGGTGCCAGAGGCAGCACCGGAGTCGCAGTTAGACGACCAATCGAACCTGTCAACGATTGGATGGCAAACATGGCACCGATGCATCCATCTGCTTGCCTCACTTGTTTCGATCACGAGGATGAATTGAGTCCTGATTCCTGAATTTGTGGTGCTTGCCAACAAATTGTCTTGTCCGGACGTGTCCAGGAAGCCCTCAGCTCTGTCAACAGTCGGCTGAAACGATGGAATCTCGAACGGGTGGGTCCTCAAGCGGCCCTGTTCTGCCCCCCTGATAGCTTTCGGTGGGCTTTGTCGGCCTTGCGAATAATCTTCTGAGCCTGTTCCCTCGTCAGACACTCTTCTGCCTTGACTTTGAGTTTGACGAGTTTGCGGTGCTGTTTGTCAGGATTCATCTATTTCACCTCCAATGCGAGACCTCAGCGCAAAGTGGCGGCGAGGAAAACTGGTCAATGCGAACATGCACATAATACAGGCACCATCAACTCAATCGAGTCGTTTCAGGGATTGCATTGCTGGTTGAGGGTGCTGCGCTCCAGATCGGTCTGCTGCACTGGTGAGACTGGAGCTTTGAGCGGTTTTGTGTGGTTCTTTGGGATCCCATCGTCATTCAAGACAGAAACAATAATGAAATGCCCCGTCGTGGGCAATGATTTGAAAATTCTTTTTTCGGAGTGGTGGTAATTGCTTGAAAACACCACGACTGTTCTGTCTAGAAACTTTTTGAATGTGATTGTCAACTCTAGACTTGAATTGTTGTCCATTCCCAACTTTTCATAGGTAGACGGTTCGGTCAGTTCTGTATTTGCTCTGTTACTGAGATCAGGGTGATCGAAGCATCAGATCTCTGTTGTCCGTGTGAAAATACCTGCTTTGATTCATCGCTGTTTTTTCACTGTGCTTTTCTGAGAAAGCTGGTCTCGGTCATTGCTGGCACCGCTATGCCTGCATCCATTGCATGAAGAGCATTCAAGATCGGATCCGCTTCGACCTGCCCGTCTGAACGAAGCCGGCTTTGCTTGAGAGCTGAATGCTTGACGGTTCAACGTTGATGGCGTACGTCAAGTGGCTTGCACCATGCCGTCAGGCGTGAGGACTGTAAGGAGTTCACTGAAGTTCGCTGAAGTTCCAAGAAGTTCTCAGTCGACGTGCTCAGGTCGGGCTCTTTTTTTCTTCAATCAAAAAGTTATCTTCAGTGTTGCTGCCGTGCGTTTCGCGCCGATCGAGCTCTTGTATTTGCTTACACGGGGATGCATCGTGTTGTCGGCTCTTCGGTCACATTCGTTTGAGCTTGGCAAAGAGAATTGACCCGCGAGTGTTAAGCCTAAAAGGCTGCTTTAATACCAATTGTAAATGCCTTGCGAAGCAATCGTCACAGCAAGGCGGTTTGGAGCCGCCAGAATTGTTTTATTGATATTGAGTTTCATGGAGCTGGAAAGTTCTAATCTTTCGGCATATTTAATGATTGGTACATTGGCGGCCCTAGTGTTCGGCTCCCTTCTGTACGGGGTTTACATGGCTTTTGGGGCTGGGTCTGAGCAATTGACAGACCAGATCGAAGAGCACTCAAGACTGCACAAGCTCGGCATCGCGCATTCTCATCAGGGGAATGGTCGTGCCGTTGCTCGCGGAGGAGGACACTCTCATCATGACCACGATGTCGTCAAATCCTGAGTATCGATCTTCCACCTTCCCAACTCAATCATCAACAGCTTTGGCCAGCGACGCAGCCGCACCTCGGTTTCTAAGGCTTTCCCAGGTGATTGAAATGACAGGTGTCGGTAAAACGTTTATTTATACACACATGGAAAAGGGAAGTTTTCCGAAGCAGATTCAGATAAGCCCTCGAACTGTTGTGTGGCTAGAGCAAGATATTATTGATTGGATGCAACAAAAAATTCGCAAATCTTAGATTAGTTTTATATAGTTTTTTGAACTCCAGTTTTTACGATAAAAACTGGACTTTTTTGATTGTCTTGGAGTCTGGCTCGCCTAATCCGGCACTGCAGAGGAGGCGGTGCCGGGGTGCCCTAGACGACCAACCGCATCCTGTCGAGACCGCGATCAGGCTCTCAAATTGGCACGCAACTGTTGAACAGCCTGCATCACCTGCAGCGCGACGTTGAATGAAATGAAGCGTCTGGATTCGCGGTTGGTGTCGTTCGTTCACGGATTTGGTGAACGGTTGAGCTCAGTGTCTGAGTTTGTCGCCTTCTTCAAGAATGCTGAAACATGCATCACTGTTTGGTGTTCTCAGCCCAATCATCTCTTGGTATTCGGGGGCGTCATAGGCGGCTCTTGCTGCTTCAATGCTCGGAAATTCAATCAGAACAGTGAGATGTCCTGGATTGCCTTCCCTGACATCGGTATGAGCGTCCCTGATGAACATTTTTGCCCCACACTTTCCCAGATAGGGTTCAGCGGCTGCTGCATAGGCCATGAATCCTTTTGGATCGTTGATCGTGCCTGTAGCGAGCCAGTAGCCCTTGGCCATGGTCTGAATCGTCGGTCAAGAGAATTCTGGCCATGATCATTCACCGTCGCGATCAGTCAGTGACACGTCAGGCTGCGGTTGAGCCACTGGTGTGTCTTCAAGGAATGGAACTGTTGTTCCGCTATCTCTCAACGTCTGACAGACAGAAAGAGAGAAGCAGCAGAAGCGCTACGGCGATCAGCATCAGCTGTCGATGTTCATCTCATCATCACGAAAGCGGATATACACCGCGAGTACGAATATCCAGAACAAGGTCAAAAACGCAATCATGCTTCAGATCGGAACTGCGTTCACTCGTGAATGAGCAAGAGTATGACCTGATATGAGTATTTATACTGTGTTCTGCGAAACCTTGGCTTCCTCGGCGCTGCCTTGTGAGGCGTGGCTTTGTTGCTCTGAAGGCCTGCCCGTCCCTGCAGGGATTCTTCACCGTTGTATCTCCTCTGGTGCTGATCTTTTCTCAGAGGGGAGCGGCTAGCAAACCTCTCTGCAAGTCGTGATGGATAGGGCGGTAGACGTTGAGCTCAGGCAGAAGTAAGAGAGTCTTCACTCCTGTCTGTCGATCTGGTTCTTCTTCAGCAACAGTTGCAGCTGTTGCAACATTTTTCCTGACCTGCATGCCCATCAGCGCAGGGCTGTGAGCAATAGACCTTGCCGTTTTTCTCAACTGCGGACTGAGGTGCAACGGTGCAGCCGCAGGGCTCACAGGCACAAGTTGGATTGGTGATGGCCATAACAAGCTCCTGATTCTTCCTCTCATACTCGAGAACGTAGTTTGGTTCAATCACCCATCCGGGGGGGGCTTTGACGGCCGGGGTCAGTTCGAAGGCTCGTTCGGATCCAGCCCCCCCTGCTGATCAGCGGCTGCTGGGAATCACCGTCAGAGGTTCTCCGGTTCTGTTCTCGATGACGATGGTTTGACTTTTGCGTGTGGCGATTTTTTCCAGCGGTTCATGAATCACCAGACCTGCTCCAAAGATGCAAAGACCGGTGAAGGCGATTGACATGGGAAGAACCCAAGAGGCAGGTGCCTTCGGATGAGATCTAATCATGTGTTCATTCAATGGCTTTATTCATTGAACTGTTAAGGACGGATATGCAAAGAACAAATTGGTGCTCTCAGGTGTAGCAGGTTAATGACCTGGAATTATTTTCATTATTATTTCACTGCACTTTTTAGCAGATTGTTTTGATTGCTGAATGGGGAACGTAAATATTATTCATTCTATGAAACCAACTTCTGCATACGGCTACGTTAAAAAATTGATTGTTGGCTGATGTATTTGCTGCCTGTCAGAACATGAAACGTTGTGATGTGAATGAGCAGCTTTTGACTCAACTCATTCCCATAACTTTTCTATAGGCAGGACGTTGATTTGTCTCCTCAATGAGTGAATTGATCCTAGGATAGGAGCTGAGGTCTTCGTTTGGGAAAAACAATTTGATGTAGGCCAGATAAGCGGTTACAGCACAGTCAGCAGCCCCCCAGGCATGACCCACTAAAAAATTTTCGGATAGTTTGATGTTGAGTTGCTTCAAAAGCCTCGGCAGTACTTTCGTCTTCTGGTCGGGCACAAAGATGGCAAATGCCAGTGTTGAATTGGCGAAATGAGTCCACTGGCTGATCATGGATCTCTCATGAGCTGATGTTGCTTCGCCGCCGTGATGTTCAGCGAGGTGCAAAAGAATGGCACCCGATTCAAACAAAGTCACTGGCTTTCCATCTGCATCGAGTACTGAGTCATCGCGCATGGCCGGGAGTTTTCCGAAAGGGTTGATCGCCAGAAAGTCAGGCTGCATGTTCTGACCGCTACCCAGCGATAGTTCCACAAGCTCATAAGGAATCCCCTTTTCCTCCAGATACCAGCGCGGCATTGATGCCCTTGTCTGTGGGCCGCCATAGATTGTGATGGTCATTGTTCGACTGATTGAGCCTTTGTGAGATGTCTTATAGCTAGATGAGCCGAGTGGTTGCTTGTCAACGATCGGGGTGAACTCCAGTCACGTGTATTCGGTGGACGTTGTGGTTATTCGATTTCCTGTCTCTGAAGTCGCTGATTGGCAATCCTCCTGTCTCGAGAATCAGGAGTGATTCTTTTTCCATTCCAGAATGCGTTAGGGATGGTGTTTTGGTGATTTGCAGAGAGTAATGCGATGCTAAGTAAGAAAGTTTGGAAAAGTATCTGCGAGTCGTCTTTATGGAGAGGCAGTTTGAAAGATCGGATTGAATGGGAATATTATCGAAAGCAGCATGCGGGTGGGAAGCACAAAGTCATCAGGTTTGGAGAATGTAATCTGGTTGAATTTTCCAGGGATTAGTTGCCGAGTGGCGTCACTGGTCTCGGCCTGATCAGGCTCAGTGATCTGGGGATCAGGCCAATGGCCGATGGGCAACTGTATGAGCGCATCGTGACCGCAAATCGGGATTTAAGGTATAAAATTAGGTGGTAAATTGCTCGCCAGTTTTAGCTGCAAATGTATGAAGAATGGCTGAAAATTTAAGTTATGATTCCTGGAGTGGAAGCCAGTTGACAGGCAATGATTCAAAGCAAATATCCTCTTAGGTTGCCGTGATAATTGCATTCAAACTTTGGTGAAGAGCTCAGAGCTCAATCATCGAGCCTCAATGCAAATCGACCCCACGAATGGTCTGGATCACCCGTTCCGGTTTGATGTCTTCAAGCTTCTTACGCAGATAGCGCACATACACGTCCACCACGTTGTCATCTCCGAAATAGTCCTCTCCCCAGACATGTTGAATTAATTGGGCGCGGCTGAGTGCCTGGCGAGGGTTGCGGATGAAGCACTCCAGAAGATCAAACTCTCTCACGGTCAGATTCAGTTCTGTTCCTGCATAACAGCAGCTTCTCTCCGGTCCATTGAGTTTCAGGTCTCCGAAGCTGAGATGATCGGGCGTCACAACAATGCTGCGTCGCAGCAATGCTTTGACGCGGGCCAGTACTTCACGGATGTTGAAAGGCTTGGAGATGAAATCATCGGCACCTGCCTCGAGTGCGGCGATGCGATCGTCCATCTCATCTCTGGCGGTGATCATGATCACGGGAACCCTGTTCCCGGTTTCACGAAGCCGCCGGCAGAGATCCAGGCCGCTGATCATGGGCATGTTCCAGTCGAGAAGCGCCAGTGATGGCGGTTTTTCGCGGATTGCAGCCAAGGCTTTTGCGCCATCTTCACAGCAGATTGTGCTGTAGCCCTCCGCCTGGAGTTCCAACTCGAGAAGCATGAGGATATTGGCCTCATCATCGGCAACCAAGATGTCGACCTTGTTGTCCTTCATGCCACCGCCGTCTGGCGCCACCAACCTTAGGTAAGCCAATTTTTCGCGGCCATGCCTCACCGTGCCGCCTAATTTGAAATCAAAGGTCTGTTTTGAAAACTGATGCCCAGGCATCGTCCTTGGTCACTGGCGCTGGTCTTCTGTTTCGCGCTGCTGATGTCCTGCCGGCAGGCCCCGAAGCCAACCAAAGCATTCAATCCGAATGCGCCAGTCGATCTGCGCATTACCGAGGAGCCTTTTGAGGCCCAGGCTGCTCTCAGCCGCCGCATGTCGATACTCACGGCTTATCTGCAACGCACTACCGGCCTGAACGTCCGCTACGTGCCTTCAATCAACTACGTCCACAGCTACGCATTGCTCGAGCGAGGTGAGGTCGATCTTGTGTTTGTTGGAATTTATGGGGGACATCGGCTTCTGGATGCTCTCCCGAATGCGATTCCCTTGGTGGTCCAGAAGCCCAGTTACCGATTGGTGATGCTCGGTCGTCGTCGTTGGACTGAGGAACTCTCTGCTGAGAGCACGCCCAGTCTCGACCTCGTTCAGGGGCGTCGTGTCGGTTTTGGCAGTCGCTTTTCAGGATCCACCTATCTGCAGCCTTTGCTGGCCATGCAGGAGAAGGGGCTGATTCCTTCATCGATTGAGCATTGCCTGCATGAGCCGATTCAGAAACACCTACCGGCACATGTTGCTGATGGTCTGCTCGATTTTGTGTTTGTTCCCAGTTTCAACGGACAGGATGACCAGTTCATTCCTGAATCTCTACGTGATGAACTGGCTGTGGTCTGGGTTGGCACTCCCCGGCGCAACGATTATCTGGTGACCACAGACAACCCTGAGGACCCCAGTCGACAGGACTCTCTTCGCAAGGTTCAGAACGCTTTTCTGGCGATGCACCCCAGCGATACCCAGGGACGCCAGTTGCTCGAATCCTGGGGGTATTCAGGCTGGGAGCTGCCAACCCCTGAATTCCCCGGTGCCGTCAATCAACGCATTGATGTTCTGCTGTCCAGGCCGGGGCAGCTCCCGTCATGTGAGGCAGCCTGATGCCAGGACCTTGGCGACCTTTTGTGCGGCGAAATGAACGCACATGGTCGATCGCGCGACGCCTGTTCGGTATCAGTCTGCTGCTGATTCTGCTGCAGGCATTCATCAGCTCAGTTCTCACTGTGCAGCTTCGCAAGCATTTTCTTCGTCAATTCCTCGACGACACTCTTTCTCGCCAGATTGTTGCTCCTTACAACGTAATCTCTGATCGTTTGGATCAGCTATCTGTTGATCAAGTGTTTGCCTGCTGCACGATTAATGACTATCGCAATTGGATTGAGGGGCTGATCCTTGAGAACGGTAAGGCGGGGATGATCACCGGTTCAGCTGGATTACAGACCATTCGAGGAGCGAATCGTTTCTACGACGAGCAACAGCTGCTGCGGTTTGCCCGGAACGCCACGACTTCAGCCACGGGATTTGCAATGGACAGTGGTATCGGTGAATCCTCGGTTGCGATCAAATCTGTCAAGTTACCGGGTGGACCCGAAACAGGTTTTTTTGTCTATGTACGACCGGTTTATTCAATGCCGCTCGTCAACATGCTCATTCGAATCAAGCTTATTTCTGAGTTGATTCTGATGTTGGTGCTGGCACTGGCTTTGCTGATCAGTCTCAGGTTGATTTTCAGGCCGGTTCGTCGAGTTCAGGAGGAATTGGCGAGTATTGAGTTGAATCATCTTGAGAAAGCAGCTCTCAGAAGTGAACATCAACCGCGTGAATTTCAGCCATTGCTTGAGGAGTTTAATCGCATGGTGGAGCGTTTACGTCGATCTTCAGCAAATCAGAAGCAGTTTGCATCAACAATTTCTCATGAATTCCGAACCCCTATGACAGTGATTTCGGGATTCATACAGTCGGTACTCAACCGCGATCAAACTCTTCAGCCTCAGTTTCGCGATGCACTGGCCTTGGCAAATCGTGAGGTCTTGAGGCTTAACAGGATGCTCAGCGATTTGTTGGATCTAAGTCGTGCAGATAACAATCAACTTAAAGTATTGCGCGAACCATTTGATTGCCTGGCGAGCTTGCGCGAAGCACGACGTCATTCTCAGATTGCTTATCCAGATCGGGCCATCAAGTTTGCAGATCCGAGCGCTGATCAGCAGGTCTGGGCTGTAGGTGATGCTGATCGGCTTGTTCAGTGCCTGGAGAATCTGATTGGCAATGCTGTTAAGTATTCAGAGCCAGCGACTGATATTGAACTTGAGCTTGATGTTCAACATCATTTCATTGTTTTTCGTGTTCTGGATCATGGTCAGGGAATTGCTGACGATCAGCTGGAACGTATCTTCGAGCGGTTCCAGCGTGCGGATGGAGTGACTCTGCGCCGTGGTGACAGCAGTTCAGGACTGGGGCTGTCAATTGTGAAGATGTTGATGAATGCGATGGGTGGCAGTGTGCGTGTGCAATCGAAAGCTGGTTCTGGTAGCTGTTTCATGCTTGTCCTGCAACGATCGGGGTGTTGATTCAGTCGGTCGTTCTGAGGAACAGCGCTTGTTTTGCAGCGTGATCCCGTTAGTGCAGCTTTCCCGCTCAGAGCGAGCCACTGGTGATGAAGCTCGGATATCAAAAAAATCAGACGCACAACGAATGTTGAAATTTCTGGCGGCACTTGGACTCAGTGCACTGATGGGTCTCTCAGCTGTTGATGGATTGGCTGGAAGCGTCAACTACCACGGCCCCAGGGGACGCAAGGTCAAGGTCAACGACAGCGGTAAGGTCAAGGTCAAAGGTCGCCATGGTGGCTCGGTGAAGGTCAACGGCAGTTCTGGCAAAGTGAAAGGCCGTTATGGAAGTTCTTACAGCTGGTGACAGATGATTTTCGCTTCAATCATTTCAGAAATCGACTTTGCTGATTGGTAGAAGGGTGTGCGCCATCGCTGACCCTGTCATTCGGTTTCTGGAGTTGAGGACTGAAAACCAAAGATGATGAGCATCTGGTTGCGAAGATCAGCCGCGATTTTCAATGCAGACAGCAAGCGCTCCTTTTGCGCAGGGCTTTTATCCATTACATACTCAATATCCTGAATCACCATGTGAATCATGTTCACAGCAAGGATGCACTGTGCGTCTTCACAGTGGTTCTGTCTAGTGTCTGTATACATTGCCACAACCTCTTTGATGTAGTCAATAAAAACCGTCTTTGAATGATCTACGGAAAAAACCTCTGCAGTCGACCAACCTAAATTTTTGATTAATTCTTCGCAGTTGCACAGAGCTTTCAGCGTTAAATCGCTTTCCTGGATTTGGCTTTTTATGAAATGATAGATATTGGAAATGCAATATTGCATTCCATAGACAAGGCTGTCTTCTTTTTCCAGATCAATCTGCAATCTCGACCAGACAATTCTTGCAATGCGGTCGTCTGGCGACATTTTTGATAATTCCGCTAATTCCAATGAGCGACTGGCCAGTTCCTCGTTAAGATCGTTGTCCATGATTTTGGTGTGTTGTTTTTACGCGGTCAGTAAGCTGAATTGTTTTCCTGATGCTTGAATGAGCGTAACCCGAATCAGTAATAGGCTGCTTGTACCTTGAGTTACTTTATTCAGCGATGCCCTAAGACTTTTAAAAAGCTACTTCACTGAATAAGTGGATGTTGGCCAGCACATCCGGACTTTACTCAAACACAATCTGTAAAGATCGTATCAGTCTTGATCTTGTTCTTTGACATCTATATTGATGCTCTTGCTTGAAGGCCCAATGAAGGATCAATGTTTTTCTCCTCACCCACGAGAAAATTCGCCCATTGGCTGACTAAGTAATTTAAGGTCATCAATGAGCCGAGTTGTTCAGGAGATCCTGGCTTTGTGTATTTGAAATCCATAAAAATCCTGTCAGCTATATTCTGTTGGTTTTTGCAGCGGTCACTGATTGACATCACTCAGCCTGGAGAAGACGCAGCGCCAAATGAGTTCGGCGCTGCAAAACAACATCAGTGTTCAAAGCTAGATTTTTGTGTAAAGGAATGTAAATAAGTAAAAATACCTGCTCTTCGCCTGGCCTCTTCTCTGTGTGGTCAGAGCCTGTGCAGGTTCGTCGGCTTGAGAGGTTGTCTGTGATCCAACCCTTCAGGACCTCCTCGTGAGACTTGCCAGCTCGACTGGGTTAAAGATTCGCGACCGGATCGTCGGGATCGCTGACAGATGGTCTGTTGACGACTATCGAAGAGTAAGGAGATCTAAGACATTGATGGATTTCAGCGAGCTCTCGGGCCTTGTTCTGGTGATTGTTGGTGCAGTGCTGTTTGTGACAGCAGTTCAGCTCTATACCTTTTGGGCCAGTGAAGCTGTGCTTGCGGCTGTGAGCAGGAGAGTTGAAGAGCAGCTTGCAAGTGTGAGACGCTCTCTCCCGATCCCTGCAATGCGTCGTCGTAAGGCTGCGTAGGACCCGCTAGACGCTGACTAACCCGACGCCGCATTCATTGCTGCTTCGTCGGGTTGTCACAACGTGCGAAGGCCTTTCACTTCCCCGCTGATTGATCATGGCAAGGGAAGTCGAGAAGCTGTAGGACACTCTGTGTCATATGATTTATTGCGTTGCCTTATTTGACTTGAAAGAGTCTTTGGTTGTTGTTTTTTAGCCAGTAAATGCAAATGTTTTCCTTCAATGCGGGTTGATTGATTGTTTCGCTGATCGATTTCCATGTAGATCTGAACGTGGTGCGATATCAGAAATAGTTTATGCTTTTGTTCAAGGAACTGCCAATATTTGCTGAGGTTGTTGTTGTGTTGCACCGCTCTTGTGATCCGATGATTCAGCTCAAAGCCTGGTATCAATCAATCGTTTTGATTGCCATTTAAGTGAGTGATGTGTTGTAGACCTAATATAGTCGTGGTTACTGTTTTATGGCAATTCTTAGTTTGTAAGCGCAACTTTTTCGAACCACGCAGGTAAATTTCCGGTGATGCAGATTTGCATGTCAGGATTTATATTATCTTTGTCTGAAAGGATGTACCATTTCTCTCGGGCATTGATTGGATCGTCTTCGAGGTAAATTTCCGTGGGTCCACGACTTTTGCATTTGCCAGTCATAAGGATTACTTGATCAGCTTCCTCGGGGGTAGGAACAAGCAATATTCTCTCTGCATTCAAGCCGTAAAATTCGTCCGTGACGACATTGTATTGTTGAACTTCCGCCTGTGATGCATCGGGAACTGCCAACAGAAGAATCAATAATAAGGCTAATTCCCCTATGATTTTCCTAATCAGTGCACAGGATTTTTGATTTACGCTCTGCGGTGATTGATTTTGTGATTCGGGCGACATTATGTAAGTAATGATGACGATTTACTTGCGAGAGTAAAGTTGTTCGAGAAATTCAGCTGTTTCTTCAACTTCGAGCATTAAGTCATCCATGGACATGATTAAAGTCCATGCAGCGATTGCTACATCTTGGTCGGTTGCATAAATCGACATCAGTCTTTTTCTCCATTTCTCAGGCTGTGACTCGTAGTTGGCTTTGAAGTCGCAGAAGCTCGGTCTCGCGTCACTCATCATTACCCATCGTTATTGACCACCATTATGGCCCAGCGAAAGACGGTCAATATAATACTGCTCTCCGTATCATAAGGTTTTTGGATGTTTTGCCGAAATTCTGTTTGAAGTCGCTATTTGCTTTTTGTTGTTTGTACGATTACTTGATTACTTGATTACTTGATTACTTGATTACTTGATTACTTGATTACTTGATTACTTGATTACTTGATTACTTGATTACTTGATTACTTGATTACTTGATTACTTGATTGATTGATTGATTGATTGAAGTTTAGAAACAGCACTTCCGAGGATTCTCAGTGACCTGATCGCGGTTGTGAGCTGCCGGTTTTGATGCATGGAATTACTCACCCTTGCTCATGAGTGTTTTCTCAGTTTCGAATCGGTGGCCTGGATTTCTCCTTGATTGCATTGTCAGATGTCATTGCAATCAAGTTTGATGTTTAATTGAATTGACGATTGTCTTGATTCAGCGAAGCATTTTTGTGGCTCTCAAAGGTTTGTTTATGACCTGAGTGGAATTGGCTTTGTCACGTCTTTGCTTGGCGTGATCTCTGTGATCCAGTGGATCTGGTGCTCCTCGGCGCTTTCTCTGCGTGCCAGCACCAGCATCGGTACGGTTGTCATGCCATTTTCGATGCGATCTCTATATAGACCCACAAGCTGCCGATATCGCCTTGCAGTCCAGCCGTGGTCAACTTCGATCCGGCTTCTCCAATAGTCACGAAGTGCTCTCTGACAGTCTTCCATTCCAAATTCCTGCCAGCAGGTCTGCTGTGCCAGCAGTGGATCGATGCCTTCAGTCACCAGCAGCCGATAGTGCATCAGTTCCGGAGCCTCATCACGCCCATCAGGGGGCAGATAACGTTTCAGCTGGCTGAGCCGAATGCGATCAAGACGCAACCAGCATCGATCGCGTAGAAGGACCGGCAGCTCCCATGACCAGGCATCAGCCTGTTGGACGTCCAGCAGTACTTCATACAGGCCAAGACGCTGGTTTTCGGTGAGACCAGCCAGAGGCTGATTGTTGACTGTCAACGCCCCCCCCCTAATCCAACCTCATGATGATGTCTGTGATCAGGCGGATGTGGCTGCAACAGCGCGCACCACGGTGTGGATCATTCGACTCGTGGAATGTGCCTTCTATGCGTTGTATTCATGTGGATGTCAGATGTCAGATGTCAGATGTCAGATGTCTGATGAAGAGTCCTGACCGTCAGATTCGCGCTTGCTTTTGCCGGGGTGAACTGATCAGGTCGTGGGAGGCTCTGATTGCCAGATCTCCGATTTTGGGTCCCAGACCGGCTTGGCGTACGTACCACGCAGCTGTAATTGTGGCTGAGTGATTCCAATCTGTTGATGGCATTGTTGAGCGACCTGAATGGATTCCTTGTGGTATTCCCTCCAGGGAACCAGCCTCGTACCGTTCCAGATCGGTGGTAATCCTGTTCTGTCAAAAATCTCATTGAACTCATCGAAATGTTTCTGCAGGTTTTCTGGATTAAGATTGCCCTCTGGACTGCCGGAGT
Source organism: Synechococcus sp. MIT S9503 (assembly GCF_047304175.1). GTDB lineage: Bacteria > Cyanobacteriota > Cyanobacteriia > PCC-6307 > Cyanobiaceae > Synechococcus_C. Next base: position 1,427,860 of record NZ_CP138955.1, on the reverse strand, counting down.
TGGTTGAGTTCTTAAACGGTGCTTCTTGCATGCAACTTTCGAAAGCCTGCGTTAGTAATGTTTGGTTATTCCATGCACGATGTCCGATGAATGTTGTGACGGCTATCAGTGTTAGAGCGAAAAATATTGCCACCAGTGTCAACAAGGTGCTGACAGGTTTTTCAATCTTGCTTGCCAAAGGTTCTTCCATTGCTTGTCAGCTAGATGGACGTTATTAAGTATGAGGGTTTAAGTGTTGTTCTCCGGCTGGTTAATTGCGCACCAGTGGAACGACTTTGCCCTGTTCCATACCTGCCAGGCTGAGGCGTGTTGTTTGTTCTGCATTGACATGACGAATCTCTCCTGAGTCAGTGTCAACGACAGTGAGCATTGTGACTCCACGGATATCCCTGAACTTCTCCGGATTTCCTATAACCCAGCCGATCCACCAATTTGTATCCGTTGGATCGGGATTCAGGCATGATTGCACAAGCACCAGATCTCCGGTTTTGACACCGAGGAAAGGAGGGCCATCATTGTTTAAAGGCATGGCATTCCAGCATTGCTGATAAGACCATCACACCCAATTTGCGCCTAAGGCGTCATTAGCTTTCTAAGGTGCCCTGATAGCCTGGGCTATAGGCATTAAAGCTTATTGAATTTAGTGATATTTTTTTGCTGCCAAGGCCAGGATTTGTTCAGTGTTGAGACGTGGCTTCAATGGTCTGTTGCGCTTGAACTGTCTCCGACGGCTGCAATAACAATGTAATCAACAGTGCTTTAAGGTTTTTCCTTTGTCATCAATTTTATATGTTGAAGTTGACGCTCATACCCAAAGATCAATCGTGATGTTCTTGGCCAGGGTGTGTTCCTTGTCGCGACTGACGATCTGATCCTGTTGACGCTTTTGTATCCGTGTTTTTACGGTCTCCTTTATTATTGTGTAATCGTCTAGATTGCTGGTGATTACTCAAATAACCATGCTCACGCAAGATGAACGAGATGAGCTGCTGGCTGTTGAAAGAGGGGAGTTCCCAAATGACCCCGACCTCGGTCGTGTTGATATCAGAAAAGCCACGATCCTTGGCCAGGCTTGGGTCAAGATTCAGCGCGCGCGTCAAATGAGCGTCGGGGGCGAGAATCGTTCGTCTCATTGACGATCTCTTTGACTTGTTTTGACATCTTCAGGTTTTGCTTGGTCAGGCTTTACTCAGTCTGTCTTGATAGACGTTCGCTTGGATGTGTTCTGATGACGTTGTCTTTGTGAATTTTGCGACCTGATGCTGACGATTGCAGAGCAGATCTTTCCATCTTCCTGAACCCTGACTACGATAAAAAAGTGGCTTATGCTGATGAAACGCTTTTTTCCCTTTTCGACTCTCGCTGCTTCTGCTCTGTTGATTGCTCCCGTGTTTGCAGATGATTGCAATGATGGATGGTGCAAAGGTGGCTGCGATGCCAAACGATGTGTGAGAGTGAAGCTTCTTTCAAAAAAGGATTCTGTCGCTACTGTTGAATTGAGCAACAATCGAGGAATTAGCAAAGCGGAATATCAGTGTAACGACCTCACTTATCGATATATCAGAGTGGATCAAACAAAAAGTGACTGGTATCCAACAATTTCAGGATCTGCTTCCCGAAAGACTGCTGTAGTTGCATGCAGTTTGAAATAACCACCAACGCATTTTTCAGGCTGTGCGCGGGTTGTGAATCTTTGTGTGTTAGTGCCGGATCGACTTCTAACCCTGTTTTTCTGAATTGACTGCGGATTATCCAGCTGTTCTCGGATGTCAGAGAAGTGAGAGCTCCAGGCTGTGGCCGTACTGAGGGATGGTCGGTTTCCTCTGGCATCTGGTTCCGGTGGCTTTGAGGACATCTCCGCTTTGTTTGTGTAGCTTTTGATAGAGGGCTTACTGAAGACCATGGGATTCGAAGCGAAAGACAAGACAGAGAGGTTCATGGACGCCGCCAAGGAACGAGCCAGGGCTGCGCTTCACGAGACCTCTCCCAAGCTGACGTCGCTTGAAAAAGGGATGCTCAAGGCACTGAAAAGTCGCCAGCGTCCAACCAAGCACAGCCAAAAGCCCACGGTTCGCAGCTGATTCTTACCCAGAAGCACAAAGACTTTTGTTGGCGATTCAATCAGCCCACATCTGCTGATCTCTCTGGAGAGCTCGTCAGATGATGATTGCTGTGCTGCAACTGATTTGAGTACCCATTCATCATATTGAATCAACTCAAAAATGTTGCACTAATGCATTGAAATTTTGTATATTTGATGTAAAGGTTATACTAATATTTTTGGGTTAGGCTTGAATTTTATTCTCGGAGGATTGGTGTTTATAGTTAACTCTAGTGTTTTGACTTGTAGAGATTGATGATTGCGAATATCGCTTGCTCAATCTCTCACTCAATGTCTTTAGCGGAGTGTCACTTTTCGATGAATTAACATCAGGTCGGCAACATCAAGCTTTTCCATCTCTTCAAGGAGTTCTTCGTAGTCAATTTCCGGAACGGCCTGAGCATGACCCTGTGGCTTGGACACGGATGCCTGAAGTGAAGTTACGTAACAAGTTAGCGAAAGCGTTGCGAAATGTAAACGTTCAAATGTTGCAGCTGCTTTGCTCTTGCCCCCCCCCCGCTGACTGTGGGACGCAACGATCTGACCCAGTAGCTCTTCAGCGCTCAAGCTGGATTTGAGCATGTCCAGTCCAGGCTTGTGGCTAAGGAAGGGACAGAGCGTCTCGCGTTCTGTCACACACTCCGTAGGTCAGCAGCGGCGATTGTTCCCCCTGATTTCTCTGAAGTGCCAGAACCCAGAACACAACCATTCCAAGACGCGCTTGCACACGACGATCGCCTTTTGAATCCTGAAAATCAGGATGCTTGTATAAAAAATGACTGTGAATGACTGTTCCGCTTCGTGATTGCGGATGTTTATCACAGTTGATCCAGCCACTGTGTGTCGTGGATGTCATGCAGCAACGTGAAAGTGTTGCCCTTGTTGATTTCGGCGCGTGTGTGCCGAGCGGGATCATTCGCTGTTGCTCTTACGTTCCGGCGCTGAAACCCACCAGCGCCTGAACGACCAACCAGCCACCTCTGACCAATTGGAACTCAAAGCTGGCATCTGACGCGGACTCTGCAATGTGTCGAAGACATCAATCAGCGAAGGAAAATCATCCTCGGCGTCGTGCCGATCAGTTCGCGCCTGAGAGTCTGCTTACAGGCTGTCAAGGGAGTATCAAGCTCCCAAGCCTCACTTCTTGAGCAATGCATTGATTGGTCCGACCGATGCAGATGTCCTCCCAGTCGCCACAAAAGCGAGGCGCTGATGGGTTGCCTCGACAACACTTGCAGAACCCAACCTCCCAGTACGGCTGTCATAACTCCCCAATGGGACTCAGCAGGAATAGACCGCAAAGGTTCCTAGAGGAGACCCTTATGGACAAAAACACTTTGCCGGCACATGTGGTTTATCTGGCTCAGCAGAGGGTCAGGTTTTCACTCAAGCAGCAAGGATGAAAGTTTTGGCTAACAGACAACAGCATCCTGCTTCTGATCAATCCAGCGACCGCATCAACTGGAGCGAGGCTCTTTTGATCTGTTGCGGGAACCACTCCTGAGCGGCCGCCTCATGTCACATGCCATTGGTTTCAGCCTTCTCTGGATTGTCATCACAGGGCAGCAGGTTTCTGATTGAAGTGATTCCCCAATGGTCAGCGAGTACCCCGATCACTCCGTCAGCGGCTTGATTGAGCACGTTCTCCAGGCGTTGATTGTGCTCTTCACTGGTCTCGCAACCGAAAGAACTGTCCTTCCTGAGATCTGCTTTGCTGACCCACTCCATGCGCTCGCGTTCCTCCTCGGTGCAGTTCTCTCGAATCCATGTGACGGCAAACGCGATAAGCGAAGTTCTTGCTGCGGTCGCTGTTTTCTGCAGGTCGGATTCCATTAACAGCCCGTCCATCGCAAGTCTCAAACCCAGAACAGGTGAAAAGCTAAGTCGTTTCTCAAACCTGAATCCCATCAGATGATTCCAGGAACCGTTCATCCCAAGGTTTCTGGGACCTCTCTCTGTTCAGTGGCTGGCTAACAGTTGCAACTGATTCCTCATGACCACGCTGAATACGCTGTTTTGATCTCCTGCATGCTGCTTTGCCTCCTCAGCCAAGCTCAAGGCAGGCCAGACCGTAGACCTCATCAAGCTTTCGGGACGGCATGACACCTCTGTACATCCGCAGAGTTCGGCCAGCAGGCCTGAACCCGAGTTTGTGAAGCAGAGGAGATGCCAGTGCATTGCCCCCGGGGGAATCAATGATGACCACTCCGTTTCTTGTTGCAAGCAGATTCAGGATCAACAGTTCTGCCAGTTCAGGCGTATCAGCGAGTAACGGTCCGATGCGCCAGCCGGCATCCTTCTTGAGCAGACATGGCCGTATGCGGGCAAATCCGTGGCAGTTCTGCTGCATATCGAGCAGTGCTGCGACATGACCGGCCGGATGGTGCAGCCAATCGGAGAGAAAGTGAGGTCTTGGGCTGAGTTCACGATCGGCGTCATAAATCTGGATCTTCGGTTCAGGAATATCATTTCCGTAGATCAACCTGAGTCCTGCAGGGATTGTTGATATTGCGTTCGGGGCTTGCCGGGATTGAGAATGAAGTTGCCATCGTGTGGTGATTGAGGCAGGTTGAAATCCCCAGTTTGAATAATCATCAACTCTGTTTTCTGCTGCTTCAAGCCCAATGCAGCTGACGTCATGGAGATGATCAAGCGCCTTTTGCCAGAGTTTCACCCCATAGCCATGCCCTCTCTGTTGCGGGCGCACGATGTAAAGCCCAATGAATCCATAGGCATGGTTGTAGCGAATCCCTGCAATACATCCGACAGGCTCCCCTCCGAGACAACCTTTCCAAATGCCTTGACGGTCTGTCTGGCGATAGATTCCAACATCCCCCGCGCCAGGCGCGAAACCCTCACGACGTGCCCAGTCATTGATCAGAGGAACATCGGTCTGTTCGACCGTGCGAATCCTGAAAGTCGCATTCATCTCCTCAGATTGAACTGAAAGCCTGGATGTTGCAAGCAGGCTTTATGTCTGTTTAAGGCTATAAATTGGTTTCGCTTTGATTGAGATAATTGCTTCTTTTACGAAGGTTGATTGGGGCTTGAACTTGGATCTCCTCAGCCGGTTCAGGGAAGCAGTCACTCTGGTTGGGATGATCTGATTCGTTGGCATCTGGGTCTCCATATATTGAAGCGAAGCCCTCTCATGCGCGAATACTCACTCGGCATGACAACCAGCGAAGATATGTGCCAAGGTGTGTGAAACTTCACTGTCAGTATTTGAACATGGAAACCACCGTCTGGACTTTTGATCTCAGTGTTCCATTCGCGGAGTGGGCGGCGATCTATGACAGCGACGATGTCGTCAAAATGCATGCTGAAGCAGGAATTAAGTCTCTTTTTCGTGGAGTCAGCAAAGATAATCCCTCTAAGGTCTGCGCAGTTCATCAAGCTCCTGTTGGTGCTGCACAGAAACTTTTTGAAGACAATAAAGAAATGATCCGCGGTGCAGGGCATATCATTGAGAGTACGGTGATTCATGCTTATTCAGAACAATGACAGTCAGCTTCTTTCGGAATGCAAGTTTGTCTCTTGCTACTGACGGAGCGTTGTCTGCTGAATCGTAATATCGTTGCTTTGTTGCCAAATTCCGCAAATACAGCTAAATCCATTTCCATAGCTGATTGACAGCGATGATTTTGGTAATGGCATCCACCGGGATGTTTGGCCGCCCTGTTGTTGAAGGATTGGCAAAAAGGGGGGTGCCAGTGAGGGCCACCGGACGATCAGAGAAGGCACTCGCAACCCTCGACGCTCCCGGTGCAGAATTTGTAAGGGCTGATATGGATGATCCCTTAAGTCTGATTGAATTAATGAAAGGTGTTGACAAGGTTTTGGTCAATGCACCCATGGATCACCTGAAAGAAATTAGAGAGCGTAATGTCATTGAGGCCATGATCAGCTCTGGCAACGGAGCGCAGATCGTACTTCTGACGGGTGGTGTCGAACACGATGATGCGCTTGGTCAGGCAGGCCTTGCCACAGAGAAGGCCATGCGTGCATCCGGTCTACCTTGGACGGTCATTGGTCCCCAGACAGTTATGGAGAGCAACTTCAAACCATTTCGTGAATTGATTCAAGTCGAAAATATGTTGATCTCGTGCGTAGGTGATGCAAAGGTTGGTTTTGTCGCATTAAGCGATGTCATAGATTCATTTATCACTGTGCTGACCTCATCAGTTGAGGCACATGTTGGACGCGAATATTTGATCACTGGGCCAAAAGCAGTGACTTTCACAGAAGTAGCGGCTGCTGCTTCAGAAGCTCTTGATCGAAGCATTGTTTATCAAGATATGCCAAGAGATGAATTCAGGAGGCTCATGCTCACAGAAGCTGGTTTCACGGAGTCCAATGTTGATATTGAGGTGATGTGTCACCTTGATGCTTTCCGAGCAGGTCAGGCAACTCGTGTTACGCATGACTTTGTGAGTCTGACGGGAAAAAAACCAACCACTTTGAGTCAATGGTGGATCCAAAATGCCAGTTTTTTTCTGGAGACTTAGTTGTCAATATCATCTTGGCGCTGTTCCACCATTGCCGTTACAGGAATAATGGTTTGTTTCCTGTGACCAGGGTTGCTTGTTGGTTGGGTTTTGGAGTCTGCGGATTTATTGGAATGCTGTAAAAAAGTAATCTGAATTTCGCGATTTTGCTTCCATCGTGTTGACTTGTTGCTGCAGCATTGGGCTCGTCGGTAATATGTTTTTTTGGCGTAAATCATCATTGATTCTTTTGAGACGAAATAGTGGTTATTTGGTTTTATCTTTTTAGTCCGAAAATCTCAATGACTTGTATCCTCGCTCGCTTGGTATGGCGAATCATCCAAACAGTGCTTTAAGTGAGACTGAGGTGCTTGCCCTATCTCCTCATGAAGGTTCAGCAGAATCCTGTTTTTAGAAACTTCTGATGGGTTCGACGTCTTTCAGTTCTGCTGCTAGTTGATCCAGCAACGAACGTCGTGCAAACATCATCACATTGAGCTTGTCATGGGCGATCTGTAGCTGGGCATCAGCAACCTGCAGACCGTTCACAAGTTCTTTTGCTTGGTCGCTCAATGAATCAAAAGCGTATTGTTCGTCCCCCAGGTCGATCACTTGCTGTTCTGCTGCATTCGTCATGGAGTCGCTGCGGGCCGATTGATTCTCTGTGCATTCTTTCAAATTCAGAGTCGGTGTTCACAGGAAGTTGTGGCAGTGATGGATCCGCCAGCGTGTCTTGATTCCAGACAATGATGATCGCTTATAGAAAATGTATGAGCTCATTGCTTATCGATATTCGTCTGGGCTCCAGTGATCATTACCAGTTTCTCTGTCCAGTGGCCCTCACTGATCGTTCATGACCCGGAAGGAGCGTTGACATCAAGATATCAATGCTGAGCATGTTTAGGAGATTCCCCCACTTGCAGGCACTCGAATCGTGTGAATGATTGCTTCGCCAGCTTTCCTGTCACCAAAGGCCGTTCCCACTTGGCTTGGAATTCAGATGTGAGTTGATATGCAGTCAATCGACCTGGGGCGGCAACCTCCGTTGGTGTTCTGAACGTGTGAGTGGAATCACGCGCAAAAGGATCCGAATCACGGTCAGTGGCGATCTCCCCGCTGAAGGTGATGTCAGTTGACACTTCAACCATGAACCGTGCTGAAAATCTCGCCGCCTTGAAGCTGGTCATTGCCGCCATGACCGGGGTCACCCCTCAATCTCAGAGCATGAACAACCTGCGCCGAGCTGCTTATATCCACGCCATTGTCGAGGTTGTTCTCAACGAGCAGGTGAGTTGCCTGCCGCAAACCTGCGAAAGCATCCCCTGAGTCCTTCCGCTTCGCCGACTGATCGCCCGGAGCTTTGTTCCAGGTCGGTTGGTCAGCGCTTTTAGTGAGAGTTCTGCCGCATCTTGACACTTCAACTGCTTGTGCACATCGCAGCTTGATGGTGTGCGCAGCAATTTTTCAAGGCAATTTGCCTCTGCGGTGAATCAGCAAGCGGTCGGCTTGATCGAGCTTGTCCATCTCCTTGAGCAGCTGTGTGTAGTCGATCTCTGGTCTCGATCGAAGTTTGGTTTCTGTCATAGCTATCTCCAGTCAGAGGCCAATGCCAAGTGTTGTCAGGAGACCTTGGTGGAGCAATGTTTCAGTGCCGATCAGAGCCAGAAAGCCAAGCATTGCCAAACGTCCATTCAGGAGTTCGGCCCTTCCCAGTCGCTCTCGGCGCATTTGAGCTGCAGCAAGATCCTGCCAATAGCGTTCATCAGCCAGAAGTGTTGCAGTTGCCATGGGTGCCTCCAGGTGGGACCTGACCGGTCTATGACCTCTCAACCAAGCCTGGAAGGGGGCCAGCCGTCCATCGAGGTACGGTTTCAGCCCCTTTTCGGACGGGTTCAATGGAGTCAGATTCGTCTGCTTTTAGCGGGGTGGGATCTGAACAAAAGTGCTCAGAAGCTTGCTGCAACTGCCTTTGTTATTGCTGGTTTCTACCTGCATGATGCATTACCGCCGAATGAAAACAATTCTCACGATTGCCGGTTCCAGGCCGATAATCATTCTCATGTTTGCTCGAGAATGTGACTCTCAGGCAATCTTCAGTTTTAATATGCCTGCCCGCTGTTATGACTATCACAGTCGAGCTTCTGCCGATGTGCTGCAACAATCCAAATGCTGATCATCACAAGGATCAGCCTAGTGATAACAAAGCTCCTTCCAAGTGAGCTGACTTTCAATCACATCTTCTCAATGGTTTAAGTGCCTTGAGGGCGATTTCCATTATTGAAGTCGCGCTTGAGAAGCTAAGCACGCCCCTTTAAAGGAGCGTTTTTTTATGTTCAAGCTGATTCAGCAGCTCATCGGCTAATTGCCCGCCATAACCCAATGAGTGATGGCAAGTAATGCGGAAGACAGGTGGTTGGGAACAACGCCCAAATATGGAGATGATGTGCTATTTGGGGATAAAGCGCGACGGGTCACTGACAGCCTGGCATGGGTCACTTGCCCGCCCGCCAGGAAGCATCGTGTCATCAATCATGCCTGTCAGGTACAGCTCACAAAGCTCTTCAGGTGGGCGACTGTCAACCCAGCTTTGAAACCCTCCATCGGTGTCGAATGTCAGCAATTGAGCGATCAGAAGAACTTGATGCACAATGATTTTCAGGTGAATTGATGCTTAAAAGGTACTGGAATTCAGCAAGATCAGGCATAAGTAGAATGTCTGATTCTAGGTATCACTCCATCGAAGCTTCCGACACTATGCGGATATTCTCTGCTTTGGAGCATTGCCAGCGAAGGTTGTTTAAGAGCAAGCGACTTCTTGGCAATTTGCTGAAGTGTTGCTAGCTCACGATACTTCATCAATAGAGATTCAGTTGAATTGATGAATGCTGCAACTGCAGTAGAGATTGCCATGGAATTGATCATCGCAGTAATTATGATCGGTGCCTATGGAAAAAGGTCGACATCGACAGCAGAAGTTATCTGTTCAAGGCGAATGTGGCTTGTTGGAGGCAGCAACGACAATGCTGATCACTCTTGGCCGCCTTGAGGCCACCATTAGACCTGCTTCTGCAAGGTCAGTTCCAGTGATGGCGGCGTTTGTGTCGCATGAAGTTCTTAACCTATAGTTGATTTTGAGTATTTAGTGCATTCTCATGTTTCTTTAATTGTGACTGCTTCATGCATTGGTATGCCTTGCTGTTGCAACCAAGAGTAAGGTAACCATAGTGATTAAGCCTAGGAAAAACCAGGCAAGGCGAGATTGACTGGGATTGGGAAGTTCTTCACGAAAAACGCTTATTAGCAACCCTCCGCCAATAAATGCAGTGGCCACAGCCAGTGTTAAGTCAGAGATAGGATGAAAAATTGCAGCATGAATTGTTCCTAAAACAAGTGCAGAACTGCCAAACCAACGAAAGCGACGCCTGAAAGCTTGCTTGTGATTTTGATCTAGCACTCGATCTGCAAGTAAAACGTGTGCACTAATTGCCGCTGTGTATAACAGGCCGTAGCTGATTCCGGTTGTTAGCAATGATGGTAAGGAGTATGCGTAGAGGTAACTGACCAGAGAGAAAAGAGCCAGGCGAATTATGCCTATCCAATGAGTACTGGTTGGGTTTTGCGTGCTGATCACTCCCAATGCATAAGGAATCAAGACTCCTAGGAGAACAATGAGGAAAAGCAAGCTCTCTGTCAGTGCACTTGGCACAAAGTTATGCATCCCTACTGCCTGGCTGATGGTGTCTCCTCCACTTGTCAGCTCCGGCAATAGATGTACAAACAGATATCCCAAACCAGCTCCACCGCCAATGGAAGCCCAACGCATTTGCGCGGACTCTGATTGGGATGAGATTAAACTTGTTAACCAATGACAGCTTCCAATCGCGGAAACGCAGAAGATGACCAAAATCCAGAACATCATCTAGTTCGGTAAGCCTGCTATTCTTGATAGCAATGCTCCTCAGTTTCTGTAGTCTGCTTATGTAGGTATTCTTGAATGTTTTCACCATTCCGAATGCGTGCAGGCACCCTCCTGACGTAAACGTGTCAGTCGTTGGTGAGTTTCAACGCTGGCAATCCACTCATTTGTGCGGGGTCGTCTGTGATACTGACAGCACATTTGGAACGTGTGTATCAGGTTCTCCGCGTTCAGAACTGTGAGAAGGACCGTGGTGAGATAGTCAGTAAATCACTTCCCTACATGGATTCCATGGAGGAGGTTCTTGTACTTGAATTAAAAGCAGTTCAGCTGGTGTTTGACCAACGGCCCAGGAACGGTGACCTTTCCCATGTGTTGTTCCCTGATCGCCACCAAAGCTGATATCTCCTGGACCCATTTCGATGATGACTCCATCCATCGTCTCAACGCTCCAGCGCCCACGTAAGGGAATGATCCATTGAGGTGTTGGATTTTCGTGCCAATCCCCGATTTCACCCGGCATTAATATCAAAGTGATCAATTTGGCATTGCCCTTATAATGGACTGCACTCCAGATTGGAGCAGCTCCCTTTGCAAAAACTGATTGCTGATGCCCTTTTAGTGAGTGCAAGTTCTGACAGCTCACGCCTTGATCATTGACCCATACACGCCAAAAATTTACAGCGTCGTTTTTCATGGTTTTCCGGCTAGTTGCATTTAACTTCATCAAAAACCTCCTGTGCGGCTAACAGCGCATTTGTTGCTGCTGGAAATCCGCAATAGGCAATCATTTGAGTGATGATTTCAAGTATTTCCATTTCACTGCATCCAGTATTGAGTGCGCCCTTGATGTGCACTTTCAGTTCTGGGAGAGCAAAGCCTTGCACTGTCAATGCTGCTACAGTGCATAGTTCACGTGTTTTGTCATTAACAACGTCTCTTCGGTATAATTCACCGAATGGAAATTCGACATTTACTTTTGCGAATTCAGGGTAAATAGCATTAATTGCCTTGATCCATCGATCAGCAGCTTCGCCGAAATGCTTCCGCATTTCGTGCATTCCCTGGATGTATTTGGTTGATGACATTGCAATTCGGCTCAGTTTTACAAGTGGTCAGGATTGATTCGATTTGACTTTGGTTTTGCTTGCATATTTGTTTCATAGCAACGATTTCAGTGGTTTGCCTATATCTAAGTCAGGCCTTTTTGAATTATTCAAGTTTTTGGTTGTTATTGCGACTGATTTTGGTCAATAAACCATGCCGCGGTGGCGTGAATGGCTGTCAGCCAGTAGCAAATGTGCTTTTCTATTCTGACGCGCTATGTGGTGAAGAAATTCTTAGATGTAATCAATTCAACGTGCATATCCATTGCAAAGTATGCAATCATTTAAATGTCGGGATTTTTTAGCCTGACTATTCGTTTGAGGTGATTTTAAAGACTAGTTATAGATTCGATGGTGATACATTTCTTTTCCAACCCCAATGCCGAAATTGGCTCAAGTGTCTAAAGTCTGTGAGATCATGAATGTAATTTTTAGCAAGATTCCGTCATTTTCTTTTGCACGAATTGCCGCATTCGATGCATATCCAAACTAGCCTATAATAGCTTATCTTGAAGATGGATGCAGATTTGCTAGACGTGGGGTTCTCAAGAACTGTTGTGTCTCTTCGTATCCCTCTGCAGGAGTCGCTATCAAAAACCTGTCTTTAACGTTTTTACACCTGACTGATAGATGCTTAGTGCATACTTTCCTTCGCGAATGAACCTCACAAAATCATCTCCGTTCTGCCGTTGATAGGTTTTGCCCTGTTCCACTGCGGGAAAAGCAAAACTCCAGCGGTTGCTGCTGATGTACGCGTTCCCTTGCAGCTGAGTGAAGTCGCATTTGAAATCCTCAATAGGTGAGTTCTTGTCTAAACGAGTCAGTTCACAAAGGACGTTTCTTACTGTGTCAGCCTTAACGGGTGCAGTCAGTGAGGCGAGTATCAGGGCTGCAGCGGTGAGCTGAGTCTGGATCATCCTGTCCACTCGTAACGGAGTACATATCGCCAGTTAATCACGGCATGACTACTTGTTGCCATCTGCTATCGCATGTTGAAGCCATGGTTGAAAAGGTTTGCTGTCCTTAGCAACCTCTCAGTCTTGATCCTTTCCGTGCAAAATAATGATCCTCTTGACCAGGTTTAGATCGCCTTCTTGGCGGGAGTCAGCTAGTCAATAGACCCCTGCAAATACAATGCAATATCTAAGGCTGGGTTACCCGCTGCTGACACATGGCTTTGAACAGTGGCCGCCTTAGTGTTGATCCTTAGAAGGCTAGTGCAACGAGGGCAATGATGACGACGGTGGCGGTGATAGGTTCCATGGAGCTGATTTGTTTCAGTCACTATGGACTGGATGTCTTGACACCACCACTCTAAATACAGGTGAATTTGTGGTAAAATTTATGAGAAAATTTCCATAGTGCTTTTCTGATTTAAACCAATTAGTTAGTCAACAAAAATCGCCCAAGGCGGTTAATATTTGATATAGGTTGTTTTGTGAGTTTATTGGTGGTGTTTATATATTCCACTCTCTTAAGTGAAGTAGTTGGTAGCTTTTCTGAATGACAAAAGCAATCCATAATGCTTGTTGATTTTAAATATTATAGTCCATGCCAGCCTAAATACCAAAGCGAAGGATTCAGCATCCACTGGTCACATTAACTCAAGCCATATTTCCCTAGTAGCTTCAGATCCGCCAGGGTCCAGAGAGTTATTAGCCCAATGCACGGAAACTTGTCTGAAGGCATGGGCAGCAGCGATGCAAATCAGATTCCAGTCTGCTGTGGGTGATCCAATCCGCTGCGGTGTCAGGGAGCGTTTCGCCATCGTGGACTCATGTCAAACAGGGAACGCCCGCTAATTGATCGCCATGCTCCAAAGATTGGCGTCGTCTGGCTGGTGAACGACCAGGGAGGCAAGTTCTGTAGCTTCACCAACGCGAATCCAACCGCGCATGCCCAATGGGTTGTTGTCGAGACCAAGCCGCTACTCGGTGGCGGTTAGCTGGTGATCAGACGGATGCTCAGACACAACGCGATCGAAGCCTGGGAAACGATGCAGAAGTCAGGCGGGTGGAAGCGTTGCCCGCCTAGGTGGTGATGTCGATCTTGCAGCGTGCGGGGTCAGTGAATATCAAAATCCGTCCCATGCCTTCTAGCAGGTGTCAGAAGTGCTGTGATCTTGAAGGAGTTGAGGGGCCAAGTGATTGCTAATTGCAGCCTGGGTTTCTTTCGCGACCTATACAGAAATACTCAAATTTTGAATAATATTTGGCTGATTTCGGCCAGTCTCCTTCGCTTACGTCAATGCATGGCGTGTCTTTAGATATTTGATATCCCTGCATGGCAGCCCCAACCATTGAGTCACAGTGGTTGGGATCCTGTTGAGCCGTTGCTGGCTGTGCTGCAAGCAAGAATGGCAGTAAAAGCAGGAGTCGTTTCATGCCATTAGTGTCGCAGATACCACTCTTAAAGCCTGAAAAGAATTCGTTTCTTGGTGGGCAGACCATCTGACCATCATCCGAGTGTGCAAAGCAATCGAAGCCTGGGAGACCATGCAGAAGTCAGGCTGGTGGAAACGTTGACAGCCAAGGTGGTCACCCCGTTCAATCGGGGTGGTGAATCCCCGTCACACAGTCCAACGATGCCAATGGTTGGGCGCATGGCTGAACTTGGGTCCCATTCGATAGCTCTTCTTCGGAAAGCCAGTGCGATAGGCCAATTCCTCGGTTTGAGCGGCCTCCTGAAGTCGCTGCTCGATCAACAGAGTTTTTGCATGCGCGGCAGCGCCAATGCCCAGTGTGAGGGACAGGGTGTAGATGAAGAGGGACTTAACAAACATGGCTGGGTGGAGTAGATATCAGGGGAGAGCGCCCCTCGACTCCTTCAAAGTCACAGCCCTTCTGGTGAAGCCCAGTGCACAGTCCTGGTGTAGACCCCTCGAAGTTTTGGTGAGTATCTGGTGATTGGCTCAGACCCCACTGCCTGACTGGGCTAGCTCACGCGGAAGCCAGTGGCGCAGAGGCTTCAGGGCACTAAAAAACCCCGCACTTGGCGGGGTGTGATCGGTGTGAGGTTGTTTTGCCGGGAGATCGATAGCGTCCACTCAACGCCCCCTGCTTTTCCCTTCAAGGGTTTTGTATTGCTTTCAGCCACCTCGTAATGGCCTCAGGCTTCCCGACGGAAATTTCAAATTAGAAGCTGATTTGGATTCCGAACCCAGGATGGCGGTGGTTATATCCGTAGGCAGGAAACACTCTCGGGTAGCCATATACCTCGCGGTTGTAAACCCTGCGAGCATGCCGCCAATCACGATTATATGCTCTCTGGTAATGATTAAATTCGCGAACATCATGGCGGAATTCACGATGAATTCTTCTTATTTCGTGATTTCTATGATGATGATGGTGGTGGTGATTCTCTTTTGCGTCAGCAGCCGGTGGAGCAATAAACACTGCAGCGCCGACAACAGAAGCGGCAGCGATGGTAGACAAGAGTTTCATTTGATTGATTTAGGTAGTGGGGGCATCCCTCCGATATAGCCACCATCGCTGAACTGAACAGAACCCACATCACCCATTCAGGTGGTCTCCCAGGCGCTTGACTCCCCCGTTTGAGTCGACCTCAGTAACGCATGAAACCCCCCGCACTTGGCGATGCGTGATTGATGTGAGGTTGTTTTGCCGGGAGATGGATCAGCGCAACTAGAGCGCCCTGCTTTTCCCTTCAAGGGTTTTGTTTGGCTTTCAGCCCCCGTGTTCATGGCTTCAGGTACTCCGATAATCTCGCATTCACCATTCTGCTTTATGCAACTTCTTATAGTATTCATAAGTAATATCGTTATCCAACCCACTAACACCAAGAACCGTAACACCCATTTTCTGGTCACATTGTATTTCTGCCACTAAATACTCTTTCTGGTGATAGCCTGTGATGCTAACGACTCTTTCTCTTTGCAGGGTTGTGTTTACATTGCTGGGATTAAAATTGTGATTTTCAAGAACTTGCTTTGCATTTTTAAGGCACTGCCCTGTTGTTCCGCCGTATGCGTAGTTGTCAATATAGATAAAGGGTTTTGCCTCCGCGCTCTTGGTGGCGAGTAAGCCTGTTCCGATAACAGTAGCGATAGCAAATGAGGAGAAGAATTTCATTTGTTTGATTCTGGTAGTGGAGGTCAACTCTCCTTGGATTTTTACCATTTCCGGATTCAATTGGATTCACATCACCCGTTCGAGTAGTTTTTGGCCAAATTTCAGGGGTGAAGCATCGTGCATCACTACCCACCCCAGTTCAAGCCCCCGTGCACCGTGTTTGGGGTCAATCTGTCCGCATCTTGTCCACATTCGCCTTTCGGCATCCAAAAAGGGTTCCCAGATTTCTTGAGAACCCTTGCAACAACTCACGCCCCCTGATGGATTCGAACCATCGACCGACTGCTTAGAAGGCAGTTGCTCTATCCAGCTGAGCTAAGGGAGCATCCTGTCCATTCTTGCAGTCAGGCCCAGGCGCAGCATCTAAGGTTGAAAGCTGCTCAAAGGTCGCGATGGCACCCAGCCGGCTTACTGACAACCAAAAACAGGAGCTTTTGGTCCGTTATCGCGCCGGTGAGACCAGCGCTGCTCTTGCCACGCACTATGGATGCAGCGCGAACACCGTCAGTCGCACGGTGCGCACGCTGCTGAGTCCGGAGGAATACAACGAACTCAAGTCTGCTCGTGCCCGTGCCGACAGTGTTCCTGCATCAGCGGAATCCTCTGTGGGCGTTGAGGTCTCCAGCGAGAGCAGTTCCGGCCCTGAAAGCCCTCGCAAACCAGTGGATTCTCCGCCAGATGAGGATGAAGGCCTCTCGACCCTTGCCCTCGAGGACGCTGATGACTTCGGCGATGACGACGCTGATGAGGTGAGCGATGACGACGGGTTTGATGGTTCGACAGACGATGTGTTTCAGGAAATCGCGGTGCTGTCGGTCGACCTGCCCCAGGTGAGCAGGGAGCAGGTCACCTGTCTTCCCTTCGCTGCCGGTGTGCTTCCTGACAGCGTTTACATGCTGGTCGACAAAACTGTCGAGCTGGATCCAAAACCGCTCAGTGACTTCCCAGAACTCGGGGTTGTGAACCCTGAGGAGCTAACGCGTCAGGCACTTTGCCTTTATTCGAGTCCACGCTCAGCCAAGCGTCAGTGCGGCCGAAGTCAGCGTGTGATCAAGGTTCCCGACACCCAGGTGTTTGAGCGCACGTCGCGCCATTTGCTTGCCAGGGGAATCACACGGCTTGTTCTTGAAGGCGCCATGTATTCGCTGGATTCCTGAATCATCGTTGCGAGTCGGGCATCAGCACCACCGCGATGCTGCCGCCACTGATCACTCCCAGCACAGTGCTGACGCCAACAATGAACCCTGCAGGAAGGGGTGCGGTTGTTCCGATGCCCAGTTTCAGTCTGTAGCGATCACTCAGATTCTGCGCGCCAAGACAAAGAATCACGAGCAGAGCGGCACCTCCACCAAGCGTGATCAGAAGCAGTCTCAGGCGCAGCAGCATGCCGCGGATTCCGTGAAGCTGCTTCAGTCTGCCTCCTTCTCCTCGACATGCATCAACGCATAGAGCTCACGTCGTGATCGTCCAGCGCTTCTGGCCAGATCCTTCGCTGCATCACTGGGTTTCATGCCCTGATCGATCAGTGTGGCGAGTCGTTGACGGCACTGGTCATCGCTCATCAAAGCCTCCTGCTGTTGTGGTGCACCACCCAGCACCAGCGTGAATTCACCCTGGGGTGAGTGCTCTCTGAAATGGCTGAGTGCAGCGATCACGGTCGGACCAACCTGTTGTTCGTGACGCTTGGTCAGTTCACGGGTCACTTGCAGTGCTCGCTCGTCGCCACAGAGCTCCCTGAGTTCCTCCAGCAGTTTCACCAGCCTGTGCGGAGCTTCGTAGAGCACCGTGGTGCGTTGTTCTTCGACCACCGTGGTCAGCCGTTCGCGTCTTTCGCGTCCTCTGGCTGGCAGAAATCCTTCAAAGCAGAACCGATTGCTCGGCAGGCCACTGCTGACCAGTGCTGTGGTGGCAGCGCATGGCCCCGGAATACAGATCACGGAATGACCTGCCTGGCGCGCAGCAGCAACGAGTTCTTCGCCTGGGTCACTGATTCCCGGCAGTCCGGCATCACTGATCACGGCAACGCTGTGGCCGTTGCTGAGTTCGCTCAGCAGCTGAGGAACGCGGCCATGTGTGTTGTGCTGATGAAAGCTGCAGCGGCGCGCTTTCGATCCCAGGGCTGTGAGCAGTTGGCCGCTGTGGCGTGTGTCTTCGCAAGCGATGGTGTCCACAGCAACCAGCAGGGCCCTGGCTCTCGGTGAAAGATCACCCAGGTGGCCGATCGGTGTGCCAACCAGATAAAGAACCCCCGCTTCCGGTTCGGCGCGCTGCTTCACAATGGCTCCGCCCTGATCTCTCCATGATGCCGACTGCGATGAACCTGCCTGCCGGCATCAGTCAGGACAACCTGCTCAAGGCCCTGCGAACGCTCTGCTGGGGAGCCGCCGATATTCTCCGGGCGTATGCCCGGGGTGAGCAGCCTCCCCATGGTTTTTCCCGTGCTCTCAGTGTCGACAATGGCGGCGAAGGGCCTGTGTCTGCTGCCGATCTGGCCGTGAATCAATGGCTGCTCGAGGGTCTCCGTTCAGAGTTCCCGGATGCAGGCTGGACCCTGCTCAGCGAGGAGACGGCAAAAGAACAGCTCACCGCCGGTGAGCCGTTGCCTGCTGAATGGCTCTGGATTCTTGATCCTCTCGACGGCACCAAGGATTTTCTGCAGGGCACCGGTGAATACGCTGTTCATCTGGCGCTGGTGAAGGGGCACAGGCCGGTGCTGGGGGTTGTGTTGCTTCCCGAGGCTGATGAACTCTGGTTCGGAGTGGTTGGAGATGGCGGCTGGTGCGAGAACCGCACAGGTGAACGCAGTCCTGTTCGCTTCAGCGAACGCTCGGCTGAGGGAGAGCTGATCATGGTGGCCAGCCGCAGTCATCGCGACGATCGCCTGGAACGTCTGATCGCCGCTCTCCCGCTTGCCGGCTCCAAGGCCGTTGGCAGTGTCGGCTGCAAGGTGGCCACCATCCTGCGAGGGGAGACCGATCTCTACATCTCTCTTTCCGGCAAGAGTGCACCCAAGGATTGGGATATGGCAGCCCCTGAAGCCGTGTTGCTGGCCGCTGGCGGTGCTTTCACCCACGCTGACGGCCGTGCGCTCGCCTACAACACGGGGGATGTGCGTCAGGCAGGCTGTCTGATCGCCAGCCATGGAAAAGCCCATGCCGGGCTGGAGCAGCGAGCGGCACGGGCCATGGAGATAATCGATCCTGGTTTTCAGCTCTGAACAGACCCCTCAGGAAAGGGGCGCAACCGGGGTGGGCGCAGGTTCGGGCTCAGTGTCCTCGCCATTCTGTGGCACACCGCGCAGCGTCAGATTGATGCGGCCGCGATTGTCGATTTCGCGCACACGAACGGTGACCTCGTCGCCCACCTTCACCACGTCTTCTACCTTTTCGACCCGAGCCTCGGAGAGCTGGGAAATGTGGATCATGCCCTCCTTGCCGGGAAGGATCTCCACAAAGGCGCCGATCGGAATGATCCGGGTGATCGAACCGCTGAACACCTCGCCTTCATTGACCTTGCGGGTGAGGCCTTCGATGATCTTCTGCGCTTCGTCGGCTGCTGCTCCGTCGTGGGAGGCAATGGTGACGATGCCGCTGTCTTCGATGTCGATCTTGGTGTTGGTGCGCTCCGTGATCCCCTTGATGGTGCGCCCACCCGGACCGATCACTGTGCCGATCAGTTCAGGATCAATCCGGAAGCTCAGCAGGCGTGGGGCATGTGGTGACATGCCGTCGCGGGGGGTATCGATTGCCTCGAGCATCTTCTCGAGGATGTGGAGACGGGCAGGACGGGCCTGATTGATGGCCTCGGCAACCGTGTTGATCGCCAGACCAGTGATCTTCATGTCCATCTGCAGGGCGGTGATGCCCTTGTCGGTGCCCGCCACCTTGAAGTCCATGTCGCCGAGGAAGTCTTCGATCCCCTGGATATCGGTGAGGATGCGGACCTCCTTGCCCTCTTTGATCAGACCCATGGCTGCACCGCTGACCGGTGCCTTCAGGGGCACGCCCGCGTCCATCAGGGCCAGGGTGCTTCCGCATACCGAACCCATCGAGGTGGAGCCATTGGAGCTGAGAACCTCGCTCACAACCCTCACTACATAGGGGAATGTGTCCTTGGCAGGCAGCACGGGCAGGATGGCGCGCTCCGCGAGGGCTCCATGGCCGATTTCACGCCGGCCTGGGGATCTCATCGGCCTGGTCTCGCCCACCGAGAAGGGAGGGAAGTTGTAGTGATGGAGGTAGGTCTTCTCCGTGTTGGGGTTGAGATCGTCCATCTCCTGGGCATCACTGGGTGTGCCGAGGGTTGCGGTCGACAACACCTGAGTGAGGCCGCGCTGGAACAGGCCGGAGCCGTGCACCCGCTTGGGCAGCACTCCTGCAGCCGCACTGATCGGACGCACCTGATCAAGACCTCTGCCGTCGACGCGCTTGCCGTCTTTGACGATCTGCTGACGCATCAGCTTTTTCGTCAGGGCTTTGAAGCTGTTGGGCAGTGCTTTGCCGTTCCCTGAAACCAGTTGACGTACGGGGTCGTTTTCTTTCAGCCCCTCAATGGTCTCAGCGGTCTGATCACGGATGGCATCGAGTTTTTCGTCGCGCTCGGCCTTGCTCTGATCGAACTGGCTGAGCACATCGCCGATCGACTTGCTGCAGGCTTTCTCGAGATAAACAGGTAGGGTTGTGTCTTCGCTTGGAGCCTCCGGCTTCACCTGCTTGATCCCGGCGTCCTTGAGGATGGATTCCTGGGCTTTGATCAGCTCACAGACCGCCTCGTATCCGAAGTCGATCGCTTCAATCACGTCTCCTTCCGGCAGCTGATTGGCACCTGCCTCGACCATCACCACGCCATCGGGTGTGCCGGCCACCACGAGATCGAGATCTCCCCGTTCGATCTCACGGAAGCTGGGGTTGAGCACGAAGTCGTCGCCCAGCAGGCCAACCCGCACCGCAGCCATCGGACCCTGGAAAGGGATGCCCGCCAGGAGCGTGGCCATTGAAGCCCCTGTCACTGAGAGCACATCCGCAGGGACGCGCTCATCCAGGGACATGCAGGTGGCGACGATCTGAATGTCGTCCCTCATCCAGCTCGGGAAGAGGGGTCGCATCGGCCTGTCGATCAACCGGCAGATCAGTGTGGCCCGCTCGGGTGGTCTCCCCTCCCGGCGCATGAAGCTTCCTGGAATCCGTCCTGCTGCGTAGAGGCGCTCTTCGTAGTCGCAGATGAGTGGGAGGAAATCGATGCCTTCGCGACCTTTGGAACGGGTGGCTGTGACAAGCACAGAGGTGTCACCGCATTCGATCATCACCGAGCCACCGGCCTGGGGGGCATACCGCCCCGTGGTCAGCCGTATCTCCCGACCGTCAAAGGAGATCGACTGTGTCTGACCTTGCACTGTTGTTTATGTCTTTCTGTCAAGAGAGATTCTGGCACTTCACAGGATTGAAACGTCAATCCCACTGAATCCAATTGGATTCGGTGTGCCGGTTCCACAAAAAAAGGAGGTGTTCAGGCACCTCCTCGGATGGAATCAGAGTTGAGCGGAGGGTCGGCGAATCACCAGCTGGACTTGACCACGCCGGGAAGTTCACCCTTGTGAGCACGCTCACGAAGCTGGTTGCGGCACAGGCCGAAGTCGCGGTACACACCCCTTGGCTTGCCCGTGGCCCAGCAGCGGTTGCGCATGCGGTTGGGGGCGCTGTTGCGTGGCAGGGCCTGAATCTTGCGGTGGATCTCGAGGCGCTCCATGGGATCTTCCGCAGCATTGAAGGCGGCCATCAGGGCAGTTCGCTTGGCGGCAAAGCGCTCAACAGTTTTCTTGCGCTTCGCATCGCGGGCGATCATCGACTTCTTGGCCATGCGGCGACTGAAAAGGAGCAGTTCAACCAGCAACCATACAGTTTCACTGGCCGATCAATTGACGCACCACTGGAAGCTGGCTGGTGTCGCGCACGATCAGCAGCACGCTCAGACCCAGCACCAACAGCAGGCTTGACTGCATCACAGCCAGCTGAAACCGTTCCGGCAGTGGACGTCCACGCAATCCCTCAAGCAGCAGAAACACCAGTTGGCCGCCATCGAGCAACGGCAGCGGCAAGGCGTTGAGGACCGCCAGATTGATGGAGATCAGAGCGAGGAAAAGGGCGAGACCCGACCCCCCCTGACTCGAGAGCTGGGCTCCCATTTCCACGATCTTCACAGGGCCTGAAACCTGTTGTGCAGTGGCACCGAAGTTGGTGAACAGTCCCGCATAGCCGGAAACGGTCCTGCTGAACAGAGCACTGAACTGCTGGCTGGAGACCCTGAGTGCCTCCATGGGCGAGCGCACGGGCCTGCTGGTGCTGCTCACCACCTCCTGAAGCTGGGCGCCGATGCGACCCACCCCCTGCTGATCCTCAGGAGTGAGCTGCAGCGGGGAGACAACATCGTTCCTCAGCACCTGAAGCGTGAGCGACTGCCCAGGGCTGTTGCGGATCGGATCGACCGCGGCCTGTACAGCTGTTTCTCCTCGGCCCAGCTCAACGGCGTCGATCGACAGAATGCGGTCACCGGGTTTCAACCCTGACAGAGCCGCCGGTTCACCACCCTGAACGCTCATCACCATCACCCCTGGGCCTGGCTCTCCAGGTACTCCAGTGCTGGCGGTGTGTCCCACCAGAACCAACCAGGCCAGCAGCAGGTTGGCCAGCACGCCCGCACTGATCACAAGCATCTGCTGGGGGATCGGTCGGTTGCGCAGCAGATCGGGATCGTCTTTGGGAATGTCACTTTCCTCGTCATCCTCTGGAAAGGAGACAAAACCACCCAGCGGGAGCACCCGCAGGGCGTAGGTCACCCCATCGCGTTCGGTTTTCAGCAAAGCCGGTCCGAACCCCACTGAGAAGCCGTTCACACGGATGCCCTGCAGCCGGGCTGCAAAGAAGTGGCCCGCTTCATGAATGACGATCAACAGCCCCAGAGCCAGCAGTGAGGCCAGAACGTTCATGGATACCGTTTCAGTGCGGTCATTCTGGCTGGATCCTGTCGTTCCCGAAGTAAGGCACAAGTGCCTGAGGAATCACAACACTGCCATCGGCCTGCTGACCGTTTTCCAGAAGGGCTGCCATCGTGCGGCCGATCGCCAGACCGCTGCCATTGAGGGTGTGCACCAGTCGGGTTGCTTTTCCTTCCTTGGTTCGAATCGAAGAACGTCGTGCCTGGAAATCTCCGCAGACGCTGCAGCTGGAAATCTCGCGATAGGCACCGGCGCCTGCAAGCCAGACCTCCAGGTCGTAGGTGCGCGATGCGGAGAACCCCAGATCACCCGTGCACAGTTCCAGTACCCGGTAAGGGAGTTCCAGTGCCTGAAGCACCGCTTCAGCATCCGCTGTGATCTGATCGTGGGCTTCAGCTGAGTGATCGGGGTGCGTGAACCAGTAGAGCTCCACCTTGTTGAACTGGTGGAGGCGGATCAGCCCTCGGGTGTCTCTGCCGTAGCTGCCCGCCTCTCTGCGAAAGCATGGGCTGTAAGCCACATATCTGAGAGGCAGCTGATCCGCTGGGATGATCTCGTCGCGGTGCAGAGAGGTGACCGGCACCTCCGCGGTGGGTGTGAGCCAGAGATCATCATCCGCGCAACGGAAGCTCTCCTCGGCAAATTTCGGAAGCTGACCTGATCCGGTGAGGCTGGCGCTGTTCACCAGCACGGGGGGCAGCACCTCGCGATAGCCCTTGTCGCTGTGCAGATCCAGCATGAAGTTGATCAGAGCGCGCTCCAGCCGTGCTCCCTGACCGAACAGGGTCACGAACCGGCTCTGGGCGATGCGCACGGATCGCTCGCTGTCCAGCAGGCCGAGACGGTCAGCAATGGCCCAGTGCTCCTCCAGGCCCTCCTGTTCGCGGGGCTGGCCCCAGCGGCGCACCTCGATGTTGTCGTTTTCATCCCTGCCATCGGGAGTCTCCGTCGAAGGCAGGTTCGGAAAGGTGAGCAGCTCTGTCTTCAGCTGCGAGGCAAGTTCCTTTTCCTCGTCCTCGAGAACGGACACCTTCTGCTTGATGGCGTTGCCCTGATGACGCAGTTCAGCAACCTCGGATCCCTGGGGATCAGCTCCGCCTTTGATTCTCTGGCCAACGTCCTTGCCGATGCGGTTGCCCTCCGCCTGCAGGGTGCTGCGTTGTTCTTCAAGATCCCTCTGATGCTGAGCGATCTGCTGCAGGGAACTGAGATCGACATCCATGCCTCGACGCCCCAGCTGAGCGGCAATCAGCTCAGGGTTCTCTCGCACCAGACGCTGATCGAGCACAGGGATTCAGATGACAGCGCGGGAAGCTTAAGCGTCCGCTGTCAGCGGTCTGACCGTGCTCAGAAAACCTGTCCCACCATCACAGCAGCCACGGCTGAGAACAGAGTAATCCCCAACGCGGTGAAGGGGTTCTGGCCCTGTGCCACGGCCACCGTGGTGATCACCCCGGCTCCGAGGCAGGCCGCTGCCAACTGGGTGGTGATTTCGGAGGGACGGTTCAATTCCGGGACTTCGGACGTCTCTGGAACCTACGGAGTCCTGATGAGTTCGTCTCTGGCTAAGGGGGAGGATTGTTACGCCGCGTCAGGGTTCGTTACGGCTCGCAATGAAGCGGGCCTTGCGCGTCCGGCACTGGCCCATTGCTTGAGACCCTCCATCTGCTCCCTCGCCGTCCGCGAAAGGGGTACAAGCTGAGAAGCGGCGAGGATCAGATCACTTTCCGTGAGTTCGCGGATTTCGGCGAAAGCAAGGTGCATCGCTTCAATCACCACCTGCTCCAGTTCTGCACCGGAATACCCATCGGTGCGATCAACAACGGTTGACAGCGGCAGATTGAGGCCCGGGCGCCGCCGCTGCAGATGCAGGCTGAGGATGCTCAGTCGTTCATCCCTCGACGGGAGATCCAGCAGGAAGATTTCATCGAAGCGTCCCTTGCGCAGCAGTTCAGGCGGCAGGCGCTCCACTCCGTTCGCGGTCGCCACCACAAACACAGCGGATCGTTTCTCCGCCATCCAGGTGAGCACCGTGGCCAGAACGCGCTGGCTGGTGCCGCCGTCGCTGCGGCTGTCATTGCCGAATCCCTTGTCGATTTCATCGATCCAGAGAACGCAGGGTGCCATGGCCTCCGCCCGCTGAATCATGTCCCGGGTGCGGGCTTCACTGGCTCCCACGAGTCCGGAGAACAGGCGCCCCACATCCAGTCGAAGCAGCGGCATCGACCAGCTGTGGGCGATGGCCCTGGCGGTGAGTGATTTGCCGGTGCCCTGGGGACCGACAAGCAGCACCCCGCGGGGCAGAGGCAAGCCGAAGCGGCGTGCATCGTCGTTGAAGGCTCTGTGCCGTTGATCCAGCCAGTGCTTGAGCGTTTCGAGGCCACCGATGTCACCCGGTGTTGCATCCGTGGGGCAGAACTCAAGCACTTCGCTTCGGGCCAGGGAAAGACGCTTCTCCTCAAGCACATCCACGAGATCGTCGCGGCTGAGCGCTCCACGCTGAGCCAGTGCTTTTGCGGCCACGTGCCTCACCCTCGCCTCACTGAGTCCGCAGCATGCGTGGGTGAGTTCCTCGAGCACGTCGGCTTCAAGGGCACGACCGCTTGCCCTGGCGATGTTGGCGAGCAGGGTTCGCAGCTCCTGCTCCTGGGGAAGGGGCAGATCCATGAGTGTCAGAGCCTCGTCCAGGTCGGCGGGAGGCGACCACTCACCACAGGTCACGATCAGCGTGTGGGGGGTGGTTCTCAGCTGGCTGGCGAGGTTCCGCAACATGCGCGCGATCCCAGGGTCCTCGCAGAAACGGTGAACATCCTTGAGCAGCAGAAGAGTCGGACTGGAGGGAGATCGCTCCTGCAGCCACTGCAGCACCGCCATCGGCTGCCGGGCTCCCAGTTGTTCCTGGCCCAGTGCGCCGCTCAGACCTCCAACAAAATCCCAGCAGGTCAGTGTGCGATCAGGCAGTCGTTCCGAGGTCTGGCGCAGCAGCGTTTCCACGCGTTCCTCCTCGTGGCTGCGGATCCAGATCAACGGTGTTCCTGATCGGATCAACAGATCCAGTTGTGCAATCCAGTTGTCAGTCATGGTGCTTCCCGTTGCGTTGCATCGACGTCTGAAGATCCTTCAGGGCCTGCCAGCGCGGATCAGGTGCCTTGTCCACGTTGGTCTCTGCGGTTGGATTCGAAGCCTGTTGCGGCAGGCCCGGACAGTGCTCTCCACAGCGATTCACAACCGACATCTGAAGACTGAGCTGTTCGAAGACCCAGCGTTCCGGTTCGAAGTCACCGCGTGGGTTCAGGCACTCCATCAGTCCATCGGGTGAAGTCGGGTCGAGCCCCGCTTCGGAAAGATGGTCATCGCTGGGTTCATCCCCAAGCCAGATCAGCTCCCTGGAGTCGGCATTCAGCTGCTGATTGAAACGACCGAGGCATCGGTCGCAGCGGAGGCAGACGATGGTCTGAACCGATCCTTCAACCTCCAGAAGGTTGCCGAGATGTTCAGCCTTCAGCGTCCCGCGAACGGGTGTGAGGCTGGGCATCTCATCGAGTTGACCATCCACTGTCCAGACTTTGGAGGTTCCCAGAGCTTGTAGCTCCCTGAGCGGTACAGGCTCAAGGCCGGGGATCATTTGTTGCCGCCCTTTGGCTCGAAAGGCAGGCGACCCCCCTGAGGTCCTCCCGCGGTGGCGGTCGCAGGTTGCTGTTTGAGCTGGTCGTCCAGGATGGCCTGAAGATTGTCAGGCAATGCCTCCCGGGTGAGCAGGAAGGTCTGCAGAGCCTGGAAAATGTTGGCGATCACCATGTAGAGCAGAACACCAGCCGGGAGTGGGAAGAACAGGAACATTCCCGTGATCATCACCGGGGTGATCTTGTTGGCGGTTGACTGCTGCGGATTGGCAGGCATGCCCATGCCTGACAGCAGCTGGGAGATGAACAGACTCAGGCCAAAGGAACCCACAAGGATGGCGATGTCCCAGTTGACCGAACCGTCGGTATAGAAGCCAACCTGACCAAGTGCCTTGATGAACAAGAAGCCACTGCGAGCTGCCAGGCCGGGGATCTTGCCTTCAACCGTCGCATCACCGGGAGCCAGCGCGGTGATCTGCCCGTCATCGGAGACCGAGACTATCGACTCACCTTTGGTGACTGTCCATGCCGGCAGGAAGGACTGACCGTTTTCGACGCCATCAACAACATCACTGAAGGCATCACCGCTCTTGGTCTGAAGCTGGATCTGTACGCTTTCGCCGGTGCCGATCTTGGTGCCGCCGGGCAGGCTTGCGATCACCGGAACGTGATCGGTCTCGGTGATGAAGATCGAATGACTGGCGCTTGTGAAAGGCTTGGGTTCCACCGCCGCAATCTGCTCAGCGGGAAGCACTTTCAGATTGAGGGTGTAGGGCACATCAGCGAACGGTGACCCCCGCAGGGTGGCGAACAATGCAAAAAGAATCGGCATCTGCACCAGCAGAGGCAGGCATCCGGCCAGAGGGCTGCCGAACTCCTTCATCAACTTGCCCAGCTCTTCCTGTTGTTTCTGGGGGTTGCTGGCGAAACGTGACTTGATCTCAGCCTGCCGCTTCTGCATCACCGGCTGAGCGATTCGCATGCGTCGGGCGCTGCGGATGGAGCCTGCGCTCAGAGGGAACAGAGCCAGGCGGATCACCACCGTGAGAGCCACGATCGCGAGCCCGTAGCTAGGGACCAATCCGTAGAAGAAATCGAGGATCGGCAGCAGCAGATTGTCGGAGATGTAACCGATCACGATGGCGTTCCGATTGGCGGTGAAGGGTGATGCCAGTGTGCAACAGCATCGATGCCGTTGCGTCTGGGCATGGGATTAGGCCGCGAAGCCTTTGCTCGGCGTGTTGTCACTGCTGGAGGCCTTGGATTCAGATCTGCTCTTTATGCGCTCCTCGATGTAGGCCTCCACCTCCCGGAAACGCGGCATTGAACGCAGCTCAAGACGTGATCCATCGGTGAGCACGAGCACCATGTCGCCCCATGCGCCGAAACCGCGGGGTACGCTCCTCACCTCACGAATCTGGCTGTAGACCACCTGACTGCGGTCTTTGCCCATCCAGCCGCCGCTCACGGAAACACGACGGCTGGTGATCCGGAAGCGCAACCACAGGGCCCGAACGATGGCTCCCACGGTGAACGGCAGGGCAATCAGGGTGAAGCCCAGCAGGATGTTGAAGATGAGGTCACCTTTCGCAGGCCCCCCTTCGTAGAAGGTGTCTTCCTGAATGGAGCTGTTCATGGCTTCAGGCCCGCCTCTATAAGCAATCTGTCGCATTCTTCCAGCAAGTCGTGTTCCTCCGCGACTGCTCCGGGCTTCAAACTGACCAGAAGCCAGATGTTGGCGTGTTCTGGAGCGTGTTCGAATCTTGCGCGCAGATGATCGTGCAGCCGACGTCTCAGGCGGTTTCTGACCACAGCACGTTTGCTGACCTTGCTGCTGATCACCACAGCCACCCTGCACGTTGTTGTCAAGCGGTCAGATATCGGTGCAGCAACCGAGTGTTTCAAGAGGGAATGCCTGGCTGAAACCCTGCGCAGCACCATCAAGGTGCCATGGAAGCGCTGGCCTCGCCGATGCAGATGATCAAAACAGCGATGGCCCCGCAGGCGCATCGAGGCCGGCAGGACCATCGCAGCAATACGGGAGATCTCAGACTGAAAGGCGTGACCTTCCGCGTTTGCGGCGGCTGCGGATCACGCGACGTCCGGTGTGGGTACGCATCCTCACTCTGAAGCCGGAGACGCGTCTGCGCTTACGGCTGGTGCCACCGAGAGTTCGTTTCGTCATGGGATTTTTGCGGCGCCCGGCCCGTCATCAAAAATCGATTTTATCAGTTGGGGTCAGTCGATATCCACGAGCCAGCTACCGATGTAGCCGGACACCGGAACATCACCGGGGGCTTGCGCCAAAGCATTGAACTGGAACATCCCAGGATCGCTTGGATTGAAGACATTCATCACCACCGCGTATGTGCCTCCGGTAGGGATTGGAGTGTCAGGGAAGACCTCGATGGCGGTTTGTTTCTCGTTGACTTCAAATACCGCGGGAAGTACTTCCTTGCATTTGCTCCTTGACAGCATCCCGCCCATGCTCATCTTGCAGAGGGAGAGGGCTTCGGGGCGAATTCGCGTGTTGAAATAATTGGGAACGGTAATGCTGAGCTTGAGAATCGCTGTCTTGCGATCTTTTTTGCGCAGCATGAAGTAGTACTCAGAGCGGTCACGTCTGCGCGAACTGCTTTGTACGTAATAAAGCTTTCTGTAGCCATCGTTGTCTGAATCCCATCTGAATTCCAGCAGTGCAGGGGTGTTCTGCGCGACGGCTGGGGGGTTAATGCCGGGAAGCAGAGCGGCCCCGCTGAGGACTCCGCAGCCGATCAGAGCTGACAGACCAATGCTGCTTCTTGAGGAGAGCGGGAAACGTCGTTTCATTTTGATTGGGGAGCTGTCGGCGGTGATGCCGGTAGTCGTAAATGAATTGTCGTGAGAATCTTCCGAATGCAGGTGCTTCGGGGGTCGGCCGCTGATCTGTCAGTTATGACTAGATCGGTCTGGTCGCAGTTGCGACGCCCCTCTCAGATAGGGGTGATGAAGCGGTCGATCCGGAGCGAGCCACGCATGGGCCAGCAGTCGGATGCAACGCGCCAAATCCCCCTGAACCGCCATCTGCTGGACATCCAGCAGAGCCACCTCCTCCCATCCTGATCGGTGGCGCGCCGTCGCGGCAGGAAAGCCTGCGTCCAGATCGGCGGTCACCGAAAACGTCACGGAGACCAGCTGATCAGGATTCAGAGCATTCTGTTCCATCAGTGCGTCCACCAGCTCGGCGACGGCCTCGCTGATGGCCTTTGCGCTGTTCTCAGCGCAGGTTGTGGCGCCGCGCAGGCCTCGCAGCAACCGAGGGGCCGTCATGGTCTGTACATCCAGAGGGGCTGGCCGCTCAGCTCAAGTTCAGTGGTCAGCAACTGATTGAGTCGTAGCAGAAGGCTTGATCCGGGAAGATTCTGCAACAGGCGTTTACGCGGTTTGCCGAGGGTCAGCGGTCGGCAGCGCTCCTCATCAAGATCCGCCAGACGGGCAGCCACCAGCCGGGCCTGTTCCTCATCTCCCAACTCATCCACCAGCCCAAGATCCTTTGCTTGCGCTCCGCTGAACACGCGGCCATCGGCGAAGGTGCGGACCGTTTCCCTGTCCAGCCCACGGCCTTCGGCCACAACGCCGACGAACTGGTCATAACTGCTGTCGATCAGGCTCTGAAGGAGCTCGCGTTCCTCCGGACTCAGTGCTCTGTCGGGAGAAAGGATGTCCTTGTAAGCGCCGCTCTTGACGGTCTCGAAGCGGACACCGACCTTCGCCAGCAGTTCGGACAGGTTGTTGCCGCGCAGGATCACACCGATCGAACCAGTGATCGTGCCGGGATTGGAAACGATCGAATCGGCGGCAACTCCGACGTAGACCCCTCCGGATGCGGAAATGTTCCCGAAACTGGCCACCACCTTGCAGCCCTTCTCGCGCAGGCGCAGCAAAGCTGCATGAATTTCCTGGCTGTCGCCGACGGTGCCCCCCGGACTGTCGATGCGCAGCAGGAGAGCAGGGAACTCACGTTCCTGCACCTCGCGCAGAGCCTTCAGCACCCGGCGTCGTGTCGAGCCGCTGATCGCACCCTCAATCACGATGCGCGCCATGCGGCGTTTGGACTTGCGGCGCCAAAGCCACCCCATGATCCTCTGTTCAACTCGCCGGATCTTAAAAAGGACCCTGTCGGCCTACTTCGATGACGACATTGCAGCGCTGGCTGCTGATGGTGCTGCCCTTCGCTTTGTGGGGAACGGCCATGGCGGCGATGGCCCCTCTGGTGCAGTCGGGCGGGGCTCCGCTGGTGGCCTGTCTGCGCCTGCTGCCGGCCGGGATTGTGCTTCTCGTCGCCGTTCCCTGGCTGGGCAGACCGCTGAGCATTGATTCGGCGGATCGCGGCTGGTTTCTGCTGTTCACTTTGGTGGATGCGGTTCTCTTTCAGTTTTTTCTGGCCAAGGGGTTGCAGGGCACGGGTGCCGGTCTGGGTTCCGTCCTGATCGATTCGCAGCCGCTGATCGTGGCTCTGCTGGCACGCTGGCTGTTCTCGGAATCGATCAACCCGATCGGCTGGATCGGTCTTGTGGTCGGACTTGCCGGGATTGTCTGTCTGGGAGTGCCGGCCCCTCTCCTGCAGCACTGGTGGTTGCAGGCCGATGTCTCCGAGCTGCAGGCGGGTTGGCAGGAGGGCACGGGCTGGATGCTGCTGGCGGCGCTGGCGATGGCACTCGGCACCGTGTTGTGTCGCTTTGTCTGCAAGAACAGTGATCCCGTTGCGGTCACCGGCTGGCACATGGTGCTGGGGGGACTGCCTCTGCTCGTCTGGCATGGTCTTGATGCCAGCACGGCTTTGATTCCGCCCTGGACCACCCTTGACTGGTTTCAGATGGCCTACGCCTCCCTGCTTGGGAGCGCTCTCGCGTATTCGCTCTTTTTTTGGTTCGCCAACCGGGAGGATCTCACCGGCTTCAGCACACTCGGTTTCCTCACACCGGTGTTTGCGCTCGCTTCGGGAGGCGTGCTGCTGGGTGAGCGACTCGACACCCTGCAATGGCTGGCGGTCTTGCTGGTGCTGATGTCGGTGTTGCTGGTGAGTCAGCGGCAGCGACTCTGGGAGCCCTGGCTCTCGGGTTCCGTCACCCCCTCCGGAGATCTGAACACATGAGTGCTCGTCCTCTGACCCTGGTGCTGGTGAGCACCCCCGTCGGACAGCTCGGCAGCGGCAGGGGCGGTGGGGTGGAACTCACACTGGCTTCGCTGGTGAAGGGCCTGGTGCAGCGCGGTCACCGCCTGCATCTGGTTGCTCCTGAAGGTTCCTGCTCGCCGGTTCAGGACGCGAGGGTGACCCTCCACACGGTCCCCGGTGTTGATCAGCCGAGTTGGCAACACGCTGAGCGGAATGCCTCGATGCGGATTCCCTGCAACGCCGTGCTGCCCCGTCTCTGGGATCGTGCGCTGGAGCTGGTCGGTGATGGCGATGCATTGGTCAATTTCGGGTACGACTGGCTCCCGTTGTGGCTCACCCCCCATGTCGAGCCCAGAATCTTTCATCTGGTGAGCATGGGATCCGTTTCCGCTGTGATGGACAGTGCTGTGGCTGATCTGGCGCGCTGGGATCAGCGTCGCCTCGCGTTTCACACCCATCGTCAGGCGGATGACTTCGATCTCGTGGAACCCCCTGAGGTGGTGGGGAACGGTTTCGATCTCTCCCGTTATGACCTGCAGCTCAGCACGGATGGTCCCCTGGGCTGGGCCGGTCGGGTGGCACCTGAGAAGGGACTGGAGGATGCGGCATCGGTTGCCGCCGGTCTGGGCGAGACGCTGAGGGTCTGGGGTTTCGTCGAGGACGACGCCTACGCCAGGCGAGTCGAGAGTGCTGTTCCCGCAGGAACAATCGAGTGGTGTGGCTTCAAGCCCACCAGCGAGCTGCAGCGAGAGCTTGGTCGCTGCAGGGCATTGCTCAACACTCCGAAGTGGAATGAGGCCTACGGCAATGTTGTGGTGGAGGCCCTCGCCTGTGGCGTCCCGGTGATCGCCTACGACCGTGGAGGACCGGGAGAGATCATCCAGAGCGGCGAAACCGGCTGGCTGGTCCCCCCTGATGATCGTGATGCTCTTGCGGAGGCAACTCTGAGTGTGTCATCGATCGACCGTCACGCCTGCCGCCATTGGGTGGAACGCTGTGCAAGTCAGGAAGGATTGGCAGCTCGTGTCGAGGCCTGGATCCGGAAGGGTCTGAAACCGGCGGATGGCACCATCACCTGATGACAGCGGATCCATCAGCTCCGGCTCTTCCCACCGCTCGGCAGCGCCGGCGTGGAATGCTGATCATCCTTGTGCTGGCAGTGGCGATTTTCTGCTGGCAGCTCGGCAACACCGGACTGGTTGATGAAACGCCGCCTCTGTTCGCGGCGTCCGGCCGTGCCATGGCGGTAACCGGTGACTGGCTGACACCGCGGGTCAACGGACTGCCCCGTTTCGACAAGCCACCGCTGGTGTACTGGCTGATGGGCCTGGGCTATGCCCTGCCTGCCGGGGAATTCTGGGATCCGCTCGGTACCTGGGCGGCGCGCCTGCCCTCCGCACTGGCTTCAGTCGTCACCATGCTCGTTCTTGGTGACACGCTGCTGCGTCATGGTTTTCGTGGTGATGCGCATCCCCGTCGGACGGCCGTCACCGCAGCGCTTGCCTTCGCACTGTCTCCACTGGTGCTGATCTGGAGCAGGACTGCAGTGAGCGATGCACTGCTCAGCGGCACGCTCGCCCTCAGCCTGCTGTGCCAGTGGCGTTGCTACGCCAGTGGATCGGGTCGACGCTGGTGGCTCGCCTGGATCGTTCTGGCCTTTGCGGTGCTGACCAAAGGACCTGTGGCTGTTGTGCTCACGGGCATCACCCTGATCCTGTTCGCCTTGATGCGGCGGGATCTGTCAGGTCTTTGGGTTTCACTGCGGCCTCTTCAGGGACTGCTCATCACTGCCCTGATCAGCCTGCCCTGGTATGCGGCCGAGCTGCTCGTCGAGGGTCAGCCCTTCTGGGACAGCTTCTTCGGCTATCACAATCTTCAGCGCCTCACGAGCGTGGTCAATGACCATCTGCAGCCCTGGTGGTTCTTTGTTCCTGTTCTGGTGGTGGCGTCATTCCCCTTCACCCCACTGCTGCTGTTAGGCCTGGGCAGGGTGGTTGCCGCCTTCGCCGGTGCAGCCTCTCTGCAGCGCACTCCCTCAGCGGACAGCCTGAGCCATTTCGCGGGCTGCTGGTTGCTGGCGGTGTTTCTGCTGTTCACAGCTGCTGCAACCAAGTTGCCCAGCTACTGGTTGCCAGCCACACCGGCTGCGGCACTGTTGATCGCCTCAGCTGCCCGCCCAGCGTCGCTTCGCCAGCGCCAGGGTCTTCTGACCGCCTGGATCTGCACCGCGCTGTGCACCCTGATCCTGGCTGCAGGCCTGTTCGCTTCCCCTCTCTGGATCCCCCTGATTCAGGACCCGGAGATGCCGACCCTTCCCACTGAACTTCTGGCCAGCGGCCTGGTCATCAGAGCTGCTGTCTGTTTCACCGTTGCTGTGCTGCTGGGCATCTGGAGTTTGTGGGGGGCTGTCCCCGGTCGACTGCTGGCCTGGCAGGGGCCGATGGTGTTGTTTCAGCTCATTGCTCTTGTCCCGATGATCCAGCTGGGGGATCGGGTCCGCCAACTGCCTGTGCGGCAGATCGCGAAGCAGGTTGTGGAACAGAGACGCGCTGGAGAACCCCTGGCGATGATCGGAGTGCTCAAGCCATCACTGCACTTCTACACCGGGCAGGTGGTGGTCTACGAAGGTGAATCGAGAGCAGCGCTCGCCAACCTCGCTGATCGTCTCAGTCATGAGCGGCGACGAGGGTTTCAGGGATTGCCCCGCACTGAGGCTGACGCCTCGCCCTCAGTGCTTGTGGTCATCAACCGTGGAACAGCGTCCAAGCAGCACTGGCAGGGTCTCAGTCCGTTGAAGCTTGCGGATGCAGGGATCTATGAGTTGTGGCGCCTGGATCGATCCCGACTGGAGCAGCGTGCGGCTGATCTGCGCGATGAAGGAGTCGATCTCACCTGGCGAAAACCAAGGCCTGAGCGCTACTGATCGCGAGCAGCCGGTTCTGACTGTTCGCTCAGTTCGACGCGGCGACAGAAGCTGCAATGCCCCCATTGCGCCATTTCACCCATGGGAGAGGGCGTTCCACAGCGAGGGCATGAGGCTGTTCCGTGCACGTCGATCCGGCTGGGGTGACGCTTCCATTCCTCAAGCGGATCTCCGGATTGCTGACGCGGAGCAGGGTGGTGTTGCCGGATACGCAGATCGCGAACCGGATGGCCTGCCGCACGGATGGCGGCAAGCAGCTGCGGTTTGCTGTAGAGCAGGGCCTGGCGCCACTGGGGATGGCTGGCTCCCACGGTCAGCGTGCCACTGCGCAGGGTCAGTGGCTGGCAGTGGCTTGACAGAGCATCGCCAGCCAGTTTCGGCCAGTCCTGCCAGAGCGCTGCCATGGAGCCTTCACGCCTCCAGTTGCTCTTGAGAGTCTCCAGACATCCGCTGATCGGCTGAACCGGTGCCGGTTCGGGCGGCATGAGCAGTTCACCCTTCCCGAATCGGCGGCGCTGCGATTTCAGGGCCCGACCCATGCCAACTGCCGACTTTTGCTCGACCTTAGGCAGGCGCTGTTGATTTGCTCGCTACCCTCAGGCTGCTGCTCGCCCCGATCCATGGGTTTCTTCGACCGGCTCAGCCGACTGCTGCGCGCCAACGTCAACGACCTCGTGAGCAAGGCCGAGGACCCTGTGAAGATCCTCGATCAGTCCGTGGCGGACATGCAGGAGGATCTGGTGAAGCTCCGCCAGGCCGTCGCGATGGCGATCGCCAGCCAGAAGCGTCTCCGCAACCAGGCTGATCAGGCGGAAGCCCAGGCACGCACCTGGTATGAGCGAGCCGAACTGGCTCTCAAGAAGAACGAGGAGGACCTGGCTCGAGAGGCCCTCACCCGCAGAAAGACCTTCCAGGAGACCTCCGCATCCCTGGCCAAGCAGGTGCAGGGACAGGACGCTCAGGTCGAAACTCTCAAGAAGAGCCTTGTGGCCCTAGAAGGCAAGATCGCCGAAGCCCGCACCAAGAAGGACATGCTCAAGGCCAGGGCTCAGGCGGCCAAGGCTCAGCAGCAGCTTCAGAGTGCTGTGGGGAACATGGGCAGCAATTCCGCCATGGCTGCTTTCGAGCGCATGGAGGACAAGGTGCAGGCGATGGAGGCCAGCAGTCAGGCCGCGGCGGAACTGGCAGGATCCGATCTGGAAAGCCAGTTCGCTGCTCTTGAAGGTGGGAATGATGTGGATGACGATCTTGCAGCGCTGCGGCAGCAGCTGGCCGGTGGGCCCGAAGCCGTTGCACTTCCGGCGGCTGATCAGGGCAAGGAGGAGGATGTCCAGCCAGTGAACGTGTCCGAGGTCGACAACGATCTCGAGGAGCTCCGCCGGTCTATTGACAAGATCTGACCCGGTTCCGGCAAACGCCGGTTTGCACTCCACTGAAGCCTTGCCGGGATGATCACATCCGATCGCCTCTCAAAGCTCGGCAGCGGAGTGTTCGATCGCAATGATCGACGCAAAGCGGCCTATGTCGACAGCGTTCAACACAGCGATCAGGCGTTGATCGATCTCTCGCTGGGTTCAACCGATCTTGCTCCACCGGCGGATGCGATCGAGGCCATGGCCTCGGTTCTGCGGGATCCGTCCAGCGCGTCCTACTGCCTGCATGCGGGAACCCAATCGTTCAGGGAAGCTGCCGCAGCCTGGTGTGAGCAGCGCTTCGGGGTCTGTGTTGACGCGGAAACCGAGGTGCTGATGCTGGTTGGATCTCAGGAGGGCACGGCCCATCTGCCGCTTGCGGTTCTTGATCCCGGCGATTCAGCCCTGATTCTCGATCCGTCCTACCCCTCTCACCGGGGAGGGCTTCAACTCGCTGATGCCGATATTCATACCCTCCCTCTAACAGCTGAACGGGGCTGGGCTCCCGACTTCGACGCACTCTCCGCGGAGCAGTGGCGGCAGATTCGGCTGATGGTGCTCGGTTTTCCTCACAACCCCACCGCCTGCACAGGCGATCAGACCTGGCTGGATCAGGCCATGCAGCGCTCCATCCAGCACGATCTGGTGCTGGCGCACGACAATCCCTACGTGGATCTGGCGCTTGAAGGGGAGGCCCCCTCTCTGCTGCGCTGTGGTCACTGGAGAGAGCGGGGTATTGAGTTTTTCTCCCTGTCGAAGGGCTGGTGCCTCGGCGGGTTTCGGCTCGCATTCGCGGTGGGGGCGGCGCCGTTGATTCAGGCGCTGCGCCAGCTCAAAGGTGTGGTTGATTTCAACCAGTGCCGGGCACTTCAGCGGGGTGCCGTGGTGGCATTGGATCAACACGCTGACTGGCCATCGCGTCTGCTGCCGGTTTACCGGCAGCGTCGCGATCGCATGCGCCAGGCTCTGTTGGATCTCGGCTGGATCGTGCCGAAGCCCTCGATGGCTCTCTACCTCTGGATGCCCATTCCGGAATGGGCAAGCGCCAGGGGCTGGAGCGATGAACAGCTAGCAGCAGAGCTTCTCGAGCATTGCGG
Source organism: Synechococcus sp. MIT S9503 (assembly GCF_047304175.1). Lineage (GTDB taxonomy): Bacteria > Cyanobacteriota > Cyanobacteriia > PCC-6307 > Cyanobiaceae > Synechococcus_C. Next base: position 1,390,958 of record NZ_CP138955.1, on the reverse strand, counting down.
CGTGGCGCTGACACCGGGTTCCGGTTTCGGTGATGCCGGGCGTGGTTGGTTGCGGCTGGCTCTTGTGCGTCCGGTCGAGGAGCTGGAGAACGCTGTCAGGCGAATACATCCCTGGTGGGAGAGGCGTCGTTGAGGTCCGCTCATGCCGGCCGCGGTCGCCTGATGCATGATCTGCGCCGTCATGGAGATCAGTTCTGGTGGCTGAGACGCGTGGGCGTCTGTGCCAGCACCGAGACCGAGCTGTCGCAGTGGTTGAGTCAGCAGCCCTGGTGCGGCGTTCATCCAAGGGCTGTTCTGGCTGATCATCAGATTCGCAGTCAAGGCCAGTACGGACGTCGCTGGATGGCACCAGTTGGTGGCGTCTGGCTGAGTGCAGCACTGCCCTGGCCCCAGCAGGACTGCTCGACAGGTCTGTTCGGTCTCACCGTGGCCCTGGCCCTTGCGGAGCAGCTTGAGTCCAGTGGTCTGAGGGTGTCGATCAAGTGGCCCAACGATCTGGTCGTCGAGTCGCGAAAGCTGGCCGGTGTGCTTCCGAGCCTGGTTTTCCGAGGTCGCCGGGTCCGTCTGGCCAGGATCGGCGTTGGCCTGAACGTGAACAATCCGGTGCCTGCCGGAGCGGTGTCTCTGCGGCAGCTTCTCTCACCGGGGCGGTGCAGGCTGAGAGTCTGGCAGGGGTCCGTGCTGCGTGCCCTCGATCGTGCCCGTGAGCTGGCCTCGGAGCCCCGGGGGGTGGTCCATCGGGCTGAGCAATGTCTCTGGGCTGAATCGGTCGCTGACCCCGGAACGGGAGAAACCTGGAAAATCCGCGGGATCGGGATGGATGGTCGGCTGCTGCTGCAGCAGGGGACCCGGAGAATCAGCTGGACCCGTTGGACGGACAGCCCTGGGCGAAATCTCTAGAGTCTCGCTCGATGAGATCGCCCTGATCCGTTGGTTCTGCGTTGGCTTGCCGCACCGGTTCTGCTGTCCATTCCGGCCTTGCAGGGGCCTGTGTCTCCGCCTGAGCTCGGGCCGATGCCACCGCCCGTCAGCTTCGATCACTCGCTGGAGTCTCTGGAGCGCAATCGCGTCATCACGCCTGGTGAACGACGCCAGCTCGAAAGAGGCGAAAACGCATTGCCCATTGATGTGCCCGCCTTTCAGCAGGCCTGCCGCAGTGGTGCGCTCTCGAAGCGGGAGTGCAGCAGTGGTGTGGCGGTGCGTCGGCGTGGCACCCGACTTCAACCGCGCGTGGTTCTGAAAGATCGTGATGAAATGCTCACGGGACTTTCCCGTCGTGGCAGCGATGGAAACCTGCTCCCTCCGATCTCGGTGCCGGTGAAGGCTCTGCTGGCAGGTTCCTCCGCCGGTTTCCGTCTGGAGAAGGTCTTCGCCATATCGCCGCGCCCCGCTGCGATCTCCGGAAACGGAAATCGCAAGCTGCTGTTCCCGATCATCGGCTCTGCCATCACCACCAGTGAGTTCGGCTGGCGTATCCATCCGATTGTGGGGAGGTGGCTGTTGCATGCCGGCAAGGATCTTGCCGCTCCTGAGGGGACCCCGGTTGTCGCAGCGTTGTCAGGAACCGTGCTCAGCAGTGGTCTTGCCGGTGGCTACGGAATCGCCGTGGAGGTTGAGCATGATCAGCCCAGGCGCCGGACGCTCTACGGACATCTTTCAGAGATCTATGTGAAGTCGGGCCAGACGGTTCGCCAGGGCGAGGTGATCGGTCGCGTCGGCAGCACTGGACTCAGCACAGGCCCTCACCTGCATTTCGAACTGCGCAAGCCTGAGGCAGGCGGTTGGGTTGCTGTGGATCCCGGCGATCTGGATCTCAACCCGCTCACGGCTTCAGGAGCTGATGCCGTGTCGCTGCTTGTGGGTCAGCTGATGAACAGTCTCGAGCGATTCCAGGACTCATGAGCCTTCTGGCTGTCGTTCTTCGCGCAGGATGAAGCCCACACCTCTCACGGTGTGAATCAGTGGGGGATGTTGCTTTGATTCAATCTTCTGGCGCAGGTAGCGGATGTAGACATCGAGAAGGTTGTCATCGCCATAGAAGTTCTCTCCCCAGACGCCGCGCATGATTTCAGAGCGTTCGAGCACCTTCCCCTGACCACGCATCAGGAAGTTGAGCAGCTCGTATTCCTTCACGGACAGCTGGATCAAGCGGCCGGATCGGCTCACATCGCGTGTGCTGGTGTTCATCTGCAGATCTCCCACCTGAAATGTCTCAGGCTGCTGCCCGTCGCCGGCCGTGGCTGAAAAGGTGCTGGCCCTTCGTTGCATGGCCCGCAGCCGAGCCATCAGCTCCTCGATGGAAAAGGGCTTGACCAGGTAGTCATCCACTCCGGCATCCAGGGCGGTCACACGATCAGCGACGTCGTCATGGCCTGTGAGTATCAGGATCGGTGTGGTGATGGCGCTGCTGCGGATGCGCTGGCAGATGTCCACTCCGGTGAAGTCCGGAAGATTCCAGTCCAGAACGATCAGATCCGGGGATGGTTCACTGCGGGCGCGGATCAGGCCCGTTGCTCCGTCCGCCGCCACATCAACCTCATAACCCTCAACCTCCAGTTCCATCTTGAGCAGTTCCGTGAGGCGGGACTCGTCATCCACCAGCAGGAGCCTGGTCTTGGGAGTGGCTGAGGAGACCATCCAGTCCGGTTCGCTCATGAACCACCCTAATCAGTCCGCTTCTGACGGCCCTGCGGCGTCCGCATGACCATCCCAGCGTTCGACCCTGCCGTCGCGGAAATGAGCGATCCGCTCAGCGCGAGCAGCCACATCGTCTTCATGCGTGACGAGCACCAGCGTGATGCCCTGTTCGTGCAACGCATCAAACAGGTTCAGCACGTCGTCCGTGGTGCGCGAGTCGAGGGCTCCCGTCGGTTCGTCTGCCAGCAGGAGAGCGGGCTGGTTGATGATGGCTCTTGCAATGGCCACCCTCTGCTGCTGGCCGCCTGAAAGCTGGTTGGGCCTGTTCTTCATCCTCCCCGCCAGCCCTACACGTTCCAGAGCTTCGCTGGCCTTCTCCCGCCTCTGCTGTGGTGACAGTCCCGCATAGATCATCGGCAGCATGACGTTCTCGAGGGCCGTCGCATGGGGCAGCAGATGGAATTGCTGAAACACGAATCCCAGCTGCTGATTGCGCAGATCCGCCAGGGCATCGTCATCGAGATCCTCCACCGCTTCACCGTTGAGGTGATAGGACCCGCTGCTGGGACGGTCGAGGCAGCCGAGGATGTTCATCGCAGTGCTTTTGCCGGAGCCACTGGCACCCATCACGGCGAGATAGTCGCCTCTGCGCACGGTCAGATCAAGTTGATCAAGGGCTCTGACCAGACCCGCACCGGATCCGTAGACCTTGTCGACGCAGCGGAGTTCAGCGACGGGCGAGCGCTGGTCCGTCTCCCTGTCAGCCAAGGGTGGCACCTGAGGCATCGGCGATCGCCTGTTGCAGGATCGGAGTTCCTGCAACGGCATCGCTTGCCCACTGGAAGAGTGGATTGGAGAGGATGCCGCCGACTGCAGTGACGACAACACAGGTCACCAGAGCAACGCGCAGTGGAGGCAGTCCCAGCGTGTTCCACTGAATCGGTGGGTAAGCCTTCACCGCATCCGATGCTTCCTGGGGCTCCTTCACGACCATCATCTTGATCACACCGATGTAGTAGTAGATCGACACCACCGAAGTGATCAGTCCGACCACAACCAGCAGGTACTGGTGGTCAGCCCAGCCGGCGAAGAACAGATAGATCTTCCCGAAGAAGCCCAGCATCGGTGGGATGCCTCCAAGCGAGAGAAGGCAGAGGCTGAGCCCAAGCGTGATCAGGGGATCCTTCTGGTAGAGCCCCGCGTAATCGGAGATGCGATCACTTCCGGTGCGGATCGAGAACAGGATGATGCAGGCGAAAGCTCCCAGGTTCATGAACAGGTAAGCCGCCATGTAGAGGACCATCGCAGCGAAACCGTCTTCGGTGCCGCACACCAGACCGATCATCACGAATCCGGCCTGCCCGATGGAGCTGTAGGCAAGCATCCTCTTCATCGAGGTCTGAGCGAGTGCAACGACGTTGCCGAGGGTCATGCTCAGCACCGCGAGAACGGTGAAAAGCAGTTTCCACTGGGTATCGAAGCTGCCGAAACAGCCAACGAGCAGTCGAAGGGCCAGGGCGAATCCCGCCGCCTTCGAACCGACCGACAGAAAGGCCACCACAGGAGTCGGAGAACCCTCGTAGACATCCGGTGTCCACTGGTGGAAAGGCACCGCGGCGATTTTGAAGGCCACTGTTGCCAGCACGAACACCAGCGCCAGAGCAGCAAGCGGCGTGGTGCTGGTCATCAGTGACTGTCCGATGACCTCAAGGTTTGTGGAGCCACTGAGGCCATAGAGCAGCGACGATCCGTAGAGAAAGACCGCAGCTGCGGCCGAACCCACCAGCAGGTATTTCAGGGCCGCTTCCGAGCTGCGCGCATCGCGCTTCATGTAGCCCGAAAGCAGGTAGCTTGCGACCGACAGGGTCTCGAGGGAGACGAAAACGCTGACCAGATCGGTTGCGCCGCAGAGCAGCATGCCTCCGAGAGTGGCCGCCAGCAGGATCGCTGCGTATTCACCCACAGGGGTTCCTCCCTGTTCTGCGTACCGCCAGCTGATCAACAGAGACAGCAGCGTTGAGCAGGCAACAACGGCCCGGAAGGCGATCGCCAGGTGGTCGGAGAGGAATGCTCCCAGAAAGGAGGGTTCAAGGGGTGCGCTCCACTGGAATGCAAGCAGCACCAGTGCGGTGCCCAGACCCGCATAACAGATGGGCGGAACCCAGCGCACGGCGACTTTCTCACCGGCCAGATCCACCAGCAGGGTCGCCAGCATCGCAAGCAGAACTGCTCCCTCAGGGGCGACAGCACCGGCGTTCAGGGCGAGATTGAGCAGGTCCCCCGGAGCGGCCAAAGGCTGGGTTTCAAGAAGCAAGGCACCCATCTCGGGCATGGCGCGCGCAGGGCGGAGCGAATCAGAAGACTTTAGCCGCGCTGCCGTTCCTCCTTGAAGCATCGCGCCTATTCGCTGCAACTTGAGCGGCGGTGCGATAAAGAAGGGGACGGTTATCTGCCCTCCTTTGGCGCACACTCTGGTCATCGTTGAGAGCCCCACCAAGGCCCGCACCATCCGTGGATTCCTTCCCAAGGACTTCCGGGTGGAGGCGTCCATGGGGCATGTGCGTGATCTACCCAACAACGCCAGTGAGATTCCGGCGGCGCAGAAAGGCCAGAAGTGGGCCAATCTCGGCGTCAACACCGAGTCTGATTTCGAACCTCTCTACGTGGTTCCAAAGGACAAGAAAAAAACGGTCAAGGAGCTGAAGGACGCTCTCAAGGGTGCGGATCAGCTCCTGCTGGCGACTGACGAAGACCGGGAGGGGGAAAGCATCAGCTGGCATCTGCTGCAGCTGCTGGCTCCCAAGGTCCCGGTGAAACGGATGGTGTTCCACGAGATCACCAAGGAGGCCATCGGGCGCGCCCTTGATGAGACCCGCGAGCTGGACATGGAACTCGTCCATGCCCAGGAGACGCGGAGAATCCTGGATCGTCTGGTCGGCTACACCCTTTCGCCTCTGTTGTGGAAGAAAGTGGCCTGGGGGCTTTCAGCCGGCCGGGTGCAGTCCGTGGCTGTACGCCTGCTGGTGCAGCGGGAGCGGGCACGCCGGGCATTCCGCAGCGGCAGTTACTGGGATCTCAAGGCTGGCCTTGAACAGGCCGGCAGTCGCTTCGACGCCAAGCTCACCCATGTCGGGGGGCAGCGAATCGCCACCGGCAACGATTTCGACGAGAACACCGGCGAACTCAAGGCGGGAAGCAAGGTCCGTCTGCTCAGTGAGAGCGACGCCCTGACGCTTTCAGAGGCGGTCAAGTCAGCAGCGTGGAGCGTCACGTCCGTCGAGGAAAAACCCACGGTGCGCCGGCCGGTCCCACCGTTCACCACCAGCACGCTGCAGCAGGAGTCGAACCGCAAGCTGCGACTCTCCGCGCGGGAAACCATGCGTTGTGCCCAGGGTCTGTATGAGCGTGGCTTCATCACCTACATGCGAACCGACTCGGTGCATCTCTCCGATCAGGCGATCAGTGCAGCCCGCAGCTGTGTGGAATCCCGTTACGGCAAGGACTATCTGAGCAAGGGGGCCAGGCAGTTCAGCACAAAGTCGCGGAATGCACAGGAGGCCCATGAAGCGATTCGCCCCGCCGGCGAGAGCTTCCGGGCACCGCAGGAGACAGGCCTTGATGGCAGGGACCTTGCCCTTTACGAGCTGATCTGGAAGCGCACCGTCGCTAGCCAGATGGCGGAGGCGCGCCTCACCATGCTGTCGGTTGATCTGAGTTCTGCTGATGCCGTTTTCCGTGCCAGCGGCAAGCGCATTGATTTCCCCGGTTTCTTCCGCGCCTATGTGGAGGGCAGTGATGATCCGGATGCCGCCCTCGAAGGCCAGGAGGTGTTGCTGCCGGCTCTCAAGCAGGGGGATTCACCCAGCCTGAAGGAGGTGGAGGCTCTCGGCCACCAGACCCAGCCACCGGCCCGTTTCTCGGAGGCTTCCCTGGTCAAGATGCTGGAGAAGGAAGGCATCGGCAGGCCCTCCACCTACGCCTCGATCATCGGAACGATCGTTGATCGCGGCTACGCCACCCAGCAGAACAACTCGCTCACTCCCAGCTTCACGGCCTTCGCGGTGACCGCTCTGCTCGAAGAGCATTTCCCCGATCTGGTGGATACCTCCTTCACGGCAAGGATGGAGAACACCCTCGACGAAATCTCGCACGGCAAGGTTCAGTGGCTTCCTTACCTGGAGAGTTTCTACAAGGGGAATGAGGGGCTGGAGTCCCAGGTGCATTTGCGGGAGGGCGACATCGACCCGGGTGCATCCCGCACGATTGATCTCGAGGGTCTTCCCTGTGTGGTCAGGATCGGTCGCTTCGGCGCTTATCTCGAGGCCAAGCGTGTCGGCGACGATGGCGAGGAGGAGCTGATCAAGGCCACCCTGCCCAGGGAGATCACTCCGGCTGATCTGGATCACGATCAGGCAGAGCTGATTCTCAAGCAGAAGGCCGACGGCCCTGAAGCCCTCGGTGAAGATCCGGAGACAGGAGATCTGGTGTATCTGCTGTTCGGTCAGTACGGGCCCTACGTCCAGCGTGGGCAGGTGAGTGATGAGAACCCCAAGCCGAAGCGTGCGTCGCTGCCCAAGGGTGTGAAGCCCGAAGACCTCAGCCTTGACGATGCTCTGGGACTGCTGCGTCTGCCAAGACTGCTCGGAGAACATCCCGATGGGGGCAGGGTCCAGGCCGGCCTCGGTCGCTTCGGCCCCTATGTGGTCTGGGACAAGGGCAAGAGCGAGAAGGATTACCGCTCGCTGAAGGGTGAGGACGATGTTCTCGCTGTTGGACTCTCCCGCGCGCTTGAGCTGCTGGCCATGCCCAAGCGCGGCAGAGGCGGTCGCACGGCACTCAAGGACCTCGGAAAGCCTGAGGGCAGTGATGAGATCGTGCAGGTTTATGACGGCCCCTACGGCCTTTACGTCAAACAGGGCAAGGTCAATGCATCGCTGCCTGAAGGGAAGGGAGCGGATGACATCACCCTTGAGCAGGCGGTCGAACTGCTGGCTGCCAAGGCAGCCACCAAGAAGGGGGGGCGCAAGGCATCCACCACCAAGAAGCCAGCGGCCAAGAAAGCTCCAGCCAAGAAGCCAGCGGCGAAAAAGCCTCCCGCCACCACGAAAACAGGCCGCCTGCGGGCCAGTGCCGTGCGCGTGATTCGTCCCGCCGACTCCTGATGGGCATCAGGCTGTCAGTTCTCTCTCTGATGCCATTGCTGTTGCTGCTGCAGGCTTGTGATGGCACCCCATTCGGTCAGCGGCTATCCGAAAGCTTCGACACCCGGGCGGGCGAGAACAGCAGGGCAGCGTCCCAGTCGGATCCAGCCGAAAGTGATTCAGAGCGCTCTGTCAAGGCTGACAAAACTGTCGGTTCAGACAAGCTGCAGGAGCCCGCCAAAGCCATCGCCAAAGTCAATGCGGTTGAGGATCCAACTAAGACCAGGCCCCGGGAACAGCCTTCGCCGACCGTTGCGACTGAAGGTCCTGATCCCAGATCGGTTCCGGAACGCACTCTTCCTTATCGCATCATCATTCGTCTGTCAGCAGCCGATCCAGCAGCTCCGGCTGAGGGCGTCACGGATGCTCTCAGGCGTGCCGGCATCGGCTTCGAGGTGGAAACCATCGAAAAGGTGCCCGCCAGCGAGCTCAATCAGCCATCCACCCCTCAGCCGAAGCCCACCTCCTGATGCGCCCAGCTCTGAGTCATCGCCAGGCCCTGCGGATGATGGAGTCCTCCTATCTGGCGGCCGCGGCTGCCTTGATCTGGTTGGCCCTCTACTACCTGCCGGTTGGCGGAGCCCTGTTCCGTCTTGCACTGCCGCTGCCCCTCGCTCTGCTGGCGGTGCGCCGGGGTGCCCGTGCGGGTGTCGAGGGACTGACAGTGGCGATTCTTCTGCTGATCGCCCTGATGGGGCCCGTCCGTGGTCCCCTGATGCTGTTCCCCTATGGCCTGCTGTCCGTCTGGCTGGGCTGGTGCTGGCTGCATCGCTGCAGCTGGTGGCTGAGCTGGGGCGTCGGCCTGCTGATCGGTGCCGGCGGTTTTCTCGTGAGGGTGGTTGCTCTCTCCCTTCTGGTGGGTGAAAACCTCTGGGTGATCATCACCCGAGCCGGAGCAGGCCTGCTGGACAGGTTGCTGGAACTTCTGCAGCTGCCTGTTGCACCCGATCTGCTTCTGGTGCAGTTGATGGCGCTCGCTCTCGTGTTGATTCAGCAGCTGGTCTACGTGCTGGCTCTGCACGCTCTGGCCTACTGGATCTTTCCCCGTCTTCAGGCTCCCGTTCCTGAGCCTCCTCCGCTGCTTCATGGACTGGTCGCCCTCGACCCGCTCTGATCCTCCGTTCGGTGGCTGTCGCCTGACTGGATCACCGGCCACGGTTGGAGCCCAGCGCTTTGCTGACTTCTGGTGTAATGCCTCTCAGCCACTGCCGGACCTGCTGGTGCTGCTCGCGTCCACAAGGACCGCTGAACAGCAAGGCATTTCGGCGGCTGGCTGCACCGCTGCAGCCCGTCGCACCACGGCCCTCGCCGACGCTGAACTGCTGCTGCAGGGGCCCTCGGTTCCTCCCCTTTGGTCCCTGCCACCGCTTCCGGCAGGGGTCTCTCCGGCCTTGATCAGCTGGGTGGTCTGCCAGCAACTCGGTCTCGATCCGCAGATTGCCGCTCTCGGTTTGTCGGTTCCACCGCACTTTCCCCATCTGCGCTTTGAGGACCCACGCTGCGGTCCCGCGGAGTGCGTTTCGAGCGGCACTGCAATGGTCACCGAAAGGGTGAAACAGCTTCTGCAGCGCGGCAGGCGGCTCGGACAACACCTGCGTCGACCTCTTGTGTTGGCGGAATGTGTCCCAGGCGGGACCACCACAGCCCTCGCGATCCTGACCGGGCTCGGATTGCCTGTGCAGACACTGGTCAGCGGCAGTGCCCTGCACCCCCCCATGGCGCTCAAGCAGCGACTGGTCAGCGAAGGACTGTCGCGGCTCCCCTGCGACCGTCAGATCGACGCCGTCAGCTTGCTCGCTGCGGTGGGTGATCCCTTTCAGGCTCTTGCCACCGGACTGTTGATCGGTGCGCTTGATGCGGATCAGACCGTTCTGCTTGCTGGTGGCAGTCAGATGGCGGCGGTGCTGGCTCTCGCCCTGGATGCGGTTGACTCCGACCGCCGACAGCAGCTCTGCGACCGGGTCCTGATCGGAACCACAGCATGGCTTGCCGCAGAACGGCTGCATGCAGCAACGCCTTCCTCGTCTCTTGTGGCTCTGCTCAGCAACCTCGAGCAGCATTTTTCGGTTTCAGTGCAGGCCTATGCCGCCGGTCTTCGCTTTGCATCAAGTCGACATGCGCGCCTGCGTGATTTCGAGCGGGGCTATGTGAAGGAGGGAGTCGGTGCCGGAGGCCTGGCCCTGCTGGCCCAGTGGCGGGGTGTGTCCCTCAATCAGCTGGTGCAGGCATGCGATCGGGCTGTTGATCAGTTGCTCTCAAGAGGCCTTGAGGGCAGTGTCGCCCCGTAGGTTCGGACCATGAAGCCTGTTGCCATTTCGGCGCCATCGTTCAACCGTCGTCGATTTCTCCAGCTCGCCGCCCTAACCGCTGCGGTGGGGCTCGGCGGCTGCAGCCGTGGAGGATCGGTGCCGACGCTGCGCGCCTCGCCGGAGATTCTGCCCAGTGTCTGGCGTCGAGGTCTGCCAGCACCCTGGCGTTTCGCTGCGCTCTCAGGATCGACTCCCCTGCAGGACCCCTGGCCGGTGCCGACGGATCTGCTTGCTCTGGCGGACGGTTGGTTGTCGCAGGTCAGCCCCGAGCGCCTGCAGGTGATCGCTGCTGAGCCTCTGATTTCGCGACTCGGTCCTGCTGGACAGCGTTTTCTCAGCGATCTGCCCTCAATCTGGAGGAATCTGCTGTTGCCTGTGGCCTTCAGCCCATGGGTGATGTTGATCCGGCGTGAAGGCAAGATTGGCCCCGAACCGGCTGCCGGCTGGGGCGCTCTGCTCGATCCTGCGTTCAAGGGCAGGCTGCTTCTGCCATCCAGCCCGAGGCTGCTGGTCTCAATCGCCGAGAGGATGGAAGACCCTGATGCCCTGCGTTGCCTGCGAGCAGCGGCGCTGAGCTTCGATGACCGTTTCGGCCTGAACTGGTTGCTGCAGGGTGACGCCAGGATCGCCGTGCTGCCCTTGCAGCGCTGCATGGCGGCGCTCCAGCGAGATCCCAGACTCACCGCTCTGCTGCCGGAGCAGGGCGGACCGCTGCACTGGACGCTGCTGGCCAGGCCTTCCAGGACTGCCGAACCGCTGCCGCAGGACTGGGTGCTGGAGGCCTGGAGGCAACCGTTGCTGTCACGACTGCTGGCACAGGGGTGGATCCCGCCGCTGCCGAGAGATGAGCTCATCGCCGCAGAGGCAAGGATTCCGCGTCGACTCCGCTCTCTCGTGCTTCCTCCTGAACCGGTCTGGCACCGGAGCTGGCTGCTGCCGCCGCTGGATTCCAGCGAGGTGCAACGGCTTCAACAGCTCTGGGAGTCATCAGCCCCATAGCCTCCGGCGGGGCGCCGCCGCCAGCAGGCGATGGGTGTCTGCCAGCAGATCGGGGATCGGCAGCTGGTGCGGGCAGCGCGGCAGACAGTCGCCGCAGCTGCTGCAGCTGCTTGCATCAACCGTTTCCCACCAGTGCCCGGCCCGGCCGATCAGGTTGTAACGCTCTCCGGTGAATTCCATCAGGTCATGGCCGTGGGCGAGATTGCGCAGCCTCAGCAGTTCGGGGATCGGCACGTCGTTGGGGCAGGGCAGACAGGCCCTGCACTGACCGCAGAGATCAGGCCCCAGCCGAAGCTCACGCTGTCGCTGCAGGTGAGCGAGCACCCTCAGCTCCTCCCTGTCCAGCGGCCCGTCGCTGGCCGCGAGCGATCGAGCCAGTTTCAGATCAGCTGCGCTCCGCGCTCCCACGGTGAGCGTGCTGATACCCGCAGCCAGCAGAAACCGATAGGCCAGCTGCAGGGGCTGGAACGGACTGCAGTCGGCTTTCAGCAGGTCGCTCGGTGCCTGCAGACGCCCGCCCTTGTCCGCTGGTGAGATTGCGAGAACGCCCATGGATCGTTCCAGAGCCAGCTGAGCCAGTGGTAAGCGCGTGGGATCCAGCAGGTGCAGATGCAGGCAGCAGAATCTGAAGCGGTCACTGGCAATGGCGCGCTCGATCAGGGCGTTGGATCCATGACTGCTGAAACCGACCTGGCGGACCCGACCGGTCGCAAGGGCCCAGTCGATCAGCCTGGCGCCCTCGCCGGACAACACCCAGTCGAGATGGCTGTCCAGGTTCAGCCCGTGAATGGCCAGATTGTCGAGAGTGCGAACCCCGAGCCTGTCGAGGCTGGCGTCGAGAGCTTCACAGCCAGAGAGAAAACTCTGACCGGGGAGCAGCTTGCTGGTGATCACCCAGCCACCGTCGCCGGGTGCGGCGCCCTCCTGCCTGAGCTGCGCCAGCGCCTGTCCAAGAAAAGCTTCTGCCGGTCCATAGGCAGGCGCGGTCTCCAGATGGTTGATGCCAGCGGCCAGTGCTGCACGCAACACCTGCAGCATCTGGCCGGGAGCCTCCAAGGCGCGCATGGTGCCCAGCGTGAACAGGCTGACATCGACTCCGTCACCGAATGAGCGACGCAGAACCGGGCGTGGGAGAGTGCTGCTCAAGGGCTCTGGGTGTCGCCCTGGGAGTCTCTGGGATCGCCTGGCGGGCGTGATTCGAGATGTCGCCCCAGAGCGGCAGGATTGATCTTGTCGAGAAAACGGCGGAATTCATCACGATCCTCCGCATCCGCTTCGGCGTCCACGGCGATGGAGGCTTCCGCCACGACCTCCTCCAGCATCCAGATGCTGCTGCCGGTTCGGATGGCGAGTGCGATCGCATCGCTGGGGCGTGCGTCGATCTCAAGGAGGTTGTCATCAGTGCCGATGCCAGCCTCAACCTCCTCCTCGGTCGCCTCCCCGGCGGAGACATCGCTGATCTGATCGCTGTCGCAAAGGCGCAGAACGGCTCTGAAGGTGCTGTCTTCGATCGCATGGATGATCACCCGCTCCAGCTGCAATCCGCCTGCCTCCAGCAATGCCGCCATCAGGTCGTGGCTGAGAGGTCTCGGCTGGGGGGTGTCATTCAGGCCGGCCATGATGTTGTGGGCCTGGGCCTGATCGATCCAGATCGGCACCTGGCGGCTGCGGGAAGGGTCCCGAAGCAGCACGATCGGACTCCGGCTGCTGGCATCAAGGGCGATTCCCGCCACGCTCATCTCGACCAAGTACGGCTCCGCCGCTGTCTCGATTATGACCAGTGCAGAGGGGATGGAGACGGTCAATGTTCACCGGGTTGGTCCAGGCGGTCGGTCAGGTCGAACGACGTGGTCGCGCGCTGCTGGTTGGAGGCTGCAGTGCTTTCGCTCCCCTGCAGCTTGGCGACAGTGTTGCGGTGGATGGTGTCTGCCTCACGGTGGCGTCTCTTGTGGGTGATGGATTTCTGGCGGATGTGAGTGAGGAGACTCTGCAGCGCACCACCCTTGGCGCCAAGGCAACCGGTGGTGGATCGGTGAATCTTGAGCCCGCTCTGCGACTGTCCGATCGTCTCGGAGGGCACCTGGTCAGCGGCCATGTGGATGGCATCGGTGAGGTGGTCGCCGTGGAGTCTCTGCCTCAGTCATGGCACCTTGAACTGCGCTGGCGGGATGCGGACTTCGGCCGCTACATCTGCGACAAGGCCAGTGTCGCGGTGAATGGCATCAGTCTCACGGTGGCGGGCTGTGCCGATGGCGGGGCTCGGTTCTGGCTGGCTGTGATTCCACACACCTGGTCGGTCACGGCGCTGCGTGATCTGCAGGTGGGGGATGAGGTGAATCTCGAGATCGATCTGCTGGCTCGCTACACGGAACGGCTCATCGGTGCCGCTGAGCAACAGGGTGAGGCCTCACCGATCAGCGCAGCCTGGCTTGCGGAGCATGGCTGGAGCTGAGCGGCAATCAGAAGCAATGGACGGATCTGTGAGGTCTCAATACCTTTCGGATGTTGTTCACTCTGAACTTTTCATGACTTCCGAGGACCGCTCCGAAGCGCTGGGCACCTTCAAAGCCTTCTCGATCGCCGAAGGCATTCTTCTGATCGTTCTGGGGGTTCTGGCCCTGATCTTCCCGGTCATTGCTTCGTTCTGGACCACCGGTGTCATCGCCGTGCTGTTTCTCGTCGGCGGTGTGGTCGGCTGGATCAGCAACCTTGCCCGTTCCGGGCGCATGGGGCGCTGGATCTGCTTCTGGCGCCTGGTGGTGTCCACACTGTTCATCGTGGCCGGCGGCTCGATGATCAGTAACTTCCGTGATCCCGGTGAAGCTGCGGAGCAGGTCGCTGCCTTCGCTCTGGCCATCGGCATTGTCTTTCTGGTGGAGGGCGTTGTGGCCTTCGTCAACGGACTGGCCAACAGCGGTCAGTCCGGCTCAGGATGGGCCATCGCCAATGGAGTGATCACATTCATCCTTGGTCTGCTGATCGTCACCCTCAAGTTCTGGGGTCTGCTCTGGGTGCTCGGCACGCTGGTGGGCATCAGCTTCCTGTTCAGCGGCATCGAGCTGATCGCCTTCAGTTCCAGCATCGACGACAGCCAGGATCCTCCGGCAATCGCCTGACCTGACCACGTTCGGGGGAAGTCGCTGTCAGCGGCTCCCCTGGACTCTCCATGCCGTGATCGGTGATTCAGGAGGATTCGGCAAGCGGCAGAAGCGTGATCGTGCCGGAGTCCTTGTTCAGCTCGATTTTGAATTCCTGGCCGGGAACGAGATCGAGCCGTTTTGTGTAGGCATGGCCGATCAGAAGATTGCCGTTGCCGTGAACGCGCGTGCGGAACTCGGCCTGGCGTCCTCTGCTGCCCCCACCTGAGCCACCGTTGCTGGATGGAAGTTTGTAACCCTTGGCTTCTACCAGGGCTCTGTAGAAACTTTTGCGCATCAGACGACCACTCGGGCCGACGTAACCGCAGCCACGTGCGATTTCATCTTCCGGGCGGTTGCTGAGAGCGCGCGCCTTGTTCAGTAATTCCTCTCCAACCAGCATGTCTATCGGAAAAGACACATCAATTCTGACCCCAGACTGCAACCCGGGCAAGGATTCCATCGAAGTTCTGTCACCTGAATCGATCTTGATGCTGGTCAGATCAGGTAGAGAATCACGAACAGAATGACCCAGATTCCGTCCACGAAGTGCCAGTAGAGCTCGGCGGCCTCGAGTGGAAAATGATTGCTGGCGCTGACACGTCCTGAGGGTGTGCGGCATTGCCACCACACAATCAGGATCATCAGTGTGCCCAGAGTCACGTGCAGTCCGTGGAACCCCGTGAGCGCGTAAAAAGTGCTTGCGTAGAGGTTGTCTGTCAGTCCGAAGGGCAGGGTGAAATACTCCACCATCTGACTGGCGAGGAATGCCAGGCCGAGCATGGCGGTGAGCATCAACCAGAGCCGACAGCGTTCATTGTTCGCTCTGCGCAGATTCAACCCGGCGCGGTGAAACGTTGCACTGCTCACCAGCAGCAGAACGGTGTTGAGCGTGGGCAACGGAAGTTCAAGTTCGTAGATCGCACCGGGCAGCAGCGGATTCACGGCCTTGAAGGTGAGATAGGCGGCGAAGAACCCGGCGAAGGTCATGGCGTCAGCCACAAGGAACATCGCCAGGCCGAACATGCGGTGATCGGGATGTTCCGATCCGTGGTCGTCGCCGTGATCGACCGGCTGGTTGTGGGGGGTGAGTGTGGTCACTGGCCGCCTCTCCAGAGATCGCTGCCACTGGCGGATCGGAGGTCGATCTCATCGGCTGGGGTGCCGTATCCGTAGGGATGGGTCACCAGAGGGGCTTCGCCCTTCCAGTTCTCAACCGGTGGCGGCGATGTTGTGAGCCATTCTGGGGTGAGTGCTCTCCAGGGGTTGTCGCCTGCGATGGAGCCATAGAACGCACTGGCAATCACATTCCAGAGGAAGGGGAGAGTGCTGATGGCCATCAGCAGTGCTCCAGCGCTGCTGATCTGGTTGACCAGTTCGAACTGCGGGTCATATTCGGCCACCCGCCTCGGCATGCCGTTCAGGCCAAGCCAGTGCTGGGGGGCAAAGCAGAGGTTGAAACCGACGAAGGTGAGCAGGAAGTGCAGCCGGCCGAGATGTTCATTGAGCATGCGACCAGTGATTTTGGGGTACCAGTGATAGACCGAAGCGAATATCACGAATACCGATCCGCCATAGACGATGTAATGGAAATGGGCGACCACAAAGTAGGTGTCATGGACGTGAACGTCGAAAGGCACCTGAGCAAGGGCGACACCAGTGATTCCTCCCAGCACGAAGTTGACAATGAAACCGCAGGAAAACAGCACGGCACTGTTGAGACTGATGCGTCCGCCCCAGAGCGTGGCCAACCAGTTGAAGAATTTGATGCCTGTTGGAACGGCAATGAAAGCTGTCGCGATTGTGAAGAAGAGGCGCATCCAGGGTGGAGTGCCACTTGTGAACATGTGGTGAGCCCACACCACCAGTCCCAGGCCGACGATGGCCATGATCGAGTACACCATGGTTGTGTAGCCGAACAGGGGTTTGCGGCAGTGAACCGGGAGAATTTCGCTCACCAGCCCGAAGGCGGGCAGCACCATGATGTATACCGCTGGGTGCGAATAAAACCAGAAAAGATGCTGGTAGACGACAACATTCCCACCAAGACCGGGATTGAAAAATCCTGTGTGAGCAACAATGTCGAAGCTCAGCATGATCAGTGTTCCCGCCAGTACCGGCGTGGAAAGAACCACAAGAATGCTGGTGCCCAGCATCGCCCAGCAGTACATCGGAAGCTGCATGAGCTTCAGCCCAGGACGGCGAAGCTTGAGAATCGTCGCAATGAAATTAATGCCACCGAAGATTGAACTTCCACCCAGAAGAAGAACACTCAGGATCCAGATAATCTGACCTGCGGCTGGCGTTGTGAGGCTGAGTGGTGGATAAGCCGTCCATCCAGACTGTGCAGCACCCGTGATGAAGTAGCTGCTGATAAGCATCAGACCCGCTGGAGGAATCAACCAGAAGGCAACGGCATTAAGCCGGGGATAGGCCATATCCCTGGCTCCCACATAGAAGGGAATCAGATAATTACCGAAGGCCCCGTTCACCACGGGGACAATCCAGAGAAAGATCATCACCGTTCCGTGCAGGGTGAGGATCTGGTTGTAAACATCCCTTGGCATGAAGTCTGAGACCGGGCTCAGCAGTTCGGTTCTGATCGCTCCCGCCATGGCGCCGCCCACCAGATAGAACGCGAATCCGCAGACGAGGTACTGGATGCCGATCACCTTGTGGTCGACGCTGAAGCTCAGATAGCGGAGCCATCCCGTGGGTTGCAGGGAGGGTGCAGCTGGTGCTGTTTGCTGGGGAGCGGTGATCGTCATGCTTCGGACACAGGGAGCTTTCGATTGGACTGGAACCAGCTGTCGAAGTCATCAGCGCTGTCGACGATCACGCTCGAGCGCATCCCCCCGTGATATGGACCGCACAGCTCTGCGCAAACGATCGAGTAACTCCCCGTTCGGGTCGGGGTGAAGTCCAGAACCGTGGGTTGTCCAGGGATCACGTCCTGCTTCAGGCGGAATTCAGGAATCCAGAAGGCATGGATCACGTCCTTGGCCTCCATCCGCAGAGAAACCGGGCGATCAACAGGTACATGCAGTTCACCGGAAATGAAGTCTCCGTCCGGGTAATGGAAGAGGAATGCGAACTGCATCGCTGTCACCTCCACCGGAAAAGGCGTGATTCCGGTTGTTGTTGCCGTCTGAGAGTCCTGAGTGGAACCAATGCCGCCCCAGATGCGCTGATCAGTCGTTGTCGACGCGCCGTGATTGGCGTGCCCAAGAGGCACCATTCCTCCCATGCGTTCGTAGATGTCGTAGCTGTAAAGCCCAACAAACAGAACGACGATTGCAGGAACAGCTGTCCAGAACACTTCAAGAGGGAGATTTCCTTCAAGTGCCAGTCCATCTCCGAGCTGTCCCGGACGACGACGGAAACGAATAAGGCTGAAAACAATCAAGCCAACTATTCCCACGAACAGAATTGTGCCAATGCTGAACAAAACACGAAACAACTCGTCGTAAATGGGAGCGTTGGCGCTCGCATCAACAGGAAGAAGATTGATGTTCTGGCCGATCCACAACCCCCCGAGCACGAGGAGCATTCCCAGAACAAGGGTCAGAATTGCTGAGGGGATGGGCACCCCGAACCTCAACTTGAGTTACTTCAGGCTATGGAGGTTGGATGACAATCACCACGCGTTGATTGTTAAGCAAGCCTGAAAATCCTTCAGGTTTTCTGAGTTCAAGGGGGTGCTTGTCAGCAAAGTCGCATCAAGTCTGAGATTACAGATGTTGCAGTCAGCTACACATCGTGCCGTTTTGATTCAGATGGCTACGTTCCGTGGATAACCATCTCCATTAAGGAGTCTGCGTTGACTGCATCGTCTCTGAATTCGATCCGTCTGCGTCTGGCTCAGTTGGCTGCCCATCTTGTGGTGGCACTTGTGGCGCTGGTGGTGATCGGAGGAGCGACAAGGGTCATGGAGGCGGGACTCGCCTGCCCAGATTGGCCGCTTTGTTACGGCACGCTGCTTCCCGGTCGTCAGATGAACGTCCAGGTCTTTCTGGAGTGGTTTCATCGTCTTGATGCCTTCGTGGTCGGCGTTGCACTGCTGGTGCAGATGGCCGTCGTCTGGTGGTTTCGCCGTGACCTGCCCGGGTGGTTGCTCCCCCTGAGCGGCCTGCTCGTGCTGATGGTGGCTCTTCAGGGAGGTCTCGGGGCACTCACGGTTCTGCAGTTGCTGCCTTCAGGGGTGGTCACGGCTCACCTGGCCCTTGCTCTCACGCTGGTGATCACCGTCAGTGGTCTCACCCAGACCCTTCTTGCGGCTCCTCAGTCAGCGGAGGCACCGCGCTGGTGGACCTTGCTCGGATCGCTGAGCGTGATGGCGGTGTCAGCCCAGTGTCTTCTCGGTGCCCGCATGGCAACGTCCTGGGCTTCGCAGCGTTGCCTTGAGGCTGGCCAGTCATGCCAATGGCTGCACTGGCACCGTGCCGCTGCCACTCCGGCAGCGCTCTGCGTGCTGCTGTTCGTGCTGACAGCCCTGGTCAGCGGCAGCTGGGGTCGCTCTCAGTGGCCGCTTCTGCTGGGGGCGGTACTGCTGGTGGCCACACAGATCGGTCTCGGTGTCACGACCCTGCGTCTTGGCCTTTCACAGCCGGAGGTCACCGTTGCTCATCAGCTCGTGGCCTGTCTTCTTGTGGCCGTTCTCGCTGCCCTGACCTGCCGACGTCAGCCGGCTCCGCCTGATCCTCTGCCCGTCGTTCTCGACTCTTCCTCTCTGGAGGCCTGTCATGGCTAGTTCCACCTCTGCTGCATCCTCGGCACCGCTCACGCGCGAACAGGTTGTTCCCTCTCGCAAGCGCATCAAGCTCCCTCCCTGGCTTGAAGTGGCCAAGCCGAGGCTGATTCCCCTGCTGCTGGCCACCACTCTCGGAGGGATGGCTCTGAGTGAAGGCTGGCCGCTCTCCTCTCCGCGGCTGGCCTGCACGCTCGGTGGAGGAGCGCTCGCCGCTGCAGCTGCAGGTGTTCTCAACTGCCTCTGGGAACAGGAGCTGGATGGCCGCATGCAGCGCACAAGCGGCCGTGCTCTGCCTTCTGGCCGACTCTCGCCCACTGCGGCATTCGTGGGTGCCGTCTCTTGCACCCTGGCGGCAGCAACGCTGCTTGTCAGCGGTGTGAACTGCCTCGCGGCAGGTCTCTCACTGCTAGGACTCTGCAGTTACGTGCTGCTTTACACAGCACTGCTCAAGCCGCGAACAACCCAGAACATCGTTGTTGGAGGTGTCGCCGGCGCCATTCCCCCTCTGGTCGGAGCCGCGGCAGCCACCGGGCATGTCGGCCTGGGGGGCTGGTGGTTATTTGGGCTGGTGATGGTCTGGACTCCCGCGCATTTCTGGGCTCTGGCGCTGTTGCTGCGCGATGACTACCGTGCCGTCGGCATTCCCATGCTGCCGGTGGTGGAGGGGCCTGTCGTCACCGCGCGCGCCATCCTTCGTTACGGCTGGGCCACCGTGCTGGTCAGCATGCTGGGGATCTGGGCCTTGCCGGAGGGAGGGCTTTTCTATGGCCTTCTGTTGCTGCCCTTCAACGGACGTCTTCTGCACATGGTTGGCAAGCTTGCGGAGGAACCCGACAGCACTGACCGAGCCAAAGATCTGTTCCGCTGGTCGATTCTCTATCTGTTCGGCATCTGTCTGCTGCTCATCGTCAGTCGTCAGTCCGCCGCTGTTCTGTTTGATCTGCAGATCAGGGGCTGGCTGACGGCGCTGTCGGCAAGTGTCTCTGGGATTGCTTCCTAGATTTCAAAGGATTGTTTCCGTGGGCGGGATGTCACTGCTTGAGCTGGATCAACTGGAGAAGTCCTACGGGACCGTTTCGGCTCTGTGTGGACTCAGTCTTTCTGTTCCCTCCGGCTGCCTTTACGGCTTGCTGGGTCCCAACGGTGCCGGCAAGACCACGGCGCTGCGCATCCTGGCCACGCTGCTGGCCCCTGATCAGGGACGGGTGGTCGTCGCTGGGATTGATGCGCTTCAGGAGCCACGCACGGTTCGACAACTGATGGGTTATGTGGCTCAGGAGGTGGCGATTGACAAAATTCTCACCGGTCGCGAGCTGCTGGCTCTCCAGGGAGATCTTTACCACCTGTCTCGGCAGAAGCGAAACGAGCGCATTGATCAGCTGGTGGACAGGATGTCGATGGGCGAGTGGATCGACCGTCGCTGCGGCACCTACTCCGGCGGCATGCGTCGACGTCTTGATCTCGCATCCGGACTTCTGCACCAACCACAGCTGCTTGTTCTGGATGAGCCAACGGTCGGTCTCGACATCGAAAGTCGCGCCGTGATCTGGGAGGTGCTGCGAGATCTTCGCGATCAGGGCACCACGATTCTGTTGAGCAGTCACTACCTCGAAGAAGTGGAGGCTCTCGCTGACCGGATGGCCATCATCGATGCCGGTCGGGTGATCGCCGAGGGTGCGCCGGAAGCTCTCAAGCAGCAGCTGGGCGGAGACCGGGTGACGCTTCGGGTGCGTGAATTCAGCGATCAGCCTGAAGCTGAGCGGGTGTGCCGGATTCTTGAAGTGGTGACAGGTGTGAGGCGGATTGTGATCAATCGTGCTCAGGGCTATTCACTCAATCTCGTCGTCGATGGTGAACATGTGCTCTCAACTCTCAAGGAGCGGCTGGCAGGCGAGGCGCTTGAAGTGTTCTCACTGTCACAGAGCCGACCCAGTCTCGATGACGTCTACCTGCAGGCCACCGGTCGCACCCTGATGGATGCCGAACTTGCCGTCGCGGGGCAGCGCGATCCCAAGCGGGAGCGACGACAGTCGATGCGTTGAAATCCTCCTCATCTGCTTTTCTTTTCGTCCTCGCCCTGTCAATGACCAGTCCTGCCCTCGGTACCAGCACTTCTCAGTCCGATAACCGTTCAGCTTTCTCCGAGCTTGTGCAGGAAACGTTCGCGCTCACACGACGTCTGTTCCTGCAGCTTCAACGACGTCCGTCCACCCTGGTGGCCGGTGTGCTGCAGCCCCTGATCTGGCTGGTTCTGTTCGGTGCGTTGTTTTCCCGGGCTCCTGAGGGACTGTTGCCGGGAGGCATGAGCTACGGACGCTTCCTCGGTGCCGGAGTGATTGTCTTCACCGCATTCAGTGCTGCTCTCAATGCAGGTCTTCCTGTGATGTTCGATCGTGAATTCGGGTTCCTGAATCGTCT
Source organism: Synechococcus sp. MIT S9503 (assembly GCF_047304175.1). GTDB lineage: Bacteria > Cyanobacteriota > Cyanobacteriia > PCC-6307 > Cyanobiaceae > Synechococcus_C. The sequence continues at coordinate 1,369,507 of NZ_CP138955.1, read as the reverse complement.
GCTGGTGGCGCCACTGCGCAGTCGCAGTTCGATTGTTCTGGCTTCTGTCATCTACATCACAACACTGAGTCTTGTGCAGAGCCTGGCGATCATGGTCACGGCATCCCTGCTCGGCTATGGATGGCCAGGTGCCGCCGGCTTGTTGCTTGTGGTGGTCACCCTGTTGCTGCTGGTGTTCGCGGTCACTGCGTTGAGCCTCGGTCTGGCGTTCGCCTTGCCTGGACACATCGAGCTGATTGCAGTGATTTTTGTGGCCAATCTTCCCCTGCTGTTCGCCAGCACCGCGCTGGCGCCTCTCAGCTTCATGCCCCCCTGGCTGGGCTGGCTTGCATCACTAAATCCCCTTACCTTCGCGATTGAACCCATTCGTGCCGCCTATGCCGGCCCGCTGGATCTGTCCTCGGTTCTGCTGGAAGCGCCCTACGGCGCCGTCACCGGGACCACCTGTCTGCTGGTTCTGACACTGCTCACAGCCGCGTTGTTCCTGCTGATCCGTCCACTGCTCAACCGCAAGCTCGCCTGATTCCGTGAACCATTCCCCCTATCAGCATCAGGACCCCCGCCAGCTCGATCTTGAGCAACAGATGGAACAGGCGCTGCAACAGCAGGATCGTCAGTTGCTGTCACGACTGGAGCTGCAGTGGGTACATCGCTTCGGTGTCGACTCACTACCCAGTGGATTCACCGCTGCTGAGGAGCCCGCGGCCCCATCCCTGGCTGATCAGCAGCCTTCATTCGTGGCGATCGCGCCGGAGAAATCAGATGTTGATTCAGAGCCAGAACAGGTCACGGCCAAATCCTCCGAACCTGAGCTGGTCAACCCAGGACTGAATCGTTTCACGTCCCTGCTGAGGAATTGTCTGGATGATGTGGGTCGTGTCGTTGATTCTGAGATCGATCCCGAGATCGCTGCCGGCACCCCTGTCCAGGCTCTTCGCCCTGTCCCAGCCGCTGGTCCTCAGCGGTTGCGTCGCTGGCTGACTCCTGTCAGTCAAAACGATCTGCCCAAGGCGTCCTGAGGCGGCATGGTCGTTCCGACGGTGAATCGCCTCGCTCCTGAGCATCTCAAGGGCGGCCTGATCGTTTCGGTTCAGGCACCGGAGGGTTCTCCGATGCGTCATCCCGATGTGATCTCCGCCATGGCCGAGGCAAGCCTTCGCAACGGGGCCATCGGGGTGAGGCTGGAGAGCCCGGAGCACATCGGAGCGGTTCGTGAGCGTTGTCCGGATGCTCTGATCGTGGGCCTCTGGAAACGCTCCTTCCCTGACAGTTCGGTCTACATCACGCCCCGCTGGGAGGACATCAGGACTGTCTGGGCGGCAGGTGCTGATGTGATCGCTCTGGATGCCACTGCGCGCACCCGCCCTTGCGGAGAGGAGCTCGAGACGCTGGTCAGGCGTGCCAAATCAGAGCTCAGTGCGACTCTGATGGCTGATGTCGACAGTGTGGAGAATGGTCTAAGGGCTTCATCTCTCGGATGTGACTGGGTGGGGACAACCCTGTTTGGATACACCGAGGCCACAACCCAGCTTTCCCCGCCGGCATTGCATCTGTTGCATCCACTGCGACAACAGCTGCCCTTATCCACAATCCTTATCTGCGAGGGGGGAATCTCCTCGGCAGCATCAGCAGCTGATGCCCTGGTCACGGGAGCGGATGCGGTGGTTGTTGGAACAGCGATCACCGGCGTGGATCTCCAGGTGGCCGCCTACTGCCGTCAACTGAAAAGGCAGACTGGGTGAGTCCCGCGAGACTCATGCCATGTTGCGCTTGATTTCCCTCCCGGCAATGGTCGGCGGACTGGTCCTTTCCATCCCGGTTGCAGGGCTGCCCATGGGTGAGCTGCAGGCTCTGAACAGAGAGCTTGGACATCTCTGCAGCAAGCCCCCTCGCGAGGCACTGGCGGTGTGCCGTATTCACGCGCGCCTGGTGCAGGCTCTCTGAGCCATCCAGGCGCGCAGACGGGGCATCACATCATGCCGCCCATTCCACCCATGCCGCCCATTCCACCCATGCCGCCCATTCCACCCATGCCGCCCATCGGGTCTCCACCCGGTGCTGCCGGAGCAGGCGGTTCGGGTTTGTCGGCCACCACCACTTCAGTTGTGATCAGCATTGATGCAATCGACACTGCATCCTGAAGGCCAAGGCGAACCACTTTGGCGGCATCGAGAATGCCTGCCTGAAGCAGGTCCTCGTAATTTCCGGTCACAGCATTGAATCCCTGGCCGGAGCGCTGAACCTGCTCGACCACGACATCCCCGTTCGCTCCTGCGTTGATCGCGATCTGCTTGAGGGGAGCGCTCAGCGCGCGCTGAACAATCTCAACGCCCGTACGCTGATCTCCCTGCAGCTCAGCGGCAACGGAATCCAGGCTTCCCGCCAGTTGCAGCAGAGTGGAACCACCTCCGGCAACGATGCCTTCCTCAACGGCTGCCCTGGTTGCATTGAGGGCATCCTCGATGCGCAGCTTGCGGTTCTTGAGCTCGGTTTCGGTGGGGGCTCCCACCTTGATCACCGCCACGCCGCCAGCGAGTTTGGCAATTCGCTCGCTGAGCTTTTCGCGGTCGTAGTCCGATTCGGTGTTGTCCAGTTCACGGCGGATGGAGGCCACCCGTTCAGCCACGGCGTCGCGACTCTCCTCACCGGCAACGATCGTGGTGCTCTCCTTGCTGATGGTGATCCTGCGGGCGCGACCGAGATCAGCGAGGGTGACTTTTTCAAGGGTCATGGCCCGGTCTTCGCTGATGACCGTGCCGCCGGTGAGGATGGCGATGTCTGCCAGAGCTGCCTTGCGGCGCTCACCGAAGGATGGTGCGCGAACCGCCGCGACCTGCAGAACACCTCGGTTCTTGTTCACAACGAGTGTTGCAAGTGCTTCCCCGTCGACCTCTTCGGCGAGCACCACCAGAGGTGAGCCCGACTGCTGCACAGCTTCGAGCACAGGAACGAGGTCCGCCACCGCACTCACCTTGCGGTCGGTGAGGAGCAACAGTGCATTGTCGAATTCGCAGATCTGACGGTCACCGTCGGTCACGAAATACGGAGAGCTGTACCCGCGGTCGAAGGCCATGCCCTCGGTGACATCGAGCTCTGTGGCCAGTGATTTTGACTCCTCCACGGTGATCACACCGTCAACGCTCACCTTGTCCATGGCTTCCTTCACCATCTGGCCAACTTCCTCATCGCCGCCGGCGCTCACGGTGGCCACCTGACGGATGGCATCACCACTGACGGACTGGCTTCGCTCAGAAAGACCTTTGACAATGTGAGCGACCGCGGCTTCCATTCCGCGACGAAGTTCGATCGGGCTGGCTCCAGCTGCCGTGTTGCGGAGTCCTTCCTCAACCATCGCCTGTGCCAGAACGGTGGCGGTGGTGGTGCCGTCTCCGGCCTTGTCCTTGGTCTTCGACGCCACCTGCTGGATCAATTTTGCGCCGATGTTCTCGAAGGGGTCCTCGAGTTCGATCTCCTTCGCAATCGTGTCGCCGTCATTGATGATGTCGGGTGCTCCGAATGACTTCTCCAGCACCACGTTGCGGCCGCGCGGGCCGATGGTGACGCGTATGGCATCGGCGAGAGCGTTCATACCCCGCTCCAGCGATGCGCGGGATTCATCCGAAAAACTGAGAAGCTTGGCCATGTTCGACACTTACCCGTTCGTCAATGTCCCACAACGACAGGTCTGCTGACTTGTTGCCGGAAGTGGGGAAAGCCGAATCATCGAGCCTTGATTCCTGCTGGAAAGGTCTCCGCTCGTTAGCGTTGACTCATGACCAACTCAGGGGCGCTGTTTTTCGTTCTGCTGACCGGTCTGGCCGGGATCATGGCCCTTGTCTATGTACCGCTGCGTATCTTTCTCACGGCCACCGAGCGCAGTCGGCGTTTCAGGCTGCTGCAGCGAATCCGCAGGCTGAGAGATGAGCTCGGGCAGCCGCTTGAGCCCTGATGCTGTTGTGCTGTCGTCTCAGCCCATCACCATGCCGCCGTCAACCTGCAAAACCTGACCCGTGATGTATGCGGCAGCGGGATCAGCGGCCAGGAATCGCACCGCCCCAGCAACCTGCTCAGGAGTTCCGAACTGTCCCAGTGGGATGGCGGCGAGGATGCCCTCAGCATCGAGATCCTTGGTCATGTCGGTGGCGATGAAACCAGGCGCAACCGCATTCACAGTGATCCCGCGGCTGGCCATTTCCTTCGCGGTGCTTCTGGTGAATCCCACGACGCCCGCCTTTGCGGCGGCGTAATTGGACTGCCCGGCGTTGCCCATCAGGCCAACGACTGAGGTGATGTTGATGATGCGTCCGCTTCTCTGCTTGAGCATCGGGCGGGCGACCGCGCGGGTGCAGAGAAACACACCGCTCAGATTGAGATTGATGACCGCCTGCCAGTCCTCGGTCTTCATGCGCATCAGCAGACCGTCGCGCGTGATACCGGCGTTGTTCACCAGCACATCGATCCGTCCACTCCGCTCAATCACTGTCTTGACCAGTGAATTCACGGCCTCTTCCTCAGCCACATTGGCCTGCAGGGCGTAGGCCTGACCTCCGGAGTCCTTGATTTCGGCGACCACTGCATCGGCGGCATCGGGAGAGCTCGAGTAGTTCACCACCACTTCCGCTCCGGCTTCAGCCAGGGCGAGTGCAACAGCCCGGCCGATTCCACGGCTGGCTCCTGTCACCAGAGCGATCTGGCCATCGAGGGTGCGGGTGGTGCTCATGCAGGAACCTGTGACCGGCTGATCGTACGGACCTGCAGGGACGACGCTCACTCATTCGGCTGCATGCCGCGCATCGTTTCCACCGCATCGATGGCGTCGCCAAGAATCCCGCGTAGATCCTGAAGTTGCTGCTTGCTTCCCATCACAACCAGCATCTGCCCCGGGGCCAGCGTGACCTCACCATTGGGGTTGGCCAGCAGAGTGTTGTTGTCGCGGATTGCTAGCACCATGGCTCCGGTTCGACGTGCCAGGTCCAGTTCCTGAAGGCTGCGATGGGAGATCTGACGCATCAGCGACGGATCCTCACTCAGACGGAATTCCTCGATTTCACAATCGGATCCCGCCAGCAGATCGGTGAAGTCGACCGCCAGCGGACGCAGAGCCGTTGTCGCCATCAGTCGGCCTCCGGCCACGTAGGGGCTCACAACCACACTTGCTCCTGCCAGTTCGAGCTTCGCCGCCGCCTCCTCGCTGTCCGCACGGGCGATCAGGCGACAACGCTTCTCCAGCCCGCGGGCGCTCAGGATCACGTAGAGATTGGCGGCATTGCTCGGCAGTGCAGTCACCAGGCTGCGGCAGCGATCGAGTCCTGCCTCCATCAGGGTTTCGTCCAGAGTGGCGTCGGCCTGGAGCACCTTGAGGCCACGTTGTTCAGCGGCCTTCTTGCGGTCAGGGTCGAGTTCGACCACCAGCACCGGAGCTTTTTCGAGCAGCAGCTGCTCACCGATCTCCCGACCGATCCTGCCGTAGCCGCAGAGAATGACGTGGTTCTGCATACGCCGCAGCATTCGGCGAAATCTCAGCTCCCGAACCTGGCGGAAGTAGCCGGATTCTGACAACCCCAGCACCCTTTGGATGGACAGCTGAACGACCAGAAGTCCGCCGGCGATGATCAACACCGTTACCAGTCGTCCCGGCTGCGAAAGAGGCTCCACCTCTCCATAGCCGATGGTGCTGATCGTGATCAGCACCATCCACAGGCAATCTCCCCAGTCCCATCCTTCCGTGATCCGGTAGCCGATGGCTCCACTGAGGATCAGCACGCTCAGTGCCAGGACAGGCAGCAACCACGGACGCGCGAGGTGACGCAGCTGACGAGGACGGACGCTGGGAAGACCCTGGCGTCCGCCGCGTCTCGGTCGTGTCATCAGAAGCCGAGAGCCTGCATCACATCGGCGACGGACAACGAGGACAGATCCTCGTTCTCAAGTCTGCGAATCACATCCCTCTGAGGCAGCTGATCCGGTCTGGCCCCCAGGGCAACCAGAGGCAGTCCGCAGTAGGTGGCAATCAGCTGGGTGAGTGAACAACTGCTGAGCACGACATCCGCGCAGGCCACGGCTGCCGCACGCTCCGCCACCGGCAGGTCTGCCGGCAGCACAAGGCTGCGCAGCTGGGGAAGCTTGCTGCGGATGGTCTCCGGAAGTGACGTCCAGCGTTCGTCGGGCCAATCAACGGGTAATCCTCCCGGAGCCAGCAGAAGCAGCGGGCCGTCTCCGGCGGGCTGTGCGCTGCGTGCTTTCTCCATGGCATCCACAGGCAGGCTCAGCCGAAAGTCATCGGCATTCAGCGAAACACCCATGGGCCTCAGGAAGGCCTCGAGTTTCTGTGGTGTCCAGCCTGGCTCAACCGTTGCCGAGGCTGTGCTGGCAAAGCCTTCCGTGGCAACCCTCATCGGGATATGGCTCATTGACAGCATCAAATTCACCTGCCGACCGGTGGCGAAATTGAGGCATGCCTGGAAGTCAGGCTCCCTCACCAGACCGAGAAGATTGGCCCAGTCCGAGAGATTCGGATCGGCTTCGAAGGGAAAGGGAATCACCTTCTTCACCGCAGGCAGCATGGTCCACAGCGACCGGTGTGATGGATCGCAGGCCACCTGGAGACTGGCCTCAAGCTGCTCAGCGGCGGCAGCGAGAGCCGGCAGCCGCTCAAGCTGTTGCTGAAGGTTTCCAGGGCTGAGAGCGAGAACGCGCATGAACAGCGGCACAGGTGGTGCGAGCTGATTGTATGGAGGCCGTTTCAGCCTGCTGCCAGCAGGAGTCGCTTGTGCATCTGTTGATTGCCGCAGCGGGCAGCGGGCGGCGCATGGGAGCTGATCGCAACAAGCTTCTGCTCAATCTGCAGGGCAGGCCCTTGCTGGCCTGGACCCTGGACGCGGCCTGTGCCGCCGAGGGCATTCGCTGGATCGGTGTGATCGGCCAGCCTGCCGATCACGGGGAGATCAGCTCAATTCTGCAGGCGGCACCCAGATCTGTTGCCTGGATCGAGGGCGGCAGCACACGCCAGGAATCGGTTGAGCGCGGCTTGGCAGCCCTGCCAGGGGATGCAGAGCATGTGCTGATTCACGACGGTGCGCGCTGTCTGGTCGATCCTCATCTGTTTGATCGCTGCGCCGCAGCGGTTCAGGGGGGTGAGGCGGTGATCGCTGCGGCGCCGGTCACCGACACGATCAAGCGCGTGGATGAGCGGGGACTGATCAAGGAAACCCAGGATCGGTCCCAGCTCTGGGCAGCGCAGACACCCCAGGGTTTCGCGGTTGCGGCTCTGCGTGAGGGGCATGCGCAGGCCAGGGCCCTCGGCTGGTCGGTCACAGACGACGCTGCCCTGTTTGAACGCCTGGGCTGGCCGGTCCGCGTGCTCGATGCCGGATCCGCCAATCTCAAGGTCACCACTCCCTTTGACCTGATCGTGGCGGAAGCTGTTCTCGCTCAGCGCTGAGCCGGCAGATCCAGGCTCAGGCTGCCGTTGTCACCATCCAGCTGAGCGCACACGCCCATCGGCAGTGCCGCATTACCGCCGTCACCATGGCCCACCGGCAGGTTCGCGACGACAGGACAACCCAGATCAGCGCTTCGTTCCCGCAAAACCTGCTCCAATTGAAAGCGGTGATCGGGATCACCGCTTTCAGCTTCGTCGCAATCACTGAATCGACCCAAGCCAAGACCAGACAGATCCTGCAGAACCCCTGCGAGACGCCAATGAGTGAGCATGCGATCGAGGCGGTAGGGAGCTTCGCCCACGTCCTCAATCACCAGGATCGCTCCGCGCAGATCGGGGAAGTGCCGGCTGCCCAGAAGGTGTGACGCCACCGTCAGATTCACCGTGACCAATGGTCCGTTCACCCTCCCTCTGACCCAGCCTGTTCCCTCAAGTGACGCAACAGGATGCCCGAACAGCAGATCGTGAAGCCGCTGCTGGCTCCAGGCTGGCTCGCTGGCCAGCGTTGTCACCAGTGGCCCATGGATCCCACCTGCGAAGCCGCTTGCCATGCGGCTGCAGAGCAGAGCTGTGACATCTGAGAAGCCAAGCAACCATCCCTCACTCCAGGGAACGGCCTGCTCCAGAAGACGGGCCGAGCCCCAGCCACCGCGAGCACAGGCCAGCAGAGGGGTCAGCGCGCCCTCGGAGAGATCATGCAGTCGCTCGCTGTCGCGTCCCGCCAGGTAGCCCCAGTGCCGGTCTCGACATGCCGGGGGCTTGACGTTCAGTCCCCATGACTCGAGCACCGCGATCCCGGCCATGAGGCTGGCCTCATCTCTCACAGCCGAGCTGGGTGCGGCAATGGTCACCCAATCGCCTTGCTTCAGGGGAGAGGGCATGGATGAGGGGAATGCGGATTGCGGCATCAGCCCAGACGCGACAGCACCAGACCGATCAGCAGCAAGGTGCCGATCTGGACCTGACGTCCGAAATGGCGCGCATACACAGCAGCAGGCTGCTGTTCAGCGGCTCGGAGAGTTTGCGTGGAGCGCCAGAGCCCGATGGTGGCAATGCCCCAGAACGGCCAGAACAGCACCCCCACATCTGCAGTTGCAGCAGCCACGGCCAGGGATGCTGCGGTCAGACCGTATCCGGCCCGAACGGTTCTGATCGCGTTGCGTCCGAGGGTCAGCGCACTGCTGCGCAGCCCGAGGCGGGCATCATCCGGCCGGTCGGCCATCGCATAGACCGTGTCGAAGCTGAAGGTCCAGCACAGGGTGGAGAACCAGCAGCTGATCAGAGGCGTCGATGGAGTGATGTTGCCTGTGAATGCGGCCCAGGGAATCAACACCGCGAAACCCCAGCAGATCGCCAGCAAAGCCTGTGGGTAAGGAAACCATCGCTTGGCGGATGGGTAGATCAGGATCGGTGGCAGCGCCAGCAGTGCAAGCTGCAGGCAGAGCAGCATCTGGGAAGACAGGCTAAGGACCACCGCCAGAGCCAGCGCCAGCAGCAGCATCAGCACCCCGAACGCCGGGGTCCGGTTGAGCGTGCCGCTGGCGAGCGGGCGCCGCCTGGTGCGTTCCACCTGCCTGTCAATGGTCTGGTCCCAGAGATCGTTGGCGATGCAACCGGCACCACTGACAGCCAGGCCACCGATCAGGATCTGGAGCACAAGGGTGGGAGACGGAGGAGCATCAGGAGCCAGCCAGAGACTCCACCCTCCTGGAACCAGCAGGATCAGCCGGCCGCTCGGTTTGTCCCAGCGCAGCAGAGCCACCCAGGGAGACATGACGCGAGAAAAGGTCGTGCCGGCCACAGTGCGCAGAACCCGATGCTTGGATTTTCGGAACATTAATCAGCGGTGACCCGCCTCTGAGTGCCGGTGGCAGAGTGGATCCGTCTCCATCACGGTGCGCCATGCCAGGTGCCGAGTCTTCTCCAGCGGCCGCGGTGGATGTCAACAATCAGGCAGCGGAATCTGCATTGATACGTGATCCGGGTGTGTCGCGAAAAGTGAGGACCGTGGCTGCGATTGACGTGGGCACCAACTCCACCCACATGCTCGTGGCCTCGGTGGATGTAGCCCTGAGCACCTTCAGCATCGATCTCGCGGAAAAGTCCAACACCCGCCTGGGAGAAAGGGATCCCGATACTGGGGAACTCACCCCTGAGGCCATGGCGAGGGGGCTGGAGAGTCTTCGTCATTTCCGCGAGCTTGCCCTCAGTCATCAGGTGGAGCAGGTCGTCGTTGCTGCGACCAGTGCCGTCCGTGAGGCGCCCAACGGGCGGGATTTTCTGCAGAGGATCAAAGACGAGCTTGATCTGGATGTGGATCTGGTCAGCGGACCCGAGGAGGCGCGGCTCATCTACCTGGGAGTGTTGTCAGGCATGCCCTTCGGTGACCGTCCCCATCTGGTGCTGGACATCGGAGGCGGCTCTACGGAGTTGATCCTTGCCGATGGCAGGGATGCACGCGCACTCACCAGCACACGCGTCGGTGCCGTGCGGCTGCAGAGGGATTTCGTCAAGGACGATCCGATCCCTCCTCACCGCCGCTCCTTTCTGCAGGCATTCATCCAGGGCTCACTGGAGCCAGCCGTCGACAAGGTGCATCGACGCATCAAGCCAGGTGAGAAACCTGTGCTTGTGGCGACCAGTGGCACGGCCATGGCCATCGGAGCCCTGGCTGCCAGTGAAGACGATCGTCCACCGCTGAAGCTGCATGGCTACAGGGTTTCAAAGCAGCGACTGAACCGTGTCGTGGACAGGCTCGCTGTCATGACACCGGAGCAGCGTCGTGGTCTGGCGGCCATCAATGATCGGCGCGCGGAAATCATCGTGCCGGGATCGCTCATTCTGCAGACCACCATGCAGATGCTGGATGTTGACGAACTGGTGCTCAGTGAGCGGGCTCTGCGCGAGGGGCTGATCGTGGACTGGATGCTGCGCCACGGTCTTCTCGAAGACCGCTTCAGTTTTCAGAGCAGCATCCGCCAGCGAACAGTGATCCATCAGGTCCAGCGTTTCGCGGTCAATCAGGCCCGTGCCGAACGGGTCGCCAGCCATGCGCTCAACCTTTACGACAGCACGCACAGAACACTGCACCGGGATGATGGATCAGGGCGCGATCTCCTCTGGGCTGCCGCCATGCTTCACGCCTGTGGTCAGCACATCAACCTCAGTGCTTATCACAAGCATTCCTGGTATCTCATCCGCCACGGGGAACTGCTGGGTTACTCGGAAGCAGAGCATCTGATGATTGCGGCCATCGCCCGGTATCACCGCCGCAGTCTTCCGAAGAAGCGGCATGAGTCATGGCAGGCACTCCAAACACGTGACAACAGGCGGACTGTGTCGCAGATGGCTCTGTTGCTGCGCCTTGCCACCGCGCTGGATCGGCGCCCTGATCCTGTCGTGCAGACGCTGAAGGCTGAGGTCAAAGGCGGTGATCTGATTCTGGAGCTGGTCGCAGAGCGTTTGAATCAGAATCTCAGCCTGGAACAGTGGAGTCTTGAAAGCTGCTCAACCCTGGTGAGGGAGGTCACAGGGCTGCATCTCAAGGTCAGAGTTCAGGACTGAGTCGATACCAGCGCACCTGATCGATGGGGCCCAGGGCCCTGGGTGTGCCATCACCATGACTGACAAGCACGAGGTCCGGCCGTCCGGCGTAGATCTCAAGATCGGGTTCCGCAGGCAGAGATCTTCTTTCCGAGAGAGTGCCCTCATAAACGACTTTGCCCTCGCCGTTGCGGATCGCGAGCCAGCTGGGTTGCTTGCTGCTGATGGAGATCAGCCCAGTGCTCCGCTCTTTGATCTTGTCTATCGATGAGACGGGTTGATCGCTTGTCTGTGTGCGTGTGTCCAGGACCGGTGTCGTTCTGATGAAAGCTTGCTGAACCGTGCGCCGCTGACTGGCCACCACCATGGCTCCACCGGTGACAGCGCCGAGGATCAGAGCCGCAAGCGCCGAGCGTTGCCAGGACATGAAAGAGCCTCTGCGACTTGCGGAATCGATCGCGCTCGGGACGCTGGTTAGTGAACCAGATCCATTGCTGACTTTTTCGGGAACAGACAGAACGCTTTGCAGTCTGTTGATCAGAGGATCGCAATCAAGGCCGAGTTTGGAGGCGACCCGGCGTGTCATGGCTTTGATGAAAACAGGTTCGGGTAATTTCTCAAGATCACCGTTCTCGAGGGCCTGAAGCTGCTCGCTGCCCATTTTCAGAGACTGCGCGAGTTGATCGCAGCTCAGCCCCTGATCGATCCTTGCCTGACGGATCTGATCACCGATCTCCTGCAGGGTCGAGACGGTTGCTTCATTCCTCGCCTGCGCGGAATCTGACAACCACATCCGATCCTCACTGACACTGTTGAGGTGAAATTAAGCTCGTTTTGCGGTTCTGTCAGTGCCTCGAGGCACACACGGAGAGTTGACACATTGCGCACAAACTCCTCATTGGTTACCCGGAGATATTGATGCAGCAGCAAAAACTTGAGATCGGCACTGAAATTGGCTCACTCAGGGAAGAATGATCTGTGACCAGCGCCTGAGTCATGGATCCTGAAGTTCGCAATCTGGTGGTCGCTCAGCTTCTTGTGATCGTGATTCCTGTGGGAACGCTGTTTGCGATCTGGCTCTGGATGCTCACCCTTCGTCGGCTCTGATCCTTGCTTTACCAAAGGTTTTCAGGCGATCCCGATCATTGGAGCCAGCCATTCAGCATGCAGTGCTGTGAGCGCCGACATGTTGAAAGCATGCACCGCAGGATTGGTTTTGTCGGCCACCCAGAGCAGTGCAAAAGGGGCATTCAGGGCGATCTGCATGCGCCAGCGCCAGGTGATGATCGACCAGATTCTCTGAAGAATCGGATTCTTCATTCGAAGCATGGCAGGGTCGCGAATGTTGGAGATCTTGGCGGATCAGAAGATTGAACGGCGATACCGCACCTGTCAGCAAAAAAAAGGAGGGTCCCACCCCTCCTTGGTTCGACGCATCTCCGGATTTGAGCCGAAGACGCGTCGATCTTGCATGAAAAATCGCAAAACATCCGTAGTGATCAACACCCGGAGCATCAGCAGCCACTCCTGACATCATGAACAGGGAATTTCGCATCCATGTCTGGCAGCCGCTCCGTTAGCCGGCTGAGATCAGTGAGCATGGCCAGCGCAGTACGGATCTTGGCATTGGTGACCCAACAGTCCTGTGCAATTCAGGCGGAAATCCGATGATGGAATTCTCCGGTGATGCATCGAGATTGGTTGGATTTCTATCAATCAAACATTCGTATTACAGGGTTTCGGTTTCCTTCAGCAACCAGTATCACGATCGATTGGAAGAACTGATCTCAGGGCGAAGCTTGCTCACTGCAAGCAAATTGAATCAATTTTGAATGGGCGATACTGGATTCGAACCAGTGACCCCTTCCGTGTGAAGGAAGTGCGCTACCACTGTGCTAATCGCCCGAGCTCCACGATCTTAAAACACCACCTGGCGGGTTTTTTCAGTTCTTGGGCCGGAACAGATGGTCATGATCAGGCGAATACAGTTTCGATCGCAGTTTGGTTGATCGAAAAGCTGGACTGATCACATACAGGGTCGTACGGATCAGCTTGCGTTCATGGGTGATCTGTGCCATCTGCTCAAGAGGAACCAGATCCAGCCATTGATCAGGCCAGCTCACCCGGTACCCGATCGCCACAGGAGTGTCTGCCGGATAGTGTTCAAGAAGCGTGGTCTGAACTTCATCCACATGCCGAGCGCTCAGATAAAGACACAGCGAGGCCTGAAGGCCTGCAAGGTGTTTCAGCTCCTCTCGTTGCGGAACACCGGTTCGACCTCCGGTTCGGCTCAGAACGATTGTCTGGACAAGTCCTGGAATGGTCAGTTCCGCTCTGAGCGCAGAGGCGGTTGCCTGATAAGCGCTGATGCCTGGCACGACTTCCACATCGATTCCAGCATCAGCAAGTCCGCAGACCTGTTCACTGAGGGCGCCGTACAGACAGGGGTCGCCATCGTGCAGGCGAACCACGTTTTTTCCAGCGTTGGCGCGTTCGACCATCAGGGGCAGAACCTGCTCCAACGTGAGTGTGCTTGTCCGCACCCGTTCACAACCTGCAGGAGCAAGATCAGCGATCTGAGGTGACACCAGTGAGTCGGTCCAGATCAGCACATCGGCGTTGACGATGCGGTTCTCAGCTCGGCGTGTCAACAGATCAGGTGCACCGGGACCCGCACCCACGATCGAGATCAAGGTCATGAAGGATCCGCCTTTCTCAGTCCTGGATCGGGAAGCTCTGACTTGCGTCCATACAGCCAGAACAGTCCGAAACCTGCAATGGCCATGAGACCGAGACTCATCAACTGGGCGATTCGCAGGCCTCCATCACAGAAAGGAGGTTGCCCGCCCAGGCAGAGAGGGTCGATTCTCAGGCCTTCGATCCAGATCCGGCCCAGGCTGTAGCTGAGCAGATAGATACAGCTCAACGCTCCTGCCGGCAATGGGATCTTGTTCTGGCGACCAAGGCGGAACAGAGTAATCAGCAAGACAAACACTGCGATGTTCCAGAGCGACTCATACAGGAATGTGGGGTGGAAGAACTCGGAATCAACAAATACCTTCGGACGATTGGCGAACGGAATGAACAGTTTCCATGGCAGGTCCGTTGGCACTCCAAATGCTTCGGAATTGAAGAAGTTCCCCCAACGACCAATGGCCTGACCCAGCACCACTGAAGGTACGAGCACATCAAGAACATCCCAGAAGGACACCCGTTGCCAGCGGCAGAAGAGAATCACGGAAAGCGTGCCCCCCAGCAGCGCTCCGTGAATGGCGATGCCGCCTCTCCAGATCGCCAGTGCGTCCCACCACGAGTGTTGATAGGAATCCCATTCGAAGGCGACGTAATAAGTGCGCGCGCCGATCACGGCAGCCAGCACCAGGATCGGCAGCAGGTCACTGATCAGATTGCTGTCAAGGCCACGTTGTTTCGCCAGCCAGCTGGATAGGTTCAGTCCGATCAGCACAGCGACTGCAATCAGCAGTCCATACCAACGCAGCACAAAAGGCCCGAGCTGAAACAGCTCGGGCCCTGGGGAAGTGAAAATTGCAGGGATCAACACCGATCTCAGATGCCCTCAGCGGCTTGCACCTTCTCAATCTGCTTCTTCTTCAGCACCAACATGATCTGGGCCAGCGAAACAGCGGCGAAGAAGGCCAACAGACCATAGATGCGAACGGGGTTCTGGAGCACAACTTCAGCATCCACCTGCCCGAAACCGCCCACATTCGGATCATCGGTGAGAGGGGCGCCCGCTTCGATGGCGTCACCGACTCCAACGATCAGGGCGGGACCGACGGGGATGGTTTCAGAGCTGCTTTCACCATCGGCACTGTTGATGGTGACGACCTTCGCTCCGTTCTCACCGTCCTCAATGGCGGAGATGGTGCCGCTGGCGGGTGATGTGAAGAGGGTGTTGTTGCTCTTCTCACCGGTGGGATAGACCTGGCCGCGGCCTCTGTTTCCTCCGACGAAGATCTGATACTTACCGAAGTGGATGTTGCTGTCGGTAGCAGGGTCAGGTGAGAGAACGGGGAAGACGATCTCCTGGTGCTGATCTCCGGGAATGGGACCCACAAGAAGGATGTTGGGCTGATCGTCGCTGTACTGCGTGAAATAAACACCCTCAGTCTCTTCCTTCATCTCGTCGGTCCAGCGATCCTGAGGAGCCAAAGTGAAACCGTCAGGAAGCTGGATCACCGCGCCGACCTGCAATCCCACATCGCTGCCGTCAGCACCGATCTCCTGTAGTCCCTGCTCGTAGGGGATCTTCACCGCCGCTTTGAAGACGGTGTCGGGAAGAACCGATTGCGGAACTTCAGCCTGAGTCAGTTTCTGGGCCAGGTGACAGTTGGCGCAGACAATCTTGCCGGTTGCCTCCCTGGGAGAAGCGTAGTTCTGCTGGGCCCAGAAGGGATAGGCCCAGCTGCATGACGGAGCCGTGAACACGGCGACGCCCAGGATCAGAGCTGCGAAGAGTGAGGAGAGGAGTCGGCGCATCGGAGGCTGAGGTGGGAAAAGAGCGGTGAGAAAGGTCGTTGATCAGCCCCACCAGGGCTTTTCGCCCGTGCGGAAGTCGGTTTCGGTCCACTGGCTCACAAAAACGTTGTCGTTCTCGACGCTTACGTTGGCCAGGGCCAGAGAGAGGGGAGCCGGTCCCCTCACCACTTTCCCGGTGGCGTCGTACTGGCTGCCGTGGCAAGGGCACATGAACTTGTTGGCGCCGCTGTTCCAGGGCACCACGCAGCCAAGGTGCGTGCAGATCGCATTGATGCCGTAGCTGCCGATGGCATCTTCACCTTCAACGATCAGATAGGTCGGATCCCCTTTGAGCCCCTGAACAAGGCTGCGGTCGCCTGTGGAGTGATCACTGAGCCAGCCGCTAAGCGTCACCGGGTTACCGAGCTCATCCTTGGCACTCGTGCCCCCACCGCTTCCGGATGCACGTGGGGGGATGAAGTAATTCACCACCGGATAGAGAGCCCCGAGGGCGACGCCGGTGACGGACCCAAAAGTCAGCAGATTCATGAACTGCCTGCGACCCATTCCGGGCACATCAGCTGCTGGCATCTGAGTCATGGCTGACGTTCGTTGGGCACTAGATGGGGCTCATTATGGGCGCTATAGGTCGTGTCACACTTCGCGGGCACTGGATTTTCACCGATGTTCAAGGTCTGCGTCAGTGGTTGCTGATCACTCGCCCTCGAAAGAGGCCCGCCCCCTGTGCGTTGACGAAGTCATCGACGTTCTGCGCTCGCGCTGGCAAGCCAGCTATGACCTTCAGCTGGTCACCAGGCGCAGGCGGATGTATCTCCAGGTGATGTGGGCCTACCTCGAGCAGCAGTCTTTCCCCCTGGACGAGCCCGCATACCGCTCGCACATGGCGGAAGTTCTGGAAATCGTCAACAGAATTGGTGAAGCGGAGACAGTTCGCGAATGGTTGCTCACAACCCGCGACAAGCCGCGTCTCGGCAAGGCCCTCAGCCTGCAGCTGCAGGGGGAGGGGAGGCTGGAGGAGTTTCTGATCTGAAACGCTGAACCAAAGCGACAAGCAGCACCCCGATCAGATAGAGGGCTGTGATCGCTCCAGCCAGAAGCAGCATGGTGACAGGGTCTGTGGATGGCGTCAGAACCGCGCCTGCCAGGGCTGAGATCAGCACCACCCAGCGCCAGGCGGAGAGCATTCGCTGCCAGTTGACAAGTCCGAAGACCCCCAGAAGGAGTTGCAGAACAGGAAGCTGAAAGGCCAGACCCGTTGACAGCATCAGCAGTAAAACGAAGTCCAGGTAGCGCTCAATCGACCAGATCGGCTCCACCACATCAGCGCCGTAGCTCACGAGAAAATTCAGAGCTGCAGGCACGAGAGCCCACCAGGCAAATGCGAGGCCGGCCAGGAACAGCACGGCAGAGCCGGCAACCGACGGTGCGATCAGCCGTCGTTCTCCTCGGGTGAGCCCTGGCAGAACAAAGGCAAGTCCCTGATACAACACATAAGGAAGTGCCAGCGTGAGACCTGCGTAGCCGGCGACCTTGAAGGATACGAAAAGGAATTCGCCGGGGGCCAGCTGCAGGAAGCGGATCGATCCCGCTGGTTCCTCGAGGATTCTCACCAGAGGCCTCACGGCCAGAAGACAGGCCAGGGCGCAGACCAACACAGCAGAAAGACTGCGCAGCACTCTCTGACGCAGTTCCTCGAGGTGATCAACAAGAGGCATTTCCACGTCATTGGGCGGGCCGTCCTGCTCCCCGATTCGGATCGGCGGCGGCGGCGACAGCTTCGGGGACTCTTCAGGAGAGATCGGAGTCAGAGGTGCTTGAGCGTTGGAATCAAGTCAGGCTAGGGGTTTCCGAGCGTCAAGGTTTCTGCGTGCGCGATCCGGTTCCGCCCAGACCAGCTCAGCCTGTCGATGCCTCACGGTTCCCGGTGCCGTGCCCGGGATCCTCTGGAGATGCTCCACGGCAGTCATCACCACCGGGACACGCCGGTTTCCCTTGGCACGACTGAACCAAGCCGCAAGGTCCGCCGCCAGCTGAAGGTCCTCGTCCGTTGCAGCTGCTGCGGAGGCCTTGAGCACCACATGGCTCCCCGGGCATTCCTGTGCATGAAACCAGAGATCTCCGGCTCGAGCCTGACGCAGGCTGATCCATTCGTTCTGGCGATGGTTCCTCCCCACCTGAATCAACAATCCATCCCAGGACCGGATTTCAAGGGGCTGGGGCTGCCCATTTGGTGGACCGTTGCGGCGACGTTTGCGTCGGGGCGTCAGCAGCTCCTCCAGTTCGACCTTCAGTTCCAGCAGCTGTCGTTTACGAGCGTCAGCTTCGTCCCAGTCTGCCTGCATCAGATCGGTCAGAAAGCTTTCGCTGCCATCGATCAGTGCCAGTCGCTGATCGTGGTGGATCAGCCTTTGCTCGATCAGCGGAATGGATCGCCTCAGCCGCTTCGCCCGCTGGTAAAGCTTCTGGGCCTTGTCAATGCTGTCCCGGTCAGGAGAGGCCTGGCAGAGGATGGCATCCGCCTTTTGCTGCAGTTCATCTGCGCCAACGGTGTCCTTCAGGCGCTGCACCTGCTCCCGGCGCTGCGCCTGTTCCTTCTGTCTGCTCTGCTCGAGAAGCTGGCGCAGTTCCTGATGGTCCCTGCGCAGCTGTCGCTGGTTCAGGTGATCGCGGTAATAGATCCCCAGGCGAAGGCTGAGCGCTCGGTCGTCATTGGCTGGGTCGGCAGGATCGTTCCAGACGCGGTAGCCACCTGCTTCATCGAAATCAAGAACGAAATCACCGTCGCTGAGATGTTGAAGCCAGCTTTTCCAGCGCTGATGAAGCAGAACCCACTGGTTTTCACTGATGCTCTCGACAGGGGTGGAGGCTGTCAGGGGTGATGGCGTGTCGCCCCCACAGGGCAGGTTGATGAGTTGTTTTGTCAGGGCAGGACTGATGCCTTGATAGGTCTCGCGCAAGGCCCTGCCCAGATCGACCGGGACAAGGGTCAGTCTGCGCCTCCACTCTTCGATGGATTCCTGGCTTTCCGGTGGAAGACTCTGAAGCGAAGGCGGGGCGATGTAGGGATCACCACTGCTGAGAGGTCGTACCCGCGACTGGTGCTGTCTGACCTGCCGAGCAATGGCCGTGATCCTGTTCTGTTCATCCAGAAGCAGGACATTGCTGTGGCGGCCCATCAGCTCCAGCACAAGGGTGCGGGCGGTTGACTCACCAGGACGTGGTGCGAAGTGAAACTGCACAACCCGTTCAAAGTCCCGCTGTTCCAGTGCCACAAGGGCCAGCTGCTTCAGCCCGTGCTGGATCTGCTGAGCCAGTGTGCTGCCCGCTCCGATCCTGCTGGGCGGGGGGATCTGGACCATCCTGGCGGCGTCCGCCTGCCAGCTGAGTTCCAGCCAGACCATGCCGCTGAGAGTGCGAAAGCCCAGCTGCAGGCTTTGCGGGTCAGGCTGTTGCGCTTTCTCAAATCGACTTGGAATGATCTGCCCACGCAGATCCCCCAGCACTGCCCGAAGGCTGGTGAGGTCCATCCCCTGAAGCGTGCTGTTCGCCATCGCTGTCTGGTGGCCTTTCAACTGGGGATGCCTTCCTACCCTGCTGCCTGACCGAAAACAAGCCATGGCAACGACCGATCGCCACGCCCGGCTCGCTCTGCTCACAGGCCCCAGCGGCGTCGGCAAGGGAACTCTGGTGACACGCCTGTTAGCTCGCCATCCTCAGCTCTGGCTATCCGTGTCTGCCACCACCCGTGCTCCCCGCGAGGGGGAACAGGATGGGATTCACTACTTCTTCCACTCACGCGATTCCTTTGAAGCGCTGGTCAGGGCGGGAGGGTTGCTGGAGTGGGCTGAATTCGCCGGCAATTGTTACGGGACACCACGGCAGCCAGTCATGCAAAGACTTCAGAGCGGAACGTCCGTGCTTCTGGAAATCGAACTTGAGGGGGCCAGACAGGTGCGCCAAAGTTTTCCTGAGGCACTCCAGATTTTTCTCGCACCTCCCAGTGTCGAAGAGCTTGAGCACCGCATCAGGGGCCGTGGAACTGAATCAGAGGTGTCGATTCAGAAACGACTGGAAAGGGCCCGTACAGAGCTCGCTGCGCAAGGTGAGTTTGATGCAGTTGTAGTCAACGATGATCTCGAAACCGCTCTCAGCGAACTTGAGCGCCTGATGCGACTGACCAACGCCTGAGTGATTCAGAGCGGGTGGAACAGCAGGTCGGGGAAGAAGCGGTTCCACTCGATCAGAATTCCCGCCGTAAGCGTGAACCAGATGGCGGCAACAACAGGTGCGGTGGTAAGAAACTTTTTCATCGTTGAGCAGTCCTTAATGAAGGTGGAGCTTTTGAAGTCAACGGGGTGAAACCGTGATGTTTGAATCGCTTTCAGTCAGCTTGCCACTGTTGAATTCAGCGATGGCTGCCACCGGCCAAGTGGCGGCTCTGACGACTGATTTGAGGGCGAGTGTCGTATCAAGTTGAATCTCAAGCATGTTCTGGTCCTTCCGACCTCGGATCGCCTTGAGGTAATCGCGACCTGCCCAGCCGATGCAACCGGTGATATAGAGGAACATCAGCCCTGGAAGCACAAAATCGCCGGCATGATTCCAGCGGCCGTCAACGATCAGGTGAGGAAGACCGTCTTCCCCACAGGATGCTTTGCTGTACATCTCGAAGCGGGCTTTGGCCTGCGGCGTTGACGCTGCGCTGGCGCGCTGCTGAAATCGTGGACTCTCGGAACAGGGTGTTAATCCAGCCACATCTGCACTGGCAATCGGTGCGAAGCCGAACACCAGCAGGGCCGACAGCACGAGGGCGAAGAAGCGACGCATCGGAACGGTTCCTGTTGAATCTGCCCCGTGAAGGCAGGATGTATCAAATGGACAGTAGTGGAGCCTGTTGACCTGCATGCCCAAGGTCCTTGCCCTCGAAACAAGTTGTGACGAGTCCGCAGCGGCCGTTGTGGAGCAAAGCGATGGTCGCCTTCAGGTCCATTCCCATTGTATTGCGTCCCAGATCAAGGAGCATGCCCAGTGGGGCGGGGTCGTGCCCGAAATCGCTTCCCGAAGGCATGTTGAAGCCCTCCCCCACCTGATCGACCAGGCCCTCAACGATGCGGAACTGCCGTTCAGCGATCTGGATGGCGTTGCTGCCACGGTCACGCCTGGCCTCGTCGGAGCTCTGATGGTGGGATCCGTGACGGGGCGCACCCTCGCGGCTCTACACAATCGCCCGTTCATCGCCGTGCATCACCTTGAGGCTCATCTCGCCTCGGTTCGGCTGGCTGTGTCCCCACCGTCACCGCCTTATCTGGTTCTGCTGGTGAGCGGCGGCCATACGGAACTGATTCATGTCGATTCAGCCGGAATGCTCGAGCGACTCGGGCGCAGCCATGATGACGCAGCCGGTGAGGCCTTCGACAAGGTTGCCCGCCTTCTTGGCCTTGATTACCCGGGCGGACCTGCGATCCAGGCGGCGGCGGTGGATGGTGACACCACCCGTTTCGTCTTGCCGAAAGGTCGTGTTTCGAAACCCGGTGGAGGTTTTTTTCCCTACGACTTCTCCTTCAGTGGCCTAAAAACAGCGATGCTGCGTCAGGTGGAGGCCTGCCGGGCCTGGGAGGAGCCGTTGCCACTGGCGGATCTGGCCGCCAGCTTCCAACAGGTTGTTGCGGATGTGCTGGTTGACCGCAGCCTGCGCTGCTGCTCCGATCTCAAGCTGTCGACGCTGGTGATGGTCGGAGGCGTGGCGGCCAATCAGCGGCTGCGGCAGTGCATGCATGCGAGAGGCGCCAAACAGGGCGTTGACGTTCATCTCGCACCACTCGCCTACTGCACCGACAACGCGGCAATGGTTGGCGCTGCGGCGCTTGGTCGTCTCACGTCCCAACCGGTGTTCAGCTCTCTGTCGCTGGGCGTTTCGGCACGCTGGGCTCTCGAAAACTGCGCGCCTCTGTATCAATCGAATCCGCCCTTCTGAAATCAAATGAATAGGGTGACGCGACTTGCAATTCGGAGATGCCGATCGAGACCGAGACTCGCCAGCGGAGCAAGGTTGAAGAGGTTGATTCCGGTGAACTCAACGCCTGGAGAAGGGGTTTCACGCCACAGGCAGAAATCTGGAATGGACGGCTGGCGATGCTCGGATTGTCGGTGTCTCTTGGAATTCTCTTCGTGATCAGAGTTTCAGCTTCAGCGGTCCCAGCTGCCTGACGAGGACCGCAGCGTCACGTTCACCCTCTGCCCCGGAGAGCCTGAGCCAGTTCGTTCGGCTTCAGGCTTTGTGCAATGGCCTGGTCAGCTTCAACTCTCTCTTGCTCGACAAGGTTCTGCAGGCATTGGTTGGCAGTGATCATCCCGTCGAATCCACTGCGCTCCATGATCTCCTCGACCTCGTCTAGTGCGCCGCGCTGGATGTAGTCCTTGCAGGCCTCCGTATTGATGAGGATGTCGTGGAACGCTGCCCGTTTGCCATCCGTAGTGCGAATCAGACCCTGCGAGATCACGCCGAGCAGTGATTCCGACAGAGAGCGACGCACGCTTTCCTGATCCTCAGGAGGGAACATGCCGAGCACTCTCTCCACGGTTTTGACGGCGGAATTTGTGTGCAGCGTTCCAAACACCAGATGCCCGGTCTGAGAGGCTTCCAAGGCCGTGCTCAGGGTCTCCTGGTCGCGGATTTCACCCACAAGGATCACGTCGGGGTCTTCTCGCAGTGCCGCTTTCAGTGCATTGTGAAATTTCAGGGTGTGCAGTCCGACCTCCCGATGCCGGATCAGCGAGCGTTGGCTTGTGTGCACGAACTCAACCGGGTCTTCAATCGTGAGGATGTGCCGATGCTGGTTCCGATTGATCCAATCGATCATCGCCGCCAGTGTTGTGCTTTTTCCGGACCCTGTAGGGCCTGTGATCAGCACGAGACCCTTGGGTCGTGAGGAGAGCTCGCGCAGCACATCAGGCAGTTTCAACTGCTCAAGGGTCAGGATCGTCTGCGGAATCAGACGCAGAACCATCGCTGGCCCACGCAGGGAATCCAGAAGATTGATGCGCACACGCACAAAGGAAAACGCATGGGCACCATCGAATTCCTTGATCTGGTGAAAGTCATCGATCTGCTGCGGCGTCAGAATTTCTCTGAGCCAGCGTTGAAAGGTCTGCTGACTTGAACAGGGCCACTCCGTCGTCAGCATCTCTCCCCGCGCCCGGTATCGAGGAATTTCCCCGACGCCGAGGTGCACGTCTGAATGTCCCTTCTCATGAGCGATGCGAACGATCTGTTCCAGGCTTGGTGTGGCCTCCTTTGCGTCGTTGATCGTCTCTGAGGCGGGAGAAGGATGCCGGGGCGGGGAGACGGCCCCGGTGGGGAAGCCCGGTGGAAAGATCGGCTGGCTCACGCAATTCACGGACGTCTCTGCACAGCTTCGCCATCCCTGTGCTGTTGGCAAGTGAACGCTTCAAAGGTGCTGGGTGAACACGCTTAGGATCCCGATATCCATTCTCGGTTTATGGCTGCCAGGCCCCGCGTCACGATTGTGCTTGGCACCCGTCCGGAAGCCATCAAGCTTGCCCCCGTCATCCAGGAGTTTCGTGCCTGTGGCTCACTAGAGACGCGTGTTGTGTTGACCGGTCAGCACCGCGAGATGGTCACTCAGGTGATGGATCTGTTTCAGCTCAAGGCCGATCAGGATCTTGATCTGATGGCTCCGCGGCAGACACTCACCCATGTCACCTGTGCAGCACTTCAGGGCCTGCGTGATGACTTTCAGGCTTTTCCTCCTGGTCTGGTGCTGGTTCAGGGAGACACCACAACAGCCTTCGCCGCTGCTCTTGCCGCCTTCTACGAGCAGATCCCCGTGGGACATGTGGAGGCCGGGCTGCGCACGGACAACCTTCTGGACCCATTCCCTGAAGAGGCCAACCGCCGGCTGATCTCACAGGTTTCCCGCCTGCATTTCGCGCCCACCAATCGCTCCGAGGCCAATCTCAACGCTTCCGGCGTTGTCGGCCGCGTGATGGTGACCGGCAACACAGTCATCGATGCCCTGCTGCGCATGGCTGAGCAGGCACCGGAGCTCTCTGACCTGCCGATCGACTGGGCCAACCAGCGCGTGATCCTGGCGACGGTCCATCGCCGGGAAAACTGGGGCGAGCGCCTGAACAGCATCGCCGCAGGGATGCTTCAGGTGCTTGACACTCATCCGGACACCCTTCTTCTCTTGCCACTGCATCGCAACCCCACGGTTCGGGAGCCCCTGCGAGAACTGCTCGGTCACCATCCCCGTGTGGTGCTGAGCGAACCACTTGACTATGACCGGCTGGTCGCCGCGATGAAAGGTTGCACCCTGCTGCTCACTGATTCCGGAGGGCTCCAAGAGGAGGCTCCAGCTCTGGGGAAGCCGGTTCTGGTGCTGCGTCGTACAACTGAGCGCCCTGAGGCGGTTGATGCCGGCACCGCCCGTCTTGTCGGAACGGACAGTGACTCAATCACCCGTGAGGCTTCACGCCTTCTCGACGACCCGAGTGCCTATGAGCAGATGGCAAGGTCTGTGAATCCCTTCGGTGATGGTCAGGCCAGCGGCAGAATTCTTGAAGCTGCTCTTGCCTTGCTCGAAGCCTGATGCCGCTTTCAGTTCCTGCGGTCGCTACCGCTGGGAACTGCATCGCCCGGTTCTTGTTCCAACCGGTGGAGATTGCCACAGGCTGCTGCTGTTTGTGGGTCTGAATCCCTCCACGGCCGATCGTGGTCGTGATGACCCCACGCTGAGGCGACTTCAGGGTTTCGCTCGCGACTGGGGATACCACTGGCTTGTGGTGCTCAATCTGTTCGGGAGGATCTCCACCTCGCCCGCTGCCTTGGGTCGTTGCCGGGATCCTGTTGGTCAGTGCTCCGATCCAGTGCTGCGCAGCTGGTTTGGGAGATGGTCCGGTTCACCTTCCTGGGATCTCTGGCTGGGCTGGGGTGAGGCTGGATCCCTCCATAACCGTGATCAGCGTGTGGAGATGATGCTTGCAGAGGCACTGGCCATGCGTGTTCAGGGCAGGCCGCCGCTGGTCATCGGAACCACACGCAATGGCCAGCCGCGTCATCCGCTTTATGTGGCAGGAGGAAAGCTTCTTTCCTCCTGGGCCTGTACGGTTCGCTGATGACACGCACCCCACGCCGCTACAAGATTTCGCTTCACCTCTCGGGAGGTCAGACAGAGGTGGTGCATTTCCCCACACTCGACTCCTTTCAGGAGTGGTACCAGGCACTGGCCAGCGGCGGGAGTGGTCAGGCTTTTGTGAATGTCCCCCTTGGGGATCTCGAAGGGGAATATCTGGTGATACGCCCTGAAGCGGTCATCGGCGTGCGTGTGGAACCGCAATTCGCATCCATCGATGACGCCTGAGAGGCTCGGACTGCTCTGGGGCATCACGGTGTTCGCCGGAGCTGGTGCGCGATTGCTCGCCGCTCTTTCAGGACTCCCTGGTGTCGTGCTGCTGCTGCTGTCGGGTCTCCTGATCGGACGGTCTGGGCTTGGCCTGGTGGAGCCACTCGACCTGGGAGAGGGTCTTGAAACAACCGTTGGCCTGCTGGTCAGTCTTGTTCTGTTTGACGGCGGTCTGAATCTGCGTTTGCCAGGTGACACCATCAAGGCGACCGTGTTACGGATTTCCCTGCTGCGTTTGTTGCTCTCTCTGGGGGCTGGAATGCTGGCAGCGCACTGGCTGGCCGGACTGGGATGGTCCGTGGCAGCGGTCTACAGCGCCATCGTGCTGGGGACTGGCCCCACTGTTGTCACTCCGATCGTCCAGCAGATCCGCCTGGCTTCCCCGCTCGGGGATGTGCTCGAGGCGGAGGGTCTGGTGCTTGAGCCTGTGGGAGCTGTTCTGGCGCTGCTGCTGCTCGAACTGCTTCTCGGTGATCTCTACGGCTGGCGAGGTCTGGCGATTGGTCTGCTGTCGCGCCTTGGTGGCGGTGTGCTGATCGGAGTCGCAGTTGGCTGGTTGCTCGCGGAGCTGCTCAGACGCCTGCCCTCAGAACATGCCGTGGGGTTGCGACTGCAGCTGACCCTGGGCGTTCTCTTCCTGATGTTCGCGATCTGTGAATGGTTGCTGCCGGAATCCGGTCTGCCGGCATCAGTCGCTGCCGGAGTTGTGGTTGGCCGTCGACCATCGACGCAGGCGGCTCAGCTGGACGAGCTGATCAGTGAATTGGCAAGGCTTGCGATCACCATGCTGTTCCCGCTTCTGGCGGCTGATGTGTCATGGGCTGAGCTCAGTCCGCTGGGATGGGGTGGTGTCAGTTGTGTGCTGGTGCTGATGCTGCTCGTGCGGCCGGCTGCTGTGGGTGTGGCCACGATCGGCTTGCCCCTTGACTGGCGTCAGCGGCTGTTCATGGGATGGCTGGCACCGCGTGGGATCGTCACAGCCGCTGTGGCGTCACTGTTTTCGATTCGTCTTGAACAGGCCGGGATTCTCGGGGCAGGCCGGCTTCAGGGTCTGGTGTTTCTGACCATCCTGATGACCGTGGGCCTGCAGGGACTCACCGCTCAGCCGCTGGCAAGGGTTTTAGGCCTAATTCAGTCGGAGCCTGAAGACTCAGGGGAGGCAGCGCTTCAGGCGGGGGAGATCCTGCCTGATCCTGGCCAGCAGTGACCAGGTTGTGATCAGGTCCGGTCCCTGCAGGCGGCCTAGCAACGCTGCACGCAGCGATTTCATCACAACACCTTTTTTCACGCCGGCTCTGTTCGCGGCATCGGCAAGCATCGACTGAGCCTCTGCGATGTCAATGCCATCCCATGGATCAGCCTCGAGCGACTCCACGAGGTGGTTGAGCGCGCTTCTGGAGCCCTCCACATTCAGCTGTTTGAGGCCATCCTCCTGAAGCTCAGGGCAAACGAAGAAGGGTTGCGCCTGATCAACCGCGTCTCCTAGCAGGGTGAGAGAGGGACCCAGCAGCTCGCACAAGGCCAGACTCCAGCTGGGGTCGTCCGGGAGACTCCATTTTTTTTGCCGCCAGAGAGGTGCGGCGGCGTCCAACAGCTGCTCAGGGGTGAGCCCATGCAGAACCTGGGCATTGAGCCAGTTCAGCTTGTCCCAGTCAAAGCGGGCACCCGCCTTGTTGACCCGATCGAAGCCGAACACATCCGCGGCCTGCGAGAGAGTGAAACGCTCCTCCATGCCTTCAGGCACCGACCAGCCCAGCAGGGTCATGTAGTTGGCGATCGCCTCCGCCGTGTATCCCATGGAGCGGAAGTCATTGATCGAGGTGACACCGTCACGCTTGGAGAGCTTGCGCCCCTCCGCATTGAGGATCAGCGGGGCATGGGCAAAGACCGGCACCTGCAGCTCGAGCGCCTTGTAGAGGAGCAGTTGTTTAGCTGTGTTAGCAATGTGATCTTCGCCCCTGATCACGTGGGTGATCTCCATGGCGGCGTCATCCACCACCACCACCAGGTTGTAGAGGGGATCTCCGATCTGATCGGCTGGTGCCCGACGGGCGATCACCATATCTCCGCCCAGATCAGCTCCACGCCACTGCATCGGACCGCGAACGAGGTCACTCCACCGGATGTCTTCATTGTCGTCAATCCGGAAGCGGATGACGGCTTCACGGCCCTCCGCCTGAAAGGACGCTTCCTGATCTGCGGTGAGGTTGCGATGTCGGTTGTCGTAACGGGGGGCTCTGTTCTCTGCTTTCTGCAGTTCGCGCATGGTCGCCAGCTCCTCTTCGCTGGCGTAACAGCGATAGGCAAGGCCACGGTCGAGCAGCATCCGGATTGCAGAACGATGCTCTTCGACACGCTCGCTCTGAATCATGGGATCTTCGTCCCAGTCGAGTCCCAGCCATGCGAGACCCTCGAGGATGTTGGCCGTGAATTCCGGCCGGGAACGCTCCTTGTCGGTGTCCTCGATCCTCAGCAGAAACTGACCCTTCTCGTGGCGGGCGTACAACCAGTTGAAGACCGCTGTTCTTGCCGTCCCGATGTGGAGAGTGCCCGTTGGACTCGGGGCCAGACGAACGCGCACCATGGTGTGGCTCGGGATGAGGAACGGGACCGACGGGATTCGAACCCGCAACTTCCGCCGTGACAGGGCGGTGCTCTAACCGGTTGAACTACGGTCCCAGATCGGATTCAGATCGACGGTGCTCGTCCGTTGGAATCTGATCTGCGTCGCTCACGCGACATCGAAAGTATCGACTGTTGCCCTGCCCTCCGTCAATACGCGCGCTGATCAGGTTCATGGCAGGCAGGGATTCAGGACGCTCTTTTGCCGGAGCACTCAAGGATCACCGCTCTGGCATTTCAGGCAGAGATCCGCTGAGGGCCATCTGGCCACATGCGCACGACTTGCTCTGATGGCGATCTCAGTGCACATAAAAAACCGGTGGCCTCGGCCACCGGCCTTGCTCACTGATCCCATCAAGGGATTGAACGACTCAGCTCAGGGACGGAAACCTGCAGGCTCAATCAGACGGACCTGGTTGCCACGCGCGGTGAACTCACGGCCCTGATCGCTCTGCACGACCACACGTCCTCCGGATTTGACGCGAATGACACGGGCACGAACCCAGCCGAGGGCGGCTGATTCGAGGACCTTGACCACATCACCAGGTTGAAGATCCAACTCCATGCTCGAAACTAGGAAACTGCAGAAGGGGGCATCGGACGCGCCGTGGAGGACTTGAACCCCCGACATCAGGTTTTGGAGACCTGCGTTCTACCAACTGAACTAACGGCGCAAGGCGATGAACCCCTCGACCATCACAAATTGATGGCATTGGATTGAACGAGGCCTAAGCCTCAGCGATCGAAGCGCTGCTTCACGCGGGTGGCCTTGCCCACCCGTTCCCGCAGATAGAAAAGCTTCGCCCTGCGTACCTTACCGCGCCGCTCCACCTTGATGGAGGCAACTTGTGGGCTATGCAGCATAAAGACCCTCTCAACGCCGATGCCTTGGAAAATGCGGCGAACTGTGATGGTCTGATTCACCCCACCGTGACGCTTGGCGATCACAACTCCCTCATAGGGCTGGACACGTTCCTTGTTGCCCTCGCTGATGCGGACGCCGACGCGGACGGTGTCTCCGACGTAGATGTCGGGAAGATTGTCTTTCTGCTGCGCCTTCTCGAACTCCCTGATCAGATCAGCCGGGCTGAGGCGCTCGGCCTTGGCAGCCGCTGCAGCAGGTTTCGGGGACTCGTTATCGGTGCTCACGACTTCCGAGCCGTCCTGTGCAGTTGTGTCTTTCTGGTCCGCTGCCATCCCAGCTCCGGGTAATCACGCCAAACAACCAGCTTACCCTGCCGACCCACCGTCTACTGAGCGCTTCTTCCAGGCGTTTCTCCAGGACTGCAGCATCATTGCTCCTCCTGTGATCAACATCCAAATCACGCCAAGTCCGTTGAGCACAACCACCACCGGCTCCAGCTGCGGGCCGAGCCATTCCCCCTCATGCAGGCTCATCAGCCAGTGAGCGCTGTCGCGACTCACACCGAACCAGTCGCGCGCGACCCGATAGCTCAGCCCGGTGATCACCGTGGTCATCAGCGGCAGCAGAACCAGAGGCGCAACTCTGCTGTGCCATCGCCGCAGTCGTGCCATCCAGAGAGCCACCGGCATCAGCCCGTCACGATTGATAGCGTGGCAGGAGGACGTCGGGATCGCCCGAAGGAATCACCGATGAACTTGTTCGCTGATCTGCTCGCCTCGACCAAAACGGGCAGCGTCACCGCCACCGGGCCGCGGATTCAGCAGCGACGTGGAGTGGAGATCAAATCGGCGAGAGAGCTGAAAATCATGGCCAAGGCCAGTCGCATCGTGGCGACTGTGCTTCGGGAGATCATGGAGATGGCGGAGCCTGGTCAGACCACCGGAGATCTCGATGCCCACGCCGAGCGGCGCATCCGGGAGATGGGAGCCACACCCAGTTTCAAGGGCTATCACGGATTTCCGGCCAGCATCTGCGCAAGCATCAACGATGAGGTGGTGCATGGAATTCCCAGCAACAAAAGAGTGATCCACGCTGGTGACCTGCTCAAGGTCGACACGGGAGCTTTCTTCGATGGCTACCACGGTGACAGCTGCGTCACCATCTGCGTGGGAGAGGTGAATGACAAGGCGGCCGATCTGAGTCGCGTGGCCCAGGAGTCACTGATGGCGGGACTGGCACAGATCCGCTCCGGCAACACGCTTCTCGACATCGCCGGAGCGGTCGAGGACAGGGTTCATGAAGGCGGTTTCAGCGTGGTGGAGGACTACACCGGGCACGGCGTTGGTCGTAATCTCCACGAAGAGCCTTCCGTGTTCAACTTCCGCACGGATGGCCTGCCGAACGTCAAGCTCCGGCCGGGCATGACCCTGGCTGTGGAACCCATTCTCAACGCCGGAAGCAAAGCCTGCCGGACCCTTCGTGACCGCTGGACCGTGGTTACCCGTGACGGAAGTCTGTCCGCGCAGTGGGAGCACACGATCGTGGTGACTTCCGACGGCTGTGAGATCCTCACCGATCGCGGCGACTAATCCGAAAAATTCTGTTGTAGATCAGTCTTCCCAGCTCGGTCAGAGGCATCACCAGCAAGGTGATCGGATTCGGGGTCACGATGATCAGTGGCAGCCCTCGCTCGGCTTGCCAGAGAATCTGTCCGGCAACGAAATCCGCAGACATCACTCCGATGGGATTGAGCTCTGAACGGAATGGACCAAGCACCAGCTTGCGCAGCATCGGCAGTTGTGACCTCTCCTGTCGAGGAGCACTCCAGCGCAGGCTCACGAGCTGACCGATCAGCCGTTTGCTCAGTTCATACGCTGGGCTCAGTGCCGGTTGAATCTCGGCTTCCGAGGTGTTCACCCACAGCTCTGCAGCATGTGCACGTTGATCACCCATTCGTTTCTGTTGCTCGAAGCGCTGCAGCAGCCTCCAATGGCTCAGAGCATTCACTTCAAGAGCCTTGGAGAGGCTTTCGGGGCTTTGATCACCTCCCGGATTGATGCCGTGATTGAGCACAAGGACATCGAGACGACTCAGAATGCTGTCGAGCTCCGCCTCTTGTCCGCAGCTCCAGAGAACCCATTCCTGGGGCCCGGTCATGCTGTTCAGGCCTTCTGGCTGCGGGCGGTGACTCAGGGCGACGACCCAGGCTCCTCTCCGGCGCAGATGACATGTCAGTGCTCGACCGAGCTCTCCGCCTGCGCCTGTGATTCCAATCCTGCGACCTTTCCAGGTCTCTGAACCTGCCATTGAGTCGGACGTCCTCGGCTCAGGCTGGGCCATGGCGATGAACTGGGGCATGCTTGGAACAGCACGACGGTATGACGTTGTCCAGCCCGTCCGGGGAAGCTCTGCTGGCTCTTTTCGCTCCCTATTGCGGCGGACGTCGGCAGGAGCAGGCTCTGCGAAGTGCGCTTGATCGTCTGCCGCTCGGCCAGTTCGATGGCGAGCGTGCGCGCAGGGATGCCTCTCCTCACCGGTTTCTTCTGACCTGGAGTCCTGTCAGTGCTCCTCTGCAGACCTGTCGCTGTGAGTTGAGCTTTCAGGACCGCCCTCAACAGCTTTATGCATTCGAGTGTCCAGCGCATCAGCTGCTGGATTGGCTCATGCACTGCGTCGATGCCGGACATCGGGATCTGCCCGACACCTTCTGGCAGTGGTTGTTTCTTGAGCGGGTTGAGGAGGATGGTGGCCTTTAAATTGTGATCAACAATCTCAGACCTCCCGGATGGGCTCAACGCTGCTGATCGGATCGTGTGAACCCTTCAGCGGCAAGTCCGCCCTTGTGCTTGGGATCGCCAGGCATCTGCGCTCCTCAGGCACGCGGGTCCTCTTCGGCAAGCCACTGGCAACCAGTCTCGACTGGGACTCCGGTCGAGGGTATCCGCCCTCGCCTCTGATCGACGACGACGTCCGTTTCGTGGGAGAGACCCTCGGTCTGCCTCAACAGGATCTGATCCCCTCTCTGCATCTGCTGTCTCCCCAGACAGCCCAGATACGCCTTGAGAGTGGGACCCTGGCAGCGGGTGATGGACTCGAACAATTGCGAACCAATCTCCAGCAATCCGAGGCCGGAGTCACCCTGCTTGAAGCAGCAGGAAACCTCAATGAGGGACTGCTGTACGGACTGAGTCTGGTGCAACTGGCCCGCGATCTTGATGCACCCGTGGTTCTCGTGCATCTCTGGGAAGACAGTCGCAGTGTGGATGCTCTGCTGGCCGCGAGTCAACAGCTTGGAGATCGCCTTCGCGGAGTGGTTCTGAATGCGGTCATTCCGGATGATGTGGAAAACCTTGAGCGTGAGGTCGTGCCTGCGCTGCAGGCTCTGGGCATTGAGGTGTTCGGAGTGATGCCCCGCTCCCCGTTGCTGCGCAGTGTCACTGTGGGCGAACTGGTGCGTCGCCTCGATGCCCGCGTGATCTGCTGCAGGGAGAAGCTCGACCTGCTGGTCGAGACGCTGAGCATCGGTGCGATGAATGTGAACTCAGCCATGGAGTTTTTTCGCAGGCGCCGCAACATGGCGGTGGTCACAGGGGCGGACCGCACCGATATTCAGCTGGCAGCCCTGGAGGCCTCCACGCAGTGTCTGATTCTCACCGGAGCCGGTGATCCTCTTCCTCAGCTGATCAGTCGGGCTGATGAGCTGGAGGTACCGCTTCTCAAGGTCGAGCAGGACACGCTCGGGACCGTTGAAGTGATTGAACAGGCTTTCGGGCATGTGCGTCTGCACGAGGCGGTGAAAGCGACTTACGCCTTCCGTCTTGTGGAAGAGCACTGCCGCCTCGCAGACCTGCTCAGGGCTGTGGGACTGGAAGACCTCGTGATCGGCTCAAAGTGATTGTCCCGACAGGGTTCACCGCTGCTACCTTCGAAGGACGCTCGCAGGCAGTCATTGAGCCGATCCCTTGATCTTCCTGCACTGGACAGGGTGGACACCCTTGCCCAGGAACTGGCCTTGCTTCAGGACAAGGGAGCCAGAAGGATTGCCATCCTCGGCAGCCGTCACGTTCCTGTGGTTGCCATTCATCTGATCGAGCTGATCGCCCGCTCTCTGGCTCAGGAGGGGCACTCACTGGTCACCTCAGGAGCGCAGGGAGTCAACGCTGCGGTGATCCGTGGGGTGCTCGCCGTTGATGCCTCAAAACTCACAGTGCTGCTTCCGCAGAGCCTCAGTCGTCAGGGGCCTGAGATCCGCGATCAGCTCGAGCGTGTGCTGCATCTGATCGAGAAACCGGAGCATGACGATCTGCCGCTGCCAATGGCCAGCAGCCTCTGCAATCAGGACATCATCAGTCGTTGTGACCAACTGATTTGT
This sequence comes from Synechococcus sp. MIT S9503, assembly GCF_047304175.1. Classification (GTDB taxonomy): domain Bacteria; phylum Cyanobacteriota; class Cyanobacteriia; order PCC-6307; family Cyanobiaceae; genus Synechococcus_C. The sequence goes on along the minus strand of NZ_CP138955.1, from coordinate 1,336,739 downwards.
CTGGCGTTCCATGACAGTGAGACTCTGCTTGCCAGCTGTCGAAATGCCGAGGACATGGGCAAGGTTGTCAGCCTGCTGTTCTTCGACTGACGCTCAGCGCGACGGCAGGGTCGGCAGGACCTGCAAGCGGGTTCCCTCCCTTCCCATCACGAGCACGCGCTCTCCCGGCTGCAGCCGGGTCTCCACATCCAGTGAGCATGCCGCCCAGCTCTGGCCGTGCCAGCGCACTCTCCCTTCACCGCCGGGCTGAATCGTGTCCAGCACCTCAGCCGTATCCTCCTTCAGTCTGCGGCGTCCTGGCCGGGGATTGCGCCTGGCCGACCAGCGACTCAGCCAAAGCGTTCCCATCACTGTGATCAGAGTGAACACGAGGATCTGAATCCAGACCTGCAGGGGGAGCAAAGCCGTCAGCACGGACACGACAAGACCGGCGAAGGCCGCGAACATCAGGCCGTCAAAGCTGGGTTGCACAAGCTCCACGACCAGCAGCCCACCCGCCACAAGCAACCAGATCAACGGACTCCAGATTGGTGACATGTCTGGTGGATGGATTGCTCCACTTTGGTGGCTAGCGTCGCTGCAGACATCCATTCGTCATGGAAGCCCTGCTGAGCCTGCCAGCCCTGATCCTGATCGCACTCCTGGGCAGCGGCAGCATCAAAGTCACCAGCGGAGGTCGATCGCGCCTTGTCGAGCGGCTCGGAAAATACGATCGCGAGCTGCAGCCAGGGCTTTCCGTCGTGATTCCCGTTGTGGAGAGGGTGGTGAGTCATGAATCACTCAAGGAACGGGTGCTGGATATCCCTCCTCAGCTGTGCATCACCCGGGACAACGTCTCCATCGAGGTTGATGCCGTGGTGTACTGGCAGCTTCTCGAGCATTCCCAGGCCTATTACGCCGTTGACAACCTGCAGGCTGCGATGGTGAATCTTGTGCTGACCCAGATCCGCGCCGAAATGGGCAAGCTTGATCTCGATCAGACGTTCACAACCCGCAGTGAGGTGAACGAGCTGCTGCTGAAGGAGCTGGATGAAGCCACCGACCCCTGGGGCGTGAAGGTGACCCGCGTTGAAATGCGTGACATCAATCCCTCTCCTGGCGTGAAGCAGGCCATGGAAGCCCAGATGACAGCCGAACGGGAGAAACGGGCCGCCATCCTGCGCTCCGAGGGGGAGAAGGAGGCCCAGCTGAATGAGGCGAGGGGGCGTGCTGAGGCACTCGTTCTTGATGCCCGTGCGCAGAAGGAGGCCATCCTGCTCGAGGCTGAGGCACAGGCGAAACAACAGGGCGTGATGGCGGAGGCGAAGTCGGAAGCTGCACGTGTGATGGCAAGGGCTCTCGCCGAGAGCCCGGAAGCCGAGGAAGCCGTTCGGCTGATGCTGGCAGAGAACTGGATGGCCATGGGGCAGCGCATGGCTGACTCACCGGCCGGCAGTGTGCTGATGGTGGATCCACAGTCCCCTGCCTCACTGCTTGCTGCCCTTAAGCAATTCCAGCAGGGCAAGAGCTAGGGGAGCAGCAGAGCTTTGACTCCTTCGATGTAGAGGATTCCTGTGCACAGCAGAGCCGAGGCCCAGCACAGCCCTCTCAGTGGAGGGATGTTGGCGATGTAGGCCGGTAGATACACCAGACGCAGCAGAGGCTGAAGCAGGGCTGCAGGGATGGCGAGACCCTGAAGCTCCCCGGTCTGCAGCACGGCGATCAGTGCGAGAAGCGCTGCTGGTGCGTGCAGGCTGAAGGCCTCGAAACTGTTCTGATGCGCCCAGCTGGCGCGTTTCCCCCAGGCGGGAAGGCGGTCGAACATCGCCCTTGGCGCCTTCATGTCATTCATGGTGAAGTCCGCCTGTGACCGAGCTGCACCCAGGGGAATCACGCTTGCAATCACCACAGCTCCAGAGAACACAAGCGACAAGGCATAAGGAGCCGCAGCAGTCTGGGTGACAAGGTCTGTGATGAACACAAGCAAAAAAATCGCGGTTGAAACAATAGTGATTGACTGTGGATCGATGCGACCAGCGGTTCTGCATCAATCCTTCGTGCGGCTCTTTCTGATGAGGTCTTTGGACTTTCGGCGTGCTCAGATTGCTGATCTGAAGTTCATCAACATCCGTTTGTTCACAGATCTTCTGTTGAGGCCGCTTTCTTCGGCATTGCTAGTCTTCAACCAATGACGACTCATCGATGGCTTCATACTCATTTGATGTGGTTTCTGACTTTGACCGTCAGGAATTGGTGAACACCCTTGACCAGGTTCGAAGGGATGTCTCCCAGCGATACGACCTTAAGGATTCCGGCACGGAGATTGATCTTGAAGAGGCAGCAGTTGTGATAACCACAGCCAGCGATATGACCCTTCAGGCTGTTGAAGATATTCTGCGTGCCAAGGCTACAAAGAGAAATCTTTCCCTCAAGATTTTTGATTTCCAGCCCGCGGAGACTGTGGGGGGCAATCGTGTTCAGCAGACGGTTAAATTGAAGAAAGGACTCAGTCAGGAACTGGCCAAGAAAATGAGCAAAATAGTTCGTGATGAGCTCAAGAAAGTCACTGTCGCTATTCAGGGGGACAGCCTCAGGGTGACAGGCAAGAGCAAGGATGATCTGCAGCAGGTCATTCAGTTGCTGCGCACAAAGGAGGATGAACTTGACGTGCCGCTTCAGTTTGAGAACTATCGCTGAGTGTTGAGAATCAGACTGATCTGGATGCCCTAAGACATCAAGCTGAGCTCAGCCCTCCAACATCTCTGCACGCGGTTTCTCAAAGCCCAGAAACGGCCAGATCAAGACCTTTTCGATCGCATCCCCCAAGTCGATGCCTGGATGGAGCATGGGGGACGAAACTGAATCAGAGCTCAGGCGACAGAAGCGAAGCTTTCGCGGAATGCCTGAATCGTGGCCTCGATGTCTGCGTCCGAATGGGCCAGGGAGGTGAAACCTGCCTCAAAAGCAGACGGAGCCAGATAGACACCACGCTCAAGCATGGCGCGGTGCAGCTTGCCGAAGCGTTCGGCATCCGTTGCCTTTGCTTCCTCGAAGTTGCGCACCGGACCATCACAGAGGAAGAAGCCGAACATGGCACTGACGCTGCCCGCTGTGATCGGCAGGCCTGCGGCGGTTGCCGCCTCCTTGATCCCTTCAACCAGCTTTTCGGTGGTTGCCGTGAGTTTGTCGTAGCTGCCCGGCTGTTTGAGCAGCTCAAGCGTTTTGATGCCTGCCGTCATGGCGAGGGGATTTCCGCTCAGAGTGCCGGCCTGATACATCGGTCCAGCCGGAGCAACCATCTCCATGATTTCGCGTCGTCCGCCGTAGGCCCCCACGGGCAAGCCGCCTCCGATCACCTTGCCCATGGTGGTCAGATCAGGTGTCACCCCGAAGTGGGCCTGGGCACCTCCGTAGCTGATGCGGAAACCTGTCATCACCTCGTCAAAGACCAGCAAGGCGCCGTTCTCCTTGGTGAGTTCACGCAAGCCCTCCAGGAAGCCAGGCTCAGGCTGGATGAACCCCGCATTGCCGACGATGGGCTCGAGGATCACACCTGAGATCGCGTCAGGATTCTCCGCGAACAGCTGTTTGACCGCTTCCAGGTCGTTGTAGGGCGCTGTGAGGGTGTTGGCGGTTGTGCTGCGCGGAACACCAGGTGAGTCGGGCAGGCCAAGAGTGGCGACGCCGGAGCCGGCTTTGACCAGGAACATGTCCGCGTGGCCGTGGTAGCAACCCTCGAACTTGATGACCTTGTCGCGGCCGGTGTAGGCGCGCATCAGGCGAAGCACGGCCATGCAGGCCTCCGTCCCGCTGTTCACGAAACGGACCATCTCCACGCTGGGGACGGCGTCGATGACCATTTCGGCCAGAGTGTTCTCGAGAGCACAGGGTGCCCCGAAGCTTGTGCCCTTCTCGATTGTTTCCTGAAGTGCGCTGATCACTTCGGGGTGGGCATGGCCGCAGATCGCAGGTCCCCAGCTGCCGATGTAATCGATGTATTTGTTGTCATCGACGTCCCAGGCATACGCGCCCTTGACCCGATCAAAGACGATCGGCTGCCCACCCACGGATTTGAATGCACGCACTGGGGAGCTCACGCCACCGGGCATCAGAGCCTGGGCGGCGCTGAACAGCTCCTGGGAGCGACTTGTGTTCAAGCTTGGTGCTGTCACTGGGGCGGAAGCCAAAGGGCCGATGCAAACCGTGCCACATCCTGACCCAAGAACGTGCCAAAACGGCTGATCTGTGTACGAAGCCGGGATTCCGGAACTTGTGATACCAGGATCGGCATGGTGTTTCGGGCCCTGATCAGGCCATTCCTGGAGAGCCTCATCGCAGGTTGTGAAACGGTTTCTGGTCCCAAGACTCTGGGTATGACCCTGTTTGTGCCGTGTGTTTACGACTGTGACGGAGTCTGCATGATCAGCCTCAGTCAGCCATGAAATTTCCATCCACCTCCTCGAGTTCGTCCTCGAGCTCCCAGGAGAGGTCCACAACCACGGGTGCATGGTCACTGGGTTGCTCACGTCCCCGCTCCTGTTTATCGATCTGGCAGCTGAGGGCGAGCTCCTGCAGCTCGCCGCTCAGATAGATGTGATCGATTCTCCAGCCGCTGTCTCGGTTCCAGGCACCACTGCGGTAATCCCACCAGCTCCAGTGACCGGTGCCCGCTTCAAACAGTCTGAAGGCGTCCTTGAGGTCGTGCCCAAGGGCCTTTGACAGTGCTCCTCGCTCCGCATCGGAAGCCATGATTCCCCCACTGAGGCGTTCGGGATCATGCAGATCTCTGGCTTCCGGTCCGATGTTGAAATCACCAACAACGCAGAGGGGCTCGTCCCTGCTCCTGGCCGCCTGCAGATACCTCTCCAGACAGGCGAGCCAGCTGAGCTTGTAGTCGTACTTGTCTGAAGTGAGGCTGGAACCGTTGGGTACATAGAGATTGACCACCCTGATCCCTTCCACCAGAGCACTGATCACTCGTTTCTGATCACTGAGTTTCTCGGTCTCCGGATCAGCACTCAGCTCCCCGAGGAAGCCCATCCGCACATCCTCCAGCGGATGCTGGCTGATCAGGGCAACGCCGTTGTAGGACTTCTGGCCGTGGAAGCTGACTGCGTAGCCTCTGGAATCAAACGCTTCGAGCGGAAAAAGTGGATCATCAACCTTGGTTTCCTGCAGCGCCAGCAGATCCACTCCGCTCTGATCCAGCCAGCGCAAGACATGATCCAGCCGAGTGCGGATCGAATTGACATTCCAGCTCGCGATCTGCACGGAGATCCTGATGCACCTGTCTGGAGACCCTTAGCATCCACCGGATCCAAGCACCCGATCTCATGCAATCGCTCCGCGTGACCTGCTGCCTGGTGATCGCCGCAAGCAGTGCACTGCTGATCGTTTCTCCTTCCGCCCAATCCCAGACAACGCTGTCTCAGCCCAGCTCGATTGAGCGCAACGAGGATCGCGACATCTACAACACCCTCCCAGGGGAATCCAAGCAGAAGGGATCAGTCCTGGATGTCACCAACCCAATGGAACTGATGAGGAGCCTTCGTCAGGCTTCCTCCATGAACGACGCCACAGATCCGGTCGATGCCATCGACGAAGCACTCAGGGAGTTGGCTCAGCCTTGAGTCCTGAGCTTGCAGGTCTGTTCCTGGCTGCCTCAAGTGCCCAGCGCAGCTCAAGTGTCTGCAGATCCCAGGCCGAACCAGCCGTATTTTCTCTAAGACCCATCGCTTTTCGCAGCAACGTGATGGCCTCGATTCCCTCGCCCTGATCCTTTTTCAGCATGGCCAGGGCCAGGAGCGGTTCTGGTTTCTGAGGATTGTCTTTGATCAGACTGAGATAGCGATCGGAGGCGGCCTTCAGCTTTCCGGACAACCGCTCCAGATCTGCCAGCAGCAGGCCAAGGCCGAGCCTCCGATCAGAGGGTGTGTTGCCGGACTGTTCGTTCAGGCTTTTGATCAGCTCGGTGCTCTGCTCGGCCTCAAGAGCAAGCAGACTCCACAGGGCAATCACTTCGGGTTGGTCGGGGTGCAGTCGCTGCAAGGGTCTGAGGGTGCGGACTGCCCCGTTCCGGTCTCCTTGCCGATGCTGCGCGCGAGCCAGCAACAGCGACCAGCGCCAGTCCCTCGGATGGCTCAGCGCCTGAGCTCTGAGCAGCTCGAGCTCTGAAAGAGCGCTGCCGGAACGTTGTTCGGCGATGGTTGCCTGCGACTGATTCCCGGGCCAGCGGCCGCTCAACATCAAGCCTGTGCCCGCACAGACAGATGCCGCTGCCGCGATGCCAGCCAGCGTTTCGCTCGTTCGACGTTTGTAGCCCGCCACCATGCCGTGGGAACGCCCGGTCAGTCTGAAGCGCATTGCCGATGCTGGCTAGAGTTCCCTCGGGCCGGTGGATGCCCCTGAAACTGATGCGCGACCATCCCATTCCCGCGGTCACCGAGCCGTTGCAGTACCGGGCGATCGGGGTCGTGCGCGGGATTTTCCGGCCGGAATCCGAAGAGCAGAGCACCCGTGGCCATCTGGTTGATGCCGAAGGACAGGAGATCGATGCTGTTGTTCTCGGCCGCATGCTCACACTGATGCGCCGCCATCTCGACATGGACAGGCCCCATCTCTGGGTGGTCTACCCGCGATGCAGGGAAGCAGGTCAGTTGCATCTCCAGATCGCCGGAATCTGGGAGCCCAGCACACTGTCGGCTTCAGATCCGGAGGAGCAGCCCGCGGATCCAGCCACGGATCGTTTGCCGGAAGGCGATGATTACTTCTCGATTAGAGGTGAGCTCATCTACACGAAGCCGGAAGCCTCTGAGGTTGTGGTCAAGGTGCGACAGCAGCCGCGAAACGACGGTTTCAGGCCTCTTCCCTTCAAGCTGCAGCTCAGCGGTGATGTCGAGCTTGCGCATCTGCGCCATTTTGTAAGCCTCGATGTGCGTCGCCAGGGACAGATGCTTCAGGTTCAGTCCGCCGATGTGATCGCACCGATGCCGACGCGTGGAGGAAAGGGGCGAAACGCTTCACGTCGTTCGGGGGACCGCGGTCGCCAGGGCAACAGCTGATGACCTCATCGCCCGTCTCCACCACCGCTGCAGGCCTGGCGGTGGCCGGTTGCACAGGCCTCGCTGTATTCGGCCCTCTGGTGGGTCTGTCGCCGGCCTGGATTGCACTTCTGGTGGGTGGCGGTTTGCTCGGACTGACCCTTGATGCCTCTCAGCTGGAGGGCATGGGTGGTCATCTGCTGGCGGAATCCCTGCCCGGTGGCAGGACGCGACTACGCCGGGTGGCTCGCCATGAGGCAGGACACTGGTTGGTTGCTCGGGAGGAGGAGATGACTGTGCGACGGGTTCTGGTGGGGACCCGTTCCTGTCTTGAGGCAGGGTTACGCAGCAACGGTGCAACCGAATTCGACCTCCCCGATCAGGTTCGTTTGCCGATGGAGGATCTGCGCCGCTGGAGCCGTGTTCTTCAGGCCGGGATGGTGGCAGAGACCCTGCTGGAGGGATCGGCTCGCGGAGGCGCGGATGATCGTGCCCTGCTGGGCAGAATCTGGGGGCTGTCAGGGCAGGATGTGGAAACCGCGCAACGGGAGCAGCGCCGCGCTCGACGCGAGGTGGAACAGTTTCTGAGGAAGCGTCTCGATGATCTGGACGTAGTCGCTGAAAGGCTTCTGGAGGGACTTGATCCGGAGGTGGCATGACGCCTGGCCTCGCCGCCTCCTTCGTGGTTGATTGTCCGACGGGCCTCGCAGGCGACATGTTGCTCGCCGCCTGTCTGGATCTGGGGGTTTCCCAGGAAGTGATCCACTCACCATTGCGGGTGCTGGGTTTTGAGAACGTCTATGCCCTTCGTGTCGAGGAGGCCCTCAACGGTGGCCTGCGCGGTCTGCGTCTCGAGGTGGAGGTGCGTGAAGAGCATCCGCCTCTTCGCCAGTGGGGGGAGTTGCGTCAAAGGATCCTCAACGCGTCTCTCTCTCCCACACTGCGCGACAAGGTGTTCGCGGTGTTCACCGCACTCGCTGAAGCCGAGGCAGCCGTTCACGGTATCGGTGCCGATCAGGTGCATTTCCATGAAGTCGGAGCCATCGACAGCCTGGTGGACGTGGTTGGAGTGTGTGCTGCCTTCGAGCACCTAAGACCTGGGACGCTCTGGTGTGTGCCGCCTCCGGCGGGTCGGGGCATGGTCTCCACGGCTCATGGTCGGTTGCCTGTTCCCGCTCCGGCAGTGCTCGAGCTGGCTCGACGGCATGGGGTCGAACTGCGTTGGGGTGATGACTGGCCTGAGGCAGAACTGACAACTCCGACAGGGCTGGCGCTGATGGCCGTTCTCGCTGATGGGTTCGCATGGCCTGAACATCTGGCTCCAGAGGCGATTGGAACAGGCCTCGGACAGCGGCGTCTGGATCGTCCGAACCTGCTGCGCTTGATCCGTCAGCGTCCGAGCGATTCCGCTGCATCCAGCCAGCCCCACTGGCAGGACCTGATCGTGCAGGAGGCCTGGATTGATGATGTCTCGGCTGAAGCGATTGCCTGGTTGATCCAGCAGCTGCGCGATGGAGGTGCCCTGGATGTGGCCTCCGCTCCTCTGCAGATGAAGAAGGGACGCCCGGGGACTGCGATCACGGCTCTTGTGCTGCCTGGCCAGGCTGCGGCCCTGCGTGAGGTCTGGTGGAGGGAGAGTCCAACGCTTGGGCTGCGAGAACGGCGTCAGGGCCGATGGGTGCTGCCGCGACGGCGAGGATCGCTCACCACTCCATGGGGAGATCTGGCTGCCAAGCAGACGTTGAAGCCGGATGGATCCCAGGCCGTCAAGCCAGAGCGGGATGCTCTTCAAAGAGTTGCCCGCAGTACCGGCCTTTCACCCGAGGTGATCTGGCAGCAGCTCTGTTCGGAGGGGCTTCGATTCAAGCCCGAACAGGAATGGACATGCTGAAGCGTTGTCGTGCTTTGTTGCCAGCCAAACTCCCCGGCGGCCTGAAGCTCTGGATAACCCTGCTCGCGCTTGGATTTGTCGGCTGGACACTGGCTGGCCATGCCTCAGGGCTGCGCTCCCTTGCGATCACAGCCCGCGGCTGGTGGTGGCTTGTTCTTGCTCTTGGACTCAGCTGGCTGAGCCTGATCGTGAATGCCGCCGCCTGGCAGGTGCTCTTGGGCTGGCTTGGGCATGGCCGAGGCCCAGTGCCTCTGATGCCGCTGTATCTGAGCAGCAATCTGCTCAAGTACCTCCCTGGCGGTGTCTGGCATTTTCTCCAGCGCATTCGGATCCTGGGCCACTCGATCGGCACGGGGCAGGCTCTGGTTTCGGTGTTGCTCGAACCCATGTTGATGGCGGTGGCCGCTCTGCTCTGGGTGCCCCTCGGCGGATGGCAGAGCGGTCTGGCATTGCTCGTGCCTCTGCCTGCGCTGCTTCTGCTTCCACGCTGGCGAGAGCCTCTGCTCTGCAGACTTGAACGCAGCCGTCTGAGGCAACTCAACCGGTCGGATCCTGATCTTGCCTCCCTTCCTCCCCTGGAACAGCTGGGCAGTGGTCGTGATGACTATCCCTGGACACCTCTGATGGCTGAGCTGGTGTTCGTCGCTTCACGCTTCTCGGGATTCTGGTGCTGTGTTGAGGTTTTCGGCCTTGCATCCGTGCTGCCGGTCGGCAGCTGGATGGCAGCCTTCGCCCTGGCATGGGCCATCGGGCTTGTTGTTCCCGCCGCTCCGGGGGGGCTGGGGGTCTTCGAAGCCGTGCTGCTTCTGCGGCTGGAAGGATCAGTTCCCGAGGCCGCACTGCTGGCCGTGGCACTCAGCTATCGCCTTGTGGTCACTCTTGCGGATCTGCTGGCCGCAGCCGGCGTGAAAATGGATCGCATCATCGCCCTGCGCCTGGATCAGCTGAGTGATTCTCCGCAGTCTTCGTCGGGTTCCTCCAGCTGAACCGTGCAGTGCTCGATGCCTTTGTGTCGCATCTGTTCGCGAACAGTGCTCAGCAGCTGCGGATCCTGATGGCTCAGGCCCGCGTCACGCTGCAGGTGAACAGTGAGGGCCACGCGCGTGCCACCGATCGACCAGATGTGCAGATGATGAACGCCCTGCACTCCCGGCATCGCCTGCAGATCAGCCAGAACGGCTGCGGGATCGATCCGGTGCGGCACCTCATCCATCAGTTCGGCCAGACCATCGCGCAGCAGCATGATCCCCAGCCATCCCACGCTCAGGCCGACTCCAAGACCTGTGAGGGGATCAATCCACGTCCAGCGGGTGATGTGGGTCACCAAGGCGCTCAGCAGCACCGCCGCTGAGACCGCTGCATCTCCGAGCAGGTGAAGAGCAGCAGCTCGGCGGTTCAGATCACCATGGTGTTCTGAACCGAACAAGCGTGCGGAGACCAGGTTCACGACAAGGCCAGCGCCTGCGGCGATGGCGACCGGCCATGCCACCACCAGCTCCGGTTGTCGGAACCGCTGGATGGACTCCACGCAGACCACGGCGGAGGCCATCAGGATCAGCACGGCGTTGGCGACGGCTGCCAGCTGGGTGGAGCGTCCGAAGCCATAACTGAACCGACCCTTGGCAGGTCTCTGGCTCAGGCTTTCAGCTCCCCAGCCCAGCAGGAGTCCCATCACGTCACCGACGTTGTGCAGGGCATCGCCGATGAGCGCGATCGATCCGAAGGCAATCCCAACGGCGATCTGCAAGCCGCTCAGGCTGGCATTGAGCAGAACCGTCCACCGGAATGCTTGTCGACTTTGGCCATGACCATGGTCGTGGCTGTGGCTGTGGCTGTGGCTGTGGTGATGATGTTCCAGTCGACTCTGGCCTCTAGAGACATGATGGTCTCAGCACTGCCGGCTTTGCCATCGTCTGCACAGGCTTTGCCCTGTCCCCTGTCCGCCGGATGGGAGCTGATTGAAAACGTCGAACTGTTCCACAAGGCACTGGATGGAGATCCTGTGGGTGGCTTCTCCGCGGTTGCGTATCAGCGAGATCAGGATCGTCTCTGGTTGCTCAGTGATGCGACGAGTGGCTATCTCGTGTCTGTCGAGGGTCTGGGCCGTTTGATCAAGGCTGAACAGAGCTCGCTTCAGGCAGGTCGACGACTGCTTTTGCTTGATCAGAGGGGTTCTCCCCTGCCCATGAACTTTGACGGTGAGGGTCTGGTGCTCGTCGGAGATCAGGCCTGGATCGTGAGTGAGGGGCGCCGCAGCCATGAAAGAAGAGCGAGGCTGCAACGCTTCAACCTTTCGGATGGACGCCTGGAGCGCAACGTTCCCATGCTTCAGGCCTGGCAGGAGGCAGAGGGGCAGGGTCTCGCATCCAACAAAGGACCAGAAGCACTCACGCAGATGCCCAATGGTGATCTGCTCATGGCAGCCGAGGCACCCTTGATTCAGGACAGGGCTCATCGCGGAAGGGACTGGGTCCGTTTCGCCCGTCTTCGGCCTGGTTCCGATCCTCGCCCTGAGCCGCTCGGCGGGGTTGAGATCGGACCGGAGGGCGCAGCGGCCAGGAAAAAGCTGGGCTTGACCGAACTGCTGGCTGTTGGGAACGATTCGCTTGTTCTCGCCCTGATGCGCAGCTTCGCGTTCCCACTTGGCTGGTCTGCCCATCTCAGGATTCTGCAGCTGCCGCAAGTCGATTCAGCCTCTGCTCCGCCGATTCAGCCCTTGCACAGCTGGGATCTGCTCGCCGATGGTCTGCCAGCAGCCAACTGGGAGGGCATGACATGGGGGCCGGCGATGAGCGATGGTCGAATCCCACTGCTGCTGGTGAGTGATGATGGTTTCAACCCTCTCAAGAGCAGCTGGCTCTCCGTTCTGGCACCGAGGCGTGGCCCTGATTGTGAGCCCGATCGTTTCAGCTTCTGAACCCGAGAACTACTCAGTATCTCGATCCAGTCGCGGCACCAGAGCGGATGACGCAACCAAACCGAGGACCAGGATCATCAGTGCAGGCCAGACCGCAGCGGCGAGTCGCTCATCACCGGCGTACTGAAAAACCCTCACTGCAAGCGTGTCGAAGTCGAAAGGTCGCAGCGCGAATGTGAGCGGCAGCTCCTTCACGGTGTCGACGAACACCAGCAAACTGCCTACAAGGATCGGGCCTCGTAGAAGCGGCAGATGAACCCGTTTGAGCACGGCCGGCCAACGCAAGCCCAGGCCTGTCGCTGCTTCGTCAAGACTGGGTGAGAGTCGCTCCAGCGCTGCATCGATTCCGCCCTTGTTCACCGCCAGGAAGCGATCGCTGTAGCCCCAGAGCAGAAGCAGGATTGGAGACAGTTGCCAGGGAGCTCCGATCACCAGCAGAGCCAGCGCCAGAACCGCCCCTGGAATGGCGTAGCCCATGCCCGCCAGAAAAGTCACACCTCTGAGCCATCTGGCACGACTCCAGCGTTTAGCGATGGCCAGCAACAGTGCCGCCAAACCTGCCAGCAGAGTCGCGGCCAGCGCCAGCCCCAGTGTGCGAAGGGTGAGTAACAGCAATTCGGGTGTGAGACCTGTGGCCAACTGCTGCCAGTTCATTCCGCCCCAAAACAGTGGAATGCCAAGCGTGAGCAGGGGTGGAACTGCAGCAAGTGCCTGGGCGGAGAGAGCCCGCCAGCCGTCCAGCTCCCATGCCGGTGACTCTCCACCGGCCACGCCTTCAGACCAGCGACGGCTGCGGCTGCGCAGTTTGCGTTCGCCGAACAGGAGGATCATCACGATGACAAGTGTGATCAGGGCAAGGCCCACAGCACCCGTGGGATTGCCCTCAATTCTCCAGGCCTCGATAATTCCAGCCGAAAGACTGGGAATGCCGAGAAGTTGCACGGCCCCATATTCATTCAGGACCTCCATACCCATGAGGGCAATGCCTGCACCGATCGCCGGCAGGGCCATCGGCAGTGCGATCCTGCGGAAACTGTTCCAAGGCCCCACACCCAGCGACCGGCATGCTTCCAGTTGTCGGCGCCCACAGATGGTGAAGCTTTCGGTGCTGAGAAGGAAAACATAGGGGTAGGTGGTCAGTGCCATCACAGCGATTCCCCATCCCATCCCGTTGATGATGAATCCCTGCAGACTGCCGATATCAACCAGAGTCGCCGCCAGTAGATAGGACGGATTGGCCAGGGGCAGCAGCTGGGCGATGCGCAGCCAGCGGCGGCCTGGGAAACGGCAGTTCGCCAGCAGCCAGCCGTTGGCGGTTCCGATCACCCCCCCCATCAGACTGGTGCCCAGAAGCAGCACGACCGTGCCGCGGATCTGGAGCAGACCGTCCGGCCTGAGGCTGGCATTGCCGCTGCTCACGCCGCTGAGTCCTTCTCCCAGCAGACCGATGACCGGAAGCAGAGCAAGGAACGCAATCGCAATCGCCCCTGCGACAAGCCAGAACCGACCGGAAAGCACCCGGCGTGTTTCGGCAAGAACTCCTCCCCGACGAGGGTCTTCAATCGAGAAACTGTCGCTTTTCACTCTCGAATCACCTGAAACAATCTGGGGTCAGCGGCTGTGAAGCCATGCGCTCGCGCTTGACTGCGGAAGATGCCAAGTTGCTCCACATTCGGAAAGAAGCAGGAGCTGCACTGGGGAGAGGCGGCAAAAACACGCAGAAGAAGCTTCTGCGAAGCGTATTCAATAACCTTGTTTGGTGCATTAAAAAACCCCGTCAAAGACGCGGTTTACAAGACTTCTGGGCGAAGTAGGGGAAGGATCAGCGATCGTTGCTGCGAACAGGGATCGGCACGAGAGCAGGCTCCATCAGGCCACCGCCACCGTTGTCATCATCGGAGTCAAGCAGAAGCCAGAAGGCAAGCGCAAGAGCCATCACTAGGCCACCTGCTGCGAGAACCTCAACCATGCTCCCTCCTCAATGTTCGATAGCCTAGTCATGTTTGCTGCATGCGGAGCGACTTCGCATCAGTTTTCTGATCAGCAGGGTTGGCAACGCAGTCCTGCAGCTGACTCCGCAGCGTGTCGTGGTCAAGTCCACGACCGATCAGTACCAGCTGGTTCTTGCGGGCCCCGTTCCAGTCGCTGTCATCGATTGAGAAGCGCTTGCCTGCAAGGTGGAAAACATGCCGTCGTTCGCTTTCCTTAAACCAGAGAATGCCTTTGGCCCGAAAGACGCTCTCGGGCAGATGGTTGTCGAGAAAGTTCTGAAACGCTCTCAGATCAAACGGGCTGCTGCTTGAGAAAGACAGTGACGTGAACCCCTCTATGGCCAGATGATCCGGGGATTCATCTTCATGGTCGTGGCTGTGCCCATGGTCGTGGCTGTGCCCATGGTCGTGGCTGTGCCCATGGTCGTGGCTGTGCCCATGGTCGTGGCTGTGCCCATGGTCGTGGCTGTGCCCATGGTCGTGGCTGTGCCCATGGTCGTGGCTATGGGCTTCATGCACCACCCGGTCGGATTCGAACAGACCCACGCTCAGCAGAAGCGGCAGCGGCACATCCCCCTTCACCGAGCGCAGGATGCGCGCATCCTTCTTCACGTCGCGTAACTGTTGTTCGACGTCATCCAGACGACCTTCATCGACAAGATCGGTCTTGTTGAGCATCAGGATGTCGCCGTAGATCACCTGTGAGCGCCCCACCTCGCTGGCAATGGCTTCGGAGCCGAAGTTTTCGGCATCGATCAAGGTGATGATCGAGTCGAGCCTTGTCAGATCACGCAGCTCACTGCCAAGGAATGTCATGGCAACGGGCAGGGGATCGGCCAGGCCCGTCGTCTCCACCACAAGGTATTCGACCGGTTTGGGTCTGTTGAGAATGCGATCAACGGCCTCAAGAAGCTCGCCGTTGATGGAGCAGCAGATGCATCCGTTGCTCAGCTCGACCATGTCTTCGCTGGTGCTCACCACCAACTCGTTGTCGATGCCGATCTCTCCGAACTCATTAACCAGCACAGCCGTTTTGAGCCCTTCCTGATTGCTCAGGATGTGATTCAGCAATGTCGTTTTACCCGCTCCGAGAAAGCCAGTGAGAATCGTCACCGGCACTGTGTCGGTTCGGTTCACGCCGGTTGTCATGAGAAATTCTTGAGCCTCGAGTTCATTCTGGCAGCGCTTCACTGAAGAGCATCAATGGCTTGCGCAAGCTCGGCGTCCAGATCGCTGAGTCCTTTCAGATCGTGGGTGGTCAGCTCAATCGTCACCAGGTTGTAGACATTGCTCCAGTTGGGATGGTGCTGCTTCGCCTCCGCCAGCAGCGCAACCCTGGTCATGAAAGCGAATGCCTCGCTGAAGTCCCTGAACTGCCACTGGCGTCTGAGTCGATCCCCTTCCACCTGCCATCGCGGCAGAGTGGTGCCGAGACTCTCTCGTTCCTGAGGGCTGAGCAGTGCTGCCATGAATCATCGTCCCTGAACTTCAGCCCTAGCCTGGGCCGCAAGTGGCGATTCCGGCCAGCACATGTTCAACAGAGTGGTCTGGCTTTCTTTGATCCTTCTTCCGATGGTCGGCGTTTCAGCTGTCCCTGTGAGAGCGCAGCGCATGGTGAAGAAGCTCACTGCCGAATGTCCGATGGGGTACATCGACATGTCAAACGGCAAATGCAGTGCTCTCGGACTGATGAGCTATACACTCCGCCCGGCTATTGAGGAGAACTGTCCATCCGGATGGAGCCCCATGGGTGGGGGCTATTGCCGCCGCAAATGAAATGGTTGGTCGAAATGAGACTGTTTCGACAATGTGTACCGAGCCTGTCGCATGCGTCACTGCAGAGGCAGGGGATAGTGCGTTCATGACATCCAGAGCTTGCGCAGGAGGGCATGGGGCATGACGGACATCGACTACCTGATCAGCCGATTTCATGAGCTGTTCCGACGCCAGGATGTGCAACGCCGGCTCAACCGGATGACCTATGAGCAGACGGATCGGGAGCATGACCCCTCCGAGGAGGATGAGCAGCCTCAGTGAATGGAGTGTCATCACCGACTCCGCCTGGGATGCTCCGATTCAATTAGAACAGCGACTCCGCCGGGTCCTTGAGGTCATGCGACTCCTGTATTTCGCCGCTCTCTTCGCTACGGCCACCTGGCTGATTGTTCTGATCTGGCGCAAGTTCGTCGCTGTGAGGCAGGTCAATGTGATTGTCGAATCGCCGGAAAGAACCGCACAGGTCAACGCCCTGGAGAGAGCCCTCCGTGCTGAAGGCGTGGATCCCGATTCCCGTGCGGACGAAGATCAGGAGCCGTCCTGAACGCTGATCGACAGCATTCCCTCTGAGCTGGTGATCGGCGCAGTTGGGTCTGTGCTCGGAAGTGCAAGCTGGTTAGGGTCGTTCAAGATCAATGAAGCCCATGGCAGCCGGGAAAACGGCTTGGGATCGTCTCGGCGCGCATCTTCACGAAACACAGGTTATGGATTCCATAACCAGAACTCTCTACTGGGATCAGAACACCCGAATGCCCAGTGGTGGTGCCGCCTGGCGGGGTGAGCAGCTGGCTCTTCTGGCCCGCCAGCTTCATGCACGTCAGAGTTCCGAGCGCTATGCGGAGCTGATCGCCGAGGCTCGCGAGGAGTGGCGAATTCGCTCGAAGGAGACTGACGAGGGCTCTGTTCTCAGCGGCCAGATGCGCAATCTCGATCTTCTGGAGCAGGATCTCAGGCGGCAACAGGCACTGGATCCTGACCTTGTCAGTGCGCTCGCCACGGCCAAATCCCAGGGTTATGACCTCTGGCAACAGGCTCGCAGAGCATCTGATTTCCCTCTGTTTGCGCCTGCTCTGCAGCGGATGGTGGAGTTGCGCCAGGAACAGGCCCGACAGCTGTCAGAACCGCGAAGCTGCTGGGAGACGCTGGCGCAGCCGTTCGAGCCGGATCTGACCCTTCAGCGGCTGCAGGACCTGTTTGCCCCTCTGCGCCGCCGCTTGCCTGAACTGATCGAGAAACTCAAGGGGACGTCCAGGCCGTCCTCCCTCAGCTGGGACCTTTCCGAGTCCTCGCAGCAGCAGCTCTGTGACCAGCTGCTCCGTGACTGGGGCCGCGACCGGGGCATCACCTGTGTGGCGGCTTCTCCCCATCCCTTCTCAATCACCCTCGGCCCCCGTGACTTCCGGATCACCACCCGCGTGGTGGCTGGTCAGCCACTTTCCTGTTTTCTTGCAACCGCGCATGAATGGGGACATTCGCTCTATGAGCAGGGGCTACCGACCGACACCCATCAGTGGTTCGCCTGGCCTCTCGGCCAGGCGACCTCCATGGCAGTGCATGAAAGCCAGTCGCTGTTCTGGGAGAACCGGGTGGCTCGCAGCCAGCCTTTCGCCGAACTGTGGTGGGAACGTTTTGCGGATGCGGGAGCACCTCTGAAGACACCGGCTGACCTCTGGAAGGCGATGAACCCGATGGCGCCCGGATGTAACCGGGTTGAGGCTGATGAACTCAGCTACGGACTTCATATTCTCGTGAGAACCGACCTCGAGCTGGCCCTGCTGGAACAGGGGCTGCCGGTCGAGGAACTGCCAGGAGAGTGGAACCGTCGCTACGGCGCACTACTTGGAGTCACCCCCAGTGATGATGCGGACGGTTGCCTGCAGGATGTGCACTGGAGTGAGGGCCTGTTTGGCTATTTCCCGTCTTATCTGCTCGGACATCTGATCAGCGCTCAGCTGAGCGAAGCAATGCAGTCAGAGATCGGATCTCCCGAGGAGCATGTCCGCCGTGGTGATCTGAGCGTCATGCTCTGCTGGCTGAGGGAGAAGGTCCACCCCATCGGCCGTGCACTCAACGCTGAGCAGCTGGTTGAGCAGGTGTCCGGTCAGCCCCTGTCCAGTGCTCCGTTCCTCAACTACCTCGAAGCCAAGTTGGAGCGTTTGTTCGCTGTGAGCGCCTGAGCCCGTGCCTCGTAGTATCACCGCTCCGATTGCCGTTCTTCATGGCCAACCTCGACCAGGCTCCGAGCCGCAGCATGCCGAACCTGCTGCATGTGCTGCCGGCCTTTGCTGACGAATCCGAGTTGCGTCTGAACACGATCGTGGAGCTGAACTCCAACACGATCAACAAGTATGAGCTGATCACCGAGACCGGGCACCTGAAGCTTGACCGGGTTGGTTACTCCTCTCTGGCCTATCCCTTCGCCTACGGCTGTATTCCCCGAACCTGGGATGAAGACGGAGACCCGCTCGACATCGAGATTGTCAATGTCACGGAGCCCCTGATTCCAGGCTCGATTGTTGAGGCTCGCATCATCGGCATCATGACCTTTGATGATGGCGGCGAAGTCGACGACAAGGTCATCGCCGTGCTGGCCGATGACAAGCGTATGGATCACATCAAGAGTTTCGAGGATCTTGGTGAGCACTGGAAAAAGGAAACCACCTATTACTGGGAGCACTACAAGGATCTGAAGAAACCAGGAACCTGCACCGTGAACGGTTTCTTCGGAACCGACAAAGCCATTGAGATCATCAAGAGCTGCGAGGCTCGTTACACGAGCGAGATTGACCCCAAGCTGGTTGATTGAACCAAGCACCGCCCTGATCCAGTGGCGATGAAGCTCGTACCCATCAGGTGCTGAGCAGAACCATGCAACTCACCAGGCCAGGGGCTTGCATGGTTCTGTTCTACGGATTCCGGGCTCGGTTGCCTCACTCCGCTGCGCCTGTTTGCTCCCTGGACGGAACAGGCCGGCATCGGTCGTGAGCGGAATGATCTCCAGAACCTTCACAACGCTCGACTGAAGCTGCTGCGGCATGGAGTCATCCGCTGGAATGCTTTGTGCAGCAAGGGCTTGACGGCTTTCGCCGTGCACCTAAGAGGTTTCTTCAGAAAGTCCTCCACTGGTGTGCGGTTTTTACTCTGGCCAATGGATACGTTGAGACCAGTGAGTCTTGACTGTCTGATGGTGCGTCTCGGTTGCGTCGCTTTTGCTCCTCTTGCTGCGGTGGGGGCGATCTCTCTGGTCATGGCTGGTCCGATGCCTGCAGCGGAATCCTCCGAGCTGCAGTCACCACAGCTCGCATCCGCAAGCATTCAGTCGGCTGGGGAAGCAACCAGCATTCACCTTGATCTCAGGCAGCGACGCATCAGCGTCATCCGCAACGGTCAGTCCATCGGGCGCTGGCCGGTTGCCATTGGCGACCCCAAGACTCCAACGCCGACCGGTGTGTTCCGCGTTGAAACCAAGTTGGTCAACCCTCAGTACGAAAGCACCAAGTCTGGTCGGGTTCATCCCGTGACAGGGCTCAAGAGCCCGCTGGGGCATCGCTGGATCGGTTTTCTTCAGCAGGGACCAGATCAGTTCGGAATCCACGGCACACCCTGGCCGCACTGGGTGAAGATCCGTGCAGCGGTATCCAACGGCTGCGTACGCATGCT